>NZ_AZVB01000004.1 GCF_000513995.1 Pseudoxanthomonas sp. J35
GATATCGCAGCCGCGCCTGGGCGTTACGCGCCTGGAAGCAGTGGAAGCGCCGGGCCCTGCGCAGCGGGCTGGAGCCGCTGAAGATCTTCGTCCGGCGCCTGGAGCCCTACCTGCCCGGCATCCTGGCCCACTGCCGGTGGCCGCTGGGCACCAACCTGGTCGAGGGCATCAACAACAAGATCAAGGTCATCAAGCGCATGGCCTACGGCTTCCGCGATGACGCCTACTTCTTCCTCAAGATCCGGGCGGCCTTCCCCGGAGTTGGGAGATGAACCAGAAAAAAGCGCCGGCCCCTTGCGGGACCGGCGCCTTGGACTGCTTGCGGACGGCGCTTACTTGGAGATGTCGTCGTCCTTGGTCTCGCGCAGGAACAGGCCGCCGACCACGACGGTCATGATCGCCACGCCGATCGGGTACCACAGGCCAAAGTACATGTTGCCGGTGGCCGCCACCAGGGCGAAGGAGATGGTCGGCAGGAAGCCGCCGAACCAGCCGTTGCCGATGTGGTACGGCAGCGACATCGAGGTGTAGCGGATGCGGGTCGGGAACAGCTCGACCAGGTAGGCGGCGATCGGGCCGTAGACCATGGTCACGTAGATCACCAGCACCCACAGCAGGAACAGCGTCGCCGGGATGTTGATGCGCTCCAGATCGGCCTTCTCCGGATAGCCGGCCGAGGTGAGGGTGGTCTTCAGCAGCTTGGTGAAGGCGTCGGCGCGGGACTTGACCTCTTCCTTGCTCAGGCCGGCCGCGTCATAGGCCTCCACGTCGGTGCCGCCGATGCTGATGCGGGCGATGCTGCCCGGAGCGGCGGGGACGATCTCGTACGGGATACCGGCCTTGGCCAGCGCGGCCGCGGCGATGTCGCACGAGTTGGTGAACACCTTCTTGCCGATCGGGTCGAACTGGAAGGAGCAGGTGGCCGGGTCGGCGTGCACGACGGCCGGCGAGTTCTGGCGAGCTTCCTCGATCGCCGGGTTGGCGAAGTGGGTCAGGCCCTTGAAGATCGGGAAGTAGGTCACCGCGGCCAGCAGGCAGCCGGTGAGGATGATCTTCTTGCGGCCGATCTTGTCGGACAGCCAGCCGAACACGATGAAGAACGGGGTGGCCAGGGCCAGCGCCGCGGCGATCAGCAGGTTGGCGGTGGTGCCGTCGACCTTGAGCGCCTGGGTCAGGAAGAACAGCGAGTAGAACTGGCCGCCGTACCACACCACGGCCTGGCCGGCGGTGGCGCCGAGCAGGACCAGCAGCATCAGGCGCAGGTTGCCGCCCTTCATCGAGTCGCGGAACGGCTTCTTCGAGCCCTTGCCCTCGGCCTTCATCTGCTGGAACAGCGGCGATTCGCTCAGCTGCAGGCGGATCCACACCGAGATGCCCAGCAGGACGATGGACACCAGGAACGGGATGCGCCAGCCCCAGGCCTCGAAGGCCTCGTTGCCCAGCGCCAGGCGGCAGCCCAGGATCACCAGCAGCGACAGGAACAGGCCCAGCGTCGCGGTGGTCTGGATGAAGCTGGTGTACAGGCCGCGCTTGCCGTGCGGCGCGTGCTCGGCCACGTAGGTGGCCGCGCCGCCGTACTCGCCGCCCAGCGCGAGGCCCTGGGCGAGGCGCAGTATGATCAGGATCACCGGCGCCGCCAGGCCGATGCTGGCGTACGTCGGCAGGATGCCGACGATGAACGTCGACAGGCCCATGATCACGATGGTGACGAGGAACGTGTACTTGCGGCCGATGCGATCGCCGAGGCTGCCGAAGAAGGCCGCGCCGAACGGACGCACCGCGAAGCCGGCGGCGAAGGCCAGCAGCGCGAAGATGAAGCCGGTGGTCTCGTTGACGCCGCTGAAGAACTGCTTGGCGATGATCGCCGCCAGCGAGCCGTACAGGTAGAAGTCGTACCACTCGAACACGGTGCCCAGGCTCGAAGCGAAGATGACTCGCTTGTGGCCCTTGGTGAGCTCGCCTTGCGGCGAGTGGTTTGCGGTTGTTGCGTTCATGCGGGGTCCCCTCCTCAGAAGCTGTACTTGACGTGGGTCTGGAAGCGCTTCAGATCACCCTCGCGGTCGTCCTCGAGGGAGCGCTGGCCCCAGCCGATCTCCGCACCGATGTCCAGCTTCGGCAACGGCGAATAGATCAGGTTGGCGTGGAACGACTGCGAGCGCTCGGTCACGCCCCAGCCGACGAGCGACGGATCGTTGTCGAAGTGGGCGGCCGAATACATCAGGTTGCCGCGCAGCTTGGGGCTGAACACGTGGCGCCAGGCGACGAAGCCGCCGTAGCCGTCGAGCGCCTCGATGTCGCCGCCGGCGTTGGTCTGGACCACGTCGCTGCCCAGGCCGAAGGCCATGTAACGGCCGATGCCGGCACCGGCATTGGCCATCCAGCGGATGTCGTCGCTGGCGCCGAGGTTGAACTTGCCCGACAGGCTGACCGCGCCGCCGGTGTCGCTGTTGTTGCCCGACTGGAACCTGCGCAGCAGGCCGGCGATCGAGAAGTGGCCCCAGTCGCCCTTGATGTTGTAGCGGGCGGTCAGGTCCGGGATGCTGTTGTCGCCGGTGGTGGTGCGCGCGCCGGCGGCGGCCGCGTACGGCGCGTAGGCCTGCACGGTGGTGTTCGGGTTCTCCAGGGCGACCGACCACGGGCCCTTGGTGTAGCGGACCTGCGACTGGCGCACGAACACGGTGCCGTCGGTCACGCCGACGAAGTCCACCGCGTCGGGCAGGGCCGCCACGTCCTGGAAGTTCGACCAGGTCTGGCCGGCCAGCCAGTTGTTCCAGCTGACGTAAGCCTGGCGCAGGGTCACCGCGTAGGTATTCGTGGCGACCTCGTTGCCGGCCAGCGCGTTGCTGCCGCCGCCGAAGAAGTCCATCTCCACGTAGGCCTTGAACTTGTCGCCGCTGTCGGTGGCGTGGTCGGCGCTCAGCCAGAAGCGCGAGAACTGCGCGTGGAAGTCGGTGTACGGGTCGCCGCCGTCGGCGCCGGCACCGCCCACCGGGATGGTGCTGGGCACGTAGAACAGGCGGCCGGACGAACCGTCGGCGATGCGCCCGTCGCTGGTGTCGGTGACCATCGCGTCCATCTTGATGAAGCCGCCGTACGAGAATGCTGTGCCGGCGTTGGCCGCGGTGTTGATCGTGGTGCGCTGGATCGGCTGCTTGCCCGCCGGCAGCGGTGCCGGCTGCGCGGCCTTGACCTCGGCGATCTGCGTCTGTGTCGTCTGCTGCGCCTCGAGCAGGGCCTGGACCTGGCGTTCAAGTTCGGCGACGCGGGCCTCCAGGGCCTTCTCCTTGGCGGTCTCGGCCATCGCCAGGCCCGGCGCCACCAGGGCGACGAACAGCGCCGCCGCCAGCGGCCGTCGTACCAGCCTCTTGTTGTTCGTACTCATCAAGCTCCCCTCCCTCTGTACGGATGACTGTTGGGTCCGGATGACAACGGCCGCGCTGCCACGCACGGCTGGCCGCAGCGGGAGACTGCGCATCGGCCCGGTGGGGTGCCTATTCGCCATTAGTCGAAGAGCGCGGCGCGGGCGCCGGCGGAGCCCGCAGCGGCGGGCATGCGCGGCGCCTCCCGCGTGCCCGGGGAGCGCCGCGCTTCGACCAAGGTCTTAAGCCGGCTGCTGCAATGCGTCACGGTGTATGCGTCAAACTGGGGCGCAACAGGCCGCGCCGACAGCGGCCGCCAGTCGAGGCATCCAAGAGGAGGGAGCAGCCATGGCCGACCTTTATCCCGTCAAGCCGGAGTTCGCCGCGCGCGCGCGCATCGGCAGGGACGACTACCAGCGCCTGTACCGCGAGTCCGTGGAGGACCCGGAGGGGTTCTGGCGCAAGGCGGCCGACCGGCTCGACTGGTTCCGCAAGCCGACGAAGATCAAGGACGTCAGCTACCAGCTCGACGACTTCCACATCCGCTGGTTCGAGGACGGCGAGCTCAACGCCTCGGTCAACTGCCTGGACCGCCAGCTGGAGAAGCGCGGCGACAAGGTCGCCCTGCTGTTCGAACCGGACAGCCCTGACGCGCCGGTGCAGAAGGTCACCTACCGGCAGCTGTACGAACGCGTGTGCAAGCTGGGCAACGCCCTGCGCAACCTGGGCGTGGGCAAGGGCGACCGCGTCACCATCTACCTGCCGATGATCCCCGACGCGGTGGTGGCGATGCTGGCCTGCGCGCGCATCGGCGCGATCCACTCGGTGGTGTTCGGCGGCTTCGCCCCCAACTCGATCGCCGACCGCGTCGGCGACTGCGGCAGCAAGCTGATCATCACCGCCGACGAGGGCCTGCGCGGGTCCAAGAAGATCCCGCTGAAGGCCAACGTCGACGCGGCGCTGAAGCTGCCCGGCACCAGTTCGGTGGAGACCGTGCTGGTGGTGCGCCACACCGGCGGCGCGGTGGACATGCAGTCGCCGCGCGACCGCTGGTTCCACGACGTGGTCGACGGCCAGCCGGCGCAGTGCGAGCCGGAGCGGATGAACGCCGAGGACCCGCTGTTCATCCTCTACACCTCCGGTTCCACCGGCAAGCCCAAGGGCGTGCTGCACACCACCGGCGGCTACCTGCTGTACGCCTCGTACACGCACGAGGCGATCTTCGACCTGCGCGAGGACGACATCTACTGGTGCACCGCCGACGTGGGCTGGGTCACCGGCCACAGCTACATCGTCTACGGCCCGCTGGCCAACGGCGCCACCTCGCTGGTATTCGAGGGCGTGCCCAACTACCCGAGCGTGTCGCGCTTCTGGGAGGTGATCGACAAGCACCAGGTCTCCATCTTCTACACCGCCCCGACCGCGATCCGCGCGCTGATGCGCGAGGGCGAGGCGCCGGTGAAGAAGGCCAGCCGCGCCAGCCTGCGCCTGCTCGGCAGCGTCGGCGAGCCGATCAACCCGGAGGCCTGGCGCTGGTACTACGACGTGGTCGGCGACGGCCGCTGCCCGATCGTGGACACCTGGTGGCAGACCGAGACCGGCGGCATCCTGATCTCGCCGCTGCCCGGCGCCACCGACCTCAAGCCCGGCTCGGCCACCCTGCCGTTCTTCGGCGTGCGCCCGGCCCTGGTCGACGCCGGCGGCGAACTGCTCGAAGGCGCGGCCGAGGGCAACCTGGTCCTGCTCGATTCCTGGCCGGGCCAGATGCGCACCGTCTACGGCGACCACCAGCGCTTCATCGACACCTACTTCCGCACCTACCCGGGCACCTACTTCACCGGCGACGGCTGCCGCCGCGACGAGGACGGCTACTACTGGATCACCGGTCGCGTCGACGACGTGATCAACGTGTCCGGCCACCGCATCGGCACCGCCGAGGTGGAAAGCGCGCTGGTCGCCCACCCGAAGGTGGCCGAGGCCGCCGTGGTCGGCTTCCCGCACGACATCAAGGGCCAGGGCATCTACGCCTACGTCACCCTCAAGGCCGGCGAGCAGCCCGGCGAGGAGCTGCAGAAGGAACTGGTGGCCTGGGTGCGCAAGGAGATCGGCCCGATCGCCACCCCCGACCACCTGCAGTGGGCGCCGGGCCTGCCGAAGACCCGCTCGGGCAAGATCATGCGCCGCATCCTGCGCAAGATCGCCGAGAATGCCCCGGACCAGCTCGGCGACACCTCGACCCTGGCCGATCCGTCGGTGGTCGAGTCGCTGGTCAACGAGCGGAAGGTGAAATGAAGCGGTGATTCGTGATTAGTTATTGGTGATTCGAAAGAGCCCAGGCGCTCTCCCGGTCACCACGGGGCGGCAGCCATGCCGCCCCCTGCTTTTTACGAATCACGAATCACGAATCCCCAATCACGACCCTTATGACCATCCTGATCGCCGACGACCATCCGCTGTTCCGCGAGGCCCTGCGCGGGGCGGTGCAGCGGATCCTGCCCGAAGCGACCCTGCACGAGGCCGACAGCGTCGATGCGCTGTACGCGCTGGTCGAGGCGAACGCGGACGCCGACCTGCTGCTGATGGACCTCAACATGCCCGGCGCGCACGGCTTCAGCGCGCTGGTGCACCTGCGCTCGCTGCATCCGCAGTTGCCGGTGGTGGTGGTCTCCGCGCGCGAGGAGCCGGCGGTGATGCGTCGCGCGCTGGACCACGGCGCGCTGGGCTTCATTCCCAAGTCGGCCGATTCGGAGACCATCGCCATGGCGGTGGAGACGGTGCTGGACGGCGAGCGCTGGGCACCGGCGGCGGCGGCCGCGGCGCCGGCGATGGACCGCGACGAGCAGGCGGTGGCGCAGCGCCTGCGCGAACTGACCCCGCAGCAGTTCCGGGTCCTGCAGATGCTCGGCGAGGGCCGGCTCAACAAGCAGATCGCCTGGGACCTGGGCGTGTCCGAGGCCACGATCAAGGCGCACGTGACCGCGGTGCTGCGCAAGCTCGGGGTCAACAACCGCACCCAGGCGGTGCTGATGGCCGGTCGCCTGGCGGTGGACCCGGACCGGGTGGTGGTGCCGCCGGACGAGGCCGACTGAGCCGACTGGGACGCTGGTCACCGGCCCGCGGGCCGCGTAAACGGTTTCATTGAACGAGGCTGAACCGGGTTCCGCCGCGACGGTCGCGGCGGTGGTGATGCGCTGCACAATACCGGCTTGCCTTGCGCACCCCCCTCCGGCGCAAGGCGTACCCGGAGAGTGCACGTGCTCCCAGTGTCCGGTTCCCTCGCCGCCCCCGTTTCCCTGGCCGAATCCCCCGCCGCCCCGGCGACGGACGCCGGCCGCGCCTGGCTCCCGGCCAGCGAGGCACCGCTGCCGATGCCCGTACAGTCGCTGCGCGAAGGCCGGCTGGCCGCCCGGGTCCTGCCGACGACCTCGCCGGGCCTGGGCCGCCGCCGCCTGTTCGTGGTGGGCGCCACCGCCGCCCTGACCGCCGCCGCCAGCATGGGCATGCTGCAGGTCCTGCGCATCGGCGGGCTGGGCGTGCTCGACCTGGTCCTGCTGGTGTTGTTCGTGTTCCTGTTCGCCTGGATCGCGCTGTCCAGCATCGGCGCGGTCTGCGGCTTCCTGCTGCTGATGGCCAGGCGCCACAACCTGCTGGGCATCGAGGTGGACGGGCCGTTGCCCCGGCTGTCCAGCCGCACCGCGCTGCTGGTCCCGACCTACCACGAGGATCCGGCGCGGCTGATGGCCGGCCTGCAGGCGATCTACGAGTCGGTGCAGGCGACCGGGCGGCTGGCGGCGTTCGACTTCTTCGTGCTCAGCGACAGCCGCAAGCCGGAGTTCACGGGGACCGAGGAGCGCCAGTTCGCCGCACTGCTGCAGCGCATCGGCGGGGAAGGGCGCGTGTTCTACCGCCGCCGCACCGACAACCGCGGGCGCAAGGCCGGCAACATCGCCGACTGGGTGCAGCGCTACGGCGCGGCCTACTCGCAGTTCCTGATCCTGGACGCCGACAGCGTGATGAGCGGCGAGACCCTGGTGCGCCTGGCCGCGGCGATGGAGCGCAACCCGCGCGTGGGCCTGATCCAGACCCTGCCGCGGGTGGTGAACGGGCAGACCCTGTTCGCGCGCATGCAGCAGTTCGGCGGGCACATGTACGGACCGATCATCGCCCGCGGCATCACCTGGTGGCACAGCAGCGAAGGCAACTACTGGGGCCATAACGCGATGGTGCGCACCCGCGCCTTCGCCGCCCACGCCGGCCTGCCCGAGCTGCAGGGCCGGCATCCATTCGGCGGCCACATCCTCAGCCACGATTTCGTCGAGGCGGCGCTGATGCGCCGCGCCGGCTGGGCCGTCCACCTGGTGCCGGAGCTGGACGGCAGCTACGAGGAAGGCCCGCCCTCGCTGACCGACCTGCTGGTGCGCGACCGCCGCTGGTGCCAGGGCAACCTGCAGCACATGAAGGTGGTCGGCAGCGCCGGCCTGCACTGGGTCAGCCGCACCCACATGCTGGTCGGCATCGGCCATTACTTCACCGCGCCGATGTGGGCGATGCTGATGCTGATCGGCCTGGCCATCCCGCTGCACCACGGCGACCTGGCCTGGGACGGCTTCCGCCTGCCCGGCTTCTCGCCGCTGGCCTACTGGCGCGCCTCGGACATGGAGCGGATCGAGTGGCTGTTCGCCGCGACCATGGGCGTGCTGTTCGTGCCGAAGATCCTCGGCTTCCTCGCTACCCTGGTCGATCCCGTCGCGCGGCGTGGGGCCGGTGGCGGTTGCAACGCCTTCCTCGGCCTGCTGATCGAAACCGTGCTGGCGGCGCTGATGGCGCCGATCGTGATGTACCGGCAGTCGCGCGGCGTGGCCGAGGTGCTGGCCGGCCACGACTCCGGCTGGGAAGCGCAGCGCCGCGACGACGGCAGCGTGCCGCTGTCGGGGCTGGTCCGCAGCTATGGCGGACTGACCCTGTTCGGCGCGTTCATGGGCGGGCTGTCGTGGATGGTCTCGCCGGGCCTGGCGCTTTGGATGTCGCCGGTGCTGGTCGGCATGGTCCTGGCGATCCCGACGGTGTGGCTGACCTCCGGGCGCGCGCCGGGGCGCTGGCTGCGCGAGCGGCGGATCCTGTGCATCCCCGAGGAAATCGACCCGCCGCCGGTGCTGCGCCGGGCCACCGAACTGCGCGCGGCGGCGGCGCAGGCATAGTTGCCGCCGGTTCCCGGGGATAGAAGGAAATACATGCTGCTGGAATGCGTGGAGCAGGAGACCGGCCCCGCGCCGGCGTGGACCGTGCTGTGGCTGCACGGGCTGGGCGCGGACGGCCACGATTTCGCGCCGATCGTGCCGGAGCTGGTGCGCCGCCACTGGCCGGCGCTGCGCTTCGTGTTCCCGCACGCGCCGGTGCGCCCGGTGACGATCAACAACGGCATGCGCATGCGCGCCTGGTACGACATCACCGGGATGGACTTCGCCACCCGCGCCGATGCCGAGGGCGTGGAGCAGTCGGTGGAGCAGGTCGAGGCGCTGGTCGCGCGCGAGGTCGAGCGCGGCATCGCGCCCTCGCGGATCCTGCTGGCCGGCTTCTCCCAGGGCGGCGCCATCACCCTGGCCGCGGGCCTGCGCCGGCGCCAGCCGCTGGCCGGCCTCATCGCCCTGTCGACCTACCTGCCCGGCGGCGAGGCGGCCGCCTCGCGGCGCGACCCGAACGCGGTGGCGCAGCCGGTGTTCTTCGCCCATGGCGACGGCGACCCGGTGATCCCGGTGCAGTACGGCCTGGCCAGCGCGCAGGCGCTGCAGCGGGTCGGCTTCGAGGTGGAGTGGCACCGCTACCCGATGGCCCACCAGGTCTGCGCGCAGGAGATCGCCGACCTGGGCGACTGGCTGGAACGGCGCCTGCTCGGCTGAGCCCGCGCGCGCAGGCCCACCCGGCGGGCTGGACCGGCCCCTGCTGACGGGGTCACGGTCCAGCCCGGGCCCGGATGACGGCCAGCCGGAGCCACGGCTACTATCCCGAGAGGTCATCCTGCCCATTGCCTGATGCGTAGCCTCAAGCTGGTGATCGCCGACGATGAGCCGATGGCGCGCGAGCGCCTGCGCGTGCTGCTTTCCGAGCAGCCGGGCGTGGAGGTGGTGGCCGAGACCGGCGACGGCCAGCAGGTGCTGGAAGCCTGTGCCGCACTGCAGCCGCACGCGGTGCTGCTGGACATCGCCATGCCCGGCATCGATGGCCTCGAAACCGCGCGCCGCCTGGCCGAGGCCAGCCCCGGCACCGCCGTGGTGTTCTGCACCGCCTACGACGCCCACGCCCTTTCCGCGTTCGAGGCTGCCGCGCTCGATTACCTGGTCAAGCCGGTGCGGCCGGAACGGCTGGCCGCGGCGCTGGAACGCGTGCGCACCTTCCATGCCGGCCGCCCCGCCACCGCCGGGCGCCGCACCCAGCTGTGCGCGCGCCTGCGCGGCAGCCTGCGCCTGATCCCGCTGGACGAGGTCCGCTACCTGCAGGCCGAGGAGAAATACGTGGTCGTGCACCACGCCCGCGGCGAGGACCTGATCGAGGAGTCGCTGCGCTCGCTGGAAGAGGATTTCCCCGACCGTTTCATCCGCATCCACCGCAACTGCCTGGTGGCGCGCGAGGAGCTGGTGGAACTGCGCCGCGGCAGCGACGGCCACGTGCGCGCGGTGCTGCGCAGCGGCGGTGAGCCGCTGGAGGTGAGCCGCCGTTGCGTACCGCAGCTGCGGCAGACGCTGCGCCAGCTCTGACCGCGCCCGCCGCGATGGCGGATAATGCGCCGATGGACAAGACCCTGCGCATCGCCACCCGCAAGAGCCCGCTCGCCCTGTGGCAGAGCGAACATGTCGCCGCCCGCCTGCGCGCGGCCCATCCCGGCCTGGAGGTGGAGCTGGTGCCGATGAGCACCCGGGGCGACGAGCAGCTGGACCGCTCGCTGGCGGCGATCGGCGGCAAGGGGCTGTTCCTCAAGGAACTGGAACTGGCGATGCAGCGCGGCGAAGCCGACTGCGCGGTGCATTCGCTCAAGGACGTGCCGATGGAGCTGGAGCCCGGCTTCGCCTTGCCGGCCGTGCTTGAGCGCGCCGATCCGGCCGACGCCTTCGTCAGCCACCGCTACGCCGGCCTGGACGCGCTGCCGCAGGGCGCGGTGGTCGGCACCTCGTCGCTGCGCCGCCAGGCGCAGCTGCGCGCGCGTCGCCCGGACCTGCAGCTGCGCGACCTGCGCGGCAACGTGAACACCCGCCTGGCCAAGCTCGACGCCGGCGAGTACGACGCCATCGTGCTGGCCTGCGCCGGCCTGCAGCGGCTGGGCCTGGACGAACGCATCCGCGCCCGCCTGGTGGCGCCTGGCTGGCTGCCGGCACCCGCGCAGGCGGTGGTGGCGGTGGAGACGCGCGAAGGCGACGAACGCACCGCGGCCCTGGTATCGGTGCTGGAAGACGCGCCGACTCGTACCCGGATCGAGGCCGAGCGCGCGCTCAACCTGGCCCTGCACGGCAGCTGCCACGTGCCGGTGGCGGCCTTCGCCGAACTGGACGGCACGCGCCTGCGCCTGGCGGCCTGGGTGGGTTCGGCCAGCGACGGCAGCGGCGTGCGCGCCGAAGGCGAAGGCAGCGCCGACGATCCGCGCGCCCTGGGTCGCGCCGTGGCGGCCGACCTGTTCGCCCAGGGCGCCGCGCGCTTCCTCGGCTGAAGCGAGGAGTCGGCTCCCCGTAGAGCGGGGCTTGCCCCGCTGCTTTTTTCCCGGGGCGCGGCCCGGCCATGCGTGGGAGTCGGGCAGGCCCGACTCTACGGGGCCGGTGCCGATTCGCCCGCTGCGGCACCAGGTCTGGCCCAGGGCCGCTCCGCCCCGTGGTGTGTTGGCCCGTGATGTCTCCGCGGCCAGGCTGCGATGGCTCCATCGTCGGCCCGATCCCGTAGAGCGGGGCTTGCCCCGCTGCTTTTCCCGGCGCGCGGCCCGGTCATGCGTGGGAGTCGGGCAAGCCCGACTCTACGGCCGGTGCGGTGTCCTGACCCCGGCACGGGGCCACGCGCCGGCACCGACAGGGTGGCAGGGCCGGAGGGCGTGCCACCGTGACGGGCTCCGCGGTCCCCTGCCGGGGGATGCTTGCCCCGGTCGCCGCAGCCGGCGCCGGCGCGCCATAATCCGGCGCATGGATCGCTACGAACGCATCAACGCGCTGCATCGCATCCTCAAGGCCGCCCGTTATCCGGTGACGGTGCCGCGGCTGCAGGAGGAACTGGGCTGCTCGCGCGCCACGGTCTACCGCGACCTGGCCTTCCTGCGCGACGCGCTGATGGCGCCGGTCGAGGGCGACGGCGAGGCCGGCTTCCGCTACGCGGCCAACGAGAGCGACCGCTTCGAGCTGCCGGGCCTGTGGCTCAGTTCCGAAGAACTGCATGCGCTGCTGGCCTCGCAGCAGCTGCTGCGCCGGACCGGCGGCGGTGGCGTGCTGTCGAGCATGCTGGCGCCGCTGCAGCAGCGCATCGAAGGCCTGCTCGCGGCGCAGGCCGGCAGCAACCGCTGGCCGGTGGAGCGGGTGCGGGTGATCCCGCACCGCGGTCGCCGCCTGGACGAGGCCAGTTTCCGCATCGTCGCTTCGGCGGTGCTTGAGCGCCGCCAGCTGGCCTTCGAGTACCGGGCCCGTTCCACCGACGAGGCCACCCGGCGGCGGGTGTCGCCGCAGCGCATCACCCACTACCGCGACAACTGGTACCTGGACGCGTGGGACCACGACCGCGAGGCGTTGCGCAGCTTCGCGGTGGACCGGATCAGCCATGCGCGCCTGCTCGACGAGGCGGCCACCGACCTGGAGGAGGGCGTGCTCGACCAGCAGCTGGCTTCCAGCTACGGCATCTTCTCCGGCGAGCCGAAAGGCTGGGCGACGATCGTGTTCAGCCCGAAGGTCGCGCGCTGGGTCGCCGACGAGCACTGGCATTCCAGGCAGCAGGGCCGTTTCCTGCCGGATGGACGCTACGAGCTGAAGCTGCCCTACAGCGTGCCGCGCGAGCTGCTGATGGACGTGCTGCACTACGGCGCCGACGCCGAAATCGTCGAACCGCCGATGCTGCGCGAACAGGCCAAGACCCTGCTCGCCCTGGCCCTGGCCCAGTACGACCGCTGAGGCATGCCCTTGCTCCTCTCCCTCCGGCGGAGGGCAGGGGAGAGGGTGGGGATCCGGCAAGCGCTCCCGTCCCCGGTGGCGGGGGCCCCCGACGTTTCCGCTCCGATCTGATCCGTTCGATCGGTAAGCAACAGCAACAGCGCTGGGTGCGCGCGCTTCGGACGGAGCCGCTGCAGCGCGGGGTATGGCGCATCGCGCGGTCCATCCTGGCTCCAACGCGCGAGCGCAGCACATCCAGTGCCGCTTGCGCCGCGCCGGGAATGAATCCGGGCGCTGGCGACGTCCGGCGCGTCGCCACGCGCCATCTGCTTTACCGCATTGCCAGTGTCTGCCGTCGAAAGCGTTGATGTGGCCCGCTTCGGCCGGAGCCGCGGTAGCGTCTTCGGGTGCCTTGGGGGTCGTAGCCTCGTCCTTTGCTCCTCTCTCCAGGCGGGTGACCATGGGCGCGGCGCTCTTGTAGAGCGGGGCTTGCCCCGCTGCTTTCCGCGGGTGCCCGCGCCATCAAGCGGGGAGTCGGGCAAGCCCGACTCTACGGATGTTCCTTTCGGCGGGGGAGAGGGACTGAACCCGCCCGCGTTTCTCCACGACTGCCCGCACCGCCCCACGTCTTAGCCCGTGAGATGGCCCCCCGGCACGCTGCGCCTCCCAACCCAGGAGCTGCAGCCATGTCGAACTGGTCGCCCACCCCCGCCGCCGCCCCCCGCCACGCCGAGCTGGCCGATACGCCGGAGTCGGTGCTGGAACGGGTGCTGCGCTGTTGGTTCGCCGCCGGACTGCTGGGGGTGTGCCTCGTCCCACAGCTGCGCGGCAGTGCTGAGTGGATCGGCTGGCTACCGCTGTGGCTGGTCGGCATGCCGGCCGTGGCCTGGTGGGCGCTGCACCGTTTCCGCCTGCCGCGGGTGGTCGGGCGCGTGGCCTCCACGGCTCGCCACCGGCGCGCCGGCAGCCAAGCCCGTCGCCGCCCGGCCCTGGGCCTGCGGACGACCCGGCGCCAGGCCACGCAGGTGTTGCGGGCCGGCTGATGGGGCCGGCCGGTCGGGCCTATCTGCCGCCCGTCGACCCGCCCACCGCATGCTCTACGCCCCTACGCCTGCGCCTCGACGCCTCGACGCCTCGACGCACCTACGCCCTACAGAACGGGTAACTGGTTGATCGGAAACAGAGATGTCCGCCTTGGGGGGCTTGCGGCCCGCCTCGTCCCAGGCCAGGCGGCACCTGGCGCCTTCCCGGCTGACCCGGTTGCGGGGCCCGCACCGGCGGCCCCGACGACCGTCCCAGCCGGCCTGACCATTGGCACAAGGGCCGGCACCGGGCCTGTGCTAGCGTCCGGGGTTTGTCCAAATCCCGGAGTTTGCTGGATGTCCCGTATCGCCCAGGCCTGCCTCGTGGCCGGCCTCATCGCCGCCGGCGCGGCCCATGCCCAGGAGCCCAAGGTGGCCGACGATCCCTACCAGTGGCTGGAAGAGGTCACCGGCGAGAAGCCGCTGGCCTGGGTCCGCGCCCGCAATGCCGAGTCCGACGCCGCGCTGGCCTCCACCCCGGAGTTCAAGCGCCTGGAGGCCGGCATCCGCGAGGTCCTCGATTCGGACGCCAAGATCCCGTTCGTGCAGAAGATGGGCGGGTACTACTACAACTTCTGGAAGGACCGTAACCACGAGCGTGGCGTCTGGCGCCGCACCACCCTCGAGGAATACCGCAAGCCGAACCCGGCCTGGGAAACCATCATCGACCTGGACGCGCTGAACAAGGCCGAGGGCGAGAACTGGGTCTGGCACGGCGCCGACTGCCTGCGCCCGGCCTACGAGCGCTGCCTGGTCGCGCTGTCGCGCGGCGGCGCCGACGCCGACGTGACCCGCGAGTTCGACCTGGAGAACAAGACCTGGGTCAAGGACGGCTTCTTCCGTCCCGAGGCCAAGGGCGGCCTGGGCTGGATCGACCGCGACACCGTCTACGTATACACCGACTTCGGCCCCGGCTCGATGACCGAGTCCGGCTACCCGCGCGTGGTCAAGCGCTGGAAGCGCGGCACCCCGCTGGAATCGGCGCAGCTGGTGTACGAGGGCAAGCCGCAGGACATGTACATCGCGGCCATGCACGACGACACACCCGGCTACGAGCGCGATTTCGTCTCCCGCACCCTGGCGTTCTACAACGACGAGCTGTACCTGGTCGGCAAGGACGGTTCGCTGACGAAGATCGACGTGCCCAATTCGGCGCAGAAGTCGGTGCACCGCCAGTGGCTGGCGCTGGAACTGCGCGAGCCGTGGACCGTCGGTGGCCGCACCTACAAGGCCGGCTCGTTCATCGTCGCCGACTTCGACGGCTTCATGGCGGGCAAGCGCGAGTTCGACGTGCTGTTCGAACCGGACGAGCACACCTCGCTGGCCAGCGCCACGCTGACCCGCAACCACGTCGTGCTCAACGTGTTCGAGGATGTCAAGAACCGGATCAGCGTGCTTAGCCACGGCCCGCAGGGCTGGACCTCGCAGCCGCTGCAGGTCGGCGACGGCGCCATCGGCACCACCAGCGTCGGCGCGGTCGATGCCGACGAGGGCGACCTGCTGTGGGTCACCACCACCAGCTACCTGACCCCGACCACCCTGCTGCTGGCCGATGCCGCGCATCCGGGCAAGGCGCCGGAAGTGCTGAAGTCGATGCCGGAGTTCTTCGACGGCAGCCGCCACGTGGTCGAGCAGCACTTCGCCACCTCGAAGGACGGCACCTCCGTGCCGTACTTCATCGTGCGCCCGAAGGACCTGAAGGCCGACGGCAGCAACCCGACCCTGCTGTACGGCTACGGCGGCTTCGAGATCCCGATGGTGCCGGGCTATTCCGGCGGCATGGGCCGCGCCTGGCTGGAGAAGGGCGGCGTGTACGTGGTCGCCAACATCCGCGGCGGCGGCGAGTACGGCCCGCGCTGGCACCAGGCCGCGCTCAAGGCCAACCGCCACAAGGCCTACGAGGACTTCGCCGCGGTCGCCCAGGACCTGTTCAGGCGCGGCATCACTTCGCCGAAGCACCTGGGCGCGCAGGGCGGCAGCAACGGCGGCCTGCTGATGGGCAACATGCTCACCCAGTACCCGGAGCTGTTCGGCGCGATCGTGGTGCAGGTGCCGCTGCTGGACATGAAGCGCTACAACAAGCTGCTGGCCGGCGCCTCGTGGATGGCCGAGTACGGCGATCCGGACACGGCCGACTGGGAGTTCATCCGCCACTTCTCGCCGTACCACCTGTTCGACCCGGCGAAGGAGTACCCGCCGGTGCTGTTCACCACCTCCACGCGCGACGACCGCGTCCATCCGGGCCACGCGCGCAAGATGGCGGCGAAGATGCTCGACGCCGGCAAGGACGTGACCTACTACGAGAACATCGAAGGCGGCCATGGCGGCGCGGCGAACAACGCCCAGGCCGCGCACATGTCGGCGCTGGCCTACAGCTTCCTCTGGAGCCGGCTGTCCGGCGACGCTTCGAAGTGACACCGGAACCCCGGCCCAGGCCGGGGTTTTCCTTCAGGGACCGCGGCCGGCGGCAGCTCGCCGCCGTGCCACGGCCGGAATCGCGGCTTGGAATCCACTCCTGCGGGCCCCATCCATGAAACTTCCCTTCCTGCTTGCCACGCTCATGACCCTGCCCACGCCCCCCGCCGCTGCCGCCCCGGTCCCGCCCGACGTCGAGAAGCGTCCGCACGTGGTCGAGGCCCCGTTCGGCGCGAAGCGCACCGACGACTATTACTGGCTGCGCGACGACGAGCGCAAGGATCCGGCGATGCTGGCCTACCTGCACGCCGAGAACGCCTACGTCGATGCGCAGATGGCGCGGCTGAAGCCGCTGCAGGAGCGGCTCTACGGCGAGATCGTCGGCCGCATCAAGCAGGACGACAGCTCGGTGCCGTTCCGCTACCACGGCTGGTGGTACTACTCGCGCTTCGAGGCCGGCAAGGACTATCCGGTGTTCGCCCGCCGCAAGGACGGCCCGGGCGTGGACGCGATCTCGATCCAGGCGGCGAACGAGGCCGGCGACTTCGCCGCCGAGCAGGTGCTGCTGGACGTCAACGCGATGGCTGCCGGCAAGGACTACTTCCAGATCGGCGACTACGAGGTGACCCCGGACAACGCCGTGCTGGCCTGGGCCGAGGACGACGTCGGCCGCCGCCAGTACACGATCCGGTTCCGCAACCTCGCCACCGGCGAGGTCTATCCGGACACGATCACCGGCGTGTCGCCGAACCTGGTGTGGGCCGACGACAACCGCACCCTGTTCTACGTCGAGAACGACCCGGAAACCCTGCTCACCGTGCGGGTGAAGAAGCACGTGCTCGGCACCCCGGCCGACCAGGACGAGCTGGTGTACGAGGAGGAGGACGACAGCTTCTACATGGGCATCGGCCGCACCCGCGACGACCGCTTCATCACCATCGAGGTGGAAAGCACGGTGTCCTCGGAGCTGCGCTACGCGCCGGCCGCCGACCCGCGCCAGTTCACCGTGCTGGCCCCCCGCCAGCGCGACGTCGAGTACGACGCCGACCACCACGGCGGCCGCTGGGTGATCCGCACCAATGCCGACGGCGCCACCAACTTCAAGCTGGTCACCGCGCCCAGCGACGCCACCTCGCGCCAGCAGTGGCAGGACTGGCTGGCCCACGACCCCGAGGTGTTCATCGAGGAGTACGAGCTGTTCGACGGCTTCACCGCGGTGGGCGAGCGCTCCGGCGGCCTGGAGCGGGTACGCATCCTGCGCGCCGACGGCAGCCAGCAGTACGTCTCGGCCGACGAGCCGGCCTACTCGATGGGCCTGTCGACCAACGCCGAGCCGGACACGCCGTGGCTGCGCTACGGCTACACCTCGCTGACCACGCCGGCCACCACCTACGAGCTCAACGTGCTCACCGGCGAGCGCCGCCTGCTCAAGCAGCAGCCGGTGCCCGGCTACGATCCCTCGCAGTACGTGACCGAGCGGCTGTGGGTGGAGGCGCGCGACGGCGTGCGCATCCCGGTGTCGCTGGTCTACCGCAAGGGCTTCCGCAAGGACGGAAGCGCGGCGCTGTTCCAGTACGCCTACGGCAGCTACGGCATTTCCACCGACCCGGGCTTCAACAGCCAGGTGGTGAGCCTGCTGGACCGCGGCGTGGTCTATGCGATCGCCCACGTCCGCGGCGGCCAGGAGATGGGCCGCAAGTGGTACGAGGACGGCAAGCTGCTGAAGAAGCAGAACACCTTCAACGACTTCGTCGACGTGACCCGCGCGCTGGTGGCGCAGGGCTACGCCGCGCCGGGCCGGGTCGCGGCCATGGGCGGCAGCGCCGGCGGCCTGCTGATGGGCGCGGTCGCCAACCAGGCGCCGCAGGACTACCGGGCGATGGTCGCCCTGGTGCCGTTCGTGGACGTGGTCACCACCATGCTCGACCCGTCGATCCCGCTGACCACCAACGAGTACGACGAGTGGGGCAACCCGGAGCAGCAGACCTACTACGAGTACATGCTCAAGTACTCGCCGTACGACAACGTCAGCGCCCAGGCGTACCCGGCGCTGTTCGTCGGCACCGGCCTGTGGGACTCGCAGGTGCAGTACTGGGAGCCGGCCAAGTGGGTGGCGAAGCTGCGCGACCTCAACACCGGCAGCGCGCCGATCCTGTTCCGCACCAACATGGACGCCGGCCACGGCGGCAAGTCGGGCCGTTTCCGCCGCTTCCGGGAACAGTCCGAGTACTACGCCTTCGTCCTCGACCAGCTGGGCGTGGCCAGCGAGCCCTGAAGCCCGTCGCCGCCTATGATGGGCGGCGATGGACGAGCGCAGACGCTTCCGCTGGGCCTGGTGGCTGCTGGCCTACACGAGCCTGGCGGTGGGTATCGCCGGGGTATTCATCCCCGGCCTGCCCACCACGGTGTTCGTGCTGGTCGCGGCCTGGGCGGCCGCGCGCGGTTCGAAGCGCCTTGAACAGCGGCTGCTCGCCCATCCGCATTTCGGCCCGGTGATCCGCAGCTGGCGCGAGCACCGGGCGGTGCCGCGCCACGCCAAGTGGGCGGCGACCTGGACGATGCTGGCTTGCGCGGTGGTGCTGCTGGTGGTGATGGTCGCCGTGCCCTCGCACCGGGCGTGGATGGTGGCGCTGCCGATCGGCTGCATGGCCATCGTCGGTACCTGGCTGTGGCGGCGCCCGGAACCGCCGCCGGCCGACGCGGCTTCCGCTGCGCCCCGGGAATAGCCCGCGATCGCTGCACACTGCCTGCGCCCGGCGTGGACACGACCCCGCGGCGGCGCTGGCTATACTGCGGCCATGAACGCCCGAACCGTCTTTTCCGTGCTCGCCGCCGCCGTGCTGCTGTCCGCCTGCGGCAACAAGGGGCCGCTGGTGATGCCGCAGCAGCCCGTCCCCATCGAACAGCAGCAGCTGCCGGCGCCAGCCGCGCCTGTACCTGCGGACGAGCCCGCCGCGGACGACGCCGACGCTGCCGATACCCGCGCGGATGACACCGGAACGGATGCGGACGCGACCGGCACGGACGACCCCGCCGATCCGCCGGGCGGCGGCCGTGGCTGAGGCCCTGCGCTTCAGCAAGATGCACGGCGCCGGCAACGACTTCGTCGTCATCGACCTGCGCGACGGCACGCCACCGCCCGATCCGGCGCTCGCCGCGACGCTGGCCGACCGCCACCGCGGCGTCGGCTGCGACCAGATCCTCACCATCGGCCCGCCGCGCAGCGCCGGTGCCGTGGCTTCGTACGCGATCTGGAACTCCGACGGCAGTCCGTCGGGCCAGTGCGGCAACGGCGCGCGCTGCATCGCCGCGTGGCTGGAACGCGACGGCACCGCCACCGGTCCGCGCTTCGTGGTCGACAGTCCGGCCGGCACGCATGCGGTCGAGTCGCTGGGCAACGGCCGGTACTCCATCGCCATGGGCGTGCCGCGCTTCGCGCCGGCGGAGATCCCGCTGGCCGGGTTCGATGCGGCCCAGGCCGAGTACGCGCTGGAACTGCCGGAGGGCAGGGTGGTGTTCGGCGCGGTATCGATGGGCAATCCGCATGCGGTGATCGAGGTGGCCGACGCGGGGGCGGCGGACGTGGCCGGCCTCGGGCCGGCGCTGCAGCGTTCGGCGGCGTTCCCGCAGTCGTGCAACGTGGGCTTCGCCCAGGTGCTGGCGCCGGACCACGTGCGCCTGCGCGTGTACGAGCGCGGCGTCGGCGAGACCCTGGCCTGCGGCAGCGGCGCCTGCGCGGCGGTGGCGTCGCTGGTGCGGCGCGGGCGCCTGGCGCGCGAGGCGACGGTATCGCTGCCCGGCGGCGACCTGCGTATCCGCTGGCCGGACGATGGTGCCGAGGTCATCATGTCGGGACCGACGGCTTTCGTATTCGAGGGGGAGTGGCGGGCATGAGCGACACGCAGGAAATGCAGGGGGCACACGAGGTCGCGTCGTGGCTGCGGCGCCATCCGGGCTTCCTCAAGCAGTTCCCGGACCTGGCGCTGAGCCTGGTGGTCCCGCGCGACGACGGGCGCACGGCCTCGCTGGCCAGCTACCAGCTGGAAGTGCTGCGCGACAAGAACCGCGAGCTGTCGCGGCGGCTGGCCGAGCTGTCGGCCAATGCGCAGGTCAACGAAAGGTTGGCGGTGCGCACGCACCAGCTGACGCTGTCGCTGCTGCGGCAGACCAGCTACGCGGACACGCTGCGGGCGATGGCGGCGTCGCTGGCCGAGGATTTCGCCGGGGATCTGGTGCGGATCGTGTCGTTCCGGCCGGTGGCCGGGATGGAGGACGCGGAGTGGCTGCAGGTGCGCGGCGAGGGCGAGCCGGAGCTGCAGCCGTTCCGCGATGCGCTGCGCGAGGGCGAGCCGCTGTGCGGGCGCCTGCAGGCGGAGAAGAACGCGGTGCTGTACGGGCCGCGCCGCGAGGAGGTGCAGTCCAGCGCGCTGCTGCCGCTCACCGGGATTGGCCTGGTCGCGGTCGGCAGCCACGATCCGAACCGGTTCTACCCGGGCATGGGCACGCTGTTCCTGCGGATGATGGGCGAGTCCCTGGCGGTGGCGTTGGAGCGCTTCGATACGCCGTAAGGGCGGGGCTGCGGTTGCCGGGTGGCGGCAACAGCAACGAGCAACAGCAACAGCGTTGGGCTGACGGGCTTCGGAAGGAGCCACGGCAGCGCGGGGGTATCGCGCATCGCGCGGTTCCGCGTCCGCGCCGGGAATGAATCGGGGCGCTGGTGAGGTTTGCCGCGTCGCCACGCGCCAGCCGCCTCACCGCATCATGCTGCGATCTCCCAGGTGTGGCGTCGGGTTCTGGTGGCCAGCTTCGGAAGGAGCCGCGGCACTCCGGGGGTATGACGCATCGCGCGGTTCCGCGTCCTGCTCCAACGCGCGACCGCGGCACATCCATGTGCCGCTTGCGCCATACCCCCCGGAGCACCGCGTCTTCGGGCGTCTTGAGGTTGCGGCTTCGTTCCTTGCAGAGGGGGCGGGGGCGGGAACCGGGCGGCGTCGGAGTCGGGCAAGCCCGACTCTACAAGGGGGCGGCAGGCGCGCTTTTGTAGAGCGGGGCTTGCCCCGCTGCTCTTCATGCGCGCTGGGACATCAGCGTGGGAGTCGGGCAAGCCCGACTCTACGGGGGCGGGGTTGGCGATGCCATGGGGTCGCGGGGTGATCCGGCCGGGCTTTGCGCGCATCATGTGCGCATGCACGCCCGCGCCTGCCAACTCCGATGAGCGGCATCGACGCCTTCCTCGAGCACCTGCGCGTGGAGCGGGCGGTGTCGCCGCATACGCTGGATGCGTACCGCCGCGACCTGGAGGCGCTGGATGCGTTCGCCCGGCAGCAGGGCGTGGACGGACCGGCGCGGCTGGATGCGGCGCGGCTGCGCGAGTTCGTCGCCGCCGAGCACCGCCGCGGGCTGTCGCCGAAGAGCCTGCAGCGGCGGTTGTCGGCCTGCCGCAGCTACTACGCCTGGCTGCTGCGCAACGGTGCGATCCCGGCCAGTCCGGCCGCGGGCCTGCGCGCGCCCAAGGCGCCGCGCAAGTTGCCGCAGGTGCTGGACGTGGACGAGGCGGTGCGCCTGGTCGAGGTGCCGACCGACGTGCCACTGGGCCTGCGCGACCGGGCGCTGCTTGAGCTGTTCTATTCCTCGGGGCTGCGCCTGAGCGAGCTGTGCGCGCTGCGCTGGCGCGACCTGCAGTTGGACGCCGGGCTGGTCACGGTGCTGGGCAAGGGCTCCAGGCAGCGCAGCGTGCCGGTCGGTTCGCATGCGCGGCGGGCGCTGGCCGAGTGGCGCGCATCCACCGGCGCGGGCGATGGCGATTTCGTGTTCCCGGGCCGCGGCGGCGGGCCGATCGGCCAGCGCGCGGTGCAGATCCGGATCCGCCAGCTGGCCGCGCGCCAGGGGCTGTTCAAGAACGTGCACCCGCACATGCTGCGGCACAGCTTCGCCAGCCACGTGCTGGAATCCTCCGGCGACCTGCGCGGGGTGCAGGAGCTGCTCGGCCACGCCGACATCGCCACCACCCAGATCTACACCCACCTGGACTTCCAGCACCTGTCGAAGGTGTACGACGCGGCGCACCCGCGGGCGAAGCGCAAGCGCGGCTGACCCGGCGCTGCGGCTTCGCGCCGCTGCCGATGCAGTGTCCGGATCCGGCGAGAACCCGGGCCCGCAACTGGCGATGCTGCGGTTCCGTTCCGGGCTGGAGTCCCTGTATGTCTTCCTTCCGCCTCGTGGGCCTTGACCCGGCCCCGTTCGCCCCGCTGTTCCTGCTCGACGCCGCGCAGCTGGCCGCGTGCGGCATGGCGCGTGTCATTGCCGATGCCGACCACGGCTACCCGTGCCGGGTCAGCCTGGAGGACGCGCGCCGGGGCGACGAACTGCTGCTCCTGCCTTGGATGCACCAGGCGGCGCCCTCGCCGTACCGGGCGTCCGGGCCGGTGTTCGTGCGCCGCGCCGCGTGCCGGCGCGTGCTGCCGCCGGGCGAGGTGCCGCCGTATGTGAGCGACCGGCTGGTCTCGCTGCGGGCCTATGACGCGGCGGACCTGATGGCCGATGCGGAGGTCTGCGAGGGCCGTGAGGCGGGCGCCTGGCTGGAGGCGGCGTTCGGCCGTGGCGAGGTCGCGTACGTACACATGCACAACGCCCGTCGCGGTTGCTTTTCCTGCCTGGCGGAGCGGGTTCCGGCTTCCGGCCGGGCGGAGGGTTGATCGGGGCAGGGGCGTCCCCATCTCCGGGGGACAGCTTCCCGGAGGCCGCATGGACCCCAGCCAGAACCCCAACGTGTTCCACGCCACCACCATCATTTCCGTGCGCCGCGACGGCAAGGTCGCCGTGGCCGGCGACGGCCAGGTCACCCTCGGCCACACGGTGATGAAGGGCAACGCCCGCAAGGTGCGCCGGCTCGGCCGTGACGGCCAGGTCCTCGCCGGCTTCGCCGGCGCCGCCGCCGATGCCTTCACCCTGTTCGAGCTGTTCGAGGCCAAGCTGGAGAAGCACGGCCAGCTGCAGCGCGCCGCGGTGGAACTGGCCAAGGACTGGCGCACCGACCGCCGCTACGGGAAGCTCGAGGCGCTGCTCGCCGTCGCCGACAAGGACACCTCGCTGATCATCAGCGGCACCGGCGACGTGATCGAGCCGGAGGACGGCATCATCGCCATCGGTTCCGGCGGCAGCTACGCGCTGTCGGCCGCGCGCGCGCTGCTCGTGCACACCTCGCTCGACGCCCGTTCCATCGCCGTGGAGGCGCTGAACATCGCCGGCGACATCTGCATCTACACCAACCGCAACGTGGTGGTCGAGGAGTTGTGACTGGGAGCCGTGATTCGTGATTGGGGATTGGTGATTCGTAAGAGCCAAGGCGCTCCTTCGATTCCCTCCCGTCGCGATGTCACCTGCTTCTGCTTCTTCCAATCCCGAATCACGAATTACGATCACGGACCACTGCCCCCAATGACCGCGAATACCTCATCCTCCACCATGACCCCGCGCGAGATCGTGCAGGAGCTCGACCGCCACATCGTCGGCCAGCACGCGGCCAAGCGCGCGGTGGCGATCGCCCTGCGCAACCGCTGGCGCCGCATGCAGCTGGCCCCGGAGCTGCGCAACGAGGTCATGCCCAAGAACATCCTGATGATCGGCCCCACCGGCGTGGGCAAGACCGAGATCGCGCGGCGCCTGGCGACGCTGGCCAACGCGCCGTTCGTCAAGGTCGAGGCCACCCGCTTCACCGAGGTCGGCTACGTCGGCAAGGACGTCGAGCAGATCATCCGCGACCTGGCCGATACCGCGGTGAAGATGTACCGCGAGCAGGCCAAGGCGCGCGTGCGCCTGCAGGCGGAGGAACGCGCCGAGGAGCGCATCCTCGACGCGCTGCTGCCGCGCCGCACCCCGCCGATGGGCTTCGACACCGGCCACGCCGAGGTCCAGGTCTCCGGCCCGGAGGATTCCACCCGCGCCAAGTTCCGCAGGATGCTGCGCGCCGGCGAGCTGGACGAGCGCGAGATCGAGCTGGAGATGTCGACCAACGTCGGCGTGGACATCATGACCCCGCCGGGCATGGAGGAGATGGGCCAGCAGCTGCGGCAGATGTTCGCCAACCTCGGCGGCGGCAAGACCCACAAGCGCACGGTCACGATCAAGGCGGCACGCCCGCAGCTGGTCGAGGAGGAAGCGGCCAGGCTGGTCAACGAGGACGACGTGCGCGCCGCGGCGATCGAGGCCTGCGAGCAGCACGGCATCGTCTTCATCGACGAGATCGACAAGGTCGCCAAGCGTGGCGATTCGCTCTCGTCCGGCGGCGATGTCAGCCGCGAAGGCGTGCAGCGCGACCTGCTGCCGCTGGTCGAAGGTTCCACCGTGTCGACCAAGTACGGCACGGTGCGTACCGACCACATCCTGTTCATCGCCTCCGGCGCCTTCCACCTGGCCAAGCCCTCGGACCTGATCCCGGAGCTGCAGGGCCGCTTCCCGATCAGGGTCGAGCTGAGCGCGCTGACCAAGGACGACTTCGTCCGCATCCTCACCGAGCCGAAGGCCTCGCTGACCCGCCAGTACGTGGAGTTGATGGCCACCGAGGGCGTGAAGCTGGAATTCGCGCCGGACGCGATCACCCGCCTGGCGGAGATCGCCGCGCAGGTCAACGAGCGCCAGGAGAACATCGGCGCGCGGCGCCTGCACACCGTGCTCGAGCGCCTGCTCGACACGCTCAGCTACGAGGCGCCGGACCGCGACGGCCAGGCGGTGACCATCGACCGCGCCTACGTCGACGCGCACCTGGGCGACCTGGTCCAGGACCCGGACCTGAGCCGCTACATCCTGTAAGCGTGCCGGGGCTGGCCGCGGCCTGGACCGTGGCTAGCCCCACAGCTCCGGCGACGGGGGCAGCATGCGCCCGCGCTCGTACGCCATGCCGCCGGGCCAGTCTTCCGACTGCAGCCACGGGCCGTCGAGGTCGCAGACCTCGCACAGCTGCGCCAGCACCATGCCCGGCGCCACCGACACCGAGCCGCCGAGCATGCAGCCCACCATCAGGCGGAAGCCGGCCGCGCGCGCGGCCCCGGCCAGTTCCAGCGCAGGGGTCAGGCCGCCGACCTTGTCGAGCTTGATGTTCACGAACCGGTAGCGCCCGGCCAGTCCGGGCAGATCGGCTGCGGTCGACAGCGACTCGTCGGCGCACAGAGGGATCTGCCCGGCATAGCCCACCAGCCCGGCATCGGCGCCCGCGGCAACGGGCTGCTCCAGCAGGTCCACCCCCAACGGCCTCAACAACGGTTCGTACTCGCACAGCTCTTCGACGCTCCAGGACTGGTTGGCGTCGACGATCAGGCGCGCGCGCGGTGCCCCGCGACGCACGGCCTGGATGGCGGTCTCGGGCGAGCCCGGGCCGACCTTCACCTTGATCCACGGATAGCCGTCATAGGCGTGCGCGGCGGCCTCGTAGGCATCGATGTCGCGCATGCCGATGGTCACCGCGCTGTCGATCGGCGCCCACTTTCCCACGCCGGCGCGCTGCCACACGGGCATGCCGGTCAGCTTGGCCTCCAGGTCCCACAGCGCGGCGTCGAGCGCATGGCGCGCGCCACCGGCAGGCAGCAGGTCGGCCAGTTGCCGGCGGTCGCAACCGGCTTCCACCGCGGCGCGCACCTGTTCGATCTGCGCCGCCATGCTCTCCGGGGTTTCGCCGTGGTAGGCGACGCCGCCGGCCTCGCCGCGGCCGAGCTTGCCGGCCTCGTGCACCTCGACGATCACCACGCGCGCATGCGTGCGCGTGCCGCGCGAGATCGCGAACGGTTCCTTCAGCGCCCAGGCATGGGGACGGACGGACAGGGTGCGGGGCATCTGCTCAGCCCACGATCGAGGCGATGACGCGGCCGTGGGCGGTGCGCATCGGGTCGAATGCCGGCACGCCGAGTTCGCGTTCGGCCTGCTCCAGCGCCTCGCGCGCCGCCGCTTCGTCCAGCGCCGAGGTATTGAGGCTGACCGCGGCCAGCCGGGCCTGCGGGTTGGTCAGGCGGGCGACGGCAAGGTACAGGTCGCGCGCCTCGCGCAGGCCCGGCACCGGGTAGTCCGGCCAGCTGACCAGATGCTCGCGCAGCGGGTCGTGGCACAGCACCAGGGCATCGGCCTGCGAACCATGCAGCAGGCCCATGGTCACGCCGGCGTAGGCGGGGTGGAACAGCGAGCCCTGGCCTTCGATCAGGTCCCAGTGGTCCGGGGCGGCGGCCGGGGAGATGCATTCGGCCGCGCCGGCGATGAAGTCGGCGATGACCGCATCGATGGCGATGCCGGAGCCGGCGATCATGATGCCGGTCTGCCCGGTCGCGCGGAAATCCGCATCAAGGCCGGCGGCGCGCATCGAGCGGGCCAGCGCCAGCGCGGTGTACTTCTTGCCCAGCGCGCAGTCGGTGCCGACCATCGCCACGCGCTTGCCGCTGCGCTTCCGGCCGGTGGCGCGCGGCAGGTCGGCGGGCGGGCGGCGCACGTCGACCAGGCGTACGCCGGCCTCGGCCGCCGCTTCGGCCAGGCCGGGCACGATGTCCAGCGGGGTGTGCAGGCCGCTGACGATGTCCAGGCCGTTGCGCACCGCGTCCAGCAGCAGCGGCGCCCAGTGCGCCGGGATCCGGCCCTGCGGCGGGGTCACGCCGATCAGCAGCGAGCGCGCGCCGGCGGCATGGGCGGTGGCGGCATCCATCTCCGGCAGGCCCAGGTTGACGCTGCCGCCCGGGGCACGGGTCTGGCCGACGCAGTCGGCGCCGGCCCAGTCGCGCAGGCCGAAGGCGGTCTTGGCCTTGAGCGGATTGGTTTCCTCGCCGAGGAAGAGCAGGTAGGGCTTGCGCAGGTTGACCGTGTTGACGAGCTGGTTCATCGGGTTTCCCGAGATGTGCCGGGGAGAGGCTTGGGGTCGGAGGGACGGTGGAAACCCATTCCAGCACTTTCCCGGGGCCGGCGAATCGGAAGAAACCCCCATTCCCGACCGGCGGATCCATCGCGCGCTTGCCGGCCGGGCGATGGCGATGCTAATTGTCAGCCAGCCCCCGCAACCTGCCCGGAAGGTGATGCAGTTCCTGATCCCCGCACTGAGCGACTCCCCGCCTGCCGAGGCCGACCTTCCGGCGGCGGATCCGTGGGTGGCCCAGCGCATGGCACTGGTCCGCGCCCTGGACATGGACGCGCTGTGGGAGGCCTGCGTGGCCTGGATCGGCAAGGCCCTGCCGTGCCATTCCTTCAGCCTGCTCTACGACATCGACGGCTACCGGCCGCAGCAGGGCCGGCATTACCTGGCCGAGGTGCGCGACGCCGGGGCGCGGCTGGTGACCAGCCTGGACGTGGCCGCGCCGTACCTGGACGCCAACCCGCGGATCCCCTGGTACACCTATTCGCAGATCGCCTCCGGCGACGGCCAGGCCGAGGCGCGGCTGCGGGCGCAGGATCCGGCGCCGGCCTGGCGCGACTTCGTGCACCTGGCCTTCTGGGGACCGAAGGCACTGGAGGCGGTGCTGAGCATCCGCCTCCATCCGAGCCTCGCCGAGCTCGGCAGGCGCGAACTGGCCCTGCTGCAGGAGCTGCATCCGTTGCTCGAAGCCAGCCTGCAGCGGATCCGCGCCGCGGAAAGCGAGCGTGCGAAGCGGCAGACGCTGGAGGCGCTGGTCCATGAGCTGCCGATCGCGGCGGTGCTGGTCGACGCGAAGCTGATGCCGTTCTACATGTCGGCCGAGGCGCGGCGCATCTGCCGCACATGGAGCGAAGAGGGCGACCCGAAGGGCCGCCTGCCGTGGGCGATCGAGCTGCCGTTGCGGCAGTGGCTGCATGGCCCGGGCGTGGCCGCGACCGGTCCCGCTCCGGCGCTGGGGAAGGGGGGCGCGTTCGAGGTGCGCCATGCCCACCGCAGGCACCTGCGCCTCGGGATCGAGGTCTCCTCGGCCGCGCGCGCGTCGGGCCGCGACCTCCACCACATGCTGGTGCTCACGCCCGTCGACGAGAAGCTGCCCGAGGGGCCGGAACCGTCGCCGCAGGCGCTGGCGCTGTTGCGTGGCCTCTCCCCCAGCGAACGCAAGGTGGCCTTGCTGGCCGCCAGCGGACTGAGCAACGAGGAGATCGCCGCGCGGCTCTCGCGGTCGCGCAAGACCATCGAGAGCCAGCTCAGTTCGGCCTACCGCAAGTTGAACGTGTCCAGCCGCACCCAGCTGACGCGGCTGCTGTCCTGAACCTGGCGCTCAGGGCGCCGGGCGGGGCCGCGCCCCGGCGCGGTCGAGCGCTTCGAGCACCGGCTCCAACGGCAGCGCGGCGGCGGTGCCGCGGTGGCCACGCACGGTGCGCGCGCGGAACATCGAATTGACGATCGCTTCCTCGGTGGCCTCGGCGGCGGCCTGGAACAGCGGCGACATGGCCTCGCCGGCGAGGCTGCGCGCCGGCTGCAGCGGGCGGTCCGGCGAGCGCAGGTTCTCCGGCGCGGTGGAGAAGGCGATGACGTAGTCGCCCGAGCCGTTGGACATGACCGAGCCGGTGCGCGCCAGCCCGACCAGGGCGCGCCTGGCCAGCCGCTGCAGCTGCTGCGGGTCCAGCGGCGCGTCGGTCGCGACCACCATCATGATGCTGCCGTCGCCGGTGCTGGGCGGGGTGGTGAGGTTGCGCGCGTACTCGCCCGGGTCCGGCAGCTGCTTCCACACCGGCACGCCGGCGATGGTCAGCTCGCCACCGAAGTTGCTCTGCACCAGCACCCCGACGGTGTCGCCACCGTCGCCCGCCGCGAGCCGGCGCGAGCTGGTGCCGATGCCGCCCTTCCAGCCGAAGGCCACGGTGCCGGCGCCTGCACCGACGGCGCCCTCCTCGACTTCGGCGAAGGAGATGCCGGCCAGGGCCTGCTCCACCAGCGCCGGCGTGACCGGGCGGGCGCGGATATCGCTCAGGTAGCCGTCGTTGGTCTCGCCCACCACCGGATTGATCGAACGGACGTTGTCCATGCCCGGCTGGCGCAGCAGCCAGTCCACCGCCGCGTCGGCGACCTTCCAGGTGCTCAGGGTGCCGGTCAGAAAGATCGGCGTTTCCAGCTCGCCCAGTTCCTGCACCTGGGTGATGCCGGTCAGCTTGCCGAATCCGTTGCCGACCACGACGGCGGCCGGCACGCGCTCGCGGTAGGCATTGCGGGGGTGCGGTACGACGACGGTGACGCCGGTGTTGAAGCGCGTGCCCTCGGCCAGGGTGGCGTGGCCCACGCCGACGCCGGCCACGTCGGTGATGGCGTTGCGCGGGCCGGTCGGCAGCGTGCCGGGGTCCCCGCGTCCGATCCTAGGTGGGAGGTCAGGCCCCAGCCATCAGTGAAAACCCCTAATTCGATCCGCGTCGAACACGTCCACCGGGCGCATGGCTATGCTGGTTCGAGGCCGGGGGAAGGCCCGGGAACCAGGAGGAAAGATGAAAGGAACGATGCGGTCCCGGCGTTGGCTGGCCGTCGTATTCGGGTTGGTGGCGTGCGCCGTGCAGGCCGCGACCGCGGCCGCGTCGGCCGGTGGCCGGCAGGCCGATGCCGCCACCGGCGGGAATGCGGAGAATTTCGCCGCGATCATGCAGCGCCACGGCATTCCCGGCGCGCAGCTGGTGCACGTGCGCGAGGGGCGCGAACAGGCGTTCGAGTACGGCGTGATGCGCGCCGACGGCACGCGCCCGGTGCAGGCGGACACGCTGTTCCAGGCCGCGTCGCTGTCGAAGGTGGTCGGCGCCTACATCACCCTGCGCCTGGTCGATCGCGGCGTGATCGAGCTGGACCGCCCGCTGTTCGAGTACTGGCCCTCGCCGCGTGCGAAGGACAATCCGCAGGCCCGGCGCATCACCGCGCGCATGGTGCTCGACCACACCACCGGCCTGAAGAACTGGGAGATCTCGCCGTCCAACCCGGCGATCGACGGGACGCCGCTGCAGAGCCTGTTCGACGCGGGTGCGCGCTATTCCTATTCCGGCGAGGGCTTCTACCTGCTGCAGCGCACGCTCGAGCACCTCACCGGCAAGCGCTGGGAGCAGCTGGCGCGCGAGGAAGTGTTCGACGTGTTCGGCATGCCCGGCAGCCGCTACATGACCGATCCGGAGTCGGCGGTGCGCAACGCGTCGGGACACCGCCAGGATGGGTCGGTGATGGCGGACCGGGTGTTCGGCTGGGAGAACACGGCCTGGACCCTGGTCACCACCGCACGCGAGTACAGCAGCTTCCTGCAGCGCGCGCTGTATCGCGGCGAAGGCCTGTCGCCGGCCAGCCATGCGCTGCTGAAGACGCCGTCCAGCAACGCCGACGACCAGGCGGTCCCGGTGCCGGTGGATCCGTACATCGACTGGAGCCTGGGCGTGGGCCTGGAGACCGTCGACGGCCGCACCCGGCTCTGGCACTGGGGCGACAACCCGGGCTTCAAGGCTTTCTTCCTGCTCGACCCGGAAAGCGGCGAAAGCCTGGTGCTGCTGACCAACAGCGAGAACGGACTGGACGCCTACAAGGATGTGCTGCGCCTGTTCCTGGGCGAAGGCGAGTATCCGGCCGTGGACTGGGCGCGCGCGCAGAGCTGAGCGGAAGCGGCGCGGCCGGATCGCCGGCCGCGCTCAGTGGTCGTGGCCGTCGCCGTCCTCGCCGATGTCCTCGTTCCAGACCTGCGGGTGGGCGGCGATCCAGTCGCCCAGCATGCGGATGCATCCGGCGTCGTCGAGGTCGACGACCTCCACGCCCTGTTCGCGCAGCCAGTCGTGGCCGCCCTGGAAGTTCCGCGCCTCGCCCATCACCACCGTGCCGATGCCGAACTGCTTGACCAGGCCGCTGCAGTACCAGCACGGCGACAGCGTGGTGACCATGATCGTGTCGCGGTAGCTGCGCTGGCGGCCGGCCTTGCGGAACGCGTCGGTCTCGCCGTGCACGGACGGATCGCCCTCCTGCACGCGCCGGTTGTGGCCGCGGCCGAGCAGGGTGCCGTCGCGGCGGAACAGGGCGGCGCCGATCGGGATGCCGCCTTCGGCCAGGCCCAGGCGGGCCTCTTCCAGGGCGACGGCGAGCATGGCGCGGTAGTCGGGGGTCTGGCTCACGTGGGTGCGGTCCGGTGGCGGGGCCGACAGGGTACGCCGGGCCGGCGGCGGAGTCAGGCGCCGGCGCCTGCATTCCACGCCCGCACGAACCCGCCGCCGTGAGCCGTCCGTGACCCCGCCGCCGGCGCCCGGTGCCATAATTGCCGCATGAGCGAATCCCCCTACGAACGCGGTACCACCCACTTCGGCTTCCGCGACGTCCCGGCCACGGAGAAGCAGAAGCTGGTGGGCCAGGTGTTCACCTCGGTCGCGCGCAAGTACGACCTGATGAACGACCTGATGAGCCTGGGCATCCACCGCGCGTGGAAGCGCTACTTCACCGCCACCTGCCAGGTGAAGCCGGGCGACCGGGTGCTGGATCTGGCCGGCGGCACCGGCGACATCGCCGCGCTGCTCAAGCCGCGGGTGGGCGATACCGGCACCATCGTCCTGGGCGACATCAACGCCGGCATGCTGACCGTCGGTCGCGACCGCCTGACCGACCGCGGCCTGGTCTCCGGCCTGGATTACGTGCAGTGCAATGCCGAGAGGCTGCCGTTCCCGGACGCCAGCTTCGACCTGGTGACCATGGCCTTCGGCCTGCGCAACGTCACCGACAAGGACGCGGCGCTGCGCGAGATCGCGCGCGTGCTGCGCGTCGGCGGCCAGGCGCGGGTGCTGGAGTTCTCCGAGGTTACCGCCGACTGGTTCAAGCCGATCTACGACTTCCACTCGTTCAAGGTGCTGCCGAAGCTGGGCCAGCTGTTCGCCGGCGACGCCGGCAGCTACCAGTACCTGGCCGAGAGCATCCGCAAACACCCGCCGCAGGAGCAGCTCAAGGCGATGATGGAAGAAGCCGGCCTGTCGCGCTGCGGCTACGTCAACCTCAGCGGCGGCATCGTCGCCGTGCATACCGGCTACAGGGTCTGAGGACGCGGGCGACCGGCGCCTGCTGCCGGCCGTTCCGCCAGCCCGGGTAAAGCCAATGCGGCTCGCGGCGCGGTTAAACTGCGCCTTTCCCCTGATCCCAGGCTGTCTGCATGCGCTTGCCCCTGCTGCTGTTATCCCTCGCGATGGTCGCCACGAGCGGCTGCTCCGGCGACAAGGCCGGCACCGATCCGGCCGCGGCCGCCAAGCCGGCCAAGGAGGCCACCGTGTCCGCCCGCCGCCACGACGAAAGCTCCTACGCCCAGCCCGGGAAGGTGCGGATCACCGACCTGGCCCTCGACCTGGCCCTGGACTTCGACCGCAAGCAGCTGGCCGGCACCGCTACCTACACCCTGGACTGGGTCGATCCGCAGGCCACCGAGCTGGTCCTGGACACCCGCGACCTGGCCATCGACAAGGTCGAAGGCGAGGCCGAAGGCGGCTGGTCGCCGCTGGAGTTCGCCCTGGCCGCGGCCGACCCGGTGTTCGGCAGCAAGCTGACCGTGCAGGTCCCGCAGCGCAATGCGAAGGTGCGCGTGACCTATGCCACCTCGCCGCAGGCCTCGGGCCTGCAGTGGCTCGAGCCATCGATGACCGAGGGCGGGCAGCTGCCCTTCATGTTCAGCCAGTCGCAGGCGATCCACGCCCGCAGCTGGGTGCCGCTGCAGGACACCCCCGGCGTGCGCTTCACCTACAGCGCGCACGTGACCTCGCGCCCGGACGTGATGGTGCTGATGAGCGCCGACAACGACCCGGCCGCGGCGCGCGACGGCGACTACAGCTTCACCATGCCGCAGCCGATCCCGTCGTACCTGCTGGCGATCGCCGCCGGCGACCTGGTGTTCAAGCCGATCTCCGCGCGCAGCGGCGTGTGGGCCGAGCCGTCGATGGTCGACCGCGCGGTGAAGGAGTTCGAAGACACCGAGCAGATGATCGTCACCACCGAGCAGCTGTACGGCCCGTACCGGTGGGAGCGCTACGACATGCTGGTGCTGCCGCCGTCGTTCCCGTTCGGCGGCATGGAGAACCCGCGCCTGAGCTTCATCACCCCGACGGTGATCGTCGGCGACAAGTCGCTGGTGTCGCTGATCGCGCACGAACTGGCGCACAGCTGGTCCGGCAACCTGGTGACCAACGCCAGCTGGAAGGACATCTGGCTCAACGAGGGTTTCACCACCTACGTCCAGGGCCGGATCGTCGAGGCGCTGTACGGCAACGAGCTGGCCGAGATGGAGCGCCAGATCGACCAGGCCGGCGTGAAGCGCGACATGGAGCAGATGAGCCCGGGCGACCAGGCGCTGATGCTGCCGCCGCTGGCCGAGCGCGACCCGGACGAGGCGCTGAGCGAGGTGGCCTACGTGAAGGGCTCCTGGTTCCTGCAGTTCCTGGAGCAGCGCTTCGGCCGCGAGGTGTTCGATCCGTTCCTGCGCGGCTGGTTCGACGACCACGCCTTCCAGAGCGCGGACACCGACCAGTTCATCGCCTACATGCGCGAGCACCTGCTGCCGAAGAGCCCCAACGCGGTGCGCGAGGAGGAACTGGATGCGTGGCTGAACCAGCCGGGCATCCCGGCCATCGCCCCGGTGGCGCGTTCGCGCGTGTTCTCCAACGTCGACACCGCGCGCATCGCCTGGCGCGGCAGCGCCGAGCTGCCCAACCCGCAGGTCGCCAACGAGTGGGGCACCCAGGCCTGGGTGCACTTCCTCGAAGGCATGGGCGAGAAGCTCAAGCCCGAGCAGCTGAAGCAGCTGGACGAGGCCTACCACTTCACCGGCACGCCGAACGGCGAGATCGCGATGCGCTGGTATCCGCTGGCGCTGCGCAGCGGCTACCTGGAGGCGCGCCCGGCCGCGGGCGAGTTCATCCAGCGCGTCGGTCGCCGCAAGCTGATCCTGCCGGTATACGAGGGGCTGGTGAAGACGCCGGACGGCCTGGCTTTCGCCCGCGAGGTGTTCGAGCGGGCCCGGCCCGGCTACCACCCGATCACCACCGCCTCGGTCGAGGCGATCCTGGCCAAGGCCGAAAAGGCCCAGGCCCGGTAAGTCCCGCCACGCGCCGGCCCCTGGGCCGGCGCGTGCGTTTCCAGGGTCGGAATGCCGGCCCATGCAGGAGGCAGCATCGATGAAACCGAGCCCGTCCCAAGTCGCCCTGGGCGCACTGCTGGCCGCCGCCGTGCTGGCCAGCGCCGGCTGCACCGACCGCGAGGCCCAGCGCCAGGCCCAGGCCGCCGCCGAGGCCCAGGCCAGGGAAGAGGCCGCAAGCCGGCTGCAGGGCGAGTACGAGGCCGCGGTGGCCGTGGACAACTGGGAGCTGGCGCGCGTGCACGGCGCCGCGCTGCTGGCCCAGTACCCCGGCAGCGAGGCCGCGGCCGCGGTCGAACCTGGCCTGGCCGAGGTCACCGCCAAGGCCGAGGCCGCGCGCGAGCAGCGCCGTCTGGCCACGCTGTGGAACTACGCACGCGTGGCCGCCGGCAAGGGCGAGCAGCGCACCGCGGCGATCTTCAGCAAGGATGCGGTCGATACCGGCGGCAGCGCCGCGGCCAGCGTGCAGCTGGTGATCCGCGACCATCCGGAGTGGAAGCGCAGCGCCTACCTGGTGCTGGAAGGTGGCGACTTCGACTGCTACGGCGGCTGCAAGGTCAAGGTGAAGTCCGACGACGCCGCGGCCAGGCCGATGTCGGCGTGGCGGCCGAAGACCGACGAGGCCATCGCCATGTTCATCGAGGACTACCGCGGCCTGTGGAAGCGGATGCGCCAGGCGCAGCGGTTGGAGATCGAGTTCCCGGTGAAAGCCGGCGGCACCCGCACCGCGGTGTTCGAGGTCGGCGGGCTGGACGGCAGCCAGATGCCCGGCTGGGACTGAGCGCGGGACAGGGGGCGTGCGGTGAACCTGGATTACGTCGTCGTCGGCGTGGTCAGCCTGCTGGCGCTGGCCATGCACGTGGTCCTGTTCGTGCTGGTGCGGCGCTGGATGGACCGCGACCTGGCCCTGTCGATGGCCGGCGACGACCCGGTCCGGCGCGCGTGGATGCTGGAGAGGCTGGCCCAGGCGAAGCGCGAAGGCGTGCGCCGCCGCGACCTGCAGGCCTGGCTGGAACGGGCCGCGGCCGAGGCACCGGCGGGCGGGCAGGGTGTCTGACCCGGCGGGNCNCAACCAGCCGCTCCCGTAGAGCCGGGCTTGCCCGGCTCCCCCGTCTCCGGAGGGATGGCGTCGCACAGCGGCAGCGGGGCAGGCCCCGCTCTACGAAGGCGGGTGGTTCAGGCCAGCGAGTAGCCGAATTGCTGCTTGAACTGCTCGTTGAACTCGTCGAAGGTGAAGCGCTGGTTCTGGGTACCCGGGTGCTCGACCTTGAGCGCGCCCATCAGGTTGCCCATGCGGCCGATGGTCAGCCAGTCGTAGCCCTTCTCGATGCCGAAGATCAGGCCGGCGCGGAAGGCGTCGCCGCAGCCGGTCGGGTCGACCACGCGACGCTCGTGCGCCGGCGGGACCTCGTAGGTCTTCTCGGGAGTGTGCACCAGGGCGCCGCGCGGGCCCTGGGTGGTGATGTAGGCCTTGACCCGCGAGACGATCTCGCGGTCGGTCCAGCCGGTGCGTTCCTGCAGCAGGTTCGACTCGTAATCGTTGACCACGACGTAGTCGGCCTGCTCGATGAACTGGCGCAGCTCCTGGCCGTTGAACAGCGGCATGGCCTGGCCCGGGTCGAAGATGAACGGGACGCCCATCTCCCGGAACTCGGCGGCGTTCTGCAGCATGCCCTCGCGGCCGTCCGGGCCGACCAGGCCCAGGCTGATCCCCGGCACGTCCTTAACGTGGTTCTCGTAGGACCGCATCATCGCGCCCGGGTGGAAGGCGGTGATCTGGTTGTTGTCGTGGTCGGTGGTGATGAAGGCCTGCGGGGTGAACAGCTCCTCGATCACCTTGACCCGCGACAGATCGATCCCCAGGGCCTCGAAATGCTCGCGGTACGGGCCGAAATCCGAGCCCACCGTGCCCATCGGCACCGGCTTGCCGCCCAGCAGGTGCAGGTTGTAGGCGATGTTGCCGGCGCAGCCACCGAACTCGCGGCGCATCCGCGGCACCAGGAACGAGACGTTCAGGATGTGGACCTTGTCCGGCAGGATGTGGTTCTTGAACTGGTCCGGGAACACCATGATGGTGTCGTAGGCAAGGGAACCACAGATCAGGGTGGACATCGTCTGGCTGCTCGGGGAGGCCCGGTGGCGGGCATGGAACGCGCGCGGCACCGGCGCCGCAGGTGCAAAGGTTACCGGCTGCGTCCCCGCGCGGCCAGTCCGGGCTTGCCGCCGCTGCCGCCGCGACGGCGCCCCGAAGTGACGGAAATCGCCGTTTTAACGCGGATTTTTCCTTGCCCGCGTGCGGGACCGTTGCTAGGCTAGCCGGCCAGTTTCGTGCCCAATTTTTCGCCACCGGCGCCCCTTCCTGCGCCGCCTCCCGGCCCCTTCCGCCCGCCCCCCAGGATCGCCCCTCCCGATGTTCAAGAAGCTCCGCGGCATGTTCTCCAACGACCTGTCCATCGACCTGGGCACGGCCAACACCCTGATCTACGTGCGCGGCCAGGGCATCGTGCTGAACGAGCCGTCAGTGGTCGCGGTACGCCAGGACCGGGCGATCGGGGGGACCCGCTCGGTGGCAGCGGTGGGCACGGAAGCCAAGCAGATGCTGGGCCGCACGCCGGGCAACATCACCACCATCCGCCCGATGAAGGACGGCGTCATCGCCGACTTCACCTATACCGAGGCGATGCTCAAGCACTTCATCAAGAAGGTGCACAAGTCGCGCTTCCTGCGCCCGAGCCCGCGCGTGCTGGTGTGCGTGCCGGCCGGCTCCACCCAGGTGGAGCGCCGCGCGATCAAGGAATCGGCCGAGGAGGCCGGCGCCCGCGACGTCTACCTGATCGAGGAGCCGATGGCGGCGGCGATCGGCGCCGGCATGCCGGTGTCCGAGGCGCGCGGTTCGATGGTCATCGACATCGGCGGCGGCACCACCGAGGTGGCGGTGATCTCGCTCAACGGCATCGTCTACTCGGCCTCGGTGCGCATCGGCGGCGACCGCTTCGACGAATCGATCACCAACTACGTGCGCCGCAACCACGGCATGCTGATCGGCGAGGCCACCGCCGAGCGGATCAAGGTCGAGCTGGGCTGCGCCTATCCGCAGACCGTGGTGCAGGAACTGGAGATCTCCGGCCGCAACCTCGCCGAGGGCGTGCCGAAGATGATCAAGATCAGCTCCAACGAGGTGCTCGAAGCGCTGCACGAGCCGCTGTCGGGGATCGTCTCGGCGGTCAAGCTGGCGCTGGAGCAGACCCCGCCGGAACTGTGCGCCGACGTGGCCGAGCGCGGCATCGTCCTCACCGGCGGCGGCGCCCTGCTGCGTGACCTGGACAAGCTGATCTCCGAGGAAACCGGCCTGCACGTGCAGGTGGCCGACGATCCGCTGACCTGCGTCGCCCGCGGCGGCGGCCGCGCGCTTGAGCTGGTCGACATGCATGGCAACGAGTTCTTCGCGCCGGACTGACCGGCGTAGCGTTCCACGTGCCCGGCGGTGGGGACGCGCCGGGCGCGCCTTGCCGTCCGCCCTCATACTCGCCTCTGCCCAACACGCGACCGCCGATCCCCTTCCGTGTCGTCCTTTCCCGGACCCGCCGCCGCCGCCGCCCGTCCCGGTGATACCGCCGGCACGCTGCGGTTGCTGGCCTACCTCGCCCTCGCCATCACCCTGCTGGTGCTCGACCACCGCGGCGGCTGGCTGCGCCAGGTCCGCACCCAGGCCAACCTGCTGGCGCAGCCGGTGTGGGCGCTGGCCGGGCTGCCCGGCCGGGTGGGCGGCGCGCTGCGCGACCACCTGGCCACGCGTTCGGCGCTGCTGGAGGAGAACCGCGAGCTGCGCAACGAGCTGCTGCTGGCCAACGCGCGCCTGACCCGCCTCCGCAACGCCGCCATCGACAACGCCCAGCTGCGCGACCTGCTCGGCGTGGTCGAGCGCAGCGGCCTGGACGTGCAGCTGGCGCCGATCCTGGACATCGACCTGGAGCCGTCGCGGCAGCGCCTGGTGCTGGCCGCCGGCAGCCGCCAGGGCGTGCACGAGGGCCAGGCGGTGATCGACGCCGGCGGCCTGCTCGGCCAGGTGGTCGAGGTCACGCCGATGCATTCGACCGTGCTGCTGCTGACCGACCCGGACCACGCGGTGCCGGTGATGATCGCGCGCAACGGCGTGCGCCTGATCGCCTACGGCCGCGGCGACCGCCTGGAACTGCACGACGTGCCGCTCAACCGCGACGTCCAGGTCGGCGACCTGCTGGTCACCTCCGGGCTGGGCGGGCGCTTCCCGCCGGGTTTCCCGGTCGCCACGATCACCGCGCTGCGCCCGGACGAGAGCCAGGCCTTCCTGGTCGGCGAACTGGCGCCGGCCGCGCACCTGGACCGCGGCCGCGACGTGCTGCTGCTGCGTACCGGCCCGGCGCCGGAACGGCCGGCGACCACCGGGGCCGCGGAGGGAGCGGCCGGGCCGGCGGCTGCGGGGGCTGCCGATGCGGATGCCCCCGGTGGCCCGCCCGCCCGCCAGGGACCGGCCCCGCGTCCCGCCAACCCGCCGGCGACCACGCCGCGCGAAGCCGCGCCGGCCGGCGACGCGGCTTCGCCGCCCGGCGCCGCCAGCCCGCCGGAGGAGGCCCGATGAGCCGCCTGCGCGAAGGCGGCTGGGTGCTGCCGGCGAGCCTGTTCGTGGCCCTGCTGCTGGGCCTGCTGCCGCTGCCGGTGGTGCTGCAGCCGCTGCGGCCGTTCTGGCTGGCGCTGGTGCTGGCCTACTGGCTGATCGAGACACCCTCGCGCGCCGGCCTGGGCCTGGCCTTCGTGGTCGGCATCGTCGCCGACCTGGTCTATGGCGGCGTGCTCGGCGAACACGCGCTGCGCCTGGTGATCATGGCCTTCATCCTGCAGCGCTTCCGCGCGCGGCTGCGCTTCTTCCCGCTGTCGCAGCAGGCGCTGGCGATCGGCGCGCTGCTGCTTAACGACCGCATCGTCGACGCGGCCGTGCACCTGTCGCTGGGCCTGCCGCAGCTGCCATGGAACTACTGGTGGGCGCCGGCGCTGGGCGTGGTCCTGTGGCCGCCGCTGTTCCTGGTGCTGGACGCACTGCGGCTGGGCCGGCGCCGCGACTGAGGCCAGGGCGATGATGAGCCGGCGCCAGGTCAAGAACCCGCACGCGGAAGCCGAGCAGTTCCGCCGCCGCGCCGTGCTCGGTTTCCTCGCCGTGGCCCTGGCCCTCATCGGGCTGGCGGCGTGGTACTTCCGCCTGCAGGTGGTGCAGCACGCCGATTACGCCACCCGCTCGGAAGCCAACCGCATCCGCCCGCGCCCGGTGGTGCCGGCGCGCGGCATGATCTACGACCGCCAGGGCCGGCTGCTGGCCGAGAACCTGCCGGCGTTCCGCCTCGACGTGACCCCGGACAAGGCCGGCGACCTGGACCGACTGCTCGAGGAACTGGGCAAGGTGGTGCCGCTGGGCGAGGACGAGATCGAGCGCTTCCACCGCGAGCGCAAAGCCGGCCGCGGCTTCCTGCCGATCACCCTGAAGCTGCGCCTGAGCGACGAGGAGATGGCCGCCTTCGCGGTCAACCGCTGGCGCTTCCCCGGCGTGGAACTGCAGCCCTACCTGACCCGCCACTATCCCTACGGCGACCTGCTCGCGCACGTGGTTGGCTACGTCGGCCGCGTCGACGAGGACGACCTGGAGAAGCTGGGCGAGGCCGGTGCGGCGCTGACCCACGTCGGCAAGACCGGCATCGAGCGCTCCTACGACGACCTGCTGCGCGGCCAGGTCGGCTACGAGCAGATCGAGACCAACGTGCAGGGCCGCGCGCTGCGCACGATCGGCCGGGTGCCGGCGAAGCCGGGCGCCGACCTGCGCCTGTCGATCGACGCGGAGCTGCAGCGCGCCACCGTGGCCGCGTTCGGCGAGCTGGAAGGCACGGCGGTGGCGATGGACCCGCGCACCGGCGAGATCCTGGCGCTGGTGAGCCTGCCCAGCTTCGACCCGAACCTGTTCGTCAACGGCATTTCCCATGCCGACTACCGCGCGCTGACCGACAACCCTTCGCGCCCGCAGTTCAACCGCGCGGTGCTTGGCGGCGTCGCGCCCGGTTCGACGCTGAAGCCTTTCATGGCCCTGGCCGGCCTGGACAGCGGCACGCGCCGGCCGGAAGACCGGGTCCTGTCCACCGGCATGTTCTACCTGCCCGGCACCAGCCGCGGCTGGGGCGACTCGCACCGCGGCGGCCATGGCTGGACCGACGCGCGCAAGTCGATCGCCGACTCGGTCAATACGTACTACTACAAGCTTGCCCTGGACATGGGCATCGGCCGCATCGGCGAGTACCTGACCAGGTACGGCTTCGGCCAGCCCAGCGGCATCGACCTGGCCGGCGAGACCTCCGGCATCCTGCCCGGCCCGGCGTGGAAGATGAAGACGCGCAAGGAGCGCTGGTACCCGGGCGACACGGTGAACATCAGCATCGGCCAGGGCGACTGGAAGGTGACCCCGCTGCAGATGGTGCGCGGCACCGCTGCGCTGGCCGACGGCGGGCGCCTGCGCCGGCCGCACCTGGTCGACGCGCGCCGCGAGGGTTTCGATGCGCCGTGGGCGCCGCTGCCGCAGCCGGAGCCGACCCTGATCAGCGACCGCCCGGACAACCTGCAGGTGGTGCGCGAGGGCATGATCGCCACCGTGCACGGGCCCGGCGGCACCGCGCGCCCGATCGGCGTCGGCATCCCGTACCGGATCGCCGGCAAGACCGGCACCGCGCAGGTGGTCAGCCGCCGCGGCACCGCCGCGGTCAACCCGCGCAGCTTGCCGATGCACCTGCGCCACCGCGCGCTGTTCATCGGCTACGCGCCGGCCGACGATCCGCAGATCGCGGTGGCGGTGGCGGTGGAAGGCGGCGGTTACGGCGGCAGCACCGCCGCGCCGATCGCGCGGGCGATCTTCGACGCCTGGCTGCTGGGCAAGCTCCCGGAAGGGCTGGAGCCGATCGACGGGCCCGCTCCGGCGACCGCCTGCGCCGACGGTGCGGCCCCCTGCGCGCCTGTGGGGGGTGCCGAGGCAGGCGCGGAGGCGGGGGCGGGCGTTGCGCCGTCGCCCGGCACGGCCGCGTCCTCGCCAGCATCCGTTCGGGTCGAGGGCAGCGCCGCGACGGCCGGCGCGGCCGCTGCGTCGGCACCCGCGGTGACCTCGGCCCAGGGCCGCACGCCGGCGCTGGCCGCCGACGCCACGCCCTCGCAGAACACCTTCGGCAGCTGGATCCGTCGCCAGGGCGGCGCCGTGGCCGTACCCGCGAGCCGGCCCGCTGCGCCTGCCCCGGCGACACCTGCCGCAACGCCCGCGAAGGCGCCGCCCGCGGCGGAGCCATCGGCCGACGCGCCCGCCCCGGCGCAAGCGCAGGAGGACACCCGATGAGGGATTTCCTGCGCTGGCTGCTGGAGATGCTCGGGCGGATCACCCGCACCGTCGACTGGCCTCTGCTGCTGGCGCTGGGCGCGCTGATGGGCTTCGGCCTGGCGGTGCTGTACAGCGCCGGCGGTCCCGGCAATGGACCGGCGCTGGTGAAGGCGCAGGGCGCGCGCTTCGCGATCGGCCTGCTGGCGATGTGGGGCCTGTCGCGGATCCCGGTGATCCGCCTGCGTGCCTGGTCGCCGGCGGTGTACGCGCTGTCGCTGCTGCCGCTGCTGGCGGTGCTGCTGGTCGGCACCGGCAAGCACGGCCGCCACTGGCTCAACCTGGGCGTGTTCTTCCTGCAGCCGTCGGAGCTGCTGAAGATCACCCTGCCGATGATGGTGGCCTGGTACCTGCACCTGCGGCCGCTGCCGCCGCGGGTGGGCACGGTGCTGGTGGCCGGCGTGCTGATCGCGGTGCCGACCGGGCTGATCCTGCTGCAGCCGGACTTCGGCACGGCCATGCTGATCGCCAGCAGCGGCGTGTTCGCGCTGCTGCTGGCCGGGCTGCCGTGGTGGTGGGTGGGCGTGGGCGTCGGCGGCGTGGCCGCGGTGGCGCCGGTGGCCTGGTTCTGGCTGCTGCGCCCGTACCAGAAGGACCGCATCCTCACCTTCCTCGAGCCCGAACGCGACCCGCTGGGCACCGGCTGGAACATCATCCAGTCGAAGATCGCGATCGGCTCCGGCGGCCTCACCGGCAAGGGCTGGGGCGAGGGCAGCCAGGCCCACCTGAACTTCATCCCCGAGCAGACCACCGACTTCATCTTCGCCGTGCTCAGCGAGGAATTCGGCTGGGTCGGCGTGGCCACGGTGCTGGCGCTGTACCTGTTCGTGGTCGGGCGCTGCCTGTGGATCGCGGTGGAAGCGCGCGACGGCTACGCACGCCTGCTGGCCGGTTCGCTGGGCCTGGCCTTCTTCGTCTACGTGCTGGTCAACGGCGGCATGGTCTCCGGCCTGCTGCCGGTGGTCGGCGTGCCGATGCCGCTGCTCAGCTACGGCGGTACCTCGGCGGTGTCGCTGCTGGCCGGGCTGGGCCTGGTGATGGCGGTGCGCACCCACCGGCCGGTTCACGGCTACCGCTGAGCCGCGCCACGTCGCGCGGCGACGCTGAACGCCGCGGAAAACGCGGTTCCGCGCCCCTGCGGGCGATGCTAATCTGCCGACGATGATGAAGCCCGCATTGACTGGCCTGCTCGCCCTCGTCCTGTTCGGCTGCGTGCCGAAGGACGCGAAGCTGGCGTCTCCGCCCGCGTCCACCCCGGTTCCCGCGCCCGCATCGGCGCCGGTGCCGGCCGAAGCCGCGCCCGAGAACGCCGCCGCGCCCGCGGTGGACCTGACCCCGGTGCCGTTCGAGACCGCGCGCGCGCAGTTCATCCGCGACACCTCCGCGCGCTTCGGCATTCCCGCCGCGGAGATCGAGGCGACGCTGGCGAAGGCGAATTTCCTCGACAGCGTGGTCGCGGCGATGTCGCGCCCGGCCGAACGGGTCAAGCCGTGGCATGAATACCGGTCGATGTTCATCACCCAGGCGCGGATCGACGGCGGTCGTGCCTTCCTGGCGAAGAACCGCGCCGCGCTGGAGAAGGTGCAGGCCGAAACCGGCGTGCCGGCCGAGGTGATCGTGGCGATCATCGGCGTGGAGACCAGCTACGGCGGCAACACCGGCCGCTACTCGGTGCTCGACGCGCTGTACACCCTGGCCTTCCGCTACCCGCGCAGCGGCGATCCGGCGAAACTCGAGCGCGAGGTGCGCCGCGAACTGTTCTTCCGCGACGAACTGGCGCAGCTGTTCGCGCTGGGCCGCGAGGAGAAGCTGGACATCACCACACTCAAGGGCAGCTACGCCGGGGCGATGGGCCTGGGCCAGTTCATGCCTTCGAGCTACCGCCAGTTCGCCGTGGACGGCGACGGCGACGGCCGCCGCGACCTGTTCAACAGCCTCGACGACGTGTTCGCCTCGGTCGCCAACTACTTCGTGAAGAAGGGCGGCTGGGTCGCCGGCGGCCCGATCGCGGTGCCGGCCACCCTGGCCGAAGGCCGCGAGCCGTTCAATCCCGAGGACTGGACGCCCGAGCACAGCCTCGAATCGCTGGCCGCGCGCGGCTACACCGCCCGGCAACCGGTGCCGGGCGGCGCCACCGCCACCCCGGTGTCGCTGGAAGGCAGCGCCGGGCCGCAGTACTGGCTCGGCTTCCGCAACTATTACGCGATCACCCGCTACAACATCTCCAAGATGTACGCGATGGCGGTGTTCCAGCTGTCGGAGGCGATCGCCGGCCGCGAGCTGCCACCGGCATGAAGCGCTGGCTGCTGGTGCTGCTGGTCCTCGGCCTGGCCGCCTGCGGCAGCGCGCCGAAGAAGGACGGGCACGGGCGGGCGCACGGCGCGGCGGTATCCGGCCACGCCAGCCATGGCGCCACCGCGGCGCTGCCGCCGGGCTGCACCGGCGTGTCGCCCTACAAGCCGGCGGAGGAGGATCCTTCGACCCGTGGCGACTATGTCGCCGGCGGCCTGTACAAGCCGGGCGTGAAGGACACCACGCCGGACTACATCCCCAACGTCGACTGCATCCCCGAGCCGCTGGTCGTGGCCGAGCCGCGCTCGCCGGTCGGCAACCGCTCGCCGTACACCGTGCTGGGCAGGCAGTACCACGTGATGGACCGTCCGCGCGGCTATGTCGAGCAGGGCATCGCCTCGTACTACGGCGCCAAGTTCCACGGCCGCCGCACCTCCAACCAGGAGGTGTACGACATGTACGCCTTCACCGCCGCGCACAAGACCCTGCCGCTGCCCAGCTTCGCCCGGGTCACCAACCTCGACAATGGCAAGTCGGTGGTGGTGCGGGTGAACGACCGCGGTCCGTTCCACGACGGCCGGGTAATCGACCTCAGCTATGCGGCGGCGGTGAAGCTGGGCATCGTCGCCCGCGGCACCGGCCGGGTCGAGGTGCGCGCGCTGGAACCGGGCGACGAAGGCAACCCGGTCGCCGCGTCGCCGGCCGCGTCCGGCCCGGCGGCCGGTGCCAGGGGCGCGGCGGTGACCTCGCCGGCGACCCCGGCCACCGGCCTGGACCAGCTGGTGCAGGCGCTGCCGTCGACCACGGGCAGCTTCGCCCAGGCGCCGGTGTCGGTCACCCCGGTGGCGAAGGTCGAGGTCGCCACGCCCGCGCCGGCCACGGCCGCCGCAGCGGCTCCGGCGGCCCCGGTTTCGTCCGGCCAGGTCCTGCAGGTGGCCAGCTTCTCCAGCCTGGACAACGCCCGCCGCGCGCTGGAACGCCTGCTCGCCGCCGGCATCGCCGGGGCCCGCCTGGACGACGTGGTCGCCGGCGGCCGCCAGATGTGGCGGCTGCGGGTCGCCGCCGGCAGCGACGACGCCGCGGAACTCGCCGGGCGCATCGCCGGTCTGGGTTTCGGTGCGCCGCAGCTGGTCCGCGAATGAGGCCGCGCCGGGGCTGCCGATTACAATTCCTCCCTTGCGCCGCCATCTTCGCCGGCGCCCTGTCCGTCCTGCCGGCCCCGTTGCCGGCCCAGCTGGAGTCCCCGTCCGCATGAAGTTCCGTCCCGCCACTGGCGTCTTCGCCGTCGCGCTGGCCTCGACGTTCGCCGTCGGCCTGGCCGTCGCCCAGGCGCCGGCACCGGCCCCCGCACAAGCCGCCGCACCCGCCGCCGTCGCCATCCCCGCGGCGCCGGCCCCCGCGAAGTCCACCGCCTGGCTGGTCATGGACTACGCCACCGGCCAGGTGCTGGCCGGCGAGAACGTCGACGCGCGCGTGGAGCCGGCCAGCATCACCAAGGTGATGACCGCCTACGTGATCGCCGCCGAGATGGCCGCCGGCAAGGTCAAGCCCGACGACCAGGTGCTGATGAGCGAGCGCGCCTGGCGCGAGGGCGGCGCCCGCACCGACGGCAGCTTCAGCGGCTTCCCGGTCAACCAGCGCGCGCCGCTGGTGGACATGGAGAAGGGCATGGCCGTGCAGTCGGGCAATGACGCCGCCATCGCCCTGGCCGAGCACGTCGCCGGTACCCAGGAGGCCTTCGCCGACCTGATGAACAGCTACGCGGCGAAGATCGGCATGAAGAACAGCCACTTCGTCAACGCCCACGGCCTGTCGGCGCCGGAGCACTACAGCACCGCCCGCGACCTGGCCCTGCTGGGGCGCGCCTTCGTGCGCGACTACCCGGAGTCCTACGCCTACAACAGCATCAAGGAGTTCACGGTCAACGGCATCACCCAGCCGAACCGCAACCTGCTGCTGTGGCGCGATCCGAGCGTCGACGGCATCAAGACCGGCCACCATTCCGGCGCCGGCTACTGCCTGATGAGCTCGGCCAAGCGCGGCGACCAGCGCCTGATCGCGGTGGTGATGGGCGCCGGCTCGGAGAAGCAGCGCGCCGACGACAGCCTGGCCCTGCTCAACTGGGGCTTCCGCTTCTACGAGACCCACAAGCTCTACGAGCCGGGCAAGCCGGTGGCGCAGCTGAAGGTGTGGAAGGGCAAGGCCGGCCAGGTCCAGCTGGGCGTGGCCGAGCCGCTGCTGGTGAGCGTGCCGCGCGGCCGCTACGCCGAGCTGAAGCCGAGCATGGAGGTGCCCAAGTCGCTGGTGGCGCCGATCGCGGCCGGCCAGCAGATCGGCACGGTCAAGGTCGCCCTCGACGGCCAGGTCCTGGCGCAGGCGCCGCTGGTGGCGGTGTCGGCGGTGGAGGAGGGCGGCTTCTTCAAGCGCCTGTGGGACGCGTTCTGGATGTGGTGGGAGTCCGAGTAAGCGGCTCCGCCCCTCCGTGCAGTACCTCCGACAGCCGGCGCAAGCCGGCTGTCGTGTTTTCCGGCCCTGGACACCCCTGACCAATGGCCGGGTGTCGAATGGCCGGGTGCCCAGCCCATTCGCGTGATCTATGATTGCCCGGCGAGGGGAAGGGATGGCCTCGATGGATCGGTGGCCGCGGCGACCCGTCGCTATACCAAACCAGAGTGGGGAAAATCGACATGCGTAAAGGGAATTCCGGGGCGGTCGCCTCGGCCGTCGGGCTGCTCGCCGTGATGCTGTGCGTGGCCGGCCCGGCTTCGGCCCAGCGCCAGAGCGCGCAGGAGCAGCGCAAGCAGCAGACCGCGCAGATCCCGGTGTGCGCCAAGCCGCTGGGCACCATCTCGGTGATCGAGCCGGATGATGCGGTGAACTGGTGGACCGGCCAGCAGCTGCCGGCGCCGTCCAAGCTGATCAAGGTCTTCGTCAACAAGTCGCGCTGCTTCACCCTGGTCGACCGCGGCGCCGGCATGGCCGCCGCCCAGGCCGAGCGCGCGCTGGCCTCCGAGGGCGACCTGCGCCGCGGCTCCAACATCGGCAAGGGCCAGATCAAGGCCGCCGACTACGTGATGATCCCGGACCTGGTCTCGACCAACAGCAACGCCGGCGGCAACGCCATCGGCGGCCTGATCGGCGGCCTGGTCGGCGGCAACGCCGGCGCCCTCATCGGCGGCCTGAACTTCAAGAAGAAGACCGCCGACGTGGTCCTGACCATCACCGACGTGCGTTCCTCCGAGCAGGTGGCGATGGCCGAGGGCAGCGCCAAGAAGACCGACATCGGCTGGGGTGCCAGCGGCGGCCTGTTCAGCGGCGGCGGCTTCGGCGCGGCCGGTGCCGGCGGTTACGCCAACACCGAGATCGGCCAGGTCATCACCCTGGCCTACCTGCAGGCCTACACCGACATCATCGAACAGCTGGGTGGCCTGCCCGACAACGCTTCGGAGGCCAACGTCACCCAGGCGCTGCGCGTGACCAAGCCGGCGCGCCTGCTGGCCAACTCGAAGGGCTCCGGCAAGGCGGTGCGCGAGCTGGATCCGGGCATGCTGCTGTATCCCACCGGCGAGAAGGACGGCCAGATGTGGGAAGTGGAGGACGAGCTGGGCAACAAGGGCTGGGTCAACTCGGCGATGACCGAGCTGGCGAAGTAGGCCCGCGCCAGCGGTATACGACGAACGGGGCGGCGTGGTGCCGCCCCGTTCGCGTTTCCGGCGAGGGTGCCGCTCAGAGCATGCGGCTGATGGTGAAGCTGCCGTATACCGGCCGCTCCTTCTGGCCTTCGAATTCGCGCGTGCCGTGGTAGCGCGCCAGGGCGAGCTTCCAGCGTCCACGCGTCACCGCCAGGCCGTATCCGATCTCGCCGACCAGCGGCTTCCTGTCGACGCTGTGGCTGCGGCGGAAGGTGTTGCCGTCCAGGGTGATGTCGCGCAGCACCCAGCGCGCGTCGGAGGTGAGGAACATGTGCGCCGACCAGCCCGGATGGCGTCCGCGGGCGGGCGGGGCGGTGTTCTCGCCGGCCGGGCGCAGCGGCGTGCTGCCGAAATCGTCGGGCAGGCGCCAGCCGAAACGCACCTCGGCGCCGGCGTTGGCGTGGGTGCTGAGGTTGCCGACCGCCCCGCCCCAGTGGGTGATCGCATCCCAGCCCCAGCCGTTGGCGTTCGTATCGGCATCGCGCGGCCAGCGGCGCATGCGTTCGTGCACCAGGCGCACCACCGGCTCGTTGCGCAGCTGGTTGTCCCAGCCGAGGAAGCGCTCGCTGCCGGTGAGCTTGTGCACGGCGTCCTGCACCTGGCGGCCAAGCGCGGCCGGGCCGACCACGCCTAGCTGCAGCTGGGTGGTGGCCAGCTGCGAGTCGTTGCGCGCGTTGTAGCCGAAGCTGGCCAGCAGTACCGCCGCGTATGGCCGGTCGTCTCCGACCAGGTCGCGGCGGGTGTAGTCGGTGGGCGTGTAGATCTTCTGCGCGACCGAGAAGACCATGTTCTGCTGGTCGAAGCGGCCCGGCTGCAGGCGTTCGAGGTGGCGGTTGGCCCAGCGCGCGAGCCGCGGCAGGCAGGGGTCGTCGGTGTAGTCCTTCAGGTTCGGCGACACGAAGGTCAGCTGCGCGCCGTTGGTATAGCCCTGGTCCTGGCCGCCGAACAGGTCGTTGTCGACGCGGAAATTCACCGCCGGCGGGGTCTGCCGGAGCACGTTGTCCTGGCAGCGGTCGGCCGCGTGCGCGGGGAGGGTGGCGGCCGCCAGGGCCAGGGCTGCCAGGGGATGGCGGAAAACAGGTGGCATGTGGTGGGGATTCCGTGGGCGCGCAGCGCGCGGAGCGGGGCAGACCATGGGGGAGTGGGCGGGGTGCCACCAGCCCGCCGTGCGCACCGCTGCGTTTCATGCGGTGGCCGACCGCCGGTCGCAGCGGGGTTGGGTTTGCCGGGAGGCGGCCCGATAATGCCGCAATGGAAATCCGTTCTGACAATCCCGAGCACGGCTTCCAGTTCCCGGGCACCTTCGAGCTCAGCGCGATGGGTGCGGCCGACAAGGGGCTGGAGACCGAACTGCCGAAGCTGCTGGGCGAGGCCGGCGTGGAAGTGCTGGAAGAGAGCATCCAGTGGAAGCACTCTTCCAACGGCAAGTACGTGTCCGTGCGCTTCGGCTTCCGTGCCGAAAGCCGTGAGCAGTACGACCGCGCCCACCAGGCGTTGCGCGACCACCCCGAAGTGAAGTGGACGCTGTGAACGCGACGGCCTGCCCTGCGCCGCGGGATGGCGCGAGCGATCCGGCGCGCGCGCGCGCGCCGTTGCCGGCGACGGTGTTCGACCTGGGACGGCAGCCCTACGAGCCGGTGTGGCGGGCGATGCAGGCCTTCACCGATGCGCGCGGCGAGGACACGGCCGACCAGCTGTGGCTGGTCGAGCACGAGCCGGTCTTCACCCTGGGCCAGGCGGGCAAGCCGGAACACGTGCTGGCGCCGGGCGGGATCCCGGTGCTGCACGTGGATCGCGGGGGGCAGGTGACCTACCACGGGCCGGGGCAGATCGTGCTGTATCCGCTGCTGGACCTGCGCCGTATCGGGATCGGGGTGCGCGAATACGTGTGCCGGATCGAGCAGGCGATCATCGACACGCTCGACGAGTGGAATGTCGGTGGCGAACGCAGGGAAGGCGCGCCGGGCGTCTACGTCGGCGGGGCCAAGGTGGCGGCGCTGGGCATCCGCGTGCGCCGCGGCTGCACCTTCCACGGGCTGGCCTTCAACATCGGCATGGACCTGGAGCCGTTCCACCGGATCAATCCCTGCGGCTACCAGGGCCTGCAGGTGACGTCGCTGCAGGACCTTGGCGGTCCGTCGTCGATGGACGCGGTCAAGCCGGTGCTGCTGGAGCAGATCGCGCGGCAGTTCGGCCTCGAACTCCAGGCGCGCGACGGGTTGCCGGCGCAGCTGGCGGGCTGACGGTCGCTCGCTGTTGTTCCCGTGACAGCAGCAAGGACAACAGCAACAGCAACAGAAACGGCAAAAGCAACGGCATTGGGTTGAGCGGGCTTCGGACGGAGCCGCGGCAGCGCGGGGGTACGCCGCATCGCGCGGTTCCGCGTCCGCGCAGGGACTGAAGGTGGGCGCCGGCGCCGTCTGGCGCGTCGCCACGCGCCAGCGCCCTGGACGCATCGTTCAGCGAGACGCTTTTTCGCGCTACCGCGTCTTCCGGCACGTTTGGGTCGTGGCTTCGTTGCTGATCCCTTCTTCCAGAGGGAGACAGGCCGGGGGGAGAGGGTCGGTTGCCTGCAGCCGGCCCGGTCGCAGGTGGCGCGCTTGCGCCCGCGAGGCCCGGCCGACACCTTCACGCCCGGCGGGGCGAATCGCCGTCCCTAGCCGTTCCATCCACCGCCACGCCCCGTTTCACCCCCGTAACCGGCCGTGCCGGGCGCCGGGGGCGCCTGCGGCCTACAATAGGCGCCATGAGTACGCCCGCCCCCCGCACGATCCCGCTCCAGGTCCTGTCCGAGAACGCCGCGTCGGCCGCGCCGCTGGAGGCGGGCGCCAAGCAGCTCGGCGGCGACAAGATCGGCCGTTCGCCGGTCCAGTTCGCCGATGCGCCGGTGCTGCGCAAGCCGTCGTGGATCCGCGTGCGGATCCCGTCGGGCAACGCCGTGCAGAACCTCAAGGCCAAGCTGCGCGAGAACCGCCTGGTCACGGTCTGCGAGGAGGCCAGCTGCCCGAACATCCACGAGTGCTTCGGCCACGGCACGGCGACCTTCATGATCCTCGGCGAGGTCTGCACCCGCCGCTGCTCGTTCTGCGATGTGGCCCACGGCCGCCCGAAGCCGCCGGATCCGAACGAGCCGGCCAGCCTCGGCAACACCGTGGCCGACATGGGCCTGAAGTACGTGGTGGTCACCAGCGTGGACCGCGACGACCTGCGCGATGGCGGCGCCCAGCACTTCGTCGACTGCATCACCGCGATCCGCGAGCGCTCGCCGGGCACCCGGATCGAGATCCTGACCCCGGACTTCCGCGGCAAGGGCCGCATGGAGCGGGCGCTGGAGATCCTGGCGCAGAACCCGCCGGACGTGTTCAACCACAACATCGAGACGGTGCCGGACCTGTACCGCAACGTGCGCCCGGGCGCGGACTACCAGTGGTCGCTGACCCTGCTCAAGGAGTTCAAGGCCCGGCATCCGTCGATCCCGACCAAGTCCGGGATCATGCTCGGCCTGGGCGAGACCCTGGAACAGGTGCAGGCCACCCTGCGCGACCTGCGCGCGCACGACGTGGACATGGTCACCATCGGCCAGTACCTGCAGCCGACCGTGCACCACCACCCGGTGCTGCGCTACTGGACGCCGGAGGAATACAAGGCGCTGGAGGCCTACGGTTACGAGCTGGGCTTCAGCCACGTCGCCTCCGGGCCGATGGTCCGTTCGTCCTACCACGCCGACCGCCAGGCGGCCGGCGCCGGGGTCGCGGCCTGAGTCCGGTCCCGGCCCCGGCGGTTCCGTTCACTTTTCCGTACGCCGCGGGAGCTAGCCTGCAGCTGACCGGCGGAAACAGGCCACGGCAACTTCCGGCACTGTTTCCCGGTCACAGCCCCCAGCAGCCTGTCCCGACCGGCCTGACGCCGGCCACGAGTACTCAATGAACCGCAGATTCGCCGCCCCCCTGCTTGCCCTGTTGCTCCTGTCCCCGCTCGCGCTGCTGGCGCGCACGGACGGCAAGGACCAGGTCGCGGTCGCGCCCACCGCGGACCAGGCCACCATTTCCAAGATGGTCTACGGCGTGCTGTCGGACAGCCGCCTGGCCTATCGCCCGCGCCCGGCCGACGACGCGCTGTCGGAAGACATCTTCCGCCGCTACCTCGAGGCGCTGGATCCGAACAAGCAGTTCTTCACCGCGGCCGACATCGCCCGCTTCGAGCCGTACCGGCACCAGCTGGGCAACGCGGTGCGCCAGGGCGATCCCTCGGCGGCCTTCGCCATGTTCGCCGTCTACCGCGAGCGGGTGGACCAGCGCGTGGCGCATGCGCGCAAGCTGCTGAAGCAGGACTTCGACTTCACCGGCAACGAGCGCTGGGAGTACGACCGCAAGGACAAGCCCTGGGCGCCGGATGCCGCCGCCCTGGACGACGTGTGGCGCAAGTCGGTGATGAACGACTGGTTGAGGCTGAAGCTCGCCGGCAAGGAGCCGGCCGAGATCCGCAAGACGCTCGACAAGCGCTACGCGCAGGTCTCCCGTTCGGTGGCCGAGCTCAAGAGCGAGGACGTGTTCACGCTGTTCCTCAACGCGTACACCGCCTCGGTCGATCCGCATACCGCCTACCTCAACCCGCGCAGTGCCGAGAACTTCAACCAGCAGATGTCGCTGTCGCTGGAAGGCATCGGTGCGCAGCTGCAGCGCCAGGACGATTTCGTGGTGATCCGCGAGATCATCCCCGGCGGCCCGGCCGCGCTGGACGGCACGCTCAAGCCCGGCGACCGCATCGTCGGCGTCGGCCAGGGCAAGTCGGGCCCGGTCGAGGACGTGATCGGCTGGCGCATCGACGACGTGGTCGGCAAGATCCGCGGCTCCAAGGGCACCCAGGTGCGCCTGGAGTACATCCCGGCCGAGAGCGGCATCGACGGCGGGCACCGCAGCGTGGTGCTCACCCGCGCCCGCGTGCAGCTGGCCGAGCAGGCCGCCAAGAGCAAGACCTACACGATCCCGGCGCAGAACGGCTCGGCGCAGCGCCTGATCGGAGTGATCGAGCTGCCGGCGTTCTACCAGGACTTCGAAGGCCGCCGCCGCAACGGCACCGACTACACCTCCGCCACCCGCGACGTCGCCCGCATCCTCGGCGAGTTCAAGCAGAAGGGCGTGGACGGCGTGGTCCTGGACCTGCGCAACAACGGCGGCGGCTCGCTCGACGAGGCGGTGCAGCTGACCGGCCTGTTCATCGACCAGGGCCCGGTGGTGCAGCAGCGCGAATCCGGCGGCCGCGTGCAGGTCTACAGCGACCGCAACCCGGGCGTGGCCTGGGAAGGCCCGCTGGCGGTGCTGGTCAACCGCGGCTCGGCCTCGGCCTCGGAGATCTTCGCCGGCGCCATGCAGGACTACGGCCGCGCCCTGATCATCGGCGAGACCACCTTCGGCAAGGGCACGGTGCAGAACCTGCTCGACCTGGACCGCTGGCCGGCCGCCGGCGAGGGCCCGCGCTACGGCCAAGTGAAGCTGACCATCGCCCAGTTCTTCCGCGCCGACGGCGGCAGCACCCAGAACAAGGGCGTGGTCCCGGACATCGCCTATCCGCTGAGCGTGGACGCCAACGAGTTCGGCGAGAGCACCTACGACAACGCGCTGCCGTGGACCCGCATCGCCGCGGTCCCGCACGCGCGCTACGGCAACTTCGCCCCGCTGCTGCCGCAGCTGCAGCAGCTGCACGCCCAGCGCATCGCCGACGACCTCGAGTTCCGCTGGTGGAGCGAGGACGTGGCGCACTATCGCGCCGAGGCGGCGAAGAAGTACCTCTCGCTCAACGAGGCCGAGCGCCGCGCCGAGCGCGACCGCCAGGAAGCCCAGCGCAAGGAGCGCCAGGCGATCCGCAAGGCCAAGGGCCTGGACCTGGACCCGCTGGCCGAGGACTTCGACGACGGCCTGACCGCCGCCGAGCGCGACGTGGTCCGCGACGCCGAGCGCGAGAAGGCCGCCGAGAAGCGCCCTGACCCGCTGCAGCGCGAAGCCGCCGCGATCCTGGCCGACGCCATCGGCCTGCTCGAGGAGGACCGCCCGCTGACCGCCCAGGTCCTGCCGAAGACCGCCTCGGCGATCCGCTGGGCCGAATGACCCCGGCGCCCTGACGCGACCTGGAAACGGCGGCCATCGGCCGCCGTTTCCCTTTGTGCTGCCCCGGGCCCGGCACCGACGGATCCGCCTCCCGTGGAGTCGGGCTTGCCCGGCTCCCACACCTGATGTCCCGACCGTCGTGAAAAGCAGCGGGGCAAGCCCCGCTCTACAACAGCGGCGCGGCCGATAGTCCCTCCCGCCGTGTGAGGGGGGCAGCGAACGAAGCCACGACCGGAACGAATCCGAAGACGCGGCATGACCGCCGCTACACCGGCGGCACCTCCAGCGCCAGCGTCTCCTTGACCTCCTCCATCACGATGTAGCTCTTCGACTCGCGCACGTGCGGCAGGGTCAGCAGGCTGCTGCCGAGCAGCTTGCGGTACGACGCCATCTCCGAGATGCGCGCCTTGATCAGGTAGTCGAAGTCGCCCGACATCAGGTGGCACTCCAGCACGTTCGGCAGCTTCAGCGCCGCCCGCCGGAACTCCTCGAAGATGTCGCCGGACTTGTAGGCCAGGCTGATCTGCACGAACACCAGCAGCCCCGCCTCCAGGTGGTGCGGGTTGAGCCGCGCGTAGTAACCCTCGATCACACCGTCGCGTTCCAGCCGGCGCACCCGCTCCGTGCACGGCGTGGTCGACAGCCCCACCCGCTCGCCCAGCTCGGTGAAGGAGATCCGGCCCTCCTGCTGGAGGATGCGCAGGATGTGCCGGTCGATGCGGTCGAGCTCGCGCTGGCGGGCCGGTCGGGGGCTGGGCATGGAAACCTCCGCTGGAAGCGTTTCTGACGGGAATAACAACTGCCTTCACGCCAAAATACGGGAAAAATTCCCACGAAACCACCAATACAATGCGCGCATTGCCGGCGTCTTCCCCATTCAGCCAGTGGAAGCGCCTGAAACCGAGGAAAACACGATGCAGCGCGTTCTGGTTCTGGGCAGTGGCGTGATCGGCGTGGCGAGCGCCTGGTACCTCTCGCGCGCCGGCTTCGAAGTGACCGTGGTCGACCGCGAGGCCGGCCCGGCCCGTGCCACCAGCTTCGCCAACGCCGGGCAGATCTCGCCCGGCTACGCCTCCCCCTGGGCCGCCCCCGGCGTGCCGCTGAAGGCGCTCAAGTGGCTGTTCCAGAAGCACGCCCCGCTGGCGATCAAGCCGACCCTCGACCCGGACCAGTACCTGTGGCTGGCGCAGATGCTGCGCAACTGCACCGCCAGTCGCTACGCGGTGAACAAGGAGCGCATGGTCCGCCTGGCCGAGTACAGCCGCGACTGCATGGACGAACTGCGCCAGGAAACCGGCCTGGCCTGGGAAGGCCGCCGCCTCGGCACCACCCAGCTGTTCCGCACCCAGGCCCAGCTCGACGCGGCCGCCCGCGACATCGCCGTGCTGGAAGAGGCCGGCGTCCCGTACGAAGTGCTCGACCGCGCCGGCATCGCCAGGGTCGAACCGGCGCTGGCCGCCGCCGGCGACCTGCTCGCCGGCGCCCTGCGCCTGCCGGGCGACCAGACCGGCGACTGCCAGCTGTTCTGCGAGCGCCTGGCCGCGCTGGCCAGCCTGCGCGGCGTCGAGTTCCGCTATAGCGCCAACATCGAGGCGATCGAGTCCGACGGCGGGCGCGTCACCGGCGTGCGCATCGACGGCAAGCTGGAAACCGCCGACCGCTACGTGCTGGCCCTCGGCAGCTGGTCGCCGAAGCTGCTCAAGCCGCTGGGCATCCGCCTGCCGGTGTACCCGCTGAAGGGCTACTCGCTGACCATCCCGATCACCGACGCGGCGATGGCCCCGGTCTCCACCGTGCTGGACGAGACCTACAAGATCGCCATCACCCGTTTCGACCGCCGCATCCGCGTCGGCGGCATGGCCGAGGTTTCCGGCTTCGACCTGTCGCTGGACCCGCGCCGCCGCGCCACGCTCGAGAAGTGCGTGCGCGACCTGTATCCGAAGGGCGGCGACATCGAGCGCGCCGATTTCTGGACCGGCCTGCGCCCGGCCACCCCGGACGGCACCCCGGTCGTCGGCGCGACCGCGCTGCGCAACCTGTACCTCAACACCGGCCACGGCACCCTCGGCTGGACCATGGCCTGTGGCTCCGGCCGCTACCTGGCCGACGTGATCGCCCACCGCCCGACCCAGATCAGCCGCGAAGGCCTGGACATCTCGCGCTACGGCGGCGCCGCGGTCGCCGATGCCGGCGGCGAGCCGGTTCCGGCGACAATGTCGCGCTGATCCGGGTCTTCCCCCGCACCCGAAGCCCGGCGCGCCGCGCGCGCCGGCCCGACCGGAGCCGTTCCCCCGCATGCGTCCCGCCCGCGCCCTGATCGACCTGGAGGCCCTGCGCCACAACTACCGCCTCGCGCGACGCCTCGGCGGCGGCCGCGCGCTGGCGGTAGTGAAGGCCGATGCCTACGGCCACGGCGCCGTGCGCTGCGCCGCCGCGCTGGAGCCGGAAGCCGACGGCTTCGCCGTGGCCTGCATCGAGGAAGCGCTGGTGCTGCGCGAGGCCGGCATCCGCAAGCCGATCCTGCTGCTGGAAGGCTTTTTCGAAGCCAGCGAACTGCCGCTGCTGCTCGAACACGACCTGTGGACGGTGGTGCACGCGCCGTGGCAGGTCGAGGCGCTGGAGCACACGCCGTTGCCGCGGCCGCTGCGCGTGTGGCTGAAGCTGGATTCGGGCATGCACCGCGTCGGCATCGATGCGGCCGCCTACGCCGACACCTGGCGCAGGCTGCAGGCGCTGCCCCACGTCGAGGTGGCGGTGAAGATGAGCCACTTCGCGCGCGCCGACGAGCTCGACTGCGCGCGCACCGCGCAGCAGCTGGCCACCTTCGCCGAGGCCACCGCCGGCCTCGGCGGCCAGACCAGCATCTGCAACTCGCCGGCGCTGCTGGGCTGGCCCGACGCGCGCGCCGACTGGGCGCGGCCCGGGCTGATGCTCTACGGCGTGTCGCCGTTCGCGCAGGCGCACGCACTGGCCGCGCAGCTGCACCCGGTGATGACCCTCGAGTCGAAGGTGATCGCGGTGCGCGAACTCCCCGCCGGCGAACCGGTGGGCTATGGCGCGCGCTTCGTCACCGAAGCGCCGACCCGCATCGGCGTGGTCGCGATGGGCTATGCCGACGGCTACCCGCAGTTCGCGGTCAACGGCACGCCGGTGGCGATCGACGGACGCCCCGGCCGCCTGGCTGGGCGCGTGTCCATGGACATGCTGACCGTCGACCTCACCGACCATCCGCAGGCCGGCGTCGGCAGCCGCGTCGAGCTGTGGGGCAACCAGGTCCCGGCCGGCGAAGTCGTCGCGCACAGCCAGACCAGCACCTATCGCCTGCTGTGCGCGGTGAAGCGCGTGCCGCTCGAGTACCGCGGCTGAGCGTCGCGCGCCCGCACGCCGGGCGCGGTGCCTGCATGCGGGTGCCGTGACCGGCGGCACCGCACCACACACACAATCGAACAGCGCTGGCCGTACCCCATGTGCGGCCATGAGGGAGCCAGCGATCCGGAAAGCGCAACCGCGCGGCTCCGGGCGCCTGCTCGAGGTCCGGCTGCAGTCGATGCGCGCGACCTATCATTCCAACGGACAGAACCGCGCGGCGGCGGGCTTCGATCTCGCCGACGGATTCGAAGCTGCGGTTGCGCATGCCGTCGCAGGCGCGCAGCATCGACGGGGTGTTCGCGGTGCAGGCGCGTTTCCCGCGCGAGGGGGTACGGATCGAAGGGCGCAGCAGCGAGTTCGCGCGCACCGGCGACGAAGGCACGACGGCGCGTTTCCACTTCTGCCCGGCGTGCGGCGACACGGTGTATTACCTGATGGACGCGGTGCCCGACGCGGTGGCGATCCCGGTCGGCGCATTCGCCGATCCACGGTTCCCGGCGCCGACCGTGTCCGTCTACGGCGAGCACAAGCACGCCTGGGTGCAGCTGCCGCCCGGTATCGAAGCCTGGGACTGACCCGTGGAGCCGGGCCTGCCCGACTCCCCCGCATCCGGATCGAGACGGGACCCGCACCGCGGGCAATCCGTCCGCAACACACCTGCCCGGAGGTCCCATGAAACGCGTCACCGGCATCGGCGGCATCTTCTTCAAGGCGAAAGATCCGGCCGGGCTCGGCGCCTGGTACGGCAGGCACCTCGGCCTCGACGTGACCGGCTGGGGCGGCGCGCTGTTCCGTTGGGGCGGCGCGGGCAGCGAGGCCGGGATCACGGTGTGGAGTCCGTTCGCGCAGGACACCCGGTACATGGAACCGGGCACGGCCTCCTTCATGATCAACTACCGCGTCGCCGACCTGGACGCGCTGCTGGCCGCCCTGCGCAGCGAAGGCTGCAACGTGCTGGACAGGACCGAGGAGTCGGAGCAGGGCAGGTTCGGCTGGGTGGTCGATCCGGAAGGCAACAAGATCGAACTGTGGCAGCCGGCACCGGGCATGTGATGCGGCGTCGCCGTGCGGCGGTGCGACCGCCGGCAACCCAGCATCCCACCGGCGGGCTTGGCGGTGCCGCCGCGAGGGAGTGAAATGTCGCGCCTGGACCCTACTCCCCCGAGGAACACTTCCATGGAATACCGCTATCTCGGCCGTTCCGGCTTCCGCGTCCCCGTCCTGAGCTTCGGCACCGGCACCTTCGGTGGCAGCGGCGCGCTGTTCAGCGCCTGGGGCAGCACCGACGTCGCCGAAGCGCGGCGCCTGGTCGACATCTGCCTGGAGGCCGGCCTCAACATGTTCGACAGCGCCGACGTGTATTCGAAAGGCGCGGCCGAGTCGATCCTCGGCGAGGCGATCAAGGGCCGCCCGCGCGACTCGCTGATCATCTCGACCAAGGCCACCTTCCGCTTCGGCGAGGGCGAGAACCAGGTCGGCTCCTCTCGCTACCACCTGATCAACGCGGTCGACGCGGCGCTGAAGCGGCTGGGCACCGACTACATCGACCTGTTCCAGCTGCACGGCTTCGACGCGCGCCCGCCTGTGGAGGAAGTGCTGTCGACCCTCGACAACCTGGTGAAGGCCGGCAAGATCCGTTACCTGGGCGTGTCCAACTTCTCCGGCTGGCACCTGATGAAGTCGCTGGCCACCGCCGACCGCTACGGCTGGACCCGCTACGTGGCGCACCAGGCCTACTACTCGCTGGTTGGCCGCGACTACGAGTGGGAGCTGATGCCGCTGGCGCACGACCAGGGCGTGGGCACGGTGGTGTGGAGTCCGCTGGGCTGGGGTCGCCTCACCGGCAAGCTGCGCCGCGGCCAGCCGCTGCCCGAATCCAGCCGCCTGCGTTCGCAGACCGCGGTCGACTCCGGCCCGCAGGTGCCTGAGGAATACCTGTTCCGCGTGGTCGACGCGCTGGACGAGGTCGCCGCCGAAACCGGCAGGACCGTGCCGCAGGTGGCGCTGAACTGGCTGCTGCAACGGCCGACCGTGTCCAGCGTGATCATCGGCGCGCGCAACGAGGAGCAGCTGAAGCAGAACCTCGGCGCGGTGGGCTGGAACCTCACCGCCGCGCAGGTGGCCAGGCTCGATGCCGCCAGCGAGGTGCAGAAGCCGTATCCGTACTGGCACCAGTCCGCGTTCAAGTACCGCAACCCGACGCCGCTGGACTGAGCCGTGCGCGCCGACGCGGGAGCCGGGCTTGCCCGGCCCTGCCGGTGCAGCGGTGCATCCGCCCGTGCTCAGGCCGGGCGGATGCGGCCGCGCGCATCGACCAGGAAGCGCGCCCGCCGGCCCTGGTAGTAGTACGAGGCACGCCAGGTGCCGGCGTCCTCGCCGGTGCCGCGCTCGCACAGCACCGCGATCCGGCCGTCGTCCATCAGCCGGCGGAAGCTGTCCACGTCCAGGTCGAGCGCGCGGGCGACCTGGCGGCCGTCGATTTCCAGCTGAGGTGAAGGCATGCGCCGGTCCCGTCCTGACCCGCAGGATCGCCGCCGGTGGCCGCCTCTGCCTTGATCCCGGTCAGGTGACGGCCATTCGGCGGCAGGACCGGCGGCGGCCCCCGCGACCCGGCCGCGACGGCGATCACCGATAATGGCTGCCCCCCGACTCCCAGCCGTGCCGCGTGACCGCCGACGACGAACCCCTCAAGGCCCTGCTGCTGCCGTTCGACAGTGGCGCGCTGCCGTGGCCGTCGCAGGGAGCGATCGCCTTCCTGCGCGCTCGCGACGGCTGGCCGCTGCGCCGCCGTCCGCTCGCCAACCTGCGCTGCGAGCAGGGCTTCCGCCCGCTGGCCGACGGCCTGCGCCAGGCCGGGCTGGAGGCGCAGCCGGAACTGCAGGGCGCCGGCGAGGCCGCGCTGGTGCTGGTGCTGCCGCCGCGCCAGCGCGAGGAGGCGCAGGCGCTGCTGGCCCGCGCCGTCGACCTGGCGGCGCCGGGCGCGCGCGTGGTCGCCGCCGCCGCCAACGACGAGGGCGCGCGCTCGCGTGAGAAGGACCTGCAGCAGCTGGCCGGCGTCGACGGCACGCTGACCAAGTTCCACTGCCGCGTGTTCTGGACGCCGCCGCTGGCCGGGCCGCGCGATGCGGAACTGGCCGCGCGCTGGCGCGTCGCCGATGCGCCGCGGCCGATCCTGGGCGGACGCTATACCAGCCGTCCGGGCGTGTTCGCCTGGGACCGCATCGACCCGGCCTCGGCGCTGCTGGCGGCGCACCTGCCGGCCGACCTGCGCGGCCGCGGCGCCGACCTGGGCGCAGGCTGGGGCTACCTTTCCGACGAGGTCCTGGGCCGCGCGCCGGCGGTGCAGGCGCTGGACCTGTACGAGGCCGAGGCGCGCGCGCTGGAGCTGGCCCGCGGCAACCTCGCCGCGCACGCGACCAGGGTCGCGCTCGGCTTCCACTGGCACGACGTCACCGCCGGCCTGCCCGCGGACGGTTACGACTTCATCGTCAGCAACCCGCCGTTCCACGCCCACGACCGCGGCGACCGGCCCGAACTGGGCCAACGCTTCATCGAGGTCGCCGCGCAGGCGCTGCGGCCGGGCGGGCGGCTGCTGATCGTGGCCAACCGCCACCTGCCGTACGAGGCCACGCTGGTGCAGGCCTTCGACGCGACGCGGGTGCTGGCCGAGGGCGGCGGATTCAAGGTGATCGAGGCGACGAAGGGAGCGCAGCGTTGAGCAAGTCGATGAAACTGGTGAAGCACCTGGCCAACCTCGGCTATGGCAGCCGCAAGGAAGTGGCCTGGATGTTCCGCGAAGGCCGCGTCACCGACGCCGCCGGCGAGGTGCTGTACCAGGACGATCCGCTGGACCACGACAACGTGCGCGTGGACGGCGAGCCGCTGGACCCGCCACCGGGCCTGGTGGTGATGCTGCACAAGCCGGCCGGCTACACCTGCTCGACCAAGGACAAGGGCCGCATCGTCTACGACCTGCTGCCGCCGCGCTTCCGCCTGCGCGACCCGGTGCTGTCCACGGTCGGCCGCCTGGACCGCGACACCACCGGCCTGCTCCTGCTCACCGACGACGGCGCGCTGCTGCACCGGATCGTCTCGCCGAAATCGCGCCTGCCCAAGGTGTACGAAGCCACCCTGGCGCGGGACCTGCGCGGCGACGAGGCCGAACTGTTCGCCAGCGGCACGCTGATGCTGGAATCGGAAAGCACGCCGCTGCTGCCGGCGGGACTGGAAGTGCTGGGCCCGCGCCGCGCGCGCCTGGTCCTGCACGAGGGCCGCTACCACCAGGTGCGGCGCATGTTCGCCGCGACCGGCAACCACGTCGAGGCGCTGCATCGACCGCAGGTCGGCGGGCTGGCCCTGGACGGGCTGCCGGAAGGGCAGTGGCGCGCGCTTGACGAAGGCGACGTGGCGCGGCTGTTCGCCGGGGCGACGCCGTGAGCCCGGTGCCCGGCGTCGCCCCGCTGCCGTTCGCGCCGCAGGCGGTGGTGTTCGACATGGACGGGCTGATGCTCGACAGCGAGCGCGCGATCAACGCCTGCATGGCCCGCGCCGCGCGCGAGCTGGGCCACGACCTGCCGGACGCGCTGTGGCTGGCGATGGTCGGCAGGGGCGAGGCGGTGTGCCGGGCGATGCTGGCCGGGCGCGTCGGCGAGGACGCGGCCGATGCGCTGCTGGCCCGCTCCGGCGCGCTGTACGACGCGGTGGCCGCGGCCGGCATCGACCACCGGCCCGGCATCGTCGAGCTGCTGCGGCTGCTGGTCGCGCGCGGCATCCCGCGCGCGGTGGCGACCTCCACGCGCCGGCCACTGGCCATCGCCAAGCTCCGGGCGGCCGGGCTGCTGGACTACTTCGACGCGGTCTGCACCAGCAGCGACGTGGCCCGGCCCAAGCCGGCGCCGGACGTGTACCTGCTGGCCGCCGAGCGGCTCGGCGTGGAGCCGGCGCGCTGCCTGGTGCTGGAGGATTCGCCCACCGGCGTGCGTGCGGCGCTGGCCGCCGGCATGACCCCGGTGCAGGTGCCGGACATGCTGGCCCCGGACGAGGAAGTGCGCGCGCTGGGCCACCGCATCGTCGCCTCGCTGGCCGAGGCGCAGCGGCTGCTGGAAGCGCGGCTGGCCGAACAGGCCTGAAGTGGCCGCGCCGGACCGTGGCGCGCGGCTCCGGATCAGGACGCCGCGTCGTCCTCGAACAGCCTGCGCCAGCCCTCGTGGCCGAGCCTGCGCAGGGTCTGGTAGTTGCGCTCGACGATCGGATCCGGCTCCGGATACGCCTCCACCGCGCGGTCGATGCTTTCCTCGCGCAGCAGGTGCAGGGTCGGGTAGGGCGAGCGGTTGCTGTAGTTCTCGATGTCGTCCGGATCGCTGCCGGCGAACCGGTAGTCCGGGTGGAAGCTGGCCACCTGCAGGATGCCGTCCAGCTCCAGCGCCTCGACCAGGGCGTCGGCCTCGTCGAGGAAGTCGTTGTAGTCCATGAAGTCCTGCAGCACGTGCGGATGCACCAGCAGGGTGGTGTCGGTATGCGAGGCCGGCGTGTCGCGCAGGCGCAGCAGTTCCTCGCCCAGGTGCTCCAGCAGCTGCTCCGGGGTGGTCGCGTCGCTGTACTCGAAGCGCACCTGCTCGCGCACGTACACCGACTTGGCGAAGGGGCACAGGTTCAGCCCGATCACCGCCCGTTCCACCCAGCGACGGGTGGCTTCGAGGGCTTCCCCGGCGCCGGGAGGCGGCGCGTTGGCGTCGTCGCCGGCCATCAGTCGCGGAAGTTCTCGAACTGCAGGGGGATGCCGAAGTCGCCCTTGCGCAGCAGGGCGATGGCTTCCTGCAGGTCGTCGCGCTTCTTGCCGTTGACCCGCAGCTTGTCGCCGTTGATCTGGCTGTCGACCTTGAGCCTGGCGTCCTTCAGCGCGCCCTGGATCTTCTTGGCGGTCTCGCGCTCGATGCCCTGCTTGACCGTGATCTTCTGCCGCGCGCCGGCCAGGTTGGTCTCGATGTCGCCGAATTCCAGGCAACGGATGTCGATCCCGCGCGCGGTGAGGCGCTGCTTGAGGATGTCGGTCATCTGCTTGAGCTGGAAGTCGCTGGGCGCCGACTGGCTGATGGTGTTGTCTTCCAGCGCGAACTTCGCGTCCACGCCCTTGAAGTCGAAGCGGGTGGTCAGCTCGCGGCTGGCCTGGTCGACCGCGTTGGTCAGTTCGTGGCGGTCGACTTCGGAGACGATGTCGAAGGAGGGCATGTCGGGCACCGGTGGGAAACAGGATCGCGGCGCATTATCCCACGCCACCGGGCAGGGGCCGCCACGCCGCGGCAGATCCTCGCGGTGGCATCAGCGCGCGGCCGCGCCAAGCTGGGCCAGGTCGGTCGGCTGCTGCCGGCGCACCTGCGGATTGCACGCCTCCAGCGACGACAGCGGCATGTAGCCCCAGCCCACCGCGCCGAAGCCCATGCCCGAGGCGCGCGCGGCCTCGCCGTCGCCGAGCTGGTCGCCGACGTAGAGCACGCGCTGCGGGGCGACGCCGGCGCGGCGCGCCAGCCGTGCCAGCTTGGCGGCCTTGCCGAACAGCGACACGCCACAGACCGTGTCCTCGAACAGCGCCCAGTCGCGCGGACCGAGCACCTGCTCGCAGGTCGCGCGTGCGTTGGAGGTCAGCAGGGCCAGGCGCGTGCCGCCGGCGTGCAGCTCGCGCAGGGCCTCGACCACGCCGGGGAAGGGCGCCACGCGGGTCCGGCGTGCGGCCATGAGCCGCCGCGCCTGGTGGACGATCAGCGGCAGCCGCCAGCCCGGCACCTGCAGATGGCGGACCAGGGCGCGCGCGTCGAGCTGGCGCAGCGTTTCCACCTGCCCCGGTTCGATCCGGGCGAAGCCATGGTGCGGGGCCAGTTCATTGTGTACCTCCAGGAACAGCGCGAACGAGTCGACCAGGGTGCCGTCGAAGTCGAAGGCGACCAGGTCCCAGGGCCGGTCAAGGGCGGATGCGTGCGGGGACGGTGGCGCGACGGTCATCGGAACGGAGGCATGGATGCACGAGCGCGCATCATCCCCGACGGCACACGCGCCTGCTTGAACGGAAGCCTGTCGTGGGAGCCGGCCGTAGCGGATCCTCGGCCAGGCTGCCGCCTGCCGGGCCCGCGACTTCCATCACGCGCACGCCGGCGCGGATCGGCGGACAATACGGGCATGACCCTCCCCCGTTCGAACCTGGCGGCCGCCGGCTGGATGATCGCGGCCGTGGCCAGCTTCTCGCTGATGGACGCGGGCATGAAGCTGCTGTCGGCGCACTACCCGCCGCTGCAGGTGACCCTGCTGCGCGGCGCCGCCTCGCTGCCGTTCGTGCTGGCCTGGGTGCTGGCCACCGCCGGGCCGCGTTCGATCGTGCCGGTGCGCTGGGGCCTGCACCTGCTGCGCGGCGTGCTGGGCATGGCGATGATCGGCTGCTTCGTGTTCGCGCTGAAGCGGATGCCGCTGTCCACCGCGTACACGATCTACTTCGTCGCGCCGCTGCTGGTGGCCGCGCTGTCGGTGCCGCTGCTGGGCGAACGGGTGGGGCCGCGGCGCTGGACCGCCATCGCCATTGGCCTGGTCGGCGTGATCGTGGTGCTGCGGCCCGGCGCCGACGGGCTGGTCTCGCTGCCCGGGCTGATGGTGCTGCTGGCGGCCACCGCCTACGCCGTGGCCGCGGTGACCGTGAGCCTGCTGACCCGCACCGACACGCCGCAGTCGATGGTGGTGTGGTTCTTGCTGATCATGGCCGTGGGCGCCGGCGTGGCCGCGATCCCCGGCTGGGTGCCGCTGCGCCTGGAGCACGCCTGGCTGATCCTGGGCATGGGCCTGGCCGGCGCGCTGGGCCAGGTGGCGCTGACCGCGGCGTTCATGCGCGGCGACGCCTCGATGATCGCGCCGCTGGAATACACCGGCCTGGTCTGGGTGATCGGCTGGGACTGGCTGCTGTGGCGCACCCTGCCGGATGCGATGACCTGGGTCGGCGCGGCGATCATCGTCGCCAGCGGGCTGTACCTGCTGCGGCGCGAACGCGTGACCCGTACTGCCCGCTGCGCGACGCTCGACCAGCCGTGACCACAGCGGCGTGACGCGAAGCCGCGGCGGGACGGGTTAGCCTGCGGGCTGGCCATCCGGAAGCGGACCATGCCCCTGCTGCTTGCCGTGCCGCTGGCGATCCTGCTGGCGCTGTCCCTGCTGCTGGTGCTGCTGCCGCTGTCGCTGTGGCAGCGTTGGCGCCTGGCCGGTTCGCGCCGGCGCGCGCGCGGCTGGGCGATGGCGCTGGCGTGGTGGTCCTCGCTGGGCTCGAGCCTGCTGTTCCTGCTGTTCGTGCTGGTGGCCGGGCACTTCTGGCCCTCGGCCTGGGCCTACGTGGCGCTGGCCTGGCCGGCGGGACTGCTGCTGGGCGCGCTCGGCCATGCGCTGACCCGCTTCGAGCCGACGCCGCAGGGCCTGTACTACCGCTCCAGCCGCGTCATCGCCCTGGGGCTGGTGCTGCTGGTGGCGGTGCGGCTGGGTGCCGGGCTGGTGCAGGGAATGCGCGGCGGCTTCGGCGCGGGCTGGCCGGACAGTGGCTGGCTCAGCCATGCCGGCCTGCTGGCGATCGGCGCGCTGCTGCTGGGCTATGCGACGGCGCAGTCGCTGGGGCTGTACCGGCGCGTGCGGCGGTTCGAACGCCACCGCGGCTACGACCGCTCGCCGGGCTGAGGCGTCCTACCCGGCCTTCCATGCATGAACGAACGGGCCCCGCGGGGCCCGTTCGCGATTGCAGCGGAACCGGCGTGCGTCAGAAGCGCGCGCCGATGCCCACGCCGACGGTCCACGGATCCAGCTTCAGCTTCTCGCCGGTGCCTTCGCCGGCGACGCGGACCTCCGGGCGGCCATGCATGTAGCGCACGTCGGTGCGGGCGAACCAGGTCGGGGTGATGTTGAAGTCCATGCCGATCGTGCCGATCGCGCCCTTGGCGTTGGACAGGCCCACGTGCAGGCCGTCGCCGCCGATGTCCTCGTTGCTGAAGTTGGACTCGTAATAGCCCACGCCCACGAACGGGCGGAACACGTTGTCGGCCTGGCCGAAGTGCCACTGGCCGCTCAGCGCGATCGGCTGCTGCTGCACGGTGCCCAGCTTGCCGACGCCGTCCTGGCGGACGCGGTGGTCGAACTTGTCGGCCGCGCCCCACAGCTCGATGGCGAGGTTGTCGTTGGCGTACCAGCTGGCGCTCAGCGTCGGCGCCGGGCCGCCGTCCACGCGCAGGCCATTGCCCGGGTCGGACGGATTCATGTGGGCGAAGCCGCCGGTGACGGCAAAGCGCTTGCCGGAGGCGGTGTCGGTGGTGGTGTCCTGGGCGAAGGCGGAACCGGCCGCCAGCGCCGGGATCAAGGCCAGGGAGAGGATTCGAATGGACCGCATGGGGAGTTCTCCTGTTGTTGTTCTGGTGCCCTTGGAGTGGGCGCGCCCGACCGTAGTGGCGCGTGGATGAACCTCCGCAGGCTCGCGGACGCATGTCGTCGCGACGGTTCAGGCAGTCGCCGGCAGGCCCCGTGGTTGCTTCATCGCGCGACGTCGCCACGTTCATGCAGCTCATCGGCGGGTGAGCGCGCCGGGGCCGGCGGGTGGCATCGATGCGCCGTGAAAGCACCGGCGCGCGCCTCCGCATCGCGGCACGCCGGAACATGCGCATGCGTACTGAAACGGGCCGTCGCATGCGGCGACGGTCACCGCTGAAACCTGTCCGGGACAGGCTCCACGGGACATCGCGCGGTTTCGTGCGGGAGGTTGGCGGGTGGGGCGAGGCCGGACACAATAGGGGTCTTTCCCCCACGCATAACCGCCGGAGTCCTGGCATGGCCGAAATCAAGGAAGCGCGCGTCCCCGATATCGGGGATTACAGCGACGTCCCCGTCATCGAAGTCCTCGTCGCAGTTGGCGACACCGTCGCCAAGGACCAGGGACTGGTGACGCTGGAGTCGGACAAGGCCACGCTGGAAGTGCCCGCGCCGTTCGCCGGCGTGGTCAAGGAGCTGAAGGTCAAGATCGGCGACACCCTCTCCGAGGGCAGTGTCGTGGCGCTGATCGAGGTCGCCGGCGAGGCCGCGCCCGCCGCGCCGAAGGCCGAAGCCCCGAAGGCCGAAGCCGCGCCCGCGCCGGTGAAGACCGCCGCAACCGGCGCCAGGGTCGAGCCGGTGGCGCCGTCCGCGGCGCCCGACAAGCTGGCCCAGCGCGAGATCGCGCAGGCCGATCGCGTACCGACGCCGTCCGGTAGTGATCCGGAAGCCAATCCGCCGCGCACTCCGCCGGTGGAATTCAACGCTGACAGCGTGCTGCCGGGAAAAGTGCCGTACGCCTCGCCGGCGGTGCGCCTGTTCGCGCGCGAGCTGGGCGTGGACCTGTTCCAGGTCAAGGGCAGCGAACGCGGCGGCCGCATCACCCGCGAGGACGTGCAGCGCTTCGTCAAGGCCGCGCTCGCCGGTGGCGCTTCGCCGTCGGCCCCGGCCGGCGCGGTGGCGGGCGGTGGCGGACTCAACCTGCTGCCGTGGCCGAAGGTCGACTTCGCCAAATTCGGCGAGATCGAGACCCGGCCGTTGTCGCGGATCAAGAAGATCTCCGGCGCCAACCTCGCCCGCAACTGGGCGATGATCCCGCACGTCACCCAGTTCGACCAGGCCGACATCACCGAGCTTGAGGAACTGCGCGTGCAGCTCAACAAGGAGCAGGAAAAGGCCAAGTCCGGCATCAAGCTGACCATGCTGGCGTTCCTGCTGAAGGCCTCGGTCGCCGCGCTCAAGCAGTTCCCCGAGTTCAACGCTTCGCTGGACGAGACCGGCGAGAACCTGACCCTCAAGAAGTACTTCCACATCGGCTTCGCCGCCGATACGCCCAACGGCCTGGTCGTGCCGGTGATCCGCGACGTCGACCGCAAGGGCGTGCTGCAGATCGCCCAGGAAATGGGCGAGCTGGCGAAGAAGGCGCGCGAAGGCAAGCTCGGCCCGGCCGACATGCAGGGTGGCTGCTTCTCGATCAGCTCGCTGGGCGGCATCGGCGGCACCGCGTTCACCCCGATCATCAACGCGCCGGAAGTGGCGATCCTGGGCGTGTCCAAGTCCAGCTTCCAGCCGGTGTGGGACGGCAAGCAGTTCGTGCCGCGCCTGACCCTGCCGCTGTCGCTGAGCTACGACCACCGCGTGATCGACGGCGCCGCCGCCGCGCGCTTCACCAGCTACCTGTCGCAGGTCCTCGCCGACATGCGCCGCGTGCTGCTGTAAGGAGGCATGGACATGGCGAACCTTATCGAGGTGAAGGTCCCGGACATCGGCGACTACAGCGACGTGCCGGTGATCGAGGTGCTGGTGTCCGTGGGCGACACGGTGAAGAAGGACCAGGGCCTGGTCACGCTGGAATCGGACAAGGCCACCCTGGAAGTGCCGTCCTCGGCCGATGGCGTGGTCAAGGAAGTGAAGGTCAAGGTCGGCGACAGGCTGTCCGAAGGCAGCGTCGTGGTGGTGCTGGAAGCCGCCGGTGCCGCCGCGGCCGAAGCGCCGAAGGCGGCCGCGCCGGCCGCCGCGGCTCCCGCACCGGCCGCTGCGCAGGCTCCGGCTGCCGCGCCCGCGGCGGCCCCTGCACCGGCGCCTGCCGCCGGCAGCGCCGGTCCGGTCGAGGTGAAGGTCCCGGACATCGGCGACTACAGCGACGTGCCGGTGATCGAGGTGTTGGTCGCCGTCGGCGACACGGTGAAGAAGGACCAGGGCCTGGTCACGCTGGAATCGGACAAGGCGACGCTGGAGGTGCCGTCCTCGGCCGATGGCGTGGTCAAGGAGATCAAGGTCAAGGTCGGCGACACGCTGTCCGAGGGCGACGTGGTCGTGGTGCTGGAAGGTGCCGCTGCCGCCGCTGCTCCGGCGCCGGTCGCGCCGGGCAGCAAGCCGCCGGTGACCCCGTCGCACCGCGCCCCGGCCGAGCCGCCGGCGCCGAAGCCGGCCCTGTCCACCGGCAAGCCGGCCGACATCGAGTGCCGCATCGTCGTGCTCGGCGCCGGCCCCGGCGGCTACACCGCTGCGTTCCGTGCCGCCGACCTGGGCCTGGATACCGTGCTGGTCGAGCGCTACCCCAGCCTCGGCGGCGTCTGCCTCAACGTCGGCTGCATCCCGTCCAAGGCACTGCTGCATTCGGCCGCGATCATCGAGGAGGCCGCGCATGCCGACGAGTGCGGCATCGAGTTCCCGGCGCCGAAGATCCACCTGGACAAGCTGCGCGCGTACAAGGAAAAGGTCGTCGGCCAGTTGACCAAGGGCCTGGCCGGCATGGCCAAGCAGCGCAAGGTGCGCACGGTGCAGGGCGTGGCGAAGTTCGTCTCGCCCTACGAGCTGGAGGTCGCAGGCGCCGACGGCAAGACCCTTCTGCTGCGCTTCGAGCAGTGCATCATCGCCGCCGGCTCGCAGGCGGTGAAGCTGCCCAACTTCCCGTGGGACGACCCGCGGATCATGGATTCCACCGACGCGCTGGAACTGGCCGAGGTCCCGAAGAAGCTGCTGGTCGTCGGCGGCGGCATCATCGGCCTGGAGATGGCCACCGTGTACAGCGCGCTGGGCGCGCAGGTCACCGTGGTCGAGTTCATGGACCAGCTGATGCCGGGCGCCGACAAGGACCTGGTGAAGCCGCTGGCCGACCGCCTGAAGAAGCAGGGCATCGAGGTGCACCTGAAGACCAGGGCGTCCGGAGTGAAGGCCGACAAGAAGGGCATCACCGTCACCTTCGAATCGGCGGTCGAAGGCCAGAAGCCGGCGCTGGAATCGGGCACCTGGGATCGCGTCCTGGTCGCCGTCGGCCGCGCACCGAACGGGAAGAAGATCGACGCGGAGAAGGCCGGCGTGCAGGTCACCGACCGCGGCTTCATCCCGGTCGACCGGCAGATGCGCACCAACGTGCCGCACATCTTCGCCATCGGCGACATCGTCGGTAACCCGATGCTGGCGCACAAGGCCACGCACGAGGGCAAGCTGGCGGCGGAGGTGGCCGCCGGCGAGAAGAAGGAGTGGGTGGCGCGGGTGATCCCGTCGGTGGCCTATACCAGCCCGGAGATCGCCTGGGTCGGCGTCACCGAGACCGAAGCCAAGGCCAAGGGCCTGAAGGTCGGCGTGGGCAAGTTCCCGTGGGCGGCCAGCGGCCGCGCCATCGGCATCGGCCGCACCGAGGGCTTCACCAAGCTCGTCTTCGACGAGGCGACCCACCGCATCATCGGCGCGGGCATCGTCGGCGTGCATGCCGGCGACCTGATCTCGGAGCTGGCGCTGGCGATCGAGATGGGCGCGGAAGCCGGCGACATCGGCGCGACCGTGCATCCGCACCCGACCCTGGGCGAGACGGTGGCGATGGCCGCCGAGGTCTACGAGGGCACGATCACCGACCTGTACATCCCGAAGAAGAAGTAAGCCGCGCCGGCGGCAACACAAGGAAAAACCCCGGCAATCGCCGGGGTTTTTCCTGTCCGGGCATGGTGCGGCGGGCTCAGAACGCCAGGGTGACGCCCACCACCGGCCCCTTGAAGCGCTGGTCCCAGCCGACGATGCCGTTGCCCAGGCCGTCGCCGCTGACCTCGCGCTTCACGTCCAGGCGGTACCACTCGTAGCCGGCGAACAGGCCGAAGTTGGGGGTGAAGCGGTATTCGGCGATGGCATTGGCGCGGGTGATGCTGCCGTCGTAGTCGTCGAAGTCGCCCCAGTCGGCGTCGAGGTACTGGCCCTGCAGGTTGAGCAGCCAGCGGTCGCCCGGGCGGGCGGTGAAGCGCACACCGACCACCGGGGCGTAGCCGTCCTCGCTGGCGCTGTCGGTCCAGCGGTCGTCGCCGGCCTCGGCCACGAGGCTGGCGGTGGCCTTGGCCCATTCGGCGCCGATCTGCAGGCCGAGGCTGAAGCTGTCGTTCTCGACCACGGCGAAGTCGTAGACCAGGGTGGCCAGCTGGAAGTCGAGCTCGGCCTCCGCGTAGCTGCCGGCCGGGATGGTGGTGGCGTCGAAGGAGATGTCCTCGCCGAGGGTCTCGCGGCGCTTCTTGTCGTAGTTGAAGTAGTCGAAGACCAGGCGGTGGCGGTCGCCCATGCGGAACACGCCGTCCACGCGCGGCACCCATTCCTCGCTGCCGAAGTCGAAGGTCTCGGAGAAGCGGTACGGCTGGTCCTGGTAGGTGGTCGAGGCCGACAGGGTGGTCTCGGCATCGGCGTTCAGCGCGCCCAGGCGCAGGGTGAAACGGTCGGCTTCCTGGGCCTGGACGGCCGGGACGGAGAGCAGGGCGAGGGGCAGGGCGGCGAGCACGGCGGGTCGCATGGGCGGGGAAGTCCTTGGGTGGCGGGACCTCCATGATTCCGGCGGCGCGGTACATGCGCGGTGACGCCGGCATCGATGACGGGTGAAAACGCCGGCGATCGCGCAGCCAACATGGCCGATGCGGACAATAAAAAGGCCCCGGATGGGGTCCGGGGCCTGCAGGGACTGGACCGACGAGGTTCTCCGTCCCCTGCAGGCATCGACCGGCCGGTGCCATGGAAGTTCCATACGCCGGTTGTGCGACCTTCGGCGGTTGTCCCGGAAAATGTCCCGCTGCTATACTTTTGCAGCTCGACAGGGCGCGTTTGCGTCCGGCCTCCCGCCGACTCCCGCAGGTAACCGTCTCGTGCTGAATTCCGTTGCCGCAGGCCGGCGACAGGCCGGCCGCGCGATCGCCTGGCAGGTAGTGGCGACGCTGCTGGTCGCGCTGGCATGCCTCTGGAAGGGGCAGGGCTGGGCCGCGGCCGCGCTCGTGGGCGGTGGTTCGGTGGTCCTGGCGGGATGGATTTCGGCCCGGATAGCGCTGGGGGGCGGCGTGGACGCCGCGGTCCCGGCGCTGACCAGGCTGGTGGCCGGGGTGCTGGCCAAGTGGCTGGTGCTGGTCGCGGCGCTGTCGCTGGGCGTGATCGCCCTGGGGCTGCACCCGCTGCCGATGCTGGCCGCCGCTGCGGCGGTACTGGCGGCGCAGATGGTGGCGCTGGCGGTTCGCCGCTGACGCTGGCCGCTTCATCAATCAGGTTGTTAGAACAGGAAAAACGGACCCATGTCGGCTGAGGCGGAACTGACCCCAACCAGCTACATCCAGCACCACCTGAAGAACCTGACCCAGCCCCTGGGCGAAGGCAGCTTCTGGACGCTGAACGTGGACACCTTCGTGACCGCGGTGCTCATGGGCCTGCTGATGGTGTTCCTGTTCTGGCTGGCGACCCGCAAGGCCACCGCCGGCGTGCCGGGCAAGTGGCAGGCCTTCGTCGAGATCTGCCTGGAGTTCGTCGACCGCCAGGCCCGCGACACCTACCACGGGACCAGCAAGCTGGTGACGCCGATCGCGATCACCCTGTTCTTCTGGATCCTGTTGATGAACCTCATCAAGATGGTCCCGGCCGACTTCATCGCCAAGCCGCTGGAATGGGTGGGCGTGCACTACTGGAAGCCGGTGCCGACCGCCGACGTCAACGCGACCCTCGGCATGTCGTTCAGCGTGTTCTTCCTGATGCTGTTCTTCGCGCTGCGCGCCAAGGGCCTGGGCCACTTCACCGCCGAGTTCCTGACCGCGCCGTTCGGCAAGTGGATGATGCCGTTCAACCTCATCCTCAACATCGTCGAATGGCTCAGCAAGCCGATCTCGCTGGCGATGCGACTGTTCGGCAACATGTTCGGCGGCGAGATCGTGTTCCTGCTGATCTGGGTGCTCGGCGGCGCCGGCATCGCCGGCATGTTCGCCGGCGCGGCCTTCGGCTTCGGCTGGATGATCTTCCACCTGCTGGTGATTCCGCTGCAGGCGTTCATCTTCATGATGCTGTCGATCGTGTACCTCAGCCTGTCCGAAGACAGCCACTGATTTCCCCTGCGTTCCACCCTTCGTTCCCACCGCTTCACCACTCAAGCAATCCGTTCCGGAGAAAACCATGGAAACCGCACTGACCGCCCTCGCTTCCGTCCAGGCTTCGACCGTTCTGGCCATCGGCATCATGATCGGCCTGGCCGCGCTGGGCGCCGGCCTGGGCCTGGCCATCATGGCCGGCAAGTTCCTGGAGTCGGCCGCCCGCCAGCCGGAACTGATCCCGGTGCTGCAGGTCCGCATGTTCATCACCGCCGGCCTGATCGACGCCGCGTTCATCATCTCGGTCGCCGTCGGCCTGCTGTTCGCCTTCGCCAGCCCGTTCCTGGTCGGCGGCCTGGCCCCGTAATTGCCGGTCCGGATCGGCATTTCTACGGCTCTGCCGCCGCCCGCGCCCGCGGAGCGGCGGCAGCAAGCGGGTTAGCCTGCCGGCCAATGCGGCCGCAGGCGCCCTGAGCACAGGCAGAGCGCACCCATGAGCATCAATCTGACCCTTATCGCCCAGGCGCTGGCTTTCGCCGCGCTGATCTGGCTGATCGCCACCAAGATCTGGCCGCCGCTGCTGAAGGCCATCGAGGAGCGCCAGCAGAAGATCGCCGAGGGCCTGGCCGCGGCCGACCGCAGCCAGAAGGAACTGGCGCAGGCGCAGGACAAGGTCAACGAGCTGCTGAAGGAAGCCCGCGTCAAGGCCAACGAGATCATCGACCAGGCCCACGCGCGCGCCAACCAGATCGTCGACGCGGCCCGCGAGGAAGCGGTCGCCGAGGCCAACCGCCAGAAGGCACTCGCCCAGGCCGAGATTGACGCGTCCGCCAACCGCGCCCGCGAGGAGCTGCGCAAGCAGGTTTCGGTGCTGGTCGTGAGCGGCGCCGAGAAGCTGCTGCGTCGCGAGATCGACGCCAACGTCCACAAGTCGCTGCTGGACGAACTGGCTGCCGAGATCTGACGACATGAGCCAGGCCCTCACCCTTGCCCGTCCCTACGCCCGCGCCGCCCATGCGGTCGCGCGCGACGAAGGCCGCGTGGAAGCGTGGTCGCAGGCCCTGGGCTTCGCCGCCCAGGTCGCCGCCGACCCGCGCGTGGCCGGTCTGCTGCTCAATCCGGAGCTGGGCAGTGACCAGGCGGTCGCGCTGCTGGCGCCGGAGGGCGCGGACGCCTCGTTCACCCGCTTCCTGGCCCTGCTGGCCGACGCCGGCCGCCTGCCGCTGCTGGCCGAGATCGCCGGGCTGTTCGAGCAGCTCCGCGCCGAGGACCAGCGCGTGGTCCGCACCACCGTGACCTCCGCCACCGAGCTGTCGGCGCAGGAGCTGGACAAGCTCCGCGAGGCGCTCAAGCGCCGTTTCGGCCGCGACGTGGAGATCCAGACGGCGGTGGACACCGGCCTGATCGGCGGCGCGGTGATCGACGCCGGCGACGTGGTCATCGACGGCTCGCTCAAGGGCAAGCTGGCGCGCCTGCAGACGGCGCTGGCCGGCTGACGGACCGCTCCAGACAGTTCACTTTTCAGGTCGCAGACCCGCCAGGGCGCGCGACTCCAAGGAAACCAACATGGCTACCACGCTCAACCCCTCCGAAATCAGCGACCTGATCAAGACCCGCATCGAGCAGGTCAAGCTGTCCGCCGAGGTCCGCAACGAAGGCACCGTGATCTCGGTCTCCGACGGCATCGTGCGCATCTTCGGCCTGGCCGACGTGATGCAGGGCGAAATGATCGAGCTGCCGGGCAACACCTACGCGCTGGCCCTGAACCTGGAGCGCGACTCGGTCGGCGCCGTGGTCCTGGGCGACTACGAGCACCTGCGCGAGGGCGACGTGGCCAAGACCACCGGCCGCATCCTCGAAGTGCCGGTCGGCCCGGAACTGCTGGGCCGCGTGGTCAACGCCCTGGGCGAGCCGATCGACGGCAAGGGCCCGATCAACGCCAAGCTGACCGCGCCGGTTGAGCGCGTCGCCCCGGGCGTGATCTGGCGCAAGTCGGTCGACCAGCCGGTGCAGACCGGCTACAAGTCGGTCGACGCGATGATCCCGATCGGCCGCGGCCAGCGCGAGCTGATCATCGGCGACCGCCAGACCGGCAAGACCGCCATGGCGATCGACGCGGTCATCAACCAGAAGAACACCGGCATCAAGTGCGTGTACGTGGCGATCGGCCAGAAGGCCTCGACCGTCGCCAACATCGTGCGCAAGCTCGAGGAGAACGGCGCGCTGGCCCACACCATCGTCGTGGCCGCCACCGCCTCCGAGTCGGCCGCCATGCAGTACATCTCGGCCTACGCCGGCTGCACCATGGGCGAGTACTTCATGGACCGCGGCCAGGACGCGCTGATCGTGTACGACGACCTGTCCAAGCAGGCCGTCGCCTACCGCCAGATCTCGCTGCTGCTGCGCCGTCCCCCGGGCCGCGAAGCCTACCCGGGCGACGTGTTCTACCTGCACTCGCGCCTGCTGGAGCGCGCCGCGCGCGTGTCCGAGGAGTACGTCGAGAAGTTCACCAACGGCGAGGTCAAGGGCCAGACCGGTTCGCTGACCGCGCTGCCGATCATCGAGACCCAGGCCGGCGACGTGTCCGCGTTCGTGCCGACCAACGTGATCTCGATCACCGACGGCCAGATCTTCCTGGAAACCGACCTGTTCAACGCCGGCATCCGCCCGGCGGTGAACGCCGGTATCTCGGTGTCGCGCGTCGGCGGCGCCGCCCAGACCAAGATCATCAAGAAGCTGTCCGGCGGCATCCGCATCTCGTTGGCGCAGTACCGCGAGCTGGCGGCCTTCGCCCAGTTCGCCTCGGACCTGGACGAAGCGACCCGCAAGCAGCTCGAGCGCGGCCAGCGCGTCACCGAGCTGATGAAGCAGAAGCAGTACCTGCCGATGTCGATCGCCAACCAGGCGCTGTCGATCTACGCCGTCAACGAGGGTTACCTGGACGACGTGCCGGTGAACAAGATCGGCGCCTTCGAGGAGGGCCTGCACGCCCACTTCGCCAACACCGCCGGCGAGCTGATCGAGCAGATCAACAAGACCGGCGCCTGGAACGACGAGATCGAGGCGGCCTTCAAGAAGGGCATCGCCGAGTTCAAGCAGACCGGTACCTGGTAAGCCGCGCGGCGGGCATGCCCGCCGGGTAGACGCAACCAAGTCCACACGGCGGGCCCCCGGGCCCGCCCCACGGGAAGAAGAGATGGCTGGCGGACGCGAAATCAAAACCAAGATCAAGAGCGTGCAGAACACCCGCAAGGTGACCCGCGCGCTGGAGATGGTCTCGGCCTCCAAGATCCGCAAGGCACAGGACCGGATGCGGACCTCGCGCCCGTACGCGCACGCGATGAAGCAGGTCATCGGCCACCTGGCCCAGGCCAGCACCGACTACCAGCACCCGTTCCTGGTCGAGCGCGAGCAGGTCAAGCGCGTCGGCTACATCGTCGTGTCCTCCGACCGCGGCCTGGCCGGCGGCCTCAACAACAATCTGTTCCGCAAGCTGCTGGGCGAGATCCGCCAGCACAACGAGCAGGGCGTCGAGGTCGACATGGTCACCATCGGCCAGAAGGCGCAGGCCTTCTTCCGCCGGATCAAGGTGAACATGGTCGGCAGCGTTTCCCACCTGGGCGACGTGCCGCACCTGGACGACCTGATCGGCGTGATCAAGGTGATGCTGGACGCGTACACCGAAGGCAAGGTCGACCGCGTGTACGTGGTCTACAACCACTTCGTGAACACGATGAGCCAGAAGGCCACCTTCGACCAGCTGCTGCCGCTGCCGGCGGCGCAGGCCGGGGTGCCGAACCACGACTGGGACTACATCTACGAGCCCGACGCGGCCACGGTGCTGGACCACGTGATCACCCGCTACATCGAGTCGCTGGTGTACCAGGCAGTGCTGGAGAACGTCGCTTCGGAGCACGCGGCGCGCATGGTGGCGATGAAGGCCGCCAGCGACAACGCGACCAAGCTGATCGGCACGCTGAACCTGGTCTACAACAAGGCCCGCCAGGCGGCGATCACCCAGGAAATCTCCGAGATCGTGGGCGGCGCCGCGGCGGTCTGATCCAAATCCATCGGGAGCCACACGCAGCCGCGCGGGGCCCCGGAGAAAAACCTTCGGCGACCCGGGTCGCGAGAATTTTGAGAGTCTGAGGAAAACACCATGAGTCAGGGCAAGATCGTTCAGATCATCGGCGCCGTCGTCGACGTCGAGTTCCCGCGTGCCGAAGTGCCGAAGGTGTACGACGCGCTGAAGGTCGATGGCACCGCCATCACCCTCGAAGTCCAGCAGCAGCTGGGCGACGGCGTGGTCCGCACCATCGCGCTGGGTTCGACCGACGGCCTGAAGCGCAACCTGGTTGCCACCAACACCGGCCGTGCGATCTCGGTGCCGGTCGGCGCCGGCACCCTGGGCCGCATCATGGACGTGCTGGGCAACGCGATCGACGAGGCCGGTCCGGTGCAGGCTTCCGATCACTGGGAGATCCACCGCGCCGCCCCGTCCTACGAGGACCAGTCCTCGACCACCGAGCTGCTGGAAACCGGCATCAAGGTCATCGACCTGATGTGCCCGTTCGCCAAGGGCGGCAAGGTCGGCCTGTTCGGCGGCGCCGGCGTCGGCAAGACCGTCAACATGATGGAGCTGATCAACAACATCGCCAAGGCGCACTCGGGCCTGTCCGTGTTCGCCGGCGTGGGCGAGCGTACCCGCGAGGGCAACGACTTCTACCACGAGATGAAGGACTCCAACGTCCTCAACAAGGTGGCGATGGTGTACGGCCAGATGAACGAGCCGCCGGGCAACCGCCTGCGCGTCGCGCTGACCGGCCTGACCATGGCCGAGTACTTCCGCGACGAGAAGGACGAGTCGGGCAAGGGCAAGGACGTGCTGCTGTTCGTCGACAACATCTACCGCTACACCCTGGCCGGTACCGAAGTGTCGGCGCTGCTGGGCCGCATGCCGTCGGCGGTGGGCTACCAGCCGACGCTGGCCGAGGAAATGGGCGTCCTGCAGGAACGCATCACCTCGACCAAGACCGGTTCGATCACCTCGATCCAGGCCGTGTACGTGCCCGCGGACGACCTGACCGACCCGTCGCCGGCGACCACCTTCGCCCACCTCGACGCCACCGTCGTGCTGTCGCGTAACATCGCCGCGCTGGGTATCTACCCGGCCGTCGACCCGCTGGACTCGACCAGCCGCCAGCTGGACCCGAACGTCATCGGCCACGAGCACTACGACACCGCCCGCCGCGTGCAGGCCACGCTCCAGAAGTACAAGGAGCTGAAGGACATCATCGCGATCCTGGGCATGGACGAGCTGTCGGAAGAGGACAAGCTGGCCGTGTCGCGCGCCCGCAAGATCGAGCGCTTCTTCAGCCAGCCGTTCCACGTGGCCGAGGTGTTCACCGGTTCGCCGGGCAAGTACGTCTCGCTGAAGGACACCATCCGCGGCTTCAAGGGCATCGTGGACGGCGAGTACGACCACCTGCCGGAGCAGGCCTTCTACATGGTCGGCACCATCGAGGAAGCCGTCGAGAAGGCCAAGAAGATCGCCTGAGTGCGATCTTCTCCGGACACTGAGCACAGCGAGGCAGCATGAGCACCATCCGTTGCGACATCGTCAGCGCCGAGCAGGAGATCTTCCACGGCGAGGCCACCCTGGTCGTGGCCACCGGCGAGCTGGGCGAGCTGGGCATCGCGCCGCGGCACGCGCCGCTGATCACGCGGCTGAAGCCGGGCAAGGTGGTGGTGACGCTGCCTGACGGCTCGTCGCTGGACTTCGCCATTTCCGGCGGCATCCTCGAGGTGCAGCCGCAGGTGGTGACGGTGCTGGCCGACACCGCGATCCGCGCCGAGGACATCGACGAGGCGGCGGTGCGCAAGGCGAAGGAAGAGGCCGAGCGCGTGCTGGCCAACCGCAGCGAGGCGATGGATGTGGCCGAGGCGCAGCAGCGCCTGGCCGAGGTCACCGCCCAGCTGCAGGCCCTCGAGCGCCTGCGCCGCAGCCTCAAGCACTGACGCCCCCTCCCGGCCACAGCCGGGCAGGGTTTTCCGCGAACGCCGGCCCTGGGCCGGCGTTCTGCGTTTCTGGAACAGCAGGTCGCAACGGCAACAGCATTGGGGCGCGTGGGCTTCGGACGGAGCCGCGGCAGCGCGGGGGGCGCCGGGAATGAACGGGGGCGCCGGCGACGTCCGGTGCGTCGCCACGCGCCAGCTGCCTCACCGCATCGCACTGCGACCTGTTGCGGGGGGGCGGTGGCTCTCCGATGGCTCGCTTCGGACGGAGCCGCGGCAGCGCGGGGGTATGGCGCATCGCGCGGTTCCGCGTCCTGCTCCAACGCGCGAGCGCGGCACATCCATGTGCCGCTTGCGCCGCGCCGGGAATGAACGAGGGCGCTGGCGACGTTTGACGCGTCGCCACGCGCCAGCTGCCTCACCGCATCGCACTGCGACCTGTTGCCGGAGGGCGGTGGCTCTACGATGGCCGTCTTCGGGTGCTCTGCGGTCGTGGCTCCGTTCTCTTCTCCCCCTCTCCCGGTGGCAGAGGGGCTTTGCCCGGGCGGGCGCGGACGGGTATTCCCGGGTGCGTATCCGGCCCTGTCCGGGCTACGCGCGGCGCACCGCGATAAACTCGGCGGGTACCCCCGCAGACGCCCCACGACCATGACCATCACCCCGCAGGAAGCCCTGCAGCGCACCATCGAACACCGCGAGATCTTCCACGACGAGATGGTCGGGCTGATGCGCCAGATCATGCGTGGCGACGTCTCGCCGGTGATGGCGGCGGCGATCCTGACCGGCCTGCGGGTGAAGAAGGAAACGGTGGGCGAGATCGCCGGCGCGGCGCAGGTGATGCGCGAGTTCTCGCGCACGGTCGACGTGGCCGACCGCAGCCGCCTGGTCGACATCGTCGGCACCGGCGGTGACGGCTCGCACACTTTCAACATCTCCACCTGCTCGATGTTCGTGGTCGCCGCGGCCGGCGCGCGGGTGGCCAAGCACGGCAACCGCAGCGTGTCGTCGAAGTCCGGCAGCGCGGACGTGCTGGAGGCGCTGGGCGCGGCCATCGAGCTGCAGCCGGAACAGGTCGCCGAGTCGATCGCGCGCACCGGCATCGGCTTCATGTTCGCGCCGATCCACCATCCGGCGATGAAGGTGGTCGCGCCGGTGCGCCGCGAGATGGGCGTGCGCACGATCTTCAACATCCTCGGGCCGCTGACCAATCCGGCCGGCGCGCCGAACATCCTGATGGGCGTTTTCCATCCCGACCTGGTCGGCATCCAGGCGCGCGTGCTGCAGGAACTGGGCGCGGAGAGGGCGCTGGTGGTGTGGGGCCGCGACGGCATGGACGAGATCTCGCTCGGCGCGGCGACGATGGTCGGCGAGCTGCGCGACGGCCAGGTGCGCGAATACGAGATCCATCCGGAAGATTTCGGCATTGCCATGTCCGCCAGCCGCAACCTCAAGGTGGCCGACGCGGCGCAGTCGCGGGGCATGCTGCTGGGGGTGCTCGACGGCGCGCCCGGCCCGGCGCGCGAGATCGTGGTGCTCAACGCCGCCGCGGCGCTGTACGTGGCCGGGGTGGCGGACAGCATCGCCGACGGCATCGGCCTGGCCCGCGAAGCGCTGGACAGCGGTGCGGCGCGGCAGGCGCTGGACCGCTACGTGGCGGCCACCCGCGAACTGGCCGCGGCGGTGCCGGCGTCGTGAACGGCGGCTTCGCCCGGCTTCCGGCGCCGCCGTACTACGCGGTGGTGTTCAGTTCGCAGCGCAACGCCGCGGACCCGGCGGAGTACGCCGTCGCCGCGGAACGCATGCTCGAACTGGCGCAGCGGCAGCCCGGCTACCTGGGCGTCGAGTCGGTGCGCGGCGCCGATGGTTTCGGCATCACCGTGTCTTACTGGCAGAGCGAGGCGGCGATCGCCGCCTGGCGCGCGCAGGCCGAGCACGCCGAGATCCGCCGGCATGGCCGCCGCCACTGGTACACGCACTACGAACTGCGGGTGGGCCGGATCGAGCGCGTCTCCGGCTATGCGGCCGGCCGCGACGCCCCCGGTTCGGCCGACTGAGCCGCCACGCCGGCGCGCGCGGCAGGCGCCGCGGGGCCGCCCGGCCCGTCGCCGGCTCGTGCGAGAATGCCGGTCCGCCGTGTTTCCTGGACCCGCGCCCCACCGATGAGCGACATCCTCCAGACCATCCTCGCCCGCAAGGGCGAAGAGATCGCCGAACGCCGCGCGCGCCTGCCGCTGGCCGACGTGGTCGCGCGCGCGCGCGACGCCGGCCCGGTGCGCGGGTTCGCCGCCGCCCTGCAGGCGGCAATCGACCACGGCGACCCCGCGGTGATCGCCGAGGTGAAGCGCGCCAGTCCGTCCAAGGGCCTGATCCGTGCGGATTTCCGCCCGGCCGACATCGCGGTGGGCTACGAGTTCGGCGGCGCGTCCTGCCTGTCGGTGCTGACCGACGTCGATTTCTTCCAGGGTTCGGACGCGTACCTGCAGGAGGCGCGTGGCGCCTGCACCCTGCCGGTGCTGCGCAAGGACTTCACCATCGATCCCTACCAGGTGCACGAAGCGCGCATGCTCGGTGCCGACTGCATCCTGCTGATCGTCTCGGCGCTGGGCGACGAGCAGCTGGCCGACCTGTCGGGCCTGGCCCTGGAGCTGGGCATGGACGTGCTGGTGGAGGTCCACGACATCGACGAACTGGAGCGTGCGATCCAGGTGCCGGTGCCGCTGGTCGGCATCAACAACCGCAACCTGCGCACCTTCGAGGTCTCGCTCGACGTGACCCTCGGGATGAAGGACGCGGTCCCGCGCGACCGCCTGCTGGTCACCGAGAGCGGGATCCTGGAGCACGCCGACGTGGCGCGGATGCGCGCGGCAGGCGTCAACGCCTTCCTGGTGGGCGAAACCTTCATGCGCGCCGAGGAGCCGGGCGAGGCGCTGCGCCAGCTGTTCTTCGACGCATGAGCAGTGGACCATACCCGACGCCGCGCGACGACGCGCCCCTGGTGGTCTTCGATTTCGACCACACGCTGTACGACGGCGATTCCGGCAGCCATCTGTTCGCCTGGATGATCCGCCGCAACCCGCTGCGGGTGCTGGCCGCGCTGCTGGCCACGCCGATCCTGGGGCCGATGGTGGCGTTCCTGCCGACCCGGCGCTGGGGCATTTCCGGCTACGTGTGGATCGGCAGCTTCGGCGTGCACCGGGTGCGCGAGTTCGACCGGGTGATCGACCGCTACGTGGCCACGCACCGCGAGGAGATCGCCGGGCGCCTGCTGCCGGTGGCGCTGGAGGTGTTCGCGGCGCACCGTGCGCGCGGGGACCGGGTCGTGGTGGCCACCGGCGCGCCGCCGGAGCTGGCCAAGGCGATCCTCGGCTTCGTCGCCCACGAGGACGTGCCGGTGGTGGGCACGGCGGTCGGCCCGCGGCTGGGTGCGGTGGTGGCCACCCGCCACTGCCACAACGAGGAAAAGATGCGCATGCTGCGCGAGCGCGGCTACGGCGACATCGAGGTGGCCTACTCCGATTCCAGCGCCGACCTGCCGCTGCTGAAGGCGGCGCGCCGCCCGGTGGTGGTCAATCCCAAGCACAACCGGGTGGAGTTCTTCCGCCGCGTGCTGCCGGCGGGCACGCCGATCCTCAACTGGGGCTGCCGCGACCGCGGCGGCGATCCGGTGGCGGCCGCCTGACCGGCGTATCGATGCGAGCGGAGCCGGCCCGTCGGGCCGGCGCACCACGGCCTGCGGCGCCGTCCGGGCGCCGGGCATGGCTTCGCGGATCTTGCCCGCCGGGCCTCGCCGGCCCCTCCCTGTTGCAGGGCCGGCGTGCTCGTGGGACCCCTCAACGGGTCCCGTAGAGGACGATGGTCTTGCCGCGGGCGTGAAGCTGGCCGTCGGCCTGCAGCTTCTTCAGGACGCGGCCGGCCATCTCGCGCGAGCAGCCGACCAGGCGGGCCAGTTCCTGGCGCGAGACGCGCATCTGCGTGCCCTGCGGGTGGCTCATCGCCTCCGGTTCCTTGGCCAGGTCGTGCAGGGTGCGCACGATGCGGTCGGTGACGTCGAGGAAGGCCAGGCGGCTGGCCTTGCGGCTGGTGGTCAGCAGGCGGCGGGAGAGCTGCACGCCGATCGAGTAGAGCAGGCGCGGGGCGTCGCCGGCCAGCGGGCCCAGCATCAACTGTTGCAGGCGGTCGTAGCTGATCTCGGCCAGCTCGCAGGCACTGCGCGTGCGCAGGATCACCTCGCGGCTGTCGGACTCGATGAACAGGCCCATTTCGCCGACGAACTCGCCCTGTCCGTAGTAGCCCAGGACCAGTTCGCGCCCGTCTTCTTCCTCGGCAATGATGCTGACCGAGCCGTTGACGACGTAATAAAGCGTGCCAGCCGGGTCGCCGGGACGGAACACGTCGGTCCGGTTCGGGTAACGGCGGCGCTGGCAATGGGCCAGGAAGCGCTCGACGGCGGCCTGGTCCAGCGACAGGGGGCTGCTGGTGAAGCGCAGGACGGGGCTCACGGCAGGATTTTCCTAGGGGTGACGGGGGAAAATGACGGCCGAAGATAGCCCGCTCGGACCCCGTGGGCAAATCCTTCACGTACTCTTCACGCCCTGCATATCACCCCGGGCCGGTTTGGCCCATAATGGCGCGTTTTCCACCCCCAGAGGCATGACCGCCGTGGTCAAACCCCTGCCGCGCCTGAGGCTGCAAGGCTTCAACAACCTCACCAAGGCGCTCAGCTTCAACATCTATGACGTCTGCTACGCGGTCTCCGAGGACGAGCGCCAGCGCTACATCGAGTACATCGATGAGGCCTACAACGCCGACCGCCTGACCCAGATCCTGACCGACGTGGCCCGGATCATCGGCGCCAACATCCTGAACGTGGCCCGCCAGGACTACGACCCGCAGGGCGCGTCGGTGACCATCCTCATCTCCGAGGAGCCGGTGATCGACAAGAAGCAGGCGGGCAAGGAGGTCATCTCCGACGCCGTCGTGGCGCACATGGACAAGAGCCACATCACCGTCCATACCTACCCGGAGACGCATCCGCAGAACGGCATCGCGACGTTCCGCGCGGACATCGACGTGGCCACCTGCGGCGTGATCTCGCCGCTGAAGGCGCTGAACTACCTGATCGAGAGCTTCGAGTCCGACATCGTGGTGATGGACTACCGCGTGCGCGGCTTCACCCGCGACATCAAGGGCAAGAAGCACTACATCGACCACAAGATCAACTCGATCCAGGACTTCCTGGCGAAGAACATCCGTTCGCGCTACGAGATGATCGACGTGAACGTGTACCAGGAAAACATCTTCCACACGAAGATGCACCTGAAGGAGTTCGACCTCGACACCTACCTGTTCGAGGAGAAGGCCCGCAACCTCTCGTTCAAGGAACGCATGCGCATCGAAGCGCTGCTCAAGCGCGAGATCGAGGAGCTGTTCCACGGCCGCAACCTGGTCGAGTGACGGTTACGCGCGGTTGCGCAGGCGCCGGTCATACTGGCGCCGGCTGAGAAAACCAGGCGGGACGACCCGCCCGCGGCACCGCCGCGAACGCAGGACCGACGGCGGTCCGGAACCATGTTCCGGGCCGCTTTCGCTTTTTGTGGCCTGGAGCACAGAAGGAGAAACGCGATGCCCTGGATCTACCTGGTGCTGGCCGGCCTGCTGGAAGTGGTCTGGGCGGTCGGCCTGAAATACTCCGAAGGCTTCACCCGCCTGGTGCCCAGCGTGGTCACCGGCGTGGCGATGCTCGCCAGCTTCTGGCTGCTGGCCATCGCGTTGAAGACGATCCCGCTGGGCACCGGCTACGCGGTCTGGGTCGGCATCGGCGCGGTCGGCACCGCGCTGCTGGGCATGGTCGTGTTCCGCGAACCGGCCACCGTCGCCCGCCTGCTGTGCATCGGCCTGATCGTCGCCGGCATCGTCGGCCTCAAGCTGACGACGCGGTAGGCGCTTCCTCCTCTCCCCCCGGGAGGGGGGCGGGTGAGGGTCGGCACCCTGCCAGGTCCCGGATCGGGAAGGTACGAAACGGCTGACCTTCCCATCCTTCCGGTCCTCGGCGGACAGCCTGGCCACAGCCAAGCAACAGCAACAGCAACGGCGTTGGGGGCGCGGGCTTCGGACGGAGCCGCGGCAGGCGGGGGTATGGCGCATCGCGCGGTTCCGCGTCCGCGCCAGGAATGCGCCAGGGCGCCGGTGATGTCCGGCGCGTCGCCACGCGCCAGCAGTCTCACCGCTCGTACTGCGTTCGCGACCGCGGCACATCCATGTGCCGCTTACGCCGCGCCGGGAATGAGCTCGGGCGCTGGCCACGCATGGCGCGTCGCCACGCGCCGGCCTTCCAACCGCATCGTCCAGCCACATGCTTCTGCACACCCCCGCGCTACCGCGTCTTCGGGGGCGTTCCGGTCGTGGCTTCGTTCCTGCCTCCCCTCTTCCTCCGGGAGAGGGCCATGACGCGGTGCGCTTTTCTGTAGAGCGGGGCCTGCCCCGCTGCCTTTCACCGACGTTGGGGCATCCGGCGTGGGAGTCGGGCAAGCCCGACTCTACAGGGCGGCGCCGCGACTGGCGGGGTGACGGGCTCTTCGCGGCGTCGATAGAAGCCACGCCCTGGACGTGTCGAAGGACGTCGTCCCAAGGGGGGTCTGGCGCAAGCAGGCCATGGAGGGCCTGCGGTCGCGCGTTGGAGCCAGGGATGGCGGAACCGCGCGATGCGCCAGCCCCCCTTGGGGCGGCGGCCCCGGCCGGAGCCCGCGCGCTGGACGCTTTGCCTTTGCCTTCGGCTTTAACTCTGGATTGGCTCGGGCTCGGGCTTTGGCTTGAACGGAGGCGGTGCCGCCGGCTTCCGCCTCAGATCCGGTACGCCACCAGCTTCATGAACTTCGACGCCAGCGCCATCGCCTGCGGGATCGGTGGCGGCAGGACACGGGCGCCGGCGTGTTCGGCGTTGTCGGCGTGGCGGGCCTCGTCCTCCTTCATCACCCGGATGATCTGGCGGCTGCGCTGGTCGGCGGCCGGCAGGGATTCCAGGTGCTCGTCGAGATGGGCCTCGACCTGGCGCTCGGTCTCGACCACGAAGCCGAGGTTCCAGCCGTCGCCGCGCAGCCCGGCCAGCGAGCCGATCGCATAGCTGCCCGCATACCACAGCGGGTTGAACAGGCTCGGGCGGCTGTCCAGCTCGCGCAGGCGCTGCGCACACCAGGCCAGGTGGTCGGTCTCCTCCTGTGCCGCCTCGAGCAGGTGCTGGCGCGTGGCCGGGTCGCGCGCGACTGCGGCCTGGCCGAAGTACAGGCCCTGGGCGCAGACCTCGCCGACATGGTTGATCCGCATCAGCCCCGCCGCATGGCGGCGCGCCGGGACCGGCAGCACCGGATCGGCCGCGTCGGCCGGGCAGGGGCGGCCGGCCGGCGGGTCGCCCAGGGTGGTTTCCAGGGCGCGTTGCGCCTCGACCAGGACATGGTCCAGCGCGGACAGGTGGCGGACGGCGGCAGGCATGGCAAGGCTCCAGGGGCCGCCCGGGAAGTCGCGGGCGGCCCCCGGATTGTCGGCCGCGGCGGCCCGGACTGCCAACCCGGCGGTGCCCGCCGTGGGATACTGCCGGGCTGCCTCAGCCGTGGACTTGCACGCGACCCGCCACCGGGCTATCATTCCGCTTCTTTGCGGCACCCTTCACAACGCGAGGCAAAGTTCCCGTCCGGGCAATCCGGGTCTGGAATCCGCCCGACCAACGACCCGAGTTCCCATGAAGACCTTCATCGCCAAGTCCGAGGCCGTCCAGCGCGACTGGTATCTCGTCGACGCCTCCGGCAAGACCCTCGGCCGCCTGGCCGCCGAGCTTGCCCACCGCCTCCGCGGCAAGCACAAGCCGACCTACACCCCTCACGTTGACACCGGCGACTACCTCGTCGTGATCAATGCCGAGAAGATCACGGTCACCGGCAAGAAGCTGCAGGACAAGATGTACCATCGCTTCACCGGCTACATCGGCAACCTGAAGAGCGAGACCCTGGCCCAGGCGCTGGAGCGCCACCCGGAGCGCGTGATCGAGATCGCGGTCAAGGGCATGCTGCCGAAGGGTCCGCTGGGCCGTGCGATGTACCGCAAGCTCAAGGTCTACTCCGGTTCCGAACACCCGCACGCGGCCCAGCAGCCGCAGCCGCTGGACATCTAAGGCACAACGATGGCTACCACTCAGAACTACGGCACCGGCCGTCGCAAGTCTTCCACCGCCCGCGTGTTCCTGCGCAAGGGTTCGGGCAACATCACCGTCAACGGCCGTCCGCTGGACGAGTTCTTCGGCCGTGAGACCGCGCGCATGATCGTGCGCCAGCCGCTCGAGCTGACCCAGTCGACCGACAAGTTCGACGTCGTCGTCACCGCCACCGGCGGCGGCACCACCGGCCAGGCCGGTGCGATCCGCCTGGGCATCGCCCGAGCGCTGGTCGAGTATGACGAGTCGCTGAAGTCCGACCTGCGCAAGGCCGGCTTCATGACCCGCGACGCCCGCGAGGTCGAGCGCAAGAAGGTCGGCCTGCACAAGGCCCGCCGCGCCACCCAGTTCTCCAAGCGCTGATGCGCCTGGTGGGTCGCCTCTGCGGAGGCGGCCCGGGGGAAACGGATATCCGTATCCGTTTCCTTCAGCGGATGGCGTGCAAACGTCTTCCGGTGGTTTTATAATCTGCAGCCTACAGCCCCGTCGCCAAGCGGTAAGGCACCTGACTCTGACTCAGGCATTCGGTGGTTCGAATCCATCCGGGGCTGCCATATTCGAAAAGCCCGGCCGAAAGGCCGGGCTTTTTCTTTGCCCCGGTTCTTGCGGCGGTGAAGGCGTGGCAAGCGTGACGTGCTTGGCATGTCTCTTGCGGCGCCTGTTCATATTCCGTCGCAAGCTGCCCAGATGTCCTTCTCCACCTCGCCCGGTGACTCCGGGGGCAACCGTTTCGTCCGCTTCACCTGCGCCATGCGCGTGCTGGGCACCTGGACCAGCCTGATGGGAGTGATGGCGTCGCTGCATGCGCAGGGCGCGAACGCGCTGTGGTGGCCGCTGGCGGCGCTGACGGGCATCGGCTGGCCGCTGCTGGCCTGGCGCATCTCGTCCAACAGCTCGCGGCCGGTGGAAGCGGAGTTCGGCAACCTGGTGATGGACTCGGTGGTCGCCGGGTTCTGGATCGCCATCATCCGCTTCGACCTGCTGCCGACGGTGCTGCTGGTGTCGGTGATGAGCATGGACCGCACCGTCGCCGGCGGCTGGCCGCTGGCGGGCCGTTCGCTGGCGGCGATGGTCGCGACCAGCCTGGTCACCGCGGCGCTGAACGGCTTCGCCTTCGAGCCGCGCACCCAGTTCAGCACCATGCTCTGGTGCATGCCGTTCCTGGTCCTGTACCTGCTGGCGATCGGCATCACCGCGCGCTCCTTCGCCGACAAGGTGCGGGCGCAGAAGCGCATGCTCGAGCAGGTGGTGCGGGTCGACGCCGAGACCGGCCTGGCCAGCCGCCAGCAGTGGCTGGCGCTGGTCGCCGAGCAGATGCGTCGCTTCCACCACTACGGGGCGGTGTCCTCGCTGCTGATGATCGACGTCGACGAGTTCAAGCGGATCAACGACAGCCAGGGCCACCTGGCTGGCGACCAGGTCCTGCGCCGGGTCTCGGCCCTGCTGCACGAAGGCCTGCGCAGCACCGACGTGGCCGGCCGCTACGGCGGCGACGAATTCGGCGTGCTGCTGCCGGGCATCCACCGCGCGGCCGCGCTGGAAGTGGCCGAGCGACTGCGCCAGCGGGTGGCCGGCCAGGTCATGGCCGCGGGCGTGCCGGTGACGCTGAGCATCGGCGTGGCCGAACTGCGCGCCGGGATGAAGGACATCGAGGACTGGACCGGCGCGGCCGACGAGGCGCTGTACCGCGCCAAGGCCGCCGGCCGCAACCAGGTGTGCATCGGCGAGGATGTGGTGCCCACCCCGGTCGCAGGCTGACGCGCTGCGTCAGTCGCTCAGGCGCCGCGCGGGACGCAGCCCAGCGCCGCCAGCACCCCGTGCAGGGCCGGCACCTGCATCAGCCAGGGCGCCGACAGGGTCAGCAGGCCGGCGCCGAGTACCACGCCCCCGAGCGCCAGCCGCCAGCGTGGGCGCTGCAGCCAGCCGTGCATGCGCGTACCCGACCAGGTCAACGGCACCATCATCGGCAGGGTGCCCAGGCCGAAGGCCGCCATCACCGCGGCGCCGCCACCGGCGCTGGCCTGCAGCCAGGCCACGGTGAGCAGGCCCAGGCTCAGTCCGCACGGCATCCAGCCCCACAGCGCGCCCAGCGCGATCCGTCGCCACGGCGTGGTCGCCGGTAGCAGGTGCCGGTGCAGCGGCTGCAGCCAGCGCCAGGCGCGCATGCCGGGCCTGGCCAGCAGGTCCAGGCGGCCGCCGCGGTCGAGCAGGCGCAGGGCGACCAGCACCAGGGCCAGGCCGGCGGCCATGCGCAGGCCGGTGGCCAACCCGTCGATGCGCAGCACGCGCAGCAGGCCGCCGCCGAAGCCGCCGGCGACGGCGCCGGCCAGCACGTAGCCGCCGACGCGGCCGAGGTTGGCCTGCCAGGCCACGCGCAGCGGCCGGCCCGGCGCCATCGCCGGGAAGCTGGCGGCGATGCCGCCGCACATCACCGCGCAGTGCACCCCGCCGAGCAGGCCGGCGAGGGCGGCGGCCAGCAGCGTGGGCAGGTCGACCGGCATCTCAGGCGTCAGGCTCCGGTGGCGCGGGTGGGGCCGGCTTTGCCGGTGGCGGGGCGGGGCGGTCGTTGTCCTCGAGGATGTCGAGGGCGGGGGTGTCGAGGTCGTCGAACTGGCCGCGCTTGACCGCCCAGACGAAGGCGGCCACCGCCACCCCCAGCAGTACCAGGCTCAACGGGACCAGCATCAGCAGGATGTTCATGGCACGGCCTCCGCGGTCATGGTGGCCCTGGCGCGCGCGGCGGGCGCCGCGCTCCGCGCCAGGCGCAGGGCGTTGAGGGTGACCAGCAGCGAGGACGCGGCCATGCCCAGCGCCGCCAGCCACGGCGTCACCAGGCCGGCGGCGGCCAGCGGCAGGGCCAGCAGGTTGTAGGCCGTGGCCCAGGCCAGGTTCTGCCGGATCACGCGGTGGGTGCGCCGGGCCAGCGCCACGGCGGCAGGGATGCGTTCCAGGCTGTTGCCGGTGGTGACCAGGTCGGCGGCGCGGTGCGCCAGCGAGGCGCCTTCGCCGAGGGCGACGGAGACGTCGGCGCCGGCCAGCACCGGGGCGTCGTTGAGGCCGTCGCCGACCATCGCCACGATCCGGCCTTCGCCCTGCAGGCGCTTGACCAGGGCGAGCTTGTCCTCGGGCGACTGGCGGGCGTGGGCCTGGCCGATGTCCAGGGCCGCGGCCATGCGCCGCACCGCGGCCTCGCCGTCGCCGCTGGCCAGGTGCGGGCGCAGGCCGAGCGCGCGCAGCGAGTGCAGCGCGGCGGCCGCGTCGGCGCGCGGGCGCTCCTCGAGGGTGAAGCGGGCCGCGGCCCGGGTGCCGTCGCCCAGCCACAGCGCGCCGTCGTCCTCGCGCCCGGCGGCGAAGTCGGCGCGACCCAGCCGCCAGCGGCGGCCTTCGACCTCGCCTTCGATGCCGTGGCCCGGCACCGCGGCGACCTGCGTCGCCGCCAGCGGCTGCGGGTCGTCGTCGGGGGCGAAGGCGGCGGCCAGCGGATGCCCGCTGTCGCGCTCCAGCGCGGCGGCAATACGCAGGGCCTGTTCGCGCTCGAAGCCGAAGGTGTCCACCGCGGCCAGTGCCGGGCGATGGTCGCTGAGGGTGCCGGTCTTGTCGAAGACGATGTCGGTGGCGCGGGCCAGCGTGTCCAGCGCGTCCGGGCGCAGCGCCAGCAGGCCGGTCTTCGCCAGCGCGCCGTGCGCGGCGGCCAGCGCCGCCGGCACCGACAGCGACAGCGCGCAGGGGCAGCTGATCACCAGCAGGGCCAGGGTCACTTCCAGCGCGCGCGAAGGTTCGTGGTGCCACCACCAGGCGAACACCAGGACGGTCACCGGCAGCAGGCCGAGCACGAAGCGGCTGCCGATGCGGTCGGCGGTGCGCGCCAGCGCCGGACGGTGTTCCTGCGCCTCTTCCACCAGACGCGCCAGCTGCGAGATGCGCGTCGCCGGGCCGGTGCAGGACACCTGCAGCCGCGCCGGGCGTTCCCGGCACACGGTGCCGGCGTAGACCGGGTCGCCGGCGCGCTTGTGCACCGGCTTCGATTCGCCGGTCAGCAGCGCTTCCTCGAACCAGGCCTCGTCGTCGAGCAGGATGCCGTCGGCCGGCACCGCGTCGCCGGCGGAAACGCGGGCCACGTCGCCGGCCTGCAGCGAGGCCAGCGGCACGGTCTCGCGGCTGCCGTCGGCCAGTTCGCGGGTGGCGAACGCCGGCCGGGCGCGCGCCAGCGCGTCGACCTGGGCACTGGCCACGGCGCGGGCGCGCTGCTCGAGCATGCGCGCGGCCAGCAGCAGGAACACGAACATCACCGCCGCGTCGTACCAGACGTGGACGCCGCCACGGATGGTCTCCAACAGGCTGGCGAAGTACGCCAGCAGGGTGGAGCCGGCGATCAGCACGTCCATGCCCAGGCGGCGGCTGCGCAGTTCGCGCCACGCGCCGGCGAGGAACGGCCAGCCGGAATAGAACACCACCGGCGTGCACAGCAGGAAGGTCAGCCAGCGGAAGAAGTCGCGGGTGGCCGCCGGCATGGTGCTGTTGAAGTCCAGGTACAGCGCCTCGGCGAACATCATCGCCTGCAGCGTGCCCAGCCCGGCGATGCCCAGGCGCAGCACCCAGCGCCGGCGTTCGCGGGTGCGCTCGCGTTCCATCGCCTCGCTGCCGGCCAGGTAGGGCCGGTAGCCGAGCATGGCCAGGCGCCGCAGCGGCGCCGACAGCGCGGTGCGCGCCGGATCCCAGGCGATGCGGATGCGGCCGGTGACGGCGTTGGCGCCGCAGTCGAGCACGCCCGGCTCGCGGCGCAGGGCGCGGTCGATCAGCCAGGCGCAGGCGGCACAGCGCATGCCGTCGGTGAGCAGGGTGATCTCGCGGCCGCCCTCGACCGGGCGGCTGTGCTCGGCCTGGACGTCGGCGCGGTCCCACACCGCCAGGTCGGGCAGGTCGTCGCCGACCCGGGTGCCGCCGGCGCTGCGCAGGCGGTAGTAGCCATCCAGTTCGGCGCCGGCAATCCATTCGGCGGCGGCGGCGCAGCCGTCACAGCAGAACGGGCGCGGCCGGCCTTCGAACTCGCGCACCACCGGGCGGGCGGACAGCGCCTCGCCGCAGTGGTGGCAGGTGCCGCTGGCCACCGGCGCGTCCTGCATGGCCAGTTCCGCCGGCATCGCGGTCAGCCGCCTCCGCCGATCAGCGGGGCCAGGCGCGCGGCGTGCTGCTGGCGGACGAGTCGCCCGTGCAGGCGCCAGCTGCCGTCGGCGGCGTGCAGCTGCACGACCCAGTCATGCCCGGATTCGACCGGCTGCTCGAGGCGCCAGCCCGGGCCTTGCGGCGCCAGTTCCAGCTGGATGTCCTCGGCCTTGCGGGTCGGATGCTGCAGGAACAGCTGCAGCGGCTGGTCGCGCGGGAACTCGCCGGTCGCCGGCAGCACCTCGACGATGCCGTCCTCCACGCGCAGCACCGCGCTGAGGCCGAGCTTCTTCGCCTGGGCGTCGGGGCTCAGGTCGGTGGTCTGGATCTGGGCGACGCGGCGCACCGGGTCGTTGACCGTGTCGGCGCCGCCGGAGCGGTTGGCGATCACCACCAGGCCGACGCCGGCGACGATCGACAGCAGCGGCAGCCCGATCACCAGCCACAGGGCCGCGTTGCGCCAGCCGGGCTGCCTGGCTTCGGGGGGAGGGGTCTGTTCGGGACGGTTCATGGGCTGGGTCCGAAGAAGCTGCTGTCGACGACGCGGCGATCGCGGCCGTCCTCGCTCTCGACGACGAAACGGATCTCGCGGCGGCCGCCGGCGCCCTCGCTGGCGGTGATGGTCAGCGCGACCGGCAGCACCTGCTCGGGGCCGGCCTCGACCACCACCGGGCCGGGCAGCGACAGGCCGGCACCGGCCGGTTCGAGGGTGATGCGGAAGCTGCGGGTTTCCTGGCTCTTGTTGATCAGCTTGAGCGTGTAGTCGTTGGCCACGCCGGCGGCGGTCTCGCGGTAGAGCGCGTTGCGGTCGCGCAGGACCTCGGCGATCAGTTCGCTGCGGTGGGCCACGCCCCACGCCCAGGCGCCGCACAGCGCCAGCAGCAGGAAGCCGTAGACGAAGATGCGCGGGCGCAGCACGCGGGTCGGCTTGCCGTCGATCGCGTTCTGCGTCGAATAGCGGATCAGGCCGCGCGGGTAGCCCATCTTGCCCATGACCTCGTCGCAGGCGTCGATGCAGGCGCCGCAGGCGATGCACTCGTACTGCAGGCCGTTGCGGATGTCGATGCCGGTCGGGCAGACCTGCACGCAGATCGTGCAGTCGATGCAGTCGCCCAGCTCCTCGTAGGAGAACTTCGGCAGCGGCTCGGGTTTGTCGCCGACGCCGCCGAGGGTGATCGTGCCGTGCGCCTGCAGGCGGTTGTCGGCGGCGGTCGGGTGGGCGCTGGCGCGGAACACGTAGTCGTACGCGGTCTTCGGGTCGAGCAGGCCGCGGGCGCGCTCCAGCACGCTGCCGAGGCCGCGCTTGCGCGGGCCGCGCGGCTCGCCGCGCATCGGGTCGTAGGCGATCAGCAGCGTGTTGCGGTCGAACATCGCGCTCTGGAAGCGCGCGTACGGACACATGTACTTGCACACCTGCTCGCGCAGGAAACCGGCGTTGCCCCAGGTGGCGAAGGCGTAGAAGAACACCCAGAAGGTCTCCCACCCGCCCCATTCGAACGGCACGATGCGCGAGGCCAGGTCGGTGATCGGGGTGAAGAAGCCGACGAAGGTGAAGCCGGTCCACAGCGCGAACACCGCCCACAGGAAGTGCTTGGCGCCCTTGCGCAGGATCTTCTCGCGGCCCCACGGCGCGGCGTCGAGCTTCATGCGCCTGGAACGGTCGCCCTCGGTCCAGCGCTCGATCCACAGGAACACCTCGGTCCACACCGTCTGCGGGCAGGCGTAGCCGCACCACAGGCGCCCGGCCAGCGCGGTGAAGAAGAACAGCGACAGCGCGGCGATGATCAGCAACAGTGCCAGGAACAGGAAGTCCTGCGGCCAGAAGGCCAGGCCGAACACGTAGAACTTGCGCGCCGGCAGGTCGAACAGCACCGCCTGGCGGCCGTCCCAGCGCAGCCACGGGAACACGTAGAACATGCCCAGCAGCCAGACCACCGCGGCCACGCGCAGGCGGTTGAAGCGGCCCGACACGTCGCGCGGATAGATCTTGCGCTCGCTGACGTAGAAGGAGTTGCCCTGGTCGTCGACCACGTCCAGGGGAATGCGTTTGCTCATGGCTGCCGTCCTGGCGTCGATGCGCCGGCGCGATGCGTCGACGGACCGGTAGGGATGGGGTGGCTTGCGTTCATGTCCGGGATTGGCCGCGTGCGCGACCCGGAAGCCGGGTTCCGGCTTCCGTGCCTGACCAGTATCCGCAAACCGGGGGGGCGCGCCAGACGACAAATTGTCGCAGTCCGGCGTCCGCCCGGGCGGTCAGTCCGGCGGCAGGGCGCGATTGAAGCGGCTGGAGGGTCTCAGCAGGATCCAGGTGAACAGGCTCGAGGAGGCGGTGGCGACCCAGAAAACGAAGAAGCCCAGCGTGTAGCCGAGCTCCCGGGTCAACTTCAGGTCTGGAAACGTCAGGTCCCGCAGCGCCAGCGGGTCGACGAAGGCGAAGAACACCATCGTCGCCACGCCGGCGGCGAAGAAGCTCGGCCAGGCTATGGCCCCCACGCGCTGTGCGAGCGGACGTGGGGGGTGGTCAAAGCGCGGCTCGCTGAAGTCGGTCACTGGGTTCCCTGCTGGCTCCCTTTCCCGGCTCCATTTGACAGCGACCAGACGTAGGCTGCAACCAGGCGGGCGCGGGTCTCGCCGAGGAGCTCGCGGTGCGCCGGCATGCTGCCGTGGCGGCCCTGGGTGATGGTCCGGTGCAGGCTCTCGCGGCTGTTGCCGTACAGCCAGTAGTCGTCGGTCAGGTCGGGCGCGCCCAGGTCCTGGTTGCCCTTGCCGTCGACGCCGTGGCACGCAGCGCACACGCCTTCGTACAGCTTCCTGCCCTGGGCGGCCATGAAGTTGTTCTGCATGGCGTCCGGATCGGACAAGGTGCGGACGTAGGCGATGGTGTAGTCCACCGCTTCCGGGCCGCCCATGCCGGTCAGGACCGTGCCCCACTCGGGCATGATGCCTTCACGGCCGTCCAGCACGGTCTCGAGGATGCGCTCGGGCGCGCCGCCCCAGTGCCAGATGTCGTCGGTCAGGTTCGGATAGCCGACGGCACCCTGGCCGGCCGAGCCGTGGCAGGTGGCGCAGGTGTTGCTGAAGATCGAGCGGCCCAGCGCCAGCGCCTTCGGGTCGCGGGCCAGCACGTCGATCGCCTGGCCGGCGAACGGCGCGAACGTCTTCTCCAGCTTGGCGTCTTCCAACGCCTTCTTCGCCGCGTGCTCCTGCTTCGAGCTCCAGCCGCTGTAGCCGCTGATGCCGCCCAGGCCGCCGAACCAGAAGAAGTAGCCCACGCCGAAGACGATGGTCAGGTAGAACAGGTTGATCCACCACTTCGGCAGCGGCTTGTTGTACTCGGTGATGTCGCCGTCCCACACGTGGGAGGTGTCGTCCGGCTTCGGGTCGCCGGGACGACGGCGCGAGGTCCACCACAGCAGCCACACGTAGCCGACGATGTTGATGGCCACCAGGGCGATGACGTACCAGGTCCAACCACTTTTCATGCCACGTTCCCCCTGTCCTCAACGGCTTCGCCATCGTCGAGCGGCAGCAGCGCCGCTTCGTCGAACGCCTTCCTGCGCTTCGGGCTCCAGGCCCAGATCCAGCTGCCGATGAACAGCACCAGCAGCGCCGCGGTCGAGATTCCACCGATCATTGCTGGCCTCCCCGCGGGGCGTGCTTGCCCAGCGCCTGCAGGTAGGCGACCACCGCGTCGAGCTCGGTCTTGCCTTCGACCTCGGCCGGGGCCTGCGCGATCTGCTCGTCGGTGTACGGGTCGCCGAGGGCCTTGAGCGCGGACATGCGCTTGGCCACGGTGGCGCCGTCGACCTGGTTTTCGGCCAGCCACGGGAAGGCCGGCATGTTCGACTCCGGGACCACGTCGCGCGGGTTGTTCAGGTGCACGCGGTGCCAGTCGTCGGAGTAGCGCCCGCCGACGCGGGCCAGGTCCGGACCGGTGCGCTTGGAGCCCCACTGGAAGGGACGGTCGTAGACCGATTCGCCGGCCAGCGAGTAGTGGCCGTAGCGCTCGGTCTCGAAGCGCAGGGTGCGGACCATCTGCGAATGGCAGTTGTAGCAGCCTTCGCGGATGTAGACGTCGCGGCCGGCCAGCTGCAGGGCGGGATAGGGCTCCACGCCCTCCAGCGGCTCGATCGCCTCGGCCTGGAACATCAGCGGCACGATCTGGGCGAGGCCGCCGAAGGAGATGGCGACCGCGATCAGCACGGCCATCAGGCCGACGTTCTTCTCGACTTTCTCGTGGGGATTCTGGTTGTGTTCGCTCATGGTTATGCCTCAGGCGCGCGCTTGGGAGGCGTCGACCGGCAGCACCGGCTGCGGCGCGATCGCGGGGGCGGCGCGGTAGGTACGCACCAGGTTCCAGGCCATCACGCCCATGCCCGCCAGGACCAGGACGCCACCCAGCAGGCGGATCAGGTAGTACGGGTAGGTCGCGTTGAGCGCCTCGGCGAAGCTGTAGGTCAGCGTGCCGTCGTCGTTGGTGGCGCGCCACATCAGGCCCTGCATCACGCCGGCGATCCACATCGAGGCGATGTAGAACACCACGCCCAGGGTGTGCATCCAGAAGTGCACGTCGATCGCCTTGACCGAGTACATCTGCTCGCGGCCCAGCAGCTTCGGCATCAGCGAGTAGACGGCGCCGATCGAGATCATCGCCACCCAGCCCAGCGCGCCGGCGTGGACGTGGCCCACGGTCCAGTCGGTGTAGTGGGACAGCGAGTTCACCGTCTTGATCGACATCATCGGGCCTTCGAAGGTCGCGATCATGTAGAAGGAGACGGCCACGATCAGGAACTTCAGGATCGGGTCGGTGCGCAGCTTGTACCAGACGCCCGACAGGGTCATCACGCCGTTGATCGCGCCACCCCAGGACGGGGCCAGCAGGATCAGCGAGAACACCATGCCCAGCGACTGCGCCCAGTCGGGCAGCGCGGTGTACAGCAGGTGGTGCGGGCCGGCCCACATGTACACGGCGATCAGCGCCCAGAAGTGCACGATCGACAGGCGGTAGGAGTAGATCGGGCGGCCGGCCTGCTTCGGCACGAAGTAGTACATCATGCCGAGGAAGCCCGCGGTCAGGAAGAAGCCCACGGCGTTGTGGCCGTACCACCACTGCACCATCGCGTCGACGGCGCCGCTGTAGACCGGGTAGGAATGCAGCAGGTCCGACGGGATGGCGATGTTGTTGACGATGTGCAGCAGCGCCACCGCCAGGATGAACGCGGCGTAGAACCAGTTCGCCACGTAGATGTGCTTGACCCGGCGCTTGGCGATCGTGCCGATGAACAGGACCGCGTAGGCGACCCAGACCACGGCGATCAGGATGTCGATCGGCCAGATCAGCTCGGCGTATTCCTTGCCCTGGGTCAGGCCCAGCGGCAGGGTGATGGCCGCCAGCAGGATCACCAGCTGCCAGCCCCAGAACACGAAGGCCGCCAGCCCGTCCGAGATCAGCCGCACGTGGCAGGTACGCTGCACCACGTGGAGGCTGGTGGCGAACAGCGCGCTGCCGCCGAACGCGAAGATCACCGCGTTGGTATGCAGCGGCCGCAGCCGGCCATAGCTGAGCCAGGGCAGATCGAAATTCAGCGCCGGCCAGTAAAGCTGGGCGGCGATGATCACGCCCACCAGCATGCCCACGATGCCCCAGACCACGGTCATGACCGCGAACTGGCGCACCACCTTGTCGTTGTAAGTCCCCTGCACGCTTTGCATGCGGTCCGTCCCTCAGTATGAACGGGGGCGATGATCCCCCTGTGCGGAAGCCCGGGCATTGATCGGGATCAATGCCTGGAAGAGCTCGTGGGAGTACCCATGTAGGGCCAATGCATTCGGGGCCGGCGGAAACATCCGCCAGCCCCCTCCAGCCCCGCCACCGGGTATCTTCCGGCTGGTAGCATAGGCCTTGGCTGGCCGCCTGTGACCTTGTCAGATTGTCCCGGGGTACGGCTCCGGCGGGTCGCCCTGTATCGTTCAGAGGCAATGACAGCAAGGATTTCCGCCGGATGAGCATCTACGCCCTGGAGTCGGTCTTCCGCCCGAAGTCGGTGGCTGTGGTCGGGGCCAGTCCCCGCGACCGCTCGGTCGGCCGGGCCGTGGTCAGGAACCTGCGCGAAGCCGGTTTCGCCGGCCAGGTCGGCTTGGTCAACCCCAAGTACCGGCAGATCGACGGCATGCCCGCGGTGGCGCGGCTGTCCGACCTGCCCTTCAAGCCCGAACTGGTGGTGGTCTCCACCCCGGCCCTGACCGTGCCGGAGGTGATCGCCGAGGCGGTGCGGGTGGGGGCCAAGGCCGCGGTGGTGGTCACCGCCGGCCTGGGCCAGGGGCCCGGTTCGCTGCTGGAACGGCTGCGCGACGAGGCCCGGCCGCACGGCCTGCGCATCGTCGGCCCCAACTGCCTGGGGGTGATGTCGCCGCATGCCGGACTCAACGTCAGCTTCGGCGCGCGCAGTCCACTGCCCGGCGACCTGGCCCTGGTCTCGCAGTCCGGTGCGATCGCCGCCGGCCTGGTGGAATGGGGCGCGGCCCGCTTGATCGGCTTCTCCGCCGTGGTTTCCCTGGGCGACGCCCTGGACGTGGACTTCGGCGACTTGCTGGACTGGTTCGCCCAGGACGTGAAGACCCGGGCGATCCTGCTGTACATCGAATCGGTTCGCGACGCCCGCAAGTTCATGTCCGCCGCCCGCGCCGCCGCCCGCGCCAAGCCCGTGGTGGTGGTGAAGTCCGGCCGCCACGAACAGGGCGCGAAGGCCGCGGCCACCCACACCGGCGCGCTGGCCGGCTCGGACGCGGTCTACGACGCCGCCTTCCGCCGTGCCGGCCTGCTGCGGGTGCATGCGCTGGACGAACTGTTCGCCGCCGCCGAGACCCTCGGCCACCTGCGCAGCGCGCCGGGCCGCCGGCTCGGCATCCTCACCAACGGCGGCGGCATCGGCGTGCTCGCCGTGGACCGCCTGGTCGACCTGGGCGGTACCCTCGCCGCGCTCGACCCGGCCACCGTCGAGCGGCTCGACAAGGTGCTGCCGCCGACCTGGTCGCGGGCCAACCCGGTCGACATCGTCGGCGACGCCGACGCGGCCCGTTACACCGCCGCGCTGGAAGCGATGCTCGAGGACCCGGGCAACGACGCGGTGCTGGTGATGAACGTGCCCACCGCGCTGTCTTCCTCCGAGGAGGTCGCGAAGGCCGTGGCCGGGGTGCTGGCGAAGCGGCCACGCGCGGCCAAGCCGGTGCTGGGCGTGTGGCTGGGCGACCAGCCGCAGGCGCTGGCCACGCTCGGCGCCGCCGGCGTGCCCATGTACGGCACCGAGGCAGACGCCGTGCGCGGCTTCATGTACCTGGTCCGCCACCGCGAGGCGCAGCAGGCGCTGATGGAAACCCCGCCGAGCCTGCCGGAGGACTTCGTGGTCGACACCGCCGCCGCGCAGGCGGTGGTCGCCGGCGCGCTGGCCGAGGGCCGGCGCTGGCTGGACCCGCTTGAAGTCAGCGCATTGCTGGAGGCCTACGGCATCCCGACCACCCGCGCGGTGCTGGCCGCCGATCCGGACGCGGCGGTCGCCGCGGCCGCGCCGCTGCTGGCGCAGGGCCTTCCGGTGGCGCTGAAGATCCTGTCGCCGGACATCGTCCACAAGTCCGACGTCGGCGGCGTGCGCCTGAACCTGGCCAGCGAGGCCGCGGTGCGCGAAGCCGCCGCCGGCATCCTCGAGCGCGCCCGCCAGGCGCGCCCGGACGCCCGCATCGACGGGGTGATCGTGCAGCCGATGATCACCCGGCCGAAGGCGCGCGAGCTGATCGTCGGCCTCGCCGACGACCCGACCTTCGGTCCGGTGGTGGTGTTCGGCCGCGGCGGCACCGCGGTGGAGGTGATCGACGACAAGGCGCTGGCGCTGCCGCCGCTGGACCTGCGCCTGGCCCACGAACTGATCGGCCGCACCCGCGTCTCGCGCATCCTCAAGGCCTACCGCGACGTGCCGGCCGCCGACGAGCGCGCGGTGGCGCTGGTGCTGGTCAAGCTGGCGCAGCTGGCCGCCGACATCCCGCAGGTGCGCGAGCTGGACATCAACCCGCTGCTGGCCGACCGCGATGGCGTCATCGCGGTGGATGCGCGGGTGGCGATCGCGCCGTGGGACGGCCCGGTACAGAAGGGCCCGTGGCATTCGCGCTGCGTCGTGCGCCCGTATCCGAAGGAATGGGAGCGCATGGAGCAGCTGCCGCACGGCCGGCGCATGTTCGTGCGCCCGGTGCGGCCGGAGGACGAGGAGCTGTTCCGCGAGTTCTTCGCCCGGGTCACCGAGGAGGACCTGCGCCTGCGCTTCTTCTCGGCGGTGCGCCACTTCAGCCACGAGTTCATCGCGCGGCTGACCCAGATGGACTACGCGCGCTCGATCGCGCTGGTCGCGCTGGACCCGGACAGCGGCGAGATGCTCGGCGCGGTGCGCCTGCTGGCCGACGCCAACTACGAGCGCGGCGAGTACGGCATCCTGGTGCGATCGGACCTCAAGGGCCACGGCATCGGCTGGCGGCTGATGGAGATCATGATCGAGTGGGCCGGCAGCATCGGCCTGAAGACGGTCGAAGGCCAGGTCCTGCGCGAGAACGTGACCATGCTGGCGATGTGCCAGCACCTGGGCTTCAAGATCACCCCGGACCCCGACGACCTGACCATGACCGACGTGGTCCTGGACGTGGCCGCGGCCATGGCCGCGCGCGCGCGCCGCGCGGGCAGCCCCGCGTAGCCGCGTCCTTCACGCGCGCCGCCTATCGTTGTCCGGCAACGGAGAGGAGACGCGCGTGGACGCCACGCTGGATGTCATCGTCATCGGCGGCGGCCCGGCCGGGCTGACCGCCGCGATCTACCTGGGGCGCCTGCACCGTGCGTGCCTGGTTCTGGACGCCGGCCGCAGCCGCGCGCGCTGGATCCCGGAGAGCAACAACTGCCCGGGCTTTCCGCAGGGGATTTCCGGCGACGCGCTGCTGGCGCGGTTGCGCGAGCAGGCCGGATCGTTCGGCGCGAAGTTCGAGGCGGCGACGGTCGCCTCGCTCGACCGCGACGCGGACGGCGGCTTCAGCGTCGCCAGCGACGACGGCCGGCGCTGGCGCGCGCGCGCGGTGATGCTGGCCACCGGCCTGGCCGACCGCCTGCCGGAACTGGAGGGGGTGGAGGACGCGGTCGCCTGCGGCGCGCTGCGCCTGTGCCCGGTGTGCGATGCCTACGAGGCCAGCGACAGCGCCATCGGCATCCACGGGCCGTGGGAGGCGGTGGCCTCGCACGCGCGCTTCCTGCGCGGTTACACCGCGCGGTTGTCGCTGCTGCCGACCGACGTGGCCGGCGATGCGGCCGACCTCGATGGCATCGACGCGCGGATCCTGCCCGCCGGCGGCCAGCTGCGCTTCGACGGCGAGCGCTGCGGTTATGCAATCGATGGCGACACGCACTGGTTCGACACCGTGTATCCGTTCCTCGGCTGCAGCACCAGCGCGGCGCTGGCGCGGCAGGCCGGCGTGGCGCTGACGGACACCGGCGAGATCCCGGTCGACGGCCACCAGCAGGCCGGCGGGATCCCCGGGCTCTACGCGATCGGCGACGTGGTCAGCGGCCTCAACCAGATCTCGGTGGCGGTGGGGCAGGCCGCGATCGCGGCGCTGCACGCGCACGGCCGGCTGCCGTTCGTGCCGCGCCGCGGCTGAGTCTCAGATCGTCGAGGCCGGCACCCGTACCGCGCCTTCCATCAGGATCCGCGCGCTGCGGCTCATCACCGCGCGGGTGATGGTCCACTGCCCGTCGACCTGCGAGACGCTGGCGCCGACCCGCAGCGTGCCGGAGGGATGCCCGAAGCGGACCACGTCGCGCTGGCCGCCACCGGCGGCGAGGTTGACCAGGGTGCCCGGCACCGCCGCGGCGGCGGCGATGGCGACCGAGGCCGTGCCCATCATCGCGTGGTGCAGCTTGCCCATCGACATCGCGCGCACGTTGAGGTCGATGTCGCCCACGCCGATGGCCTTGCCGCTGGAAGCGGCGTAGGCGCGCGGTGGCGCCACCCACGCCACCTTCGGCGTGTGCTGGCGGGTCGCGGCCTCTTCCGGCGAGCGGATCAGGCCCATCTTCAGCGCGCCGGCCACGCGCACCGCCTCGAGCCTGGCCAGCGCGGCGGCGTCGCCGTTGACCGCCGGCTGCAGTTCGGTGCCGTCGTAGCCGAGGTCTTCGGCCCTGACGAAGACGGAGGGGATGCCGGCGGTGATCAGGGTGGCCTGCAGGGTGCCGACGCCGGGCACCTCGAGCGTGTCGACCAGCCGGCCGGTGGGGAACATCGCGCCGCCGCCTTCGCCCTCGCCCTCGTCGGCCGGATCGAGGAATTCCAGCACGATCTCCGCCGCCGGGAAGGTCACGCCGTCCAGCTCGAAGTCGCCGTCCTCCACCACCTGGCCGCCGGCCACCGGCACGTGGGCGAGGATGGTCTTGCCGATGTTGGCCTGCCAGATCCGCACCGTGCAGACGCCGTCGGCCGGCAGGCGCGACGGGTCGACGTAGCCGGCGTGGATCGCGAAGGCGCCGGCGGCGGTGGACAGGTTGCCGCAGTTGCCCGACCAGTCGACGAAGTCGGCGTCGATCGAGACCTGGCCGTAGAGGTAGTCGATGTCGTGGCCGGGGCGGCTGCCCGGCGAGACGATCACGCACTTGCTGGTGCTGGAGGTCGCGCCGCCCATGCCGTCGGTCTGCTTGCCGTAAGGATCGGGCGAGCCGATCACCCGCTGCAGCAGGCGGTCGCGTGCCGGGCCGGGCACCTGCGCGGCCGGCGGCAGGTCCTCGAGGCGGAAGAACACGCCCTTGGAGGTACCGCCGCGCATGTAGGTGGCGGGAATGCGGAGCTGCGGAAGTGCGGTCATTTCAGTGTTCCGGAAATCTGGGCCAGAGGAGGCCGAGCTGGGCCGGCGGCGGTGCGGCGGGCGCGCGCAGCGGCCAGGCTTCGACCACGTCGTAGCGGTAATCCTTGCCTTTGCCGGCGACCTCGACCAGCTCGATGCTGTCGATGCGCCAGTCCATCGGCCCGAACGACAGCGGTTCGATCGCGCGGCTGGCGTTGTAGCTGACGGTGACGTGCGGGCGGTGGCCCTGGGTTTCGACCAGCCCCTGCGCGCGCAGTTGCGTGCGCACCGCGGCCATCAGCTGGCCCAGGCCCTCGGGGCGGCCGGTGGACGACACGAAGCGCCAATGGATCCGCCCCGGTTCGGGACCGGAGCTTTCCAGTCGGTCCAGCTCCATGCCGAAGGCGGGCGCCACCACCGCGGCGCAGGCGCGGCGCATGGCCTCGCGCGCGTCCGGCGGATGCAGGTCCGAGAGCGTCTGGTGCCAGTTGCGCGGCGCATACAGCGCGCCGCCCAGCAGCGTGTCCAGCCCGGCGTCGCGCATCACGCCCAGCAGCGCGTCCCGCAGGGCCTGCGGGACGCGCGCCATGACGAACAGCTCGCCGGGCCGTGCCACTCAGGCCGCCTTCGCCGCCTCGAGGAAGTCCTGGGCGAAGCGCTGCAGCACGCCGCCGGCCTCGTAGATCGACACTTCCTCGGCGGTGTCGAGGCGGCAGGTGACCGGCACTTCCACCGTCTCGCCGTTGCGGCGGTGGATGACCAGGACCAGGTCGGCGCGCGGGGTGCGGGTGCCGACCACGTCGAAGGTCTCGGTGCCGTCGATGCCGAAGGTGTGGCGGTTCTGGCCCGGCTTGAACTCCAGTGGCAGCACGCCCATGCCGATCAGGTTGGTGCGGTGGATGCGCTCGAAGCCCTCGGCGACGATCGCCTCCACGCCCGCCAGGCGCACGCCCTTGGCGGCCCAGTCGCGCGAGCTGCCCTGGCCGTAGTCGGCGCCGGCGACGATGATCAGCGGCTGGCGGCGCTCCATGTAGGTCTCGATCACCTCCCACATGCGCATCACCTTGCCCTCCGGCTCCAGGCGGGCCAGCGAGCCCTGGCGTACGCTGCCGTCCTCGTTGCGGACCATCTCGTTGAGCAGCTTGGGGTTGGCGAAGGTCGCGCGCTGCGCGGTGAGGTGGTCGCCGCGGTGGGTGGCGTAGGAATTGAAGTCCTCCTCCGGCAGGCCCATCTTCGCCAGGTATTCGCCGGCGGCGCTGTCGGGCAGGATCGCGTTGGACGGCGACAGGTGGTCGGTGGTGATGTTGTCGCCGAGCACCGCCAGCGGGCGCATGCCGCGCAGGGTGCGCTCGCCTGCCAGCGCGCCTTCCCAGTACGGCGGGCGGCGGATGTAGGTGCTCTGCGGGCGCCAGTCGTACAGCGGCTTGACCGCGCCACCGTGCTCCACGCGCACGTCGAACATCGGCCCGTACACCTTGCGGAAGTGCTCGGGCTTGACGCTGGCGCACACGATCGCGTCGATCTCCTCATCAGAGGGCCAGATGTCCTTGAGCGTGACCGGGTTGCCCTGCGGGTCCACGCCCAGCACGTCCTTCTCGATGTCGAAGCGGATGGTGCCGGCGATGGCGTAGGCGATCACCAGCGGCGGCGAGGCGAGGAAGGCCTGCTTGGCGTACGGGTGGATGCGGCCGTCGAAGTTGCGGTTGCCGCTGAGCACGGCGGTCGCGTACAGGTCGCGGTCGACGATCTCCTGCTGGATCTCCGGGGCCAGCGCGCCGCTCATGCCGTTGCAGGTGGTGCAGGCGAAGGCGACGATGCCGAAGCCCAGCTTCTCCAGGTCCGGCAGCAGGCCCGATTCCTCCAGGTACAGCTGCACGGCCTTGGAGCCGGGCGCCAGCGAGGTCTTCACCCACGGCTTGCGCACCAGGCCGCGGGCGTTGGCGTTGCGCGCCAGCAGGCCGGCGGCGATCACGTTGCGCGGGTTGGAGGTGTTGGTGCAGCTGGTGATGGCGGCGATGATCACCGCGCCGTCCGGCAGCAGGCCGCGGGCCTCCTCCTCGCGCGCGGCCTGCAGCTTGGCCTCGTCGGCGATGCCGCGCTCGGCCAGCGCCGTGGTCGGCAGGCGCCGGTGCGGGTTGGACGGGCCGGCCATGTTGCGCACGACCGAGGACAGGTCGAATTCCAGCACGCGCTCGTACTGTGCATCGCGCAGGTCGTCGGCCCACAGGCCGGCGGTCTTCGCGTAGGTCTCCACCAGCTGCACCTGCTTCTCTTCGCGGCCGGTCAGGCGCAGGTAGTCCAGGGTCTGCTGGTCGATGTGGAACAGCGCCGCGGTGGCGCCGTATTCCGGGCACATGTTGGAGATGGTGGCGCGGTCGCCGATGGTCAGCGCCGCGGCGCCCTCGCCGAAGAACTCCAGGTAGTGGCCGACCACGCGTTCCTTGCGCAGGAACTCGGTCAGGGCCAGGACCACGTCGGTGGCGGTGATGCCCGGGCCGGGGCGGCCGCTGAGGCGCACGCCGGTGATCTCCGGCAGGCGCATCCACGAGGCGCGGCCGAGCATCACGTTCTCCGCTTCCAGGCCGCCGACGCCGATGGCGATCACGCCCAGCGCGTCCACGTGCGGGGTGTGCGAGTCGGTGCCGACGCAGGTGTCCGGGAAGGCGACGCCGTCGCGCACGTACACCACCGGCGACATCTTCTCCAGGTTGATCTGGTGCATGATGCCGTTGCCCGGCGGGATCACCTCCACGTTGCGGAACGCGTGCCGGGTCCACTCGATGAAGTGGAAGCGGTCGGCGTTGCGGCGGTCCTCGATGGCGCGGTTCTTCTCGAAGGCCTGCGGGTCGTAGCCGCCGCACTCCACCGCCAGCGAGTGGTCGACGATCAGCTGCACCGGCACCACCGGGTTCACCTGGGCCGGGTCGCCGCCCTGCTCGGCGATGGCGTCGCGCAGGCCGGCCAGGTCGACCAGCGCGGTCTGGCCGAGGATGTCGTGGCAGACCACCCGCACCGGGAACCACGGGAAGTCCAGGTCGCGGCGGCGCTCGACCAGCTGCACCAGGTAGTCCCGCAGGTGCGCCGGGTCGGCACAGCGCACCAGGTTCTCGGCGTGCACGCGCGCGGTATAGGAAAGAGTGGCCCACGCCCCGGGGCGGATGGCCTCGACCGCCTCGCGGGCGTCGTACCAGTCCAGGGAAGTGCCGGGGAGTTGCTTGCGGTGCTGGGTGTTCATGGCGGGCGTCAGCTGGCGGAGGGACGGGCCGTCGCAGGCGCGGTGGCGACGACGTGCCCGGAAGTGACAGGGGAATTCTAGGCCTCGCCCGTCGCAGCCCGGCCCCGGAAAGCGCCTGGACAGGCCGGTTGCGGGCGCTTGCGGACGCGAAGCGTTGATACACGAAATCAATGGATCAACGAGTGTGGCCGGAGGCGGGTTGCCGGGTGGTCAGCCTCGGCCGGCTGCGGGCGCCTGGGGCCTCGTGCGTGTCGGGCCACGGCCGGGAAGGGGGCAGGGCCCTGCAGCGGGTGGACCCTCCAAGGCGCCGCCGGCCGGGCTCGACCTCCCTCCACCGGCCGGGTTGCGCACTGCAGCAAGCCATTTGCCAAGGGGCTGGTAGAGTCGCAACCTGCCATGGCCGCGAACGCGCCGTGGTCGCACGGGCCGAAGGCCCGTTTTTCCCTGGACACGATGGTAGCGCTAACACGATGGGCAACCTGGAGCGGAGCAACGCGGTAGTGGTCGGCCTGGACGTAGGAACCCAGAGCGTCAAGCTGGTGGCCTACGACCCGCAGTCGCGGCAGGTGGTCGCGACCATCGGCCAGCCCCTGGAACTGGCCGCCGGCGACGACGGCAGCCGCGAGCAGCGGGCCGAGTGGTGGATCGATGCGATCCGCAGCTGCTTCTCGCGCCTGGACCCGGCGCTGCGCCAGCGCACCGTCGCCATCGGCGTCTCCGGACAGCAGCACGGCTTCGTCCCGGTGGACCGCGCCGGGAACGTGCTGGCCCCGGCCAAGCTGTGGTGCGACACCAGCACCGCGGCCGAGTGCGACCTGATCATGGACGCGGTCGGCGGCGCGCAGCGCTGCATCCAGGTCGCCGGCAATCCGATCCTGGTCGGCTACACCGCCTCCAAGCTGCCGTGGACCCGCACCCACCGCTCGCAGGCCTACGCGCAGCTGGCCACGATCCTGCTGCCGCACGACTACGTGAACTTCTGGCTCACCGGCGAGCGCTGGATGGAATGCGGCGACGCCTCCGGCACCGGCTGGCTGGACGTGCGCACCCGGCAGTGGTCGGAGGCCATGATCCGGGCGACCGATCCGGAGCGCGACCTGCGCGAATGCCTGCCGCCGCTGGTCGAGGCCGACGCGCTGTTCCCGATCGCGCCGGCCATTGCCGACGAGCTGGGCCTGCCGCGCGACGTGCGCGTCTCCGCCGGCGGCGGCGACAACATGATGGCCGCCATCGGCACCGGCAACGTCACCCCGGGCGTGCTGAGCATGAGCCTGGGCACCTCCGGCACCCTGTTCGCCCATGCCGGCCGCCCGATCGTCGACGACGCCGGCCGCTGGGCCGCGTTCTGCGATTCCACCGGCGGCTGGCTGCCGCTGATCTGCACGATGAACTGCACCGTCGCCACCGAATCGGTGGCGAAGCTGTGCGGCTTCTCCACGAAGGACGGCGACGCGCTGCTGGCCAGCACCCGCCCCGGCGCCGAGGGCCTGCTGATGCTGCCGTTCCTCAACGGCGAGCGCACGCCCAACCTGCCCAACGGCCGCGGCAGCGTGTTCGGCATGACCGCCACCAACGTCACGCCCGCCAACCTGTACCGCGCCGCGATGGAAGGCGCGGTGTACAGCCTGAAGAACGGCTACGACGCCTTCGTCGATGCCGGCATGCGCTTCGAGGCGATCCGCCTGACCGGCGGCGGCAGCCAGAGCGCGGTGTGGCGGCAGATGGTCGCCGACGTGTTCGGCCTGCCGGTGGACGTGCCGGAGCAGGCCGAGGGCGCGGCCTTCGGCGCGGCACTGCAGGCGCTGTGGGCCATCCAGCGCGCCAGCGACCCGGGCGCCGACCTGGCCGCGCTGGCCGCCGCGCATGTGCGCCTGGAGCCGCGCCTGTCCGCGCATCCGCACGCCGAGGCCACCGCCGCCTACGACGCGCAGTACCGCCGTTTCCTTTCCCACCTCGAGGCGATCCGGCCGCTGTACGCCTGAGCGCACGACCCCACCCACCACATCACGGAAGCAGCCACATGAGCAGCAAGGCATTCATCGGCGCAAGGGAATATTTCCCCGGCATCGGCACCATCCCCTACGAAGGCCCGGGTTCGGACAACCCGCTGGCGTTCAAGGTCTATGACGCGGAGAAGAAGATCGGCGGCAAGACCATGCGCGAGCACCTGCGCTTCGCGGTCTGCTACTGGCACACCTTCTGCAACGCCGGCGCCGATCCGTTCGGGCCGGGCACCCGCCGCTTCCCGTGGGACAAGGGCGAGGCGATGGCCACCGCGGAAGCGAAGGTCGACGCGGCCTTCGAGTTCTTCACCAAGCTCGGCGTGCCGTACTACTGCTTCCACGACGTCGACCTGGCGCCCGACGCCGACGACATCGGCACCTACGAGAAGAACCTCAGGCACCTGGTGGCGATGGCCAAGGAGCGCCAGCAGGCGACCGGCGTCAAGCTGCTGTGGGGCACGGCCAACCTGTTCTCGCACCCGCGCTACATGAACGGCGCGTCCACCAACCCCGACTTCGCCGTCGTCGCCCGCGCCGCGGTGCAGGTCAAGAACGTTCTGGACGCGGTGGTCGAGCTGGGTGGCGAACACTATGTGTTCTGGGGCGGCCGCGAAGGCTACGCCAGCCTGCACAACACCGACATGAAGCGCGAGCTGGCGCATTTCGCCCGCTTCCTGACCATCGCCCGCGACTACGGCCGCAGCATCGGCTTCCAGGGCAAGTTCTTCATCGAGCCCAAGCCGATGGAGCCGATGAAGCACCAGTACGACTTCGACAGCGCCACCGTCGCCGGCTTCCTCAAGGAGCACGGGCTGGAGAAGGACTTCATGCTCAACATCGAGGCCAACCACGCCACGCTGTCGGGCCACACCTTCGAGCACGACCTGCAGGTGGCTTCGGACCACGGCCTGCTGGGCAGCATCGACGCCAACCGCGGCAACGCGCAGAACGGCTGGGACACCGACCAGTTCCCGACCGACCTGTACGACACCGTCGGCGCGATGATGGTGGTGCTGCGCCAGGGCGGCCTGGTCGGCGGCCTGAACTTCGACGCCAAGCCGCGCCGCGAGTCCACCGACATGGAGGACCTGTTCATCGCCCACATCGGCGGCATGGACGCGTTCGCCCGCGGCCTGGAAGTGGCGCACGCCCTGCTCAACGATTCGCCGTGGGAAGCCTGGCGCAAGCAGCGCTACGCCAGCTTCGACGGCGGCGACGGCAAGGCCTTCGAGGAAGGCAAGCTGGGGCTGGCCGACCTGGTCGCGCTGGCCGGCAAGCTCGGCGAACCGCAGCAGACCAGCGGCAAGCAGGAGCGCTACGAGAACCTGCTGAACCAGTACCTGCTTTCGCGTTGACGCGTACGCCGCCGTCCCTGCTGCCCGGGCTTTGAGGGAGGCCCAGAGGCGCGGGGACGGCGGGCCGTACTTTCCGAGGAGGGGAAAGATGGGCGGCGCCGTCCGCATCGACAGCAGCGAGGCCGCACCCGGGCACGCCCGGGCGTGGCGCTCAACCGCGCTTGGCCGGCGGGGCGGCGGAACCGCGCACGACCAGCTTGTGCGGGACTACCTGGTCGACCAGCACGCGGGTGGTGCGGTCCTTGCGCCGGATCGTGCGCAGCAGGATGTCGATCGCGGCGTTGGCCATCGAGGCCATCGGCTGGTGGATGGTGGTCAGTTCCGGCCAGACCATGGTCGCGGCCGAGGTGTCATCGAAGCCGACCACGGCCAGGTCGCGCGGCACGTCCAGGCCGCGCCGGTGCGCCACCGACACGGCCGCGGCGGCCATGTCGTCGTTGGAAGCGATGATCGCGGTGGGCGGACGCTTGCCGGACAGGATCTTCTCGGCGGCCTTCAGGCCGGAGCGGTAGGTGTAGTCGCCCTGCTGGACCACGCTGGCGTCGATCGGCAGGCCGGCCTCGTGCATCGCCATCCGGAAGCCTTCGTAGCGGTTCGAGCTGGCGCTCAGGTCGGGGCGGCCCTTGATGAAGCCGATCCGGGCGTGGCCCTGGGCGATGAGGTATTCGGCCAGCTCCTTGCCGGCGCGCAGGTCGTCGATGCGCACGCAGGAGATCTCCTCGCTGGAGCGGCCGGCGGCGATCGCCACCACCGGCACCTCGGCGCGCACGAACTCGCTGACCGCGGCGTGCGATTCGCACAGCGGCGGCGGCAGGATCACCCCGTCGACCTTGCCGGCCATGGCCCGCGCGGCCTTGCGCTCGGCGTCGGTGTCGAGGTTGTCCCAGTAGTCGATCACCAGCTGGATCGAGGTGCGCGACGCCACCCGCAGCAGGCCGACCAGCATCTCGCGCAGGTAGGCGCCGCTGGGGTTGGTGTAGACCAGCGCGATGCGGGTGTGCTGCGCCGCGGCCAGGGAGCTGGCGGCGAGGTTGGGCGTGTAGTCCAGCTCGCGCACCGCCTGCATGACCCGCTCGCGGGTGCTGTCGCGGACCTTGCCGTGGTTGTTCATCACCCGCGAGACGGTCATCGGCGACACGCCGGCCAGCGTGGCGACCTCGTCGATGGTGACGCCGCGGCTCTTGCGGCGCACGGACTTCCTCGGCTTCTCCAACGTCGTTCCCTTGGACTGATTGATCGGGGCAGGGCCGGCACGGCCTGAGCCCGAAGGCCGGCCGGTGCGGACCGGCGCGGCTCCCCCTACACCGGAGCAAATGATGGTATCGCTAACAACCCGGACAGGCGAACAGGGCGGGGCTGGCGCATGGCGCCGGGCCACGCGCATGGCGCGCACCGCCGTGACCTGGCTGGGCCTGCTGCTGGCCGCCGGCCCGGCGCTGTCGGAGGACGGCTACGAGCTGTGGCTGCGCTACGTCCCGGTGGCGGCGGAGCAGGCGGCCGGATACCGCGCGCGGGCCAGCGAACTGGTCGTTCCCGGCGCCACGCCCGCCGCGCAGGCGGCGCGCGACGAACTGCAGCGCGGCCTGCTCGGCCTGCTCGGCAAGGCCCCGCCGCTGGCCGCACGCGCCAGCCGGGAAGGCGCCATCCTGGTCGGCACGCCGGCCTCGCTGCCGCAGCTGGCCGCGCTGGGCCTGGACCTGTCCGGCGTGGGCGAGGAGGGCTACCTGCTGCGCAGCGTGCGCATCGACGGCCGCCCGGCCACCGTGGTCGCCGCCAACACCGACACCGGCGCGCTGTACGGCGCCTTCCACCTGCTGCGCCTGTTGCAGACCGCCCAGCCGCTGGAGGCGCTGGACGTCCGCGAGGCGCCGCGGCTGAAGCTGCGCCTGCTCAACCACTGGGACAACCTCGACCGCTACGTCGAACGCGGCTACGCCGGCCAGTCGATCTTCGACTGGCACAAGCTGCCCGGCTGGAAGGACCCGCGGTACACCGACTACGCCCGCGCCAACGCCTCCATCGGCATCAACGGCACGGTGCTCAACAACGTCAACACCAGCGCGCAGGCGCTGACGCCGCTGTACCTGCGCAAGGCCGCGGCGCTGGCCGAGGTGTTCCGGCCGTACGGCATCAAGGTCTACCTGAGCGCACGCTTCAGCGCGCCGATCGAGATCGGCGGCCTCGGGACCGCCGATCCGCTGGACCCGGCCGTGCGCCGGTGGTGGAAGGACAAGGCCGCGGAGATCTACCGCATCATCCCCGGCTTCGGCGGCTTCCTGGTCAAGGCCAACTCGGAAGGGCAGCCCGGCCCGCAGGACTACGGCCGCTCGCACGCCGACGGCGCCAACATGCTGGCCGAGGCGCTGGCGCCGCACGGCGGCATCGTGATGTGGCGCGCCTTCGTGTACTCGCACGAGGAGCCGGACGACCGCCACAAGCAGGCGTACACCGAGTTCGTGCCGCACGACGGCCGCTTCGCGCCGAACGTGCTGGTGCAGGTCAAGAACGGCGCCATCGATTTCCAGCCGCGCGAGCCGTTCCATCCGCTGTTCGGCGCGATGCCGAAGACGCCGCTGATGATGGAGTTCCAGGTCACCAAGGAGTACCTGGGCTTCGCCACGCACCTGGCCTACCTGGCGCCGCTGTACGAGGAAACCCTGCGCGCGGACACCTACGCGCGGGGCCCGGGCTCGACGGTGGCCAGGGTGATCGACGGCTCGCTCGACGGTCACGCCCTGACCGGCATGGCCGGGGTGGCCAACATCGGCAGCGACCGCAACTGGAGCGGTTCGCACTTCGACCAGGCCAACTGGTTCGCCTTCGGCCGGCTGGCCTGGAACCCGTACCTGGAATCGGCCGCCATCGCCGGGGAATGGGTGCGGATGACCTTCTCCAACGACCCGGCCGTGGTCGCGCCGGTGGTGGCGATGATGATGGGCTCGCGCGAGGCGGTGGTGGACTACATGACCCCGCTGGGCCTGCACCACCTGATGGGCCGCGGCCACCACTACGGGCCGGGGCCGTGGGTCAGCGGCGGCCCGCGCGCGGACTGGACCTCGGTGTACTACCACCGCGCCGACGCGCGGGGCATCGGCTTCGACCGCAGCGCCAGCGGCAGCGATGCCGTAGGCCAGTACGCGCCGCCGGTGGCGGAACGGTTCGGCAACGTGGACACCGTGCCGGAGGAGTTCCTGCTGTGGTTCCACCATGTGCCCTGGGACCACCGCATGGCGTCCGGGCGCACGCTGTGGGACGAGCTGGTGCTGCGCTATGGCCGCGGCGTCGACTACGTGCGCGGCATGCGCCACACCTGGGACGGCCTGTCCGGGAAGATCGACGCCGAACGCCATGCGCAGGTCGCCGCGTTCCTGGCGATCCAGGAAGACGAGGCGCAATGGTGGCGCGACGCCTCCATCGCCTACTTCCAGACTTTCTCGAAGCGGCCGCTGCCTCCCGGCGCCGAGCCGCCGCCGCATCCGCTGTCCTACTACCAGTCGCTGGAGTTTCCTTACGCACCGGGGGATGGGAAGTGACCGAAGCAAGACGCCCGCGCGCGCGCCGCGCCGCCCTGCTGCTGGCCGTCGCCGGCCTGTCGCCGTTGCCCGCCGCGCTCGCGGCCGATGCGCCGCTGCTGCATCCGCTGTTCCAGGACCACGCGGTGCTGCAGCGCGGACAACCGCTGCGGATCTGGGGCCAGGCCGAGCCCGGCGCCGAGGTGAAGGTCGAACTGGCCGGCAAGCGCGCCCGGGCGCGCGCCGGCGCCGACGGCGCCTGGGAGGCGCAACTGCCGGCGCTGAAGGCCGGCGGTCCCTACACCCTGGCGGTCTCCGCGGGCGCGGCGAAGCAGTCGGTGGCCGACGTGATGGTCGGCGACGTGTGGCTGTGCTCCGGCCAGTCGAACATGGAGCTGCAGGTCTGGCGCTCGCTGGACGCGCGCGCCGAGATCGCCGGCGCCGGCAACGACCGCATCCGCCTGCTCACCGTGCCGCAGGTCGAAGGCATCACGCCACGGTCGACGTTCGGCGATGTGGTGCAGTGGCAGCCGGTGACTCCCGGATCGGTGCGCGACTTCTCCGCCGCGTGCTACTTCTTCGCGCGCGAGCTGCAGAAGTCCGTCGACGTGCCGATGGGGCTGATCAATGCCGCCTGGGGCGGCTCGCGCATCGAAGCCTGGATCAGCGCCGGCGCATTGCGCGCGCTGGGCGGCTACGACGCCGAACTGGACGTGCTCGACCGCTACGCTGTCGATCCGGTCGCCGCCGTCGGCGACTGGGGCACGTTGTGGCAGAAGTGGTGGTCCAGCCGTCCGGGCGTCGCCGCGGAGGACCGCCCGTGGTCCCCCGACGCGCCGTCCGCCGGCTGGCGCGCCGCGCCGGCGCAGCTGGGCGCGTGGGAGAAGTGGGGCGTGCCGGAACTGGCCGACTTCAACGGCATGGTCTGGTACCACGCCAGCGTCGAACTCAGCGCCGCGCAGGCCGCGCAGGAGGCGGTGTTGAAGCTGGGGCCGGCCGACGAGATCGACATGACATGGGTGAACGGCCGCGCCGTGGGTTCGACCTACGGCGCCGGCGGCGGTCGCGAGTACGTGCTACCGCCGGGCGTGCTGCGCCCGGGCCGCAACACCGTAGTGGTGAACGTGCTGGACACGTGGCGCGACGGCGGCCTCGCCGGGCCGGCCTCGGCGCATGCGCTGCAGCTGGCCGACGGCAGCGAGGTGCCGCTGGACGGCGGCTGGAAGTACCGCATCGCGCCTGCCGGGATGGGCACGCCGCCGCGCGCGCCATGGCAGAGCGCGGCGGGCCTGTCCACGCTCCATGCCGGCATGATCGCGCCGCTGGGCCGCTTCGGCCTGCGCGGCGCGCTCTGGTACCAGGGCGAGTCGAACACCGGTGAAGCGGAGCGCTACGCCGACCTGCTGCGCGCGCTGCGCGGCGACTGGCGCGACCGCTTCGGCGCGGACCTGCCGCTGCTGGTGGTGCAGCTGGCCGGCTTCGGTGCGCCGCCGCTGCAGCCGGGCGAAAGCGGCTGGGCGTCACTGCGCGAGGCCCAGCGGCAGGTCGCCGCGGAGGACCCGCGCACCGGCCTGGTGGTGGCCGTGGACATTGGCGACCGCTACGACATCCATCCGGCCAACAAGCAGGAGCTCGGCCGTCGCCTGGCCCGCGCCGCCCGCCACGTGGTCTACGGCGACGCGCTGCCGCCCTCCGGCCCGGTGCCGGTTGCGGCCAGCCGCAACGGCGATGCCATCGTCGTTGCCTTCGGCGACGTCGAAGGACGCCTGGTCGGCTATGGCGGCGAAGGCCCGGTGGGTTTCGAGGTCTGTGGTGACGAGGCCGGCAGCTGCCGCTACGCCAGCGCGCAGATCTGGAACCAGCGCGTGACCCTGCGCGCGCCCGCCGCGCACGCCGCCACCCGGGTGCGCTACTGCTGGGCCGACAACCCGGTGTGCACGCTCTACGACCACACCGGCGGCGGCACCGGCCTGCCCGCTGGCCCGTTCGAGATCCCCGTTGCCCCCATGCCCCAGGACGACCACGCCCGATGAGCACGCCCATGACCGAAACCACCACGCACGGTTCGAAGAACGACCGCGAGATCGTCGACGCCAGGGTCATCGTCACCTGCCCGGGGCGCAACTTCGTCACCCTGAAGATCACCACCCGCTCGGGCGTGTACGGCCTGGGCGACGCCACCCTCAACGGCCGCGAACTGGCCGTGGCCTCGTACCTGCAGGACCACGTGGTGCCGAACCTGGTCGGCCGCGACGCCGGCCGCATCGAGGACATCTGGCAGTTCCTGTACCGCGGCGCGTACTGGCGTCGCGGCCCGGTGACGATGAGCGCGATCGCCGCGGTCGACGTGGCGCTGTGGGACATCCTCGGCAAGATGGCCGGCCTGCCGGTCTACCAGCTGCTGGGCGGCCGCTCGCGCGAGGGCGCGCTGGTCTACGGCCATGCCAACGGCCGCGACATCGCCGAGGCGTCCGACGCGGTCGGCAGGTTCATCGAGCAGGGCTTCCTGGCGGTGCGCGCGCAGTGCGGCGTTCCCGGCATCAAGAAGGCCTACGGCATCTCCAGCGGCAAGGCCTACGAGCCGGCCGAGAGCGAGCTGCCGGCCGAAACCGTGTGGAACACCCCGCGCTACCTGGAGGTGGTGCCGAAGCTGTTCGAGCAGCTGCGCCGCGACCATGGCCCGGACGTGGAACTGCTGCACGACGTGCACCACCGCCTCACGCCCATCGAGGCCGCGCGCCTGGCCAAGTCGCTGGAGCCTTACCGCCTGTTCTGGCTGGAGGACGCGACCCCGGCCGAGAACCAGAAGTCGTTCGAGCTGATCCGCCGCCACTCGGTCACCGCGCTGGCGGTGGGCGAGGTGTTCAACTCGATCTGGGACTGCAAGCACCTGATCGAGAACCAGCTGGTCGACTACATCCGCACCACCATCGTGCACGGCGGCGGCATCACCCACGTGCGCCGCCTGGCCGACTTCGCCGCCCTGCACCAGGTGCGCACCGGCTTCCACGGCGCCACCGACCTGTCGCCGGTGACGATGGGCGCGGCGCTGCACTTCGACACCTGGGTGCCGAACTTCGGCATCCAGGAATACATGTTCCATACCGACGAGACCGACACGGTGTTCCCGCACGACTACGTGCTGCGCGCCGGCCGCCTGCACGTGGGCGACACCCCCGGCATCGGCGTGGACATCGACGAGAAACTGGCCGCGAAGTACCCGTACTCGCCGAAACAGCTGCCGATCGCGCGGCTGGAAGACGGCTCGATGTGGGACTGGTGAGCCTGGCCATGACGAGGAGGGGATCGATGGAAACCTGCTTCAAGCGCGCCCGCACGGGCACCACCGCACGCATCCTGGGCCTGGCCGTGGCCGCGCTGCTGCTGGCCGCGTGCAACCGCGAACCGGCGACGACGCAGGCCGCGGCGGGCGATGGCCCGGAGGTGGCGCCCGTGTACTTCGACTGGTTCGAGTACACCGGACGCGATGCCGCGTTCGAGACGCCGCTGCCGGAAGGGCACTTCCGCAACCCGGTGCTGGCCGGCTTCCACTCCGATCCCAGCGTCACCGCCGCCAACGGCAGGTTCTACCTGGTCGCCTCGACCTTCGCCTTCTTCCCCGGCATCCCGGTGTTCGAGAGCGAGGACCTGGTGCACTGGAAGCAGGTGGGCAACGCGATCCATCGCCCCGGGCAGCTCGACTTCGACGGCCTGGGCCTGTCGCGCGGCGTGTTCGCCCCGGCGATCGAGTACCACGACGGCACCTTCTACGTGGTCAACACCTCGGTCGATGCCGGCGGCAACTTCTTCGTCACCGCCAAGGACCCGGCCGGCCCCTGGTCGGACCCGGTGTGGCTGCCGACCATCGGCGGCATCGACCCGTCGCTGTTCTTCGACGACGACGGCAAGGTCTACATCCTCAACAACGACGAGCCGGAAGTGCCGGTCCGTTACGACGGCCACCGCGCGATCTGGCTGCAGGAAATCGACATCGCCAATGGCAAGCCGTTCGGTCCGCGCAAGGTGCTGATCGACGGCGGGGTGAAGCCGGAGGAGAACCCCATCTGGATCGAAGGCCCGCACATCTACAAGGTCGATGGCTGGTACTACCTCAGCGATGCCGAGGGCGGCACCGGCCCACAGCACTCGCAGGTGATCCTGCGCAGCCGTGACGTGTGGGGCCCGTATGAACCGTACGAGCACAACCCGATCCTGACCCAGCGCGACCTCGACCCGGACCGTCCGCTTCCGGTGACCAATGCCGGCCACGCCGACCTGGTGCAGGGCCCGGACGGCAGCTGGTGGGCGACCTTCCTGGCCAGCCGCAACTACGGCGTGGACCACTACAACACCGGCCGCGAAGCGTTCCTGCTGCCGGTGACCTGGAAGGATGGCTGGCCGGTGATCCTGCCGCGCGGCGAGAAGATCCCGTACGTGCTGCCGGGCCTGTCCTTCATGAAGAAGCCCGCCGACCAGGCGCCGATGACCGGCAACTTCACCTGGCGCGACGAGTTCGACACGGTCGAGCTCGGCAAGGGCTGGATGACCCCGCGCGTGCCGAAGACGCCATGGTACGACGGCAGCGCCCGTCCGGGCTGGCTGGCGATCACCCCGTTGCCGGAGCGGCTGGACGCCAGGACCAACATGGCCTTCTACGCGCGCCGCCAGCAGCACCAGGTGTTCGAGGCCAGCACCGCGATGGAGCTGCCGGCACCGGGCGTGGCCGCCGGGCTGGCCGCGTTCCAGGGCGACGACTACTGGTACTTCCTCGGGGTGCGCCGCGACGGCGGCGAGGGCGCCGAGGTGTTCCTGGAGAAGAAGGCCGGCGAGGGCGAGGTCGAGACGGTCGCCCGCCAGCCGGTCAGCGCGGCCGGACAGCTGGTCCTGCACGTCCAAGGCAACGAGGGCGCCTATGCCTTCGGCTTCGACGCCGGCGACGGCAAGGGCGTGCAGTGGCTGGTGCGCGACGCCGACGGAACCATCCTCAGCACCGACGTGGCCGGCGGTTTCGTCGGCACGACCCTCGGTCCGCACGCACGCCTGGAAACCACGCGTTGACCGCACCGACGAACGACAGCCCCGACCCGCACGCCAGAAGGAGCAAGCGATGAGCGCCAACCACGCACGTCCCCGCAAGCCCACCGCCGCCACGCCGGCCCGCGACGCGCTGCGCCGCCGCCTGCTCGCGCGCGGCTGCGCCGTGGCCCTGGCGGCGTTGCCGTGGATGGCGGTGCAGGCCGAGGAAGCGCGGCCCTGGCTGGACACCTCGCTGGGCTTCGAGGAACGCGCCGCCGCGCTGGTGGCGCGGATGACCCTGGAGGAGAAGGCCGCGCAGATGCAGAACGACGCGCCGGCGATCGAGCGCCTGGGCGTGCCGCAGTACGACTGGTGGAACGAGGCCCTGCACGGCGTCGCCCGCGCCGGCGGCGCGACCGTGTTCCCGCAGGCGATCGGCATGGCGGCCAGCTTCGACGTGCCGCTGATGGACCAGGTCGCCGCGGCGATCAGCGACGAGGCCCGCGCCAAGCACCACGAGTTCGCCCGCAAGGGCCAGCGCGGCCGCTACCAGGGCCTGACCTTCTGGTCGCCCAACATCAACATCTTCCGCGACCCGCGCTGGGGCCGCGGCCAGGAGACCTACGGCGAGGACCCGTACCTGACCGCGCGCATGGGCGTGTCCTTCGTGCGCGGCCTGCAGGGCATGGATCCGCGGACCGGGCAGCCGCTGGATCCGAAGTACCGCAAGCTCGACGCCACCGCCAAGCACTTCGCCGTTCACAGCGGCCCGGAGGCCGACCGTCACACCTTCGACGTGCATCCCTCGAAGCAGGACCTCTACGACACCTACCTGCCGGCATTCGAGGCGCTGGTGAAGGAGGCCGACGTGTACGCGGTGATGGGCGCCTACAACCGCGTCTACGGCGAGTCGGCCAGCGCCAGCCGCTTCCTGCTGCGCGACCTGCTGCGCACGCAGTGGGGTTTCGACGGCTACGTGATGTCCGACTGCTGGGCGATCGTGGACATCTGGAAGAACCACAGGATCGTCGCCACGCCGGAGGAAGCGGCTGCGCTGGCGGTGAGGAACGGCACCGAGCTCAACTGCGGAAGCACCTACGCCAGGCACCTGCCGGTGGCGGTGGAGAAGGGGCTGATCAGCGAGGCCGAACTGGACGATGCGCTGACCCGGCTGTTCGTGGCGCGCATGCGCCTGGGCATGTTCGACCCGCCGGAACAGGTGCGCTGGGCGCAGATCCCGTATTCGGTGAACCAGGCCCCGGCGCATGACGCGCTGGCGCGGAAGATGGCGCAGGAGTCGCTGGTCCTGCTGAAGAACGACGGCGTCCTGCCGCTGTCGAAGGACATCCGCCGCCTGGCCGTGATCGGCCCGACCGCCGACGACACCATGGCCCTGCTGGGCAACTACTACGGCACGCCGGCCGACCCGGTGACCATCCTGCGCGGCATCCGCGAGGCGGCGCCGGGCGTAGAGGTGGTGTACGCGCGCGGTGTCGACCTGGTCGAAGGCCGCGACGACCCGGCGGCCACGCCGCTGGTCGAGCCGCAGTACCTGCGTCCGGAGCCCGGCTCCAGCGAGCGCGGCCTGCGCGGCGAGTACTTCCGCAACAAGGACCTGTCCGGGCAGCCGGTGCTGGTGCGCGTGGACCCGCAGATCGCGTTCCGCTGGGACCGCGGTTCGCCCACCGACAACCTGATGGCGCGCGGCGAGGCCGGCCCGGACAACGCCGTGCCCAACGACGGCTTCAGCATCCGCTGGAGCGGCCAGCTGCTGCCGCCGGTGAGCGGACGGTACCGGCTGGAGGCGGCGGCCAACGACGGCATGCGCCTGTACCTGGACAGCAAGCTGCTCATCGACCACTGGGAAGATGCCGAGCGCCTGCGCGCGGACAGCGTCACCGTCGAGCTGGAGGCCGGCCGCGCCTACGACATCCGCCTGGAGTACTACGAGAACGAGCGCGACTCGGCGGTGCGCCTGGCCTGGGCGCAACCGGGCGCGCAGCCACCGTTCGAACAGGCGCTGGAAGCGGCACGCAGTGCCGACGCGGTGGTCTTCGTCGGCGGCCTGACCGGCGACGTCGAGGGCGAGGAGATGCGCGTCGACTATCCCGGCTTCGCCGGCGGCGACCGTACCGACATCCGCCTGCCCGCCACTCAGCAGAAGCTGCTGGAAGCCGTGCACGCCACCGGCAAGCCGGTGGTGCTGGTGCTGACCAGCGGCTCGGCGCTGGGCATCGACTGGGCGAAGCGGAACCTGCCGGCGATCCTGATGGCCTGGTATCCGGGCCAGCGCGGCGGCACTGCGGTGGCCGACGTGCTGTTCGGCGACTACAACCCGGCCGGGCGCCTGCCGGTGACCTTCTACAGCGCCGACGAGAAGCTGCCGCCGTTCGACGACTACGCCATGCAGGGGCGCACCTACCGCTACTTCGCCGGCGAGCCGCTGTTCCCGTTCGGCCACGGTCTGTCGTACACGCGCTTCGGCTACTCGGGACTGGCGTTGGACCGCGACCGCACCCGCGCGGGCGAACCGGTGCGCGTCGAGCTGACGGTGAAGAACGAGGGCCGGCGTGCCGGCGACGAGGTCGTGCAGCTGTACGTGCGCGGCCCGCAGCGCGAAGGCGCGCCGCTGAAGGAGCTGCGCGGCTTCCAGCGCGTGCACCTGCAGCCGGGCGAATCGCGCCGGGTGGCATTCGTGCTTGACCCGGCCCGCGACCTGCGCCGTTACGACACCGGCGCGAGCGGCTACGTGGTCGCGCCGGGCGAGTACGAGATCCAGGCCGGCGCCTCCAGCGCCGACATCCGCGCGCGCACCACGTTGACGGTCGCGCGCGACTGAGAGCGTTCAACCTGTCCGTTTCTCTCTCCGGGGCGGACGGGCCAGGCGAGGCGGGGTCGACAGCAACTCCCAGGGTCGCCGGCCCCGCCAAGCCTTCTTACATTGCAGGACACCCATGGCGACACCTGTTCGCGACACCCGCCGACTCTCCGATGCCACCCTGGCCCTGTTGCCGGCCGGGGTTGCCGTGCCCGCCTACGAGCGCGCGCGGACCTCGATCGGCATCGTCCACTTCGGCCCGGGCGCGTTCCACCGCGCGCACCAGGCGGTGTACATGGACGACCTGCTGGCGGACGACCCGGACTGGGCGATCTGCGCGGTCTCGCTGCACAGCGCCGGCGTGCGCGACGCGCTGCGGCCGCAGGACGGGCTGTACACGCTGGCCCTGCTCGGCGAGCGCGAGCGGCTGCGCGTGGTCGGCTCGATCCGCGAGGTGCTGTGCGCGCCGCAGGAGCGCGAGGCGGTGCTGGCGCGGCTGGCCGACCCGCAGGTCCGGCTGGTGACGCTGACCATCACCGAGAAGGGCTACTGCCTGTCGACCGATGGCGTCGACCTGGCGCATCCGGACATCGTCCACGACCTCGCCAGCCCGCATGCGCCGGTGAGCGCGGTCGGCTGGCTGGTCGAAGGCCTGCGCCTGCGCCGCGCGCGCGGCACGGCGCCGTACACCGTGCTCAGCTGCGACAACCTCGCCAACAACGGCGGCCGCCTGCGCCGGGCGGTGCTGCAGTACGCGCGGCAGCTGGACGCCGGGCTGGCCGACTGGATCGAAGGCGAGGTCGCGTTCCCGCGCTCGATGGTCGACAGCATCACCCCGGCCAGCGACGACGCGCTGCGCGAACGCGTCTCCGCGCGCCTGGGCGTGGAGGATGCCTGGCCGGTGCAGCGCGAGCCGTACGCGCAGTGGGTGGTGGAGGATGACTTCCGCAACGGCCGCCCGCCGCTGGAACGCGCCGGCGTGGTGCTGGCCGGCGACATCGCCGGCTACGACCGCGCCAAGCTGCGCCTGCTCAACGCGCCGCATTCGGCGCTGGCCTACCTCGGCTCGCTGATGGAACTGGAGACGGTGGCCGAGGCGATGCGCGAGCCGCGCCTGGCCGGCTTCGTCGAGCGGCTGATGCGCCAGGACATCGCGCCCGGCCTGCCGGCCCTCGTCGGCTTCGATCCACAGGCCTACGTCGACGCGATCCTGGCGCGCTTCCGCAACCCGGCCATCCGCCACCTGCTGGCGCAGATCGCCTGGGACGGTTCGCAGAAGCTCCCGGTGCGCCTGCTCGGCACGATCGCCGAGGCGCTGGACGCGGGGCGGCCGATCGGGCGGCTGTGCGTGCCGGTGGCCGGCTGGATGTGCTTCGTCCGTCGCCAGGTCGCACGCGGCGTCGCCATCGTCGATCCGCTGGCCGATGCCCTGGTGCGGCTCGGGCGCGCCTGCACCGGCGATCCGGTGCGCGACGTGGAGGCCTTCCTGCGCCTGGATCCGGTGTTCGGCGCGCTGTCGGGCGATCCGCGTTTCGTCCACGTGCTGCGCGCGGCCTACGCCCGGCTCGGCGACGGCCTGCCGGGCGCGGTGGCCGCGGTGCTGGCCGACGAGGCCGCCGCGCCGTGAATCCCGTTGTCCGCCACCGCCGCCGGGAGTTCCCGCCGCGGTCCTGACCGTCCTGGGCGGTTGCGACGCCGGCGCAAGGATCCGTGGGAAGAGATCGACACGATCCGGCAGAACCTTTCGCGGTGGGCGCGGGAGGAGTGACGGGGGCAGCGGAGCGACGGCGACCATGCCGTAACGTTCACGGCAACGGCAACTTCATCGAGGTCGTTGGCTTCGGACGGGGCCGCCGCCCCAAGGGGGTATGGCGCATCGCGCGGTTCCGCGTCCTGCTCCAACGCGCGACCGCAGCACATCCCTGTGCTGCTTGCGCCATACCCCCTTGGGACGACGTCCTTCGGCGCATTGAGGTCGTGGTTTCTATCGTGGCGCGTGAATCGTTCTCCCGCAGGCAGATCGCGGTGCGAGCATCGTTCTCCTGCAGGCAGATGAAGCACTTGTAGAGTCGGGCTTGCCCGACTCCCCCGCCCGATGTCCCAAGGCGCGCGCAAGGCAGCGGGGCAAGCCCCGCTCTACACACACACGCCTGGCTCAGTCTTCCAGCGACGCCTGCAGCGCTGTGGCCAGCGCGGCGTCGCCGCTGACCAGTTCGGTCCAGCCGAGCTGCAGGCCCTTGCGCCGGCCCTTGGGGACCAGCTTCAGTCCCTGCGGATCGATGGTGAGCGTGTAGGCCTGGCCTTGGATGTTGATTTCGCGGCGCAGCGGCCGGTCCAGCAGAACGGTCATGGCATGCCTCCGTTGACCGGGCGGCGCGGACGTGCCGAGACGTGCGGATGGTCCGGAACGTGCCAGCGCCAGGGATAGTCCACGGCGCGGCTGATGCCGATGCGTGGACCGATGGCCGGATGACGCGGCGGCGGCGTGCCGTCGCTGACGATGCAGATGCCCTGGCCGCCCTCGACCAGGTCCGCCCCGTCGAATTCGCGGGTGATGCCGAAAGCCTGCGACAGCTTGCCGGGGCCGCTGGCCAGGTCGCGATCGATCCGCGCGCGCGGGCGCGCAGTGCGCATCGCTTCGACGCCGGACAGCGGCTCGGCCGCGCGCAGCAGCACGCCCATGCCTTCGCCGACCTCGCCGCACACGGCATTGCTGCCCCAGTGCATCCCGTAGGTGAAATACACGTAGAGGTGGCCGGCCTCGCCGAACATGGTCGCGTTGCGCGCGGTGCGGCCGCGGAACGAATGCGCCGCCGGATCCTCGCTGCCGGCATACGCCTCCACTTCCACGATCCGCGCCGCGCGTCCGTCCGCGCGCCACAGGATCTTGTTCAGCAGTTCAGGCGCGACCACCGCCGGATGGCGCTGGTAGAACCGGCGCTCCAGCACGCGCCAGCGGCTGGCGCCTGGCGGCCCGGCGAAGGACTGCGTCACGGTGGCGGCGGGCCGGTGTTCGTCGCGCATGCACACCGGATAACACCGCTGTCGCGAGCGCCGCGTCAAGCGCGGCGGGCGGATGGTTCACGCTGGCGGCAGGTGCAGGCTGGCGCAGGCGCCACCGTCGGGGCGGTTGGCGAGCGCGGCCCGCCCCTCGTGCAGGTCCGCCACTTCGGCGACGAAGCACAGGCCCAGGCCGCTGCTGCGGTGGGCCCCGTCCGGGCGCGGCAGCGAGTAGAAGCGCTCGAAGACGCGATCCAGCGCATACGCCGGCACGCCGGGGCCGCGATCGAGCACGCGCAGCACGACCTGGCCGTTCTCCATCGAGGCCTCCAGGTCCAGTTCGCTGCCGGTGGGCGCGAAGCCGGAGGCGTTGTCGAGCAGGTTCTCCAGCGCCTGGCGCAGCAGGAACGCATCGCCGGCCACGATCAGGTCGCCGTCGATCCGCGTGCGCAGGCGTTGCCCGCGCGCCTCCAGCACCGGCTGCATGCCGGCGGCCGCGGCTTCCAGTAGCCCGGCCACCGGCACCGGCGCGACCGTTTCCAGCGCCTGCCGGTGCTCGACCGCGGCCAGCGCCAGCATCCGCGCGACCATGCGCGTCAGCCGTTCGCCCTGTTCGCGCACGGTGCCGGCGAAGCGCTCGCGGTCCGCCGGATCCAGCGGTCCTTCCAGCAGCTCGGCGCTGGCGTGGATCGCCGCCAGCGGGCTCTTCATCTCGTGGGTGAGCTCCTGCACGTAACGCTCGACGTACTGCTTGCCTTCCAGCTGCACGCGCATGCTTTCCATTGCCTGGCCAAGCTCGGCGAACTCGCCGCGCAGCGCCGGTAGCGGCGTGCGCTCGCCCGCGGTGGCCGCGCGTGCGTAGCCGCGCAGCGCGCCCAGCTGGCGCGACAGCCAGGCCGCGGTGACGATGCCGACCAGCAAGGCGACGCCGAGCAGGGCGATGCCCCAGTACAGGACGGTGCGTCGGCTGCGCTCGATGAACGGTGCCAGCACGCTGTTGGGCTTGGCCACGGTCAGCACGCCGACGATGGCGCCGGCCTCGTCGTGGATCGGCGCGGCCACGTGCATGACCGAGGACTCCGGATGCGCAGGGTCCTCGGCGGTGGAGCGCGCGCCGTAGCGCCCGCGCAGGGTCAGGTGGACGTCGTTCCAGCGCGAGTAGTCGCGGCCCACGTCGCGGCCGGCGCTGTCGAACACGACGGTGCCGCGCGCGTCGGTCACGTAGATGCGGTACGCGGTGGCGCGCTTGGGGAAGCCCCAGATCTCCGCGCCGGGGTCGCGGCCCTGCATCGAGCGCACGTGCGCGGCGAAACGGCCGTCGGCGATGCGTCCGGCGAGCAGGTCGTCGCTGGCCAGCGCGGCCAGCACGTTGGCCGTGTCGACCAGGGTGTCCTCCATCGCCTGGCGCACGCCCGGCTTCACCTGGGCCATGAACACCTGGCCCAGCAGCACCGCGGCCAGGCCGACGATGGCGAAGTAGCCCAGCAGGATCCGCGCGCCGGTGCGCACCTCAGCCCACCCGCAGCGAATAGCCCAGGCCGCGCCGGGTCTGGATCGGATCGGCGCCGGGCTCGATCTCGCGCAGCTTGGCGCGCAGGGTCTTGATGTGGGTGTCGATGGTGCGGTCGGAGCTGTTGCTGTCCGCGCCCCAGACCCGGTCCATCAGCTGGGCGCGGGTCAGGATCGCGCCGGGCCGCGCCAGCAGCGCGGCGAGCAGGGCGTATTCGTAGCGGGTGAGTTCCAGCGCCTGGCCGCGGTAGAACACGCGGTGGCCGGCGACGTCGTGGCGGAACGCGCCGCCGGAGGCGCCGCCGCCGCCGCCGGCGCGACGCAGCACCGCGTGCACCCGCGCCACCAGTTCGCGCGGCGAGAACGGCTTGGTCACGTAGTCGTCCGCGCCCAGCTCCAGCCCGAACACCCGCTCCGGCTCCGAGCCGCGCGCGGTCAGGAAGATCACCGGCAGGTCGTGCTGCCGCCGCAGCTGCCGGCACAGGGCGTAGCCGTCCATGTCCGGCAGGCCGACGTCGAGGATGGCCAGGTCGAAGTGCCGGGTGGCCGCCAGCGACAGCGCCTGCTGGCCGGCCAGGGCGTGCACGGTGTCCAGGCCGTCGGCGCGCAGCGCGAACTCGACCGCCTGCGCGATCGCGCCTTCGTCCTCGACCAGCAGTACCTGCGCCATCGCCACCTCCCGCGTGGCGACAGTCTAGCCGCCACCCGTGGTCCGGACGACCGCACCGGCTTCGCCTCCGCTTCATATCCAGCACACAGAACGCGGCCACGCTTGCGCGGCGGTACCGTTGGGCCCCACGGCGCGGTCCATGACACGACGAAGGAGAAGGCACATGGCGGCAGCGGCCGGCAATCGCGGGAGAGGAACGGGTTCCTGGTGGCGGTTCTTGATGTGGGGTGGTGCGGCGGGACTGCTGGCGCTGCCCTGGGTGGCGATGCGTTTCACCCGCGAGTTCGACTGGGGCGCGCTCGATTTCCTGGTGTTCGGCGCGATGCTGGCCGTGGCCTGCGGCGGCTTCGAGGTCGCGGTGCGCCTGGGACGGCACTGGGCCTACCGCGCCGGCGCGGCGGTGGCGATCCTGGCCGGGTTCCTGCTGGTGTGGGTGAACCTGGCGGTGGGCCTGATCGGCGACGAGGGCAATCCTGCGAACCTGGCGCACGCGGTGGTGCTGCTGGTGGCGGTGGGCGGGGCGCTGTTGGCCAGGTTCGGCGCCTGCGGGCTGGCGCGGGTCATGGTCGCCACGGCGGTGGCGCAGGGGCTGACCGTGCTGCTGGCATTGATGGTCGGGCGGCCGCTGGAGGCGGTGCTGACCGCGTTCTGGGTCGGGATGTGGCTGCTGTCGGCGGGACTGTTCGCCCTCGCCGCCGGGACGGAGCAACCCCTGTAGAGCGGGGCCTGCCCCGCTCCCCGGGCCGGTAGACCCGCGAACCGCAAGAGCAGCGGGGCAAGCCCCGCTCTAAAGGGGCAGCTTCGCGATCAGGGAGGCGACGCGGACGGCGACCGGAAGCTCAGTCCCTGCCGGCGGCGACGTCGAGCACGGCGCGCAGCGCCGGCTTGGGCTGGTACTGGCGGTCGAACAGCAGCGGGTAGTTGGTGCGGTTGGGGATGGGATAGCCGTTCTTCCACGACATCGCATCGTGCACGCCCCAGACGCTGACCCGGTGCAGCTTGTCGCTGCGGTCGCGGAACACGCGGAACAGCTCGGCGTAACGCGCGGCCAGCTGCTGCTGCACCTCGTCGGGCAGGCCGTCGCGGTACGGGTCGAGGAAGCGCTTGAATTCCGGCAGCTGGAACTGCGGGTGCATCATGCCCTGCCCGATGATCTGCCCCTCCTTCGTCAGCGGCAGCACGTCCACGTCCAGTTCGGTGATCATCACCTTCAGGCCCAGCGCGGCGTAGGCGTCGATCGCCGCCTCGATGTCGGCGGTGGACGGATAGTCCAGGCCCCAGTGGCCCTGGATGCCGATGCCGTCGATGCGGATGCCGTGGGCCTGCAGCATCTTCACCATGCGCACGATGCCGTCGCGCTTCTCCGGGCGCCAGGCGTTGAAGTCGTTGTAGTACAGCTCGGCATCCGGCGCGTAACGGGCGGCGAAGGTGAAAGCCAGGCGGAGCAGTTCGTCGCCGTCGCCGATGCCCTCGACCCACTTCGTCGGCCGGTACCGGCCGTCCTCGCCGATCTGCTCGTTGACCACGTCCCAGGCGTGCACGCGCCCGGCGTAGCGCCCGGCCACCTGTTCGATGTACCCGCGCATGCGCTCCACCAGCGCCTCGCGGCCGACCGGCGTGCCGTCCTCGCGCTGGAAGAACCAGTCCGGGGTCTGGTTGTGCCAGACCAGGGTGTGGCCGACGATGAACATGCCGTGCTTCCCGCCGAATTCGACGAAGGCGTCGGCGGCGGCGAAGTCGTAGACGCCCGGTTCCGGGTTGACCACCTCGGCCTTCATCACGTTCTCGGCGGTGATCGCGTTGAAGTGCAGCGGCACCAGCGCCTGCGCCCGCGCGTCGCGACCGGAGACGATGTCGTCGTTGACCGCGGTACCGAGCAGGAAGTGCTCGGCGAAGGCGGCCTTCAGCGTGGCCGGCGGAGGCGCCGCGCGCCCGGCGGGCGTGGCGGCCATGGCCAGGCCGGCGACCAGGGTCAGGATCGGGATGCGCATGGTTCGCTCCTCAGGGCACGGCCTCGGCCGGCGTGGTGGTGATGGTGACGCGGGCGCCCTGCAGCGTCCCGGACCGGGCGTGCAGGGTGACCTGCCCGGGCTGGCCGTCGATGCCGCGGACGATCGCCAGCGCCAGGCCGGAAAAGGCCTGGCGGCGCGGCGAGGGGAAGGCGACCAGGTCGCTGGGATCGCCGTTGTCGGTGGCCACCAGCACGCCCGGGCCTTCGACCTGGAACTCGATCGCGTCGTCCGCGGTTGGCACCAGGCGGCCTGCGGCGTCGAGCACGCGCACGGTGACGAAGGCCAGGTCGCGGCCGTCGCCGGCGATGCGCGCGCGGTCCGCTTGCAGCGCCAGCCGCGCGTGCGCGCCGGCGGTTTCGACGCGGGTTTCCGCCCACGGCCTGCCGTCGCGCCAGGCCTGCACGCGCAGTTCGCCGGGCTGGTAGACCACCTCGTCCCAGCGCAGCCGGTACTCGTACTGGCCCTTCTTCTTCCGCCCCTGCGAGACGCCGTTGACGAACAGCTCGGCCTCGTCGCCGGAGGTGAACACGTGTACCGGCGTGACCTGGCCTTCGCGGCCCGGCCAGGTCCAGTGCGGCAGCACGTGCACCATCGGCAGGTCGGGCCGCCAGCGCGACTGGTAGAGGAAGTAGCGGTCCTTGGGGAAGCCGGCCAGGTCGATGATGCCGGTGTAGGAGCTGCGCGCCTCGTAGTACGGCGTCGGTTCGCCCAGGTAGTCGAAGCCGTTCCAGACGAACTCGCCGGCCACGTAGGGATGCCGGTCCAGCGTGGCGAACACCTTGTCGGCGCTGGCCCCGAAGTCCACCGCGTGCAGTTCGTACGCGCTGACCTGGCGCAGGCGCGAGTCGCCGCCGCTGCCGTCGCGGATCGGCGCGCTCTGCTTCGGCGTCACCGGGAACAGGTAGATGCCGCGGCTGCTGGCGGCCGAGGCGGTTTCGCTGCCGAAGATCACCTTGTCGGGGAAGGTGGCGCGGAAGGCGGGATAGGAAGGCGGGGTACGGATGCGTTCGGTGCCCTCGAACTCCGGCTCCTGGCGGATGCCCTCGCCCTGGTAGTTGAGGTTGACCACGTCGAACGCGGTGGGGAAGGGCATGTCCGCCTTGGCCCAGTTCATCGATGCGGTGGTGGGGCGGGTGGGATCTTCCTCGCGGGCGATCCGTACCAGCCGCCGGGCGAGGGCGGCGCCGGCCTCGCCGTCGTACTGCTCGCCGACCTCGTTGCCCACGCTCCACAGGAAGATCGAGGGATGGTTGCGGTCGCGGCGCAGCATCGCGCGCAGGTCGGCCTCGTGCCACTCGGGGAAGACCAGGTGGAAGTCCAGCGGCGTCTTCTTCTTTTCCCAGGAATCGAAGATCTCGCCGATGACCAGGAAGCCCATCGCGTCGGTGAGTTCGAGCAGCCGCGGATCGGGCGGGTTGTGCGCCAGGCGGATGGCGTTGACGCCCATGCCGCGCAGGATCTCCAGCTGGCGTTGCGCCGCGCGCCGGTTGAAGGCCGCGCCCAGCGCGCCGAGGTCGTGGTGCTGGTTCACCCCGCGCAGCGGGATGTGCTCGCCGTTGACCACCACGCCCCGGTCCGGGTCGAACTCCAGGCGGCGGATGCCGAAGCGGGTTTCGTAACGGTCCAGCACGCGGCCGTCCTGGCGCACGGTGGTGGCGGCGACGTAGCGGTGCGGCTGCTGCCTGGGCGGCGGGCCCCACAGCCGCGGGCGGGCTATGCGCGCGCTGGCGCGGGTGGTGCCGGTGCCGCCGGCGTCGATCTCCAGCGACGCGGGCGCGAAGCGGGCGACCGCTTTGCCCGTCGGCCTGCCATCGGCACCCAGCGCGAACAGCTCGCTTTCCACCTGCACGCGCAGCAGTGCGTCGCTGGTGTTGTCGACTTCCACGCACAGCCGCACTTCCGCCGCTTCGGCCGACACTTCCGGCGTGGTGACGGTGGTGCCCCACTGCGCCACGTGCACCGGCGGGGTGGTCACCAGCCACACGTCGCGGTAGAGGCCGCCGCCGGGATACCAGCGGGCCGACTCCGGCGGGTTGTCCAGGCGGATCGCCAGGGTGTTGCGCCCGCCGGCTTCCACGTACGGGGTGAGGTCCACGCGCCAGCTGTTGTAGCCATAGGGCCAGCCGCCGACCAGCTGGCCGTTGAGCCAGACCGTGGCGTAGGACATGGCGCCGTCGATGTCCAGGTACACGCGGCGCCCGCGCTGGCTGGCGGGAATGTCGAGGTCGCGCCGGTACCAGCCCACGCCCCAGCTCGGCAGCCGGCCCATGCCGCCGTAAGGGCCCTCGGCGATGAAGGGGCCGGCGATGGCCCAGTCGTGCGGCAGGGTGACGGTTTCCCAGCCGCTGTCGTCGTAACCGGGCTGCAGGAACGGGATGTCGCCCACCTGCGGCGGCGTGGCGGGTCGCTCGTGGCGTGCCGCCAGATCGCGGATGAAGCGGTTGGCGGTGGGCAGGATCCACGGCTTGAGCACGGGCCGGTCGGCCTGCACCCGCACCGCTTCGTCCGGGCGTGCGTCGGCCACCCTGCCGTCGGCGCTGGCTTCGACCTGCGGGCGGACGTCGTAGTCCAGGCGTCCTTCCACGCCCGGCGGATCGCCGCGATGGAAGCGCCAGCCCTGGTCGAGGCGGATGCGTTCGCGCGGCGCCGGTTCGGTGGCCGCCACCGGCAGGCCAGCGGCCAGGACCGCCAGGCCAAGCAGGAGCGCGGCGAGGCGGCGCGGGCGATGCCGCGGGCGCGGCAGGGTCTCGGTCGTCATGCAGGCAACTCCACGGCGGCGGGCGCGGGATGCGCCCGCGGGGTTACAGCTTGTAGGCGCGCTTGGGCAGGTGGTAGGCGAGGTCGACCGCGACTTCCGCGGCTTCGTCCTCTTCCATGCGGTGTTCGGCGACGAGCTTCGCCAGCACCGCGCAGTCGATGCGCCGGGCCACGTCGTGGCGCGCGGGGATCGACAGGAAGGCGCGGGTGTCGTCGTTGAAGCCGACGGTGTTGTAGAAGCCGGCGGTGCTCAGGGTCTGCTCGCGGAAGCGCCACATGCCTTCCGGCGCGTCGTGGAACCACCAGGCCGGGCCGAGGAACAGGCACGGGTAGTGACCGGCCATCGGGCCCAGCTCGCGCGAGTAGGTGCTCTCGTCGAGGGTGAACAGTATGAAGCGGAAGCCCGGCTCGTTGCCGAAGCGGTCCAGCAGCGGCTTGAGCGCGTGCACGTACTCGGTCGGCAGCGGCAGGTCGGCGCCGACGTTGCGGCCATGGCGCGCGAACAGCCGCGGGTTGTGGTTGCGATGGCAGCCCGGGTGCAGCTGCATCACCAGGCCGTCGTCCAGGCTCATCGCCGCCATCTCGGTCAGCACCTGGCCGCGGAACAGCGCCGCTTCCTGCGCGCTGAAGCCGCCCTTGAGGATCTTCGCGAACAGGCGTTCGGCCTCGGCACGCGACAGGTCGGCGGTCAGCGCGCTTTCGTGGCCGTGGTCGGTGGAGGTGGCGCCCATCGACTTGAAGAACCCGCGGCGGTTGCGGTGCGCGCGCAGGTAGCCGTCCCAGCTGAGCACGTCCTCGCCGGCGATCTCACCGAAACGCTGCAGTGCGCCGGCGAAGGCCTCGTGTTCCGGATCGACCACCTCGTCCGGGCGGTAGGCGGTGACCACCCTGCCGCTCCAGCCGCTGTCGCGGATCGCCTGGTGGTGGGCCAGCGGGTCCAGCGGGCCTTCGGTGGTGGCGATGACCTCGATGCCGAAGCGCTCGAACAGGGCGCGCGGGCGGAAGGCATCGGTCTGCAGCGCCGCGGTGATGGTGTCGTAGTAGTGGTCGGCGGTGCCGGCGTCCAGGCGCACGCGCAGGCCGAACACCTCGTGGAACACGTGGTTGAGCCACAGCGACGAGGGCGTGCCACGGAACAGGTGGAAGTTGCGCGCGAACAGCCGCCAGGCCTCGCGCGGATCCACCGCCGCGCGGCTGCCGTCGACGCGGGGGATGCCCAGCGCGTCCAGGTCGATGCCCTGGCTGTAGAGCATGCGGAACACGTAGTGGTCCGGCACCAGCAGCAGTTCGGTGGCGTTGGCGAAGTTGGCGTTGCCGGCGAACCAGGCCGGGTCGGTGTGGCCGTGCGGGCTGACGATCGGCAGCGCGGCGACCTGCGCGTACAGGCGGCGGGCGATGCCGCGCTGCGCCGGGTCGGCCGGAAACAGGCGGTCTTCGTGCAGGTGCAGGGGGCGGACGGTGGCGCTCATGGGGGATCCGGTATCGCGTAGGCGGGAATGTCGTCAGCGGCGCGCGCTTTCCGGCGGGCCGAGGGTGGTGGGCGGCCATGGCCGGCGCAGCACTTCGACGCGCTGGAACACCAGGCCCGGATCGACCAGCCACAGCTTGAGGGTGTTGGCGCCGGCGCGGACGCGGTGGCGCGAGCTGGCCGCATGCGAGTTGTCGATGACCGCCGCTTCCCAGGCGCGGAAATCGCGGTCGCCGGGAGTGGGGTCCAGGCGCACGTTCACCAGCTGCGGGGCCTCGTCGCCGATCGAGACGGCGTAGCGCAGGCCGCCGCGGTGGCGGATGTCGAGGGGGGGCGCCATGACCATGCGCACCTCGACCTCGCCGTCGTGGTCCATGACCAGCGGATATTCCAGGCGCGCGCCATCGCCGCCGGGCGTCGCCGGTTCGCCGGTGGCCGGCCACACGGTAACGCCGGACAGGGTGCGGCCCAGGTTCGGGATCACCTGCCATTGGCCACCGGCCGGCGGTACCGCGCGGCCGTAATGCTGGGCCTCGATCGCGACCACGCCATTGCCTTCGACGAAGCCGCGCACGCCGCGGTGCGCCGGGGGCTTGTGCACCGGCACGGTGACCGTCGCCTCGGTCCAGTCCCGGCCGCGGATGTAGACCTGGCCTTCGTGCTCGCCTTCCGGCAGCGCGTCCCAGTCCACTTCCAGCGTCAGCGGCTGCGCGTCGGCGACCTCGCCGGAAGCCGGCGAGACCTTCAGCCACGGCGTGCGGCTGCTGGCGGTAAACGCGACCGGCTGGCGGCCGCCGTTGAACACCACGATCGAACGGGTCGGCGCCCCGACCGGGTCCAGCACCGGCAGACGGGCGCCGTGCAGCGGATACGGCCAGCGCCGCGGATCGCCCTCGATGGCCACGCCGGTGATGCCCTTCTCCGGCACGTCGACCGTGGCCAGGGCGGGCAGGACGTTGCGTTCCGGCGACTGCCAGTGGGTATAGCCGATGCGTGGCTGCGACATCATGTGGACCCACTTGCCGCCGGCGATCTCCTGCTCGTACACGCGCTGCAGTTCGGCATCGCGGGTGAACAGCTCGCGCGCCCGCTCCCCCCAGGCGTTGGCCGAGGCGCGGCCCTGCGCCGCGTACAGGCGGTTGCGGCCGACCGCGACGTACAGGTGGTTGAGGTTGGCGCTGGCCAGCACCGGGTATTCGACCAGCTGGTACCAGGCGTCGCGGTGGCTGGGCGGGATCTTCTTCGCCAGTTCGAGGGTGCGCGCGACCAGCGCGTCCCATCCGGCAAGCACGCGGTCGGCCTCGTTCTCGTGGACCAGGCTCCAGGTGTCCGCGTCGATCAGCTCCGGCTTGCGGCGTGCGTTGTACTGCGTGTAGCGGGTCAGGATCTGGCCGATCTCCGCGGCGTGCTCCGGGCCGAACTGCTCGGCGGCCCAGGCGGCCGGATAGCGGGCGATCCAGGCCAGGTCGGCCGCGTCCGGGTCCCAGGCCTGGTCGAGGAAGGCGCTGATCGGCAGTTCCATCGGCTTGATGTCGCCGACGTTGACGATCCACAGCCGCTCCACCCCGTGCGCCCAGGCCAGGCGCATCTGCTCCCAGGCGCGCTCGACCTGGGTGGTGTTGAGCCACTTGTAGTTGCGCGGCCCGCCGACGTAGTCGAAGTGGTAGTACACGCCGTAGCCGCCGGCGCGGCGGCTGGCCGGGTCGGGCAGGCGGCGGATGTTGCCCCAGTTGTCGTCGGCGAACAGCAGGGTGACGTCGTCCGGCACGCGCATGCCGGCGTCGTAGTAGTCCTGCACCTCCTTGTACAGCGCCCACACCTGCGGGGTTTCCGCGGCGGGCCGGCCGGTGACCTCGGCGATGATCCGCCGCTGGTCGGCGACGATGCGCTCCAGCAGCGCGGTGGCGGTGCCCTCGGTCATGGCCTCGTCGCCGTCGCCACGCATGCCCAGGGTGACCACCGCCTCGCGGCCCTGCAGGCGCTCGATGCCGCCGCGCCAGAACGCCTGCAGCGCCTGCGCGTTGCGGGTGTAGTCCCAGGGGCCCTTGCCCTCGCGCGACCACTCGTCGTGGGCGCGCATCATCGGCTCGTGGTGGGTGGTGGCGATGACCACGCCGTACTCGTCGGCGAGCTCGGCGTTGCGCGCATCGTCGGCGTAGAACGCGCGCGGCTGCCACATCGCCGGCCACAGGTAGTTGGCCTTGTGGCGCAGGATCAGCTGGAACACGCGCTCGTAGAAGCGGTGGTTGGTGCCGCCGAAGGTGGCCTTGCTCCAGCCACCCAGCGCCGGGTCCTCGTCGTTGATGAAGATGCCGCGGTACCTCACCTTCGGCGCGTCGACGAAGCGGCCCGGCGCCACGTGCAGGCTGGCCTTGCGCGGCGGCGGCACGTCGGCCCACCAGGTCCACGGCGACACGCCGATCCGGCGCGACAGCTCGTACAGGCCGAAGGCGGTTCCGCGACGGTCGGCGCCGGCCACCAGCAGGGCGCGGTCGATGCCAGGCTCCGGATGCTCGACCACCTTCAGCAGGTAGGCCTCCCAGGTCCCGGCCACGCCGGAGGTGTCGATGCCCTTGTCGCGCACGATGCGGTCGATGCGTGCGCTGCGGCCGAGGGTGCCGGCGATGACCGCCATGCGCGGCGACGGCGCGTCCGCCGGCGGTTGCCCCGCGACCGCGGCCAGGTCGGCGCGGAAGGCCTCGGCGGCGCGATGCACCGCGGAGAAGTCGGCTTCGTCGACCAGCACCGGCAGCGGCCGGCCGCGATCGACCAAGGCGAGGCTGCCGGCGACGGGCGTTTCGCAAACCGTCGCCGGACGGGCGCAGGCGTCGTTCCCGGCGGCGGCAGGGCCGGGCAGGGACAGCGCGGTGGCGAGGAGCAGGAGGAACAGGGATGGCCGGGTCATGCGTTTCCTCGGGGCAGGCGGGCCGCGGCGGTGGCGCGCGGCCCGCGCGGGACGGGATCGCGGCTCAGGCCTGCGGCCGCGGCACGTCGAGCGGTGCCGGCTGCAGCCGCGGCGCCAGCAGGTGCACGCACAGCAGCGCGAACAGGTAGGCCGAGCCGGCGATCAGGAAGATGGTCGTGTAGCTGCCGGTGGCCTGCAGCTGGCTGCCGGTGAAGTACGACATCGCCATGCCGCCGACCGCGCCGGCGAAGCCGCCGATGCCGACCACCGAGGCCACGGTCTGCCGCGGGAACATGTCCGAAGGCAGGGTCAGCACGTTGGCCGACCAGCCCTGGTGCCCGGCCATGGCCAGGCCGATCAGGCCCACCGCCGCCCACAGGTTGTCGACCCGGGTGGCGAACACCACCGGCACCACGCATAGCGCGCACACCAGCATCGCGCCCTTGCGCGCGCGGTTCATGCTCCAGCCCAGGCGCACGAAGCGCCCGGCCAGCCAGCCGCCGGCGATGCTGCCGACGTCGGCCATCAGGTAGACGACGATGATCGGCGGGCCGATGCGCGCCAGCGACAGGTCGTATTCGGAGGCCAGGAACTTGCCGAGCCAGAACAGGAACAGCCACCACACCGGGTCGGTGATGAACTTGGCGGCCACGAACGACCAGGCCTGGCGGTGGCGCAGCAGCTGCAGCCACGGCACCTTCACCGTCGATTCCGGCGGATCGGAGCGGATGTGCGCCAGCTCGGCCGGCGACAGCCGCGGCTGCTGCTCGGGCGTGCGGTAGCGCGCCAGCCACAGCGCCAGCCAGGTCGCGCTGAGCGCGCCGGTGCACAGGAACGCGGCCTGCCAGCCCCAGGCCGCGGCGACCACCGGCACGATCAGCGGCGCGGCGATCGCGCCGATGTTGGAGCCGGCGTTGAAGATGCCCACCGCGAACGCGCGCTCGCGCTTCGGGAACCACTCGGCCACGGTCTTGACCGCGGCCGGGAAGTTGCCGGCCTCGCCCAGTCCCAGGGCGAAGCGGGCGATGACGAAGCCGAGCACGCTGGCGGCCAGCGCATGGCCCATCGCCGCCAGCGACCAGATGCCGATCGCCAGGGCGTAGCCGATGCGGGTGCCGAAGCGGTCGATCACCGCGCCGGCGCAGAGCAGGCCGATCGCGTAGGCGGCCTGGAAGGCCATGACGATGTAGCCGTACTGGATCTCGTTCCAGCCGATCTCGTTCTGCAGGAACGGCGCCAGTACGCCCAGCACCTGGCGGTCGATGTAGTTGATCGTGGTCGCCGCCAGCAGCATGGCGCAGACCCGCCAGCGGAAGCGGCCCACCGGCGTCGCCGCCGCCGGAGCCGTCGCCTGCGCGCTCACGCCGCCACCCCGGCCCGCGGCCCGCGGTGTGTCCCGTTACGCATGAATACGCCCCTCCCAGGGCCCGGCCAGGGCCGGCATCTGCTGATAGCGCTATCATTATCACAGCTTCCCCGGCCGCGACCAGCCGCGTGCCGCCTCCGCCCGGTTCGCGGAATCCCCCATAAAAACATGATGCGACGCATCATCCCCGCCGCTGCTTCCCTGATGGCCGGGCGGGCATGCTGCTGTGCAGCGTGCGGCTATTGGAATGGTAGCGCTACCATCGGCGCGGCGTCCGCAGGCCCCGGTTTAGGAGCCTTCCGGCCGGCCCTGCAGGGATGTGGACGACCCGGGCCCCCGCCGACCAAGCGGTGGCGAAAACCATTCAACGAAGCCAACGCAACACCAGAAACGGGAGGGGAGTACGGTGCACAGGTGTCTCGCAAGGAACACGCTTTCGGTCGCGCTCGGTGCGGCCATCTTCGGCGCTGCCGCGCCGGTCGCCATCGCCCAGGACGCGGCTTCGCCGGCGCCGTCGGGGCAGGAGCCCCAGGCCGTCCAGGCCACCGACCTCGACCAGGTCACGGTCCGCGGCTTCCGCCGCAGCCTGCAGTACTCGACCGAAGCCAAGCGCGATGCCACCGGCTTCGTCGACGCGATCTTCTCCGAAGACATCGGCAAGTTCCCGGACGTCAACATCGCCGAGTCGCTGGCGCGCGTGCCGGGCATCCAGATCAGCCGCGAACTCAACGGCGAAGGCCAGCGGATCGCGATCCGCGGCCTGGGCGACAGCTTCACCAAGACCACGATCAACGGCAACAGCGTCGCCACGGCGTCGATCTCCTACGACAACGCCAACCAGAACCGGGAAACGGACCTGAGCCTGTTCCCGAGCGAATTCTTCAACAAGGTCACCGTCTACAAGTCGCCGAAGGCCAGCCTGCCGGAAGGCGGCGCCGCCGGCCTGGTCGACATGACCAACGCGCATGCCTTCGACAACCCGGGCACGCACCTGACCTACTCGCTGCAGGGCGCGCACAACAGCACCGCGGGCAAGACCTCGCCGCAGGGCACCCTGATCGGCAGCTGGACCAACGACGAAGGCACCTTCGGCGTGCTCGCCGGCGTGACCTCCATCCGCAACAAGATGGGCGTCAAGGGCTGGGAAGACGGCGGCAGCGACAACTGGACCACCCCGGCGCTGACCGCGGCCCAGTGCGGCGGCATCTGCGGCCCGGACGTCGGCACCAACCGCTGGGGCATCTGGCCCAGCGTGCCCACCGCGGCGCAGAACGCCGGCGCCTCGGCGGCGATGGTCGCCGCCGGCCTGACCCCGGGCGAGACGATCGACTCGGCATGGCTGCTGGCCCACAACCCGGGCCTGACCATGCAGCAGATCAACAACGCGCTGATCCCGGCGCTGGGCCGCCCGGCCAACATCTCCGGTACCCGCGACCGCGACTCCTTCCTGGGTTCGGTCGAGTGGCGTCCCACCGACGACATCCACGTGTGGGTCGACGGCCTGTACACCCAGGCGCAGCGCAACACCAAGCGCATGGACATGGACCTGCTGGGCCGCAACTTCAGCTCGCCCACCGGCATGGTCCCGCTGGACATGCAGGTCGACGGCAACAACGTCGTGACCGACGCGACCTTCGCCGGCGCGCAGGCCTTCCTGCAGTACCGTCCGTACACCGAGAGCGTCGACTACTGGCAGATCAACCCGGGCGCGACCTTCTGGTTCGGCGACGACGGCAACATCAAGCTGGACGTGGTCGGCGGCATCAGCCGCAGCTGGATGCGCCGCGTGATGCCGACCGTCATGGTCAACTCGCCGTACTTCGTGGCCGACTACACCAACCACAACGGCTTCCCGACCTACACTAGCGGCGACGTCGACCTGAACGACCCGAATGCGGGCTGGACCTTCAACGACATCCGCCTGCAGAACGAAAAGCGCCTGACCAAGACCTCGAACCTGCGCGCCGACCTGCAGCTCGGCGACGACAGCAACAACGTCCGGGTCGGCGTGTCCACCGACACCAACTTCCGCCGCATCCAGGCGTTCGACAACGGCGCCGCGTGGCGCACCAACGTCTACGCGAACATCTCCAACGCGGAGCTGAGCCAGTTCCTGGTGCGCGGCCCGGGCTTCATCGGGGTCGACTGGGGTTCGTTCATGGCCGCCACCGATTTCGCCAACTTCGCCAGCACCGCGCCCGAAGTGAACACCGGCGCGATCAACCAGCAGACCGGCAGCATCGACGAAACCAACAAGGCCGCCTACGTCGAAGTCAACACCGCTTCCGATGTCTGGGGTCGCGAGCTGCGCGTCAACGCCGGCGTGCGTTACGCCACCACCGATCACACCCTGTCCGGCCCGGTCACCCTCAACGGCGTGCGCCAGTGGCAGACGATCGAAGGCTCGTACGGCGAGTGGCTGCCGTCGTTCAGCGCGGCATGGGATGTCGCCGAGGACGTGGTCCTGCGCATGTCGGCCTCGAAGACGATGACCCGCCCGGCTCCGGGCTCGATGCTGCCGGGCACCACCCTGGGCGGTTCGGGCATCGACACCGCCACCCAGGGCAACCCGGAACTGGCGCCGTACATCTCGACCAACTTCGACATCGGCGGCGAGTGGTACACCGGCGACGAAGGCTTCGTCGGCGTGACCTTCTTCAACAAGCGCGTGCAGGGCTATACCTTCCAGGGCAGCACCCGCAAGACGCTGGCCGAGCTGGGCATCCCCTACGCCTCGCTGAACGCCCAGCAGCAGTCGGTGGTCGACAACGCCATCGGCGGCTACGACGCATTCACCGTGGCCGTGACCCAGCAGGTCAACGCCGACGCGGCGCTGAACGTGCGTGGCTGGGAAACGATCTGGGTGCAGCCGCTGGACTTCGTGTTCAACGGCCTGGGCTTCATGGCCAACTACACCAAGCTCAACGTCACCACCATCGGTCGCGACTCGACCGCGCTGGCCGGCAACATCTTCGGCGTCTCGCCCAAGATGTGGAACGCCACCGCGTACTGGGAGGGCAAGGTGGCCCAGGTGCGCCTGTCGTACAACTGGGCGGAGGGCGCGCCGATCAACGTCGGCCGCAGCAGCCTGCCGTGGGTGGAGAGCTTCTTCGAGGACCGTGGCCAGCTCGACCTGTCGGCCAGCTACACCCTCGCCAACCTGCCCACCAGCCCGCAGATCACCCTGAGCGCCACCAATCTGCAGAACAAGCCGCTGGTCGCGTACTTCGGCGAGAACATGGGCCGCACCTACTACGAGCCGGGCCGTACCATCACCCTCGGTATCCGCGGTACGTTCTGAGTGCAACGCGGTAGCTGGCAAGAAACGGAACGTGGCCCGCCCGGCGTCAGCGGGGCGGGCCACGCTTCTACGGGGGGCGCTGGCACCGGCGCCGGAAAATCTGCAACAACGGCCGGAATAAGCATGACCAGACACTCGGAAATCCTCAGCGTCACCGAAAAGGTGGGCTACAGCCTGGGCGACCTGGCGGCGAACCTGATCTTCCAGACGCTGATCACCTTCCTGGCCTTCTTCTACACCGATGTGTTCGGCATCCCGGCCGGCACGGCGGCGACGATCATCTTCGTGGTCGGCCTGGTCGGCGCGTTCGTGTTCACCCCGCTGGTGGCGGTGCTCGCCGACCGCACCCATTCGCGCTGGGGCAAGTTCCGGCCGTGGATCCTGTGGACCGCGGTGCCATTCGGCGTGCTGTCGCTGCTGGCGTTCAGTACCCCCGACCTGGGCCCGCAGGGCAAGGTCGTCTACGCCGCGGCGACCTACACCCTGCTGGTGCTGGTCTACGCGGCCAACAACCTGCCGTACGCGGCGCTCAGCGGCGTGCTCACCGGCAACATGGGCCAGCGCAACAGCCTGTCGGCCTACCGCTTTGTGGCGGTGATGATCGCCCAGCTGATGGTGCAGTCGCTGCTGCTGCCGCTGGTGCTGATCCTGGGCGACGGCGACAAGGTGCAGGGCTTCCAGAACGCGATGCTGCTGTTTGCCGCGGTCGGCACCGTGTTCCTGCTGCTGACCTTCTTCACCACCCGCGAGCGGGTGGTGCCGGCGCCGGAGCAGAAGTCCAGCATCGGCCAGGACATCGCCGACCTGGCGCGCAACCGGCCGTGGCTGGTGATGCTGCTGCTGACCATCCTGGTGTTCACCACCCTGGCGCTGAAGGGCGGCACCTACGTCTACTACTTCGAGTACTACCTGGACGAGGCCGCGCTGGGCGCGTTCCTGGTCGACATCGGCTTCATCCGCTTCATCGACGGGCTCAACGCCATGCTGACCGGGATGGGGCTGGCCTCGTTCCACTGGCCCGAGGACCCGGCGACCTCGGCCTTCAGCCTGTTCAACGCCGGCGGCATCATCTTCATGATCGTGGGCATCGGCTTCTCGAAGAAGCTGGCCGACCGCTTCGGCAAGCGCGACGTGTTTGGCGTGGCGCTGTTCCTGTCCACGCTGTTCCTGCTCGGCTTCTACGTCTACCCGCCGGACGCGATCGGGATCGTGTTCCTGTCCCAGGTCCTGCACGGCTTCTTCTACGGGATCACCATCCCGCTGCTGTGGGCGATGATCGCCGACGTGGCCGACTACTCGGAGTGGAAGAACAACCGCCGGGCCACCGCGATCATCTTCTCGGCGATGCTGTGCGGCCTGAAGCTGGGCCTGAGCATCGGCGGCGCGCTGGTCGCCGGCATCCTCGCCCACTACGGCTACCAGGCCGGCGCCGAAGCGCAGTCGACGGCGGCGGTCGACGGCATCCGCATGTCGGTCAGCATCTACAGCGGCCTGCCGTTCCTGGTCTGCTGCGCGCTGCTGTTCTTCTACGAAATCAACAAGCCCATGGAGTCGCGCATCGAGCGCGACCTGCGCGAGCGCCGTGCCCCGGCCGGCGCCGCGGCCTGAACCAAGAGGAGCTGATCCAGCAATGGCAGAACATTCCCGCACCCAAGAGCCGGCCCTGGGCGACGACCTGAAGGAGCTGGCCGAGCGGGCGATCTCGCAGCCGCTCGTGACCCACATCTACACCGCCGACCCGTCGGCGCACGTGTTCGACGGCAAGCTGTACGTGTACTGCTCGCACGACATCGAGGGCGGCGTGGCCTTCAACGACAACGGCGACCACTTCTGCATGGAGGACTACCACGTCATCGCGCTGGAGTCGCCGCAGGGGCCGGCCACCGACTGCGGCCTGGCCCTGCACGTGAGCGAGGTGCCGTGGGCGGAACGGCAGATGTGGGCGCCGGACGCGGCGCAGAAGGACGGCCGCTACTACCTCTACTTCCCGGCCAAGGCGCCGGATGGCCTGTTCCGCATCGGCGTGGCGGTGGGCGACCACCCGGCCGGTCCGTTCAGGCCCGAGCCCGAACCGATCGCCGGCACCTACTCGATCGACCCGGCGGTGTTCCGCGACGACGACGGCGAGCACTACCTGCTGTTCGGCGGCATCTGGGGCGGTCAGCTGCAGAAGTACCGCGACAACGCCTACGACGACGCCAACGAGGAACCGGTCGGCGACGTGCCGGCGCTGGGTCCGCGCATCGGACGCCTGGGCGCGGACATGAAGGAACTGGCCGAGCCGACCCGCGAGGTGCTGATCCTCGACGAGCACGGCCAGCCGCTGCGCGCCAACGACCACGAGCGCCGCTACTTCGAGGGCCCGTGGCTGCACAAGTACGGCGGCCGCTACTACCTGTCGTATTCCACCGGCAATACGCACCTGCTGTGCTACGCGACCGGCGACAACCCCTACGGTCCGTTCACCTACCAGGGCCACGTGCTGCGGCCGGTGGTCGGCTGGACCACGCACCATTCGATCTGCGAGGTCGACGGACGCTGGTACCTGTTCTACCACGACTCCCTGCTGTCCGGCGGCGTCACCCACCTGCGCTCGATCAAGTGCGCCGAACTGCAGCACGATGCCCAGGGCCGGATCGTCCCGATCGATCCCTATGGCGTCTGACCCCGGCGGGCCTGGGCCCGACCCGCAGGCGCCGTTGGCGCCGGGACCGCTGCTGCGCATCGGCGAGGGCGACCTGCAGGTGGAGGTCGCCCCGCGGGCCGGCGGGCGCATCGCGCAGATCCACAAGGACGGGGTGGCGCAGCTGGTCGGTCCGGACGACGGCTGGCCCGCGGCGATCGCCTGGGGCTGCTATCCGATGCTGCCGTGGGTCGGGCGCATCCGCCACGGCCGGTTCGCGTTCGGCGGACGGCAGTGGCAGGTGCCGGCGAACATGGGGGGGCACGCGATCCATGGCGTGTCGATGTGGATGCCGTGGCAGGTCGACGCGCACGACGCGCGTTCGATCGGGATGAGCCTGCAGCTGCCGCGGGACTGGCGCTGGCCGTTCGGCGGGCGCGCACAGCAGTGGGTCGAAGTCGAAGGCCCGGGCCGGCTGGCGCTGCGCCTGTCGCTGCGGGCCGTGGCCGAACCGATGCCGGTGGCGATGGGCTGGCATCCGTGGTTCCGCAAGCCGGAACGCCTGGAGTTCCATCCATCCGCGATCTATCCACGCGACGCCGAGGGCATCGCCACGTTGCCGACGTCGGCGCCGACGCCGGGGCCGTGGGACGACTGCTTCCTCAACAGCCGCGAAGTGGTGCTGCACCGTGCCGGGCAGCGCCTGCGCCTGGCTTCGGTTTGCGACCACTGGGTGGTCTACGACGAACCTGCGCACACCACCTGCGTCGAGCCGCAGACCGGCCCGCCGGATGCGTTCAACCTCATGCCGCGCATGCTCGCGCCGGGCGAGGAGCTGCAGGCGTGGTTCCGGATGGAGTGGGACTGAGGGGCGACGGTCGCGGCGGTTCAGCCGCTGCAGCCGCCGCAGCAGACCGAGGGCTGCAGTTCGATGTCGGCCGCGGTGATGTGACAGCCGGCGGTGGCGATCGCCTCGGCCAGCTCCCGCGGGTGCGCCACGGTGGAGATGCGCAGCAGGCCGGAGGCGGCGTCATGGTCGACCAGGGCGGCCGGATCGATTCCGGACAGCTGCGATTCGATCGCGCCGAGGTCCGGCTGGCCGGCGATGCGCACGTGGAATTCCATGGGGTTTTCCTTCCCGGTCGCGATGCGGCCGGTGGAGCGTCCGGCGCGCCGCGGGCGGCGCGCCGGGACAGGTGTTGCCGAGCTGGGCCTTACTTGGTGACGACCAGCTTGCCCTTCATCATCGCCGAGTGGCCCGGGAAGCTGCAGAAGAAGGTGTAGTCGCCGCCGGCGGCGAGGGCCTTGCCGGGGAAGGTGATCCTGGTCGACTCGCCGCCACCGATGACCTTGGTGTGGGCGATCACGCGGGCGTCGCCCGCCGGGACGTAGGCACCGGCCACGCCGGCCTTCATGCCGTCGCGGGCGATGCCGGCGACGTCGGCGGTCTTGGAGATGACCACGTTGTGGCCCATCACGTTGGCGGCCATCTTGCCGGTGTGGGCCAGCTCGACGGTGATGGTGGCGCAGCTTGCCGAGACGGTGGCTTCCTTCTGGTCGAACTTCATGGCGTCGTCGCCCTTGAGCGAGACGGTGCAGTTGCCGGCGGCCTGGGCCATGCCGGCGGCGCCGAGCAGGGCGAGGGCGACGAGGGTACGGGTAGCGTTCATGGGGTACTCCTGGTGTTTCGCGTTGGGGATGGAGGGAGCTTCAGGTCAGTCGGCCGCAGCCAGCGCGGCGCGGACCTGGGCGAGGAAAGCGGGATCGGGCGCGGTGCCCTTGACTTCGGAACGGGCCAGCGGCCTGCCTTCGGCATCGAGCAGGACCAGCACGCTGGTGTGGTTGATGCTGCCGTCCTCGCGGAAGCGGTAGCGCACGTCCAGCACGCTGGCCAGCGCGCGCACGTCGTCGTTGGCAGGCACAAGATAGCGCCAGTCGGCCGGCGAGCGGTGGTTGCGCGCCACCTCGGCCAATGCCGCGGACGTGTCGCGCGCCGGGTCGAGGGTGATCATCGCCACGCCGAGGCGACCGCGTTCGGCTTCCGGCAGCTGTTTCCGCAGCGCCTTGGCGTTCTCGAGGATCAGCGGGCACATCAGGTGGCAGTTGGCGTAGAACATCGACACCAGCTGCGGGCGGCCGCGCAGGTCGGCCCATTGCAGCGGCTGGCCGTGCTGGTCGACCAGGCCGGCCTGCAGGTGGTACACCGAGTCGCCGGCAAGTTCGTGGGCCGCGGCGGCGACGCCGTTGGCGGACGCTGGCTGTGCGGCGGCCGGTCCGGCGTGAAGCCCGAGGGCCAGGCACAGGGCCAGGCCGAGCGGCGGCAAAGCGGGGCGGATATTCATGGCTGGCTCCTTGCGCAGCGGAATCCGAGGTTGCCCAGGGTGGCCCCGGGCTGGAGGGCCGACAGCAGGACGAAGCGCTTGACCACGCCGTAGTCGGCCGTGTCGTTGAACGCCAGCGCGCTGCCGCCGCAGAACTGCAGCGCATCGCCGTTGTCCTGGCCGCGGCGGTCGCCCTGGCCGAGCAGCGAGGAGAAATCGCCGGTCCATTCCCAGTACGCGCCGTGCAGGCCGTGCACGCCGTAGAGGTTCGCGGCGGCATCGGGCGCGGCGTCGGGCGCGCTGGGCGTGCCGTCGTTGACCTGGCGCAGGCGCCAGTGGCGGTCGCCGCGTGCGTCGGCGCGCGTGGCATCCGCAGCGGCGGCGTACTCCCACTCGATGAAGTCCGGCAGGCGTGCGCCCTGTTCGCGGCAGAACGCATCGGCCGCGTACCAGTTCACGTGCACCACCGGTGCCTCCGGGTCCAGGCGCGCGCCGGGTTCTTCCGGCGTGGCCCAGTGGCCGAGGTAGCCGGGGCTGGAGAACACCGCCGGCACCCGGTCGCGCCGCCACTGCGGCTGGCGCCGGAGGAACGCGGCGAACTGCGTGTTCGTCACCGGTCGGGCCATCAACTGGAAGGAAGCCACCGGCAGCGTTGCCGTGGCCTCCTCGAAACGCACCGCCGAACGGAACTGGCCCCCGGGGATCGCCTGCCAGGCGACCGAGGGGTCGCGGGCCCCGGCCGCCGGGCCCGCGGCGCCGGCGAGGGCCGGGCCGATGGCCAGGGCCGCGGCGATTGCCGGGGCCAGCAGCGGGAGGGGTTTGCGTTCCATGGTGGGTGCCTGCGGCTCCTTACTTGTACTGGCTGCCCTGCGGCTCGCCTTCCGGGTACTCGATGTCGTGCTGCTGGTGGCTGTAGATCTCCGGGCGGTCCTCGCCATCGACCTTCAGGATGCCCAGCGCGCCCTTGTGGAACGCGCGGAAGATGCTGTGGTCGACCAGCACGAAGTTGCCGGGCACGTCCGCCGTGAACTCGACGATGGCCGAGCCGCCGGCCGGGATCAGCGTGGTCTGCACGTTCTCCTGGTACTTCGTGCCGCCCTCGACGTAGACCTTGTCGAAGATCTCGCCGATCACGTGGAAGCTCGACACCAGGTTGGGGCCGCCGTTGCCGACGAACATGCGGATCTTCTCGCCGGCCCTGGCCTCCAGCGCGTTGTCGCCGGTGAGCGCGCCGACCGAACCGTTGAACACCACGTAGGTCGGCTTCTCGTCGATGCCCTTCTCCAGGCTGAAGCCCTGCAGGCCCTTCTCGCCGTTCTCGCCTTCCGTGTAGAAGTCGCCCTGCATGACGTAGAACTCCTTGTCCACCGGCTCCAGGCCTTCCTCCGGCTCGACCAGGATCAGGCCGTACATGCCGTTGGCCACGTGCATCGCGACCGGCGGCATCGCGCAGTGGTACACGTACAGGCCCGGGTTCAGCGCCTTGAACGTGAACTGCGTTTCGCGGCCCGGCAGGGTGAACGTGGCCTCGGCGCCACCGCCCTGGCCGGTCACGGCGTGCAGGTCGATGTTGTGCGACATGTGCGAGCTGTGGTGGTTCTTCAGCTTGAACTCGACCGTGTCGCCCTCGCGCACGCGGATGAAGCTGCCCGGCACCGTGCCGCCGAAGGTCCAGAAGTTGTAGGTGACGCCGTCGTCCAGGCGCATTTCCTTCTCGACCATCTCCAGGTCGACGACGACCTTGGCCGGACTCTTGCGCGTGATCGGGGCCGGCACCAGCGGCGGCGCGGTCAGCTGCGCCTGGATCACGGGCAGCTGCGCGGCATCGGCGGCGGGCTTGGCGGCGATGGCCTGTCCGGCGAACACGGCGGCGATGGCGCCGGCCAGCGCACAGGCGAGAAGGGGGGCGTGACGGTTCTTCATGGCGCTTCTCTTTCCTTGGTCAGTGGTCTACGGGCCAAGCGTGCGCCGGCGTACTGAGGGTGCTCATTGACCTGGATCAAGAGCCCTGCGTCATTGCGCGGACCGCTTGACAAAGGTCAAGCGCGCCCCCGGTTGGGACATTCTGTCCAACGCCCGTGGTCTTGCGCGGGCGGACAATTGCTCCGTCGAGAAGAGAACAGACAGACGGAACAGAGCCGTGAGAAGAAGGAACCTGCTTGCCTGCGCCCTCGCCGGCGCCCTTGCCGCCCCGCTGCCCGCGCTGGCGGATCCGCAATCCCCACCGCAACCCGGACACGTGCACGACGCCGGCGAGCTGCTCGCCGCGGTGACCGACCTCGACGGCGTGGTCGTGCTGGGCGTGGCGCCGATCGCCGCCAGCACCTTCGTCACCGATCCGAAGCTGCCGCGCCAGCCGGTACCGGCCAGCGACGGCGCCGACTACCTCAAGACCATCCCCGGTTTCTCCACCCTGCGCAGCGGCGGCACCAACGGCGATCCGGTGCTGCGCGGCATGTTCGGCTCGCGCATCGCGCTGCTGACCAACGACGGCGCGTTCAGCGGCGCCTGTCCCTCGCGCATGGACAACGCGATGTCGTACATCGCCCCGGAAACCTACGACCGGCTGACCGTGATCAAGGGCCCGCAGACCGTGCTGTGGGGCGGCGGTGCTTCCGCCGGCACAGTGCGCTTCGAGCGCGAGATCCCGTACTTCGACCGCCCCGGCGTGCGCGCGCAGGGAAGCCTGCTGGCCGGCAGCCACGACCGCAACGACCAGGTGCTCGACGCCAGCGCCGGGACGCCGCGCGGCTACGTGCGCCTGTCGGGCAACCGCTCCGAGGCCGACGACTACCGCGACGGCGACGGCCGCACCGTACCTTCGGCCTGGCGCAAGTGGAACACCGACGCGGCGGTCGGCTGGACGCCGGACGAGGACACGGTGCTGGAGCTTTCCGCCGGCACCGGCGACGCGCAGGCACGCTATGCCGGGCGAGGCATGGACGGCATCCGCTTCGACCGCGAAAGCCTGGGCCTGCGGTTCGAGAGGAAGCACATCGGCGGCGTGCTCGACGCGGTGGCGGCCAACGTCTACCGCAACGAGGTCGACCACCTGATGGACAACTACAGCCTGCGCGATCCCGACCCGGCCGGCAGCATGCCGATGCCGATGGCCAGCAACGTCGGCGACACCAGCCAGGGCGGGCGCCTGGCGCTGACCTGGCAGCAGGACCGCTGGGAACTGACCGCCGGCGTCGACGGCAGGCAGAGCGAACACCGCCGGCGCAGCGCGATGGGCCGCGGGGCGTGGAAGAGCCAGCCGTGGACGCATGACGCGCGCTTCCGCACGCTGGGCGTGTTCGCCGAATCGCACTGGCACCTCGACGAGGTCCACCACCTGATGTCGGGCCTGCGCGTGGACCGCGCGCAGGTCGACGACCGCCGCGCGACCACCACCGGCATGATGCCGATGCCCAATCCCACCGCCGGCCAGCGCCGCAGCGAGGCCCTGCCCGGCGGCTTCGTCCGCTACGAGCACGACATGGGCGGCAGCTTCGGCTGGTACGCCGGCATCGGCCACGCCGAACGCATGCCCGACTACTGGGAGCTGTTCTCGCCCAGCCGCGGCCCGGATGGCGCGGCCAACGCCTTCGCCGGCGTGCGCCCGGAGCGCACCACGCAGCTGGATGCCGGCCTGCAGTACCGCCACGGCGGCGTCGAGGCCTGGGCTTCGGTCTACGCCGGCCGCATCGACGACTACATCGTGTTCGACTACCTGCCCGGCGGGATGATGGGCAGCACCACCCGCGCGCGGAACCTCGACGCCGACATCGCCGGCGGCGAACTGGGCGTGGACTGGAAGGCAGCCGAGGGGCTGAAGCTGTCGGGCGTGGTCGCCTACGCCTGGGGTCGCACCGGTGAGGGCGCGCTGCCGCAGATGCCGCCGCTGGAGGCACGGCTGTCGGCCGGCGGCGGGCGCGGCGCGTGGACCTGGGGCGCACTGCTGCGCATGGCCGCGGCGCAGCACCGGGTCAGCACCGCGCAGGGCAACGTGGTCGGACGCGACCTCGGCCCGAGCCCGGGCTTCGCGGTGTTCTCGCTCAACGGTGGCTACCGCTTCAGCGACCGCGTGCAACTCACTGCCGGCATCGACAACCTGTTCGACCGCGCCTACCGCGAGCACCTCAACGTGGCCGGCAACAGCGGCTTCGGCTATCCGGCCGAACCGGAACGCATCGCCGAACCGGGCCGCACGGCCTGGCTGAAGCTCGACTTCAGCTACTGAACCACGACCCGGCGGCCCGCACCGCCGCCGGCAAGCCCGCCAGTCGCCGTGGCGCGGCCATTGCGTGGTGCAGCCTTCTCCATCCAGACGCGTCGAGGCCGGTCAAGGCCGCCCCGCCGCGCCGACGTCCCCGGCCACCGGCAGCTGCCGCCAGGCCTGCGGGTGGCGGAGGAAATCGCGCGCGCGCCACAGGCAGCGCAGCAGGCTGGCGAGGCTCAGTGCGTGCGCGCCGGCCAGCGCGATCCCGGCGGGCACCGCGAGCGCCTGCACGGGCACGGCGAGGCCGAGCAGGACGGCTGCGAACAGGTGCGCGAGCAGGGCGCGGCGCTTGGCCTGCTCCGGCTGCAGCCGCCCCACCGCGGGGATGCGCATGCCGCGCGGGCAGCGTCCGCGCAGGTCCACCCAGGCGATGAAGGCGACGATCTCCAGCAGCATGCCGGTGGCCAGCAGCGGCACCCCGATCCCGAGGGCGAGCACGCCGGCGAGCAGCGTCGCCGTGGCCGGCTCCAGGCCCGGCACCCCGGCCACCGTCGCGCACGCCGCCAGCGCGGCCAGCAGCAGGGCGATGCAGCCGACGGCCCAGAACCGCACCAGGCCCGGATTGCGCCGGTGCGGCGCGTGCCATTGCAGCCACAGCACCGCGCAGGCGAAAGCGCCCGCCTGCAATGCCAGCGCCAGCGCGACGACGGCCGCCGGCGCACCGCACAGCCGGGCCGTGGCGGCCGCCACCGGCAGCGCGACGGCCGCAAGCGTCCACGCCCGTTGCACGCGCGGCGCCAGCTGCGGCGTGCCATGGAACATCGGTACGGTCACGCTGCCCACCGCGGCCAGCAGGCCCAGCACCCAGCCGCCGCCGGACATGGCGTGCGCATCCACCACCTGGTCCAGCGGCAGCGCGCCGTGGCCGCGCAGCAGCCCGGCGGCGACTACGCCCAGCAGCGCGGTCGCGGCCAGCGCCACCAGCGCCGCGCCGATGCCCGCGCGCAGCAGGCGCTGCGGCCCGCGCCGGAACAGGTCCGGCAGCGGCGGCACCAGCACCAGCGCCAACGCCGCCGCCAGCAGCAGTGCGGCCGGCAGCAGCAATGCGTGCAACCCATGGAAGGCCAGCACGAACAGCACCAGGCCCAGGTTCAGCGCGGCATGGGCGAGCGGCAGCCAGCGCGCGCCGCGCACCGGCGTGCTGGCGGCCACGGGCAGGAACTGCAGCAGGCTGCCGAGCATGGCGTTGCCGAGCACGCCCAGGGTAAGGACATGCACCAGCGCGATGGTGGACGGCGACCAGCGGCCGGCGAGCGCGTGCGGATCCAGCGCCAGCATGAGCCCGGCGACCACGCCCCAGGCGGGAGCGGCGAGCAGGAAGCGCAGTGGCCGCGCCGCCGGCGGCGCGTGGGTGAAGGCCAGGCCGCTCATCCGCGCGCCATGGCCGGGTCCGGTGGCGGCATCGCGGTCGATGCCAGGAGTGCAGCGTCGGCAGTCCGTGCGATCGTGATGCGGGCGCCGCCGCCGGAAAGATCCTCCACCCGCCACGCCCATGCCTGCGCTTCCAGCAGCGGCAGCAGCGGGCCGGGGCGAAACGGGGTCAGCGCCACCAGGCAGGCCCGCGCGGGCAGCCGCTCCAGCGCATCGAGGATGTGCTGCATCGGCTCGGGCGGCGGCAGGTGGCGCAGGTCCAGCGGCGCGGTCATGGCGGCATCGGGGTAGCGAGGCGGCACACGTTCGCAGTGCGGTGCGCCGGGCGCCTTGACGCGCGTCAGGTCCGCAGTGTTTGCCTGCATGGCACGGGCGCCGGGCCGCGGCGGGCGGGGGCGGGGCATTCCGGTACTGAACCGGCCATGCGGCGGGGCCGGGCCGGCCCCGGCCGCTCATGTAAAATGGCCGGTTTTCGAGTGGTAGTTGGCTATTTCGCAGCACAGGACGCCCACCCCGGGCCCCGCTTTCGTGCGCCTGCTGGCGCGGATCGCCGGGGCCGAGCCACCGCCGACGGGCCAGCCCCTCTCGGCCTGGCTGGGCCAGCAGATCGACTGGAACCGCGCCGTGGCCCTGTCCGGCGCGCTGGACGGTCGCGTGCCCGCGCCGCCGGAGGACGCCCCGGCGTTCGACGCGGCCGAGGACGAGGCCTGCGCCCGGCTGCGGGCCAGCCTGGCCGCGTCCATCACCGGCGACGCCGGTCCGGAAGCCCCGGCCGACGAGGCCGCGCCGGTGGACTACGGCCCGTTCCGCAGCCATTACCAGGCCCGGCAGCGGGCCATGCTCGCCGCCACCGGGCGCCTGCGCGGCCAGCTGCGCGACACGCTCGCCGCCTCGCCGGCGCGGGCGCGCCTGGCCGAGGTGGACGCGGTGATGGAGCAGGTCCTCAGCCCGCGCGAGCACGCCCTGCTGGCGAAGCTGCCGGCGCTGCTGGGCGGGTACTTCGAGCGCCTGCAGCAGGCTGCGATCGCCGCCGGTGGCGGTCGCGCCTGGCTGCAGGTGTTCCGCCGCGACATGCAGGACGTGCTCCTGGCCGAGCTCGACATCCGTTTCCAACCGATCGACGCGCTGCTCGCGGCGCTTCGCACCCCCCGGACCCCATGACCAGAAACCTGCCGTACCTCGTCCTGTTCCTTGCCGGCCTGGCGGTCCTCGCCTGGACCGGCGCCAGCCACCTGTCCACCCATCCGCTGGGCGCGGCCGTGATCGTGGTGATCGCCGCCGGCTTCCTGGCCGGCGCGCTGGAGCTGCGCCGCTACCGCCAGGCGACCGGTTCGCTGGCGGGCGCGCTGGCCGACGCCGCGTCGGCGTGCACCGACCTCGGTGGCTGGCTCGGCCGCCTGCAGCCGGCGATCCGCAACGCGGTGCGCCTGCGCATCGAGGGCGAGCGGGTCGCGCTGCCGGCGCCGGCGCTGACTCCGTACCTGGTCGGCCTGCTGGTGCTGCTGGGCATGCTCGGTACCCTGCTGGGCATGATGGTCACCCTGCGCGGTACCGGCCTGGCGCTGGAAGCGGCCGCCGACCTGGACGCGATCCGCGGTTCGCTGGCCGCGCCGGTGAAGGGCCTGGGCTTCGCCTTCGGCACCTCGATCGCCGGCGTCGCCGCCTCGGCGGTGCTGGGCCTGCTGTCGGCGCTGGCCCAGCGCGAACGCGCGCAGGTGGTTCAGCAGCTGGACGTGGAAGCGGCCACCACGCTGCGCGTGCATTCGCGCGCCTGGCAGCGCGAGCAGGCGCTGCGCCTGCAGCAGGAGCAGGGCGCGATGCTGCCGGCGCTGGTCGAACGCCTGCAGGGCCTGGCCGAGGCGATCGAACGCCAGCACGCCGCCGGCGGCGAGCGCCTGCTCGCCAGCCAGGCGCAGTTCCATGCGCGCGCCGAGGAGTCGCAGGCCCGCCTGGTCGCCTCGCTGCAGGCGCTGTCCGCTTCGCTGGAGAAGCAGCAGGCCGCCGCCGGCGAACAGCTGCTGGCCGCGCAGGACGCGTTCCATGCGCGAGGCGAGGAGTCGCAGTCGCGCTGGACCGCTTCGCTGCAGGCGCTGGCCGAATCGATCGGGCAGCAGCACGCCGCCAGCGGCGAACGCCTGCTGGCCGCGCAGGCCGAATTCCACGCGCGCAGCGGGGAAGCGCAGTCGCGCTGGGCGGCGGCGCTGCAGGAATCGCTGCAGGCCGGCGTCGCCGAAAGCGCGCGCGCGGCCGGCGCTGCGTTGCAGCCGGTGGTCGAGGCGACCCTGGCCGCGCTCGCGCGCGAGGCCGCCTCCACCCAGGCGATGGTGGGCGAAGCGGTGCAGCGCCAGCTTGACGGCCTGTCCTCCGGATTCGCCAGCGCCACCGCCGCCGCCGCCGACGGCTGGCGCGCCGCGATCGATGGCCAGCAGCAGGTCAACGAAGCGCTGGCCGGCAACCTGCAGGCCGCGCTGGAGCGGTTCAACGCCGCCTTCGAGCAGCGCTCGCTGCAGCTGCTGGGCGAGCTGGGCGAGCGCCTGGACGGCAACGCCGCGCGCATGGCCGAGGCGTGGGAACAGGCGCTGCAGCGCCAGGAGCAGGCGCACGCGGCGCTGGTCGAACGCAACGGCGAGGCCTGGGCACGGGCCACCGCCGGCTTCGGCGAGCAGGCCGGCGCGCTGGTCGAGAGCGTCGACCGCTCGCACGAGCGCCTGCAGCAGGCGCTGGCCGGACAGGACGCGCAGCGCCTGCAGGCCTGGAACGCGCAGCTGGCCGAAACCGGTGCCGGCCTGCGCGAGGCCTGGACCGCGGCGGCCACGCATGCTTCCGAACGCCAGCAGGCGATCTGCGACGCGCTGGCCGCCACCGCCGCCGACATCACTGCGCAGGCCCAAGCGCAGGCGCGCGACACCGTCGCCGAGATCGCGCAGCTGCTGCAGGCCGCCGCCGAGGCGCCGCGCGCCGCCGCCGAGGTCATCGGCGAACTGCGCCAGCAGCTGTCCGACAGCATGGTCCGCGACACCGCCATGCTCGAGGAGCGCAACCAGCTGATGGCCACGCTGCAGACCCTGCTGGATGCGGTGAACCACGCCTCCACCGAGCAGCGCGGCGCGATCGACGCGCTGCTGTCGACCTCGGCCGAACTGCTCGAGCGCGTCGGCGAACGCTTCGGCGAGCACGTGCAGGCGGAGGCCGGCAAGCTGGAAGCCGCCGCGGCGCAGGTCGTCGCCGGCGCCGCGGACGTGGCCAGCCTCGGCGAGGCCTTCGCCACCGCGGTGCAGCTGTTCGGCCAGTCCAGCAGCGAGCTGGGCGAGCGCCTGCAGCAGATCGAGGCCGCGCTGGAGCGCTCGGCCGCGCGCAGCGACGAGCAGCTGGCCTACTACGTGGCCCAGGCGCGCGAGGTCGTGGACCTGAGCCTGATGGCGCAGCGGCAGATCGCCGCCGACCTGCAGCGCATCGATGACACCCGCGCCGAAGGGGCCGAGGCCGCATGAGCCTGGAGAGCGAAGGCCAGGCCGAACTGGGCACGCCGGTCTGGGCGGCGTTCGGCGACCTGATGGCGGTGCTGCTGGGCGCGTTCGTGCTGGTCCTGGTCGGCGTGATCGCGGTGCAGGGCGAGCTGGCGCTGCGCCTGGACGAGGAGGTCGCGCGCCGCGAAGCCGAGGCGCAGCAGCGCCAGGCGCTGGAGCAGGCGCTGGCCGGTCCGCTGGCCAGCGGCCGGGTGACCCTGGTCGACGGCCGCATCGGGATCCGCGGCAACGTGCTGTTCGCGCTCAACTCCGACCAGCTGCAGCCGGAAGGCGTGGAGCTGCTGCGCAGCCTCGCCGCGCCGCTGGCCGGCTACCTTTCCGCGCGCCACCAGATCCTGATGGTCAGCGGCTTCACCGACGACCGCCCGGTGCGCGACGGCAACCGCCGCTTCGCCGACAACTGGGAACTGTCGGCGCAGCGCGCGCTGACCGTGACCCGCACCCTGGTCGCCGAAGGCGTGCCGGCCGATTCGGTGTTCGCCGCCGCGTTCGGCGCGCAGCAGCCGGTCAGCCCGAACGACAGCGATGCCGGCCGCGCCAGGAACCGCCGCGTGGAGATCGCGCCGATGCCGCGTCCGACGCGCGGCAAGGATGGCGTGGAGCGCAGGGACGGCGATGGCCGCTGATGGCGCCCGCGCCGGCGACCGGCTGGCGGCCTGGCGCGAGCAGGGCGCCGACCGCCTCGATCCGCTGCGTTTCGCGCGGATGCAGGCGCTGGCGGCGCGCGTGCAGGCCCACGAGGGCAAGGCGCGCGAACTGCTGGAGCAGCGCCTGGCCGCGCTGGTCGAGGCCTACGCCGCCGGTCTTTCCGCGCAGGCACGCGAAGGTGGTGCCGCGGGTAACCCAGCGGCCGCAGGGCCGCTGGCCGTGCTTGCGCAGGAAATCACCCGGCGCTCGGCCGAGGTGAACCCGGCCTACCCGGACGTGCCGATGCTCGATGCGCTGCGCGGCTTGTGGGGACGCCTGCGCACCGCCGGCCAGGTGCGCCATGCGCTGGCCGAGGAGCCGACCGACGCCGGCCCGCTCAATTCCGGCCGCCTCGCCCACCGCGCGATGGCGACCATGCGCGCGCAGTGCCCGGAGTACCTGCGGCACTTCGTCGCCTACGCCGACGCACTGGCCTCGCTGGAGCGGCTGTGCGCCGCGGCGATGCCGGAGGCCTCGCCGACCCTGCGCGAGTCCGCGCGCAAGCCGGCCAGGCCCGCAAAGCCGCGCAGGCGCAAGCGCAGCGAGTAGGCCGCACCTGCCGGCTCAGTCGCCGGCGCCCTGCGGCGCGGACTGCGCCTCGACGAACAGGCCCATTCCTGCCGCATCACAGGACTCGTGCAGCAGCCACCACGCCGCCTGGCACGGATCGGGGAGTTCGGGTTCGTTGCGTTCCATGGGTTCTCCTTCCGCGGATGCGCTTCGCCTATCCGGGCTACGCGGCTGGATGGAGCCCGGACTCGGCCGAAGGCCGCCTCCGGGACGCCACGCACTCAGCCCATCAACAGGTAGAACGCCCCCAGTGGATGGTGGGTGCGGGCGATGCAGTACACCTGCAGGAAGCACAGCCCCGCCGCCACGACCAGCGCCGCCCGCGTGCGCGTACGCCGCTGCGGACGGAAGGCGAGGATGCCCAGCACCACGTAGCTGGCCACCAGGCCCAGCTTCACCAGCAGCCAGCCATTCGCGTACAGCTCGCGCGGCAGGAGGGTCAGCAGCATGAAGGCCGCGGTCAGCAGCACCGTGTCGACGGTGTAGCTGAGGTATCGGACCGGGGCGAACCTTGGCCACTGCATCCCGGCCAGCAGGGCCAGCGCGCGCAGGCCGAAGAAGCCGCCGCTGCTGAGCGCGGCGGCGATGTGGACAAGCTTGATCTGCGGATAGAACTCGAACATCGGATATCAGCCGGGGCGCCCGTCGCGGCGCGGGGTCAGGTAGGCGTGGCCGATCCGCGCCACCCATGGCGACAGCGCGACCAGCCAGCCGGTGGCGGCGATGGCCTGCCACAGGCCCGGATCGGGAAGGATGTCGGCGAGGATGCGCAGCGTGGCCACCAGCTGGATCGCGACGAAGGCGAACCACGCAGGCCCATGCATGCGCAGCGGCTGCCCGGAATGGCCCTGGGTCACGCGGGTGACCATCGCCACCAGCAGGCTGCCGAAGAAACCGATGAACAGCGCGTGCATCGGCGCGCGGCCCAGCACGAAGTCGCCGCCGGACAGGTAGACCAGGCTCTGCACCACGTACAGCGCGAAGGTCGCCGGCAGCCACGCGGTGCCGACGAACAGCACCATCAGCAGGCCCGGGCGCGGTGTGCCGCCGGCGGGCCGGCGCGGCCACCAGCGGTACACCGCATGGGCGGTGAGCAGCAGCAGCGGCAGGTCGGCCAGCCACAGCCAGGCGTAGGCATGCACCAGTTCCAGGCCCAGGTGCAGGATCGCCAGCGCCCACACCACGCCCAGCCACGGCAGCGGCCGCCATGCCTTGTAACCGGGTACCACGTTGCCGGCGAAGAACGGGAACATGCGGTGCGCGACCGTCACGTACACCGGCAGCAGCAGGCCGAAGCCGCCGAGCTTGATGCTGGCGAAGGCCCACTGCGGCGATGCGCCGAGGACGAAGGCGATGAACATCGCCACGCCCAGCCAGCCCAGCACCAGTCCCGCGAAACACGAGCGCGCATGCCAGGTGCGGCCCTTCTCGTCGGCCAGCAGCCGGCCCAGGGTGAGCAGCCCGGCGCTCCAGCCGGCCAGGGCCATCCACAGGCCCACGGTCAGGCCGACTTCCCAGCCCGCCGCGCCCAGCAGGATCGCCAGCTGCCCGCCCATCAGGCCGAGGCCGACCGGCACGTAGTGCCGGCGCTCCAGGTCGGGCAGCCCCATCCAGCGCGGGAACACGGTCAGCAGGAAGCCGAACACGAAGCTCGGCAGCACCAGGTACTGCATGACGAAGGCATGCAGCCAGCCCCCGGGAACCGGCAGCTCCGGCATGGTCCACCAGCCGGAACGCGCCGACACCAGCCACAGCGCCCACCACAGCATCGCCAGCAGCACGTTGGCCGCGCCGACGAAGAACATCAGCCGGTGCGGTGCATGCACCAGCCAGGCCGGCGAGGGCCGCGCGCGGCGCGGGCGGGGCAGGGGAGCGGTCTCGGCGTGCATGGGGCCAGTCTGCGATCCGCCGGGCGGGGGCGCCTTGATCCATGTCAGCCCGGCGCGTGGAACCCGGCCTCGCGGTGGCTTGACCAGGGTCAAGGCCGGGCCGGGACGGCCTGCCTAGAGTCCCCGCATCGCCGGTCGCGTCGCGCCGGCTCCCGTTATGCCGATCATCCGAGGCACCGCATGTCCACCCTCCAGGTTTCCGCACCCGATCCCGCCACCGGCCTCTCGCGCGTGTCGGCGATCAGTGCCGCGCTGCGCCAGCACGATCCCGCCGCCCAGGTGGCGTTCGATCCGACCGATGGCCAGGTGCAGGTGCTGACCGTGCTGCCGCAGGAAGAGGTCGAACGGATCCTGCGCGCGCTGGGCGAAGCCGCGGTGGCGGACGACTCCGAGCAGGACCGCGACGGCGGCGACGGCTGCTGCGGCTGCGGCTGTCGCGGCTGAACCGCCCGCGCGCGGTACTCAGCGCGGCACGCTTTCGCGGGCGTCCGGGTAGTCCTTCTCCGGATCGGGCCGGCCGTCGCGCGGCTGGTCCGGCGGGTCGTGGTCCTTCCAGCGCGCCTTGTCGTTGCGCAGCTTGTCGGCGGTGCGGGCCTTGGCTTCGTCGCTTTCGCGGTTGGGTGCGGGCTTGGCCATCGTCGTCGCCTCCCGTTGCCGGAAGCCGCATTGCACGCCCGTCGCCGGTTCGTGACGGCGCGGCGGGCTTTCCTCCTGGAATCCGTCCAGTCATGCCGCGGTAAGGCGGGAAAGCGCTAGCATGGCCAATGAATCCCGGCACCTGCGCGCGATCCGTCCGGCATCGCCACGCCTCCCTCCCGTCATCTGATCCATCCTGCAGCTGCTGCGCGTGGGTCTTCCGCATCGCTCCCGTTCCCGACGCACCGCGCGCTCCCGGAGCAGGCGCATGAGCGCCTTCGACGAGGAAGGCGGCTGCGCCGACTGCGGGCATTGCGACGCGGTGTGCTGCCGCCTGACCGTGGTCCTGGAGCCCGAAGACCGCATTCCCTCGCACCTCACCACCTTCCTTCCCGCCGGCCCCCGGGTGATGGCGCATGACGAGGACGGCTGGTGCGTGGCCATGGACGGCGCACGCATGAATTGCGGCATCTACGAGAGCCGCCCGCAGGTCTGCCGGCGTTTCGTCATGGACGGGCCTTACTGCCGCTCGGTGCGCCGGGAATACGTCGAGGGGCCGCGCGAGATCCCGCTGCTGCTGGAGTAGCTCAGCCGCCGGCAGGCCTCGGCGGCGACAGCGTGGGGATCTTCGGCAGCCCGTCGTCCACCTGCAGCCATGGCACGTGCTCGGCATGGAACACGTGCACCGACGGCTCGCGATCCAGCGGTCCGTCGACGAGGGCGCGGGCAACATGCATCTCGCCCGGCCAGCGCGTGGATTCGAAGAACATGGGCGTGCCACAGGTCGGGCATGAAGCACGGCGCGCACCCGGACTGGATTCGTACCAGCGCGGCTGCGCGGAATCCGGCTCCAGCGTGAACTGTTCCGCCGCGAAGCCGACCCAGGTGACCAGCGGCGCGCCATGCGCGCGCCGGCAGGACGAGCAGTGGCAGTGCGCGACCCACTTGCTGGGCAGGCGCGCGCCGAAGCGCACGGCGCCGCACAGGCAGGTTCCGGACACGGTATCCATCGCGCGATCCCAGGGGTGGCCCGCGCCGAGTATGCCGGCACCCCCGGCGCCGCGCACGTGGCGCCGGCACAAAAAACCGGGGCCGCACGATGGCGGCCCCGATGGGTGTCGCAGTGGCGCGTGATCAGCGCTTCGGCACGATCGCCGCGGCGGCCACCGCGGTGGCCGAGGGCACCGGCGCCATCCGCTTCGGCGCCACCCACAGGCGGAACACGAACCAGGCCAGGGCCAGCGCGCCGACGCTGAACAGCGTGTCGGCCGGGACGCGCATCCACACCAGCAGGTCGACGATCGGCTGCTGCATGAATTCGGCCGAGCGGGCGTACCAGTAGCCGTGCTGCAGCGAGGCGTTGAGCTGGAGGATGCCCAGCGGCAGCAGGGTGAAGGCCGCCATGCCGCCCAGGCCGATGTTGAGCGACCAGAACGCGGTCTTCAGCAGCTTCTCGCTCCACGCCAGGTCCGGCTTCAGGCCGCGCAGGCAGAACAGCATCAGGCCGATGCCGAGCATGCCGTACACGCCGAACAGCGCGGTGTGGCCATGGGTCGCGGTCAGGTTCAGGCCCTGCATGTAGTACAGCGGCAGCGGCGGGTTGATCAGGAAACCGAACAGGCCGGCGCCCACCAGGTTCCAGAACGAGACCGCCAGGAAGAACATGATCGGCCACTTGTACTTCGCCATCCACGGCGTGGCCTTGCCCAGCTTGTAGTTGTGGTAGGCCTCGAAGCCGACGTAGGCCAGCGGCACCACTTCCAGCGCCGAGAAGCTCGCGCCCAGGGCGATCACCGCCGTCGGCGTGCCGGTGAAGTACAGGTGGTGCAGGGTACCCAGCACGCCGCCGGCCATGAACACGACCGTGGCGAACAGCACCGCGATGGTGGCCGAACGTACCTGCAGCAGGCCCAGGCGGGTGAACAGGAAGGCGATCACCGCCACCGCGAACACCTCGAAGAAGCCTTCGACCCACAGGTGCACGACCCACCAGCGCCAGTACTCGACCATGGCCAGGTGGGTGTGCTCGCCCCACATCAGGCCGGCCGCGTAGAAGATGCCGATGGCGACCACGGACAGGAACAGCAGGCTGACGATCGAGCGCGATTCGGCGCCCTTGCGCATCGCCGGCCACAGCGCGCGGCCGACCAGGACCAGCCACAGCAGCAGGCCGACGAACAGGAACAGCTGCCAGAAGCGGCCCAGGTCCACGTATTCCCAGCCCTGGTGGCCGAACCAGAAATTCCTGGCCAGGCCCAGCTTCTGCATCACCGCCAGCCACTGCCCGGCGAACGAGCCGACCACGATGACGAGCAGGCAGACCCACAGCACGTTCACGCCCAGGCGCTGGAACTTCGGCTCATGGCCCGAGATCGCCGGGCCGATGTACAGGCCCATGCCCAGCCAGGCGGTGGCGATCCACAGCACCGCCAGCTGCGTGTGCCAGGTGCGGGTGAGCGCGTAGGGCAGGATCTCGGCCAGGGCGAAGCCGTAGGCCTCCTGGCCCTCGACCTGGTAGTGCGCGGTGATCGCGCCCAGCAGGATCTGGGTCAGGAACAGCGCGATCACCACCCAGAAGTACTTGGCGGTGGCGCGCATCGACGGGGTGACCTTGATCGCGGCCAGCGGGTCGCTCTTCGGCAGCACCGGCTGCATCTCTTCGCCGTGGTTGGCCGCGTAGTGCCAGCCGAGCAGGCCGATGCCGGCGATCAGGAACAGCACGCTGAACACGGTCCACATGAACAGGTTGGACGGCGGCGTGTTGCCGACCAGTTCGTCATGCGGCCAGTTGGCGGTGTAGGTGATGCCGTTGTCCGCGCCCGGGCGCTCGGTCACCGACGACCACGCCGCCCACCAGTAGAAGGCGGCCAGCTGGCGGCGGTGCTCCGGGTCCGGCACGGTGTCGTTGCGCATGGCGTAGGCCTCGCGCAGTTCGGCCGTCGCCGGATCGGCGCTGAACAGCGCCTGGTAGTGGCCGGCGACCTGTTCCATCGCCGCGGCGCGGTCGGCATCGACGGTGATCGTGCCGGTGGCCTCGTCATACGTGTTCGGGCGCAGCAGGGCCTGCACGCGCTGCGTGTAGGCTGCCTGGGTGGCGGGATCGAGCTCCTTGTAGCTCGCCACGCCGTGCTCGCGGCCGGCCCACAGGTCGAGGATGGCCTCGGCCTCGCGGTGCAGCCAGTCGGCGCCCCAGTCCGGGGCGACGTAACCGCCGTGGCCCCAGATCGAGCCCAGCTGCTGGCCGCCGATCGACTGCCAGACCTGGCGTCCGGTCTCGATGTCCTGGCGGGTGTAGACCACGGTGCCGTCGGTGGAAACCACCTGTTCGGGCATCGGGGGCGCCTGGCGGTGGATCTCGCCGCCGACCCATAGCAGGACGGCGAACGAGGCGATGAGCAGGACCGCCAGGCCTGCCCAAAGCTTGCGTGTGGAGTTCATGACGCGGGCTCTCTCGGGGGAAACGCCCGCATCTTCGGCAGCGCGCCGCCGCCCGGCCCTGACACAGGTCAAGTCGCGCGCATTGCCGGCGGAAAGCGCGGTTCCGGAGCGGCGCTGGCGTGACCGTGCGCGCAGTGCGCTCAGCCTGCCAGGCGGCTGCCGAGCAGGAATCCGATCGTCATCGCCACCACCAGCAGCGCGCCCTGCCAACGCGGCGGCGCCGGCAGCGGCAGGTCGAGCAGGCGGCAGCCGGCGCCGACCAGCAGGGCCGTGGCCAGGCCGGCGAGGAACAGGCTCACGGCGGGGCCTCCCGCGTGGCCCCGCTGGAGCCGCCGCAGTCGCGGCGATGGCGGGCCTGGCGCCGTGCCAGCCAGGCGTCCGCGGCCTGGTAGCCCAGGGTCATCGCCACCACCAGCAGCGCCGCGGCTCAGTCGCGCAGGACCGCCAGCGCCAGTTCTTCCAGGCGCGGCAGGTCGAGGATCTCGACGTCGCGCTGCTTGATGTGCAGCAGTCCGTCCTTCTCGAAGCGGCGCAGCACCCGGCTGACCGTTTCCGGGGCCTGGCGCAGGTAGTTGGCGATGTCGGTGCGCGACATGGTCAGCTGGAAGCGGCGCGGCGAGAAGCCGCGCGCGGCCAGGCGCCGCGACAGGCCGATCAGGAACGCGGCCATGCGCTCGTCGGCGCTGTTGTCGCGGGCGAACAGCGAGGCCACGCCGATGTCGCGGCTCATCAGCCGGAACAGGTGCTGCTGCAGGTTGGGCAGGCGCTGGGCGAGGGTGGCGATCTTCGGGAACGAGAACCGGCACAGCATCACCGTGTCCAGCGCCACCGCGTTGCACGGGTAGCGGTCGCCGTGGATCGCGTTGAGCCCGATCACCTCGCCGGGCAGGTGGAAGCCCAGCACCTGCTCGTGGCCGTTGCGGTCGATCTGGTAGGTCTTGACCGTGCCGGCGCGGACCGCGGCGATCGCGGTGAACGGGTCGCCCTCGCGGAACACATGCTCGCCCGGGTGCAGCGGGCCGACGTGCTCGACCAGCACGTGCAGGTCCATCAGCGCGCTCTTGTCCATGCCCTCGGACAGGCAGGCCTGGGAGAAGGCGCAGGTCGAGCAGAACGTCAGCGCATCGCCGTCGTCCGACATGATGCCGGGACCGGTGCGCGGGAAGACGACGCCGGGCTGGCTCATGCTCGGCCTCCCGCCGGGGTCAGACGGTGCGCGAGTACCGCGGCGCGGATGGGGCGGCGGCAGGGGTCAGGTAGCGGTCGAAGCACATGGCGATGATACGCAGCAGCAGGCGTCCGCGCGAGGTCGCGCGCAGCCCGCCTTCGCCGACCTCGACCAGGCCGTCGTCCTGCAGCGGCGCCAGCCGCGCCAGCGCGTCCCGGAAGTACTCGCGGAAATCGATCACGTGGCGGCGGCCGACCGCGTCGAAGTCCAGCTCGCCGTGGCACATCAGCGACTGGATCACGTCGGCGCGGATCACGTCGTCGGCGTCCAGGTGCATGCCGCGCCAGACCGGCAGGCGGCCGGCGTCGATCGCCTGTTCCCAGCTGCCGATGTCGCGCGGGTTCTGGCTGAAGCTGGCGCCGATGTGGCTGATCGCGCTCACCCCCAGGCCGAGCAGGTCGCTCTCGGCGTGGGTGGTGTAGCCCATGAAGTTGCGGTGCAGGCCGCCTTCGCGCTGCGCCCTGGCCAGCTCGTCCCCGGGCAGGGCGAAGTGGTCCATGCCGATGTACTCGTAGCCGGCCTGGCCGAGCTTGTCGATCGCCAGGCGCAGCAGGTCCAGCTTCTGTTCCGGCGAGGGCAGGTCCTCGGCGTGGATGCGCTGCTGCGGGCGGAACAGCTGCGGCAGGTGCGCGTAGCCGTAGATCGCCAGCCGGTCCGGGCGCACCTGCAAGGTGGTGTCGAGGGTGCATTCGAAGCCTTCCAGGGTCTGCTTCGGCAGGCCGTAGATCAGGTCGACGTTGACCGAGCGGAAGCCGTGCCGGCGGCAGGCCTCGATGATGCCCAGGGTCTGCTCCACGCCCTGCACGCGGTTGACCGCCTGCTGCACGGCCGGGTCGAAGTCCTGCACGCCCAGGCTGGCGCGGTTGAAGCCGGCGCGGGCCAGCTCGCCGACCTCGTCGGGGGTGATGAAGCGCGGGTCCAGCTCGATCGAGCAGTCCATGCGCTCGCCCGGGGCGAAGCGGAAGTGGCTGCGCAGCACGTCGATGACCTCGGCGATCTGCGCCGGGTCGAGGAAGTTCGGGGTGCCGCCGCCGAAGTGCACCTGCTCCACGTCGCGGTCGCGGTCGAACATGGTCGAGGCCATGGCGATCTCGCGGTACAGGCGGGTCAGGTAGGCGGCGCCGCGGGCCTTGTCGCGGGTGATGATCCGGTTGCAGCCGCAGTAGAAGCACGGACTGGTGCAGAACGGGATGTGCAGGTACAGCGAGATCGGGCGCGGGATCGGGTCGCCGTTGCTGGCGGCGGCCACACGGCGCAGGTCGGCCTCGCCGAAGCCGGGGGTGAACTGCGGCGCGGTCGGGTACGAGGTGTAGCGCGGCCCCGGCACGTCGTAGCGCTGGAGCAGCTCGGGATCGAACAGGGCGGACAGGCTGGCCATGGCTTGCAGGCTAGTCCGCGGGGGCCGGGGAGTCCTTGATGCAGGTCAATCCGCGGCGGCCTGCGCAGCTGCGTTCAGGAATGTGTTCATGGCGGCGCGCCTCCCGCGGAGGCGCGCTGCCGCGGGCAGGCATGGCCGGGTGGCGTGCGCACCCGCGTTTCGTGCCTGTACGGGCGCTTGCGTCCGGATACGGCCCGCCGCCCCGGCGACTCGCAGGACGACAGGAAATCGCCATGTCCGCCATCACCGACCATCTCCGGGCCGGCTTCACCGGTCTCTCGCGCCACGAAGTCCTGCAACTGCCGGTGGGCTCGCTGCTTGGCGTGGAGTCGAACGCGGCCCAGGCATTGGCGCGCGTGGGCGTGGAGTCCATCTACGACCTCGGGACCTCGTGGCTCTTCGCCAATGCGGCAGCGGCGATCAGGGAAGAAGCGGCGTTGGCGGGGCGGTGAGTCCGAACCTGGTCGTGGCGGCCCCGGTCGACGATCCGGCGGGCGTCGGCGGCTTGCCCCTGCAGCGCCTGCGCGGCCTGTCCGCCGAGGATGCGGTGGCGTTGCAGGAAGCACTGGCGCTGGAGACGCTGCGCGAGTTCGCGCTGTGGCCGCCGCGACGCGTCGCCCAGGCGCTGGTCAGCGAGGCCAGCGGCGGGGATGCCGATGCGGAAGAGTTCCATGCCGAGGCCCTGCGACCGAAGCTGGGCGAATACCCGACCGAGCGCGTGTACTACAACACGCTGGTGATGCTGGGCCTGTCCGCAGGCGGGCAAAGCCAGGCGCTGACCGGGACCCTCTCGCTCAAGCCGGCGGTCGACGAGCCGGCCGGGTTCGGGGCGTAGTCAAGCAGCAGGCGGGGACCTATGCGCCGGGGCTGTGGCTGTTCGCCGGCATCGCCCTGGCCGCCTCGGTGTGCCTGGCCACGGTCAGGCAGCGCTGGCGCCTGCACTGGGCCGCGCTGGGCCCGGCGCGGGTCTGAGCCGCGCACCGCACGTCATCGAAGCACACGCGCAAGGAACCCGAAGATGAGGAAACCGCGACTGGTGGTGGTGGGCAACGGCATGGCCGGCATCCGCACCCTCGAGGAGCTGCTGAAGCTGGCCCCGGGGATGTACGACATCACCGTGTTCGGCGCCGAGCCACACCGCAACTACAACCGCATCCTGCTGTCGCCGGTGCTGGCCGGCGAACAGGACTTCGACGACATCGTGCTCAACCCGCTGTCCTGGTACGCGGACAACGGCATCGCCCTGCACCTGGGCAAGGAAGTCGTCCGCATCGACCGCGCGCAGCGCAAGGTGGTGGCCGCCGACGGCACCGGGGCCGAGTACGACCGCCTGCTGCTGGCCACCGGCTCGCTGCCCTTCATCCTTCCGGTGCCCGGCAAGGACCTGAAGGGCGTGATCGGCTACCGCGACATCCACGACACGCGCACCATGATCGAGGCGGCGCGGGTGAAGAAGCACGCGGTGGTGATCGGCGGCGGCCTGCTCGGGCTGGAGGCGGCCAACGGCCTGAAGCTGCGCGGCATGCAGGTGACCGTGGTGCACCTGGCCGGCTGGCTGCTGGAGCAGCAGCTCGACCCGGTGGCCGGCGCGCTGCTCGAGAAGTCGCTGGCCGGGCGCGGCCTGGAGTTCCGGCTCAACACCTCGACCACGGAGATCGTCGGCAAAGACGCCGGCGAGGTCGCCGCGGTGCGCTTTTCCGATGGCGCGGAAATCCCCGCGGAGCTGGTGGTGATGGCCGCCGGCATCCGTCCGAATATCGCGCTGGCGCAGGCCGCCGGGATCCATTGCGATCGCGGCGTCGTGGTCAACGACACCTTGCAGGCCTACGACCCGCGCGTGTACGCGGTGGGCGAGTGCGCCAGCCACCGCGGCGTCGCCTACGGCCTGGTCGCGCCGCTGTTCGAGCAGGCCAGGATCTGCGCCGACCACCTGGCGACCTGGGGCATCGGTATCTACCGCGGCTCGGCGGTGTCGACCAAGCTCAAGGTCACCGGTGCCAACCATTCCAGGATCAAAAGCAGTGTCGGACGCAGCGCGCAAACCTTGTTGATGCCCGGCACCACGCTGATCCGCGAATGGGATGAGCGCCAGCATCGTGTGACGGTCACGCCAGATGGTCTGTACGAGCTCAACGGTCAGGTGTTCAAAAGCCTGTCGGCGGCGGCGCGCCACATCACAGGCACGCAGTGGAACGGCCCAAAATTCTTCGGCCTGCGCGACGGCAAGGCAGGTGGTCAATGAACGCGCCATTGCTCGTATCACCCAAACGCTGCGCGGTGTACTGCCGCGTATCCAGCGACGAACGCCTCGACCAGTCCTTCAATTCCATCGATGCCCAGAAGGAAGCAGGACACGCCTTCATCAAAAGCCAGAGCCACGAGGGCTGGATCGCGGTGGCCGATGATTACGACGATGGCGGCTTTTCCGGCGGCAACATGGATCGACCCGCACTGCGCCGCCTGATGGCAGACATCCAGATGGGCAAGGTCGACATCGTGGTCGTCTACAAGATCGACCGGCTGTCACGCTCGCTGGCCGATTTTGCGCGCATGGTCGATGTGTTCGACCACCACAGGGTCAGCTTCAGCGCGGTCACGCAGCAGATCAACTCGGCCACCTCGATGGGGCGGCTGATGCTCAACGTCCTGCTGTCCTTCGCGCAGTTCGAACGCGAGGTGACCGGTGAGCGCATCCGCGACAAGATCGCGGCCAGCAAGGCCAAGGGGATGTGGATGGGCGGGCCGCTGCCGCTGGGGTATGACGTGCACGACAGGCTGCTGGTCATCAACGAAACTGAGGCTGCCTTGGTGCGCCGCATCTTCGATGACTTCGTGACCGTGCGCTCGGCCAAGCTGATGGCCAAGGCCTACGGCGCGGAAGGCGTGGTCACCAAGGGCGGCAAGCCCTTCACCAAGCAGACCCTCTACAAGATGCTGCACAACCGGATGTACCTGGGCGAGATCGTCCACAAGAGACAGAGTTTCCCCGGCCAGCATCAGGCCATCGTGACGCAGGCGCAGTGGGATGCAGTCCACGCGTTGATCGCCACCGATGGTATCGAACGGCGGCGCGAGACCAACGACCGCCAACGTGAGCCGGTGTTGTTGCGCGGCCTGCTGTTCACGCCCGACGGTGAACGGCTGGTGCCCAGCTACACCGTCAAGAAGGGCAATATCTACCGCTACTACACGCCGATCAAGCACCAGCGCTTTGGCGCGTGGGCCAGCAGCCACGGCCCGTTGCCAGCGGTGCCCATCGAAAACCTGGTTACACAGCAGATCGTCGCCGCGCTGTCAGCGCCGCACATCGTGCAGTCGGTTTGGGATCAGATTCGGACAACCCGCCCAGACCTGTCAGAGCCTGAGGTGGTGTTGCCGATGCGAAATCTGGCTGGCCTATGGCAACAGTTGTTCCCCGCTGAACAGTATCGACTGGCACAGCTCCTGATTGATCGCGTGGTGATTGCCGATGGCGGGTTGGAGATCATCTGGCGCGACCACGGGTGGCAGGAACTGGCCGGGGAACTGCTGCCCGGCACCATCGGCGCGGAATTGCAGGAATGGGAACAGCAGGAGGTGGAAGCATGAAGCCGAAAGTGCAGGTTTTGGGCGGACCCGTTGCGCGCGAACGCCGGGATGGCGGGCAGGTGAAACTGTCCACCTTCATCCCGCTGAAGATCAGGAAGCGAGGCGGCAGCAAGGTGGTGGTGCGGCCGGACGGCCAGCTCGACGCGCCGGGCAAAGTGGTCACCCAAATCGACCAGCCCCTGCTGGTGGCGCTGACGCGGGCCTTCTACTGGCAGCAACTGCTCGACGATGGGGTGGTGGGCAGTGGCAGCGACATCGCCCAGCGCGAAGGCCTGCATCACTCTACGGTCAACGAACTGCTGCGGCTGACACTGCTTCAGCCTGCCATCATCCAGGCCATCTTGGCTGGCCAACAGCCCCGGTGCATGAGCCTGCTGTGGTTCCAGCGCAATCCGCTGCCGACCGACTGGGTGGCACAGCGGGCGGTGGTGGCGGGGTTTGATGCCTGACCGGGTTACGAGCCTCGATCACCCGTGCCACATCACCGTGGCATTCGGCGCACTTGCCCACCAGCAGTAAGTCGCCACCCTTGATGGTGCCGCTGAAATTGGTGATCGTGGTCTCAAAACGGCAGTGGCCACACCAGACGTTGGACAGCAGTCGCTGGCGGATGTCGGCAGGGATGGACTCCCAGCGCTGGCGGGCTGGCTTGGTGAAAGTGGGCAGTGATTCGATGGTCATAGTTCAGCGGACCCAGCGACGGGCGTCCTTCAAGAGCAGTAGCAATTGCTGATCGCGCAGCGGTGACGCGATGAACCCGAACCGCGTGTAGAACCTCGCCGCTTCTTCATCGAGGGGATGGGTCAGCATGGCGCGGATGCCGGCCTGCTCGGCAATCAGCATCGTGCGGCGAATCGCATCCTGCAGCAAACCGAAGCCGATGCCTCGCCCCTGATCCGCTACCGAGACAGCGAGCCGCGCCAGAATCACAACTGGCAATGGGTACTGCCCCATCCCCTTGCGAATGCGCTCCGGCGCCTCCAGCGTGTCGACCTGGCCCACGGTCAGGCTGAAGTAGCCCGCTACGCGGCCATCGTCCTCGGCAACGACAAAGGTCTTGGCCGAGCCACTGCCCTGCGCCTGGCGAGCGTGACGCAACAGCCAGTCATTCAGCGCGGGCTTGCCGCAATCAAAACCCTCCAGCAGATGCTGCGCGGCCAGAGGCTCCGGTGCGCGCAGCGTCACTTCGTGTCCCAGGGCGCCTTACGGGCAAACAGGTCGCGCAAACCCTCGTTGGTCTGTTCGGGGCGATCCAGCAGATCCATCAGGGCCTGGTACTGGCTGCCCGAGACCATGAACAATCGTTGGTCGAGCAGGGTCTGCTCGGCGGCCAGGCAGGCGCTGTCGAGAATGAAGTCGGTCAGCGACTTGTGGGCCACTTCGGCGGCACGGCGCAGCACCGCCTCCTGTTCGGGGGTAGCGCGCAGCCCGAGTCGGGCGGAGCGGGCAGAAGGCGACGATGCAACGGCAGTCATGGCAGCACCTCTTTTGTTAGATCAACTGCCGCAATGTTAGTACAAATGACGCACGCTGTCTAGTTGCACTGGTGACCGGTCGCCTTGGCTGACGATGAACCAGCGCGCGTAAATTGTTGATTTTGCAAGAGACAGAGCTGCGCCTACCCGCAGGCAAAACGGAGAATAGAGACGGCTCTGGCAGAGAAAGTGGCCGATTTCGGGCGTTTCGGCTGATGGCCACCCGTAGCACGGATGGCCGGAACCCCGCATGGCGCGGGGATTTCAGGCAAGAAAAAGGGCCCGGAGATTATCCGAGCCCTTCAATTTGGTGGCGGAACACGGAACCGAACCCCCGTCCGCAATCCGAGCCAGATAGTAACGCCTCGGCCTTGAGGGCGCGGATTCGATGATTTGGCCACTTCGATTCCTTGCATGGGCATAATCTCTGGCGCATGATGTCATCATTTTGATGATGTGATATGCCTGCCGATGAGCAATCGAACTTCCGTTTCCAGCCGTTCAGTCCTCCGCCTTGGATGAGGAGCCTTCGGTGACTCAACCCCAGCGCGTCGAGAGCTTGAGCCGCGCCCAGCGCGAGCGGCTGGCCTACATCGACTTCCGGCTCTACTTCTTCGGCGAGATCGGTCGCCCGGATCTGATTGAGCGCTTCGGCGTGGCTCCGGCCGGGGCGACACGCGACTTGGCGCTGTACCGGGAAATCGCGCCGCAGAACATCACCTTTGACGGCAGCAACAAGATCTACCGCATCGGACAGACGTTCTCTCCGCTGTTCGAACACGCACCGCAGCGCGTGCTGTCGGCGCTGGCTCTGGGCTTCGGCGATGGCGTGAACGGCGCATCCCAATCGCTGCTGCCGTGCGAGTCGCCAACCGCCCTGAGCAACCCCACGATGGAAGTGCTGGCTCCGGTCTGCCGGGCGATACACGCCAAGCGGCCCGTCGCCATCCGCTACCACTCGATGAGCAGCGGCGAGTCCGAACGGGTCATCGTGCCCTTTGCACTGGTGGATACCGGCCTGCGCTGGCACGTCCGGGCCTTTGATCGCAAGAGCGGAGAGTTCCGGGACTTCGTCGTCACCCGCATCGAAGCGCCGACCCTGCTCGACGAGGAGCCACAGCCCAACGAGCGCCCGGACAACGACATCCAGTGGACGCGCATCGTCGAGCTGGAGCTGGTTCCCCATCCGCGCCTGGCCCGTCCAGACATCATCCGGATGGACTACGGCATGAAGGAAGGCTCGCTCAAGCTGCGCGTTCGCGCCGCCGTCGCGGGCTACATGCTGCTGCGCTGGAGCGTGGACTGCTCGCCTGACCACCGCCTCAAGGAAGAACAGTACCGCCTGGCCTTAAGCGATCCGCTGGCGCTGTACGGCGTCGAGAACGCCAAGCTCGCGCCGGGCTATCAAGCCCCGGCAGCAAAGACATCACGCAAAGGATAAGAACACGATGGCACAGAACGACACCAGCAAGAACGGCAACGGAGGCAACCTCGGCTTCGAGGCCGAGCTGTTCAAGGCCGCCGACAAGCTGCGCGGCAACATGGAGCCTTCCGACTACAAGCACGTCGCGCTTGGGCTCATCTTCCTGAAATACATCTCCGACGCTTTCGAGGCCAAGCACAAAGCGCTGCTGGCAGAAGATGCGCAGGCCGCCGAGGACAAGGACGAGTACCTTGCCGACAACGTGTTCTGGGTGCCGAAGGAGGCGCGCTGGTCGCATCTTCAGGCCAACGCCAAGCGGCCCGAGATCGGCACCCTGATCGATGACGCCATGCGCGCCATCGAGAAAGACAACGAGTCGCTCAAGGGCGTGCTGCCCAAGGACTACGCCCGCCCCGCGCTCAACAAGGTGATGCTGGGTGAGTTGATCGACCTGATCTCCGGCATTGCGCTGGGCGCAGAAGGCGACAGGTCGAAGGACATTCTCGGGCGCGTGTACGAGTATTTCCTGGGCCAGTTCGCCGGAGCCGAAGGCAAGCGCGGCGGCGAGTTCTACACGCCGCGCTCGGTGGTGCGCGTGCTGGTGGAAATGCTCGAACCGTACTCAGGCCGCGTCTACGACCCGTGCTGCGGCTCGGGCGGGATGTTCGTGCAATCGGAAAAGTTCGTGCAGGAGCACGGCGGGCGCATCGGCGACATCGCCATTTACGGGCAGGAGAGCAACTACACCACCTGGCGGCTATGCAAGATGAATCTGGCTGTGCGCGGCATCGACGCCGACATCCGCTGGAACAACGAGGGCAGCTTCCACAAAGACGAACTGCGCGACCTCAAGGCCGACTACATCCTCGCCAATCCGCCCTTCAACATCTCCGACTGGGGCGGCGAGCGCCTGCGCGAAGACGTGCGCTGGAAGTTCGGTGCGCCGCCCGTGGGCAACGCCAACTACGCGTGGCTCCAGCACATCTATCACCACCTCGCACCCAACGGCACGGCGGGCGTGGTGCTGGCCAACGGCTCGATGAGCTCCAACCAGTCCTGCGAGGGCGACATCCGCCGTGCCATGGTCGAGGCCGACGTGGTGGACTGCATGGTGGCGCTGCCCGGGCAGCTTTTTTACTCCACGCAGATTCCCGCCTGCCTGTGGTTTCTGGCGCGCAACAAGAACCCCGCGAATGGGAAAGCAGGCGGCCTGCGCGACCGGCGCGGCCAGGTGCTGTTCATCGACGCCCGTCAGATGGGCGTGCTGGTGGATCGCACCCGGCGCGAACTCACCGACGAGGAAATCCAGCGCATCGCCGACACCTACCACGCCTGGCGCGGGGAACCGGGCGCAGGCGCATACCAAGACGTGCCGGGTTTTTGCAAATCCGCCACGCTGGAGGACATCCGCAAACACGGCCACGTACTGACACCGGGCCGCTATGTGGGCGCGGCGCAGCGGGAGGACGACGGCGAACCCTTTGCAGAAAAGATGGCACGCCTCTCCGCCCGGTGGCGGCAGCAGCGCGAAGAAGCGGCCAGGCTGGATGCCGCGATTGAAGCCAACCTGAAGGAGCTGGGGTACGAATGAATCCTGTTTACGCAAATGATTTCGTCGACGGCTTGCCAGAGGGCTGGTGCATTCGACCTTTCGAAGATTTGGTCTATTTTCAAGAGGGCCCAGGGATTCGGAACTGGCAATATGTGGACGAAGGCATCCCGTTCGTAAATATAAGGTGCCTTGTAGACGGGCGACTTGATCGTGGCGCTATGAATCACGTTTCGAAGGATGAAGCTCTTGGTAAATATCGTCACTTTCTGCTAGACGTCGATGACTACGTCGTTTCTAGTTCCGGCACGCTTGGACGAATCGCCACAGTGCGGAAGTCGGATTTGCCGTGCATGCTGAATACCAGTGTCATTCGCATGCGGCCAAAGTCACCGCAGTTGAACCGCATTTACCTCAAGTATTTTCTGCTTTCGGAGTACTACCAAGCACAGGTACTTTCCTTTGCAACCGGAAGCGCCCAACTCAACTATGGGCCAATGCATCTTCGTCAGATGTTCATCGTTTGCCCACCTCTCTCCGAACAACGCGCCATCGCCCATATCCTCGGCACGTTGGACGACAAAATCGAACTCTTGCGCCGCCAGAACGAAACGCTGGAGGCCATGGCCCGCGCCTTGTTCAAGGCGTGGTTCGTGGACTTCGAGCCCGTGCGCGCCAAGATGGAAGGGCGCTGGCAGCGCGGCCAGTCACTCCCCGGACTGCCCGCCCACCTCTACGACCTCTTCCCCGACCGGCTCGTCGATTCGGAGTTGGGGGAGATTCCGGAGGGGTGGGGGGTTTGCAGTTTTTCTGATGTTGTTGAGATTATCGGGGGCGGCACGCCGAAAACCTCAGTCAGCGAGTACTGGGGCGGCGATATCCCTTGGTTTTCCGTTGTGGATACGCCAGTAGCAAGCGATGTTTTTGTTGTTCAAACGGAGAAGTCGGTTACTCAGGCCGGGTTGGAAAGAAGTTCGGCGCGATTGGTTTCTAAGGGCACAACGATCATTTCTGCCCGCGGTACCGTTGGAAACTTGGCCATCGCTGGGTGCGATATGACATTCAATCAGTCTTGCTACGCCCTCAAAGGAAAGAATGGCTCAGGTTGCTACGTTGTATTTTTGTCTGCCCAACGCATGGTCGAGCAGCTCAAAGCGATGGCGCATGGTTCTGTTTTCTCAACAATTACGCGGCAAACTTTCGACGCGGTGCGCACTGTATTGCCGCCGGAAAAAGTGCTCCAACAATTCGAAGAAAACTCTGCAAGCGTTTTCGATCGCATTCTTGGCAACGTCAACGAATCCCGCACCCTCGCCCAACTGCGCGACACCCTGCTGCCCAAGCTGATCTCCGGCGAGCTGCGCGTGCCGGATGCCGAGCGTATCGTCGGAGGCGCTGTATGACCTTGGATTGGTGCCCCGGCATCCGCGAGGCCTGCGGCCATTGGCGCGACGCGCCGATGTTGCAACAGACCTTCGAGGCAATGGAGCGCAATCTGGAGCAGAACAACGATGCGTGCATCGACTGCGCCAAGACCGTCGTCGAAGTGGTTTGTCGCGTGGTGGTGGAAAGTTTCCACACCCCGCAAGCCCCGCTCAAGCCGACCCAGGAGACGCCCTCGCTGTCGGACTGGCTGTCGGCAGCCATCCGCGCGCTCAGGCTGGGTGACATCCGCGACGAGAAGTTCAAGAAGCTGGTGTCCAGCCATCACAAGTTGGCCGACGCGCTGAACGACCTGCGCAACAAAGCTGGCCCCGCCAGCCACGGCAAGGACCCGTATCTGGAACGGCTGGCCGAGCACCACCGCCGTAGCGTGGTTCTGGCGGCAGATGCCATCGTGACCTTTCTTCACCAGGCCTATCTGGATGCGCAGCTCGACCCGATCAGCTCTCGCGAGCCGTGGGAGCGATTTGCAGATGACAACGTGCTGATCGACGCGCACGTGGGGCTGGCTGTGGACGCCGAGGACGGCGACTCACCAACTTTGCGCTTCCTGCTGCCGGGAGGCGATGAGCTACCCATCAACATCGAAGTCAGCCGACTGCTTTACCTGCTGGATCGGGACGCCTATGTGGAGGCGTTGAACGCTGCGCGCGGGGTGGCGGCTCCGGACGTGGAGCCCGTAGAAGAACAAGGAGAACCGTAATGGCATTTCTGTCGGAGGCCGCCGTGGAGCAAGCGCTGCTGGATCAGCTGCGCGCGCTCGATTACAGCATCGAACGCGAGGAGGACATCGGCCCCGATGGACACCGACCGGAGCGGGAGAGCCACGATGAAGTCGTGCTCAAGAAGCGGTTCGAGGACGCCGTTGCACGGCTGAACCCTCATCTGCCACTGGAGGCGCGTCAGGATGCCGTCCGGCGCGTGATGCAGTCCGAGCTGCCATCGTTGCTCGAAGAGAACCGCCGTCTCCACAAGCTGATGACGGAAGGCGTGGACGTCGAGTACTACGCGAACGACGGCACGCTGACAGCGGGCAAGGTCACGCTCATCGACTTCGAAAATCCTGAGCAGAACGACTGGTTGGCGGTGAGCCAGTTCGTGGTGATCAACGGTCAGAACAACCGGCGTCCCGATGTGGTGGTGTTCGTGAACGGGTTGCCGCTGGGCGTGATCGAGCTGAAGGCGCCGGGCAGCGCCGGGGCCCATCTCTTGGGCGCGTTCAATCAGCTGCAGACCTACAAGCAGCAGATCCCGCAGCTCTTCCACACCAACGCGCTGCTGGTCACGTCGGACGGTATAGCGGCCCGCGTGGGGTCGCTGTCGGCAGACCTCGAGCGCTTCATGCCATGGCGCACCACCGACGGCACGGCCATTGCCCCGAAGGGCGCGCCGGAACTCTCGACCCTGATCGAAGGCGTGTTCGAGCATCGCCGCCTGCTCGCTCTGCTGCGTGATTTCACGGTGTTTGCCGAAACCGGTTCCGGGCTGGCCAAGATCATCGCGGGCTACCACCAGTTCCACGCTGTGAAGAAGGCCGTGGAGCAAACCGTGCGCGCCTTGCCGCCCAAGCACGTTGCGCAAGAAGACCCGGCCGACTACGGCCTGCCGTCGGCCAAGACCCAGCGCCCTGGCGACCGGCGTGTGGGCGTGATCTGGCACACGCAAGGCTCGGGCAAAAGCCTGTTGATGGCCTTCTATGCCGGGCAACTGGTCAAGCACCCGGCGTTGGAAAACCCCACGCTGGTGGTGCTCACCGACCGTAACGACCTGGACGACCAGCTCTTCGCCACCTTTTCGATGTGCCGCGACTTGATCCGGCAGACGCCGGTGCAGGCCGAAGGACGTGATCACTTGAAGGAACTGCTCAACCGGGCGTCCGGAGGTGTGATTTTTACGACCTTGCAGAAGTTCGGCGAGATTGCGGAGCCGCTCACCACGCGCCGCAACGTCGTCGTCATCGCGGACGAGGCGCACCGCAGCCAATATGGCTTCAAGGCCAAGGTGGATGCCAAGACCGGCGAGATCTCCTACGGCTTCGCCAAATACATGCGAGACGCCCTGCCGAACGCATCCTTCATCGGCTTTACCGGCACGCCCATCGAGGCGGACGACGTCAACACGCCAGCGGTGTTCGGCCACTACATCGACATCTACGACATCAGCCGCGCTGTCGAGGATGGCGCAACCGTGCCGATTTATTACGAGTCGCGGCTGGCGCGTATCGAGCTCGACGAGGAAGAGAAGCCGAAGATCGACGCCGAGGTCAACGAATTGACTGAAGGAGACGAAGAGGCCGAGCAGGAACGCTTCAAGAAAAAATGGGCAACGGTCGAAGCGCTGGTTGGCAGCGACAAGCGCTTGGCCCTGGTGGCCAAGGACATGGTTGCCCACTTCGAGGATCGCGTGGCAGCCCTCGACGGCAAGGCGATGGTGGTGTGTATGAGCCGCCGCATCTGCGTCAAACTCTACGATGAGATCGTCAAGCTGCGCCCGGACTGGCACAGCACCGATGACAACGCGGGCGTGGTCAAGATCGTGATGACCGGCGCGGCAAGCGACCCGCAGGAGTGGCAGCAGCACATTGGCAACAAGGCCCGGCGCGATCTGCTGGCCAAGCGTGCCCGCGATCCCAAAGACCCGCTCAAGCTGGTGATCGTGCGGGATATGTGGCTGACCGGCTTTGACGCGCCGTGTATGCACACGATGTACGTGGACAAGCCGATGCAGGGCCACGGCCTGATGCAGGCGATTGCGCGGGTGAACCGCGTGTTCCGCGACAAGCCTGCCGGGCTGATCGTCGACTACATCGGCATTGCGCAAAACCTGAAAAGTGCACTGGCCCAATACTCGCCGCGCGACCGTGAAAACACCGGCATCGACGAGCGTGAGGCCATCGCGGTGATGATGGAGAAGTACGAGGTCGTGCGCGACATGTTTCACGGCTACGACTACGTCTCCGCGATGAGCGGCACGCCGCAGGAGCGCCTGGCGATGATGGCGGGAGCCATCGAGTGGATTCTCGACCTGCAACAGAAGCTGGCAGCGCAAGAGAAGACCAAGGAAGGCAAGAAGAACGCTCACCGTCGATATCAGGACGCCGTGCTGGCGCTGTCCAAGGCCTTCGCCCTGGCGTCCGCCTCTGACGAGGCCCGCCAAATCCGGGAGGAAGTCGGCTTCTTCCAGGCGATCCGCGCAGCGCTGGTGAAGAGCAGTACCGGCTCCGGAGTGACCCAGCAAGAGCGTGAGCTGGCCATCCAGCAGATTGTCAGCCGTGCGGTGATCTCGACCGAGATCGTAGACATCCTGGCCGCTGCGGGCATCAAGAGTCCGGACATCTCCATCCTTTCGGACGAATTCCTCGCCGAAGTTCAGCAGATGGAGAAGAAGAACCTTGCGTTGGAAGCCTTGCGCAAGCTGATCAACGACGGCATTTGCTCACGCAGCAAGGCCAACGTGGTGCAGACCAAAGCTTTCTCGGAGCGATTGGAGGACGCGGTGGCGCGCTACCACGCCAACGCCATCACCACCGCCGAGGTGCTGCAGGAGCTGATCCAGCTGGCCAAGGACATCCGTGCGGCGCGTCAGCGGGGCGAAGAGTCTGGGCTGTCAGATGAGGAGATCGCCTTCTACGATGCCCTGGCCGAGAACGAGAGCGCGGTGCAGGTCATGGGGGATGACAAGCTGCGCGTGATTGCCCACGAGCTGCTGGTGAGCTTGCGCGAAAACGTGTCGGTGGACTGGGCCCACCGTGACTCTGCCCGTGCTCGGATGCGGGTGCTGGTGAAGCGCATCCTTCGCAAGTATGGCTACCCGCCTGATCTCCAAGACACGGCAGTTCAAACGGTGCTGCAACAGGCTGAGGCGTTGTCGTCGGGGTGGTCGGTGTCGCATCGCGGAACACCCTGATCAGCACCTGCAAGAGGCGTCAGTTCACTGAAACAAGAAAAGAGGAAAGCCGAGAGATAGAAGGAGGTGCCGTAAGCCTGGTCTTCGTCGAGAGGCTGGGAAAGCCTGCTTCGATCTCGTCGAACTTGGTGGTCAGGTAATGGCGGTAGAGGGCGTCAACTTCGTCGCGGGTCATCGACTGTAGGTTCCGGTCGACTTGCTGCAGGAACGCGGCCATATGGGCTTCCCACAGCGCCAAGCGTCGGCGCGCCTCTCGGAGGTCGCCGGTGCGCAGGCTTCGGGTTAGTTCAGGCCGTCCCCAATGGGCGCGGATGCGCGAGGGGACGACGATGCGAGAAGTATCGATCTGACCGCGTCGCTGTAGCACTTTCTGGTCACTCTCTGTAGCAATCGAGCTAAAGGGAGCGAAAGTGCTAGATTTTCCAATGACGTCAAACGCTTGCGACGCATTGGTGGCTATGGGTGGACTCGAACCACCGACCCCAGCATTATGAGTGCTGTGCTCTAACCGGCTGAGCTACATAGCCACGCGGTGAACCGCGAATTTTTCACTTTCCGGGGCGGGCTGTCAATGCACCCCCGCTTGTGGCCCCGACGGGGCCATGGCAGAGTCGGACCCAGTTGATCTTTCTGGAGTCCGCATCGTGATCGATCCGGACGGATACAGGCCGAATGTGGGCATCGTCCTCATGCGCACGGACGGCCAAGTGTTCTGGGCACGTCGGGTGCGCCGGGACGGCTGGCAGTTCCCGCAGGGCGGGATGCGCAGCGACGAGACCCCGACCGAGGCCATGTACCGCGAGTTGCACGAGGAAACCGGGCTGCTCCCCGAGCACGTGGAAATGCTCGGGGCAACCCCCGGCTGGCTGCGCTACCGCCTGCCCAGCCGGGCCATCCGCAGGGGCGGGCCCGGCCCGGTCTGCATCGGCCAGAAGCAGGTCTGGTTCCTGCTGCGCCTGGTCGGGGACGAGTCGCTGGTGCGCTTCGACGCCTCCGAGACCCCGGAGTTCGACCACTGGCGCTGGGTCGACTTCTGGTACCCGGTGGAGCACGTGGTCACCTTCAAGCGCGGGGTCTATGCCCGGGCGCTGCGCCACCTGGCGCCGCTGGCCGAGAAGGCCGGCGCGACCGTGCGGCAGATGCCCGCGGCGGCGCTGGAGGCCTGGATGCCCGGCGCCGCGGCCGGCCACGACCGGCCGCGGCGCCGTACGCGCGGGCCGCGGGGCCAGCGTTCATCGGCCTGAACGGGGCGGCTGAACCGGCCAGAACCCGGGGGTTCGATGCGAGCCCCTCGCAATTGACAGCGATTCTCATCCCTGTTTGAATGGCGCCGTTCCCCGAAGGTAGCCAGAACGTGTACGTCTGCCTCTGCAACGGTGTCACCGACCGCCACATCCGCGAAGCCGTCGAAAAGGGCTGCGGGAGCGTCGGGGAGCTGACCATGCGCACCGGCCTGGGCGCCAACTGCGGTTCCTGCCTGGGGATGGCCGCCGAGATGGTCGAGCAGATGCGCGCCGAGCTGCCGTTGCCGGTCCTGGCCGCAGCCGCCTGACCGCGCGTCGCCGGCGCGCCAATTGATCACGATTCGCGTTCCCTCGCCGCTTCGCGCGGCGCGCTAGAGTGCGCCCGTTCCCCCCGCGACACGGAGCTGCGGCCATGAAAGGCGACGTCAAGGTCATCGAATACCTCAACAGGGCGCTCTACAACGAGCTGACCGCGATCAACCAGTACTTCCTGCACGCCAAGATGCTGAAGAACTGGGGCCTCAAGGAACTGGCCGAGCACGAGTACAAGGAATCGATCGACGAGATGCGCCACGCTGACTGGCTGTCCGAGCGCATCCTGTTCCTCGAAGGCCTGCCGAACTTCCAGGCGCTGGGCAAGCTGCGTATCGGCGAAGGTCCGCGCGAGCTGCTGGAATGCGACCTGGCTTTGGAGATGGACGGCCTCCCGCTGCTGCGCGAGGCGATCGCCTACTGCGAGTCGGTGGGCGACTTCGTCAGCCGCCAGCTATTCGCCAAGATCCTCGACAACGAGGAAGAGCACGTCGACTGGCTGGAGACCCAGCTGGACCTGATCGGCCGGATCGGCGAGCAGAACTACTTGTTGAGCAAGCTCGAGGACTGAGCCACGGCCGCCTGCGCCTGGGTGGCCGACAGCCAACCCTGCAGGGCCACCCGCGCGCGCGCGAACTCGGCGATCAGCAGGGCCACGGCCACCGCCGGCCGCTCCAGGGTGCCGGAGCGGGCGCCAAGTTCGATCTTCTTGGCCGCCGCCGACAGCGCCAGTGCGCCGACATTGGCGCTGGACGACTTCAGCGCGTGCGCGGCTTCGCGCATCACTTCCAGGTCCGGGATCGCCGAGGCCTGCTCGAGCAGGCGGATCAGGCGCGGCGCGTCCTCCAGGAACAGGTTGACGATCGACAGCGCCTCGTCGCCGGCGATCTCGCGCAGCTCGTCGAGCATCTCCGGTTCCAGCACCGGCGGCGGAGGCGGCTGCGTGGTCGGCGCGTCCTGCGGTGCGTGTTCGACGACGGGCGCGGTTGCGGCCGGCGCGGCCGTGGCGGCGGGAGTGGTGGCGTGCATATCGGCAACCGGGTTCGCGCTGGAAGGCGGCGGGGTGGGTGCAGTGACGCTGGGCTGCGGCGCAGGCGCAACCTGGGCGGCCGGAACGGCCGGGGCGGCCGGAACCGGAGCAGTCGCGGGTGCTGCCGGGGCAGCGGCAGGCGCGGGAGCCGGCGCGGACGCATGCGCAGGTTCGGACGCGCGCGCGCTGCGCTCCGGGGCGCTGCGCAGCCAGCGGCGCAGGCAGGCGTCCAGCTGGTCGCGGGCGACCGGCTTGGACAGGTAGTCGTCCATGCCCGCGTCCAGGCAGCGCTGGCGGTCGCCGGCCATGGCGTTGGCGGTCATGGCCACGATCGGCAGGCGGTGGCCGGGGCCCTGGCCGGCCTCGATCTCGCGCCAGCGGCGCGTCGCCGAATAGCCGTCCAGCACCGGCATCTGGCAGTCCATCAGGACCAGGTCGTAGACGCCGCTGGCCATGTGCGAGAGCGCGACCTCGCCGTTGGGCGCGGTGTCGCAGTCGTAGCCCAGCACCGACAGCAGCTTCTGCGCGACCAGCAGGTTGACCGGGTTGTCCTCCACCAGCAGCAGGCGCGCCGGCATGCCGGCGGGCGCCGGTTCCGGGTTCGGCGGGGTCGGATCGGGTCCGCTCGGCAGTTCGCCGGTGGCGGCGGGGGTGATCGTCTCGACCCTGGCCGGCGCGGCCGCCTCGACCGGTGCCGGCTGCGGATCCAGCAGGGCCGTGCGCAGGTCCGCGTCCGGCACCTGCCGCGGCAGGATGGTGGTCCCTTCGCGCAGCTCGTCCGGGATCTCCTCCTCGCCATACAGCCAGACCAGGCGGATGCCGGCGTTGGCCGGGGTGCGCAGCAGCGCGCGATGCAGGGCGCGCGCGCTGTGGCGCAGGCCGTCGTAGTCGGCCAGTACCGCGACGAAGCCCTCGGTCTGGCCCGGCGACGGCGGCTGGCGCAGGCGCTCCAGCGCTTCCTGGGTGGTCTCGACGATGCTGACGGTGACGCCCCAGTTGGGCAGCAGCAGGGCGATGCGCTGGCGCAGGCGCAGGTTCGGGGTGATCGCCAGCACCCGCCGCGCGTCGTACGCGGTCTGGCGGATCTGCACGTCGCCGATCACCTTCAGCAGCGGGATCTCGAACCAGAACGTGGCGCCCTGGCCGGGCTCGGACTGCACGCCAATGCGCCCGCCCATCAGGTCGACGATGCGCTTGCAGATCGCCAGGCCCAGGCCGGTGCCGCCGTACAGGCGGGTGGTGGAGGCGTCGGCCTGGGTGAAGGCGCGGAACAGGCGTGCCTGCTGCGCATGGCCGATGCCGATGCCGGTGTCGCGCACCTCGAAGCGCAGCAGGTGCTGCGCCGGGGTCTCGCCCAGCCGGCGCACGGCCAGGTGCACGCCGCCGCGCTCGGTGAACTTCACCGCGTTGCCGAGCAGGTTGGTCAGCACCTGGCGCAGGCGCACCGGGTCGCCGCGCACCGGCAGGCGCACGTTCGAATCGATCTGCAGGTCCAGGCGCAGGCCCTTGCCCTCGGCCGGGCGCTGCATCAGCTGCAGCACGCCTTCCAGCAGCTCGCGCAGGTTGAAGCTGGTGATCTCCAGCTCGAGGCGGTTCGCCTCCAGCTTGGAGTAGTCGAGGATGTCGTCGACGATGCGCAGCAGCTGCTGCGAGGACTCGTGCGCGGTGCGCAGCATCTCGCGCTGGTCCGGCGCCAGGTTGCCGCGCGCGATCAGGTCCAGCATCGGGATGATGCCGTTGAGCGGCGTGCGGATCTCGTGGCTCATCGTGGCCAGGAACTCGCCCTTGGCCAGCGCCGCCGACTCGGCCGCGCGCTTGGCCTGCAGCAGCTGCTGCTCGAGCTGGTCGTGGCGGTTGACGTCGCGCTGCAGCAGGTTGCACTCGTCCTCGGCCGCGGCGGCGCGGGCCAGGGCCTCGTTGAGGTCGCGTGCCAGCGCGCCGGCCGACAGCAGCGAGACCAGCGCCAGCGCCAGCGTGGCCAGGGCCAGGCCGCCGGCCACCCGCCACCACGACGCGTCGGCGTTGCCGGTCAGGACAAGGCCGATGGCGACCACCGTGCAGGCGCCCGCCATCGCGGTCAGCACGGGCCAGATGCGGCGCAAACCCGGTGCAGCCATCACAGCACCGCGTTCTTGAAGTCGAAGTCCAGTTCCGAACCGACCGAACTGACGAGGTTGCCCTGGATGTAGTCGATGCCGCCCATCCACATCGCGGCGGCCGCCTGCGGATCCTCGATCTGCTGGCCGATCACCTGCAGGCCCAGGCGGTGGGCCTGGTCGATGACGCCGCGCAGTTCGTCGCGCAGCTGCGGGTCGTTATGGGCGGCGGCAAAGCGCGAGGACATGCGCACGTAGCCCAGCGGCAGCTGGTTGAGCAGGGCCTCGGCCTCGGCGCCGGGCTCGAACTGGCTCAGGCAGAACTGCACGCCGGCGGCCATCAGCCGGCGGCAGAACTCGCCCAGGGTCACGCTGTGGATCAGCGCGTCGCCCAGGCGCAGGTCGATCACCACCGAGGTGCCGTCGATGCCGCGGTCGGCGATGGCCTGCAGCAGCCAGCCGGCGAAGGCCTCGCGGGCCAGCGTGCGCGGCGACTGCGAGACGAACAGGCGCAGCGGGCTGCCGGCGGCGTTGCGCTCGGCGATCATCTCCAGCGCGTGGTCCATGATCTGCTGGTCGAAGTCGGCGATGCGGCCGCTGGCCTCGGCCGCGGGCACCACCTGGCCGGCCGACAGCAGGCTGCCGTCGGGCCGGCGCAGGCGCAGCAGCACCTGGTACTGCGCCTGCTCGTTGCCGGCCACCGCCACGATCGGCTGGTAGGCCAGTTCCAGCTGGCCTTCGAGCAGGGCCATGCGCTCCTGCGCCTCGGCGTCGCTGGGCGGCTGGTAGGCGGCGATGCCCTCGCTGCTCAGGCGCGCCTGCAGGGCGCTGCGTTCGGTCGCCTCCAGGGCGCTGCCGGCGTCGTCGAAGCCGGTCGACAGCGCGGCGTAGCCGACCGAGCTGCGCAGCTGCACCTGCTCGTCGTCGCGCACCAGGAAACCGCGCGCCGACAGTCCGCCGCGCAGGTCGCGCGCGATCCGGTCCAGGTTGGCCTCGTCCTCGTCGGGCAGCAGGGCCAGGAAGCTGTTGTCGTTGAGTCGCGCCAGCGGCGCCGGCGCGACGATCCGCGCCAGGGCGATGCCGGCCTGCGCCATCAGCCGCTCGAACGCGGCGTAGCCGTAGCGCTCGCGCAGGCCCAGCGCGCTGGCCACCTCGATGAAGAACAGGCCGCCATGCGCCTTCGCCGCCAGCGCCGCGTCGACCTGCTGCAGCAGCCAGCCGCGGGTGGCCAGGCCGGTGTCCGGATGCTTGCGCAGCATGCCGCCGTGCGGCGTCGACTGGCGCAGCTGCGCGCGGGTGCGCTGGATGCGGTTGGACACCGCCGCGATCAGGTGGCGCGGGCGGATCGGCTTGGTCAGGAAATCGTCGGCGCCGCTCTCGAGTACCTCGAACTGGCGCTCCGGATCCGGGTCACCGGTGAGGAACACGATCGGCAGCAGCTGGAACTCAGGCTGCTGGCGGATGAGCGTGGTCAGGCGCATGCCGTCCAGGCCGGGCATGTGCAGGTCCATCAGGATCAGGTCCGGGTCGAAGCGGCCGATCGCCTCGATGACGCCGTCCGGCTGCAGCTGCACTTCGGCCTGCATGCCGGCGCCGTGCAGCACGCTCTGCGCGAACAGGGCCTGGGTGCGGTCGTCCTCGACGATGAGGATGCGGTAGGGCGAATCGGCCAGGCCGGACTGGCGCGCGGCGGTGCCGGCCTCGGTGCCCGGGCGCACCAGGGTTGGCGCGGGGGCGGGGGCAGCGGCGGGCGCCGGGGCCGGGGCGATGGCGGGCGCGGCGGCTTCGACGACCGGCGAGGCGGCGGGCGCGGGCGCGGCTTCCGGCGCTGGGGCGGGTTCGGGCACGACGACTTCCAGGTGCGGCGCCGCCGGCGGGGCGGGCGCCTCCCGGGCGTCGGACACCCAGCGCCTCCAGTAATGCGGCGGCGGGGTCTCGGCGCGCATTCGCTGGCGGGCAGCCGCGTCCTCCGGCGCCGGAGCGGGTTCTCGAACGGCCATCAGATTTCCCCCTGCTGGGACCGCATTATGTGAACAAGAGCACTCATTCGAACAAGTCCGCTCCCCGGCCGGCTCATGCCGCCGGTCTGGTGAACAGGCGCCGCACCCCGCGGGCTAACATCCGCCAGACCCACCACACCAGCAGTGCGCCGAGCAGGCTCGTGCCGAGCACCAGCACCAGGGCCAGCCACGGATGGGCGATGGCCAGGGCCAGGCCGCCGACCACGACCGTGTCCTCGGCCGCCGAGGCGACCCAGTTGCTGGCCGGTTCCGGCGAGGTGTTCAGCAGCGCCCGCGTGCCGCTCTTCAGGCCGTGGCTGGCCAGCGCCACGCCGGCGCCAGCCGCCAGCGCGCCGGCGCCCAGCTGGCCGTCCGGCGACAGCGCGGCCGCCGCGAGGAAGGCGCCGGCCGGGATCCGCGCCAGGGTCTGCAGCAGGTCCCATACCGAATCCACGCCGGGGATCTTGTCGGCGAAGAACTCGGCCAGCGCCAGCAGGCCCGAGCTCCCCAGCACCCACCACGAGGTCGTCGGTTCCAGTGCCGGCGGCAGGTCGACCCAGCCCAGCAGGCCGGCCAGGCCCACGCCGAACACGGTCAGGTAGGCACGGATGCCCGCCATCCATGCCAGCAGGATGCCGATCACGTAGATGTGGGCGTCGGTCATGGCGGATCTCCCTGGGGCCTGCGGGCGTTTTCCCGGTCCGCGCAGGCGCTGCGCTAGACTGCCCCGTCCGCCCCGGAGTATAGGCAGAAAACGGGCCGCGCCCGACCCCGCGATGAGCGAACCGCTTCCCCGATTCCAGGTAGTGCCCCGCCGTCCCGGCCTGCCGCCACGTGGCTGGCTGGTCGCCATCGGCGTCGCATGGCTGCTGACCCTGGCCGGCACGTGGATGCTGGCGACCTGGCTCGCCGAGCCGGGCCTGGGCGATACCCGCGCGAAGCTGCGCGCGGCCGAGCGCACCGTGGCCCAGCAGAAGCGCCAGATCGACGAACTGGACCAGCGCCTGGTGACCCTGGCGCGATCGGACCAGATCAGCCGCGCCGCCAACACCGAACTGCAGTCCTCGCTGGCCGAGCGCGACGAGGAGATCTCCGCGCTGCGCGCCGACGTGGCCTTCTACGAGCGCCTGGTGGGCTCGACCTCCCAGCGCAAGGGCCTGAACGTCCACTCGATCGACTTCTCGCCGACCGAGGCCGGGACCTGGAACTACCGCGCGGTGCTGACCCAGAACCTGAACCGCGGGGCGATCAGCCAGGGCCAGATGCGCTTCGCGGTGGAGGGCGTGCGCGCCGGCAAGCTGGCCACGATCGGCTGGGACGAGCTGCACAACCGCGCCGACACCCCCGGACAGGACTATTCCTTCCGCTATTTCCAGGAATTGACGGGCAACGTGATGTTGCCCAAGGATTTCACCCCGCAACGTGTGCGAATCTCGCTGCGTGGCGGCGCCGGCAGCGTCGAGCAGACCTTCGACTGGAAACCCGCGGGGAGCGGAGGGGGAACCTGAACATGTTCAAGAGCAAGTCGACCCAGCGCGACGGCTTCGCCATCGACACCCTGATCGGCCCGGACGTGGTCATCCGCGGCGACCTGGAATTCAGCGGCGGGCTCTACGTGGAAGGCCGGATCGTCGGCAAGGTTTCCGCCATCGAGGGCAAGGCCGCCAGCCTGCTGCTGGCCGAGCAGGGCAGCATCGAGGGCGAGATCAGCGCCCCGGTGGTGATCATCAACGGCACCATGACCGGCGACGTCCACGCCGCCGAGCGCATCGAGCTGGCGCAGAAGGCCCGGGTCGAGGGCAACGTCCACTACACCGTGGTGGAGATGAGCGCCGGCGCGCAGCTGACCGGCCGCCTGGTCCACGCCGGGTCCGGCCAGGGCAAGGTCGTCCCGCTGGCCGAGTCCGGCGCCACCCCGATCACCGCCGCCAAGGCCGCCAAGGCTTGATCCCGGGCCGCTTCGGCCCCATCTTGGCGGGATGGAAATCCTCCCCAGCTACCAGCAGCTCGAACAGCCGCTGCGCTTCAGCCATGCCGCCGCCAGCAAGGTGCGCGAACTGATCGCCGAGGAAGGCAACGCCGACCTCAAGCTCCGCGTGTACATCCAGGGAGGCGGGTGTTCCGGCTTCCAGTACGGCTTCGAGTTCGACGAGAACCAGGCCGAGGACGACATGGCGGTGAACACCGACGGCGTCACCCTGCTGGTCGACCCGCTCAGCCTGCAGTACCTGATGGGCGCGGAGGTCGACTACAGCGAAGGCCTCAGCGGCGCCCAGTTCGTGATCCGCAACCCGAACGCCAAGACCACCTGCGGCTGCGGCAGCAGCTTCAGCGTCTGACCCGGGGCGTCGCGATGTCCCCGCTCGGCGGCCTCGCCGGCTACGCGTTCGCGCAACCGTCCCTGGACCGCGCCGATCCGCTGCGCGGCGACGCCGGGGCCCTGCGCGCGCTGTGGCCGGCGGCGCGGCTGCTGGTGCTCGACGCCGAAGGCCGCGCCCCCGCCGATGCCGCCGGCGGCCCGCTGCCGGTGCTCGGCGCCGAGGTCGGCGGCGGCCCGGGCACGGCGATCTTCCTCGGCCGCGCCGGCGGGCAGGCCTGGTTCGCCATCGACGCCGCCACCCTGCCGGCGCTGGACGCGCCGCAGTGGATCGACCTGCGCCGCGCCGCCGCGCAATGGCCGGCGGACATCGCCAGCGCCTTCGCCTACGCCCGCGGCATGCTGTACTGGCAGGCCCGCTGCCGCTTCTGCGGGGTGTGCGGCGGCCAGGTCGCGTTCGACCGCGGCGGCTTCGTCGGCCACTGCGCGCAGTGCGGCACCGACCACTACCCCCGGGTCGACCCGGCGGTCATCGCCGCGGTCAGCGATGGCGAACGCCTGCTGCTCGGCCGCCAGTCCGGCTGGCCGCCGCGGCGCTGGTCGGTGCTGGCCGGCTTCGTCGAACCCGGCGAGGCGCCGGAGCAGACCGTGGTCCGCGAGGTCCACGAGGAAACCCGGGTACGTGTGCGCGCCTGCCGCTACCTGGCCGCGCAGCCGTGGCCGTTCCCCGGCGCGCTGATGCTGGGTTACGAGGCGCTGGCCGAACCGGACCTGCCGCAGGTCGACGGCGAGCTGGAAGAGGCGCGCTGGTTCACCCGCGAGGAGATCGGCGCGGCCCTGCAGCGCGACGGTTCGGAAGCCGAAGGCATCCTGCTGGCGCCGCCGATCTCGATCGCCCGCTCGCTGATCGAGCACTGGTACCGCCACGGTCCCCTGATCACGCAGGCTTAGCGTCGGGCGCCCGCCGCCCGGGCTAGAATCGCCGGCGGGAGGATCCCCTTCGATGTTCACAACGCTGGTCGCCGTCATCGCCGCGCTGGTGCTGGGCCACGTCGCGCCCGCGCCGGTCGCCTCCCTGCGCCGCTTCCACTGGTACACCCGTTGGCTGGAATGGCTGGGCGTGCAGGCCGGGGACGGCGGCTTCTGGCGCGGCCGCTACGGCATCGTGCTGGCGCTGCTGCCGCCGGTGCTGCTGGTGGCGCTGGTGCAGCTGGCCCTGTCCGGCCGCTGGCTGGGCCTGGTGAGCCTGGTGTTCGGCGTGCTGATGCTGGCCTGGACCTGGGGGCCGCGCGACCTGGACACCGACGTCGAGTCGGTACTCGACGCCCACGACCTGGACACCCGCCGCGCGCGCCTGGCGCAGCTGGCGCCGGCCCCGGACACGGTGATGGCCGAAGGCCCGGCGCTGCCGGGCAACGTCATGCGCAGCGCGCTGCGGCGCTGGTTCGCTCCGCTGTTCTGGTTCCTGCTGCTGGGGCCCGCCGGGTCGCTGCTGTACCGCCTGGTCGAACGCGCCGCGATCGCCAATCCCGGAGTGCTGCCAGAAGAAAACGCGGCCGGCACCCGGGTGCTGCTGCAGTGGCTGGAATGGCCGGTGGCGCAGCTGATGACCCTGGCGCTGGCGCTGGCCGGCAACTTCGACCTGGTGTTCCGCGCCTGGCGTGGCGCCGGCGGCGACCGCTGGCAGCCGGAGAGCCTGTTCCTGGAGGCCGTCGGCCGCGCCGCGGTGAGCGGCGAGCTGGCCGAGGAAGCGGAGGACTACCTGCGCGAGGGCCGGACGTTGCCGGCGGGCGGCGAGCTGCTCGAGCTGCGCGATGCGATGAGCCTGGTCTGGCGCATGCTGCTGTTGTGGCTGGCCCTGCTGGCGCTGCTGGTCATCGCCGGCTGGGTGAGCTGATTCCGGCCGGGGCGCTTGCACAGGCGACCGGTGCTGGTCGCTCCAGGGCCTTCGACGCGATAGCGGTCCTGCCGCCGGCATGGACGCGTGCTCGGTCCGTGGGCCACGAAGGCCCGTCACCACATGCCAGCAGCCTTGCCGCCGCGCCGGTCTTTCAGCCCGGCGCCAGCAGGGTGAACGGGAACCACGGCAGGTTGCGGGCGATCCAGTAGGCCGGCAGCACCACCAGCCACAGCTTCGGCTCCATCACCACCGTCATCAGCGGCCGCAGCACGCGCGGCTGCCAGCCCTGGCCCCACGCCGCCATCAGCGGCATCAGCGGCAGCATCAGCATCGCCAGCGGGTTCATCGCGAAGGCGCCGGCGATGTCGCCGTGGACCAGCGCGTGCAGGGCGCGGGTCAGGCCGCAGCCGATGCAGAACAGGCCGGTGAACTGGCGGAACATGCAGGGCGGGAACGGGCTTCCCGCCGCGTTGGGATCGAACGTGCGCAGCAGCCACACGCCGGCGCCGGCCGCGATCGCGGCCGACACCAGCGCCAGTGCCCACAGCGCACGCCGTGCAGCCATCGTTCGGTTACTGCGCCTGCTGCATCTGCTCGATCCACTGCTGGTACCCGGCCATGCCGCCGCTGGTGTACATGTAGATGTTCAGCAGCAGGCCGATGATGGCCAGGGCGGTGGCGACCCAGCACCAGGTCTTGGCGTTGGCCGAGGCGCGGCGCGCGCCGTCGATGTCGCCCGCGGCCAGCAGGCCGTTGACCTTGGCCGCGAACACGATGGCGACGATGCCGACCAGGCCCAGCGGGCAGCACAGGCAGGTGGCCAGCACGGTCGAGATGATCGCCCACGCCAGGTGGTTGGGGACCGGTCCGTAGGCCTGGGCGGTGTTCGGCGTGGGGGGCGGGACGTAGCTCATTGCATTGCCTCCTGCGGACGTGTGTTGGATGCGGTGGGTGCTTCGGCTGCGACGACGCCGGCGGGCGGACGCCGCCGGAGGTGCCTTGCTACGGGCCCGTTCCCGTGCCCTGCGGTCCCCCCCGGACCGTTCGCCGCAAGCCTAACCGACCGGCCGTCGGCGGCAAAGCTGCAGCGCGGCGCCTCAGGCCGCGTCGCCGCGCAGCGCGCGCACCTGCGCTTCCAGGTCCGCGGCGGTGACGCCCTCGCCGGGGATCGGTGGCGCCGCGACCACCTCCACCCGTGCCCGGAACCGGCGCGGCACGCGCATCCGCCCCAGGCGCGAATCGCGCCGGCTCCACATGCTCGCCCACATCCCGCGCAGCGCCATCGGCACCACCGGCACCGGTCGCCCGGCCTCCGCGGCGCGTTCGAGGATCTTCTCCACGCCCGACTTGAACGGGGCGATCCCGCCGTCCTGGGTCAGCGCGCCCTCGGGGAAGATGCACACCAGCTCGCCCTCGGCCAGCGCCGCGTCGATCTCGTCGAAGGCGCGCTGCATCAGCGCCGGGTCTTCGCGCGCGCCGGCGATGGGGATCGCGCGGGCGGTGCGGAATATCCAGCGCATCACCGGGATGTTGAAGATCCGGTAGTACATGACGAAGCGCACCGGCCGCGGGATGCTCGCTGCCAGGATCAGCGCGTCCATGTAGCTGACGTGGTTGCACACCAGCAGCGCCGCGCCCTCGTCCGGCACGTTCTTCTCGATGCCGTGCAGGCGCAGCCGGTACAGCGCGCGCACCATCACCCAGCTGAGGAAGCGCATCAGGAACTCGGGCACGATGCTGAAGATCCAGATCGCGACCAGGGCGTTGGCGATGGCCAGGGCCAGGAACAGCTGGGTGCTGCTGAGCCCCAGGACCTGCTGGGCGACCAGCACGGCCACTGCGGCCAGGACGATGAAGCCGGAGTTCTGGATGTTGACCGCGGCGAACACGCGCGACATCCGCGACGACGGCGTGCGGCTCTGGATCAGCGCGAACAGTGGCACCACGAAGAAGCCGGTGAACACGCCGATGCCGAGCAGGTCGACGATGATCCGCGCGCTGCCGGGCTGCTGCAGGAAGCCGGCCAGGTCGAGGCCGCCGACCGGCGCCGGCCCGGGGCGGGCGAAGTACAGGTCCAGCAGGAACGCGGTCATGCCGAACGCGCCCAGCGGCACCAGGCCGATCTCCACGGTGCGCGCGGACAGCTTCTCGCACAGCAGCGAGCCGGTGCCGGTGCCGATCGAGAACAGCGCCAGCGCGCCGATGTAGAGCACCGCCGAATCGGAACGGCTGCCCAGGTGCACCTCGGCGTAGGCCGGCAGCTGCGAGGTCAGCACCGTGCCGAAGAACCAGAACCAGGACACGCCGAGGATGGCGTTGCGCACCGCCAGCTGTTCGCGCGCCATGCGCAGCACCGCCAGCGATTCGGGCAGCGGGTTCCAGCGCACGCGCAGCTGCGGGTCGCCGGCGTCGATCCGCGGGATCAGCCGCGCGCACAGGTTGCCCGCCACCGCCAGCAGGACGATGGCCGTGGCGGCGATGGCCGGGCCGTGCGCGCCGGCCAGCTCGAAGATCAGCACGCCGCTGATCATGCCGCACAGGATCGAGATCGAGGTGCCCATCTCGACCAGGCCGTTGCCGCCGGTCAGTTCCTCCGGCTTGAGGATCGCCGGCAGCACCGAGTACTTCACCGGGCCGAACAGGGTCGACTGCACGCCGGTGAGGAACAGCGCCACCAGCAGCACCGGCATGGCCTGCAGCAGGAAACCGACCGCCGCCAGCGACATGATCCCGATCTCCATCGTCGTGGTGATCACGATCAGGCGCTGCTTCTCCAGCTTCTCGGCGACCTGCCCGGCGATGGCCGAGAACAGGAAGTAGGGCAGGATGAAGATCGCCGGGGCGAGCACCGCGTACAGCGAGCGCTCTTCCGTGCTGACCCCGAGGAAGAACAGCAGGCCGATGATCGCCTGCCGGTAGATGTTGTCGTTGAACGCGCCCAGCGCCTGCACGACGAAGTAGGGCAGGAAGCGGCGCTGGGTCAGCAGCGAGAACTGGCTGTAACCGGACATGCACGTCTCCGCGGGGCTGCGCGGAGCCTAGCAGACGGCCGGCGGCCGCCGCCCGGGCCCGCGGTCACCCCCGCAACGGTCCGTTGCGGCCGGCCCGCGCCCGGCGCCGGCGCAGGCGCGTACAGTGGCCGGGCTTCCCCGACGGTACCTTGCCGATGTCCACCACCACGCCCATGCCCGCCGCCTTCCTCGGTCATGGCAGCCCGATGAACGCGCTGGAGCGCAACCGTTACACCGATGCCTGGCGCGCGTTCGGCGCCTCGGCGCCGCGGCCGCGCGCGATCCTGGCGGTGTCGGCGCACTGGTACGGCAACTTCACCGCGGTCACGGCGATGCCGAAGCCGCGCACCATCCACGACTTCTACGGCTTCCCGCAGGCGCTGTTCGACGTGCAGTACCCGGCGCCGGGCCTGCCGGAACTGGTCGAGGAAGTCGCCGACGCGGTGCGCCCGGACCGGGTGGGCGCCGACGTCGACGGCTGGGGCATCGACCACGGCACCTGGTCGGTGCTGGTCCATGCCTTCCCGAAGGCCGACGTGCCGGTGGTGCAGCTGTCGATCGACGCGCGCAAGCCACCGGAATGGCACCTGGCGCTGGGCGCGAAGCTGGCGGCGCTGCGCCAGCGCGGGGTGATGGTGGTCGGCAGCGGCAACGTCGTGCACAACCTGCGCGCGATCGACTGGAACCGGCCCGACGGCGCCTTCGACTGGGCGCGACGCTTCGAGGAGGACGCGCGCGCGCTGATGCTCGAACGCCCCGCAGACGTGCCCTTGCTGGTCGCGCACCCGGACTACCGCCTGGCCGTGCCGACGCCGGACCACTTCCTGCCGCTGCTCTACCTCGCCGGCCTGGCCGCCGCGTCCGGGCGTGCGCCCGACGTGCTTGTCGACGGCTATGCCTATGGCTCGCTGTCGATGACCTCGTACGCGCTGGACGCGCATTGCCCGCAGGCCACGGGCAGCGAAGGCGCGGCGCCGCTGGACACGGCCCTGCCGCCGGAAGACGCCAACGTCTGAGCACGCGCGGCGGCGTTACCATCGGCGCTCCCCACGGAGCCTGCCCATGACGATCTCCCTGCGCGCCTGTGTCCTGCTGTCGCTGCTGCTGCCAGCCCAGGGGGCTATGGCAGTCGAGACCGCTGCCGAGGCGGCGGCACGGCAGCAGCCGGCGATGGTCGAGTGGCGGCGCGACTTCCACCGGCATCCGGAACTGGGCGGGCACGAGACTCGCACCGCCGAAACCGTCGCCCGCGAACTGCGCGCGATGGGCCTTGAGCCGCGCACCGGCATCGCCCGCACCGGCGTGGTCGCGGTGCTGAGGGGCGCGCTGCCGGGGCCGCGCATCGCCCTGCGCGCGGACATGGACGCGCTGCCGGTGAAGGAGGAGACCGGGCTGCCGTTCGCGTCCACCGCCACCTCGAGTTACCGCGGCCAGCCAGTGGGCGTGATGCACGCCTGCGGCCACGACCTGCACATGGCGATCCTGCTGGGCGTGGCGCGCGCGCTGGTCGAGCGCCGCGACAGCCTGCGCGGCGAGGTCATGTTCGTGTTCCAGCCCTCGGAGGAAGGCCCGGACGAGCCGGGTGCGCCGTTCGGCGCGCGGCTGATGCTGGACGAGGGCGTGTGGAAGGATTTCCGGCCGGAGGCGGTGTTCGGCCTGCACGTGTGGTCGTCGCTGCAGGTCGGCCAGGTCGGTTTCCGCAGCGGGCCGCTGCTGGCCAGCGCCGACGAGTGGACGCTGCGGATCCGCGGCCGCCAGACCCATGGCTCGCGGCCGTGGGACGGGGTCGATCCGATCACCATCGGCGCGCAGGTGCTGCTGGGCACGCAGAGCATGATCGCCCGCCAGGTGAACATCGCCAGCACGCCGGTGGTGCTGACCGCCGGCCAGTTCAACAGCGGCGTGCGTTTCAACATCATCCCCGACGAGGCGGTGCTGGTCGGCACGCTGCGTACCTTCGACCCGGAGGTGCGCGAGGACGTGGTCGCGCGCTTCCGCCGTATCGCCGACGGCTACGCGCAGGCGGCCGGCGGCAGTGCCGAGCTGTCGGTGGCCAGCAACGCCCCGGCGACGATCAACGACCCGGCGCTGGCGCGGCGGGTGCTGCCCTCGCTGCAGGCGGCGGTGGGCGCCGGCAACGTGGTCGAGATGCCGCTGCAGACCATCGCCGAGGACTTCGCCCAGTTCGCCAACGAGGTGCCCGGCGCGTACTTCCTGGTCGGCACCACCCCGGCCGGGCAGGATCCGGCGAAGATGCCGATCAACCACTCGCCGCAGTACGCGCCGGACGAGGCGGCGCTGGAAACCGGCGCGCGGGCCATGCTGCAGGTGGTGCTGGATTACCTGGGCGACGGGCCCGGCTGAGCCTTCAGCGGATCCGTGGCTGCGCCGCGAACCACGGCCGCAACCGCCGCAGCGCCTCCTCCACCTGCATCGTTGCCGGGGCGAAGCTGAAGCGGATGAAGCGGTGGCCGTCCACCGGATCGAAGTCCACGCCCGGGGCCAGGGCCACGCCGGTGTCTTCGAGGATGCGCTTGCACAGGGCCAGGCTGTCGTCGGTGAGGTGGGACACGTCGGCCCAGATGTAGAACGCGCCGTCGGGCGGGGCGATGCGCTCCAGGCCCAGGTCCGGCAACGCCTGCAGCAGCAGCTGGCGGTTGCGCGCATAGGTGGCGCGGTGGCCTTCCAGCTCCCGGATGCAGTCCATCGCCACCAGCGCCGCCTGCTGGCTGGGCGAGGGCGGGGTCAGGAACAGGTTGCCGGCGTGGGCGCGCGCGCTGTCCACGTGCGCCGGCGGGACCAGCAGCCAGCCCAGGCGCCAGTCGACCATCGAGTAGTACTTGGAGTAGCTGTTCACCACCATCGCATCCGGCGCGTACTGCAGGATCGAATGCGCCGGCTGGGTGTAGTGCAGGCCGTGGTAGATCTCGTCGGACAACAGGACGATGCCGCGCTCGCGGCAGACGTCCGCGATCGCGCGCAGCTCGTCCGGCTCGATGATGGTGCCGGTGGGATTGGCCGGGCTGGCGAGGATCACGCCGGCCGGCGCCGGGTCCAGCGCGGCGATCGCCGCGGCGGTGAGCTGGTAGCGGCTTTCCGGGCCGCAGCCGATCTCCACCGGCCGCAGGCGCGCGGCGATGGCGGTGTTGCGGTAGGCGATGTAACCGGGACGGGCGAAGGCGATGCGGTCGCCGGCCCCGAAGCGCGACAGCAATGCCAGCAGCAGCGCCGGCGAGGCGCCGCAGGTGAGGATGACCTGCGCCGGATCCACGTCCACGGCGTAGGCCTCGCGGTAGTGGCGGGCGATGCGCTGGCGCAGCGGCACGCTTTCCCAGTAGCCCGGTGGCGGCCGGTCGAGGCCCTCGCGCACCGCCGCCAGCGCCGCGGCCGGCGCCGGCGTGGACGGCTGGCCGAACTCCATGTGCACCACGGAACGGCCTTCGGCCTCCAGCGCGCGCGCCAGCTGGCTGATCGCGATCGCGCGGAACGGTTCGACGCGACCGCCCATGGCTCAGTTGCCCTGCTCGCGCGCGATCGCGCGCCAGCCGATGTCGCTGCGGTGGAACTCGTGGGCCCAGCGGATCGCGGCGACGCCGGCGTAGGCGCGGCGTTGCGCGTCGGACACCGAATCGCCCAGCGCGGCCACGCACAGCACGCGGCCGCCGGCGCTGAGCACGCGGCCTTGCGCGTCCAGCGCGGTGCCGGCATGGAACACCTTGGCCTCGGCCGGGACCGCGTCCAGGCCCTCGATCACGTCGCCGGTGACGGGCGATTCCGGGTAGGGCCGGGCGGCCATCACCACGCCCAGCGACGGGCGCGGATCCCACTGCGCCTGCACCTCGTGCAGGCGGCCGTCGATCGCCGCCTCGACCAGTTCGACCAGGTCCGACTGCAGGCGCAGCATCACCGGCTGGGTTTCCGGGTCGCCGAAGCGCACGTTGAACTCGATCACCTTCGGCGCGCCGCTGCGGTCGATCATCAGCCCTGCATAGAGGAAACCGGTGAAGGGGATGCCGTCGGCGGCCATGCCGGCCACGGTCGGTTCCACCACCTCGCGCATGATCCGCGCGTGCACTTCCGGGGTGACCACCGGCGCCGGCGAGTACGCGCCCATGCCGCCGGTGTTCGGGCCGGTGTCGCCGTCGCCGACGCGCTTGTGGTCCTGCGAGGTGGCCATCGGCAGCGCGGTCGTGCCGTCGACCATGGAAATGAAGCTGGCCTCCTCGCCCTCCAGGAACTCTTCGATCACCACGCGTGCGCCGGCGTCGCCGAAGGCGTTGCCGGAGAGCATGTCGCGCACCGCGGCCTCGGCCTCTTCCAGCGTCATGGCCACGATCACGCCCTTGCCGGCAGCCAGGCCATCGGCCTTGACCACGATCGGCGCGCCCTTCTCGCGGATGTACGCCAGCGCCGCTTCGACGTCGGTATGCACGGCGTAGAACGCGGTGGGGATGCCGTGGCGCTTCAGGAAATCCTTGGCGTAGGCCTTGCTGCCTTCCAGCTGCGCGGCGGCGGCGGTGGGGCCGAAGATGCGCAGGCCGGCGGCGCGGAAGCGGTCGACCACGCCGGCCACCAGCGGCACTTCCGGGCCGACCACGGTCAGCGCTACGCCCTCGTCCCGGGCCAGCTGCAGCAGGCCGTCCAGGTCGGTGACCTTGACCGGCACGTTGCGGCACTTGCCCTCGGTGGCGGTGCCGGCGTTGCCCGGGGCGACGATCACTTCGGACACGCGCGGCGACTGCGCCAGCTTCCACGCCAGCGCGTGCTCGCGACCGCCGGAACCGATGACGAGGACCTTCATGCTGCACTCCTGTACGGGCGCGGCATCGCCGCGCATTGTTCTGGACGGCCGCGAGGCCGGGATCAGCCGGCGGATGCGTCCGCGCAGTCGCCGGCGGGCATCTCCACTTCGAAGAACACGCCGCCCTCGCGATCGACGAAGCGGCGGACCAGGCGCGCATCGGTGGCCACCAGCGGTGCGATGGCCGGCACCGCGCACAGGTCGACCAGCGCCTCCTGCTCGGCCTCGCGCAACTCCTCGAAGCGCGGATGCTGGCGGGTCGCCTCGGCCTTGCCCTCGGGGCTGCGCACCAGCTGCACCAGGGCGTCGCCCTCCACCAGCACCGCCTCGATGACAAGGTCTTCGAAGTAGGGCTCGGGCAGGCCGGTGGCCAGCGCATCGCGCGCCTGGCGCAGGGCGGCGCCGTCCTGGCCGCAGGCGGCCACGGCCAGCGGCAGGCAGCAGGCGATCAGGCGCAGCGCTCGCATCGCGGCGGTCTCCGGATCAGTGGCGGAAGTGGCGCACGCCGGTGAACACCATGGCGATGCCGTGCGCGTCGGCCGCGGCGATCACCTCGGCGTCGCGCATCGAACCGCCCGGCTGGATCACCGCCTTGATCCCGGCCGCCGCGGCGGCGTCGATGCCGTCGCGGAACGGGAAGAACGCGTCGGAGGCCATCACCGAGCCCTCGACCACCAGGCCGGCGTCGGCGGCCTTGATCCCGGCGATGCGCGCCGAGTACACGCGGCTCATCTGCCCGGCGCCCACGCCGATCGTGCGGTTGTCCTTCGCATAGACGATCGCGTTGGACTTCACGAACTTGGCCACCTTCCAGGCGAACAGCAGGTCGGCGAACTGGGCTTCGGTCGGGGCCAGCCTGGTCACCACCTTCAGCTCGTCGCGGGTCACCACGCGGTCGTCGGCGGTCTGCATCAGCAGGCCCGAACCGACGCGCTTGACGTCGATGAAGCCCGGCGACGGCGGCGCCATCGGGATGCGCAGCACGCGCACGTTGGCCTTCTTCGTGGCGTATTCCAGCGCGCCGGCGTCATAGTCCGGGGCCAGCAGCACCTCGACGAACTGGCGGTCGAGGATGGTCCGCATGACGGCCGCGTCGACCGGGCGGTTGAAGGCGATGATGCCGCCGAAGGCGCTGGTCGGGTCGGTGGCGTAGGCCAGTTCATAGGCCTCGCCCGCGCCGGCGGCCACAGCCACGCCGCAGGGATTGGCGTGCTTGACGATCACGCAGGCCGGGGCGTCGAACTGGCGCACGCATTCCCAGGCCGCGTCGGCGTCGGCGATGTTGTTGTAGCTCAGCTCCTTGCCCTGCAGCTGGGTGAAGGTCGCCAGCGAACCCGGCGCCGGGTGCAGGTCGCGGTAGAAGGCGGCCTGCTGGTGCGGGTTCTCGCCGTAGCGCAGGTCCATCAGCTTGACGAAGCTGCCGTTGGCCTGCGCGGAGAACGGCGCGCGCACCGGCACATCGGCCGAGGTATCGGTGATCGCGGACAGGTAGTTGCTGATCGCCGCGTCGTACTGGGCCACGCGGTTGAACGCGGCCACCGACAGGGCGAAGCGGGTGGTGGCCGAGAGCTTGCCGTCGTTGGCTTCCAGTTCGGCCAGCAGGCCGGCGTACTGTTCCGGCGAGGTGGCCACGGCGACGCGGGCGAAGTTCTTGGCCGCGCTGCGCAGCATCGCCGGGCCGCCGATGTCGATGTTCTCCACCGCGTCGGCCAGGGTGCAACCGGCCTTGGCCGTGACCTGCTCGAACGGGTAGAGGTTGAGCACCAGCAGGTCGATCGCGCTGATGCCGTGCTGCGCCATCACCGCGTCGTCGATGCCGGCGCGGCCGAGCAGGCCGCCGTGCACGACCGGGTGCAGGGTCTTGACCCGGCCGTCCATCATTTCCGGGAAGCCGGTGACCTCGGACACGTCCTTGACCGGCAGGCCGGCCTCGCGGATGGCGCGGGCGGTGCCGCCGGTGGACAGCAGCTCGATGTTGCGCGCGGCCAGGGCGCGGGCCAGGTCGATCAGGCCGGTCTTGTCGGAAACGGACAGCAGTGCCCGGCGCACGGGCAGGAGGTCGGCGGTCATGGGGTCGGGGTGGTGCGGGAGGAAGGAGCGGAATTATAGCCGCCCGCCCCGCGTCGACCCCCGGTCGCGGACCGGCGCGCCTGCCCGGGCCGATCAGGCCAGGCCGTAGTCCTTCAGTTTCTTGCGCAACGTTGCCCGGTGGATGCCCAGCAGCGCCGCGGCGCGGCTCTGGTTGCCTTCGCAGTGGTTGAGCACTTCCACGAACAGCGGGATTTCCATCTCGCGCAGCACGATCTCGTACACGTCGTTGGCTTCGACGCCATCGAGGTCGCGCAGGTAGCGGCGCACCGACTGGGCCACGTGCTCGCGCAGCGGCGGACGGGAAGTGGTGCGGCCGGAGTCGGCGCGGGAGCTGGTGTTCTGCTGCACGGGGATTCCGGATCTGCGATCCGCATCGAAGCGGGCAGGGGAGTCTAGCGCGGGAGCCGGGCCGCTGCCATTGGGCCTGGCCGCGAGCGGCCGTCAGCGGAACTCGAACGCGAACGCCACCGTGCCCGGCGCGGGCTCCTGCACCATAAAGGTGATCTGCGCGCTCTGTCCCGGAGACAGCAGCGCGTCCGGCGCGGCGCCGAGGTATTCGGCAGGCAGGAACACGCGGCTGCCGAGCACGCGGCCGTCGGCATCGGACAGGGCCAGCTGCAGCGCCGGCCAGGCCTGCGCCCAGCGCGCGTCGTTGCGGAAGCTCGCGTCCACGCGCAGCGCGCCCGGCTGCGCCGCCGGGCGCACCTGGCGGTCGAGCATGGTGAACGCGGCCGGTTCATGCCACGGCGGCAGTTCGCACCGGAACACGCCGCACAGCGTGGCGACCAGCGGCCGCCAGCGGGCATCGGCCGCCAGGCGCGCGCGGTCGGCGAGCAGCACCTGCACGACCAGCAGCAGGGCCAGCAGCGCGATCAGCGGCCATTGCCAACGCGAGGCGGCGCGGCGCGGCGCCACGGCCGCCATCGGTGCGGGCGCCGCGTTGGCGTCTCCGGGGGCGGCGGCGAACAGCTGCGCCGTGTCTTCCGGCGGCGGCGTTGCGAGGGCGCCGCCGGCTTCGGCCGGCGAAGCGTCTTCCGGCGTGGCCGTCCCCGCGCCCGGGCCTGCGTCCTCGCCGGCGCCCGGCTCGTCTTCCAGCGGCCGGCCGCAACGCGGGCAGGCGGCCGGCAACGGCCGCGACTGCGGGTGGTAGGCGACCAGGAACTGGCAATGCGGACAGGGATAGAACATGCGCCCTATTCAAGCATGCCCGCCCCGGCCTCCGCGATCCGGGCAAGCCCGAGGGCCGGCGCTGCCTAGCGGCGCACGCCCTCGATGCGCACCCAGTCTTCCTCGGTGGCGACCTCGAGGTCGTCGAACCACTGCGCGTAACGCTGCAGCAGTTCGCCTTCCTGGCCGCGGAGGATGCCGGACAGGGCGATGCGCCCGCCCGCGGCGACGCGCGCGGCCAGCACTTCGGCCAGCGCGTCCAGCGCTACGGCCAGGATGTTGGCGACCACGACCGGGTAGGTCGCGGCCGGCTCGTCCTGCGGCAGGTACACGGCCAGGCGCTCGCCGACTTCGTTGCGCGCGGCATTGTCGGCGCTGGCCAGCAGCGCCTGCGGGTCGTTGTCCACGCCCACTGCCTGCGCCGCGCCGAGCTTGAGCGCGGCCAGGGCGAGGATGCCGGAGCCGCAGCCGAAGTCGAGCACGCGTACGCCGTCGAGCATGCCGGCCGCGGCCAGCCGGTCCAGCCAGCGCAGGCACAGCGCGGTGGTCGGATGGGTGCCGGAACCGAAGGCCAGTCCCGGGTCCAGGCGCACGATCGCCGCGCGCTCGTTGTCGGCCTCCGGCGGCAGCTCGTGGTTCCACGGCACGATCCAGGTGCGGTCGCCGAAGCGCATCGGCCTGAACGTGTCCAGCCAGGCGCGTTCCCAGTCCTGGTCCTCGACCGTGCGGAACGAGGCGCTGGCCCAGTCCAGCTCCGGATCGAAGGCTTCCAGCGCGGCCAGCAGGGCCAGCGCGTCGGTCCCGGCGTCGAACAGCGCGGTCAGCACCAGCGACTTCCAGATCGGCGTTTCGCCCACGCCCGGTTCGAGGATGGCGCGCTCGTTCGGGGTGTCGGCGTCGGCGTCGAGCAGGGTGACCGACAGCGCGCCGACGTCCTCCAGCGCGCGCTCGTAGCGCGGCTGCTCGGCTTCGGTGCTGCGCAGGCTCAGTTCGAGGTAGGGCATGGCGTCGTGGGGGCGGTGCGTGCGGGGAACGCGATTGTCTCACGCGCCGGCGATGGCGGCCCCGGCAACAGGCGGGCGGGCGACCCGGGCCGCCACAACGCAAAGGGGCCGGCGATGCCGGCCCCCGTGCGTTCCCCTGCGACCGTGCGATCAGCCGAGGGCGATGGACTGGTTCTTGCGCTCGGCCAGGCGCTTTTCCAGGTAATGGATGTTCTGGCCGCCGGCCTGGAAGCCCTTGTCGCGCATGATCCGCTGCTGCAGCGGGATGTTGGTCTTGATCCCGTCGACCACCATCTCGCTCAGCGCCACGCGCATGCGGCAGATCGCGGTCTCGCGGTCCGGGCCGTGCACGATCAGCTTGCCGATCATCGAGTCGTAGTTCGGCGGCACGCGGTAGCCCTCGTACACGTGGGTGTCCACGCGCACGCCCGGGCCGCCCGGCGCGTGGAAGTGCTGGATCAGGCCGGGGCTGGGGAAGAAGGTCTCCGGGTCCTCGGCGTTGATGCGGCATTCGATCGCGTGGCCGTTGAGGACCACGTCCTCCTGGCGGATGCGCAGCTTCTGGCCGGCGGCGATGCGCAGCTGCTCGGCGACCAGGTCGATGCCGGTCACCATCTCCGTCACCGGATGCTCCACCTGGATGCGGGTGTTCATCTCGATGAAGTAGAAGCGGCCGTCCTCGTACAGGAACTCGAAGGTGCCGGCGCCGCGGTAGCCGATGCGCAGGCAGGCCTCGACGCAGACCTTGCCGATCTGCGCGCGCTGCTCCGGGGTGATGCCCGGCGCCGGCGCTTCCTCGACCACCTTCTGGTGGCGGCGCTGCATCGAGCAGTCGCGCTCGCCCAAGTGGATGGCGTTGCCCTGGCCGTCGGCCAGCACCTGGATCTCCACGTGGCGCGGGTTCTCCAGGAACTTCTCCATGTAGACCTCGCCGTTGCCGAACGCGGCCTTGGCCTCGGTCTTGGTGGTCTCGATCGCCGCCTTCAGCGCGCCCTCGGCGTGGACCACGCGCATGCCGCGGCCGCCGCCGCCGCCGGCGGCCTTGATGATCACCGGGTAGCCGATCTCGCGGGCGATGCGGGTGTTGGCGACGATGTCGTCGCCCAGCGGGCCGCCGGAACCGGGCACGCAGGGCACGCCGGCGGCCTTCATCGCGCGGATCGCCTCGACCTTGTCGCCCATCAGGCGGATGGTGTCGGCCTTCGGGCCGATGAAGACGAAGCCGGACTGCTCCACGCGCTCGGCGAAGTCGGCGTTCTCGGAGAGGAAGCCGTAGCCTGGGTGGATGGCCTGCGCGTCGGTGACCTCGGCGGCCGCGATGATCGAGGCCATGTTGAGGTAACTGTCGGTGGAGGGCGCCGGGCCGATGCACACCGACTCGTCGGCCATGGCCACGTGCTTGAGGTTGCGGTCCACGGTGGAGTGGACGGCCACGGTGCGGATGCCCATCGCGTGGCAGGCACGCAGGATCCGCAGGGCGATCTCGCCGCGGTTGGCGATTACGACTTTATCAAGCATGGGATTCGGGATTCGGGATTGGGGATTCGTAAGAGGCACCCGGGTCGCGCAGGGTTCGCGAGATGTCGAGCGAGCGGATCAGTGCGTTGAGGCGGGAGAAAGTGCGATCCAGCTGTTCGATGGCAGCGGCGTCGTGTTCGCAGTAACCCAGGCGTTCGGCGATCTCCAGCTGGGTGCCGATCTCGGCGAGGGAGCCTCGCGCCATGGACAGGAAATGCAGGTAGTCGGCCGTGGATCTGCGGGCGGCGCCCTCGGCGATGTTGGATGGTACGCTCACCGCCGCCCTGCGCAGCTGCAGGGTGAGCCCGAGCCGCTCATCGGCCGGGAAACGGGCCGTCATCCGGTATATGGATTCGACCAGCGACATCGCGTCCCGCCACACATCGAGGCGCTCATGCGGTCGCAGCTTTTCCGAATCCCGAATCACGAAACCCGAATCCCGTCGTGACCGGCGTCAGCCGATCACGAACAGCGGCTGGTCGAACTCGATCGGCTGGCCGCTTTCGCACAGGATCGCGACGACGGTGCCGGCGACGTCGGCCTCGATCGGGTTGAACATCTTCATCGCCTCGATGATGCCCAGCGTCTCGCCGGCCTTGACCTGCTGGCCGACGGTGACGAACGCCGGCTTGTCCGGGGCCGGGGCGGCGTAGAAGGTGCCGACCATCGGGGCGCGGACCACGTGGCCCGGGGGCAGCTCGGCGCCGGCCTTGGCCGTGCCGCCGGTGGCCGACTCGGTGGGCGAGCTCATCGGCATCGGCGCCGCCGCCGGGGCGGCCGGGGCCGGGCTGCGCACTTCCAGCGCGGCGGCCGGGGCGGCCACGGCCACGCCGGTCGGGATGCGCGACAGGCGCACGCTCTCCTCGCCTTCCTTGATCTCGATTTCGGCGAGGTTGGATTCTTCCAGCAGGTCGATGAGCTTCTTGATCTTGCGCAGGTCCATGATGGCCTCGGTGTTGCAGAAAGGGGGGGGTCAGCCCGGCAGGCGCGCGAGCGCGGCGTCCAGGGCGTAGCGGTAGCTGTCGGCGCCGAACCCGCAGACCACGCCGACCGCCTTGTCGCTGAAGTAGCTGTGCTGGCGGAAGGGTTCGCGGGCGTGCGGGTTGGACAGGTGGATCTCGATGAACGGGATCGCCACCGCCGCCAGCGCGTCGCGCAGGGCGACGGAGGTGTGGGTGAAGGCGGCGGGGTTGAGCAGGATGAAGGCGGTGCCGTCGCCGCGCGCGGCCTGGACCCGGTCGACCAGGGCGTGCTCGGCGTTGGACTGGAACGATTCCAGCTCGTGGCCGGCGGCGCGGGCGCGCGCGGCCAGGTCGGCGTCGATGTCGGCCAGGGTGGTGCGGCCGTAGACCTCCGGCTCGCGGCTACCGAGCAGGTTGAGGTTGGGGCCGTGCAGGACCAGCAGTTTGGCCATGGAACGTTGCGGAACCGGAAAGGGCGGCAGTCTGCGCGAAGGCGCCATTCGTGTCCAGTTCGGCGAAGTTCGCAGCGTTTCAAGCAAATGTTTGAATTGCTGCGGGTGTCCCGCCGCGTGTGCGACGGGCGTCGGGTTCCGAGGCGCAGCGGTGGCCGCAAGGGAGCGGCCTCTCACACGCCCACCCCGACGGCCGGGGCAGGACGAAACCGTGACCGCAAAGTGCCCCACCCACAGCCACCACCCGTGAAAGGGGGGTGGGCCGTGCAGCTGCAGAGCTCGAGGGGCCGGGGCTGCCCCTCGCCCCCGAGCCTGCCCGCGCCGGAAAAGGGGGAAGGCTCAGTGCCTCGCCCAGTCCTCGATCTCCCCGGCCTCGAACGGCCCCAGTTTCTGCCGCACCACCCGCCCGCGCGCATCCACCAGCACGCTGTACGGCAGCAGGCCGCGGGTATTGCCCAGGTGCACGCTGGCGTCGGCCGGGCCCGGCTGGTCGATGAGGATCGGGTAGTCGACCGCTACGCGGGCGAGGAAGGCGCGCACGTTCTCCGGGGTGTCCAGGGCCAGGCCGACCACCTGTACGCCGCCGGCGCCCTGGGCGCGGGCGTAGCGCTGCAGCTCGGGCATTTCCTCGACGCAGGGCCCGCACCAGCTGGCCCAGACGTTGACCAGCAGCGGGCGCCCGGGGGCGATCGCGGCCAGATCGACGACGTTGCCGTCCAGGTCCGGGAGCCGGATCGCCGGCAAGGCATCGCCCGGTCTGGCCGGGTGGACCCCGGCGGGAACGGCCGCCGCCGCCGGGTCGCGCGAAGCCTGGCGGTCCTGCCACCCGCCGGCGGCCAGCAGGCCGAGCCCGCCCGCGGCCAGCGCCACCAGCAGCAGGCGCAGGGAGGCCGGATTCATCGCGCCGCCGCGCGCAGCAGGGCGTCCTCGACGATGGCGCCGGTCAGCACCGGCGGCAGCACCGCCGGTGGCGCGCCCGGGCCGTAGACCACGTACAGCGGCACGCCGACGGCCTTGTGTTCCTCGAGGAAGGCGCTGATCTGCGGGTCGGCATTGGTCCAGTCGCCACGCATGTAGACCGCATCCACGCGCTGCAGGGCGGTGCGGAAGGCCTCGCTGGACAGCACGTTGCGCTCGTTGGCCTTGCAGGTCACGCACCAGTCGGCGGTCATGTTGACGAACACCACCCGGTCCTCGCCGCGCAGGCGGTCCAGCGCGTCGGGCGAGTACGCCAGCACGCCTTCCGCGGCGGCGCGCGCCGCCGGCGGGGCCAGCCGGGTCACGCCCCAGGCCGGCAGGATCGCCACCAGCGCCAGCGCCAGGGCCAGCGCCTTGCCGACGCGGCGGCCCTGCCAGCGGCTGCGTTCGAACCACCACAGCGCCAGCGCCAGCACCGCCGCGCCCGCCAGCACCAGGGCGACCGCGTCGACCCCGCGCTGGCGGCCGAGGACCCACAGCAGCCAGACCGCGGTCAGGTACATCGGGAAGGCCAGCACCTGCTTGAGCGTCTCCATCCACGCGCCGGGCTTCGGCAGTCGCCGCGCCAGCGCCGGGACGAAGCCGATCAGCAGGAACGGCAGGGCCAGGCCCAGGCCCAGCATCAGGAACACCAGGATCCCGACCGCCGCCGGGGCGGCGAAGGCGTAGGCCAGCGCCGGGCCCATGAACGGGGCGATGCACGGGCTGGCGACCACGCAGGCCAGCACGCCGGTAAGGAAGTCGCCCGCCGGCCCGCTGCGCTCGGCGGCCAGGCCGCCGCCGATGCCGGCGCCAAGGGTGAACACCCCCGACAGGCTCAGGCCGACGGCGAACATCAGGTAGACCAGTGCGGCCACGAACCACGGCTGCTGCAGCTGGAAGCCCCAGCCGGCGGCCATGCCCGCGCTGCGCAGCGCCACCACCAGCGCGCCGACCGCGGCGAACGCGACCAGCACGCCGGCGGTGTACCAGAGCGCGTGCCGGCGCGCGTGGGCACGGCTTTCGCCGCTCTGCGCCAGGCCCAGCGCCTTCAGCGAGAGTACCGGCAGCACGCAGGGCATCAGGTTGAGGACCAGGCCGCCGAGCAGGGCCAGCACCAGGATGCCGGCCAGCGCCGGCGCGGAGGCCTCCGGCGGCGCGGTGCTGCGCAGGGCATTGCCGGCCGAGGCGTCGGGCACGGCGGTGACCGCGCCCGCTTCCTCCGGGGCGGCTGCATCGGTGGCAATGGCATCGGCGGTCGCCGCGCTTGCGGGCGTTGCTTCCGGCAGCGGCGGCGCCTCGCGCGGCGGCGGGCTGGCGTTGACCGTGCCGGCCGGCAGGTCCACCACGAGGCGGCGGGTCATCGGCGGGTAGCAGATGCCGTCGGTCTGGCAGCCCTGGAAGGTCGCCACCACGGTGGCCTGCGCCGCATCCGCGTGGCTGCGGTGCACCGGCAGCTGTACTTCGACCGCGTCGAAGTACACCACCACCTCGCCGAAGTGCTCGTCACGGTGGCGGCTGCCCTGCGGCCAGCGCGGCGCCTGGAGCTTCAGGCCCGGGTCGCCCTCGAGCACGAAGCGGCTGCGGTCGCGGTAGATGTAGTAGCCCGGCGCCGGCTCCAGCCGCACCAGGATGCGGTTGCCGCCATCGGCGATGGCCTCGGCGGCGAAGGCCTGCGCTTCCGGCAGCGCCGCCTGGCCGGGCAGCTGCAGGCCGCGCCGGCTCGCGCTGCCGAAGGCGGGCAGGCCGCCCGCGGCGCCGTTCGTCGGCAGGTCCACCTGCAGGCGCCGGGTCTGCGGTGGGTAGCAGATGCCGAGGTCGGCGCAGCCCTGGTACTTCACTTCCAGCTGGACCGGGCCGGCGCCCGGGCTGGCGCCCTCGAGCACCGCCAGCAGTTCGCCCCGGTAGGTCTCCACCGGGCCGAAGAACTCGTCGGTGTGGCGATCGCCGTCGGGCAGGCGCAGCTCGCCGCCGGTCAGGCCGCCGCTGGCCTTCACCGAGGTGCGGTGCCGGTACAGGTAATAGCCCTCGGCGATCTTCCAGCGCAGCTCGACCCGGTCAGGCGCGGTGGCGCTGGCGGAGAGCACGAAGGCCCGGTCGACCGGCAGCAGGTCGTCCTCGTCGACGGCCAGGGCGGGCAGGGCGGGCAGCAGCAGGCCCAGGGCCAGCAGCAGGCGGAACAGGCGGGGGAAGGGGGCGGTCATCGGAAGGGTCAGTCGCGGGTGGCCGCGGCCACCCAGTCCAGGTAGGCGGGCAGGCCGGCCCCGGCTTCGACCGCGACGATCTCGGGGAGTTCGTACGGGTGCAGGGCGCGCAGGCGCTCCACCAGGGCGGGCAGGCGGTCGGCCGGGGTCTTGGCCAGCAGCAGCACCTCGTCGGCCTGCTCGACCGCGCCCTGCCAGCGGTACACCGAGCGCATCGGCGGCAGCTGGCTGACGCAGGCCGCCAGCCGCTCCTCGACCAGGATGGTGGCCAGGCGGTGGGCGGTGTCGGGGTCGGGGCAGCTGCAGAACACGAGATGGACCGGCATGCGCGGAAGTGTACCCGGCCCCCCTTGAAAGTTCTCCGGCGCTCCCCCATCTGCCACTTCAACCCCGGTCACCGCACCGGGTTTCGTCCGCCTGCGGCGCTGGCAGTCGCCCCCGACGAGTGCTAGAGTTGCCGCCCTTTTTCCAACCCAGTCAATCACTTGAGAGGGATTGAAATGAGCAACATCAAGCCGCTGTACGACCGCGTTGTCATCAAGCGTACCGAAGAAGAGAAGGTCTCCGCCGGCGGCATCGTGATCCCGGATTCGGCCACCGAGAAGCCGATCAAGGGCCAGGTCATTGCGGTCGGCGAGGGCAAGGTGCTGGACAACGGCACGGTCCGTGCCCCGAAGGTCAAGGTCGGCGACCAGGTCCTGTTCGGCAAGTACGCCGGCACCGAGGTCAAGCTCGACGGCACCGAGTACCTGGTGGTGAAGGAAGACGACATCTTCGCCGTCCTGGGCTGATCCGCCCGACCCCCTTTCCATCCCATTCGAACCAAGAACTGAGGTAATCCTGCAATGGCTGCCAAGGAAATCCGTTTCGGTGAAGACGCCCGTTCGCGCATGGTGCGCGGCGTGAACATCCTCGCCAACGCCGTCAAGGCGACCCTGGGCCCGAAGGGCCGCAACGTCGTGCTCGAGAAGAGCTTCGGCGCCCCGACGATCACCAAGGACGGCGTGTCCGTCGCCAAGGAGATCGAGCTGGCCGACAAGTTCGAGAACATGGGCGCGCAGATGGTCAAGGAGGTTGCCTCCAAGACCTCCGACAACGCCGGCGACGGCACCACCACCGCCACCGTGCTGGCCCAGGCGCTGATCCGCGAGGGCATGAAGGCCGTGGCCGCCGGCTTCAACCCCATGGACCTCAAGCGCGGCATCGACAAGGCCGTCGTGGCCGCCGTCGAGGAGCTGAAGAAGCTGTCCAAGCCCACCGCCGACGACAAGGCGATCGCCCAGGTCGGCACCATCTCGGCCAACTCCGACGAGTCGATCGGCAACATCATCGCCGAGGCGATGAAGAAGGTCGGCAAGGAGGGCGTGATCACGGTCGAGGAAGGCTCGGGCCTGGAGAACGAGCTGGACGTGGTCGAGGGCATGCAGTTCGACCGCGGCTACCTGTCGCCGTACTTCATCAACAACCAGCAGAGCATGCAGTGCGAACTGGATGATCCGTTCATCCTGCTGCACGACAAGAAGATCTCCAACGTCCGCGACCTGCTGCCGATCCTCGAGGGCGTGGCCAAGGCCGGCAAGCCGCTGCTGATCGTGGCCGAGGAGGTCGAGGGTGAGGCCCTGGCGACCCTGGTGGTCAACACCATCCGCGGCATCGTCAAGGTGTGCGCGGTCAAGGCCCCGGGCTTCGGCGACCGCCGCAAGGCGATGCTGGAGGACATGGCCGTGCTGACCGGCGGCACCGTGATCTCCGAGGAGGTCGGCCTGCAGCTGGAGAAGGCCACCATCAAGGACCTGGGCCGCGCCAAGAAGGTGCAGGTCTCCAAGGAGAACACCACCATCATCGACGGCGCCGGCGACACCTCCGCCATCGAGGCCCGCATCAAGCAGATCAAGGCGCAGATCGAGGAGACCACCTCCGACTACGACCGCGAGAAGCTGCAGGAGCGCGTGGCCAAGCTGGCCGGCGGCGTGGCCGTCATCAAGGTCGGCGCCGCGACCGAGGTCGAGATGAAGGAGAAGAAGGCGCGCGTCGAGGACGCCCTGCACGCCACCCGTGCGGCGGTCGAGGAAGGCGTGGTGCCCGGCGGCGGCGTGGCCCTGCTGCGCGCCAAGAAGGCCATCGAGAACCTCAAGGGCGCCAACGAGGACCAGAACCACGGCATCCAGATCGCCCTGCGCGCGATGGAAGCCCCGCTGCGCGAGATCGTCAGCAACGCCGGCGAGGAGCCCTCGGTCGTGGTCAACCAGGTCAAGGCCGGCGAGGGCAACTTCGGCTACAACGCCGCCACCGGCGAGTTCGGCGACATGGTGCAGTTCGGCATCCTGGACCCGACCAAGGTCACCCGCACCGCGCTGCAGAACGCGGCGTCGATCGCCGGCCTGATGATCACCACCGAAGCCATGGTGGCCGAGCTGCCGAAGAAGGAAGAGCCGGCGGCTCCGGGCATGGGCGGCATGGGCGGCATGGACTTCTGAGTCCTGCTGCAGCAACCGCTGCGTCCGCTGTACCTGGAAAACCCCGCCGCGAGGCGGGGTTTTCTTTTGCGTGTCCCGGCCCCGAATGCAACCGCGTTCCCGCCGCCGTTGCCGCTGAAACGGTTGCGCGGCCCGGAAGCGGCTGTTATCAATGGCTCCGTGAGCACGCCGCGCGCCAGCTTCTACTTCTGGTACTACTTTCCGAAGCCCATGGCGGAGGAAGGGTTGCGCGCGTCCTGAAGTTCGAACAGACACGACACACCCCGGAAGCCGCCAGAGACCCTGGCGGCTTTTTTGTCGCCACCTCCGGCGGGATCGACCGACATCCCAGGAGCACCCACATGGCCCCCCACACCGACGACCTGCGCATCCGCCGCATCGATACGCTGGTTTCCCCGGCCCGGCTGATCGCCGAGCTGCCCTGCACCGAGGAGGCGTCGGAGACCGTCGCCGATGCCCGCCGCGCCCTGCACCGCATCCTGCACGGGCAGGACGACCGCCTGGCGGTGGTGATCGGGCCGTGCTCGATCCACGATCCGGCCGCGGCGATGGAGTACGCGCAGCGGCTGCGCCCGCTGCGCGACCGCCTCGGCGACGCGCTGGAGATCGTGATGCGCGTGTACTTCGAGAAGCCGCGCACCACGGTGGGCTGGAAGGGCCTGATCAACGACCCGGACCTGGACGGCAGCTTCAACATCAACAAGGGCCTGCGCCTGGCGCGCGGGCTGCTGCGCGACATCAACCTGCTCGGCCTGCCGGCCGGCTGCGAATACCTGGACACGATCTCGCCGCAGTACATCGCCGACCTGGTCGCCTGGGGTGCGATCGGCGCACGCACCACCGAGAGCCAGATCCACCGCGAGATGGCGTCCGGCCTGTCCTGCCCGGTGGGGTTCAAGAACGGCACCGACGGCAACGTGCGCATCGCCGCCGACGCGGTGATGGCGGCCTCGCAACCGCACCATTTCCTGGCCGTGACCAAGGACGGCCACTCGGCGATCGCCGCCACGGCCGGCAACCCGGACGGCCACGTGATCCTGCGCGGCGGCAAGGTGCCCAACTACGACGCCGGCAGCGTGCAGGCCGCCGCCGAGGTGCTGGCCAGGGCCGGGCTGCCGGCGCGGATCATGATCGACGCCAGCCACGCCAACAGCGGCAAGAACCCGGACAACCAGCCGGAGGTGGTCGAGGCGATCGCCCGCCAGGTCGAAGGCGGCGATGCGCGGATCATCGGCGTGATGGTCGAAAGCCACCTGGTCGGGGGCCGCCAGGACCTGGTCGACGGGCGCGCGCCCACCTACGGCCAGAGCATCACCGATGGCTGCCTGGACTGGGAGCGTTCGGTCGGCGTGCTGGAGCGGCTGGCGGAAGCGGTGCGCACGCGCCGAGCGCTCGCCCGGGAAAGCGCCGCGGCCTGACCGTGGCGCCCATCCGCGCGGGCAGCGGACTGCCTTGCGCGCGTGGCCGCTTCAGGCATCCTGCACGGCATGGACACCCTGCAACAGGCGAAGGCATGGAGCCGCGACGGATGGCGCCGCGGGATCGCCTGGTGGCATGGCCGTCCGCGCTGGCTGCGTCGCGCGCTGTGGACCGCCCTGCTGGCCTGGGGCGGGTACCTGGTGCTGGGCAACCTGTTCCTCAATACCCTGCTGCATCCGCTGGCCAATCGCCGGCCTGAGGCGTTCCAGGCGCAGTGGGGCGTGGCGCATACGCTGTTCCCCGGCTACGTGTCAGCGCGGCAGGTCCGCCTGCAGGGACAGGTGCGCGACCTCGCCTGGGACGTGCAGGCCGACCATGTGGCCGGACGCATCGCCCTGTGGCCCCTGCTGCGCCGTGAGCTGCGCGTGCCCTCGGTGGTGGCCCGCAACGTCGGCGGCGGCGTGCGCCACGTCGACCGCGCGCGGCCCGCGCCGGCGCCGCGCGCCGGCGGCTGGACCCTGCTGTTCGAGCGCATCGCCAGCGACAGCGTGCGCGAGGGCCACTACGACGGCCTGGTGCTGGAAGGCAACGGCAGCGCGAGCTTCGGCTTCTCCAAGCAGCTGCGCGGCGGGCCGATCCAGGTGCTCGACTCGAGCGTGCATTTCGATGGCGCGCGGCTGCGCGCCGGACCGCACACCCTGCTGGATGGCGCGACCCTCGATGGAGCGTTCTCGATCGCGCGGCATACGCATGCCGAAGCCCTCGGGCTGCGCACCCTGCTGCTGACCGACGCCGCACTGGGTCTCGACGCCGAAGGTGCCTCGCTGCGCGGCTACGTGGGTCCGGATGGCCGGTTCCGCGTCGGTCTGGTTCCGGGCGGTGGCCGCCTGCACGGCCGGCTGGTGGTCGACGATGGCGTGCTGCAGCCTGGTGGCCGGCTGGCGTGGACCGCGCCGGTGCGTGGAACCGGCGTGGCCGGCGACGTGCTGGACGACACCTTGAACGTGGACGTGCAGGTCGACGACGACATCGGCCTGCGCCTGCGGGTGCCCGGCCGCGAAGGCGGGTCGCTCGACCTCGATGCCGAGCTGCGCCTGCAAGGGCGCCAGCTGCCGGTGCAGGGCACGCTGGCCGGGCTGCTGCCGCGCGCCTCCGGGCATGTCGCCGGGCGCTGGCATTTCCCCTCGCTGGGCTGGGTCGCGCCGCTGTTCAACGCGCCGTCGTGGTTCGAACTGGAAGGCGCCGGCGAACTGCGCGCGGACCTGCGCGTGGAAGGCGGCCGGGTCGCGCCGGGCAGCCATGTCGAGCTGCCGGAAGTGGCTGCGGTGGCCACGGTCATGGGCACCGTCGTCAGCGGCCGCGGGCGCGTGCTCGCGGAGCTGGGCAGCGGCGACGGCGGCGCGCTGCAGACGCGGATGGAGGCGGCGCTGGACGGCTATGCGATCGCCGCCGCCGACGCGCCGCAGGCGCCGTTCGCGCGTGGCGACAACCTGCGGCTGGACGTGGTCGTCGACGGCATGCCCGCGCGCGGCGAAGGCCTGGCGGCGACGACGGCGCGGCTGCGTTTCAGCGACGCGGTCGTGCCGGACCTGCGCGTGTACAACCGCTTCCTCTCCGGGCAGATGCGCATCGAGCGCGGCCGGGGCAGCGCCAGCGCCGACCTGCAACTCGACGGCCGCGGCAACCTCGGCCAGGGCAAGGCCAGCGTGCAGGGCCGGGATGCGCGCATGTCGTTCGCTGGCCGCCAGCTGCGCGGCGACCTCGGCATCGACGCGCGTCTCCGCCGCGCCGACCTGGAGCAGCGCCGGTTCGACCTCGACGGCAGCCAGGTCCGGCTGCGCGACGTCAGCTTCCGCGACGCCGCCGGCCGCACGCGCCAGGGCTGGTGGGCGGACGTGGACCTGCCCGAGGCGCGGATCGACCTGCCCGCGGCGTCCCCGGCGCTGGTGCACGGGCGGGTCGGGGCGCAGGCGCGCGACGCCGGCTTCCTGCTCGACCTGTTCGGTGGCACCGACCGTCCGCGCTGGATGGAACGGCTCGTCGACTCCGGCAAGGCCCGGGCCGAGGGCAGAGTGCGCTGGCAGGGCGACACGCTGGTCCTCGATGGCGTGCACGCGCGAAACGACCGCTACGACGTCCATGCCCGCCTGGAGCTGTCGGACGGCCAGCATCGGGGCCAGCTGCTGGCCAGCATGGGCCCGCTGTCGGCGGGCCTGGGGCTCCAGGGCGACCACCACCAGTGGCACCTGCTGCGCGCGCGGGAGTGGTTCGAGGGCCATCCGCCGCTGCTTCACTGAGGAACCGCAGCCCGCCGATCCGGACGTGGCGCGTCCGGCCCGCGCGACGGTTTCATGTAATACCGGTGTCATCCTGCAGGTTTCCCCTATTCAGCAGAATTCCCAGCAAAAACAGGAAATTGAACCTGCCGGTGCTGTTTTGCAGTGCAGCGTGCAAAGCCCCTAACGCCTCCTTCACGATGGCCCCGCATCCCGACGTGGGGGAGGGAGCAGGCCCGCTGGCAGTTCGCTGCAAGCGGGCTTTTTTTATGTCCGCCGCCGACACCGGTGGCATGCCCCGCCGGCGGCGCCAGGCGTGGATACGCCGGTGTCCGCACGCCGCCGGCCGTATTCGTGGTGCATGCCACAATCGCGGCGATGACTACCTCCGCCGCTTCCACTGCTATCCCTCCCGCCGCCGCCGACCGCGAGGCGCTGCGCGAACACACCGGCGCACGCGCGCTGGCGATGCTGCGCTCGGCCTCGCCGCGCCACGCCGAGCTGCTCGAGGACGCAGGACTGTGCGAGCGGGTGGCGCGGGTGGCCCTGGCCAGCGACTTCGCCATCGAGACCCTGCGCCGGCAGCCGGCACTGCTGGAACACCTGGCCGCGGCCGATCCGGCGCCATTGCCCGCGCCGGTGCTCGATCCGGAACAGCCGACGGCCTGGCCGGCACAGCTGCGCCTGTACCGCACCGCCTGTTCGACCCGGCTGGTGTGGCGCGACGTGCTCGGCCTGGACGACGTCGAGGCCACGCTCGCCGGCAGCACGCGCCTGGCCGAGGAATGCCTGCAGCTGGGCCTTGAAGCGGTGGAGCGTGAATTCGCCGAACGCCACGGCGTGGTCCGCAGCGCCGACGGCGCGGTCCAGCGGCTGGTGGTGTTCGGGCTGGGCAAGCTCGGCGGCAGCGAACTGAACTTCTCCTCCGACGTCGACCTGGTCTACGCCTATCCGCAGGACGGCGAATCCGACGGCCGCCGCGCGCTGGCCGCCGAGGACTATTTCGCGCGGTTGGGCCAGCGCCTGGCCAAGCTGCTGGACGAGACCACCGCCGACGGCTTCTGCCACCGCGTCGACCTGCGCCTGCGTCCGTTCGGCAGCGCCGGCCGGGTGGCCTGGTCGTTCGCGGCGATGGACGGCTACTTCCAGCGCGAAGGCCGCGACTGGGAACGCTATGCCTGGCTCAAGGCGCGTACCGTGGCCGGCGACATCGCCGCCGGCGAGGCCTGGCTGGAGACACTGCGTCCGTTCGTCTACCGACGCTACCTGGACTACACCGCCCTGGACGGCCTGCGCACGATGAAGGCGGCGATCGTCGCGGAGATGCAGCGCCGCGACATGGCCGACGACCTCAAGCGCGGCCCCGGTGGCATCCGCGAGATCGAGTTCCTGGTGCAGTCGCTGCAGCTGATCCGCGGCGGCCGCGAGCCGGAGCTGCGCGGACGCAGCCTGCTGCCGGCGCTGCAGGCGCTGGTGGCCGCCGGCCAGGTCGCGCCGGACCACGGCGCCATGCTCGCCGATGCCTACCGTTTCCTGCGCCGGCTCGAGAACCGCGTGCAGATGCTGCGCGACGCGCAGACCCACGCGCTGCCCGAAGCGGCGGAGGACCGCGAACGGCTGGCGCTGGCGCTGGGCCGGCAAAGCTGGGAGGCGCTGCACGCCGAACTGGCCGGGTGGCGGGCGAAGGTCTCGGCCGAGTTCGAGGCGCTGCTGGTGCCGCGCCGGGCCAGCGCCGCGCCGGACGCGCTGGAAAGCTACTGGCGCGCGCTGCCCGATGGCGCCAGCGCCGACACGCTCGCGGCCGCCGGCTTCGCCGATGCCGAAGGCGCCGACGCGGCGCTGCGCGACTTCGCCCGCAGCGGCGGCGTGCGCGCGCTGTCCGACGCCGCGCGCGCGCGCCTGGACCGGGTGGTGCCGGCGCTGCTGGGCGCGGCGGCCGGTTCGGCGCAGCCCGAAGCCGCGCTGCGGCGCCTGCTTGGCCTGTTGCAGGCGATCCTGCGGCGCGCCAGCTACCTCGCCCTGCTCGACGAACAGCCCAGCGCGCTGGCGCGGCTGGTCGATGTGCTCGCGCGCAGCGCGCTGCTGGCCGAACGCATCGCCAACTACCCGCTGCTGCTGGACGAACTGCTCGACGCGCGGGTGGCCGGGCCGATGCCCGACGCCGACGCGATGCAGGCCGCCTGCGCCGCCGCCGCGCAGGACGAGGATCCGGAAGTGGCGCTGCGCTCGCTCAACGAAGTGCGCCAGGCGCTCAGCTTCCGCATCGCCCTGGCCACGCTGGACCGCCGCCAGCCGGCCGAGGACTGCGCGCGCCGCCTGGCTGCGCTCGCCGACGCGGTGGTGGGGCAGGTGCTGCGCATGGCCGGGTCCGAGGTGCGGGCCGCGCATGGCGAACTGCCGGGCGGACGCTTCGCGGTGGTCGGCTATGGCAGCCTCGGCGGCCGCGAGCTTGGCTTCGGTTCGGACCTGGACCTGGTGTTCCTCTACGACGCCGACCCCTCGGCGGTATCGGCCGGCACGCGCGCGCTGGAAGCCTCGCGCTGGTACACACGCCTGGCGCAGAAGGTCGTCGCCCTGCTCGGCGCGGTGACCAGCGCCGGGCGCCTGTACGAAACCGACATGCGCCTGCGCCCGGACGGCGGCAAGAGCCTGCTGGTGTCCTCGCTGGCCAGCTACTCGGAGTACCAGCAGCAGCGTGCATGGACCTGGGAACACCAGGCGCTGGTGCGGGCGCGCCCGGTCGCCGGCGACGCCTCGCTGCTGGCCGACTTCGAGCAGGTGCGTGCGCAGACCCTCGGTCGCGCCCGCGATGTCGCCGCGCTGGCCGCGGACGTCGGCCAGATGCGCCAGCGCATGCGCGCCGAGCTCGACCGCAGCGATGCCGGGCGCTTCGACCTCAAGCAGGGCGCCGGCGGCCTGGTCGACCTGGAATTCCTGCTGCAGTTCGCCGTGCTCGCCCGTTCCGCGCAGGTGCCGGCGCTGCTGGAGCCGCGCGACAGCCCCGGCCTGCTGCAGGCGCTGGGCGCGTGCGGCTGGCTGGGAGGACAGGAGATGGAAACGCTGCACCAGGCACACCAGGTGCTGCTCGAGGCCGGCCTGGCCTGCACCCTGGACCGTCGCCCGCGCCTGACCGCCGAAACCGGCGCGATCGCCGAAGCGCGCGCCGCCATCACCCGCGCGGTGGCCGCGCACGGGCTCTGCTTCGATCCGCCCGCGGCGTGACCCGCGCCAGGTGGCGCGCCGCCTGACGTGGAACTGCGGGTTACAGCGACAGCCGCTCGCGCACGATCGCGGCCACGCGCGCGGTCTCGCGCAGCGGCACCGCCGGGAACGGCGCGGCGGCGGCGTTGAAGGGGCGCACCCGGCCACGCTCCAGCAGCGAGCGCAGGAACACGCCGATTCGCCCGTCCGCGCAGCCGGCCTCCAGCACGTGCACCGGCGCGCGGGTCGCGCAGGCCTCGGACACCATGTTCACCGAGTCCGGGGTGCACACCAGCTCGTCGGCGCAGGCGAGCATGCCGGGGTAGGGGTTGGCGCCGCTGCCGTCCCACAGCAGGCCGGGCAGGCCACGCAGGCCGTTGCGCAGCGCGTCCAGGGCCGCCGCGGGCGTGCGCCGCGACACCGTGGCCAGCAGGCTGCCGCCTTCGGCGGACACGCGCTGGCGCAGCGCATCGAGCAGGTCCGGCAGCGCTTCGACCTTCCACGGCGCGTGGCGGGTCGGGCCGCCGACGAGCAGGGCGATGCGTGGGCGCTGCAGCCGCTGCAGCGCCGGATAGCGTGCCGCGGCGGTGGCCAGCCAGTCCTCGTCGACGGGGTTGAGGCTGCCGAGCACGGACACTACATTCTCGCCGCGCAGGCCGTCGTGTTCGGGCGCGACGACCACGTCCCAGTGGCGGGTGTCGATGCGCGGGTCGAGGATCTGCACCACGCGCGCGCCGCGTCGGCGCAGCAGCCGCGTCGCCAGCGCGCCCTGGCGGCCGCAGCCGATCGCCAGCGCGGGCGGGTGCGCCAGGTCCGCGGCGAAGGCCGGGCCGAACGCATGCGTCGCGCCAGGCAGCAGCCGTGGCGCCAGCCAGCGCCACGGTGCCCGCGGGAACAGCGCCGGCGCATGCGGAGTGGCGGAGTGGAGCGCGCGCGCGAGCGCTTCGGCCTGGCGCAGGTTGCCGGCGTTGCCGTCGGTCAACACCCAGGTACCGCCATCCGTCGCGGGTCGTTGCGAAAACGACATTGATTCGTTCCGTACTGGTCTGGCGCCGACGGCAGCTGCAACAGCCTACACTGTGGCAAGCCTTGGGGAGGGCCAACGATGGCCCGAAGCCTGCCCGCAGAAAACCGTAGAAGGACCATCATGCCGCACCCGCTGAACGACGCCGCCCTCGACCAGCTGTTCCGTACCGCCCGTACCTACAACGCCTTTTCCGGCGAAGTCAGCGACCAGACCCTGCGGCAGCTTTATGACCTGCTGAAGTTCGGTCCGACCCAGGCCAATACCACCCCGGCCCGTTTCGTCTTCGTGAAGTCGCCCGAAGCCAAGGCCAAGCTCGGCCCGGCGCTGGCCGAAGGCAACTACGCCAAGACCATGGCCGCGCCGGTGACGGTGATCATCGGCCGCGACGAAGCCTTCCACGAGAAGCTGCCCTACCTGTTCCCGCACACCGACGCCAAGGCCTGGTTCGAGGGCCCGCGCGAGAACCGCTACACGCCGTCGCTGCGCAACTCCTCGCTGCAGGCCGGCTACCTGATCCTGGCCGCGCGCGCGCTGGGCCTGGACGCCGGCCCGATGACCGGCTTCGATGGCGCCAAGGTCGACGAAGCGTTCTTCGCCGGCACCAGCATCAAGTCCGACATCCTGGTGAACCTCGGCAAGGGCGATCCGGCCAGCATCTTCCCGCGTTCGCCGCGCCTGTCGTTCGACGAGGCCGCACGCATCGAATGACGCGTCGTTAGCGTCGATCGCCGCACTATCCCTCGCGTTCCAACCTCAACGACACTCCCAGAAAGGAGCCCACATGCGCATCCGCCTGCTTTCCGCCGCCGCACTGCTGTCCCTGGCCGTCGCCCCGGCGTTCGCCGAGCCGGTCACCTACAAGCTCGACCCGAGCCACACCAACGTGCTGGCGCAGTGGACCCACTTCGGCTACTCGCACCCGCTCGCGCACTTCGGCGACGTCGAGGGCACTCTCGTCTACGACGCCGACAACGTCGCCGCCTCCAGCGTCGAGGTGACCCTGCCGCTGTCCGGCCTCGAGGCCTTCAGCGACAAGTTCAACGAGCACCTGCGCAGCGCCGACTTCTTCGACGCCGCCAAGTACCCGACCGCGACCTTCAGGAGCACCCAGGTCGAAAGCACCGGCAAGGACAAGCTCAAGGTCACCGGCGACCTGACCATCAAGGGCATCACCAAGCCGGTGGTGCTGCAGGTGATGCTCAACAAGGCCGGGGAACACCCGATGACCAAGGCCCCGGCGATCGGCTTCGACGCCAAGACGAAGATCAAGCGCTCCGACTTCGGTCTCGGCGCCTACGCCCCGAACGTCAGCGACGAAGTCTCCGTGCGCATCACCACCGAAGCCACGGCGCCGAAGGCCAGGTGATTCCCCCCTGCGCGGCAGTCGTCCCCTCCCCCTCCAACTGCCGCGCCCGCCGGCCCGTGGACCCACGGGCCGGCTTTCTTTTTTGCCCGCCGGCGCCCTGGCGGGCGGCGGGCCGCGGGCCCCGCTGCTAGAATCGGCACCTGTTCCCGCTTCATCCCCGCACGCCATGACCAGCACCGCCAACGCGCCCGCCAATGCCGAGAAGCGCTACACCGTGCACCGCAGCGACCTGCCGCTGAGCTGCCCGACCCCGGAAATGGCGCTGTGGAACTCGCACCCGCGGGTCTACCTGCCGGTGCAGGACGAGCCCGACCACCAGGCCCAGTGCCCCTACTGCGGCGCGGTCTACCAGCTGGTCGACTGAGCCCGACCCCCGGCCGCGGACCGGCCCGCCGATGCGCCGCCTGACCGTGGTCCAGCTGCTGCCGGCGCTCGAGTCCGGCGGCGTCGAGCGTTCAACCCTGGAGATCGCCGCGGCCCTGGTGGCCGAGGGGCACCGCGCGATCGTGGTTTCCGCGGGCGGCCGACTGGTGCCGGCACTGCTGGCCAGCGGCGCCGAACACGTCGAACTGGACATCGGGCGCAAGTCGCCGGCCGTGCTGCGCCACGTGCCCGCGCTGCGCGCGCTGTTCGGCCGCGCGCGCGCCGACATCGTCCACGCCCGTTCGCGCCTCCCGGCCTGGCTGGGGCGGATGGCACTGGGCAGCCTGCCGGCCGGGCAGCGCCCGCGCTGGGTCACCACCGTGCACGGACTCAATTCACCGGGTCGCTACAGCGCGGTGATGGCCAGCGGCGAGCGCGTGGTCTGCGTGTCGGGCACCGTGCACGACTACGTGCGCCGGCACTACCCGGCGGTCGACCCGGCGCGGCTGCGGGTGATCCCGCGCGGCATCGACCCGGCGCAGTTCCGGCGTCGGCCGTCTCCGGACCCGGCCGCGCGTGCCACCGTCGCGCGTGAGCATCCGGCGTTGGCTGGCAACGGTCCGCTGCTGCTGCTGCCCGGGCGCGGCACCCGCCTGAAAGGCCATGCCGACGCCCTGCAGCTGCTGGCCTTGCTGCGCGCCGGGCCGTTCGCCGATGCGCGCCTGTGGCTGCCCGGCGCGCGCGAGGCCGGCCGCGACGCCTACATCGATGAGCTGCTCGCACACGCGGCGGCCCTGGGCATCGCCGACGTCGTGGCCTTCACCGCGCCGACCGCGCGGATCGCCGAGGCCTACGCCGCCAGCGACCTGGTGCTGCAGCTGTCGCGCAAGCCCGAAGCGTTCGGGCGCACCGTGGTGGAGGCGCTGGCGGTGGGGCGGCCGGTGCTGGGCTGGGCGCATGGTGGCGTCGGCGAACTGCTGGAATCCCTGCAGCCGTGCGGTGCGGTCGCGCCCTTCGACGCCGCCGCGCTGGCCACGGCCGCGGCCTCGCTGCTGCGCACGCCGCCGGCCCTGCCGGAAACGATCCCGTTCACGCTGCAGGCGATGCAGCGGCAGACCCTGGACCTGTATGCCGAACTGGCCGGCTGAGCACGAAGCGGCCCGCGCCGGCGCCTTCGCCTGGACGCCGGCCTGGGTGCTGGCCTTCGTCGCGCTGTGGCCCTGGCCGGGCCCGGCCGAAGGCGTACTGGGGCTGGGCGCGCTGGCGGTGCTGGTGCAGCTGGCGTCGTGGGCCGGCACGGGCCGCGCGCTGCCGCTGGACCGTGGCGCGTTCTGGCTGGCAACCGGCGTGTTCGCTGCGTACTGGCTGCCGGAGCTGGTGTCGGCGCCCGATGCCCTGGATCGCGGCCGCGCGTGGAAGGAAGTCGTCGCCGACCTGCGCTACCTGCCATTCCTGTGGGGTGTGGCGATCGCCCTGCATGGCGCGCGCGGACGGGCGCTGGTGTTTTCCGGACTGGCGCTGCTGGTGGCGGCGTGGATGCTCGACGCGCTGCTGCAGGCGCTGTCCGGCACCAGTCCGCTGTTCTGGAGCCTGGATATGCTGCGGCGGATGGCCACGGGCAGCGAATCCTGCAGCGCCGCGGAAGTACTGGCGGTGGACCGGCTCAGCGGCGTGTTCGGTCCGTGCAACCTCAAGCTGGGCCTGGTGCTGGCCAGCCTGTCGCCGTTCCTGCTGGACGCCGCGTGGCGGCGTGGCGGCCGCATCGGCTGGGGCGTGGCGGCCGTGGCGCTGGGCGCGGCGATCCTCCTGGGCGGCGCCCGCGCGGCGTGGCTCGGCTATGCGCTGGTGCTGGCCTTCACCGGCTGGCGGGTGCTGGGCGCGCGCCACCTCCTGGCTTTCGCCGCGGCTGGCGTGGTTGCGCTTGGCGTGCTGTACATCGCCTCGCCGCAACTGCAGCAGCGCGTGGCGCGCACCGCGCTGGCGTTCGAGGCGGCGGGCGAGGGCGTGGATGGCGCGCTCTCCGGCCGCGCCCGCATCTGGCAGGGCGCCACCTGCATGGTCGGGGCGCATCCGGTCAACGGCGTCGGCGTGCGCGGCTTCCGCGAGGCCTGGCCGCAGTGCGACCCGGCGCCCGCGCAGGCGCCTGCCTGGGGCGGAGGCGAAGCCTTCCACGCCCACCAGCTGGTGCTGGAAGTGCTCAGCGAGACCGGCGCCGTCGGCCTGCTGCTGTGGCTGGCCGGTGCCTGGCTGGTGTGGCGCAGCTGGCGAGGGGCTCCGGCCGTCACACGCGAACGCGCGCGACCGGCGCTGCTGGCCCTGGCGGTGACCGCGTTCCCGCTCAACACCCACCTGGCGTTCTATTCGACCTTCTGGGGCGGCCTGGCGATGCTGCTGTGCGGGCTGTACATCGGTGCCCTGCATGGGCGCGAGGACGGGCGGGCGGGAACCTCTGCATGAAGCGGTCTGGCGATCTGCACGCCAGGTGTGGCGGCGTGGATGCACCCATGGCCTGCCTGCGCCACACCCCCTTGGGACGACGTCCTTCGGCGCCTTGAGTCATCCCCCCGCTCGCAGGGCCGTCGGCAAGCCCCCTGTAGAGTCGGGCTTGCCCGACTCCCACGCCCGATGTCCCTGCCCGCGCGAAAGAGCAGCGGGGCAAGCCCCGCTCTACGACGCGGCCGACAGCCGCTCCGCCGGGAGAGGGAAACATCGAAGAAGCCGCGGCCGGAACGCGCGGCTCCGTCCGAAGCCCGCGCACTGCAACCGCAGGTGCTGTCGCCGCTACCTGTCGCGGACAGGCATCACGGCTCCTGCCCGCGCCTCAGCGTGAACCCGGCAGCGGCCGGTCGCGGTCGTAGTAGTCGCTGCGGCCCTGCGGCTGGCGCTTGAAGCGGCGGTGGATCCACAGGTATTGCGCGGGCGCCTCGCGCACCATCGCCTCGATCGCGGCGTTGACCCTGGCCGTGTCGGCGACCGCGTCCTCGCCCGGGAAGTCCGGCAGCGGCGGCGCCACCCGCAGGATGTAGCGGCCGCCCTCGCGGCGGTGGAAGAACGGCACCACCGCGCAGCCGGTCAGGCGCGCCAGCTGGTGGGTCGCGGTGATCGTCGAGGCCGGCATGCCGAAGAACGGCGCGAACACCGTGTCCTTGCCGCGCATGTCCTGGTCCGGCGCGTACCAGAGGAAACCGCCCTTCTTCAGGTGCCGCACCGCACCGCGGATGTCGCCGTTGCCGAACATCGCCGTCGCATAGCGCAGGCGGCCGCGCTTGACCGCCCATTCCATCACCGGGTTGCGATGGCGGCGGTACATGCCCGCCAGCGGCACGTGCCCGCACATCAGCCGGCCGCACATCTCCAGGGTCATGAAGTGGCCGGAGACCAGCAGCACCCCGCGGCCCTGTTCCTGCAGCGCGCGCAGGTGCTCCAGGCCCTCGATCGTGGCCTGCGAACGCATCGGCTCGTCCTTGCCCCACCACGCGCGGGCGAACTCGAACAGGCCGATGCCCAGCGCGTCGAAGCTGTCGACCAGCAGGCGCCGGCGCCAGGCCTCCGGCTCGTCCGGGAAGCACAGCGCCAGGTTCACCTCGGCCGCGCGCCGGCGGGTGCGGGCCAGGCGCAGCGCCAGCCAGCCCACGCCGCGGCCGATCGCCCGCTGCCACAGCCAGGGCAGGCGCGCGGCCACCACCGCCAGCCCCAGCCCCAGCCAGGACAGCCACAGGTGGGGCGTGAAGGGCGGGCGCGGGGGTACCTGGTCGGGGGCGGTCATGCGGGAATTCTAAGCCCTGCACGCGAAGGCCGCGTCCGCCTCGGCTATGCTGCGCCGATGCCGAACGAAGCGATACGGAAGGAACCGGGCGAAGGCTACGTGCGCGCGCTGTATTCGTTCGCGCTGTACCTGCTGTCGCCGCTCACGCTCTACCACCTGATCGCGCGCGGGTTCCGGGTGCGCGAGTACTTCCGGCGCTGGGACGAGCGCTATGCCGCCTATGGCACCGAACCGGGCACGCCCTGCGTGTGGCTGCACGCGGTCTCTGTGGGGGAGGTCAACGCCGCCGCGCCGCTGGTCAACGCGCTGCTCAGGGAGCGCCCGGACATCCGCTGGGTCATCACCACCATCACCCCGACCGGCTCGGAGCGCGTGCGCGCGCTGTGGGGCGAGCGGGTGAACCACGTCTACCTGCCGTACGACCTGCCGGGCAGCGCCGCGCGTTTCCTGCAGCATTTCCGCCCCAGCCTGGCCCTGATCATGGAGACCGAGCTGTGGCCGAACATGCTGTTCGGCTGCCGCGACCTGCGCATCCCGGTGTACATCCTCAACGCGCGCCTGTCGGCGCGCTCGCTGCGCGGCTACCGCCTGCTGCGCCCGCTGATCGGGTGCGCGCTGCGCACGGTCAAGTGCGTGGCCGCGCAGTCGCTGGCCGACGGCCGCCGCTTCATGAAGCTCGGCGCGCTGCCCGGACAGGTGCGCATCCTGGGCAACCTCAAGTACGACATCACCGTGCCCGAAGGTCTCGATGCCTTCCGCAAGGAGTTTGCCGCCGCGCTCGGCACGCCGCGCCCGGTGTGGCTGGCGGCCAGCACCCATGAGGGCGAGGAGGCCGACGTCATCGAGCTGCACCGGCGTCTGCGCGCGCGCTGGCCGGAGCTGCTGCTGGTGTGGGCGCCGCGTCACCCGGAGCGCTTCGCGCGGGCGCAGGCGCTGGCCACGGAGGCCGGTTGGAGCGTGGGTTCGCGCCGCCAGGACCGCTGGCCGCGGCCGGACGACGACGTGTTCGTGGTCGACACGCTGGGCGAGCTGATGCTGTTCTACGGCTGCGCCGATGTGGCCTTCGTCGGCGGCAGCCTGCAGGCGATCGGCGGCCACAACCTGCTGGAGCCGGCCGCGGTCGGCACGCCCGCGGTGACCGGGCCGCACCTGCACAACTTCGCCGAGATCTCCGCGCGGATGAAGGAGGCCGGCGCGCTGCGCGTGGGCGCTGACGTCGACGGCGTGGGCGCGGAACTGGAGGCGCTGCTGGGCGATGCCGGCGCGCGCGCGACGATGGCCGCGGCCGGCACCGCGCTGATCGACCAGGGGCGCGGCGCGCTCGCCCGCACCCTGGCGATGCTCGGCGAGGACCTGCCGGCGCCGGTGGCGTCGATCCAGGGCGCCGCTCCCGCTTCGGCCTGAGCGCCGGCACCGGCGCCCGGAAAAGGAAAGGGCCGCCCCGGGGCGGCCCTTTCCACGTACGGGTGCGGCGAGGCTTACTGCGTGTTCACCGGACGCGACAGCTGCGTCTCGGCGTCGGCGGTCAGCAGCGCGTTGATCTCGCGCAGCTGGTCCACGTCCAGTTCGCCGGTGGCCTGGGCCAGCAGCAGGCGGTTGAGCAGGAAGTTGTAGCGCGAGCGCGCGTACTCGACCTGCGCCTGGAACAGGGTGCGCTGGTTTTGGACCACGTCCAGCACCGTGCGGGTGCCGACTTCCAGGCCGACCTGCGAGGCGTCGAACGCGCTCTGCGCCGAGACCACCGCCAGGCGGCGGGCCTCGACCTCGCTCACGCCGGCGACCAGGGCCTGGTAGAGGTTGCGGGTGTTGCGGTCCAGCGCACGGCGCTGCTGCTCGTACTGGTCCTGGGCGATGTCGCGCTGGGCGATCGCCTGGCGCACGCGCGACTGGGTCGCGCCGCCGGAGAACAGCGGCACGCTCAGGGTCACGCCGACACTGGTGCCGGTGCTTTCGCCGCGCTGGGCGTTCGAACCGGTGATGTCGCCCCAGCTGGCCTCCTTGCCCCAGCTGCCGCTCAGCGACAGGCTCGGGTAGTGGCCGGCGCGCGCGGTGTCCACGCTGTGCTCGGCGGCCTCCGCCTGCAGGCTGGCGGCGCGCAGCGACGGATTGTTCTGGATCGCCGCGGCGACCCACTCGTCGGCGCTGGCGCGCAGGGCCGGCAGCTCCGGACGGAAATCGGCCGGCAGCGCGCGCAGCTGGGTCACCGGCTGGCCGGTGAGCTCGGCCAAGGCCTGGTAGGCGTCTTCCAGCGCGTTGCGGGCCAGGACGGTGTTGGCGCGGGCCTCGTCGTACTGGGCGCGGGCCTCGTGCACGTCGGTGATCGGCGCCAGGCCGACCTCCAGGCGCTTGTCGGCGTAGTCGAACTGGCGCTTGCCGGCGGCCTCGTTGGTCTCGGCGGCGGCCAGCGACTCGATCGCCACCAGCACGTCGAAGTAGGCGGCGGCGGTGCGCACCATCAGGTCGTCGTTGGCCGCGTCCAGGGTCTGGTCGGCCGCCGCGCTCAGTGAACGCTGCGCGCGCAGGCTGGAGAACTTGCCCCAGTCGAACAGGGTCTGGCTGGCGCCGATGCCGTAGCTGCGCGACTTGCTGGTGCGCGAGCCGGACACGCCTTCGACCTCGTTGCGGTTGCGCCTGTACGAGGCGTCGCCGGACAGCTGCGGCAGCAGCGCGGCGCGGGCCTGGACCTGGCCTTCCTTGGTGTAGAGCGAGTTGGATTCGGCGATCGCCAGCGTCGGGTCGCCATTGCGGGCCATCTCGTAGGTCTGCAGCAGGTCGGCGGCCTGCGCGCTACCGGCGGACAGCGCGGCGGCCAAAGCCAGGACGAGGGAACGGCGGGTCATCAGCGGCTTCCTTTCTTGGTGGGCGCCTCCCGGTCAATCGGGAGGCGTCGAGGGGGAAAATCAGTGCCGACCGCGCCGTGCGGCTGCGGTCAGAACAGGAACTGCGGGACCGGCTCGGCGCCGTGCAGGTACTCCAGCTCGGTCTCGAACAACGATTCGGTGGTCGCGGCGTTGACACCTTCGCCCTTCACCACGCGCACGGCTTCCATCACCGGCGCCTGGCCGCGGACCACGAACAGGCGCCCGCCCGGACGCAGCCACGCCAGGAAACGCTCCGGGATCTCGGTGACCGCACCGGTCACGCAGACCGCGTCGAAGCGGCGCTCGCCGGGGTCGTACGCGAAGGCGTCGGCGGTTTCGATGCGGACGTTGACGCCCAGGCCGGTCGCGTCCAGGCGCGCGCGCGCGGCGGCGGCCAGCTCCGGGACCAGTTCCAGGCTGATCACTTCGCGGGCCAGCGCGCCGAGGCAGGCGCTGATATAGCCGCTGCCGGTGCCGATCTCCAGCACGCTGTCGCCAGGCTTCAGCTGCAGCGCCTGCAGCATGCGGCCTTCGACCACCGGCTTCATCATCTTCGCGCCGTGGCCCAGCGGCAGCTCGAGGTCGGCGTAGGCGAGGGCGCGGTGCGACTCGGGCACGAACGCCTCGCGCGGCAGGCGCCCGATCACGTCCAGCACGGCGAAGTCCAGCACCTCCCAGGGGCGGACCTGCTGCTCGACCATCAGTTCGCGGGCACGGGCGTAATCGATCGTCATGGGGATTCATCCAACGCGGGGAGCCGGCATTCTACTGGGCCGGGCCGCGGCTTGCCGGAAAGGATGCGGGGGCGGCCGCCGCCGGCTCAGTGCCGGAAGTCACCGCGACCTCCGTCCCGCGGGCGTGGCCGGCCGGCTCAGGTGCCATAGGCCCGCAGGAAGAAGTCGACGGTGGCCTCGATGTGCCGGGCCACCTCGTCCGGGCCCGGGTTCGGGCACAGGCCGCAGGCCATCAGCGGGTGCAGCTCGCCCTTGAGCAGGGAGAAGAACTGCGAGGCGGCCAGCGGCACGTCGTCGATGCGCAGCCGGCCCTCGTCGACGTGGGCCTGCAGGAACACGGCGAACACCTCCTGCACCCGGCGCGGACCGGCGTTCCAGAACAGCTGGCGCAGCGAGTGCTCGGCCGAGCCGGGGGTGTTCATCATGCGGTGGATGCTGATGGCCTCCTCGCTGGTGATCAGCGCGAAGAAGGCGTGGCCGATGGTGCGCAGCTGCTCGCGCAGCGGGCCCTCGGGCGGGTTGACGAACAGGTCGTCCGGCAGCACTTCCTGGCACTTGGCGGCGATGGCCTCGGAGAACAGCGTCTCCTTGTCGCCGAAGTGGCTGTACACCGTCAGCTTCGAAACCCCGGCCTCGCCGGCGATCTGGTCCATGCTCACGCCCTGGTAGCCCTGTTCGAGGAACAGACGCTTGGCGGCATCCAGGATCGACGCGCGCTTGCCCAGGTCCTTCGGCCGGCCGGGGCCCGGGGACCGCGCGGGAGCGGCGGTGGCGGGGTTCTTGAGACTCATGCAGCAATACTAGACTACGAAGTTTTCTATTTATACCATACCGGCTGGTTCAATTATTGAACGCAGGCGGCGACGATGAAGAAGGGATTCCGCGGGGCCGGGCTGCCGGCCCTCGTTTTCGCGGCCATGCTGGCCGCCGGGTGTGGCCGGGACGAGCAGGCCGCGGAGGCACCGCGCCCGGTCTGGGTGGTGCAGCCGCAGGCCGCCGGCGGCGGCGCGCTCGCCTTCGCTGGCGAGGTCCATGCCCGCGAGGAGAGCCCGCTGTCGTTCCGCATCGGCGGCAAGCTGGTGCGGCGGCTGGTCGATGCCGGCGCACGGGTGGAGCAGGGCCAGGTGCTGGCCGAACTGGATCCGGCCGACCAGGAGCTGCAGGCACGCGCGGCGCAGGCGCAGCTGGCCGCCGCCGAGGCCGAGGCCACCCGCGCCAGGGCCGACCTGGACCGCTACGCGAAGCTCGTCGAGCAGCAGCTGGTCAGCCGCTCGGCCTACGAGGCGCAGAAGACCGCCTACGAGGCCGCGGCCGGCCAGGCCCGTGCCGCGCGCGCGCAGTACGAGGTGAGCCGCAACCAGGCCGGCTATGCCGAGCTGCGCGCGCCGCGCGCCGGGGTGATCGCCTCGCGCCAGGCCGAGGCCGGGCAGGTGGTCGCCGCCGGCCAGACCGTCTTCGTGCTCGCCGCCGACGGCGGCCGCGAGGTCGCCATCGACCTGCCCGAGGACCGCATCCGCGAGTTCAAGGTCGGCGACGCGGCCCGGGTCGAGCTGTGGAGCACCCCGGGCCGGCAGCTTCCGGGGCGGATCCGCGAGATCGCCGCGGCCGCCGACCCGCAGACCCGCAGCTTCGCCGCGCGCGTGGCGCTGGACGACTTCGCCCAGGGCGAGGTGGAGCTGGGCCAGAGCGCGCGCGTCTACCTGGCGCAGGGCGCGGCTGACGGCGGCCTGCAGGTGCCGCTGTCGGCGCTGCAACGCGGCGACAAGGGCGAGGCGGCGGTGTGGGTGGTGCGCGAGGGCCGCGCCGTGCGCGTGCCGGTGACCGCCGGCCGCTTCGGCAGCGAGAGCGTGCCGGTGGCAGGCAAGGGGCTGCAGGCGGACGACTGGATCGTGGCCGCCGGCGGGCACCTGCTGCGCGAGGGCGAACCGGTGGCGCCGGTGGACCGCGAGAACCGGCCGGTCGCCGCGGCGGCCGCGCCCGCGAAGGCGGGCTGAGCCATGCGCCGCTTCAACGTCTCGGCCTGGGCGCTGCACAACCGCGGGCTGGTGCTCTATTTCATGATCGCCCTGGCGGTGATCGGCGGCTGGTCGTACCTGCGCCTGGGCCAGAGCGAGGACCCGCCGTTCACCTTCAAGGCGATGGTGGTGCGCACGCTGTGGCCGGGCGCCACCGCGGAGGAGGTGTCGAAGCAGGTCACCGAGCGCATCGAGAAGGCGGTGATGAACACCGGCAGGTACGAGTTCGTGCGCAGCTATTCGCGCCCGGGCGAGTCGCAGGTGATCTTCATGGCGCGCGACTCGATGAAGTCGAAGGACATCCCGGACCTGTGGTACCAGGTGCGCAAGAAGGTCGGCGACATCCGCGCGACCTTGCCGGATGGCGTGGTCGGGCCGTTCTTCAACGACGAGTTCGGCGACACCTTCGGCAACATCTACGCCCTGACCGGGCCGGGCTTCGACTACGCCATCCTCAAGGACTACGCCGACCGCATCCAGCTGGAACTGCAGCGGGTGCCGGACGTGGGCAAGGTCGAACTGGTCGGCCTGCAGGACGAGAAGGTCTGGATCGAGATCGACAACACCCGCCTGGCCACCCTGGGCATCCCGCTGCAGCAGGTGCAGCAGGCGCTCGAGGGCCAGAACGCGGTGGTGCCGGCCGGCTTCTTCGAAACCCCTTCCGAGCGCGTGCAGCTGCGCGTGGACGGGCCGTTCCGCAGCATCGAGGAGATCCGCGCCTTCCCGATCCGTGCCGGCGGCCGCACCATCCGCCTCGGCGACGTGGCCACGGTGACCCGCGGCTTCTCCGACCCGGCCGCGCCGCGCATGCGCTTCATGGGCCAGGACGCGATCGGCATCGCCGTGGCGATGCGCGACGGCGGCCACATCCTGCGCCTGGGCGAGGCGCTGGAGACGCGCTTCGCCGAACTGCAGAAGACCCTGCCGGCGGGCATGGAGCTGCGCAAGGTCTCCGACCAGCCCGAAGCGGTGCGCGAGTCGGTGGGCGAGTTCGTGCGCGTGCTGGCCGAGGCGGTGACGATCGTGCTGCTGGTCAGCTTCTTCTCGCTGGGCTTCCGCACCGGCCTGGTGGTGGCGGTGTCGATCCCGCTGGTGCTGGCGATGACCTTCGCGGTCATGTACTACTTCGGCATCGGCCTGCACAAGATCTCGCTGGGCGCCCTGGTGCTGGCGCTGGGCCTGCTGGTCGACGACGCGATCATCGCGGTGGAGATGATGGCCATCAAGATGGAGCAGGGCTTCGACCGCCTGCGCGCGGCCAGCTTCGCCTGGGAGTCCACCGCCTTCCCGATGCTCACCGGCACGCTGATCACCGCCGCCGGCTTCCTGCCCATCGCGACCGCCGCCTCCAGCACCGGCGAGTACACGCGTTCGCTGTTCCAGGTGGTGACCATCGCCTTGCTGGTGTCGTGGATCGCCGCGGTGCTGTTCATCCCCTGGCTGGGCGACCGGATGCTGCCGGACCTGGCGCATCCGCAGCCGCCGAAGCCCGGCAGCTTCGCCGCGCGCCGCCGCGCCTTCCGCGAGCGCCTGGCCGACCGCTGGCCGCAGTACGCCTTCGTCCTGGCGCCGGCGCCGCTGGACGCGCAGCACCACGATCCGTACCAGCGCCCGTTCTACGTGCGCTTCCGCCGCCTGCTCGACGCGTGCCTGCGCCGGCGCTGGCTGGTGATCGGCGTCACCACCGGCCTGTTCGTGCTTTCGCTGGTGATGTTCCGCTTCGTGCCGCAGCAGTTCTTCCCGGATTCGACCCGGCCGGAGCTGATGGTCGACCTGGAGCTGGCCGAAGGCGTGTCCCTGCGCGCCACCGAGGCCCAGGCGAAGAAGCTGGAAGGCCTGCTGCGGCAGCGCGAGGACATCCGCAATTACGTGGCCTACGTCGGCACCGGGTCGCCGCGCTTCTACCTGCCGCTGGACCAGCAGCTGCCGGCGACCAACTTCTCCCAGTTCGTGGTGCTGGCGAAGGACCTGGAGGCGCGCGAGCGGGTGCGGGCGTGGCTGCTGGACGAGGTCGCGCCGCAGTTCCCCGAGCTGCAGCTGCGCGTGACCCGCCTGGAGAACGGCCCGCCGGTGGGCTACCCGGTGCAGTTCCGCGTCTCCGGCGAGCACATCGAGCAGGTGCGCGCGATCGCCCGCCAGGTCGCGGAGAAGGTGCGCGCCAACCCGCACACCACCAACGTCAACCTCGACTGGGACGAGCCGAGCAAGGTCGTGCGCCTGGAAGTCGACCAGGACCGCGCCCGCGCGCTGGGCGTGGGTAGCGCGCAGCTGGCGCAGTTCCTGTCGGCGCAGCTGTCCGGCTACACCGCCAGCACCTACCGCGAGGGCAACGAGCTGGTCGGGATCATGCTGCGCGGCGGCGCCGGCGACCGCGAGCAGCTGGAACTGCTGGGCAGCCTGGCGGTGCCGACCGGCGATGGCGGCAGCGTGCCGCTGTCGCAGGTGGCGCGCCTGCGCCAGGTGTTCGAGGACGGCATCATCTGGCACCGCGACCGCCTGCCGACGATCACCGTCCGCGCCGACATCCGCGACGGGCTGCTGCCGGCGGCGGTGACCGCGCAGATCGACCCGACCCTCGAAGGGATCCGCGCGGCCCTGCCGCAGGGCTACCTGCTGCAGGTGGGCGGTTCGGTCGAGGATTCGGCGCGCGGCCAGAACTCGATCAAGGCCGGCCTGCCGCTGTTCCTGATCGTGGTGACGACGTTGCTGATGCTGCAGCTGCGCAGCTTCTCGCGCACGGTGATGGTGCTGGTGACCGCGCCGCTGGGCCTGATCGGCGCCACCTGGTTCCTGCTGATCTTCCGCATGCCGTTCGGCTTCGTGGCCATGCTCGGCACGATCGCCCTGGCCGGCATGGTGATGCGCAATTCGGTGATCCTGGTCGACCAGATCGAGCAGGACATCGCCGCCGGCCACGACCGCTGGCACGCGATCGTCGACGCCACGGTGCGCCGCTTCCGCCCGATCGTGCTGACCGCGCTGACCGCGGTGCTGGCGATGATCCCGCTGTCGCGCAGCGCCTTCTACGGCTCGATGGCGGTGGCGATCATGGGCGGCCTGGTGGTGGCCACCGCGCTGACCCTGTTGTTCCTGCCGGCGTTGTACGCGGCCTGGTTCCGGGTGAAGCCGGAAGAGGCACAGGCCTGATGGCGGTACTGTGCAGCCGGAGCAACGCCGCTGCTTTGGCTACGCCCCGGGTGCGCTTCGCTTACCCGGGCTACGCATCTTTTCTGGCTCTTTTCTTACCCGTTGGCCAGCGCCATCGTCCCCGCGAATCACGAATCACGAATCACGAATCCCCGCTCAACAACGCCACGAATGCCTGCGCCGCGCGCGAGAGCGTGCGGCCGCCGTGGACGACGTAGCCCAGCTGGCGTTCCAGCTTCACCCCGTGCACCGGCAGCACCTGCACCTGCGCGTCGAGCATCGTTTCCGGCAGGGCGCCCCAGGCCAGGCCGACGCTGACCATCATCTTGATGGTCTCCATGTAGTTGGTGGTCATGCGCAGCTGCAGCGACAGGCCGCGGCGGGTGAAGGTCCCGGCGACGATGCGGTGGGTGAAGGTGCCGGCGTCGGGCAGTACCGCCGGATGCGCGGCGATGTCGGCCAGCGTCACCTTCGACAGCCGCGCCAGCGGATGGTCCGGCGCCACCGCGAAGCGCAGCGGGTCGTTCCATACCGTGGTCGCCTGCAGCGGCGGCTCGGTGGGGCCCAGCGTGGTCACCGCCAGTTCGACGTCGCCGTGCAGCACCTGCGCGTAGGCCTGCTCCGAATCGAGGAAGCGGATGTCCAGCGCCACCTGCGGATGCAACGCGGCGAAGCGGCGCAGCAGCACCGGCAGGCGGTGCAGGCCGATGTGGTGGCTGGTGGCCAGGCTCAGGCGGCCGCCGATGTGCTGACCGAGGTCGTGCAGGGCGCGCCGCGCGGCCTCGGCTTCGGCCAGCATCTGTCGTGCCCGCGGCAGCAGCAGGCGCCCGGCCTCGGTCAGCACCACCTGGCGGCCGAGCCGGTCGAACAGCCTGGCCCGCAGCGAGTCCTCCAGCTGGGCGATGCGCTTGCTGACCGCCGGCTGGGTCAGGTGCAGCTGCTCGGCGGCCGCGGAGAAGCCGCCGTGCTCGGCGACGGCGACGAATGCGTTCAGTCCGGCCCAGTCCATCGCGCGCCTCCATGGATTCCTGTTGGGAATCCAGAATATGAAGAATATGCATTTGAGTTATCGATGGCAAGCCGGCACGATGGCCTTCCAGCCGGCGGTGCCGCGCTCCGCGCACCGCCACGCCAGACACGATCCGAGGCAGCAGATGGCCGGCAAGACCCTGTACGACAAGCTGTGGGAGATGCACGAGGTGACCCGTCGCGACGACGGCTCCTCGCTGATCTACATCGACCGCCACATCCTCCATGAAGTGACCTCGCCGCAGGCTTTCGAAGGCCTGCGCCTGGCCGGCCGCCGGCCGTGGCGGGTGGACGCCAACATCGCCACGCCCGACCACAACGTGCCGACGACGAAGGCCGAGCGCGCCGGCGGCCTGGCCGCGATCGTCGACGAGGTCTCGCGCCTGCAGGTGCAGACCCTGGACGAGAACTGCGACGACTTCGGCATCCTCGAGTTCAAGATGGACGATGCCCGCCAGGGCATCGTCCACGTGGTTGGCCCGGAGCAGGGCGCGACCCTGCCGGGCATGACCGTGGTCTGTGGCGATTCGCACACCTCCACGCATGGCGCGTTCGGTGCGCTGGCGCACGGCATCGGCACTTCGGAAGTCGAGCATGTGCTGGCCACCCAGTGCCTGGTGGCGAAGAAGATGAAGAACATGCAGGTCCGCGTGGAGGGCAAGCTGGGCCCGGGCGTCACCGCCAAGGACATCGTGCTGGCGGTGATCGGAAGGATCGGCACCGCCGGCGGCACCGGCCATGCGCTGGAGTTCGCCGGCAGCGCGATCCGCGACCTGTCGATCGAAGGCCGCATGACCCTCTGCAACATGGCCATCGAGGCCGGCGCGCGCGTGGGCATGGTCGCGGTGGACGAGAAGACCATCGAGTACGTGCGCGGCCGCCCGTTCGCGCCGAAGGGCGCCGACTGGGACGCGGCGGTGGCGCTGTGGCGCACCCTGGTCTCCGATCCGGAAGCGCATTTCGACACCGTGGTCGAGCTGCGCGCCGAGGACATCAAGCCGCAGGTCAGCTGGGGCACCTCGCCGGAGATGGTGCTGGCGGTGGACCAGCAGGTGCCGGACCCGGAGCGCGAAACCGATCCGGTGAAGAAGGATTCGATCAGCCGCGCGCTGAAGTACATGGGCCTGCAGCCGAACCAGCCGATCACCTCGATCAGGCTGGACCGGGTGTTCATCGGCTCGTGCACCAACTCGCGCATCGAGGACCTGCGCGCGGCCGCGGAAGTGGCGCGCGGGCGCAAGGTCGCGCCGACGATCAAGCAGGCGCTGGTGGTCCCGGGCTCGGGCCTGGTCAAGGCCCAGGCCGAGGCCGAGGGGCTGGACAAGGTGTTCATCGAGGCCGGCTTCGAATGGCGCGAACCGGGCTGCTCGATGTGCCTGGCGATGAACCCCGACAGGCTGGGCGCCGGCGAGCACTGCGCCTCCACCTCCAACCGCAACTTCGAGGGCCGCCAAGGTGCCGGTGGCCGCACCCACCTGGTGAGCCCGGCGATGGCCGCCGCCGCCGCGGTGGCCGGCCACTTCGTCGACGTGCGCGAACTGATGTCTGCCTGAGGCCAAGCCGATGAGAGCTTTCACTACCCACACCGGCCTGGTCGCCCCGCTGGACCGCGCCAACGTCGATACCGACCAGATCATCCCCAAGCAGTTCCTCAAGTCGATCAAGCGCACCGGCTTCGGCCCGAACCTGTTCGACGAGTGGCGCTACCTGGACGTGGGCCAGCCCGGCCAGGACTGCAGCACCCGTCCGCTGAACCCGGACTTCGTGCTCAACTTCCCGCGCTACCAGGGCGCCAGCGTGCTGCTGGTGCGCGAGAACTTCGGCTGCGGCTCCTCCCGCGAACACGCGCCGTGGGCGCTGGACGAGTACGGCTTCCGCGCGATCATCGCGCCGAGCTTCGCCGACATCTTCTACAACAACAGCTTCAAGAACGGCCTGCTGCCGATCGTGCTGAAGGACGAAGAGGTGGATGAACTGTTCGCCCAGTGCGAGGCCACCGAGGGCTACAGCCTGACCGTGGACCTGGCGGCGCAGACGGTGACCCGCCCGGACGGCGTGCAGTACTCCTTCGAGGTCGATGCCTTCCGCAAGCACTGCCTGCTCAACGGCCTGGACGACATCGGCCTGACCCTGCAGGAGAAGGACGCGATCACGGCCTTCGAGGCCCGCCACCGCGCCGCGCAGCCCTGGCTGTTCAATGCCGGCACCTGAGCCTCTCCCTCGCCCTTCTGGGCGAGGCGGCCTGTCTGCGCGCCGCTGGCGCCATGCCGTCGGACGCCCGCGTCCTGTGGACGCGGGCCGGTGGTCCGTATGCGCTCCCTCTGCGGAGGTGGGTCTTTCCTAGTAAGGCGGTTCACGACGTGCGGCATCGCCCCGCGTTGCCGCGCGAGGTCTACCTGACCGCCGGCAGGAGCTTTTCGGTCAGCAGGCGGAAGGTGAGGCGTGGGGCATTGGGCACGGTGTAGCTGGTGGTGGTGATGGCCACCACCAGCTTCTGCTCCGGGAACACCCGCACCGTGTTGCCGCCGGTGCCGTTCATCGCGAACGAATCGAACTCACGGCCCTGGCTGGTCTCGTGGTGCAGCCACCACAGGTATCCGTAGTCGATGCCGTCCTCGATGCGCGCATGCGCTCGCGTGGACTCGGTCACCTAGGCCGCCGGCACCAGCTGGCGGCCGCCCCACTCGCCGCCGCGCCGGTAGAGCTCGCCCAGCGCCAGCAGGTCGCGGCTGCGCAGGCCCAGCCCGCCGCCGGCCTGGGCCAGGCCCAGCGGCGAGAACTGCCAGGCCGGCGCCTGGATCCCGAGCGGAGTGAACAGCTTCTCCTGCGCGTAGTCCTCCTGCAGCGGCCTGCCGACGGCCTCCTGGATCGCCGCGCCCAGCGTGGTGACCCCCGCGATGGAAGCCGGCAGGGGCGGCACGAGGCGCGGGCTGGTTTGCCGCGCTCAGTACACGCCCTGCGCCAGCATCGCGTCGGCGACCTTCACGAAGCCGCTGATGTTGGCGCCGTCCACGTAGTTGACCGAGCCGTCCTTGCGCCTGCCATGGCGCACGCAGTTGCCGTGGATGTCCTTCATGATCGCGTGCAGACGCTCGTCGACCTCGGCGTGGTGCCAGGACAGGCGCAGCGCGTTCTGGCTCATTTCCAGGCCGGAAGTCGCCACGCCGCCGGCGTTGGAGGCCTTGCCGGGCGCGTACAGCGTGCCGGCTTCGAGGAACACGTCGACCGCTTCCAGGGTCGACGGCATGTTCGCGCCCTCGGCCACGCAGATCACGCCGTTCTTCACCAGGGTGCGCGCGTCCTCGCCGTCCAGTTCGTTCTGGGTGGCGCAGGGCAGGGCGATCTCGGCCGGGATGTGCCACGGGCGCTTGCCGGGCAGGTAGTCGAAGCGCGGATCGTCGCCGAGTTCGGCCAGGCGGCCGCGGCGCACGTTCTTCAGTGCCATCACCGCCTCGATGGCTTCCATGTCGAAGCCGTCGCGCGCGTACAGGGTGCCGTCCGAATCGCTGAAGGTGAGCACCTTGCCGCCGAGGTCGGTGGCCTTCGCCGCCGCGTACTGGGCGACGTTGCCGGACCCGGACACCAGCACGCGCGCGCCATGGGTAGGACGACCGGCGTGGTGCAGCATCTGTTCGACGAAGTACACCGTGCCGAAGCCGGTGGCTTCCGGACGCATCAGGCTGCCACCGTAGGCCAGGCCCTTGCCGGTGAACACGCAGCCGGCCTGGTTGGACAGCTTCTTCATCATCCCGGCCATGTAGCCGACCTCGCGTGCGCCGACGCCGATGTCGCCGGCCGGCACGTCCGTGTCCGGGCCCAGGTGCCGGTACAGCTCCAGCATCAGCGCCTGGCAGAAGCGCATCACCTCGCTGTCGCTCCTGCCCTTGGGATCGAAGTCCGAGCCGCCCTTGCCGCCCCCCATCGGCAGCGTGGTCAGCGCGTTCTTGAAGGTCTGCTCGAAGGCCAGGAACTTCAGGATCGACAGGTTCACCGTCGGGTGGAAGCGCATGCCGCCCTTGTACGGGCCGATCGCCGAGCTGTGCTGGACGCGCCAGGCGCGATTCACCTGGACCTGGCCGCGGTCGTCGACCCAGCTCACGCGGAACTGCAGCACGCGTTCCGGTTCGACCAGGCGCTCGAGCAGGCCGTCGCGCGCGTATTCGGGATGGCGCTCGAGGAACGGCCACAGGCTGGCCGTCACCTCTTTCACCGCCTGCAGGAACTCGGGCTGGCCGGGGTCGCGCCGTTGCACCCGTTCGAGGAAATCCTGCCTGGAACCCGGCATGTCGTACCTCCGCTGCTGGGCGGCGAAGGGCGCGCCGCCCATCGCCGCGGATGGATTCAACCCAGCCGCTCGATCACCGCGCGGGCGGCCTGCCGGGTGTCGACCGCCTGGCCGGGAGCCGCGAGGTCGGCGGTGAACACGCGGTCGTCCAGCGCCGCCGAGACCGCGGCCTCGATCGCCGCCGCCTCGGCCTCCAGGCCCAGCGAGTGGCGCAGCAGCATCGCCGCGCTGAGGATGGTCGCGTAGGGATTGGCGACGCCCTTGCCGGCGATGTCCGGGGCCGAGCCGTGGATCGGCTCGTAGATTCCCACCTTGCCATCGCCCAGCGAGGCCGAGGCCAGCAGGCCCAGCGAGCCGGCCAGCATCGAGGCCTCGTCGGTGAGGATGTCGCCGAACATGTTCTCGGTCACCACCACGTCGTAGGCGCGCGGCCTGGACAGCAGGTGCATCGCCATCGAGTCGACCAGCTGGTGCTCGAGGGTGACGTCCGGGAACTCCTCGCGGACGATCCGGCTGGCCACGTCGCGCCACAGCCGCGAGGTCTCCAGCACGTTGGCCTTGTCCACCGAGGTGAGGTGGCCGCGGCGGCTGCGCGCCAGGGCGGCGGCGCGGCGCACGACGCGCTCGATCTCCTCCACCGTGTAACGGCAGACGTCGCTGGCATCGGTCGCGCTGCGGGTGCGGTCGCCGAAGTAGATGCCGCCGGTCAGCTCGCGCACGATCACGATGTCGACGCCTTCCAGCAGTTCGGCCTTGATCGGCGAGGCGCCCAGCGCCGCCGGGTGCGGGCGCACCGGGCGCAGGTTGGCGAACAGGCCCAGCGCCTTGCGGATCGCCAGCAGGCCCTGTTCGGGCCGTACCCTGGCGTTGGGATCGGACCACTTCGGTCCGCCGACCGCGCCGAGCAGGACAGCGTCGGCATGCTTCGCCGCTTCCAGCGTGGATTCGGGCAGCGGCACGCCGTGGCGGTCGATGGCGATGCCGCCGATGTCGTGTTCCTGGAAGGCGAAGCTGTGGCCGTGGCGGCGGGCGACGGCTTCCAGGACCGGCAGGGACGCGGAGACGATCTCCGGGCCGATGCCGTCACCCGGCAGGACGACGATGTTGGCGTGCATTGGGTTCTCGTGTTGGAGGTGCAGGAAAAGAGGTGCGCGACCCGTTCGTGGCGCGGGGCGGCTTCCGGGCTCAACCGTCCGCAGGCGCGGCCTCGCCGGCCGCCGCTTCCAGGTCCGTCTTCGCTGCGGGGGCGCCGGCATGCGGGGCCGGGGCGCCGTTGTGCGGCCAGGGCGTGTCGGCGGCACGGCGCGCCAGGGCGCGGTGCACGGCGGCGTCGAAGGTCAGCGTGGCGGCGGGACTGCTTTCGGCGATCGGCATCGGGATGTCCGCGGTTGCGGGCGGCGCCGGCGGGCGTCGCGGTGATGGAGAAAGGATGGGCGCGCATGGACCGCGGCCCGGCGGCATGCCGGGCCGGGGCCGGGTGCCACCGTCAGGCGGTGGCGAACTGCTCGCTGGCAGCGCCGCGGCGTTGCCGCAGCAGGCGGTTGGCCACGTCCAGCCAGGCCAGCGCGCTGGCCTCGATGATGTCGCGGCTGGTGCCGGTGCCGTCGTACTCGGTGTCGCCGTGGCGCACGCTGAGGTTGGCCTCGCCGCGCGCATCGGTGCCTAGGCCGACGCTGTGCACCTGGTAGCTCTCCAGGCTCAGCTGCACGCCGGTGGCCGCCGACAACGCGGCGAACAGGGCATCGACCGGGCCGTCGCCCTCGGCAGTCTCGCGCACGCGCTGGCCTTCCGGATCGGACAGCTCGACCGTGGCGCTGGCGCGCTGGCCGGCGTCGCTGACCGTCATCGAGGCCAGGCGGTAGCCCTCGCCGTCGCCGGTGTCCTGCATCAGCGCCTGCAGGTCGGCGTCGGTGACCACGCGCTGCTGTTCGCACAGGGCCTTGAACTGGGCGAAGACCAGCTCCAGCTCGGCCTCTTCCAGGTAGTAGCCCAGCGCGCGCAGGCGCTGCTCGACCGCGGCGCGGCCGCTGTGCCGGCCCAGCACCATCTGCGTGTCCGGCCAGCCCACGTCCTGCGGGCGCATGATCTCGTAGGTGCCGCGGTGGCGCAGCATGCCGTGCTGGTGGATGCCCGATTCGTGGGCGAAGGCGTTGCTGCCGACCACCGCCTTGTTGCGCTGGACGGGCATGCCGATCAGGCGCTGCAGCAGCTGCGAGGTCGGGACCAGGCGCCGGGTGTCGATACCGGTGTCGGCCTCGAAGAACGCGTTGCGCACCTTCAGCGCCATCACGATCTCCTCCAGCGCGCAGTTGCCGGCGCGCTCGCCGATGCCGTTGATGGTGCACTCGACCTGGCGGGCGCCGCCCTCGATCGCGGCCAGGGTGTTGGCCACGGCCAGACCCAGGTCGTTGTGGCAGTGCGCGCTGAAGATGACCTTGTCCGCGCCCGGCACCTGCGAGATCAGCCGCTGGAAGATGCCGCGGATCTCCTCCGGGGTGGTGAAGCCGACCGTATCCGGGATGTTGATGGTGGTAGCGCCCGCGGCAATCGCGGCGCCCACGATCTCGTGCAGGAAGTCTTCCTCGGTACGGGTGCCGTCCTCGGTGGAGAACTCGATGTCGTCGATGTGCTGCTTCGCGTAGCGGATGCTCTGGACCACGCGCTCCAGCACCTGCTCGCGGCTCATCCGCAGCTTGTGCTCGCGGTGCAGCGGGCTGGTGGACAGGAACACGTGCAGGCGCGGGCGCGCGGCGGCCTCCAGCGCGCGGAGGGAGATGTCGATGTCGGCCTGCAGGCAGCGCGACAGCACGGCCAGGGTGGGCTCGCGGATCTCGCGGGCGATCAGGGCCATGGCCTCGCGGTCGGACTGCGAGCTGGCCGGGAAGCCGGTCTCGATGATGTCCACGCCCAGGTCGGCCAGGGCGCGGGCCATCACCAGCTTCTGCGGCGGGGTCATGCTGCAGCCGGGGGACTGCTCGCCATCGCGCAGGGTGGTATCGAACACCCGGATTCGGGCCGGGGAGACCTGGGGGTTGGCTTGGGACTGTTGCGCGTTCACCAGGTGAACTCCTCTTCGCTGACTGGCCGGGGCGCATTCGGCGCCATCGGGGCTGAAATGGTGGTGGGGGGAAACAGGTTAGCGGCTGGGCGCCGCTTAGGCACCGCATGTTTCTTCGGCGCGAGCGCGGCGCCTTCCGGGTCGGCGGTGGCCAGCCCGGCGGTGCGCCGGCGCGGCTTGCGCGGCGGCCGCGGCCGCACTTCGGAAAGCAGGGCGGCCAGGGTGACCGCGTCGATGTTGCCGCCGGAGACCACGGCGCACTTGCGCTTGCCGGCGACGCGGCGGCCGGCGGCCAAGGCCAGGGCGCCGGCACCCTCGGCGATCAGGTTCTCCTCCAGGGCCAGCCGCACGAGGGTCTCGCGCAGCTCGGCCTCGCGCACGACGACCACGTCGTCGAGCAGGCGCGCGCACAGGCGGCGGGTGATGAAGCCCGGCACCTTCACGCGCACGCCATCGGCCAGCGACGGCACCGGGTCGATCTCGCGGATGTCGCCGCGGATCGCGCGGGCCATCGAGTCCACGCCCTCGACCTGGGCGCCGACCACGCGCACGCCCTGCGACTTCAGCGCCAGGGCCACGCCGGAGGCCAGGCCGCCGCCGCCGATCGGGACGATGACCACGTCCGGCGCGTAGGGAGCGATCTCGATGCCGATCGTGCCCTGGCCGGCGATCACGTCCGGATCGTCGAACGCGGACAGGAAGCGGTAGTCGTTCTGCTCGGCCAGCTGGCGGGCGAAGGCATAGGCCTCGTCGTAGCTGTCGCCGTGCTGGCGCACGGTCGCGCCCCAGTGGGCGACGCCGGCGATCTTGGTCTGCGGCGCGCCGTGCGGCATCACCGTGATCGCCTGCACGCCCAGCCGGTAGGCGGCCCAGGCCACGCCCTGGGCGTGGTTGCCGGCCGAGGCGCAGATCACCGGCCGGTGGTCGCCGCGTTCCTGCGCGGCCAGCATCGCGTTGAGCGCGCCGCGGACCTTGTAGGAACCGGTGCGCTGCAGGTTCTCCAGCTTCAGCATCACGCCGAAGCGCTCGGCGTGGTGCATCGGCGTCACCGGGAGGAAGCGGCGCAGCCGCGACTGCGCGGCCAGCACCTCGGCGACGCCCACGTCGACGACACCGACGTCGCCGACGTCCGCCTCCTTCGAACCGGTGCTGGCGCGGCCGCTGTCAGGCATGGCCGCCGCCCTGCGCGAGATGTCGAAGAAGGCACCTCCGCACCATGGCCTCCGCGCGGGCGGCCCTGGCGACGGGGGCGGGAGCAGGCAGCCGGCCCATCACGCGGCCTCCTGCGCGCCGCCGTCCAGCGGCGCGATCTCGACCGACTCGCAGTCGTAGACCTTCTGCAGCTGGCGCTTCAGCGTTTCCGCCGGGCGGCTGCCGTCGACCACCAGCTGCAGGCGCCAGCGGCCGTCGCCGGCGTCGGCGCCGCCGCTGATGTGCCGCGGCGCGAATCCGCGGCGCTCGGTCATCCCGATCACCCGGACCAGCGCGCCCTCGACGGGCTTCAGCACCAGGTCAAGCCGGTAACGCATGCGCGGACTCCGCCTTCTGTTCATTGGGGTTGGACTCCAGCATCTGGCTGTTGGCCGTGTTCGGCGGCACCAGCGGCCAGACATTGGCGCGCGCATCGATCTTCACGTGCAGCAGGCCGGGGCCGGGCGCGGCCAGCAGCGCGGCCAGCGCGTCCTCGACCTCGCTGCGCTGGGTGATCGCGGTGGCGGGGATGCCGCACACCCGTGCCAGGGCGGCGAAGTCCGGGTTGTCGGACAGGTCGATCTCGCTGTAGCGCTTGTCGAAGAACAGCTCCTGCCACTGCCGGACCATGCCCAGCGAGCTGTTGTCGAGCAGGATCATCTTGATCGGCAGCTGGCAGCGGGCCACGGTGACCAGCTCCTGCACGTTCATCATGAAGCTGCCGTCGCCGGAAACCATCACCACCGGACGTTCCGGGCAGGCGAACTGCGCGCCCATCGCCGCCGGCAGGCCGAAGCCCATCGTGCCCAGCGCGCCGGAGGTCAGGTGGTTGCGTGGATGGCTGAAGCGGCAGTGCTGCGCCACCCACATCTGGTGCTGGCCGACGTCGCAGGCGACCACCGCGTCCGGGGCCAGCTCGCTGACCCGCTTCAGCAGGGCCGGGGCGTAGATGTCCTGGCCGGGCGCGTCGTAGCGGGCGGCGTGGCGCTCGCGGTTCTTGGCGCAGCGCTGGCGCCAGTCGTTCTGCGCGTGGTTGGTCGAGTAGCTGCGCGCGGCGGCGGCCAGCGCGCGCAGGCCGGCGCGGACGTCGCCGGGCAGGGCGATGTCGGCGGTGCGCAGCTTGGAGATCTCGTAGGCGTCGGCATCCAGGTGGATGACCCTGGCGAACGGCGCGAACTCGGCCAGCTTGCCGGTGGCGCGGTCGTCGAAGCGCGCGCCGACCACCACCAGCAGGTCCGACTCCTGCACGGCGATGTTGGCGGCGCGGGTGCCGTGCATGCCCAGCATGCCCAGGAACTGCGGATGGTTGCCCGGCAGCGCGCCCAGGCCGCGCAGGGTCAGCACGGTGGGGATGCCGCTGGCCTCGACGAACTGGCGGAACTCGTCCACCGCGTCGGCCAGGGCGATGCCGCCGCCGCCGTAGACCACCGGCTTCTCGGCGCCGGCGATCGCGGCGATGGCCTCGGCCAGCGCCGCGTCGGCCGGCGCCGGTTCGCGTTCGACCGTGGCCGGCACATGCGCCGGCAGGTGGGTCGCCGGACCGACCTGCACGTCCTTCGGCAGGTCGATCAGCACCGGGCCGGGGCGGCCCTCGCGGGCCAGGCGGAACGCCTCGGCCAGTACCTGCGGCAGGTCGTCGACCTTCCGCACCAGGAAGCTGTGCTTGACGATCGGCATGGTCATGCCGAACACGTCCAGTTCCTGGAAGGCATCGGTGCCCAGCAGGCTGGTGGGCACCTGGCCGGTGATGCAGACCATCGGCACCGAATCCAGCATCGCATCGGCAATGCCGGTCACCAGGTTCGACGCGCCGGGGCCGGAAGTGGCCACGCACACGCCGACCTTGCCGCTGGCGCGGGCGTAGCCGTTGGCGGCCAGCGCCGCGCCCTGCTCATGGCGGACCAGGATGTGGCGCAATCCCGAGTCCACCAGCGCATCGTAGAACGGCATGATCGCGCCGCCCGGATAGCCGAAGATCGTATCCACCCCCTCGGCTTCCAGCGCGTGCGCGACCCAGGCCGCGCCATTGCGCAGCCCGACCGCCGCTGTGGGGGAGGTGGCGTTCATGCGGCTGCGGTCCTCTGCGCGGTGGCGTCGTCGGTGTCCGGCTGCGCCGCGCTGGCCTGCAGCCAGACCATCTTCGCGCGCAGTTCCTTGCCCACCTTCTCGATCGGATGGTCCTTGTCGGCCTGCTGGAAGCGCTTGTAGTTCGGCAGGCCCGCTTCGTACTCGGCCACCCAGTTCTTGGTGAAGGTGCCGTCCTGGATGTCCTTGAGCACTTCCTTCATGCGTGCCTTGACCGAGGCGTCGATCACCCGCGGACCGCTGACGAAGTCGCCGTACTGCGCGGTCTCGGAGATGAACTCGAGCATGCGGGTGATGCCGCCTTCGTAGAACAGGTCGACGATCAGCTTCAGCTCGTGCAGGACCTCGTAGTAGGCGATCTCCGGCTGGTAGCCGGCTTCCACCAGGGTCTCGAAGCCGGCCTGGACCAGCGAGGAGGCGCCGCCGCACAGCACGGCCTGCTCGCCGAACAGGTCGGTCTCGGTCTCTTCCTTGAAGGTGGTCTTGATGATGTTGGCGCGGGCGCCGCCCAGGCCGGCGGCGTAGTCCAGCGCGTACTGCTCGGCCTTGCCGGACTTGTCCTGGTAGACGGCGTAGATGCACGGCACGCCGCGGCCGATCTCGTACTCGCGGCGGACCAGCGCGCCCGGGCCCTTCGGCGCGACCAGGACCACGTCCATGTCCTCGCGCGGGGCGATCATGCCGAAGTGGACGTTGAGGCCGTGCGCGAACAGCAGCACCGCGCCCTGCTTCATGTTCGGCTCCAGCACGTCGGCGTAGAGCTTCTTCTGGACCATGTCGGGCGTCAGCACCGCGACCAGGTCGGCGTCCTTCACCGCCTCGGCTGGCGACTTGACCACGAAGCCGTCGGCCTGCGCCTTCGCTTCGGTCGGGCCGCCCGGACGCAAGCCGACGGTCACGTCGAAGCCGGAGTCGCGCAGGTTCAGCGCATGCGCGCGGCCCTGGCTGCCGTAGCCGACGATCGCGATCTTGGGAGAGGTGCTGCTGGTCATGGGTGTGGTCCTGTGCGGTAGCTGTGTGGTGAAGGGGTTGGAATGTGCCGCAATCAATTCGTTTCTGCTGTTAGCGTCCGCCGGGCCCTGAAACAAAAAACCCCGCGCCTTTCGGTGCGGGGTTTTCGGAATCTGGCGTCTTTTCTGCTTACACGCCGGTTCGTCCCGCACCTGTTGGCGAGCTAATAAGGACGAGGACAAGGACCGACGCGGAGTTCGCGTTCTGGACATTGGCCGGTGGCGTGTGGCGGTGCAGCATGGGCCTAGAGGAGCACGCGGCTTCGCGGCTTGTCAAGTAGCCCGTCCGGCCGCTCTACTGTTGCACCTGCAACCGTGGAAACGCAGCACAATCGAGGTGCAATGCGGAGCCCGTTCCGCGGCCTTCCTTCCATGTCCAGCGGCGCCGAGGCGCCGTTTCATCCAGCCTTCGCCCGATGCCCGAATACCGCTCCAGGACCTCCACCCACGGTCGCAACATGGCCGGGGCCCGCGCGCTGTGGCGCGCCACCGGCATGCAGGACGGCGACTTCCAGAAGCCGATCATCGCCATCGCCAACTCGTTCACCCAGTTCGTGCCCGGCCACGTCCACCTCAAGGACCTCGGCCAGCTGGTGGCGCGCGAGATCGAACGCGTCGGCGGCGTGGCCAGGGAGTTCAACACGATCGCCGTCGACGACGGCATCGCGATGGGCCACGACGGCATGCTGTATTCGCTGCCCAGCCGCGAGCTGATCGCCGACGCGGTGGAGTACATGGTCAATGCGCACTGCGCCGACGCGCTGGTGTGCATCTCCAACTGCGACAAGATCACCCCGGGCATGCTGATGGCCGCGCTGCGCCTCAACATCCCCACCGTGTTCGTCTCCGGTGGGCCGATGGAAGCGGGCAAGACGCGGCTTGCCGACCACAAGCTCGACCTGATCGACGCGATGGTGATGGCCGCCGACCCGACGGCGTCCGACGAACAGGTCGCCGCGGTGGAACGCAGCGCCTGCCCGACCTGCGGCTCGTGCTCGGGCATGTTCACCGCCAACTCGATGAACTGCCTGACCGAGGCCCTGGGCCTGTCGCTGCCGGGCAACGGCACGGTGCTGGCCACGCATGCGGACCGCGAGGCGCTGTTCAAGCGCGCCGGCGTCATCGCGGTGGAGCTGTGCCACCGCTGGTACGGCGCCGGCGACGGGAGCGCGCTGCCGCGCGGCATCGCCAGCTTCGCCGCGTTCGAGAACGCGATGGCGCTGGACATCGCCATGGGCGGCTCGACCAACACCATCCTGCACCTGCTGGCCGCCGCGCAGGAGGCGGAGGTGCCGTTCACCCTGCGCGACATCGACCTGCTTTCGCGCAAGGTGCCGCAGCTGTGCAAGGTGGCGCCGAACACGCAGAAGTACCACATAGAGGACGTGCACCGCGCTGGCGGGATCATGGCGATCCTCGGCGAGCTGGCGCGCGGCGGGCTGATCGACACCTCCGTGCCGACCGTGCATTCGAAAACCCTCGGCGAGGCGCTGGCGCGCTGGGATGTGGCTGCCACCTCCGACGAGGCGGTGCACACCTTCTACAAGGCCGGTCCCGCGGGAATTCCCACGCAGGTGGCCTTCAGCCAGTCCACGCGCTGGCCGTCGCTGGACACCGACCGCGCCGAAGGCTGCATCCGCGACGTCGCCCACGCGTTCTCGAAGGAGGGTGGCCTGGCCGTGCTCCACGGCAACATCGCCGTCGACGGCTGCGTGGTGAAGACGGCCGGCGTCGACGAATCGATCCTCGTGTTCGAAGGTCCGGCGCGGGTCTATGAAAGCCAGGACGCAGCGGTGAAGGGCATCCTCGGCGACGAGGTGCAGCCGGGCGAGGTGGTGGTGATCCGCTACGAAGGCCCGAAGGGCGGCCCGGGCATGCAGGAGATGCTGTACCCGACCAGCTACCTGAAGTCGAAGGGCCTGGGCAAGCAGTGCGCGCTGCTCACCGACGGCCGCTTCTCCGGCGGTACCTCGGGCCTGTCGATCGGCCACGCCTCGCCGGAAGCGGCGGCTGGCGGTGCGATCGGCCTGGTGCGCGACGGCGACCGCATCCGCATCGATATCCCGGCGCGGACCATCGACCTGCTGGTGTCCGACGAGGAGCTGGCCGCACGCCGCGCCGAACAGGACGCCAAGGGCTGGAAGCCGGCGCAGCCGCGCGCGCGCAAGGTCAGCACCGCGCTGAAGGCCTACGCGCTGCTGGCCACCAGCGCCGACAAGGGCGCGGTGCGCGACCGCGCGCTGCTGGATGGCGCCTGACCGCCTCCGCCGCGGTGGCGGCGCGGCGCTGGGCGCATTGATGCTGGCGCTGGCCTCGGCCGGCGCCGGCGCGAGTGGCCCAGGGGACCGCGATGGCGCCGCGCCGTGGGTGGTCGCCACCTACGCCTATCCGCAGCGCGACCGCGCCGCGGCGGTGCAGCCGCTGGCCGATTACCTCGCGCGCCGTTCCGGCCATGCGGTGCAGGCCAGGATCCTGCCTTCGCCCACCGCGCTCGTGGAAGCGCTGCGCCGCGGCGAGGTGGACGTGGCCGTGCCCAACCTGCACGGCTACCTGCAGGCGCGGCCGGGCGAGGGCGCCATCGTCGCGCTGCCGGTGCCGGACGTGCCGCCGGCGCAGGCCGATCGCTACCGCGCGGTGCTGGTGGCGCGCGATGGCCTCGCCACGCTGGCGGAACTGCCGGAACGGGCACGCGAGCTGCGCCTGGTGCTGGTGGGCGCGGACTCGGCGTCCGGCGGCTTCATCCCGGTGGCGGCGTTGCGTGCGCTGGGGCTGGATCCGCGCACCGGCTTCGCCTCGCTCGACTACGCGGGCTCGCATGCGGCGGCGCTGCAGGCGGTGGCCGAGGGCCGCGCCGACGTGGCCGCGCTGGCGGCCGATGTCTACGACGCCGGTCCGCCGCCGGGTGTGCGCGAGCTGTGGCGTTCCGCGCCCATTCCGCCGGGGCCGCTGCTGTGCCGCGCCTCGGCCGCGATCGACTGCGGCCAGGTCGCCGGGTGGCTGCTGCAGGCGCACGAGCAGGATCCGGCGGTGATGGCCGCGCTGCGCGCCGGCTGGCCGGAGTTCGGCGATGCGACCGCGTTCACGGTCGCGCCGCCGTTGCAGGACGTGACCATCGACTAGGCGCGACCGGCGCGGCGGGATCGTCTATCTTCGGCCGATCCCGCAACGGTGCACCGGCATGTCCCTGTTTCGATCCTCGCTGCTCCGAACCTCCGTCCTCTGCGCCGCGCTGCTGCCGCTGGCCGTCGGCGCCGCCGACCGCGTCACCGGCGAGCTGTTCGCCACCCGCTCCGAAGTGATCGCGCCGCACGCGATGGCGGCCACCTCGCATCCGCTGGCCACCCAGGTCGCGCTGGACGTGATGAAGCAGGGCGGCTCGGCGGTGGACGCGGCGATCGCCGCCAACGCCGCGCTCGGCCTGATGGAGCCGACCGGCAATGGCATAGGCGGCGACCTGTTCGCGATCGTGTGGGATCCGAAGACGCAGAAGCTCTACGGTTACAACGGCTCGGGCCGCTCGCCCAGGTCGCTGACCCTGGAGGAGTTCCAGCGCCGCGGCCTGAAGGACATTCCGCCGCTGGGCCCGCTGCCGGTATCGGTGCCCGGCGCGGTCGACGGCTGGTTTGCCCTGCACGGCCGCTTCGGCCGCCTGCCGATGGCCGACAACCTGGCCCCGGCGATCCGCTATGCGCGCGAAGGCCATCCGGTGCACGAGGTCATCGCCTACTACTGGGACCGTTCGGTGCCGCGGCTGTCGCAGTTCCCCGGTTTCAAGGAGCAGTTCACCATCGACGGCCGCGCGCCGCGCAAGGGCGAGCTGTGGAAGAACCCGAACCTGGCCGATACCCTGCAGAAGATCGCCGAGGGCGGCCGCGACGCGTTCTACAAGGGCCAGATCGCCCGCACCATCGACGCCTACTTCAAGGCCAATGGCGGCTTCCTGTCCTACGAGGACCTGGCCGCGCACCAGGGCGAATGGGTCGAGCCGGTGTCGACGAACTACCGCGGCTACGACGTGTGGGAACTGCCGCCCAACAGCCAGGGCATCGCCGCGCTGCAGATGCTCAACATCCTCGAGGGCTACGATTTCTCGAAGATTCCGTTCGGTTCGCCCGAGCACGTGCACCTGTTCGTCGAGGCCAAGAAGCTGGCCTTCGCCGACCGCGCGCGCTTCTACGCCGACCCGGCGTTCCAGCCGGCGCCGGTGGCCAGGCTGGTATCCAAGGAATACGCCGCGCAGCGCCGCCAGCTGATCTCGATGGACAAGGCCCTGCGCGAAGCGCAGCCGGGCACGCCGAAGCAGCTGGAGGAGGGCGACACCATCTACCTGACCACCGCCGACGCCGACGGCATGATGGTCTCGCTGATCCAGTCCAACTACCGCGGCATGGGCAGCGGCATGGCGCCGCCGGGGCTGGGCTTCATCCTGCAGGACCGCGGCGAGATGTTCGTGCTGGCCGGCTGCGACCGCGAGCCGCGCCATCCCAACTGCTACGCGCCGGGCAAGCGCCCGTTCCAGACCATCATCCCGGCCTTCATCACGAAGGACGGCAAGCCGTGGGCGAGCTTCGGCGTGATGGGCGGGGCGATGCAGCCGCAGGGCCACGTGCAGATCGTGATGAACCTGGTCGACTTCGGCATGAACCTGCAGGAAGCCGGCGACGCGCCGCGCATCCAGCACGAAGGCTCGACCGAACCGACCGGGCAGGGCACGGCGATGTCGGACGGCGGCGAGGTCAACCTGGAGACCGGCTTCCCCTACGAGACCGTGCGCGCGCTGATGCGCAAGGGCCATCGCATCATCTTCGCCGACGGGCCGTACGGCGGTTACCAGGCGATCCACCGCGACCCGGACAGCGGCGTCTATTACGGCGCTTCGGAGAGCCGCAAGGACGGGCAGGCGGCCGGCTACTGAGCCGCCGGCGCGCTGCGGCACCGCAGGCATAGGAGGTATGCGCGCTGCACATGCGCGCCGCAGCGTGTAAGGTCGGCCGGCCCGCAGGGTCGCGGGCCACCTGCCGGGAGTCTTACGCATGCGCATGCCTGGAAGCTTCTTCGCCGGTCCCGTCCGGCTCGTGCTGGGGTGCCTGCTGTCGTTGCTGCCGCTGGCAGCGTCCGCGGCAGGACAATCGGGATTCGTGCAGGTCGAAGGCACGCGCTTCGTGCTCGACGGCAAGCCCTACCGTTTCGCCGGCGCCAACTTCTGGTATGGCGCCTACCTGGGGGCGCCGGGCGATATCGGCGACCGCGAACGCCTGCGCGCCGAACTGGACCAGCTCAAGGCCGCCGGCATCGACAACCTGCGCGTGCTGGCCATGTCCGAGGCCAGCGGCTTCAAGCGCGGGGTCAGCCCGGCGATCATGGCCGGGCCCGGGCAGTACGACGAACAGCTGCTGCAGGGCCTGGACTACCTGCTGGCGGAGATGGCCCGCCGCGACATGAAGGCGGTGCTGTACCTCAACAACTTCTGGCAGTGGTCCGGCGGCATGTCGCAGTACGTGTCCTGGGCCACCGGCGCGCCGGTGCTGGATCCGGACGCCCATGGCGACTGGAACGGCTTCATGCAGAACTCGGCGCGCTTCTACGCCATTGCCGAGGCCCAGTCCTGGTACCGCGACGCGATCCGCCAGGTGGTCGGCCGCACCAACAGCATTACCGGCGTGGCCTACGCCGACGACCCGACGGTGATGTCGTGGCAGCTGGCCAACGAACCGCGCCCGGGCAGCGACCGCGATGGCCGCGCGAACTTCGAGGCCTACCGCGCCTGGATCGCCGACACCGCCGGCTTCATCCGCCGGCTCGCGCCGAAGCAGCTGGTCAGTACCGGCAGCGAGGGCGAGAAGGGTTCGCTGGGCGACATGGCCCTGTTCCTGCAGGCGCACGACACGCCCAACGTCGATTACCTGACCTTCCATCTGTGGCCGTCGAACTGGGGCTGGATCGACCACGGCGATCCGGCGGCGCGCCTGGACACCGGGCTGGCCACCTCGCTGGCCTACATCGACCGCCACATCGAGGTGGCCGGAAAGCTGGGCAAGCCGATCGTGCTGTCGGAGTTCGGCCTCAACCGCGATCGCGGCTCCTACGATCCGGCCTCCGGCGTGGAGGCGCGCGACCGCTTCTACCGTGCCATCTACGACCGCCTGCTGGAACGCGCCGGCGCGGGCAAGCCCATCGCCGGTTCCAACTTCTGGGCCTGGGGCGGGCGCGGGCGCACGGACAACCCGGACTGGATGTGGCAGGCCGGCGATCCGTTCACCGGCGATCCCCCGCAGGAAGCCCAGGGGCTGTTCTCGCTGTTCGACAGCGATGCCTCGACCCTGGAGCTGGTGTCCGCGCACGCGCGGGCGATCCGCGCGCTGCCCTGAGGCGCAACTCGCTGCGCCGGTGATGTCAGGGCGTGCCGGCCGGTGGGCCGACGTTGTCGCCCGTGCCGACTGCCGCCTCGCCCCGACGTGGGCGACCGAGCAGCCAGTCCTCCAGCGCATGGCGCATGCGCTGGGCGCGCCGTTGCCGCACCTGCATCGTGCGGACCAGTACCCGCCGCAAGGCAAGGGCGACCAGCACCAGCAGCAGCGCGAACGGCAGCGCGGAGACCGTGACCAGGCCCTGCAGTGCCCCCAATCCACCCGCCAGCAGCAGGGTTCCGGCCACTAGGGCGATCGCCATGCCCCAGGCCAGGCGGCGCCGCATGGGCGGGTCTCCGGGCTGCTCGCTGGACATGCTGGCCAAGACCAGAACGGCCGAATCGGCCGAGGTGACGAAGAAGATCGCCACCAGCGCCAGGGCGATCGCCGACATCGTCGCCCCCAACGGCAGGTACGAGAAGACCGCGAACAGGACGTTCTCGTAGCCCGACTCCAGCACCGGCGCCAGGTCGGCGCCCGCGAACAGCTGCAGCCACAGCGCGGTGCCGCCGAAGATCGAGAACCAGGCGAAGCCGAGCAGGCTGGGCGCGAGCACCGTGCCCACGACGAACTCCCGGATCGTGCGGCCATAGGACACGCGCGCGATGAACGCCCCGACGAATGGCGCCCAGGAGATCCACCAGGCCCAGTAGAAGATCGTCCAGTCCATCACCCAGTGGCCGCCGGAGAAGGGCGACAGGCGCAGGCTCATGCGCACCAGGTCGTCCAGGTAGCTGCCCAGGCTGGTGGTGAACACGTCGAACAGGAACGCGGTCGGTCCCAGCACCAGCACCATCGCCATCAGCAGGGCGGCCAGCACCAGGTTGGCGCTGGACAGCCACTTGATGCCGCGATCCACGCCGCTCAGGCTCGAGGCCATGTACAGCACGAAGGCGACGGCGATCACCGTCAGCTGCACCGGGAGGCTGTCGGGCGTGCCGAACAGCCGGCCCAGGCCGGCGACGATCTGCAGGGTCCCGAATCCCAGCGTGGTGGCCACGCCTATCGCGGTGGCCACGACCGCGGCGGTGTCGACCAGCCTGCCGGCGAACCCGCGGTGGTGGCGGCCCAGCAGCGGTTGCAGCAAGTCGCTGACCTGGCCGCGGCCGCGCCGGTTGTACTGGAACCAGGCCATCGCCAGCCCCACCAGGCCGTAGACGGCCCAGGGATGCAGGCCCCAATGGAAGAACGCGTAGCGCATCGCCGCCCGCGCCGCCGGCACGCTGCCCGGTTCCAGTCCCTCGGGCGGCTTGAAGAAATGGGACACCGGCTCGGCCGCGCCCCAGAACACCAGGCCGATGCCCATGCCCGCGGCGAACAGCATCGCCAGCCAGCTGGCGCCGGAGAAGGCCGGTTCGGCGTCATCACCGCCGATGCGCAGGTCCCCCAGCCGGCCGAAGGCCAGGTAGAGCATGAACACCAGGGTGAAGAACACGACGACCAGGTACATCCAGCCGGTGTATTGCAGGGTCGCGGCGAGCAGGCCGCGCACGACCGCCTCGAAGCGGTCCGGGGCCAGCCCGGCGGCGGCGACCAGCAGGGCGACCAGCAGGAAGGAGATGCGAAAAACCATGCCGCCCCCGGGTCCGGTGGGGTGGCGAGTCTAGCAAAGCCCGCCTGCGCACCGTCCGTGGCGGCCGTGCCCCGCGCGCCGGCGTGTGGTCTAATTGTCGCCGAAGCGGGGGTACCGCGGCCGATGCGGCGCGGTTGAGACAGACCCTTCGAACCTGATCCGGTTGAGACCGGCGTAGGGAGCTTCGTGCCACGCCCGGCGGCCGCCGGGCGTGCTGCGCTCCGCTTCGGTGTCCCGCCGCCCGTCCCCCGGGCCGGTTTACCCATGCGCCGGAGTCCACGATGAATGCCAGCTTCAAACCGGAAGCGACCGCCACGCTGCTGCAGCAGACCGCGCAGCTTTCCGAATCCGTCACGCGGCCCATCCCGGGCTCGCGCAAGATCCACGTCGAAGGCTCGCGCCCGGACATCCGCGTGCCGATGCGCGAGATCGCGCTGACCCGCACGCCGACCGTGTTCGGCGGCGAGGACAACCCGCCGGTCACCGTCTACGACACCTCCGGCCCGTACACCGATCCGGACGCGCGTATCGACCTGGCCGCCGGCCTGCCGGCGCTGCGGGCGCAGTGGATCGCCGAGCGTGGCGATACCGAGCAGCTGCCCGGGCTCACCTCGGAGTTCGGCCGCGCCCGCGAGCACGATCCGAAGCTGGCGCCGGTGCGCTTCCCCGGCCGCATCCTGCCGCGCCGGGCGAAGGCTGGCGCCAACGTCACCCAGATGCACTACGCGCGCCGCGGGATCATCACCCCGGAGATGGAGTTCGTCGCCATCCGCGAGAACCAGCGGCTGGAGGCGGTGCGCGACGCCGGCCTGCTCGCGCAGCACCCGGGCGAGAGCTTCGGCGCCAGCATCCCCAAGGTCATCACCCCCGAGTTCGTGCGCGACGAGATCGCCCGCGGCCGCGCGATCCTGCCGTGCAACATCAACCACCCCGAAAGCGAGCCGATGATCATCGGCCGCAACTTCCTCACCAAGATCAACGCCAACATCGGCAACTCCGCCGTGTCCTCCGGCATCGCCGAGGAAGTGGAGAAGCTGGTGTGGGCGATCCGCTGGGGCGGCGACACGGTGATGGACCTGTCCACCGGCAAGCACATCCACGAGACCCGCGAGTGGATCATCCGCAACTCGCCGGTGCCAATCGGCACGGTGCCGATCTACCAGGCGCTGGAGAAGGTCGATGGCCGCGCCGAGGAGCTGACCTGGGAGATCTTCCGCGACACGCTCGTCGAGCAGGCCGAGCAGGGCGTGGACTACTTCACCATCCACGCCGGCGTGCTGCTGCGCTACGTGCCGCTGACGGCGAAGCGCGTCACCGGCATCGTGTCGCGCGGCGGCTCGATCCTGGCCAAGTGGTGCCTGGCCCACCACAAGGAGAACTTCCTCTACACCCACTTCGAGGACATCTGCGAGATCATGAAGGCCTATGACGTGGCCTTCTCGCTGGGCGACGGCCTGCGCCCCGGCTGCATCGCCGACGCCAACGACGCGGCCCAGTTCGGCGAGCTCGAAACCCTGGGCGAACTGACCAAGATCGCCTGGAAGCACGACGTCCAGACCATGATTGAAGGCCCAGGCCACGTGCCGATGCAGCTGATCAAGGAGAACATGGACAAGCAGCTGCGCGAGTGCGGCGAGGCGCCGTTCTACACCCTGGGGCCCCTGACCACCGACATCGCCCCGGGCTACGACCACATCACCTCGGCGATCGGCGCGGCGATGATCGGCTGGTTCGGCACCGCGATGCTCTGCTATGTCACGCCCAAGGAGCACCTGGGCCTGCCCAACCGCCAGGACGTGCGCGACGGGATCATGGCCTACAGGATCGCCGCGCACGCGGCCGACCTGGCCAAGGGCCATCCGGGCGCGCAGGTGCGCGACAACGCCCTGTCCAAGGCGCGCTTCGAATTCCGCTGGGAGGACCAGTTCCATCTCGGCCTGGATCCGGAGAAGGCCAAGGAGTTCCACGACGAGACCCTGCCGAAGGAAGCGCACAAGCTGGCGCACTTCTGCTCGATGTGCGGCCCGCACTTCTGCTCGATGAAGATCACCCAGGACGTGCGCGACTACGCCGCCGAGCACGGGGTGGACGAGCAGGCCGCATTGGAAGTGGGCATGGCCGAGAAGTCGGCGCAGTTCCGCGAGCAGGGCGCGAAGGTCTACCAGGCCGGTTGAGGCCTGGCCGCGGCTCCCTCTGCCGCGGCCAGGCGGGCGGCACCGGCCACCGGCCGCAGGGGGGAGAGAGATCCGCTGCGGCCGGGGCCAGTGTGGAAGGCCCCGGGCCGATGGCGTTAGCCCCGGATGGCTGTCCGGCTTTGCCGACCTTGGCGAAGCCGGGCAGGCCAGGGGTGGCCGGCATCAGGCGTCGATGAACGCCGGCTGGACCGCGATACGGCCCCGTACGAAAGGCACATGGCGGCGCCAAGTCGCGGTAGCTAGCGTGCGCGCTACGTTTCGTACGTGGATGGCCCGCGGCATGCTGCGCCCGCGCGCGAAGCGGCGGCGGAGCGCCGGACGCTCCACTGACCGGAACAAAGGGGTCTGGATGGCGGCGCAGGCAGACGGCGCCCTGGGCGGGACTGCGGTTGCGGAAGGCAGGTGGCTGCGCGTGGGCGACCACGAGATCGACATCGCCCGGCGGGTGGTGTCGCGCCCGGGCGATGGCGGGACCTTCCGCTTGACCCTCAAGTCGTTGCAGGTCCTGCTGGCACTGGTCGAGGCCGAGGGCCGCGTGGTCAGCCGCGAGCAGCTGCTGGCCACGGTCTGGCCGAACACCCTGCCCACCGACGACGTGCTGACCCAGGCCGTGGCCCAGCTGCGCCGGGCCTTCGAGGACAGCCGCGAAGCCCCGCGCTACATCGAGACCATCGCCAAGGGCGGTTACCGCCTGCTGGCCACGCCTGCATGGATCCTGCCCGAGGCGGAAGCCGCCGTGCCGGCGCCCGTGGTGCAGGAAACCGCGCCGCCGCCCCAAGAAGCCGCACCCGTCCCGCCCCCGGCCCGCGGGCCTGGGGGCGGGACCGCGCGTGCGTCCGTACTCGCGCTGGCGCTCGTCGCCATCGTCTCGCTCGTCGCCGTCCTGTTCCCGTGGCCGTCGCGGGGGCCGGCCGCGGTGGCCGCGGCGGGTGCGCCGGCCGAAGTGCCGCCGCCGGTGCGTTACCAGGCCATCGCCTCCACGCCGATGTTCGAGCAGGCGCCGGCGCTGTCGCCGGATGGTTCGCTGGTGGTGTTCTCGCGCCAGGCGCATCCGGGCGGTCCGCACGCCCTCTACCTGCAGCCGCCGGCCGAGGCCAGCGCCCGCCAGCTGACCTTCCCCGGCGACGGCGCAGGCGACCAGCTGCCGGCGTGGTCGCGCGATGGCCGCCGCATCGCCTTCGTGCGCAGTGGCGCCGGCGGTTGCCGGCTGATGGTGGTGGCCGCCAGCGGTGGCGGCGAACGCGAAGTGGGACGTTGCGAGGACGGCCACTTCGCGCCGTTCGACTGGAGCCCGGACGGGACTGCGCTGGTGATGGGCGGTTGCAGTGGCGGCCCGGACCAGGCTGCGCCGCTGCGCCGGCTCGACCTGGCGACCGGCCGCTGGGAAGCACTGCCGTACGAGGGTGCGGGCATCGAAACCCTGCCGCGCTACTCGCCGGACGGGCAGTGGCTGGGCTTCCGCCGCGGCACCTCGCTGGGCGACCTGTGGCTGGTGCCGGCGGCGGGTGGCACGCCGCGGCAGCTCACCCGCCTGCACGGCGACATCCGCGGCTGGGACTGGCTGCCGGACGGCAGCGGCCTGGTCTTCAGCCTCATCAAGGGAGAGGCGCGGCTGTACCGGCTGGCCCTGGCCGACGGAGCGATCGCCGAACTGCCGCCGCTGGCCAGGGGCAATCCGATCCATCCGGACATCGCCGACGACGCATGGGCGATGGCGTTCGAGATCTACCGCTTCCACAGCGGCCTGTACGCCTTCGGCCTGGATGGGGCGACGGAATCGGGCGCCCATGCCGAACCGGTGTTCGCGTCCAGCGGCGTGGACATGACGCCGGCCATCTCGCCGGACGGCTCGACCCTGGCCTTCGTCTCCGACCGCAGCCTGGCGGCGCAGCTGTGGATCGGCGAGATCGCCCAGCCGCAGACCCTGCGGGCGGTGCCGGGCATCGTGCCTGTGCCGCGGCATCCGCCGGTGTGGTCGCCCGACGGGCGCCGGCTGCTGGTGATCGGCGCGACCGGCAAGGGCGGTGACCGGCTGTTCGAGGTCGATGTCGGCCTGGACACGGTGCGGGTGCTGCCGGTGCCGGGCGTGCCGGCATTCGCCGCGTACCCCGCCGAGCCGGACCAGCTGCTGGTCGGGGTGGACGGCGACGCCGGGCGGATGCGCCTGGTGCGCTACCAGCTGCCGGACTGGCGCGAGCTGGCCAGCCTGGACGACGTAGCGGTGGCGCGTTACGACCGTCATGGCGATCGCGTCTGCTTCACCCGCCCGGCGCGCGCCGGCCTGTGGTGCGCCGATCCCTCGCTGGGCAAGGTGGCCGAGCTGAGCCGGACCACGCCGCTGCCGGACCAGTTCCGCGAGTGGGCCATCACCGGCGGGCGGATCTTCTCCACCGGACCGGCGCCGGGGTGCGCGACCGCTTGGACGGAGATTGGTGGCAAGGATGGGGAGCCGGTGCGCTGCATGTCGCGCATGCACACCGTGGTCGCCGGTTCGACCAGCGTCGACGAAGCGGCGCGCCGCGTCTACCTGTCGCTGCCGCTGGAGCAGAACATCGACGTCGGCTGGGCTTCGCTGGAGCCGCTGCGCCCGCCCGCCCCTGCCGGCGCAAGTGATTGACCGGCAAGGGATCGAAGCGCCCGACGAGATAAATATCGGAAAGATTTCGGCGCAGTTTCCTGTCTCCCGGGCGCCCGCGCGGCAAACAGGTGGCCATGTTCCCCCGAGGAGATGGCCATGGAGATCAGGACACTGTGCGGTGACCGCGGACAGGCGCTGGAGCTGCACTGGCCCCGCGGCTGGCGCGAGCGCCCGCTGCTGGCGACGCTGGCGCGCGGCGTGACGCTGGAGGTGACCGCGCCCGCCGCCAGCATCTGGCTGGTGCTGCGCGGCGAGGTCGAACTGCAATGCCGGGAGGGCCGCTTCGCCCTCGGCGGCGGCGACTGGCTGTACCTGGACCGCGACTCGCTGCCGGCGGTGCGCGCCGGCTCGCGCGCGCTGGTGCTCGGCCTGGCCCTGTCCTGCGGGCTGCAGGCGCAGCTGCAGCAGTCGGCCTACGCGCCGATGTATCCCGGTCGTGGCCATGCTTCGCCGGCGGCGCGACGCGCGGTCCTGGGGCTGTGGCGCCAGCTGTGGCTGGCCGCCGCCGCGGAGGGTCAGGACGTGCCGCGCCTGCTCAACCGCCTGCTGCGCGCCCTGGCCGGCCTGCAGGAGGACTGCAGCGCGAAGGTCGAGCGCTGCCCCGGCCGTTCGCTGCACCGCCGCCGCCAGGTGTTCGCGCGCATGCAGGGCGCGCTGCAGTACCTGGAAGGCAACCTCGACCGCACCGTGCGCAGCTCCGAGCTGGCCGCGCGCGCGAGCATGTCGGTCTGGTACTTCACCAAGACCTTCCAGGCCGTGTACGGGGAACCGCCGCAGGCGGCATCGACGCGGCTGCGGCTGGCCCATGCGGCGCGCCTGTTGCGCGATGGACGCCTCGCCGTCAGCGAGGTCGGCGCGGCCTGCGGCTTCGAGAACAACTGCAGCTTCTCGCGCGCGTTCCGCGCGCAGTTCGGGCTTCCGCCGTCGCTGTACCGCATCCATGGAGGGGTCCTGCCGCCACTCCAGGCAAACGCAGCAGACATGCCCGGCCAAGCGGGTTGAGCACACGTCTCCTTAACGTCTTGTTGCCATCCGGCCCCATCTCTCACGTCACTGGAGAATCCCTTATGAAGTTGCATCATCCGCGCCCCGCATCGAAGTGGGCGGCGTTGCCGCTGGGCATCGCCTGCGCGCTCGCCGCGGGCGGCGCGGTCGCCCAGGAGGCGGCTGCCGAACAGCCGCAGACCCTCGACCGGATCCAGGTCACCGGCTCGCGCCTCAAGCGCGCCGACATCGAGGGCGCGGTGCCGGTCACCGTCATCGACCGCGCGGTGATCGACGCCAGCGGCGACGTCTCGGTGGCGGACGTGCTGCGCGACACCACCTTCTCGTCTTTCGGCAACTTCCGTCCGCGTTCGGGCAGCACCGCCCAGTCCACCGCGGACATCAACCTGCGCGGCCTCGGTGCGGACCGCACCCTGGTCCTGATCGACGGCCGCCGCGCGCCCTACGCGCCGTCCACCGGCACCAGCGCCGACCTCAACACCATCCCGCTGGCCGCGGTCGACCGCATCGAGATCCTGTCCGACGGCGCCTCGGCGCTGTACGGCTCCGATGCCATCGGCGGCGTGGTCAACATCATCCTGCGCAAGGACTTCGACGGCGCCGAAGTGCGCATCGGCAAGGGCAGCACCGCGATCAAGGGTGGCGACACCGACGAGGCCTCGCTGGTCGTCGGCACCTCGTCCGACCGCGGCTCGCTGCTGTTCGGTGCGTCCTACAACTCGCGCGGCATGGTCTTCACCCGCGACCAGCACGGCGGCAACGTGCGCGGCGCCTCCCCGTACGGCAACAACTTCTACTTCGAGAGCGACACCGCGCCGGGTGAGGAGGGCGAGTTCGGCGGCGCGCTGCCGGGCTACGCCTGCGACGACCCGGGCTTCTGGAAGAACCAGGGCAACTGCGTGTTCGACTACAACTCGGTGCAGGCCGACGAGGCCTCGGTGAAGAACCGCTCGCTGTTCGCGCGCGGCGAATACCGGATCAACGAGGACTGGACGCTGTACGCCACCGCCAGCTACAGCCACGCCAGCAGCTTCGGTCGCTACGCGCCGACCCCGGGCGTGCTGTACGTGGCCGAGGGCACGCCGAACGACCCGGTCAAGGGCGACGGCCGCGGCGCCTTCATCTACCACCGCTACGCCGCCGCCGGCAACCGCGACGACTTCGTCGACAACACCGTGCTGGACGTCAACGCCGGCGCCAGCTGGCGCGCGAGCGACCGCCTGCAGGTGGACTTCGGCCTGCGCCGCAGCAATGCCGACTTCGACCAGATCGGCCGCGGCTACATCGTCACGCCGCTGGCCGAGGCCGCGGCGGCCGACGGGCGCTACAACCTGTTCGACCCGTTCGGCAACCCGGAGGAGGTGATCAAGGGCATCACCACCGCCACCACCCGCGACGGCAAGTTCGACATCTCCGAAGCCTACGCGACGGCCACCCTGGACCTGTTCGATCTGGGCGGCGGCACCTCGGCGATCGCCTTCGGCGCCGAGTACCGCGAGGAGAACTACGCCGACATCTTCGACTCGCTGTCGGAAGCGGGCGTGGTGGCCGGTTCGGCGGGCAACTCGGCCGCCGGCAAGCGCGAGATCCAGGCGGCCTACGCCGAATGGCTGTTCCCGCTGGCGCCGAACTTCGACTTCACCCTGGCCGCGCGCTACGACCGCTACAGCGACTATGGCAGCGACGTCTCGCCGAAGGTCTCGCTGCGCTGGCAGCCGTTGGACAACCTGACCCTGCGCGCCTCGGCGGGCGAGGGCTTCCGCGCGCCGGCCCTGCCGTACATCCACTCCAAGCGTTCGTTCTCGGCCGAGCAGATCTCCGACTACCGCACCTGCCTGGCGATCGGCTACACCTCGGCCCAGTGCGGCGGCGACGCCAACAACGACGGCATCGCCGACGGTCCGGAAGCCGGCGACGTCTCCTACCAGGTCGACAGCTACATCTCCGGCAACCCGGAACTGGCTTCCGAGCACTCGCGCCAGTACAGCATCGGCGTGGCCTGGGACGCGACCGACTGGCTGAACATGACCCTGGACTACTACGGGATCCAGATCGACGACCGCATCCGCCAGATCGAGTACCAGGAGCTGGTGAACTTCGACAACAACGGCGTCGGGCTGCCGCCAGGCACTTCGGTCACCCGCCGCAGCAACGGCGCGATCAGCGAGATCGTCACCGCCTACGCCAACGAAGGCCGGCTGGATACCCGCGGCGTGGACCTGAACCTGCGCGTGCGGCTGGCCACCGGCTGGGGCCGCTTCGACCACTGGCTGCAGGTAGGCAAGGTCCTGGAGTTCACCGTCACCAACGGCGACAAGGTGACCGACCGCCTCGGCTGGGTGACCTCGCCCGACATGCGCGCCAGCCTGCGCAACACCTGGACCGGGGGCAACCTGAGCCTGAGCTGGAACATCAACATGATCGGCTCGCAGGAGAACCCGGCCAAGCCCCCGTCCTACGGCTACGTGGCCGGCGGCGAGGGCACCCGCATCGGTACCTACACCACCCACGACCTGTCGGCCAGCTACAAGCTGCCGTGGGAAGGCACCGCCACCCTGGGCGTGGTCAACGCAGGCGACCGCTATCCGGAGCTGGTCGGCTACAGCAACCGTCCGTGGAACTTCAACCTCTACGACGGCTACGGCCGCACGGTGTACATCCGCTACGCGCAGACGTTCTGACGCGACGATCCGACGGGGGAGGCCTGGTGCCTCCCCCGTTTTCGTGCCCTGCGCACGCTCACGACAGGCCGCCGCGGGCCGTGCTAGCGTTCGCCGCTACTGCATGCCATGGAGGCCACCATGCGTCTTTCCCGCATCCTGCCGACGGCCTGGCTTGCGCTCGTGCTGCTGCTCCTGGCCGGCTGCGCCAGCGGCCCCACGATCCGCGCCGATGCCGACCCGCAAGCTGATTTCGGCCGCTACCGCAGCTGGGCCTTCTACGAGCCCATCGCGATGGAGGCCAACGGCTACACCAGCTTCACCACCGAACGCATCCGCGAGGCGGTCCGCCGCGAGATGGACGCCCGCGGCTACACCTACGACCCGGCGGCGCCGGACCTGCGGGTGAACTTCCAGGGCATCGTCCAGGACCGGACCGACGTCTACACGATGCCGCGCACCGACTACCAGTACTTCTACAGCTACCGTGCGCGCACCTACGTCGCGGTGCCGGTGTGGTACGACGAGACCCAGGTGCGCCAGTACCGCGAAGGCACGCTGACCGTCGACCTGGTCGACGCGCGGCGCAACCACCTGGTGTGGACCGGCTCGGCGATCGGCCGCGTCACCCGCAAGACGCCGCAGGAGCGCGCCGCCGACATCGACGCGGCGGTGGCAGCGATCTTCGCCCGGTACCCGTACCGCGGTGGAGCGGCGCCATGAGCCGGGTGTCCGGTGGCGGCGTGGTGCGCGCCGGGGTCGGCTTCGGCACGGCCCTGGCGATCACCATTTCCTGGACGGCGAACAAATCCCTGCTGTGGGTGCTGGTGCACGGCATCCTCGGCTGGATCTACGTCGTCTACTACGCGCTGGTCTACCACCTCTGAGTGGCGAGGTTCTGGCACCTGCGCTGGTGGGTGCTGGCCAGGCGGCATCCGTCCGCATGGCTGCTGCTGGCGCAGCTGTGCGGCCTGCTGCTGTATCCGGCGCTGGACGGCATGCCGATGGGCAACGTCCTGGTCAGCGTCTTCGGCGCAATCGTCCTGGCCCTGGCGCTGTGGGTGGTCAGCCACAGCCCGACCGTGGCCTGGCTCGCCTGGTGCCTGGCGTTGCCCGGGGCGACCTTCTCGCTGCTGGCGGCGTGGCGGGCGGATCCGCAGATGCTGGCCCTGGGCCATGTCTTCGAAGGCGCGCTGTACTTCTACACCGCCGCCGGGCTGATCGCGTACATGTTGCAGGACCACGAGGTCACCAGCGACGAACTGTTCGCCGCCGGCGCGACCTTCACCCTGCTGGCCTGGGGTTTCGCCTTCGCCTTCTCGGTCTGCCAGATCCTGCAGCCGGGCAGCTTCGTCGCCGCGGTGCACCCGGAATACCAGCGCAGCTGGATGGAACTGCTCTCGCTGAGCTTCAGCATGCTGTCGGGCGTGGGCCTGAGCGACATCATGCCGGTGCGGCCGGCGGCGCGCGCGCTGGTGATGCTGTCGCAGTTCGCCGGGGTGATGTACATCGCCCTGGTGGTGTCGCGCTTGATCGGGCTGAGCATCCTGCGCCACGGGCAGCGGGGTCGCTGAACCCCCGAACGGCCATGGCGACCGGCACTACAGGTTCCGGCGCGGGTGCGTGACAATCGGTGCCTCATTCGCGCCGTGATCCCCGATGAAGCTGCAGGTCCCCTTTCTCCAGCTCCCCGTCCAGTTCGACGCGGCCGCCCTGGCCGCCGAAGTCGCCGCCATCGATCCGCGCTGGTGGCGCGGCCGCACCCAGCAGGACGACGGCAACAGCGCGCTGACCCTGATCACCACCCACGGCGACCCCGACAGCGACGAGCTGTCCGGCCCGATGCGGCCGACCCCGGCGCTGCAGCAGTGCCCGTACATGATGCAGGTGCTGGAGACGCTGGGCGCCACCTGGGGCCGGGCGCGGCTGATGCGCCTCAACGGCCAGGCCGAGGTTCGCGCCCACGTCGACATCAACTACTATTGGCGCGAGCACATGCGCGTGCACGTGCCCATCGTGACCACGCCCGGCGTGCGCTTCCAGTGCGGCGAGGGCGAGGTGAACATGGGCGCCGGCGAATGCTGGATCTTCGATACCTGGCGCCGCCACCGCGTGCTCAACGCCGGGCAGGAGACGCGCATACACCTGGTCGCCGACACCGTCGGCGGCGAGCGCTTCTGGGACCTGCTGGGGCAGGCGCGGCCGCCGGGCCAGCGTGGTCCGGAATGGCAGCCGCGGCCAGTGCCGCCGCAGCCGGGCAGGCCGGCGCCGGTGCTGGACTTCGAGACCTTCAACGCGCCGAAGGTGATGTCGCCGTGGGAACTGCGCGAGCACATCGTGTTCCTGCTCGGCGAGACCGTGCCCGATCCGCGGCTGGGGCCGATCCAGCAGGCGCTGCTGCGCTTCTCGCGGCGCTGGCAGGCACTGTGGGCCGCATTCGGCGACAGCGGCGAAGGCCTGGCGCGCTACCGCCGCCTGCTCGACGGCGTTGGCGCGGAGCTGGAAGCGCTTGGCGCCGGCCAGCTGGCGCTGAAGAACGAGCTGGGCTTCCTGCAGGTGCTGCACGTGCAGGTGCTGGGCATGGCGCTGGCCACGCCGCCGGACCAGGAAGACGAGTCGCGCCTGGACCGCCACGGTTACGGCGGCGGCGAGGGCGTGCACGCCGGGGCGATGGCGGTGCCGGAACCGGCCGCGGCGGCGCCCATGCCGGCGCCCGCGCGCCGCGCCGCCGGCAGCGATCCGCTGTTCGAGCGCCCGCTGTTCATCGTCAGCCCGCCGCGCTCGGGCTCGACCCTGCTGTTCGAAACGCTGGCGCAGGCGCCGGGCCTGTATTCGCCGGGCGACGAAAGCCACGCGCTGATCGAGGGCGTGCCGGGCCTGGCGCCGGCCGCGCGCGGCTACGAATCCAACCGCCTGCTCGCCGGCGACGCCAGCCCGCAGGTCGCCGCGGCGCTGCGCGAGCGCTTCTTCCGTTCGCTGCGCGACCGCGAAGGACGCGCACCCACCGGCGCGCCGGTGCGGATGCTGGAGAAAACGCCGAAGAACGCGCTGCGCATCCCGTTCCTGCGCGCGGTGTTCCCCGAGGCGCGCTTCGTGTTCCTGTACCGCGATCCGCGGCAGGTGCTGGGCAGCATGATCGACGGCTGGAACTCCGGCAATTTCCGCATGTACCCGCAGCTTCCGGGCTGGCAGGGGCCGACCTGGTCGTTCCTGCTCACCCCGGGCTGGCGCGAGGCCAGCGGCCAGCCGCTGGAAGTGGTGGTGGCGAAGCAGTGGGCTTCGGCCGTGCAGGTCATGCTCGACGACCTGGTGGAACTGCCGGTCGACAGCTGGACCGCGATCGACCACGCCGGTTTCGTCGCCGATCCGCAGGGCCGCATGGAGCGACTGTGCGCATGGGCGGGGCTGGACTGGGACCGCCGCCTCGGCGCGCAGCTGCCGCTGTCGCGCTATACCCTGACCGCACCGGACCCGCAGAAGTGGCGCAGGCACGAGGCAGGCATCGAGGCGCAGCGCGAGACATGGGAAGCGCAGGCCCAGCGCGCGCAGGCGCTGCTGGCCAGGTTCGCCGGCTGAAAGAAAACGGGGCGCCGATGTGGCGCCCCGTCGGTGGCTGGCGGCTGCCGGCAGTGCCGGGCGCCCGCTTCGCGCGATCAGGCCTTGGCGGCGGCCGCGCGCTTGATCGATTCGACCAGGATCTGCTTGGCCTCTTCGGCGTTGCCCCAGCCGGAGATCTTCACCCACTTGCCCTTCTCGAGGTCCTTGTAATGCTCGAAGAAGTGGCCGATGCGCTCCAGCCAGTGCGGCGAGACCTGGTTGATGTCCTCGACGTGGGCGTAGCCGTTGAACACTTTGGCCACCGGCACGGCCAGGATCTTCTCGTCGCTGCCGGCCTCGTCGGTCATCTTCAGCACGCCGACCGGACGGCAACGCACCACCGAGCCCGGGATCAGCGGCAGCGGCAGCACCACCAGCACGTCGGCCGGGTCGCCGTCGCCGCACAGGGTGTTCGGCACGTAGCCGTAGTTGCACGGATAGCGCATCGGGGTGGAGAGGATGCGGTCGACGAAGATCGCGCCGCTTTCCTTGTCCACTTCGTACTTGACCGGCTCGGAGTCCTTCGGGATCTCGATGACGACGTTGATTTCGTCGGGCGGATTGCGCCCGGAATTGACCTGGTCGAGACCCATCTGCTGCTCCGTGATCAAGGGTGGAAATAGGGCGGTCNTTTTACGCTCTTGCCTGTTGCGCCGCACAAACCCCCTGGGTGTTCCCCCGAAACGCGCGAAGCCCCGGCCCTGCCGGGGCTTCTTTCCATGCGAAATCAGTGACTTGGCCCGTGCCGGCGACGGGCGCCCGCCGCCGGCAGGGACACCGGGCCTACAGCAGCGGCACCAGCAGCAGGGCCACGATGTTGATGATCTTGATCAACGG
>NZ_AZVB01000038.1 GCF_000513995.1 Pseudoxanthomonas sp. J35
TGGCGGCGCACTTCCTCCACCACCGAGCCGGCTGCGCGGCCCACCGCCGCCATCGCCATCGCGCCGAACAGGTAGGGGATCAGGCCGCCGATCAGGCGGAGCGCGTCCGCCGCCCGGTGCGGTCAGTCGGCCAGCGCGGCCGGGGCGGTCAGCGATTCGGCGTAGTTGCGCCACGCGGCCAGGCGCGGCAGTACGCCGGTGCGCGCCAGGTAGTCCTGGTCCGGCTCGTCGCCGCCGGCCAGCGCCATGGCCACGTGCACCGCGCCGGTGACCCAGAAGCTGCGGGTGCTCGAGCGGGCCGGGGCCCGATGGAAGGCCACCGCCTCGATGATCGGCATGGGTAGGCCCCACAGGCCCAGCAGGTAGGCGCCCGCCTCCGCGTGGCCGGGGCGCTCGTCGCCGTCGACCGGCGGCTGGCGCTCGTCGCGCACGCCGGGCAGCAGCAGGCCGATGTCGGCCAGCAGCGCGGCGGTGGCGCCCAGTTCGGCGGAGGAGTCCGGCAGCATGCGCTTGGCCAGGCGCGAGGCCAGCAGTGCGCGCTGTTGCAGCCGGGCGCGATCCGTCGCGCTGGTGCCGGGCAGCGAGAACACTTCGCAGGCCAGCACCAGGTCGCGCAGGGTGGCGATGCCCAGCCGGGTCACGGCCGCGCGCAGGTCGGTGATGGCGCGGCCGTTGGAGAAATAGGCCGAGTTGCACAGTTGCAGCACCTTGGCGGCGATGGCCGGGTCGGCGGCCACCAGGCGCGCGATGTCGGCCGCGCTGGCGTCGTCGTCGGCTTCCAGCGCGTGCATCAGGCGGATGTAGAGCTGCGGCGGCGGCGGCAACTGCTCGACCCGCCCGATGCGCCGTCCCAGCGCCGGGTTGTCGAGCAACTCGCGCAGTTCCTCCAGGTTGCCGACCGCCTCCAGCAGCAGTTCCGGGGCCAGCGGAGCGGGCAGGAAGCGGTGCGCCACGCCGATGATGCGGGCCGGCGGCGCCTGTCCGCTCTCGATCACCGCGATGCGCGAGGTCTCCGGGCGCAGCGCGCGTACCTGGCCCAGCAGCGTGGCCGCGGGCAGGTCGGGAAGGCGGGGAGCCACCACGGCGACGTCCGCCGGCTCGGCGGCCAGGCGCGCCACGGCCTCGCTGGCGTCGCCGCAGCGCTGCACGTCCCAGTCCTGGCCCATGGACGAGAGCAGATCGAGCAGATCGGCCGGGAATACGGCCTGGTCGCCGACGAACAGGATGCGCACGGATACCTCTCCTGGGTGATGGCACGACGGCGGGCGCCGGGCGGGCGCCCGCCGTCGGTTATCGGGAACCCCGGACGGAAGTTGAGCGCATCGGGGGCGTCATCGGCCGCCAGGGTGCGGAACCGTGCCCAGGATCACGTTTCCGGGCGGCGCGCGTCCGCCGTCGGGCCGGGTCAGGCCTGCCCGGCCGCGCGGCGGATGGCGTCGCGCAGGATCTGGCGCGCTTCCTCGGCGCCACCCCAGCCTTCCACCTTGACCCACTTGCCCTTCTCGAGGTCCTTGTAGTGCTCGAAGAAGTGGCCGATGCGCTCCAGCCAGTGCGGCGAGACCTGGTTGATGTCCTCGACGTGGGCGTAGCCGTTGAACACTTTGGCCACCGG
>NZ_AZVB01000039.1 GCF_000513995.1 Pseudoxanthomonas sp. J35
ATGGCCCTCGAGGCCGAGCGGTGATCCGCAAGGGCGGGAAGTCTCCTTTTTACTCGTCCAAGCCGACGCCGCTTCGCGGCGCGGCTTAACTCAGGCGTTAGATGCCGCCACAGCCTCTCGCCCTTGCAAATCAAAGACTTAGCCTTGGCGCACCTCTTGACAAAAGGAACCGAGGCGAGTAGCTTTGGATGCGTAGTTACGTGTTGCGTAGTCCAGTGGCGTTAAACTGCGCTCACTAGTGAGCGCAGTTTAACGCCACTGGAGCACCCCATCAGGCATCTCCACATGCAAGCTCTTCTCGCCCGCAAGAACCAACTTGCCAGCCTCTTCCACCAGGCTGCGGAGTTGCGTGCACGCGAGATCCGGAGCTACAAGCAAGACCACGCGCTGAAAGCCCCTGTTGTTCTGTCTGCGCGTCGAGACCAACGCGTGAGAGTGCTGTGGGCTCAGAAGTTTTAAGCAGCCCCCTCTCCCTCGAACAGTTAAAAGAATTACTGCACGTCCAACCAGGCGTCGTCTTGGTTGGCGGGCAAGCATTGGCTTTTTGGGCCGATTACTACGACGCACTGGGGCAAGGCTTTGAGTCCGGTCTAACAACAGATCTGGACTTCTTTGGCACGCGCGAACAAGCGAAAGCCCACATCGCTCAACTGAGTGCAGCGTTTCCGTCAAAGCTTCGCTTTGAGATCGCCACAGTAGATACACCACCGCCAAGCGCGGCCGTCATACTTATCGACGATTTTGGCGACCAACCTGAGCCAATGGTGATTGACTATGTCACCGCTCTAGCCGGCTACAAGATTGAAAGCGAAGCAAGAATGCTCAGGCATGCTGTCGACATTTCTGTAGACGGAATGCCAATCAAATGCATGCACCCATTTGATTGCCTTAAAAGCCGGATTCATAACTTGGCACTACTGCCACAAAAAAGAACTGAGCTTGGCGTTGAGCAATGCCACACAGCCGTTCGGGTCGCGCGTGAAATGATCGTGGAGAACTGCGGTGGTGACTGGCCAACTCAGCGCAACATCGCACTTCCAATGGCAGAGGGAATCATTGAACTTGCCGCTCATAAACATTCCCTTGATGCTCGTCGCCTATACGGAATTGACGTCATGTCCGCAATTGTTCCGGGCGTCTTCTGCAAAGATTTTCAACAACTCAGGTGGCCACAGGCTCTTGCATATGTTGAAGCCAAGTACGCTCGCATGCTCTCTTGCTATAGATAGTAAAGCGGCATCTAACAATTCCGTGGGGGCTTCCCGTCAACCCGGGGTGCATGACGTCCTTGCCTTGAGCTTCAGGCATTGCTGCTTCCTCGTTGTGGTGTTGTTGCTCTCGTCCTCGCGCGACTGGGTCAGGATGCGTCGGCTGCATACCGCTTCGTGTTCGCGCAGAGCCGACCAGTGCTGCTGCAGTTGCGCCAGCGCCA
>NZ_AZVB01000040.1 GCF_000513995.1 Pseudoxanthomonas sp. J35
CTTCTTGCGCTTGCCCGTGTGTTCCGCGTCCCCGAAGCTCAGCTGCATCGTCGTCATCCGTCGAACCTTGCGCTATTGTCGCCGAAGGGATTTGTTCAGAGCATCCTTAGGCACAAGCTCCGGTTAATCGGGAAAGTACGCATCATACTTTAGTGGGTCGCCGTCAATCCAAGGGCGATAAGATTCCGCCAATTTAATTCGGTCTTTGATTTGTGGGTGGGTGGCTCGAAGGAACTTAGTTATTGGCGTATGTCTGTACGCCATTGGGTTCTGCTTGACATCGTTCCACATGATGTCGATGAGTGCCTGGTTGTTTCGATTGAACTCTAGTCCGAAGCGATCAGCCTCAAGCTCCAAGTTCCGATGCCAAGTTGTGATAATGGGTTGTGCAAGCAAGAACGCAACCAACCCAAACGCATACGCCGTGGGTACGAGTTGTATGAGCGCAATCCGATCACACTCGTTGCGCTGAAGCAAACGGATCGAAATCTGGGTTACGAAAAAGATAAAGCAGCAAATCAGGAATATCGCAATGATGGGCTTGAGGTCATTGTCGATCAGGAAGTGCTTGGCCTCATGAGCTGCAACTTGAAGAAGTTGATCTTCAGGGGTCCGTGACGTCAGGCGACTGTCAAACAGTATCAGCTTGGTGGGTCCAAGGCCGATGACTTGGCCCGGCGGACAAGCCGCCTGGCCGCTGCAGTCTTCAAGGGCGATCCGACCTGATGGAATGCCGGCCCTTTGAAGTAACTGAACAATCTTCTGCTCGGCCGGCGAGTTACCCAAAGGAATGGTGTCTCGAAAGTGCGGGCGAGCCGTAAGAGCCACGCTTGCGATGATTGTGATGGCAATTGCCAGCCAAAGCCATGTAAGCGTGGTCGCTTTTCTCAATATGAAGACAAGGATCAGGCCAAGAACAGAAAGCAGTAGCGCCGATGCCAGGATTCCAGGAGCCTGGGACCCAAGAAAACCGAGAAGCGAAGGTGCTTCAGTTGCATCAAGCTGTGATTTCTTGACGATCAAAAGATAGGTGATCGTCAATTGAACAAGCTTGAGCACAACCGCTATGGAGAAATAAAACAAGGCGGCGGCTAGCGGCCATGGCCTGACTTTCTTTGAGATTGACAGAAGAACTGATCGCCCAGTAGTGGTCAAGCCCATAAATAGGAGGCCTGCAATCAGTACGATTTGTGTCGAAAGCCAACCAAGGCTGACGAACTGTTGTAGTTGGTAATACGCATCAATAGTTTGGGTTGGTAACTGCATGGGTTGCGATGACCTCTCCACTTGTGCCTAACGCTGAACTAAGCCGCGCCGCGAAGCGGCGTCGGCTTCGTCAAACCCTTCCGCAAGAGCCAGGCGGCCAAGAACGACCGCAACGACGCCGAGGCCATCGCCACCGCCGCACGGCAAGGCAACATGCGCTT
>NZ_KI911337.1:0-115522 GCF_000513995.1 Pseudoxanthomonas sp. J35
CGCACCGTCATCTTCCTGATCGCCGGCAAGCTCGACTTCTCGCGCCTCAACCCGCACGTGGCATAACCCACTCGAATTTCAAAAGAGCCAAAAAAGAAGAGGCCGGGTGAGAAATACCCATACCCCCGAAGAATTCTACGAAGAGCGCACAACAGGCTGCGGAACTAAGGGCTCGAAACGGATCTCTCCCGGAGCTTTGCAACTTCTTGGCACCAAACATCCAGGTCACCGGTCCCGGCCTGTCCGACCTGCTGGGCGGCAAGGCGGATCTGGCGTCGGTGATCAGGCCGGTCGCCGGCACGCAGAACCTGAGCTACCTGCCGCGCGGCGACATCCCGCCGAATCCGTCCGAGCTGCTCATGCACCCGCGCTTCGCCCAGTTGCTGAAGGTGGTGGCCGACCAGTACGACATCGTCATCGTCGATACCCCGCCGATCCTGGCGGTGACCGACGCGGCGCTGGTGGCGGCGCATGCCGGCTCGAATCTGCTGGTGACCCGCTTCGGCGTCAACCAGGCGCGTGAGATCGCGCTGACCGTGCAGCGCTTCGAGCAGAACGGCGTGCCGGTCAAGGGCGCGATCTTCAACGCGGTCGAGAAGCGCGCCACCGGCTACTACAGTTATGGCTACTACGACTACCGGCCGGCCGACGCGCGCGCCTGAGCGCGCCGGTTGACGCCGTAAGCCGCCGCGCCGCCCACGGCCCGTGCGGCGGCGTGGTTGTATCCTTGCGCCATGGCATACGAGCGCTACGAAACGCCCATCCTGCCGCCGGTCCCGCGCTGGCGTGAGCGGCTGGGGCAGTACTGGAAACTGGTGCGCGGCGACCGCCCGATCGGCGTGCTGCTGCTGTTGTGGCCGACCTGGTGGGCGCTGTGGCTGGCCGCCAAAGGGCTGCCGGACCTGTGGACGCTGTTCGTGTTCACCGCCGGCGTGTGGCTGACCCGTTCGGCCGGCTGCGTCATCAACGATTACGCCGACCGCTGGCTGGACCCGCAGGTCGAGCGCACGAAGGAACGGCCCCTGGCCACCGGTGCAGTGTCCGGGCGCGAGGCGCTGGCGGTGTTCGCGGTGCTGATGCTGGTGGCGTTCGCGCTGGTGCTGACGCTCAACCGGCTCACCATCCTGCTGAGCTTCGTCGGCCTGTTCCTGGCCTCGACCTATCCCTACCTCAAGCGCCACACCTACCTGCCGCAGGTCTACCTGGGCATGGCCTTCGGCTGGGGCATCCCGATGGCCTTCGCTGCGGTGCTGGGCGAGGTGCCCGCGCTGGGCTGGCTGCTGTATTGCGCCAACATCCTGTGGTCGACCGCATACGACACCTGGTACGCGATGGTCGACCGCGAAGACGACATCCGCGCCGGCTCGAAGTCCACCGCGATCCTGTTCGGCGACCTGGACCTGGTCGCGCAGGGCATCCTCTACGCGCTGACCTTCCTCGCGCTGGCCCTGGTCGGTCGCCAGGCGCAGCTGGGCGTGGCCTACTGTGCCGGACTGGGCGCGGCGCTGTTGCTGGTGGCCTGGGAGTTCTGGATCGCGCGCCGCCGCGAGCGCGGCCCCTGCTTCCGCGCATTCCTGCACAACAACTGGGTCGGCCTGGCGGTGTTCGCGGGCATCGCCGTGCATTACGCCCTGTAGCCACACTTGGGCATCGCCCGCGGCGTGCCGCGCTGCCGCGTTTCCCGTTGTCGCCAACGCAGCGAGTCACCGCCGCCCCGTAGAGCGGGGCTTGCCCCGCTCCCCCCGCATCCGCAGCCGCCGCTCCCCAGGTGCAGCCGCCCGTCCAGCGGCTTTTCGCGGGTACGGGCACATCCGGCGTAGGAGTCGGGCAAGCCCGACTCTACAGGCGCGGCTCGCCGCCGCTCTTGTAGAGCGGGGCTTGCCCCGCTCCCCCGCATCCGGAGCCGACGCTCCACCAGGTGCAGCCGCCCGTCCAGCGGCTTTTCACGGGCGCCGGCACATCCGGCGTGGGAGTCGGGCAAGCCCGACTCTACAGGCGCGCCTCGCCGCGCTCTTGTAGAGCGGGGCTCGCCCCGCTCCCCCGCATCCGCAGCCGCCNNNNCNCCNGGTGCAGCCGCCCGTCCAGCGGCTTTTCACGGGTGCCGGCACATCCGGCGTGGGAGTCGGGCAAGCCCGACTCTACCTCTGGGAGAGGGGTTGGGCGCCGGCGCGTTACCGCGTCAGGACGGGCGCGCCAACACGCTTGCGCATGTACACGGCGACGAGGATCTGCAGCAGGCCGTAGACCAGCGCGCCGATCCCCAGCCACAGGGCGATCGCGGCCACGCCGAGGTCCGGGTGGGCCAGGAACAGGATGCCCAGCGCCAGGGCCAGCACGCCGCTGAGCACCAGCAGCCAGTTGCCCTGGAGCATCCGCCGCAGCATTGCCGCGAAGACGATGCGCGCGATGCCGGCCACGACGAGCCACAGCGCCAGCAGCCACACCAGCGCGGTGGCCACCGCCTCGGAACGGAAGATCGCAAGCAGGCCGAAGCCGATCGAGGCCAGTGCATACACCAGCAGCAGCCAGTTGGGCAGGGCGATGTCCTTGCGCAGCACGCTCAGCAGGCTGATCACGCCGTCGCCCAGCGCCAGCAGGCCGAAGGCCATGATGATCACCCATACCGTCGATTGCGGCTGGGCCAGCGCGAACACGCCGAACGCGATCGCCAGCACGCCATACACCGCGAACATCCACCAGGCACGGAACATGGGGTTCTCCTGCAATGCGATGGAGCGTGGCGGCATGGTCGCCGCCGCGAAGGATGCGGCTCAGTCCGACTTCGGCTGGTACTTGCGCAAGCGCAGTCCGGCGACCACGTGCGCCACGCCGTAGACCAGCGCGCCTGCGCCGATCCACAGCGCGGTGGCAAACAGGCCCGTCGCCGGATTGCGCAGGAACAGGATGCCCAGCACGATCGCCAGCACGCCGCTGAGCGCGATCAGCCATTCGCCGACGATCTCCTTGCGCACCCGGATCGCGAACACGATCCGGAACACCCCGGCCACGATCAGCCAGAACGAGAGCATCAGGAACAGGATCCCGGCGGTGGCCTTGGGATTGGCCACGGCGATGACGCCGAAGGCGATCGAGGCCAGCGCGTAGAACAGCAGCAGCGCCTTGGGCACCGCCACGCGCTTGTCGAACAGCGCCAGCAGGCTGGCGATGCCATCGGCCAGGGCCACGATGCCGAAGGCCCAGGCCATGGCGACCAGCGCCTGGAACGGCTTGGCCAGGGTCACCAGGCCGAACACGATGCCGATCAACCCGAACAGGACCGACACCCACCAGCTGCGTCGCACCTCCTCGCTCGTGCCCGCTTCCATGGCGCCCTCCAGGGGGATCCGGACCGGTCAGCGACGGGATACGCCTGGCAGGGCCCCCTGTCAAATCGCCTCGCCAATGTCCCCTCTCCCCATGGGAGAGAGGCTGTATCGGCGCCTCCTGTAGAGCGGGGCTCGCCCCGCTCCCGCGCATCCGGAGCCGAGGCGCGATCAGAAGCGGGAATTTGCGTCGTCACTCTTGCCAGCGCCAGGACATCCGGCGCGGGAGTCGGGCAAGCCCGACTCTATGAATAGAGGGGACCCCCGTAGAGCGGGGCTTGCCCCGCTCCCACACTTCCGGAGCCGAGGCGCGATCGGAAGCGGGAACCTGCGTCGCCCTCTTGCCGGCACCAGGACATCCGGCGCGGGAGTCGGGCAAGCCCGACTCTACGAAATGCCTTCGAGATGGGCTTATCACGGCGCCCGCGCGCAGACCCAGGCGTCGACCCGTTCCACGCCCGCCCGGCGCAGCGCCCGCGCCGCGGCATGCAGGGTCGCGCCGGTGGTCATGACGTCGTCGACCAGGACCACGTGCGCGGGCATGGCGATGTCGCTGGCGCGGAACGCATCGCGCAGGTTGCGCCGGCGCGCGGCGGCATCCAGTTCCGACTGCGCCGCGGTGGCGCGCACGCGCCGCAGCAGGTCCGCGCGCAGCGGCAGCCCGAGCGTGGCCGCCAGCGGCCGTGCCAGTTCCAGGGCCTGGTCGTAGCCGCGCCGGCGCAGGCGGCTGCGGTGCAGCGGCACGGGCACCAGCGCCTGCGGCCGTTCGCAGCCGGCGAAGGCGCGGGCTATCAGCTGCGCCATCAGGCGCCCGGCGGCGAGGTCGCCATGGAACTTGTAGCGCGGCAGCAGCCGGTCCAGCGGCGGGGCGTAGAGGAAGGCGGCATGGACCTGCTGCAGCGGCGGCGGTCGTTGCAGGCAGGCCCCGCAGACGCCGGGGGCGGGCAGGGGCAGGGCGCAGCAGCGGCAGGCATTGTGCAGCTCCGGCAGGCTGGTACGGCAGGCCGGGCACAGGTCCAGTCCGTCGGCGCCCGGTTCTGTGCACAGCAGGCAGCGCAGCGGCAGCAGGCGGTGGGCGAGGGTGGCCAGGCGCGCCGGCAGGTCCTTGAACAACATGGCCTGTAAACCATCCATGGCTGATCCGGGTTGACAGTGGCAGGGGCGGATTCCCAGACTGCCCGCGCCCGCTTCCCGGCGCTGTCAGGAAACCCCACGCCATGCCTTCGGAAATCCGCCACGACTGGCGGCGCGAGGAACTGCTCGCGCTGTTCGACCTGCCGCTGCCCGAGCTGCTGTTCCGCGCCGCCAGCGTCCACCGCGAGCATTTCGACCCGGCCGAGGTCCAGGTCTCGACCCTGCTGTCGGTGAAGACCGGCGGCTGCCCCGAGGACTGCGGCTACTGCCCGCAGGCGCAGCGCTACCACACCGGCGTCGACGCCACGAAGCTGATGGACACCGACGAGGTGCTGGAGAAGGCCCGCCAGGCCAAGGCCGCCGGCGCGTCGCGCTTCTGCATGGGCGCCGCCTGGCGCAGTCCGAAGGACCGCGACATCCCCAAGGTCGCGGCGATGATCGCCGGGGTGAAGGCGCTCGGGCTGGAGACCTGCGCCACCCTGGGCATGCTGACCCCGCCGCAGGCGCGGGCGCTGCGTGAGGCCGGGCTCGACTACTACAACCACAACCTCGACACCGCGCCGGAGTTCTACGGCGACATCATCCACACCCGCCAGTACCAGGACCGCCTGGACACCCTCGGACACGTGCGCGAGGCCGGACTGAAGACCTGCTGCGGCGGCATCGTCGGCATGGGCGAGACCCGCGAGCAGCGCGCTGGCCTGCTGCAGGCGCTGGCCAACCTGCCGGCGCACCCGGACTCGGTGCCGATCAACCGCCTGGTGCAGGTGCCGGGCACGCCGCTGGCCGGCACCGCCGAACTGGACCCGTTCGAGTTCGTGCGCACCATCGCGGTGGCGCGCATCGCCATGCCGCGCTCGATGGTGCGGCTGTCGGCCGGGCGCGAGGCGATGTCCGACGAACTGCAGGCACTGTGCTTCGCCGCCGGCGCCAACTCGATCTTCTACGGCGAGAAGCTCCTCACCACCGGCAACCCCGACGTCGAACGCGACCAGGCCCTGTTCGCACGGCTCGGTCTGCGGCCCATGCCACTCGCCCAGTGTGATGACCGTCACGGAAAGTCGACGGTGGCTGGCGGTACCGTGCATGCCGACATCACCGGACCGGCGCCCGCCTGCGGCTGCGCGGCCTGAACTGGAAGGGGGCCCCGGGGGACGGGGCAGGAACATGGCACGTACCGATATCCACGACCGCATCCATGCCTTGCGGCGCCAGCGCGCCGCCCAGGGCCGCCTGCGCCAGCGCCGCACCGTCACCCGTCGCGACGGCGTGCGCCTGGAAGTGGATGGCCGCTGGCTGACCGGCTTCTGCAGCAACGACTACCTCGGCCTGGCCACGCAGTTCGAAGTCGGCGCCGCCCTGCAGGACGCGTCCGCGCGCGAAGGTACCGGCGCCAGCGCCTCGCACCTGGTCTGCGGCCACCATGCCCTGCACGAGCAGCTCGAACGCGAGATGGCCGACTGGCTGGGCGTGCCGCGCGCGCTGCTGTTCGGCAGCGGCTTCATGGCCAACCTCGCCGTGCAGCAGGCCTTCCTCGAGGACGAGGACGTCTGCGTCCAGGACCGCCTCAACCACGCCAGCCTGATCGATGCCAGCCGCCTGGCCGGCTGCCGCCTGCGCCGGTATCCGCACCTGGATCCGGAAGGGGCGATGCGCCAGCTGCGCAACGCGCCCGACGGCGCGGCGATGCTGATCACCGACGGCGTCTTCAGCATGGACGGCGACGTCGCCCCGCTGCGCGCGCTGTCGCTGGTCGCGCGCACCCAGGAAGCGCTGATGTACGTGGACGACGCCCACGGCGTCGGCGTGCTCGGCCCGCAGGGCCGCGGCACGGTGGCCGAGGCCGGCCTCGGCGTGCTGGAAGTGCCGCTGCAGCTGGCCACGCTGGGCAAGGCCCTGGGCGGCTACGGCGCGGTGGTGGCCGGCGACGAGGACCTGGTCCAGCACCTGGCCGAGGTCGCGCGTCCCTACCTGTACACCACGGCGCTGCCGCCGGCGCTGGCGGCGGCCTCGCTGGCCGCGGTGAAGCTGGCGCGCCGCGACGAATGGCGCCGCGAGCGCCTGCGCGAACTGGTCGGCCAGTTCCGCACCGGCGCCGGCAAGTTCGGCCTGGAGCTGATGCCGTCGAACACGCCGATCCAGCCGGTGCTGTGCGGGGACGAAGCCACCGCCTCGGCGATGTCGCGCGCACTGGAGGAAGCCGGTTTCCTGGTCACCGCGATCCGTCCCCCGACGGTGCCCGAAGGCCAGTCGCGCCTGCGCGTGACCCTGTCCTCGCTGCACACCCCGCAGCAGGTCAACGCCCTGCTCGCCGCGATCGCCGACGCCCGCGACCGCGCAATGCGTGACGCGGCCTGACGCCGCCGCCCTTCCCCCAAGCGAGAAGCTCGTAGAGTCGGGCTTGCCCGACTCCCCGGCCGGATGTCCCGGCGTCGGCGGAAAACGGCGACGCAAGCCCTCCGCTTCTGGTGCGCCGTTGTCTGCGGATGCGTGGGAGCGGGGCGAGCCCCGCTCTACAGGGGCGAGGGGCGCCTCCTCAGCGCTGCACCTGCTCCGACTCCACGACCATGTCCAGCACGTAGGCGTAGCGCGAGGCGTCGGCCGGAACGTCCTGGCGGGTGTAGCGGTCGATGCGCAGCACGTTGCGCACGCCGGGCTGATGCGTGTAGCCCTCGATCTCGTCGTAGAAGTTCTGCCACTGGCCCGGTTCGCCGACGCGGAGGCCGTTCTCGTCGAAGCGGATCTCGCGCACCTGCAGGCACTGCTTGTCCGGGATGAGCGGGTGGTCGCAGGGCTTGGTCTCCGCGCCGACCTCCAGGAAGATCCGCTCGCCCGGGCCGCCGAAGCGGGTCGCCGCGGTCGGCGCGCCCTGGAAGACCAGGCGGCTGCCGTCGGCGCCGGTGAGCACCAGTTCCGGCGTATCGCCCGCGGTGGCCGCCACACCCAGTTCGCCCGACAGGCGCGCGCCAGCCTCCGCATCGAGGGCGGACAGCTTCGGATCGGTGCAGGCCATCATCGTCGAGGCCATCCGGCCCAGCGTCAGCCGGTCGCCGGCCAGGGTGTAAGCGCCGTTCATGCGATTGCAGGTGTTGGAGACCGACACGCGACCGTCGGCGAAATCCAGCTGCAGCGGCTGCTCGGGGCGCACGAACAGCGCCTCGATGCGCTGGCCTTGCGCGTCGGTCGCGTCGGTCAGGCGCCAGTGGTGCGCGGGCAGCAGGCTGGCCGGATCGGCCGCGGCCAGCGGCGGCGGCGCGGCCGGATCGGCGGCCATCTCGCCGGGCGCCGGCGCACCGGGTTCGGCGGGACGGTTGCAGCCGGCCAGGGCCAGCGGCAGCAGCAGGAGGAGGATGTGCGGAGCCTTCATGGACAACCTCCGGGCAGGGCCGGCCTGTGTGGCCGGCAGGCGAATGTTCGACTGCGACGGACGACAGAACGGCTGGATGCGCCCGGCGGGGTTCAGCCCGCGTGAAGAGGGTTCAGCTGCCGGCCGGCATGAACGCCAGCAGGCCCAGGCCCAGGGCGATGCGGTAGATCGCGAAGCCGGTGAAGCGGTGGCCCTTGATGTAGCCCATCAGCCAGCGCACCACCACGAAGCCGGTGATCGCCGCGGCCACGAAGGCCAGCGCCACGTCGCCCCAGGGCTCGCGGCCCAGGCCGCCGTCCTTGACCAGTTCCAGGAAGGCATAGCCGCTGGCCGCGAACATGGTCGGGATCGCCAGCAGGAACACGAACTCGGCCGCCGCCGAACGCCGGCTGGTGCCGGCCAGCATCGCCAGGAAGATCGCGGCCGCCGAACGCGAGGTGCCGGGGAAGATGCCGGCCACCACCTGCGCCAGGCCGACCAGCACCGCGACCTTCCAGGTCACGGTGGCCACGTCGCCGCGCTTCTCGGCCACGCGCTCGGCGACCAGCATCCACAGGCCGCCGAGGACCAGCGCGGTGGCCACCGGGGTCACCGTTTCCGGCAGCTCCCAGCCGGCCAGCCGCACCGGCAGGCCGACCAGCGCGGTCACCAGGAAGGCGACGCCCAGCTTGAGCACGTAATCGCGGTTGGCCGGGTCGTGCAGGTTGCTGGCCAGTTCCCACAGGCGGGTGCGGAAGGCCAGGACCACGGCGAGGATCGCGCCGGCCTGGACGACGATGTTGAAGAAGTCCGAACGCGCGCCGAGCCAGTGCTGGGCGATGAGCAGGTGTCCGGTACTGGAGATCGGCAGGAACTCGGTCAGGCCTTCGAGGATGCCCAGCAGGAGGGCGGAAAACAGGTCGGACACGTGCGCTGCCGGAGTGTGAAAGGCGCACGAGGATAGCCGAAGTGAAATGGCTCCTGCTCGTTGCACCATTATGGTTCATCGCGCGCACCCAAATGATGCACTCTTGTGGTGCATTCATCCCCGAATCCGGGATGTGTTCAGTGGAATCAATGACTTGTGAGCGCCGGAAAGTTGGCACGCGGCCTGCTTGTATGCCGGTACCCATCAACCCGAGGTTGCAAGCGATGTCCGTGGAAAACGTTGAGAAGCTGATCAAGGACAACCAGGTCGAGTTCGTCGACCTGCGGTTCGTCGACATGCGGGGTGTGCAGCAGCACGTCACCTTCCCGGTCAGCATCGTCGAGCCGGCCCTGTTCGAGGACGGCAAGATGTTCGACGGCAGCTCGATCGCTGGCTGGAAGGGCATCAACGAGTCCGACATGGTCCTGCTGCCCGACGCCAGCACCGCGGTGCTGGATCCGTTCACCGCCGATCCGACCCTGATCCTGACCTGCGACATCCTCGACCCGGCCACCATGCAGGCCTATTCGCGCTGCCCGCGCGGCGTGGCCAAGCGCGCCGAGGCCTACCTGAAGTCGCTGGGCATCGCCGACGCCGCGTTCTTCGGCCCGGAGCCGGAGTTCTTCATCTTCGACGCCGTGCGCTTCGCCAACGACATGGGCCACACCTTCTTCGAGATCGAGTCCGAGGAGGCGGCCTGGAACAGCGGCACCAAGTACGAATCCGGCAACACCGGCTACCGCCCGGGCGTCAAGGGCGGCTACTTCCCGGTCGGCCCGGCCGACTCGCTGCACGACCTGCGCGCCGAGATGTGCAAGACCCTGGAAGAGGCCGGCATCGAGGTCGAGGTCCACCACCACGAAGTGGCGACCGCCGGCCAGTGCGAGATCGGCACCAAGTTCAGCACCCTGGTGAAGAAGGCCGACGAGCTGCTGACGCTGAAGTACATCGTCAAGAACGTCGCCCACCGCAACGGCAAGACCGCCACCTTCATGCCCAAGCCGATCGTCGGCGACAACGGCAGCGGCATGCACGTGCACCAGTCGCTGTCCAAGGACGGCAAGAACCTGTTCGCCGGCGACGGCTACGGCGGCCTGTCGCAGCTGGCGCTGTGGTACATCGGCGGCATCTTCAAGCACGCCAAGGCGATAAACGCCTTCGCCAACTCCGGCACCAACAGCTACAAGCGCCTGGTCCCGGGCTTCGAGGCGCCGGTGATGCTGGCCTACTCGGCGCGCAACCGCTCCGCCTCGTGCCGCATCCCGTGGGTGTCCAGCCCGAAGGCCCGCCGCATCGAGATCCGCTTCCCCGATCCGCTGCAGTCCGGCTACCTGACCTTCACCGCGCTGATGATGGCCGGCCTGGACGGCATCAAGAACCAGATCGACCCGGGCGCGCCGAGCGACAAGGACCTGTACGACCTGCCGCCGGAAGAAGAGAAGAACATCCCGAAGGTGTGCTCGAGCCTGGACCAGGCGCTCGAGGCGCTGGATGCGGACCGCGAGTTCCTGAAGGCCGGCGGCGTGATGAGCGACGACTTCATCGACGGCTACATCGCGCTGAAGATGCAGGAAGTCACCAAGTTCCGCGCGGCCACGCACCCGCTGGAATACCAGCTGTACTACGGCAACTGAGCAACACGGCGCGCGCGGCGGGGAGTCGCGCGCGCTGCGGTTTGCGGCCGGGCCGGAAACCGTCGAAGAAACAAACACGAAAGGAAAGAAACAGCAACACTGCTCCAGGGGAACGAAGGGATTCACGGGCCTGCATGACCTCCCCCAAGAAGTCGGATGCAAGCCCTGAATCGGTGTGCCGCGGCCAGCACGGCGCGGCCATGTCGTGCGGGGGCGCCGGGTCCAGGGGGACCCGGCGCGATCCCCGGGTTCCGAACGCCGGCCTTTGTGCCGGACCCTCCACCATCGGGATGCGAACATGAAACTGATTACCGCGATCATCCGGCCGTTCAAGCTTGACGAGGTGCGCGAAGCCCTCGCCCAGGCGGGCGTGTCCGGTATCACCGTGACCGAAGTGAAAGGCTTCGGTCGCCAGAAGGGCCACACCGAGCTGTACCGCGGCGCCGAGTACGTCGTCGACTTCCTGCCGAAGATCAAGATCGAGACCGTCGTGACCGACGACCGCGTCGACGCGGTGCTGGAAGCCATCCAGCAGTCCGCCGGCACCGGCAAGATCGGCGACGGCAAGATCTTCGTCACCGCCGTCGAACAGGTCATCCGCATCCGCACCGGCGAGCTCGGCGCGGACGCGCTTTAACCCACCCCTCGGAGAAGCCCATGAACATGCGATTCCTGGCCGGGTGGAAGTCCCGGTTCTATGCCGTGTGCCTGACGATGCTGGTTTCGGCCATGGCAACCACCTCCTTCGCCGCGCAGGCGCAGGAAGAAACCGCCGCGCCGGCCGCCGGAGAAGTGGCCGCCGAGGTCGCCGCGGCGGCCGACGCCGCCGGCGAGGCCGTGGCCGAAGTGGCCGCCGCGGCCGTCGTCGAAGAAGCCGCGCCGGCCGAGGAGGAGGCTTCGCTGGATTCCGGCGACACCGCCTGGATGCTGACCTCCACCATGCTGGTCCTGCTGATGATCGTGCCCGGCCTGGCCCTGTTCTACGGCGGCCTGGTGCGCAGCAAGAACGTGCTGTCGGTGCTCAGCCAGGTGATGGTCGTCGCCTCGGTGGTGATCGTGCTGTGGGCCTTCTACGGCTACAGCGCGGTGTTCTCCGAGGGCAACGCGTTCTTCGGCTCGTTCAAGGAGAAGGCGTTCCTGGCCGGCATCACCACCGCCAGCCTCAGCGGCACCATCCCGGAGCTGCTGTTCGTCGCCTTCCAGTCGACCTTCGCCGCCATCACCACCGCGCTGATCGTCGGCGCCTTCGCCGAGCGCATCAAGTTCAAGGCGGTGCTGCTGTTCTCGGTGCTGTGGTTCACCTTCAGCTACATCCCGATGGCGCACATCGTCTGGGGCGGCGGCTACCTCGCCGAGCTGGGTGCGATCGACTTCGCCGGCGGCACCGTGGTCCACATCAACGCGGGCGTGGCCGGCCTGGTCGGCGCGTACTTCGTCGGCAAGCGCCTGGGCTTCGGCCAGGTCGCGCTGAAGCCGCACAATGTGCCGTTCACCTTCATCGGCGCCTCCCTGCTGTGGATCGGCTGGTTCGGCTTCAACGCCGGTTCGGCCGCCGCCGCCAACGACACCGCCGCCCTGGCCTTCATCAACACCATCCTCGCCACCTCGGCGGCGATCGTCGGCTGGACCCTGGTCGAGGCCCTGACCAAGGGCAAGCCGTCTGCCCTGGGCGCGGCCTCCGGTGCGGTCGCCGGCCTGGTCGGCATCACCCCGGCCTGCGGCACCGTCGGTCCGCTGGGCGCGATCGTGGTCGGCTTCGCCGCCGGCGTGATCTGCGTGTGGGGCGTCACCGGCCTGAAGAAGCTGCTGAAGGTCGACGACACCGCGGACGTGTTCGGCGTGCACGGCGTCGGCGGCATCGTCGGCGCGATCCTCACCGGCGTGTTCACCGCGCCGTCGCTGGGCGGTACCGGCGACGCCGACTTCGACATCGGCCACCAGGTGTGGGTGCAGGTGGTCAGCGTCGGCTTCACCATCGTCTGGTGCGCCGTGGTCACGGTCGTCGCCCTGCTCATCGCCAAGGTGCTGTTCGGCCTGCGCGTCAACGAAGAGGCCGAGCGTGTCGGCCTGGACATCAGCTCGCACGGCGAATCCGCCTACGAGGCCTGATCGACGTAACGACCGGTCCGCGGCACGCCGCCGCGGACCGGGGTTTTTCCACCGGGGCCACCGCTTCCCGCGGCGGCCTCCGGAGACGCGCACGGCCGGGGGGCGCAGCGCAACAGCCACTGCCGAGGTGATCCCGTGTTCGCGGCTTCCTTCCGCATCCGCAGCAGCCGTTCCCGCCCGCCTGCGGGCGACGGCGGTCGCGGACCGCGCGTGCGGCCCTTGCCTTCCGCGGCGCATCCCGCTGCAATGAGGCATGGCCAACGTGTTCCGTCACACCCCGATCATCGCGCTCGCCCTGCTGCTGGGCGCCTGCGCGCAGGCGCCGGTACGCAACCCCATCGCGCAGTGGGAAGCCTCGCCGAACCACGACGAGCGCCGCGCGACCATCATCGTGCTGCATGCGACCGAGCAGGAATCGGTCGCGCAGAGCCTGCTCACCCTTCGTACCGCCAACAGCGGCGGGCCGGTGAGCTCGCACTACCTGGTCGGCGCCGGCGGCGACCTGTACCAGCTGGTCGAGGACTCGCGTCGCGCCTGGCACGCCGGCGGCGGCAACTGGGGCACGATCACCGACCTCAACTCCGCCTCCATCGGCATCGAGCTGGACAACGATGGTGGTGAACCGTTCCCGCCCGCGCAGATCGACGCGCTGCTGCGCCTGCTCGAAGACCTGTGCACGCGCCTGGGCATCCCGCGCCACGCGGTCATCGCTCACGCCGACCTGGCGCCGACCCGCAAGCGCGATCCCGGCGCGCAGTTCCCGTGGGCCGAGCTGGCCCGCGCCGGCTTCGGCCTGTGGCCGGATCCGGCCGATGGCGATCCGCCGCCAGGCTTCGACCCGTGGCTGGCGATGCAGGCCATCGGCTGGCCGCTGGACGACCGCGCCGCGGCCGTGCGCGCCTATCGCCGGCATTACCGCGGCGACGAGGCCGACACCCTCGACGCGGAAGACCTCCGCATCCTGCATTCGCTGGTCCAGCAGGCCCGCAAGCGGCGCTGAACCCCGGCGCGGCGCGGGATCGCGCCGGACCGTGTCTTGCACTAAATTGGTGCAATGGACGTGAGTACGCCGAGCGCCGCCCCGACCCTGGAGCAGCTGACCACCCCCGTGGCCTGGACCGATGCGCAGGCGCGCATCGCCGGGGTCAATCCGGCGTTCCCGCGCTGGCTGGGCATCGGCCCGCGCCGCCTGCTCGGCCAGCCGCTGGCCGCGCTGGAAGTGGAGGGCGAGGCCCTGGCCCGCTTCCTCGAGCAGGAGGAGCGCGAGGTCCTGCGCCTGCACCGGATCGCGCTGGGCGTGCCCGGCGAGGCGCCGCGCTACGCCGACGGCTGGGTCACCCGCACCGCCGACGGCTGGCTGCTGGAAGCGCACCCGGCCGACGCCTTCCCCGCGCCAGACCCGGCCCAGGCCCTGCCCGGCGCCCTGCAGGCCGCGCTCAAGGGCCTGGCCCACGAACTGCGCAATCCGCTGGCCGGGCTCAAGGGCGCCGCGCAGCTGCTGGCGCGCCGCGCCGCCGCGCGCCCGGACGACAGCGGCGAACGCGAGCTGCTGGACCTGATCGGCGCGGAGATCGACCGCCTCAGCCAGCTGGTCGACCAGCTGATGTCGCCGGCACCGCAGCGCCCGCATGCGCCGCTCAACATCCACGCCGTGCTCGAGCGGGTGCTGCGCCTGGTCGAGGCCGAGGGCGGCTGGAGCGTGCGCGTGCAGCGCGACTACGACCCCAGCATCCCCGAGTTCCCCGGCGACGCCGACCGCCTCACCCAGGCGGTGTGGAACCTGGTGCGCAACGCGCTGGAGGCCGGCGCCTCCACCATCATCCTGCGCACCCGCGTCGAGAACGGCCTGCACATCCGCGAACACCTGCACCCGCGCGCGCTGCGCGTGGAGATCGTCGACGACGGCCGCGGCGTGCCCGACGAACTGGCCGAGCACCTGTTCCTGCCGCTGGTCAGCGGCCGCGCCGAAGGCACCGGACTGGGCCTGGCCCTGGCCCACCAGGTCGCGCGCGAACACCGCGGCTCGCTGACCTTCCGCTCGCGCCCCGGCCATACCGTCTTCACCCTGCTGCTGCCGCAGAACGACACCGAAGGAGCAACACCTGCATGAATCCGGCCGTCGCCCGCGCCGAGAACCGCCGCGTCTGGGTCGTCGACGACGACCGCTCGGTGCGCTTCGTCCTCGCCACCGCCCTGCGCGACGCGGGCTACGAGGTCGACGGCTTCGAGAACGCCGCCAGCGCGCTGGCCGCGCTGCGGGTGCGCGGCGCGCCGGACCTGCTGTTCACCGACGTGCGCATGCCCGGCGAGGACGGCCTCAAGCTGCTGGACCGGTTGAAGACCGCGCACCCGCAGCTGCCGGTGATCGTGATGTCGGCCTATACCGATGTGGCCAGCACCGCCTCCGCGTTCCGCGGCGGCGCGCACGAGTTCCTGTCCAAGCCCTTCGACCTTGATGATGCGGTCGCGCTCGCGGCGCGCGCGCTGCCGGCCGGCACGGTCCAGGCGCCTGCACCCGCAGCCGAGCCGGAACCGGAAGGCGAGCCGCCCGCGTCCGAACTGATCGGCGACACCCCGGCAATGCGCGCGCTGTTCCGCGCGATCGGCCGCCTCGCCCAGGCGCCGCTGTCGGTGCTGATCACCGGCGAGACCGGCACCGGCAAGGAGCTGGTGGCCAGCGCGCTGCACCGCGAATCGCCGCGCGCCAACGGCCCGTTCGTCGCGCTCAACACCGCCGCGATCCCGGCCGAGCTGCTGGAAAGCGAGCTGTTCGGCCACGAGGCCGGCGCCTTCACCGGCGCGCAGAAGCGCCACATCGGCCGCTTCGAGCAGGCCGACGGCGGCACCCTGTTCCTCGACGAGATCGGCGACATGCCGGCCTCGCTGCAGACCCGCCTGCTGCGCGTGCTGGCCGAGGGCGAGTTCTTCCGCGTCGGCGGCCGCGAGCTGATCCGCGTCGACGTGCGCGTGATCGCCGCCACCCACCAGGACCTCGAGGCGCTGGTCCAGCAGGGCCGCTTTCGCGCCGACCTGCTGCACCGGCTCAACGTCGTGCGCCTGCAGATCCCGCCGCTGCGCGAGCGCCGCGCCGACATCCCGCTGCTGGCCGACACCTTCCTGCACCGCGCCGCGCGCAAGCTCGGCGCCGGTGCCAAGCGCTTCGAGCCGGCGGCGCTGGCCGCGCTGCAGGCGATGGACTGGCCGGGCAACGTGCGCGAACTGCAGAACCTGTGCTGGCGCCTGGCCGCGCTGGCGCCGGGCGAGACCATCACCGTCGAGGACCTCGGCGACACGCGGGCGCCGCAGTCGCAGGTGCCGCTTCCCGCGGTGGCGTCGGCGCCGGCCGAATGGGACCGCCAGCTCGGCCAGTGGGCGCTGGCCTGCCTCCAGGCCGGCGCCCGCGACCTGCATGCCGAGGCGCGGCAGCGCTTCGACCAGGCCCTGCTCAACGCCGCCCTGCAGCACACCGGCGGCCGCCGCGTGGAAGCCGCCGCGCTGCTGGGCGTGGGCCGCAACACGGTCACCCGCAAGCTGGGTCCGGGCCGCAAGCGGCGCTGAGGCCCATGTCCGCTCCCTCTCCCCCGGGGGAAGAGGGGCTATCGCGCGGCGCCTTTGTAGAGCGGGGCTCGCCCCGCTCCCACCTATCCGTAGCCGCCGCCCGATCAGAAGCGGCCGTGGTCGCGCTGCCTTTCACGGGCGCCGGGACATCCAGCGTGGGAGTCGGGCAAGCCCGACTCTACCGTTCATTCCATCTGCACCGGCCGGGCCCGTATCCTGCGCGTTTTCCAAAGGGAGACCGCATATGCACAAGCACAGGATCCTCGCGCCGCTCGGACTGCTCGCCCTGGCCGCATGCAGCACCACGCCGCCGCCGGCTCCGGAACCGGCACCTCCGGCCCCGGTCAGTACCGCGCAGCAGGCCGAGGCCGTGCTCGCTTCGGCCTCCGGCAGCCGGGTCAGCGGCAAGCTCACCCTGGCGCCGATGGGCGACGGCGTGCACATCAGCGGCGAAGTCGGCGGCCTCGCGCCGCAGGGCCAGTTCGGCTTCCACGTGCACGAGAAGGGCGACTGCAGCGCGGTCGACGCGACCAGCGCCGGCGGCCACTTCAATCCGGCCGCCACCGCGCACGGCCGCGCCGGCACCGCGACCCACCACGCCGGCGACATGGACAACATCACCAGCAATGCCGAGGGCGTGGCCACGGTCAACGTGCACCTGCGCGGCGTGACCCTCGGCGGCGGCGCGACCAACGACATCGCCGGCCGCGCGGTGATCGTCCATGCGTCCGCGGACGACTACCAGAGCCAGCCGGCCGGCAACGCCGGCGCCCGCGTGGCCTGCGGCATCATCAAGGTCGTGCGCTGACGCGGAAAGCGACCAGGAGCCCCTCTCCCGCCGGGAGAGGGGAGATAGAAGCCACGACCTCAACGGTTCGAAAGACGCGGTAGCGCGGGGGTAGCCAGAAGCGTCCCGCTGGGCGACGCGGTGAAGGCTGGCGCGTGGCGACGCGTCAGGCGTCGCCAGCGCCCGAGTGCATTCCCGGCGCGGACGCGGAACCGCGCGATGCGGCATACCGCCGTGCTGCCGCGGCTCCGTCCGGAGCCGGCGCCCCAGCGCTCTCGCCGTTGCTGCTGCAATCGGCGCGCCACTTCCGCCAAGCGGCTGCGGTCCCCTTACCCGGATGCGCTTCGCTTATCCGGGCTACGCGACGGTGCCGTCGCCTGGAGCGCCTTCTTCCGATCAAGCGGCTGAGGCCCCTGGCCCCGGGTGCGCTTCGCTTGCCCGGGCTACTCTCCTCAACTCAGCTGAGGAGGGCGCGGGCGTCCTGCTGGCCGTCGCAGTGGACGTAGAGGACGGGGATGCCGTGGGCTTCGAGGACCGCGGCGAGCTGGCGCTGGCGGGCGAGGAACAGCTCATAGGCGCGCTGCAGCCTGTCGCAGTCGCCCTGGCCGCCGTGGTAGTGCGTGCACCAGCCGGCCGGATCGAACAGGGCCATGCGCGCTTCGCCGCCTTCAAGCCGCAGCAGCGGTTCCGGGCCGGCATCCAGCCACTCCACCGCCTGCGGCGCCAGCAGCGCCGCCTCGACCAGGTTCCACAGTGCCGACAGGCCCTGGTTGTCGTACTGCATGGCCATCATCGCGGCCAGGTCGTGCACGCTGAAGTAGCGCGCGTGCTCGATCCGCGCCTCGAAACCATCCTGCGCCAGCAACGCGGTTTGCGGCTGGGCCATGCCCAGCGCCAGCAGCTTCTCTTCCAGGGCCTCGGCGACCGGCCCCAGCACCTCGGCAGGACCGGCCAGCACGAACGGCAGCACGCGCAGGCCGCCGCCGACCAGGGCCGGATCGGCCTGCAAAGGCATCGGGATCCCGCCGTCGGCGGCCGCGCCGAAGGCGACCACGCGCGGTCCGCTGTTGCGGCCAGGCGCACGCGCGTGCAGCTCCTCCAGGCGCCGATGCAGCGACCAGCCGGGACGCAGGGCCTCGGCCGGGTCGAAGTGGGCCGCCCCCAGCACCAGGTCCAGCCCGGCAACGCCATCGACCAGGCGGGCCAGGTCGCGGCCGATGCCGACCGCCAGCTCGCCGGCGGCCTCCTGGGACAGCGCGGCCTTGCCCGGCGCCTGGCCGCCGGCCAGCTCCAGCGCGAACACGCCCCTGAACACGGCCTCAGCCATGGGCCGGGCCCGTGGAAGCGGTACGGGGGCAGGATTTTTTCATGGCTGGAAGGCTGCGGATCATTGGCCGTCTGTCGGGTCGAGGCTACACTGCGGCATTATGCATTCGCTTGCGTATGCAAGCCGTGTCCACCGAATGGAATCCACCCGAGGTCACCCCATGCCCGCACCCCGTCCCGTCGCCATCCTCGGCGGCGTCCGCATTCCGTTCTGCCGCCAGAACACCGCCTACTCGGACGTGGGCAACCTGGGGATGTCGGTGCGGACCCTCGGCGCGCTGGTCGAGCGCTTCGGCCTGCATGGCCAGCAGCTGGGCGAAGTGGCCATGGGCGCGGTCATCAAGCATTCCTCGGACTGGAACCTGGGCCGCGAGGCGGCGCTGTCGTCGGGCCTGTCGCCGCTGACCCCGGGCATCACCCTGCAGCGCGCCTGCGGCACCTCGCTGGATTCGATCATCACCATCGCCAACAAGATCGCCGTCGGCCAGATCGAGTCGGGCATCGGCGGCGGTTCGGACACCACTTCCGACGTGCCGATCGTCTACGGCAAGAAGCTGCGCGCGCGCCTGCTGGCCGCCAACCGCGCCAGGACCACGAAGGACAAGCTGGCCGCGTTCAAGGGCTTCAAGCTGTCCGAGCTCAAGCCCGAATTCCCGGGCGTGGCCGAGCCGCGCACCGGCAAGAGCATGGGCGACCACTGCGAGGACATGGCCAAGGAGTGGAACATCTCCCGCGACTCGCAGGACGAGTGGGCGGTGTCCTCGCACAGGAAGCTGGCGGCGGCCTACGAGCGCGGCTTCTTCTCCGACCTGATCGCGCCGTTCCGCGGCGTGGAGCGCGACAACATCCTGCGCCCGGACACCTCGCTGGAGAAGCTGGCCACGCTGAAGCCGGCGTTCGACAAGACCTCCGGCCGCGGCACGCTGACCGCCGCCAACTCCACCCCGCTGACCGACGGCGCCGCCGCGGTGCTGCTGTCCACCGAAGAGTGGGCGCGCGCGCACGGCCACGAGCCGCTGGCCTACCTCAAGGACGCGCAGGTGTCGGCGGTGGACTTCGTGCATGGCGAAGGCCTGCTGATGGCGCCGACCGTGGCCGTGCCGGAGATGCTCAAGCGCCACGGCCTCACCCTGCAGGATTTCGACATCTACGAGATCCACGAGGCCTTCGCCGCGCAGGTGCTGTGCACGCTGCGCGCGTGGGAGAGCGAGGACTACTGCCGCAACCGCCTGGGCCTGGATGCGCCGCTGGGCCGGATCGATCCGGAGAAGATCAACCCGGTCGGCTCCTCGCTGGCCACCGGCCATCCGTTCGCCGCCACCGGCGCGCGCATCGTCGCCACGGCGGCCAAGCAGCTGGCCGAACGGGGCGGCGGCCGCGCGCTGGTCTCGATCTGCACCGCCGGCGGCATGGGCGTGGTGGCGATCATCGAGCGCTGATCCGCGCACAGCATCGCCACGAAAGGGAAGGGCGGCCATGGGCCGCCCTTCTCCGTTTCCGCCGGCCGGTTCTTCAGCCCTTGAGCCGCGGCAGGCCGTGCTCGTCGCGTTCCTCGGGGACCGCGAGGTCCTGGATCTTCCCGCGCAGGTCGCGCCCGGGCAGTTCCTCCGCCGGTTCGCCGCGCGCGGTGCGCACGGCGTTGGCGTAGGCACGCCGCGCCAGGGCTTCGTCGCCGGCGGCGGCGAAGCCTGCGCCCAGCTCTTCCCACGCCTCGGCGCCGGCGCCCTGTGCGATCGCCCGGTGCAGGAATTCCTGGGCCTGCAGCCACTGGCCCTGGCGGCGGGCGAGGCGGCCCAGCGTCACCAGCAGCGCCGGGCTGGCCGGATGCTGCTGCAGCCACAGCTGCGCACTGGCGCGGCGCGAGTCGACGTGGTTGATCGGCAGGCGGCCGTAGAGGTCGACCAGGCGCTCGTCCCAGCGCGTGTCGATCGCCTGTTCCAGGTGGCGCAGCGCGGCCTCGTCCCAGCGCAGCGCCGCGGCGCGTTCGGCGTAGGCGGCCACCACCGCCGGCTCCACGCGCAGCGCGCGCGGCATCGCTTCCCAGCGTTCGGCCAGCAGGTTGGCGTCGGCGGCCTCGTGCAGCGAGCGCGTGGCCAGGTCCAGCTCCAGGCGTGCCAGTGCGTCGGCCGGCAGCGCTTCCTGCTGGCGCAGCGCACCGAGCAGGCCATAGGCCTCGCCGGAGCGTCCGACCATCGCCAGGGCGCGGGCGCGCAGCAGCAGGCCGCGCGGCGGCAGCGGCTGCGCCGCGGCCACGTCCAGCGCGTTGATCGCGTCGACCGGCAGCGCACGCTCGAGCAGGCGCTCGGCCTGCAGGATCGCGTGGGTGACCGGGTCGCGTTCGGCCAGCCTGGCCAGCCACGCATCGGCCGCGGCCGCATCACCACGGCCGTCGGCTGCGCGCACCGCCGCGGCCAGGGCGACGCTGCCGGCTTCCGGATCCTCGCCGGCGGCGCCGAGCAGGCGCTCGGCGCGCTGCCAGTGGCCGCCTTGCAGGGCGCGCAGGCCTTCGATCAGGCGCGCGCGGCCCTGGCGCTTGCGGTGCCGGGTCCAGGCACGGAACGGCAGGCGCAGCAGCGACCAGACGAAGCCGAGCACCAGCCACGCCAGCACCAGCAGCAGCACGGCGCGCGGCAGGGTGGTGCTGTAGTCGTAGCCGCCGGCGCGCACGAGCACCGCGCCGAAGCGCGACGGATCGTGCTGCGCCAGCCACTGCGCGCCGATCACGCCGATCACGGCGACGAGCAGCATCGCGACCAGCCAGCGGTAGGGTTTCATCGCGCCTCCTTGCCTTCGCGCAGTGCCCGCAGCTGCAGCAGGGTGCTGTCGACCAGGGGCGACTGCGGCTGCAGCGGGGCCTCGCGCATATCGTCGAGTTCCTGCCGCACTTTCCGCGATTCCGGTGAATCCGGCCACAACCGCCCGATCCACATCGCGCTGCGGTTCAGCGCCGTGTGGAAGCCGTCAACGTCGCCGCGTTCCAGCGCGGCGCGGGCGAGGGTCAGTTCGACCTGCAGCGCATCCTCGCCCTGGCGGCGCTCGGCCTCGCCCATGAGCGCGTCACTGCCGGCCGGGCGCACTTCCAGCAGCGGGGCGAGCAGGCGCTGCCACAGCGGGCGCCGGGCGTCGGTGGCGACGCTGGCGTGGTGCGGGAGCGTGGACAGCGCCTCGACCACCGCCTCCAGGCGTTGCGCCAGTGCGGCGCGCGGGCCGGGGCCGAGCGCGTCCAGCGCGGCGCGTTCGGCCGCCAGGGTCTGGCGCAGGTTGAGCAGGCCGGGGTCTTCGAGGCCTTCGAGCATGGTCGCGGCCAGCGCGTAGGCGCGGCGCGCGCCGTCGATGTCGCCGGCCACGTGCAGGCGCTGGGCACCGAGCACCAGCAGCAGTTCGGCCTCGTCCAGGCGCAGGGCCTGGTGGCCCTGGCGGGCGCGCGCATCGAGCCGCGCCACGCTCTCCTCGAGCAGGGCGTTGCGTTGGCCGAGGCCGAGGACCTCGTCGCGCAGCACGCGGTTGGACGCGGCGGCGTCCTGCAGCAGGCGGCCCTGGGCGCGCAGGTCGGCGCGCAGGGTGTCCAGGCGCTGGCCGAGGGCGTCAATCTGGCGGGCGTCCTCGATCGCGCGTTCCTGCGCCTGTTGCTGGCGGGCCTGCCAGTCGTGCCAGCCATACCAGGCGGCTCCGCACAGCAGCAGCACCAGCAGCAACGGAAGCAGCGCGCGCCAGCGTACGCGCGCGGCGACGGGGGAAACTTCGTCCACGGGAGCGTCCTTGTCCTGGGAGCGCCTGTCGCGCCGTCGAACGTGACGCGCGTCGCACCGGCGATCCTGTGGGAAAGGATCGCTTGGCGCTTTCACGCCCGCAAGCGGCGGCCGTTCAGCCCTGCAGCGCCTGCGCCGCGGCGGCGGCGAGCGCGGCCGGGCGCGGGCTGCCGGCGACGACGGTCCGGCTCCAGCCCAGCTCGCCGGCGCGCTCGGCCAGGCGCTGGCTGGCGGCGGCCACGGGCATGCGCTGCAGCGCGGCCCGGGCCGCGGGCGGCAACTGGTCCAGTACCAGGCGCAGGGCTTCCTCGCTGCTCAGCGCGATGGCGGCCGGAGCGTCGAGGGACTCCAGGCGGGCGATCGCCGCGGCGGGCAGGGGCAGCGGCACGCGTTCGTAGACGTCGGCGCGTTCGACCACCGCGCCGCGCTCGACCAGGGTCGGCGCGAGCAGGCCGCGGCCGCCGGGGGCGGTGACCAGGCCGACGCGTTCCGGCGCCGCCAGTGCCGCCAGGGCCAGCAGGCCCTCGCTGTCCATCCGCGACGGGGCGACGACGCTGGCGATGCCGGCGCGGCGCAGCGCGGCGGCGGTGCCCCCGCCCACCGCCAGCCAGTGCTGGCCGGGCCGGGCCTGTAGCGTCTGCAGCCCGGCCGCGGCGCGGACCGCGGCCGGGCTGGTGAACAGGACCACGGGGGCGCGCAGGGCGGAGGCCAGTTTCTGGCGACTGGCCTGGTCGGTGCGGGGTTCGAGTTGCCAGGGCGACAGCGCCAGCAGGCCGCCGCCGTGGCGCGCGGCGGCGCGGCGCAGGGCGCGGTGCTCGCCCCGTGCGCGCAGCGAGACCAGGTACCAGGCGGGCGGACGCGATGCGTTCATTGCGGCATTATGCGGGCCCCGCGCCTCCCCCCGGACCGAACCTCGATGAGCTCCGACGATTCCCTGGCCGCGCTGCGCGCGCGCCTGCACCTGATCCCGCAGGTGCGGTCCATGCACGCGGAGCTGGTCGCCGAGGAAGGCGGGCGCATGCGCATGGCCGCGCCGCTGGCGCCGAACGTCAACGACAAGGGCAATGCCTTCGGCGGCAGCCTGGCTTCGCTGATGACCCTGGCCGGCTGGAGCCTGGCGACGCGGCGCCTGGAACAGGCGGGGATCGATGCGGAGGTCTACGTGGCCGACAGCCAGATCCGCTACGTGGCGCCGCTGTACGGGGACCTGCAGGCCGAGGCCTGGCTGGAGGAGGGCGACTGGGAGACCTTCGTGGACACCTTCCGCCAGCGCGGTCGCGCGCGCTGCCGTATCGCCGCCTGCATCCGCCTGCCCGAGGGTGGGGAGGCGGCCACCTTCAGCGGGCGCTTCGTCGCCCTGGCCAGGGCCTGAGGTCCTGCTAGCATGCGGGCCATGCGCATCCCATGGCTCGTGTCGCTGTTCCTCCTGCTGGTGGCCGTCGCGGCCCCGGCCAGTGCCGCCGGGGCGCGGCAGCGGGCCAAGCTGGACGAGGTCCAGGTGGCCTACGCTTCGGCCTTGCGCTGGAGCGATTACGAGTCGGCCTGGCAGCTGGTCGATCCGGAGGTGCGGGCGCAGCGGCCGCTGACGGGCCTGGAGCTGGAGCGTTACAGGCAGCTGCAGGTCTCCAGCTACCGCGAAGGCGGCAACGGGGTGCTCGACGACGGCACGGTGGTGCGCGCGGTCGAGGTGGGCGTGGTCAACCGCCACACCCAGTCCGAGCGGGTGATCCGCTACGAGGAGCGCTGGCGCTGGGACCCGGAAGCCAAGCGCTGGTGGCAGATGGCCGGGCTGCCGGACTTCTGGGAAGGGCTCTGAGATCCAGGCTTCTCTCCCGGTGGGAGAGAGGCCAGCCCGCGTAGCCCCGTAGCCCGGACAAGTGGAGCGCATCCGGGACCCTGGTGCGGGAATCGCTGGCGGGCGGATCTTCCCGGCGGCGGCCTGCGGCTTTGGCCGTGATGCGCTTCTGCGAGGGGAAAGCGTCGGGCGGGGCGGCGTCGGAGGGAGCCGCGACAGTGCGGGGGTATCCCGCATCGCGCGGTTCCGCCGTCCATGGCTCCAACGCGCGAGCGCAGGCCTCCATGGCCTGCTTGCGGGATACCCCCGCACTACCGCGTCTTCGGGCGCTTCGAGCTCGCGGCTCCGCTTCCTCCCGTCTCCCCCGGGAGAGGACGCAGGTAAGGGTCGGGTGCCAGCCCGCGTAGCCCGGATAAGCGAAGCGCATCCGGGGATCCGGGCAGGAGAAGCCCTGGCGCGTCTTCGGGTGCGTTTGGGTCGTGGCTTCGTTCCTGGTCCCGCTCACGCGGGCTATGGGGCGGGCTGGCGGCCCGGGGCCGTGCCTGTGCGACAATCCCCGCCCTTTCCCGATTGCCGATCCGACTGCCGTGAATTTCGAGACCCTGATGGCCTTCTTCGGCCGCCACCCGATGCTGTCGCTGGCGCTGGCGGGCCTGACCGTGGCCATCGTCTACACCGAGATCGCCCGGCTCTTCCGCGGCTACAAGGCGCTCAAGCCGGCCGGGCTGACCGAGCTGGTCAACCAGGAAGGCGCGCTGGTCATCGACCTGTCGGCCATCGCCGACTTCGAGAAGGGCCACATCGCCGGCAGCAGGAACGTCATCCCCAGCCAGTTCGACCCGCAGTCCAAGCTGCTGGCCGGGGCGAAGCAGTCGCCGGTGGTGCTGGTCTGCCGCAACGGCATGGCCTCCGATTCGGCGGCCAGGAAGCTGAAGAAGGCCGGTTTCGAGCGCGTGTACTGGCTCGAGGGCGGCACCGCCGCCTGGGAGGCCGCGGGCCTGCCGCTGGTCAAGGGCCGCAACTGAGCTTCCGGCCACGCCCGGGCGGGCGTGCCATAATCCGGCGTTCACTACCGATCTAGACGATCGTTTCCATACAAGCCAGTCCTGGAGTTCCCGAAATGTCCGACGAAACCACCAACGGCGCCGCCGCCCCCGCCCCGCAGGATGCCGCTGCCGCTGGCCCCGCTTTCAGCGTCGAGAAGATCTACGTCAAGGACGTTTCGTTCGAAGCTCCGGGCGCGCCGGGGATCTTCAACGAGCAGGGCCAGCCGGACCTGCAGCTGAACCTCAACCAGCGCGTGCAGCGCCTGAACGATGCCCTGTTCGAGGTCGTGCTGGGCGTCACCCTGACCTGCAAGGTCGGCGACAAGACCGCTTACGTGGCCGAAGTGCAGCAGGCCGGCGTGTTCGCGCTGGTGGGCCTGCCGCCGCAGGGCATCGACGTGCTGCTCGGCACCCAGTGCCCGAACATCCTGTTCCCGTACGTGCGCCAGCTGGTCAGCGACCTGATCCAGGCCGGCGGCTTCCCGCCGTTCCTGCTGCAGCCGATCAACTTCGACGCACTGTACGCCGAGACCCTGCGCCAGCGCCAGCAGCAGGCGGGCGGCCAGGCCGAACTGGCCTCGGCCGAGCCGGCCGGCAACGCCTGAGCCGCGACGGTTCCCGCGGCGCCGTGACACGCCCCGCCTCCGTAGCGGTACTCGGCGCCGGGTCCTGGGGCACGGCGCTGGCCACCCTGGTCGCGCGCAATGGCCTGGCCACCACGTTGTGGGGCCGGGACGCCGCGATCATCGAGGCGATCGACCGCGACCACCAGAACCCGCGCTACCTGCCCGGCATCGAACTGCCGGGCAGCCTGCGTGCCACCACCGACCTGGCCGCGGCCGTGTCCGGCTGCGACTGGGTGCTGGTGGTGGTGCCCTCGCATGCCTTCACCGAGACCCTGCACGCGCTCCAGCCGGTGCTGCCGGCCGGTGCGGGCGTGGCCTGGGCGACCAAGGGCTTCGAGCCCGGGTCCGGCCGCTTCCTGCATGAAGTGGCTGCCGACGTGCTCGGCCCCGGCGTGCCGCTGGCGGTGGTCACCGGTCCGTCCTTCGCCAAGGAAGTCGCGCTCGGCCTGCCGACCGCGGTGACCGTGCACGGCGCCGACCAGGACTTCGCCCAGGTCGTGGCCGATGCGCTGCACGGTCCGGCCTTCCGCGCCTATACCGGCAACGACATGGTCGGCGCCGAGCTGGGGGGCGCGATGAAGAACGTGCTGGCGGTGGCCACCGGCGTGTCCGACGGCATGGAGCTGGGCCTCAACGCCCGCGCCGGCCTGATCACCCGCGGCCTCAACGAAATGCTGCGCCTGGCCGCGGCGATCGGCGCGCGGCCGGAGACTTTGATGGGCCTGGCCGGCCTCGGCGACCTGGTGCTGACCTGCACCGGCGATCTGTCCCGCAACCGCCGCCTGGGCCTGGCCCTGGGCCGGGGACAGGAGCTGGAGGAAGCGGTGCGCCAGATCGGCCAGGTGGTCGAATCGGTGCAGACCGCCGACGAGGTCATGCGCCTGGCCAACCGCCACGGCATCGACCTGCCGATCTCCGCCGGCGTGCAGGCGGTGCTGCATGGCGAGATCACCCCGGTCGACGGGCTGCGCCAGCTGCTGGCGCGCGAACGCAAGCCGGAATACCCGGACACCCTGTTCCGCTGAGCCGTCGCGCGTTCGCGCGCGGCCTGCCCCGCTTTTCGTCAGGCAAAGAAAAGGCCCGGCTTGCGCCGGGCCTTGGCTGGCGTGGGGGGAGGGGCTCACGCCAGCGTGAGGCAGCCGGGAGCAGGGGAGAGAGGTACCGCCCCCGGCCTTGCTGCTCGGGTCTTACCAGGTGTAGCGCGGGCCGACGAACCACTGGGTGTCGCCGTCGACGAACTTCACGTCGCCGCTGATGGCCCAGTTGGCGTTGAACTTGCCGAGCGCGCCGACGCGGCCGTAGAACTCGCCGTCGTACTCGTCGCCGTCCTCGTAGCCGGCCATCACGTAGCCTTCGAAGTTCGGGTGCAGCGAACCGCGCACGCCGACCTCGGCGCTCCAGCCGTCGTAGTCGAAGCCGCGGCCGGCATCGAACTTCTCGTAGGCGACGCGGGTGACCAGGTCGGCGCGCGGGGCGATCTCGCGGTTGTAGCCGACGCCGAAGCGGTACTGGTCGAAATCGATCGAGGTGTGGTCGATCTCCTGGTTGCTGTAGCCGCCGAACAGGTGGAAGTTCGGGGCGATGGCAACCGAGCCGTTCAGGCCCCAGCCGTCGGCGTCCGCACCATCGGTGTTGGTGGCCGCGTAGCCACCCTCGACGTAGTTGTAGGACACGCCCTCGGCGGCGGAGGCAGCGAAGGGGGAGGCAACCAGCAGGGTCAGGGCAAGCAGGGACTTCTTCATTGTTCTATCGACCTCTATGTCGGTTATCAGTCCGGCCCTTTGTGGCGGCCGGTGAGCGCAATTATTCGCGCCGCCCCGGAATCGACCCTGAATATCAAACTGACCAGTACATAAATTAGGCGGCCAGAGCGGGAACTTCCGGACTGGATCAGTTGCCGCCGGCGAACCCGTGCTGGCGCCAGGCTTCGAACACCACCACCGCCACGCTGTTGGACAGGTTGAGGCTGCGGTTGTCCGGGCGCATCGGCAGGCGCAGGCGCTGGCTTTCCGGCACCGCCTCCAGCACGTCGGCAGGCAGGCCGCGGGTTTCCGGGCCGAACAGGAAGGCATCCCGGTCGGCGAAGCGCGGCTGGTCGTGGCGGACCTGGCCGCGGGTACTGAGGGCGAACAGGCGCGGCGGGCGGAGCGCGTCGAGCGCGGCTGCCAGGCTGCGGTGCACCTGCACGCTTGCGAATTCGTGGTAGTCCAGCCCGGCGCGCCGCAGCTGCTTGTCCTCCATCGCGAAGCCGAGCGGCTCGATGAGGTGCAGGCGCGCGCCGGTGTTGGCGCAGAGCCGGATCACGTTGCCCGTGTTGGGCGGGATCTCGGGCTGGTAAAGCAGTACGTCGAAGACAGGAGCTTGCATCGCGGCGATTGTACGGGCCGCCAACCCGCCGGCGCCCGTGCGCCGGTCGGGTCTTCAGCGAGCGGCGGAGGCCGACACCGTCTCGTTCAGCAGGCTGGCGGCCAGCTGCGCGGTCAGGGCCTCGGTGCGCTCGGCGGCGACGATGGCGGCGCGCTCGGCGGCCTGCTGCGCGGTCGGGCGGACGTAGATCGCCGGCAGGTCGACGATGCGGGCGACCATGGCCTGGGCGGCCAGCTCGGTGCGCAGGGCGGCGTCGGGGCGGACGGTCACGGCCGGCAGGTCGACGATGCGGTCGACGCGGGCGCTGGCCAGCTCGGCGCGAAGGTCGGCATCCGGGCGGACGGTGACGGCCGGGAGGTCGACGATGCGGTCGACGCGCGGGGCCTCGACGGCCTGGACGTTGGCGACGGCAGCCAGCGACAGGATCAGGGCGGCCGACAGGGACTTGGCGTTCTTGGCGTTCATGGCGTGCTCCGGTGTTGTGTAGATGTGGTGTGGTAGTAATGTAATACACCTAATCAGCCTGTGCAAGGAAGATCTGAAACTTCTCCTTCTCTGTTCACCGATGGTTCAGCATTAGTCGGTGACCCGCTTGCGCGCCGCAAAGCAATGCACAAGCCGTGCCAACCGCAAGCGATTGATCTGAAAGGAATTGATGGAGTGTCCGCAGTGTCCGCGCGAGGTGGCGGACGTCCGCAGGAAGCGGACGGGGGGCGGACAGCGGCTGGAAAAGCGCGTGGGAGGTGTACTGGTCGGCCTCGAATCGGCACGCGAAGGAGGCGATGCGGTTCCCGATCGCCTGCCAGGCTCTATCTGCAGGAAGTACGGCGCCGTCGGCGCCGGCCCGTCACCAGGGCAACTGGCGGCCCTGGCCGTCGAGGAAGCGGCCGCTATGCTCCGGCCGCACGCCGTCGAGCACCTGCAGCAGCGCGGAGACCGCATCGGCGGGGGACAGCGGGGCCTTCGGCCCGCCCATGTCGGTGCTGACCCAGCCCGGGTGCAGCGCGACCACGGCGATGCCGCGGGGCTCCAGTGCCTTCGCCAGCAGGGCCGTGCCCATGTTCTGCGCGGCCTTGCCCATCGCGTAGCTGGGCGTGCGGAACTCGCGGCGGCCGGCGATCGAGCCGATCTCCGAGGACATGTTCGCCACCACTGCGCCGGGCCGGGCGCCTTCGGCATCGGCCAGCAGCGGCGCCAGCGCCTGGGTCAGCAGGAACGGGCCGATGGCGTTGGTGCGCAGGCTGGTTTCCAGGTCGGCCTCGGCGACCTGGCCGAAGCGCTCGCCGCCGTGGAGCACGCCGGCGTTGTTGACCAGCAGGCCGATGCGCGCGCCGTCGAGGACCAGCGGCAGTTCGCGCAGCAGTTCGTCGCGGCTGCGTGCGCTGGCCACGTCCAGCGGCAGCACGTGCAGGCGGCCGGGATGTTCGCCGGCGAGGGCGTTGAGGGCCGTGGCCCGGCCCGGATGGCGGCAGGCGGCGACGACATGGGCGCGGCGGGCCAGCAGCTGGCGCACGAACTCCAAGCCCAGGCCGCGGTTGGCCCCGGTCACCAGGCAGTGGCGGTCGGCTTGGGCGTAGTCGCGCACGGGGTCCGGTCCGGCATGGCCTATGGCCTAGTGTAAAGGCGACGGGTGCTGGGTAGGATCGCCCGATCCCACCCGAAGGAGCGTCAAATGACGGTTGCCCGCAGGCCACGTACGGCCGCCCTCGTCCTGGCCATCACCGCGTCGCTTGGCGTCGCGGCGCTCGCGCCCTCGCCGCTGCTGGCGAAGCAGGCCGCGCCGGCCAGCCAGGCGCTGGTGCCGTACGAGGAGTTCACCCTGCCCAACGGCCTGCGCGTGGTCGTGCACACCGACCGCAAGGCGCCGGTGGTGGCGGTGAACATCTGGTACCACGTCGGCAGCAAGGACGAGCCGGCCGGCCGCAGCGGCTTCGCCCACCTGTTCGAGCACCTGATGTTCAACGGTTCGGAGAACCACCGCGGCGAATACTTCGAACCGTTCGAGCTGGTCGGCGCCACCGACATGAACGGCACCACCTGGCTGGACCGCACCAACTACTTCCAGAACGTGCCCACCACCGCGCTGGACCTGGCGCTGTGGATGGAGTCCGACCGCATGGGCCACCTGCTCGGCGCGATCGACCAGAAGGTGCTGGACGAGCAGCGCGGCGTGGTCCAGAACGAGAAGCGCCAGGGCGAGAACCAGCCCTATGGCCAGGCCGACGACCTGATCTACCGCGCGCTGTACCCGAAGGACCACCCGTACCACCACAGCACGATCGGCTCGATGAACGACCTCAACGCGGCCTCGCTGGAGGACGTGAAGCAGTGGTTCCGCGCCTGGTACGGCCCCAACAACGCGGTGCTGGTGCTGGTCGGCGACATCGACGTGGCCACCGCGAAGGAGAAGGTCACCCGCTACTTCGGCGACATCCCCGCCGGCCCGAGCCTGGACCGGATCAAGGCCGGCCCGGTGAAGGACCGCAAGACCTCGCGCGCGACGATGACCGACAAGGTCCCGCAGGCGCGCATCTACCGCGCCTGGAGCGTGGCCGGCTACGCCGACGCCGACGTCGAGCGCCTGCAGCTGCTGTCGCAGGTGCTGGGGGGCAGCAAGAGCTCGCGCCTGGACCGGCGCCTGGTTCACGAGGACAAGCTGGCCGACCGCGTCAGCACCTACGTGCTGCCCTTCGAGCTGGCCTCGACCTTCTACATCACCGCCGACGTCAAGCAGGGCGTGGACCCGGAGCAGGTGGAGAAGATCATCGACGAGGAGCTGGCCAGGCTGCTGGCCGAAGGCCCGACCGCGCAGGAACTGGAGCAGGCGCAGGCGGTGATCCGCGCCGGCTTCGTGCGCGGCGTCGAGCGCATCGGCGGCTTCGGCGGCAAGGCCGACGCGCTGGCCGAATGCACGGTGTACACCGGCGACCCGGGCTGCTTCCGCCGCCAGCTGGACAACATCGCCTCGGCCACCGCCGCCGACGTCAAGGCCACCGGCCAGCGCTGGCTGGGCGAAGGCTCGCACACCCTGGTGGTGCTGCCGGGCGACCGCACCCCCATCGCCGAAGAGCCGTCGCCGACGCCGGAACCGTTCGTGCTCCCCAAGCCGGACGCGAAGTACAAGACGACCAGGACCTCGGTCGACCGCAGCAAGGGCGTGCCGATGCCCGACAGCTTCCCGGACCTGAAATTCCCGGCGCTGGAGCGGGCCACGCTCAGCAACGGCACCAGGGTGATCCTCGCCCGCCGCGACGCGGTGCCGGTGGTGCAGTTCAGCTACGAGTTCAAGGGCGGCTTCGCCGCCGACCACGGCCGCAAGCTGGGCACCTCCAGCTTCACCATGGGCATGCTCGACGAAGGCGCCGGGGAACTCGACGCGCTGGGCTTCGCCAACCGCGCCGAGGCGCTGGGCGCCTCGCTGAGCGCCGGCGCCTCGCTGGACGGCGGCAACGCCTACCTGTCGGCGCTGAAGGAGAACCTGGACGAATCGCTGGCGCTGTACGCGGACATGCTGCGCCGCCCGCGCTTCGACCAGAAGGAAATCGACCGCGTCCGCGCGACCTGGATCGCCGGCATCGCCCAGGAGAAGGCGCGCCCGAACGGCGCCGCGCTGCGCGTGCTGCCGCCGCTGCTGTACGGCGCCGGCCATCCGTACGCGATCCCGTTCAGCGGCAGCGGCACCGAGCAGTCGATCGCCTCGCTGACCCGCGACGACCTGGTCGCCTTCCACCGCCAGTGGGTGCGTCCGGAGAACGCCACGCTGATCGTGGTCGGCGACACCACCCTCGACGAGGTCGTGCCGCTGCTGGAGAAGCACTTCGGCGACTGGAAGGGCGAAGGCCCGGCCCCGGCCCCGGCCGCCACCGCCATGCCGGCCGACGTTCCGCGTCCGGCCAGGTCGACCGTGTACCTGATCGACCAGCCCGGCGCGGTGCAGGCCACGATCCTGGCCGGCCAGGTGGTACCCTCGACCAAGGACCCGGGCGCGATCAGGTTCGACTTCGCCAACTCGGTGCTGGGCGGCGAGTTCTCCTCGCGCCTGAACATGAACCTGCGCGAGGACAAGCACTGGGCCTACGGCGCCTACAGCTTCAGCTCGGCCGCGCTCGGCCAGCGCCCGTGGATCGCCTTCGCCCCGGTGCAGATCGACAAGACCGCCGAGTCGCTGCAGGAGCTGGACCGCGAGATCCGCGAGTACACCTCCGGCAAGAACCCGCCGACGGAGAAGGAGGTCGCCAAGATCCAGGCCACCGAGATCCGCAGCCTGCCGGGCGCCTACGAGACCGGCCGTTCGGTGCTGGGCACGATCGGCGGCATCGTCCGCTACGACCGCCCGGACGACTACGTGTTCAAGCGCAAGGCGGAGATCGAGGCGCTGACCGTGGACCAGGTGAAGGAAGCCGCTTCGACCATCGACCCCGACAGGCTGGTGTGGGTGGTGGTGGGCGACGTGTCCAAGGTCGAGGCGCCGGTGCGCGCCCTCGAGCTGGGCGAAGTCCACATCGTCGACGCCGACGGCAAGCCGGTCGCGAAGAAGTAAGGTCCCCTGGTCCCCGCCCCGGCGGCGGGGACCGCACCAGCGTCGGGCGGGCCCGCTCGCCCGGCGTTCATGCCACCGCCGGCACGCTGGAAGCGCCGGCCCCACAGGAATACACGCCCCATGATCCGTCCCCTGTCCCTGCTGCTCCTGGTCCTGCCCCTGGCCGCCTGCACCTGGGTGCCGCTGCAGCCGGAGGCGAAGCAGGTCCGGGTGGTCCCGGCCGGGGCCGCGCCGGCCGGCTGCACCCGCCAGGGCGAGATCGAGGTGTCGGTGAAGCACGCCGTGGGCTTCTACGAGCGCAACCAGGTGAAGGTCCGCGACGAGCTGGAAACCCTGGCCCGCAACGAAGCCCCGGGGATCCCGGCCGACACGATCCAGCCGCTGGGCGAGCCCTCCGGGGGCAGCCAGCGTTTCGCGGCCTGGCGTTGCCGCTCCTGAATGGCGCGGGCACGCCTCCATCCGTAAAGGTGCGGTGAAGGCGTCCAGCCGGTAGAATGAGGTCCTTTCGCCCGACCGGCGCGTACAGCCATGCTTTTCAAGAACGTCTCCATCGCGGGACTGGCGCATGTCGATGCGCCGCACACCCTGACCTCGCAGGAAATCAACGAACGGCTCAAGCCCACGCTTGACCGCCTCGGTATCCGCGTGGACGTGCTCGGCGACATCGCCGGGATCCATGCGCGGCGCCTGTGGGACGAGGGCATGCAGGCTTCGGACGTGGCCACCCTGGCCGCGCGCAAGGCCCTGGCCGACGCCGGCATCGGCGTGGAGAAGATCGGCCTGCTGGTCAACACCTCGGTCAGCCGCGACTACCTGGAGCCGTCCACGGCCTCGATCGTGTCCGGCAACCTGGGCGTGTCCGACGAGTGCATGACCTTCGACGTCGCCAACGCCTGCCTGGCCTTCATCAACGGCATGGACATCGCCGCCCGCATGCTCGAGCGCGGCGAGATCGACTACGCCCTGGTGGTGGACGGCGAGACCGCGAACCTGGTCTACGAGAAGACCCTGGAGCGCATGAGCGCCCCGGACGTGACCGAGCAGGAGTTCCGCGACGAGATGGCGGCCCTGACCCTGGGCTGCGGCGCCGCGGCCATGGTCCTGGCGCGCCGCGAGCTGGTCCCGGACGCGCCGCGCTACAAGGGCGGCGTGACCCGTTCGGCGACCGAGTTCAACCAGCTGTGCCGGGGCAACCTGGACCGCATGGTCACCGACACCCGCCTGCTGCTGATCGAAGGCATCAAGCTGGCGACCAAGACCTTCGCCGCCGCCAAGCAGGCGCTGGGCTGGGCGGTGGACGAGCTGGACCAGTTCGTGATCCACCAGGTCAGCCGTCCGCACACCAAGGCCTTCATCAAGTCGCTGGGCGTGGACCCGAAGAAGGTCATGACCATCTTCGGCGAGCACGGCAACATCGGCCCGGCCTCGGTGCCGATCGTGCTGAGCAAGCTCAAGGAGCTGGGCCGCCTGAAGAAGGGCGACCGGATCGCCCTGCTGGGCATCGGCTCGGGCCTGAACTGCTCGATGGCCGAGGTGGAGTGGTAAGCCACTCCGTCGCAGCTTGAGGAAAGGGCCGGCTTGTCCGGCCCTTTTTGTCATGTGGCCCGGTGGCCGCATATGTTCAAAAAGTTGGCCGAATTGAACATGTCGGCTTTCTCATGTATAAAAAATCAAGTTTTCTATGCATGATGGTGCCGCGTGTCCTTGTCTCCGCTGCACTCACTGGTCCCGGAGAGGTTCGAGACGGTCGGCATTCTCAAGCGGCTGGCCAAGGCCAGCCGCGCCTTGGCGGAGCTCAAGGGCCTGGCGGCGAGCATTCCGAACCAGAACATCCTCATCAACACCCTCACCCTCCAGGAGGCGCGCGACAGCTCGGCCATCGAGAACATCGTCACCACCCAGGACGATCTCTATCGTGAAGAGGACTCGGCCAGCGCCGTCGGCACGGCGACCAAGGAGGTTCTGCGTTACCGCCAAGCCTTGACGGCCGGCTACGATCAGGTCCGCACTACCGGCCTTCTGACCCTCAACACCATCGTCCAGATCCAGGAGCAACTCGAATGCAACCGCGCAGGGCTGCGTCGGTTGCCGGGGACGGCACTAAGGGACGGCGATGGGAGGATGGTCTACGAGCCACCGCAAGACGCCAACGAAGTACGCCGACTGATGGGCGAGCTCGAACGCTTCATCCACGACGAGCCGCCATTCGCGGCCGATCCGTTGGTGAAGATGGCGCTCATCCATCACCAGTTCGAGAGCATCCATCCGTTCTACGACGGCAACGGACGCACCGGGCGGATCCTCAACGTGCTCTACCTGGTGAAGGAGGGCTTGCTCGATATTCCCGTGCTCTACCTGAGCAGGCATATCGTGCGCACGAAGTCCGACTACTACCGCCTGATGCAGGCCGTTCGGGACGATGATGCATGGGAAGACTGGGTGGCCTACATGCTGGATGCGGTCGCCGCCACGGCTGCCGAAACCGTCTCGACGGTGCAGGCGATAAAGGAGCTGCTACAGGAGACCAAGCAGCGCATCCGCGACGGCTACAAGTTCTATAGCCAGGACCTGATCAACAACCTGTTCAACCATCCGTATACGCGGGTCGAGTTCGTGCAGCGCGAGCTGGGAGTGACGCGCGTCACTGCCACCCGCTACCTCGACGCCTTGGCGGGCGATGGCGTGCTCCAGAAGATCCGTGTGGGTCGCAACAACTACTACGTGAATCTACCGCTGTTCGATCTGCTACGCCGCGGCGACCCCGTGGGCACGTGACCCCACCCCGGTCGCCTCGCCGGAATTCCCAGGATCGCGACCGCCGCGCCAGGTCGGTTCCAGTGGCGCGCTCAGCCGGCCCCGCAGCACTTCTTGTACTTCTTCCCGCTGCCACAGGGGCAGGGCTCGTTGCGGCCGGGGCCGTCCTCGCGGCGGATCGGCGTGCGCGGGGTCAGTTCCTCGAAGTGGTGGTGGTTGAGGTCGGCCAGCATCGCCGGCAGGTCCATCACGATGTCCAGGCGCTCGCGGTAGGGCAACGGCGTAGGCGCCCTGTCGGGGTTTTCCGGGTCGACGATCTCGCCGGTGGCCAGGCGCTCGAGCAGGTCGAAGATGTCGGCGATCCAGTCGTGCTCTTCCAGCCACCGGTCCCAGCCGTCCTCGCGCAGGGCCACGCCCTCGAAGAAGCCCAGCGCCCACTCGCGGCCGACGTCCAGTTCGTCCTCGGGCAGCGCTTCCTCGCCTTCCTCCGGGTCTTCCGGCAGCCACATCAGCGGCATCAGGTGGTCGGGCAGGCCGTCCTCGCCGGCGCGCGCGCGGGCCGCGCACATGTTCCAGTGGCCCTGCAGCAGCGCCTGGACCTCTTCCGCCTCTTCCGGGCTGTTCCACTTGGGCGCCTTGCCGCCCCAGACCAGCAGCTGCCATTCCTCCGGCGGCACCGGCGAGGGCGCCACCACCAACGCCGAGAGGAAGCCGTCCAGCGCCTCCAGGTTGAAGCCGCGGAAGGGCACGGCGCGCTGCTCGAGGAGGCTGGAGAGCCGTTCGATCTGCGCGTCGTCGAGGTAGGGCGGGGGCGTGGCCATGGTCGTGCGGGGATCAGATGGGGTGTGCATGGTAGTCCCTGGCGGCGGCGAAGGCGCGCCTGCTGGCTCCGCGCGCCGGCCGACGGCGGGCCGCACTGGCCTACAATGCGCGGTTTCCGCGCCAACCCGCCGCCCGTGTCCCAGTTCCCCGGCTACCCCGAGCATCCCCGCCGCTTCGAAGTCCGTCCCGGCATCCACATGTCCTACCTGGACGAGGGCCCGCGCGACGGCGAGGTGGTGGTGATGCTGCACGGCAACCCGTCGTGGAGCTACTACTGGCGCACCCTCGTGGCCGGGCTCTCCGACCCCGCTTCCGGCAAGCAGTACCGCTGCATCGTGCCGGACCACGTCGGCATGGGCCTGTCGGACAAGCCGGACGACTACCTGGCCTCCAAGCCGCGCTACGACTACACCCTGCAGTCGCGCGTGGACGACCTGGAGGCGCTGCTGCGCCATGCCGGCGTCGACGATGCCACCCCGGTGACCCTGGCGGTGCACGACTGGGGCGGGATGATCGGCTTCGGCTGGGCGCTGAAGCACGCCGCGCAGGTCAAGCGTCTGGTGATCCTCAACACCGCCGCGTTCCCGATGCCGGCGGCGAAGAAGATGCCCTGGCAGATCGCGCTGGGCCGCGACTACTTCATCGGCGAGGTGGTGATCCGCGCGTTCAATGCGTTCTCGGCCGGCGCCTCCTACTTCGGCGTGGAGCGCAGGATGCCCGCCGACGTGCGCCGCGCCTACGTGGCGCCGTACGACTCGTGGAAGAACCGCATCTCCACGATCCGCTTCATGCAGGACATCCCGCTGTCTCCGAAGGACCGGGCGTGGCCGCTGCTGGAAGCGGCGGGCAGGGCGCTGCCGTCCTTCGCCGACCGCCCGGCCTTCATCGGCTGGGGCCTGAAGGACTTCGTGTTCGACCACCACTTCCTCGAGCGCTTCCGCGCCGACCTGCCGCGCGCGCAGGTGCATGCCTTCGAGGACGCCGGCCACTACGTGCTGGAGGACAGGCACGAGGTGCTGGTGCCGGCGATCCGCGTCTTCCTCGACGCCAACCCCCTGTGACCCCGTAGAGTCGGGCTTGCCCGACTCCCACGCCTGGTGGCCCGGCCGGCGCGAAAAGCAGCGGGGCAAGCCCCGCTCTACAGGGCGGCGCCCTCATCCGCCGCAGTGAAGCCACGCCTGCCCCGTAGAGTCGGGCTTGCCCGACTCCCGCGCGTGCGAGTCGATGTCGTGCAAAAGCAGCGGGGCGAGCCCCGCTCTACACGGCGGCACCCACGTCCCTGGTTTCTACGCCGCGATCGGCGTGACCGGCGGCGATGGGCTGTTGCCGCTGTCGTCCGGATGGTCGTCGTCGTTGTCCGCTTCGCGCCAGCGCCAGTCGGCGGCGGTCAGCGGCGGCAGGCCGTGGGCGATGCGGGCGCGGTCGCATTGCGAGCTGGCCACGCCGAATTCCCAGGACGCATCCACCTCGCGGCACACCGACGGCCGGTTCGGATGGATGCTGCAGCGCGAGTACACCCCGATCTCCGCGTCCAGGGCCACGCAGCGGATCGGCGGCGCGTAGGTGCCCTGCATGCACAGGCGGTGCGCATCCACGCGTTCGGTCAGATGCGCCGGGACCCCGCCCTGGGTGAACTCGTCCGATTCCATCCAGTGGAAGGCGACGCGGTACTGGGTGCAGCAGGCGCCACAGGTGAGGCAGGGATGCATGGGGGGCCGGGCCTTGCGCGGCGGCGGAGCGGGGATGAGTGGCGATTCTGCCGCATCTGCCGTACGCGTTGTAGACGTGCAGGACCGTTCCCCGCGCGCGCTCCCGACGTTTCCGCCGGGCGGTCCCATGTAGCCCGGACAAGGCCGCAGGCCGCATCCGGGGAACGTCGTCGGGCGACGCCTCCGCAGCGCCTGGGCGATGCGGCATGGCTCGCCAGCGCCCTGGCGCTGCAGCGGCGCGGTGCGCTTCTCTCACCCGGGCTGCGGCATCCGTACGCGGCGCGGGACCGGCCACCCGCTCCCATCGGCGATAATCCCCGCATGCCTTCCACTCCCTGCAACATCGCCGCCGCGTTGCCGCGGCTGGCTGCCGAACGCCCGGACCAGCCCGCGATCCGCTGCCCCGGCCGGCGCAGCGCCGGCAACGGTCCGGCCGCCTACGACGTGGTCCTGGACTACCGCGCCCTGGATGCGCGCAGCGACGCCATCGCCGCCGGCCTGGCCAGGCGCGGCATCGGCCGCGGCATGCGCACCGTGGTGATGGTGCGGCCGTCGCCGGAGTTCTTCCTGCTGATGTTCGCCCTGTTCAAGGCTGGCGCCGTCCCGGTGCTGGTCGATCCGGGCATCGACAGGCGCGCGCTGAAGCAGTGCCTGGACGAGGCGCAGGCCGAGGCCTTCATCGGCATCCCGCTGGCGCACCTGGCGCGGCGCCTGCTGGGCTGGGCGAAGTCGGCGGACCGGCTGGTCACCGTCGGTCGGCGCTGGGGCTGGGGTGGGACCACGCTGGCCAAGGTCGAGCGCGAAGGCGCCGGCGCCGGGCCGCAGCTGGCCGACACCGCGCCGGACGACGTGGCCGCGATCCTGTTCACCAGCGGCTCGACCGGCGTGCCCAAGGGCGTGGTCTACCGCCACCGCCATTTCGTCGCGCAGATCGCGATGATGCGCGAGGCCTTCGGCATCGAACCGGGCGGCGTCGACCTGCCGACCTTCCCGCCGTTCGCGCTGTTCGACCCGGCGCTGGGCCTGACCTCGGTGATCCCGGACATGGATCCCACGCGCCCGGCGCAGGCCGATCCGGTGCGCCTGCACGATGCCATCCGCCGCTTCGGCGTGAGCCAGCTGTTCGGCTCGCCGGCGCTGATCCGGGTCCTGGCCGAATACGGGGAGCCGCTGCCGACGCTGCGTCGCGTCACCTCGGCCGGCGCGCCAGTGCCGCCGGAGGTGGTCGGCAGGATCCGCGCGCTGCTGCCGGAACAGGCGCAGTTCTGGACGCCGTACGGCGCCACCGAATGCCTGCCGGTCGCGGTGATCGAAGGCCGCGAGCTGCAGCAGACGCGTGCGGCCACCGAGGCCGGCGCCGGCACCTGCGTCGGCCGCCCGGTGCCGCCGAACGAGGTGCGCATCATCGCCATCGACGATGCACCGATCGACGACTGGAGCGGCGTGCGCGAGCTGCCCCCCGGACAGGTCGGCGAGATCACGGTCGCCGGTCCCACCGCCACCGACAGCTACTTCAACCGCGAAGCGGCCACGCGCGCGGCCAAGATCCGCGAGATCCTGGCCGACGGCGGCGAGCGCATCGTCCATCGCATGGGCGACGTCGGCTACTTCGACGGCGAAGGCCGGCTGTGGTTCTGCGGACGCAAGACCCAGCGCGTGGAAGCGGTCGACGGCCCGCTCTACACCGAGCAGGTCGAGCCGGTGTTCAACGTGCATCCGCAGGTGCGCCGCACCGCGCTGGTCGGCGTCGGCGAAGCCGGGCGGCAGCTGCCGGTGCTATGCGTGGAGCTGGCCGACGGCGTGCCGGCAGGCGAGTTCGCGCGCATCGAGCGCGAACTGCGCGCGCTGGCCAAGCCGCACGCCGCCGCCGCACGCATCGACCGTTTCCTGCGCCATCCGGCCTTCCCGGTCGACATCCGCCACAACGCCAAGATCGGTCGCGAGAAGCTGGCCGCCTGGGCCGCCACCCAGCCTGGAGGCAACGCATGAGGATCCTGGTCACCGGCGGCGGCGGTTTCCTCGGCCAGGCGCTGTGCCGCGGCCTGCGCGAACGCGGCCACGAGGTGGTGAGTTTCCAGCGCCGGCATTCGCCGGAACTGGCGGCCATGGGTGTGGGCCAGGTGCGCGGCGACCTCGCCGACGCGCACGCGGTGATGCATGCCGCCGCCGGCATGGACGCGGTGTTCCACAACGCCGCCAAGGCCGGCGCCTGGGGCAGCTACGACAGCTACTTCCAGGCCAACATCGCCGGCACGCGCAACGTGCTGGCCGCCTGCCGCGAACACGGCATCGGCCGCCTGGTCTATACCTCCACGCCCAGCGTTACCCATCGCGCCACCCATCCGGTCGAAGGGCTGGGCGCGGACGAAGTGCCCTACGGCGAGGATTTCCAGGCGCCGTACGCGGCGACCAAGGCCATCGCCGAACAGGAAGTGCTGGCCGCCAACGACGCCCGCCTGGCGGTGGTCGCGCTGCGCCCGCGCCTGATCTGGGGCCCCGGCGACCAGCAGATCCTGCCGCGCCTGGTCGAGCGTTCGCACGCCGGCCGCCTGCGCATCGTCGGCAGCGGCGACAACCTGGTCGACACCACCTACATCGACAACGCCGCGCAGGCGCACTTCGACGCGTTCGAGCATCTCGCACCGGGCGCCGCCTGCGCCGGGCGCGCCTACTTCATCTCCAACGGCGAGCCCAGGCCGATCCGCGAGGTGCTCAACCTGCTGCTGGCCGCGGCCGGTGCGCCGCCGGTGGAGAGGCATCTTTCGTTCAAGGCCGCGTACCGGATCGGCGCGGTGTGCGAGAAGCTGTGGCCGCTGCTGCGCCTGCGCGGCGAACCGCCGATGACGCGCTTCCTCGCCGAGCAGCTGAGCACCACGCACTGGTACAGCATGGAGCCGGCGCGGCGCGATTTCGGCTACGTGCCCAAGGTGTCCTTTGACGAGGGACTCACGAGGCTGAAGGCTGCATGGCGCGAGCGCGCCGCCGTCACCTGATCACGACCAGGCAGCACGCAACATCCTCGGCACCCGCCCCGCAGAGGCGTTCACCGAGGGATGCCCCCATGCTGCATTACGCCGTCGTTTTCTTCGTCATCGCCGTCATCGCCGCGCTGCTGGGCTTCAGCGGCATCGCCGGCGCGGCGACCAACATCGCCTGGATCCTGTTCGTCGTCTTCCTGGTCCTGGGCGCCATCTCGCTGCTGCGCGGCCGCAAGGTCTAGCCGCCGACCGTCCTGGAGCTGTAGCCCCCGCAACCGGGACGCCCGCGGGCGGCAGGAAAGGAAGCCATCGAAGCGGGCGGGAAGGAGTTCCCGCCCGCTTCCCTTTGCGCTGATGGCCGGGCGCCGGCACCGTCCAGGCCGGTAGAATGCGCGCATGCCCACGCCCCTCGATGCCCTCAAGCCGCTGGCCGGACGCGCCCTGGAAGCGGCGCTGAACCGCGCGCTCGCACTGGACCCGGACACCTGCGATGCCCTGTCGCGGCTGGACGGCCGGCGCGTGTCACTGGCCCTGGAGTCGCCACCGCTGGCCCTGGACATCGCCGTGCACGGCGGCTACCTGCAGGTCGGCCCGCCGCTGCGCGAAGTCGACCTGGCGGTGCGCGGCACGATCGGCGGGCTGCTGGCGCAGCTGCCGTTCTTCGCCAATGCGCGGTCGCGGCCGAAGGGGCGCCTGCACGTGGCCGGCGACGCCGAACTGGCGCGGGGGCTGCAGCAGCTGGCCGCGCGTTTCCAGCCCGACTGGCAGCAGCCGTTCGTCGCCGCCTTCGGCGAGGTGCTCGGGGTGCAGGTCGCCAACGCCGTGGGCGCCGCACTGCGAGGCGCGCGCGATACCGCCGCCGGCGTGGCCCGTTCCAGCGCCGAATACCTCACCGAGGAATCGCGCGACCTGGTCGCGCGCGACGAGGTGGCCGCGTTCAACGACGAGGTCGATGCGCTGCGCGACGACGTCGAACGCCTGGCCGCGCGGATCGCGCGGCTGCCGCGCGTGGAGCCGGCACCATGAGGGCCGCGCTGCGCGCCTGGCGCATCGGCCGGGTGGTCCTGCGTTACCGCCTGGACGAACTCCTCGACGACACCCCCGCCGGCCCCTGGCTGCGCCTGGGCAAGCCGTTCGTGCCGCGCGCCTCGGCCAGCGTGGCCGCGTTGCCGCGCGGCGCGCGCCTGCGCCTGGCGCTGCAGGAGCTGGGCCCGATCTTCGTCAAGTTCGGGCAGATCCTCTCCACCCGCCGCGACCTGGTGCCGGCCGACATCGCCGTCGAGCTGGCGCTGCTGCAGGACCAGGTCGCGCCGTTCGACGGCGAGGCCGCGCGCGGCATCGTCGAGCGCGCGCTTGGCCAGCCGGTGGAGGCCGCCTTCGCCCGCTTCGACACCGTGCCGCTGGCCTCCGCCTCCATCGCCCAGGTCCACGCCGCGCGCCTGCGCGACGGCCGCGAGGTGGTGGTCAAGGTGCTGCGTCCGGGCATCGAGAAGCAGATCGCCGCCGACATCGCCCTGCTGCGCTCGCTGGCGTCGCTGGTCGATCGCGCCCATCCCAACGCCGACAAGATCCGCCCGCAGCTGGTGGTGGACGAGATCGAGGCCACGCTCGCCGCCGAACTGGACCTGCAGCGCGAGGGCGCCAACGCCTCCGTGATGCGCCGGCTTTGGAAGGACTCGCCGGACCTGTACGTGCCGGAGGTGATCTGGTCGCACAGCGCCGAGCGCGTGCTGACCATGGAACGGGTCAGCGGCATCCCCTCCGACGACATCGTCGCGCTGGACGCGGCCGGGATCGACCGCAAGGTGCTCGCGGCCAAGGGCGTGCGGGTGTTCTACACCCAGGTGTTCCGCGACAACTTCTTCCACGCCGACGCGCACGCCGGCAACATCTGGGTCGACGACGACCCTGCGCGCCGTACCGATCCACGCTTCGTGGTGCTGGACTTCGGCATCGTCGGCCAGCTCTCGCCGCAGGACCAGTACTACCTGGCCGAGAACTTCATGGCCATCTTCCGCAAGGACTACCGGCGCATCGCCGAGCTGCACGTGGAAGCGGGCTGGATGCCGTCCACGGTGCGCATCGACGAGCTGGAGGCGGCGGCGCGCGCGGTGTGCGAACCGTACTTCACCCGGCCGCTGAGCGAGGTGCCGCTGGGCGAGGTGCTGGCCAAGCTGTTCCGCACCGCGCAGCGCTACGAGCTGACCCTGCAACCGCAGCTGATCCTGCTGCAGAAGACCCTGCTTAACATCGAGGGCGTCGGCCGCCTGCTCGACCCGCGCCTGGACATCTGGGCGGTGGCGCAGCCGGTGCTGGAGCGCATCCTGCGCGAGCGCTACAGCCCGCGCCGGCTGCTGCGCGAGTTCGGCAAACGCGCGCCGGAACTGATCACCCGCGCCCCGGACATGCCGCGCCTGGTGCACGCCTGGCTGGAGCAGCAGGTCGAAGGGAACCACCGCACCGACATCCATTCGCGCGAGCTGGCGGAGATGGCGCGCACGCTGAAGACGATGCAGCGGCGCTCGGTCGCCGCGATCCTCGGCAGCGGCCTGCTGCTGGTGGCCGCGGTGCTGTACGCGCTGGAAGCCGGCGGGCCGCGCCTGCTGGGCGTGCCGCTGTCGGCGTGGATCGCCGGCGCCGGCGGCCTCTGGGCGATCCTGGCCGCGCTGCCGCGGCGCTGAGAGACCCGGGCGGGGATGCAGGAAGGCCGCCGCGGCATTGCCACGGCGGCCTTTGCGTTACTGGCTCTGGCCCGCTCCATCGCATTGGCGATGGAGCGGGCGGTTGCCGCACGACTCAGCCCTGCGGTGTGGCGGCCGGTTCGGCGGTCCTTTCAGCGGCCGAAGCCTTCGCCGCCGCATCGAAGTCGCCGGCCACGAACACGCTCAGCCTGGCCGGATCCAGGTGGCGGCGGATCGCCGCGTTGACCTGCTCGACCGTCAGCGCCCGGTACTTGGCGTCCATGTCGGCGGTGAACTGCATGGTGCGGCCGAAGTACAGTTGGTCCTGCAGCATGCTGGCGATGCGGCCGTCGCTGGCGCGGGCCTGCTCGCGTTCGGTCAGCAGGCCGGACACCGCGTCGCGCAGCTCCTCGGCGGTGATGCCTTCGGCGACCAGCCGCGCCAGTTCTTCGCGCACCGCCTTGTGCACCCTGTCCACGTTCTGCGGCGCGGCGATGGCCTGGATGATGAAGCTGCCGGCGTCGTCCTGGCCGTCCAGGCTGTCGTCGGCGTTGACCGAGCTGCCCACGCCGTAGCTGAGCCCTTCCTTCTGGCGGATGCGCTCGCCCAGGCGCGAGGCCATCGCGCTGCCGCCGAAGATGCGGTTGGCCACGAACAGCGCCGGGTAGTCCTCGTCGGTCACGCGCAGGGCGATGTTGTGGCGGGCCAGGAACACCGCGTTGGGCTTGTCCGGCGCCGGCAGCTTCGACTCCACCGGGGCCACCGCGTGGTAGCGGGTCGGGATCGGCGCGTACGGCCTGGGGCTGGCCCAGCCGGCGAACAGCTCGCGCAGCCGCGCTTCGATCACCTCGGCGTCGAAGTCGCCGACGATGGCGATCTCGCCTTGGGTGGTGCCGTAGAAGTCGCGGTGGACGGCGACCAGGTCCTCGCGCCTGAGCGCCTTCAGCTCGGCCAGCGACTCGTCCAGGCTGCGCGCGCGCAGCGGATGCCCGGCCGGCCACGGGTCGAAGTGCAGCGCCATCGCCTGGGAGACGATGCTGCCGGGTTCCTTGCGTGCGGCTTCCAGGCCGGTGATCGCCTGCAGCTTCAGCTGCTCGAACTCGTCCTCCGGGAAGGCCGGTTCGCGCAGCAGCCTGGCCATCAGCGCCAGCGCCTCGGGCAGCTGCTCGCGCCGGCTCAGCAGCGACATGCCGGCGCCCTGCAGGCTGCCGCTGACGCCGCCCTTGGTCTGCAGCGCTTCCAGCTGCCGGTCGATCTGCACGCGGTCCAGGCCGCGCGCGCCGCGCATCAGCATCGAGCCGGCCAGGCTCGCGGCCGCGTCGCGGCCGGTCAGGCTGTCGACGTCGCCGAAGCGGAAGCTTGCGTCCACCACCACCGTGCCACCGCGGGTGCGCTTGGGCAGCAGCGCCACCTTCAGGCCGTCGCCGATGGTGAAGCGGCGGGTGCGCGCCTCGATGTTCGCCGGTGTCGGCTCGAAATGCTCGCCGGCGTCGACCGCGGCGCGGCCGGTGTAGCCGGCGACCACGCTGGCCGCCGGCGGCGCAACCGGCACCTCGACGCGGTCCGGTGCGTCGGTGGGGATGAAGCGGCCGAGGGTGCGGTTGCTCGCGCGCAGGTACTGCGCCGCCACGCGGTTGACATCCTCGGCGGTGACCCTGGCGATCGCGTCGCGGCTGGTGAACAGCAGGCGCCAGTCGCCGGCGGCGACGTACTCGGACAGGCCGACGCCTACCGCGTTGACGTTGGTGAAGTACAGGTCGAAGCCGTTGGCGAGGCGCTGCTGCGCCTGCGCGACCTCTTCGGCGGTGACCGGCTCGCTGGCCAGCCGTTCCAGCTGGCCCAGCAGCACCTCCTCCATCTTCGCCGCGTCGCCGCTGCGCGGCTGCAGCGCCACCGCGCTGAACAGGCCCGGCTGGGCGCCGGCGCTGGCGCTGGCGCCCGCGGCCGCGGCGATGCGCGGGTCCACCAGGGCGCGGTGCAGCCGCCCGCCCGGGCTGTGGCCGAGCACGTTGCCCAGCACCTGCAGCGGGGCGCTGTCGGCATGGGTGAGCGCCGGGATGTGGTAGGCGGTGGCCACCAGGTTCATGTCGCCCACGCGGCGCACCAGCACCGTGCGTTCGCCGTCCTGTGCCGGCTCGACGGTCGGGAAGCGCGGCAGCGGCGCGTCCGGCTTGCGCACCTTGCCGAACGCGGCCTGCACCCTGGCCAGGGTCGCGGCCGGATCGATGCGCCCGGCGATGATCAGGGTGGCGTTGTCCGGCCGGTACCAGGTCCGGTAGAACGCCTGCAGTTCCTCGATGCGCAGGCCTTCGACGTCCGAGCGCGCGCCGATGGGCATGTTGCCGTAGTTGTGCCAGAGGTAGGCGGTCGAGCGCACGCGCGTCATCAGCACGTTGGCCGGGTTGTTCTCGCCGGACTCCAGTTCGTTGCGGACGACGGTCATCTCGCTGTCCAGGTCGGAGCGGGCCACGCGCGAATTGACCATGCGGTCCGCTTCCATGCCCAGCACCCAGGCCAGGGTGTCGTCGTTGGCCGGGAATGAGGCGAAATAGTTGGTGCGGTCGAACGAGGTGGTGCCGTTGAAGGTGATGCCGCGGCGCTTCATCTCGCCGCTGATGTCGGCGTGGGTGGGCGTGCCCTTGAACAGCAGGTGCTCGAGCAGGTGGGCCATGCCGGCCTGGCCGTAGCCTTCGTGCGCCGAGCCGACGCCGTAGGTGAGGTTGACGGTCACCGTCGGCTTGGTCGGGTCGGGGAACAGCAGCACGCGCAGGCCGTTGGCCAGGGTGTACTCGCTGATGCCTTCGATGCTGGGGCCTGCGACCACGCCCTTGGGCAGGGCGGGAATACTGGTGCTGGCGCATGCCTGCGTGCCGGGCAGGGCCAGTGCCAGTGCCAGGGCCAGCGTGAATGCGAGAATCGGCTTGCTGGGGATCATCCGTGGTCTCCAATGGGCTGCCGGCGATGCTGCCGGCCGCCGGAGTGTCGCAGAAGCGATGGAACGATGCAGGAGTCAGGACGGATGCAGTTGCCGGTGCTGTACGAGGACGCGTGGCTGGCGGTGGTCGACAAGCCCGCCGGGTTGATGGTGCACGGCAGCGTGCTGGCGGCCGACGAGACCGACTTCGCCGCCGACCGCCTGCGCGCGCAGTTCGGCCGCCCGATCTTCCTGGTCCACCGCCTGGACCGCGCCACCAGCGGCTGCCTGCTGCTGGCCTTCGACCGCGACAGCGCCTCGGCGCTGGGCAAGGCGGTGATGGCCCAGCAGCTGGACAAGCGCTACCTGGCGGTGTGCCGCGGCTGGCCGGAGGCGGCGTTCACCATCGACCGCCCGCTCGATGGCGGCCCGGGCAAGCCGCAGAAGAAGCCGGCGGTCACCCGCTTCCGCCGCCTGGCCACCGGCGAACTGCCGGTGCCCTCGGCCGGCTTCCCGACCTCGCGCTACGCCTTGCTGGAATGCGAGCCGGTGACCGGCCGCTTCCGCCAGATCCGCCGCCACCTCAAGCACGCCTCGCACCACCTGGTCGGCGATACCAGCCACGGCGACGGCCGCCACAACCGCCAGTTCCGCATGCGCGGCGTGCACCGCATGCTGCTGCACGCCTGGCGGCTGGGCCTCCCGCATCCGCACACCGGCGCGCGGATGGAGGTGGAGGCACCGGTGTCCGGCGAGTTCGCCCGGGCGATGGAGCTGTTCGGCTGGAACCTGCCGGTGGCAGGCTCCAGCGCTGGGGGCTAGGGCCTGCGCCACTGCGCGGACATCCTGGCCATTTCCTCGCGGAAGCGGGCCAGCTCCGGTTCGGCGGCCTTCATGCTGGCCTGCATCAGGGTCTGCACCAGCGGCGGCTGCCGCTCCAGCAGGCGCTGCCCGGCCGGGTTCGCAGAAGGCGATGATGGCCTCCACGTCCTCGGCCTCGTAGGTTTCCTGGTAGATCTCCACCTGCAGCGGGCGCATCACCTCCCAGGTGAGCAGCCGCCGCATCGGCCCGAGCGTGGTCTCCAGGGCGCACCCGGTGGCCATGGTCCGGGCACGGCGGGACGCCTCCCGGCTCCCGTACAATCCTGCCATGCCCGCGGACGCCATCCAGGTCACCCCTACGCTGGCGATCCCGGAAACGGAGATCGTCGAGCGTTTCGTGCGCGCCAGCGGCGCCGGCGGGCAGAACGTCAACAAGGTCTCCAGCGCGGTCGAGCTGCGCTTCGACGTCGCCGGCTCGCCCTCGCTGCCCGAACCGCTGCGCGCGCGCCTGCTCGCCCGCCGCGACCGCCGGCTCACCGACGACGGCGTGCTGGTGATCGACGCGCAGCGCTACCGTACCCAGGAGCGCAACCGCCAGGACGCGCGCGAGCGGCTGGCCGCGTTCGTCGCCGCCGGGCTGGCCGTGCCCAAGCGGCGCATCGAGACCAAACCGACCCGCGCGTCCAGGCAGCGGCGACTGCAGGGCAAGCGCGAACGCGCCGAGATCAAGCGCGGGCGCGGCACGCGCAACTGGGACTGACATGAGCGAAGACGTTTCCCTGCTGCCGGAAATCCCGGCGGAAATGCCGCAGCTGCCGGCGCGCAACCGCTTCAGCCGCTGGCTGGGCCGCAGCGTGCTGCGCCTGGGCGGCTGGCGCGTGGTCGGCACCATCCCGCCGGTGTCACGGCTGGTGGTGATCGCCGCGCCGCACTCGTCCAACTGGGACGGGATCTGGGGCATGGCCGCGAAGATGGCCCTCGGCGTGGACATCCGCGTGCTCGGCAAGGCGCAGCTGTTCTGGTGGCCGCTGTCGATCGTGCTGCGCCGGCTGGGGGTGATCCCGGTGGACCGCAGCCGCCCGCAGGGCGTGGTCGAGCAGGCCATCGAGCTGGTCCGCAACAGCGAGCGGATGTGGTTCGTGGTCGCGCCGGAAGGCACGCGCAAGGCGGTCAACGAATGGAAGCGCGGCTTCTGGAAGATCGCCGATGGCGCGCAGGTGCCGGTGCTGATGACCTACTTCCACTACCCGGAGAAGATCATCGGCTTCGGCCCGCTGTTCCACACCACCGGCGACATGGAGGCCGACATGGCCGCGGTGCGCGAGTGGTACCGGCCCTGGCAGGGCAAGAACCGCGGGACGGTCTAGCGGAGACCGCGCATGGCCGCCGCCCTGGTCTGGTTCCGCGACGACCTGCGCCTGGACGACCAGCCGGCCCTGCGTGCCGCGCTCGACCGCGGCTGGCTGCCGATCCCCGTCTACATCCACGCGCCGTCGGAGGAAGGCGAATGGGCGCCGGGCGCCGCGTCCGATGCGTGGCGGCGGCGTTCGCTGGCCGCGCTGGCGGTGGAACTCGAGCGTCGCGGCTCGCGGCTGGTCCTGCTGCACGGCCCGACCCTGGGCACGCTGCAGGCGCTGGCCGCGCTCACCGGCGCCGAGGCGGTGCTGTGGACGCGCCGCTACGAGCCGGCGGCCGAGCAACGCGATGCGCGGATCAAGCGCGCGCTGCGCGAAGCCGGCCTGCATGCGGAGAGCTTCAACGGCGCGCTGCTGTTCGAGCCCTGGGACGTGGCGACGAAGCAGGGCGATCCGTACCGTGTGTACACGCCGTTCTGGAAGGCCGCGCGCGCGGCCTGGCGTACGCCGCGGCTCTGGGATGCACCGGCAAGGTTGCCGTCGCCGGACGAGGCCGGCGCGCCGCACGGCGTCGAGCTCGACGGCGTGATCGCGGCACCACGGCCGGCGTGGGACGCGGGCTTCTGGCAGCGCTTCACCCCGGGCGAGGCCGGCGCGCGGCAGGCGCTGGCGAAGTTCGTCGGGCAGGTGCTGGACGGCTACGCCGATGCGCGCGACCGCGCCGACCTGGAAGGCACCTCGCGGCTGTCGCCACACCTGCACTTCGGCGAGGTCTCGGTGGCGCGCGTGGCTGCCGGGGTGCTCGCCGCCACCGGCGACGACCCGGCCGGCCGTGAGCGTTTCCTCGCCGAACTGGGCTGGCGCGAGTTCGCCCACCACGTGCTGCACCACCATCCGCACGCGGTCGACCAGGACCTGGATCCGCGCTTCGCGGGCTTCGAGTGGTCGCCGCCATCGCCGGCGCGGCTGGAGGCGTGGCGCCGCGGCCGCACCGGCGTACCCATCGTCGACGCCGGCATGCGCGAACTGTGGCACACCGGCTGGATGCACAACCGCGTGCGCATGATCGTCGCCAGCTGGCTGACCAAGCACCTGCGCGTGCACTGGCGGCACGGCGCGCGCTGGTTCTGGGACACGCTGGTCGACGCCGACCTGGCCAACAACACCCAGGGCTGGCAATGGACCGCCGGCACCGGCGTGGACGCGGCGCCGTACTTCCGCGTGTTCAACCCGGTGCTGCAGGCGCGCCGGTTCGATCCGGACGGTGCCTACATCGCGCGCTGGGTGCCGGAACTGGCGGCGCTGCCGGCCGCGGCGCGCTTCGCGCCGTGGGAGCATCCGCAGCTGCTGCGCCGCTTCGCCCCGGATTACCCGTCGCGGCCGCAGGTGGACCTGGCGGCCGGCCGGCAGGCCGCGCTGGATGCCTTCGCCCGGCTGCGCGAAGGCCGCTGAGCGCGTCGCGCTCACGACGCGCTTACCCGCAGCCGGTAGCATCCGGGCGTCTTCGACTTCCGGGATGCCCGCCATGCGCACCTCCGCCCTGACCGCTTCCGTTTCCGCCCTGCTGCTCGGCATCGCCGCCGCCGTGCAGGCGCAGCCGGCGCCGGCCGCCAAGCCCTTCGTCGAACGGGAAGTCGCACGCTTCGAGGAACCGTGGGCGATGACCTTCCTGCCCGACGGCCGCCTGCTGGTCAGCGAGAAGGCCGGGCGCCTGCTGGTGGTGGACACGAAGACCGGCGGGCGCACGGAGATCGCCGGCGTGCCCAAGGTGGCCTATGGCGGGCAGGGCGGCTTCAGCGACGTCGTGCTGCATCCGCGCTTCGCGGAGAACGGCTGGGTCTACCTGAGCTTCGCCGAGCCGGGCGAGGGCGACACCGCCGGCGCCGCGGTCGCACGTGCGCGCCTGGACCTCGACGGCAACGCGCTGGAGGACCTGCAGGTGATCTGGCGCCAGTTCCCCAAGGTCGCCGGCCAGGGCCACTACGGCCACCGCATCGCCTTCGACCGCGACGGCATGCTGTGGATCACCTCCAGCGAACGGCAGAAGTTCGATCCGGCACAGGACATGGGGTCGAACCTGGGCAAGATCGTGCGCCTGCGCGACGACGGCAGCGTGCCGCCGGACAACCCCTTCGCCGGGCAGGGCGATATCGCCGCGCAGGTGTGGTCGCTGGGCCACCGCAACATGCTCGGCATCGCCTTCGATGGCGACGGCCGGCTGTGGGTGCACGAGATGGGCCCGAAGGGGGGCGACGAGCTCAACCTGATCGAAAAGGGCGCCAACTACGGCTATCCGATCGTCTCCGAGGGCGACCACTACGACGGCAGGCCGATCCCGGACCATTCCACCCGGCCGCAGTACCGCGCGCCGGTGGTGAGCTGGACGCCGGTGATCTCGCCGGCCGGCTTCGTCATCTACAGCGGCGACCGCTATCCGGGCTGGACCGGCAGCGGCCTGATCGGCGGCCTGTCCTCGCAGAGCCTGGTGCGGGTGGCCTTCGACGGCGACCGCGCGCGCGAGGCCGAACGCTACGACATGGGCACGCGCATCCGCGAGGTGGAGCAGGGCCCGGACGGCACGATCTGGCTGCTGGAGGACGGCACCCGCGGCGCGCAGGGCCGGCTGTTCCGGCTCGAACCGCGCCCCTGAGGCGCACGCGGGAGGCGGGCATGGACACCGGCAACGTGGTGCAGGGCATGCGCCAGGTCGCGGTGACCGTGGCGGACGTCGACCTCGCACTGGGCTTCTACCGCGACGTGCTCGGCCTTCCGTTCCCGTTCCGCGCCGGGCCCGGGCTGGCCTTCCTCGATGCGGACGGGGCGCGGATCATGCTGACCACCCGGCAGGGCGCCGGCGCCGCCGGCGCCAACTCGATCCTGTACTTCCGCGTCCGCGACATCGCCGCCACCCACGCGGCGATGCTGGCGCGCGGGGCGACCGGCGAGCGCGGGCCGCAGCTGGCCGCGCGCATGCCCGACCACGCGCTGTGGACCGCCTTCCTGCGCGATCCCGACGGCAACCTGGTCGGCCTCATGGAGGAGGTGCGCTAGGCCGGACTGCCCCGGGGTGGGCCTGCGGGCCCTGCCATCGGTCATATGGATCGGCGGCCGGGGCGGCGCTAGCGTAGGCCCTGGATCCCCGGAGGCCGGCGATGGAAGCAACGCAGACGAAGGAGGGCGGAACCCGCGCGTTCCGCGTGCGCTCGTGGCTGCGCCGCGAGGCGCTGCCGATCGTGGCGATGCTGCTCCTGCTGGGCACCGCGCGCGCGTCCTTCGCCAACCACTATTACGTGCCCAGCGGCTCGATGCAGCCGACCCTGGCGCCAGGCGACCGGGTGGTGGTCGACATGAGCGCCTACGGCCTGCGGGTGCCGTTCACCCGCCTGGTGCTGCTGGAGCGCGACGTGCCGCAGCGCGGCGACGTGGCCGTGTTCGACTCGCCGCGCGACGGCGCGCGCCTGATCAAGCGCGTGGTCGCCGTGGCCGGTGACCGCGTGGTGCTGCGCAACGGCCGCCTGACGATCAATGGCCGGCCGCTGGCGGCCGACGCCGGACGCGGCGAGGGCCCGGAAGTGTTCGGCGGGCGCACCGCCTGGCTCGACCTGGCCGACGGCGGCGGCCCGGACATCCCCGGCGTGGTCGTGCCCGAAGGCAAGGTGCTGGTGCTGGGCGACCATCGCGGCGACAGCCTCGACGGCCGCTACTTCGGCTTCGTCGACGCCGACGCGATCTACGGCCGCGCGGTGGCGGTCTACTGGCGCCGCGGCGAGGGCCTGGGCTGGCAGCGGCTCTGACGCCGGTTCCCGCGCCGAAGAAGATACCCTGGCCAGGAACCTCCGGACGGCGGCGCGAGGTGGCCGCAGGCGGGGACTAGCGCTCCGAATGCCCCGCCTGGTCGTACTCGCGCGGAGCCAGCAGGTCGGGCTTGATCAGGGCGATGAAGGCCCGCGCCTGCGGCGACAGCACGCGGCCCTTGCGCACCACCACGCCGTAGCTGCGCGAGGGGAAGAACGCCGACAGCGAGCGCGAGGCCAGGCGGTCGCGGTCGCCCTCGCCCAGGCAGATCGACGGCACGATCGAGACGCCCATGCCCATCGCCACGTACTGCTTGATCACGTCCCAGCCGCTGACCTCCAGCGCCACCGTGTACGGCACCCGGTTCTGCTGCAGCACCAGGTCGACCAGGCGCCAGGTGATCTGCCGTTTCGGCGGCAGGATCAGCGGGTATTCGGCGAGGTCGGCCAGCTCCAGCCGCGGCTTGCGCAGCAGCGGATGGCCGGGCGGGGCGACCAGCAGCTGCTCGAAGCGGTAGGCGGCCTCGTAGCTGAGGTCGGCCGGCACGTCGAGCAGGGTGCCGACCACCAGGTCCACCGCGTCCTCGCGCAGCAGCTCGGTGCCTTCGCTGGTAACCACGTTGTGCAGGGCCAGGCGCACCTCGGGATGGCGGGCGCGGAAGGCCTCCACGATCTTCGGCAGCAGGTAGAGGATGGTCGAGCTGTTGGCGGCGATCTTCAGCTCGCCGGCCTCCAGCCCGCGCACCCGCTCCTGGAAGTCCGCCTCCAGCCCGTCGAGCTGCTCGACCAGGGGCAGGGCCATCTCGTACAGCACCTCGCCCTCACGGGTGGGGGTCAGGCGCCGGCCGTTGCGCTCCAGCAGGCGCACGCCCAGGTCCCGTTCCAGCGCCTGCAGCTGCAGGGTGATGGCGGGCTGGCTGACGAAAAGCGCGTCCGCGGCCCGTGAGACCGACCCCAGCCGGACCGTCTGGCAGAACGCGCGCAGCGGCTTGAGCTTGTCGGATTTGTAAGGAAATCGCGGACTTGCGGACGGCGCCATGGGATGGTTGTGCAAGCCTATTAGCTGATCTTATGAATTACATTGCAATATCTTAGTTGTCAAATAATTTGACGCAGCGCAGCGTGGGCATCCGTACCGAGCAGTAGGAGCCCGCCATGTCCGCCACCGCCAGTGCCATCCCGACCCCGATCCGTCCGGCCAGCCGCGCCGCCGACGTCGCCTCCCCGCGCGCCGCCGGTCTCAGCCTGACCGAGCGCGTCGCCGGGCAGGAACAGGTGCTGCCGGCTCCGCTGCTGGGCCTGCTCGTCTCGCTGCACCGGGCGATCGAGCCGGAGCGCCGCGCGCGCCTGGCCGCCCGCCGCGAGCGCCAGGCCTTCTTCGACGCCGGCGGCCTGCCGGACTTCCGCGCCGACACCGCCGGGATCCGCGCCGGCGACTGGAAGGTCGCGCCGATCCCGGCCGCGCTGCAGGACCGCCGCGTGGAGATCACCGGCCCGGTCGACCCGAAGATGGTGATCAACGCGCTGAACTCCGGCGCCAACTGCTACATGGCCGACTTCGAGGACTCGACCTCGCCGACCTGGCGCAACCTGCTGGCCGGCCAGCGCGCGCTGGCCGCCGCGGTCGAGGGCACCCTCAGCTTCGACGCCGACAACGGCAAGCAGTACCGCCTGCGCCCGTACGAGGAGCGTGCCGTGCTGATCGTGCGCCCGCGCGGCTGGCACCTGGACGAGAAGCACGTGCGCGTGGACGGCGAGCCGATCGCCGGCGGCCTGTTCGACATGGCCGTGTTCGCCTTCCACAACGCGCGCACGCTGATGGCCAACGACCGCGGCCCGTACTTCTACCTGCCCAAGCTGCAGTCGATGGAGGAGGCGGCGCTGTGGGAGGCCGCGCTGTCGCACGTGGAGGCCTTCCTGGGCCTGCCGCACGGGCAGATGAAGGTCACGGTGCTGATCGAGACCCTGCCGGCCGTGTTCGAGATGGACGAGATCCTGTACGCGCTGAAGGACCGCATCGTCGGCCTGAACTGCGGGCGCTGGGACTACATCTTCTCGTACCTGAAGACCTTCCGCGCCCATGCCGACAAGGTCCTGCCCGAGCGCGGCCAGGTGACCATGACCCAGCCGTTCCTGAAGGCCTACTCGGAGCTGCTGATCCGCACCTGCCACCGCCGCGGCGCCCATGCCATGGGCGGCATGGCCGCGCAGATCCCGATCAACCACGACGAGGCCGCCAACGAGCAGGCCCTGGCCCGCGTCCGCGCCGACAAGCTGCGCGAGGTCAGCGCCGGCCACGACGGCACCTGGGTCGCGCACCCGGCGCTGATCCCGGTGGCGCGCGCGGTGTTCGACGCGCACATGCCCACCCCCAACCAGCACCACGTGCTGCGCGAGGACGTGCAGGTGACCCGCGACGACCTGATCCGGCCGTGCGAGGGCACCATCACCCGCGAGGGCTTCGAGAACAACGTCGAGGTCTGCGTGCGCTACCTGGCCTCGTGGCTGGACGGCAACGGCTGCGTGCCGATCCATTACCTGATGGAGGACGCGGCCACCGCCGAGATCGCCCGCGCCCAGCTGTGGCAGTGGCTGCACCACTCCGACCCGCGCGGCTGCCACGCCGACGGCAGCCCGGTGCACCTGGCCGACGGCACGGTGATCGACTTCGCCCTGTTCGAACGCACCCTGGCCGCGCTGCCGGGCCGCCTCGGCGACACCGCCACCCTGCCGGGCGGCGCGCGCATCCCCGAGGCCATCGCCCTGCTCGACGAACTGACCCGCGCCTGCCAGCTGGTCGAGTTCCTGACCCTGCCGGCCTACGCCCGCATCGACTGATTCCGCGCCGGCCCGGATGCCCGGGCCGCGCATCCCGCCATAGCCGCAGCAACACGACGTCCCACGGAGAAGCACCATGAGCACGCTGAAGACCGCCGAGCAGATCCAGCACGAATGGAACACCGACCCGCGCTGGGCCGGCATCACCCGCAACTACACCGCCGAGGACGTGGTCCGCCTGCGTGGCACCATCCCCGTGGAGCACTCGATCGCCCGCATCGGCGCCGAGAAGCTGTGGCGCTACCTGCACGAGCTGGACTTCGTCAACGCGCTGGGCGCGCTGACCGGCAACCAGGCCATGCAGCAGGTCAAGGCCGGCCTGAAGGCGATCTACCTGTCCGGCTGGCAGGTCGCCGCCGACGCCAACCTGGCCGGCCAGATGTACCCGGACCAGTCGCTGTACCCGGCCGACTCGGTGCCGGCGGTGGTCAAGCGCATCAACAACGCGCTGCTGCGCGCCGACCAGCTGCATCACGCCGAGGGCGACGACAGCATCGACTTCCTGCAGCCGATCGTGGCCGACGCCGAGGCCGGCTTCGGCGGCGTGCTCAACGCCTTCGAGCTGATGAAGGCGATGATCGAGGCCGGCGCCGCCGGCGTGCACTTCGAGGACCAGCTGGCCTCGGTGAAGAAGTGCGGCCACATGGGCGGCAAGGTACTGGTGCCGACCCGCGAGGCGGTCGAGAAGCTCAACGCCGCGCGCCTGGCCGCCGACGTGATGGGCGTGCCGACTCTGCTGGTCGCCCGCACCGACGCCGAGGCCGCCGACCTGCTGACTTCGGACATCGACGAGAACGACCGGCCGTTCTGCACCGGCGAGCGCACCGTCGAGGGCTTCTACCGCGTCAGGAACGGCCTGGAGCAGTCGATCGCCCGCGGCCTGGCCTACGCTCCGTACGCCGACCTGGTCTGGTGCGAGACCGGCAAGCCGGACCTGGAGTTCGCCCGCAAGTTCGCCGAGGCGATCCACGCCAAGTATCCGGGCAAGATGCTGGCCTACAACTGCTCGCCGAGCTTCAACTGGAAGAAGAACCTGGACGACGCGACCATCGCGAAGTTCCAGAAGGAAATCGCCAGCTACGGCTACAAGTTCCAGTTCATCACCCTGGCCGGTTTCCACGCCCTGAACTACTCCATGTTCAACCTGGCCTACGGCTACGCCCGCAACCAGATGAGCGCCTTCGTGGAGCTGCAGGAGGCCGAGTTCGCCGCCGCCGACAAGGGCTTCACCGCGGTCAAGCACCAGCGCGAGGTCGGTACCGGCTACTTCGACGCGGTGACCCAGACCATCCAGCAGGGCCAGTCCTCGACCACCGCGCTGAAGGGCTCGACCGAGGAAGAGCAGTTCCAGGACAAGGCCGCGGCCTGACCCGGTCCAAGGGGGCGGCCGGTCCTTGGGGGAGGACCGGTCGCCCCTGCGGTTGCGCCGGGAGAGGGGGGCGCAACCGCATCTGTGCACGGCTGCGGCCCTGCCGCGGCCGCTTTTCTGCCGGTTTCCGTCTTATGCAGGGTGAGGCCGGCACTGCCGGCGCCTTGGCAGGGCACCCATGCAGCGTTTCCAGAATCCCCGCACGCGCGTGCCGGAGAGGCGCCGCGGCGCGCCGCAGGCCGCGATCCTGGCCCATCCCCGGGCCGGGTGGGCCGCCGCCGCGGCCGCCCTGACCCCCGCCCGCCGCGATGCTATGCTCGCCGCTCACCTGGGGGGGGCCGGGTCAGGGAGCCGCGAGATGTCCAGCGAGGGCGTGGCGCGCAAAGTCCGCCAGACAGTGGAGCAGGAAGCGCCCGGTGGCGGCAACGCCACCCTGTCGGCGTGCGAGGCCGGACTGTTCGCGGCGGTCGGCCGCGAACGGGCCATGCGTGCCGGGGAGCGCCTGTTCCGCCGCGGCGACCCCGGCGAACTCATGTATGTCATCGCCAGCGGCCGGGTCGAACTGGACTTCGGCAACGACCTGGCGACCAAGCAGCTGGGTCCGCAGGAATTCTTCGGCGAACTGGGCCTGCTGATCGGCGAGCACACCCGCAGCGCCGACGCGGCCTGCATCCAGGACGGGCGCCTGTACGAACTGGGCCAGGGCGAGTTCCAGCAGCTGGTCGACCGCGATCCGGCGCTGGTCGCGCAGTTCCTGCGCCGTTCCATCACCCGCGTGGTGCTCAACGAGCAGGGCCTGATCCGCCAGCTGCGGCGCCGCAACCAGGACCTGGAAACGGCCCTGGACAACCTCTACGCCACTACCCACCAGCTCAACCAGACCGAGGAGCTGATCCGCACCGACGAGCTCACCGGCCTGTACAACCGCCGCGGCCTGACCCTGCACATGCAGGAATGCCGCCGGCTGGGCATGGACAAGCCGATGGGCCTGGTGCTGGTGGACTGCGACCGCTTCAAGCAGGTCAACGACGACCACGGCCACCTGGTCGGCGACCGCGTGCTGCAGAACGTGGCCGGCATCCTGCGCTCGGTCGCCGGCGCCGAGGACGTGCCGTGCCGGCTCGGCGGCGACGAGTTCTGCCTGCTGGTCTCGGCGCAGGGCCGCGACGAGGTCATGCGCTACGCCGAATTCATCGTTTCCACCACGCGCAGCCTGCTGAAACTGCAGCAGACGGTGCCGACGATCTGCCCGGTCAGCGTTGGCGCCTGCCTGGTCGAGCCGGAGCGCGACTGGAACGACTGGTACGCGCGCGCCGATGCCGCCCTCTACGAGGCCAAGCGCCTGGGCGGCAACCGCGCTTTCTGGATGGACGAAACCCCACCGCCCGCGATGGCATGAGGGCGGACGCCGATGGATGGCCAGCCGCACCATCACGACACCGATTCCCCGCAGCTGCGGACCCTGCTGCTGACCGACCTGTGCGAATCCACGCAGCTGGTCGAGCGGCTGGGTGATTCGGCGGCCGCGGCGCTGTTCCGCGACCACGACCAGCTGGTGCTGGAACTGCAGCACCGCTGGCGCGGCCGCCTGATCGACCGCTCCGACGGCATGCTGCTGCTGTTCGAGCGCCCGCTGGACGGGCTCGGCTTCGCCCTGGACTACCGCCGCGGCCTGGACGCGCTGGGCCAGGCGCACCGCGTCGGCCCGCTGCTGGCGCGTTCCGGCCTGCACGTCGGCGAGCTGCTGGTGTGGCGCAACAGCGAGGAAGCGGTCAGCGCCGGGGCCAAGCCGGTGGAAGTGGAAGGCCTGGCCAAGCCGTTCGCCGCGCGGCTGATGCAGCTGGCGCGGCCGGGGCAGATCCTGCTGTCGTCGGTGGCCGAACCGCTGGTGCGCCGCGCCGCGCGCGAACTGGGCGAACGCGGCGCCACGCTGCAGTGGCGCACGCACGGGCGCTGGCATTTCAAGGGCGTGCCCGGCGTGCAGGAAGTGCACGAGGTTGGCGAGCCGGGGCTGGCGCCGCTGCGCATGCCGCGCGGCGACTCCAAGGCGCGCCGCGACCTGCCGGCATGGCGACGGCCGATGGCGCTGGTCGCCGAGGTGGTGCTGGTGGCCGGCGTGGCGGTCGCCATCTGGGCGGTGACCCGCCCGCAGCCGGCGATCGCCTTCGCCGAACGCGACTGGGTGGTGGTCGGCGACCTGCGCAACCTCACCGGCCAGACCGTGCTGGACGATTCGCTGCAGCAGGCGTTCCGGATCAGCCTGGAGCAGTCGCGCTACGTCAACGTGCTCAGCGACCTGAAGGTCCGCGATACCCTGGCGCGGATGCAGCGCGACCCGGCGGCGACCAGGGTGGATCGCGCCATCGGCTCGGAAGTCGCCCAGCGCGACGGCGCGCGTCTGCTGATCCTGCCGACGGTGGCGGAAGTGGGCGGGCGCGTGCGCTTCAGCGCCGAGATCGTCGATCCGCGCACCCAGCGCACCCTGGCGGCCGAATCGGCCGACGGCCGCGGCCTGGAATCGGCGCTGCGCTCGATCGACCAGGTCACCGCCTCGCTGCGCAACGCGATGGGCGAGAGCCTGGCCTCGATCCAGCGCGATTCGGCGCCGCTGCCGGACGTGAGCACGTCCAACATCGACGCGCTGCGCGCCTACGCGCTTGGCCAGCAGGCCTTCGGCAACTCGGAGTACGAGAAGGCCGCCGGCTTCTACGCCCGCGCGGTCGAATTGGATCCGGATTTCGCCCTGGCCTACGTCGGCCTGCTGCGCGCGGCCAATGCCCAGGTGAAACGCGACGAAGCCCTCGCAAGCCTGCGCGAGGCGATGGCGCACAAGAACCGCCTGCCGCCGCGCGAGCAGCTGTACCTGGATGCCTGGAACGCGCAGCTGACCGCGCCGGCGGACGCGCTCGACAAGTGGCGGCAGATGAGCGAGCTGTACCCGGACTTCTTCCCGGCCTACGCCAACGTCGGCTACGGCCTGCTGTCGGCGCGGCGCTACGCCGACGCGATGGACTACGCGATGCGCGCCACCGACCCGCAGAGCGAATTCGCGGCGCTGTCGATGGCGCTGGTCGGGCAGCTGCACCTGGGCCTGGAGAACCCGGGCAAGGCCGCCGAGGCCTTCGCCGCCGCGCAGGAAGGCGGGGTCAGGAACGCGCCGGTCGGCCGCGCGATCGCGCTGGCGGCGCGGCGCGAGTTCGACCGCGCGCACGAGGCGTGGAACCGGCAGCCGACCCAGGACGTGGCCTATTTCGACCACGCCAGCATCCTGCTCGACCAGGGCGACTGGGACGGCGCGATCGAGGAGATGCGCCGGCAGCTGGCGGCCACCGAGCCCGGCAGCGTACGCAACCAGATCGGCCAGCTGATGCTGGCCAGCGTGCAGGTGCTGGGCGGCCGCCCGCATGCCCGCGACGCGCTACGCCAGGCCGTGGAACCGCTGCTGGCGCGCACCGGGGACGAGGCCGCCCCGCTACCTGACGTGCTGGACTCCGCCTACGCGGTGCTGGTCGGCGCGCTGCTGGCGCAGCGCATCGGCGACACCCGCCTGTCCGGCGAAGTGCTGCGCCGGCTCAAGGGCCAGCCCCATACCAGCGGCGACCTGCCGCCGGCGAAGCTGTACCTCGCCGTGCAGGCCGGGCAACGGCTGGCCGAAGGCGACGCCGCGCAGGCGATCGCGCTGCTGGAACCGGCGCTGGACGGCGCCGAACCGGTGCAGGCGCACCGCATCCTGCTGGAGGCGTACCGCGCCCGCGGCGACACCGCGCGCAGCCTGCGCGAATCGCGCTGGCTCGCCGCGCACCGCGGCCGCAGCTACGTGGAACCCGGCTGCGGGCGCTGCCAGCAGGCCTTGAACGTATTCGATACCGTCGTCAGCCACCTCGAAAGCGCCGAGCTGCTCGCGTCCTCCGCCAGGGCGAAGGACGCGGCCGCGGAACTGGAGCGGTTCGACAGTGCGTGGCCGGCCGAGCGCCTGCCCGATTACTTGAGGCGGCGCAGGGAAGCGGTGCTGGCCGCATTCAACTGATTCGGGGTCATGCCCACGCCCGAACCGAGCATCGCCTCCAGCGACGAGCGCGCGCTGGCGATGGCCGCCTTCGGCGCGATCCGCTCCACGCGCAGGCACACGGCCAGCTGCTCCAGCGCGGCTTCACCGGCGGCGTCGCCCTTGGCGACCTTGTAGCCGGACGCCACCAGCGCGGCCTTCGGATCCTTCTTGAACAGGCGCCGGAACTCGTTGTCCGTGCCCAGCTTGTCCAGGAACTTGCGCGCCACCTTCGGATCCAGCGGCACGCGGCTGCCAGCCTTCTTCGTTGCCATGATGGTTTCCCCAGGAACGTCCCGGAATGGGCCGCTCCCGCAATCTAGCGGCCGCGCCGGCCGCCCACAAGGGCGGCCGCGTTGCGGCGGCGGAGCCGATCGCGCAGGCTGTCGGCGGGGTGTCCGCGGCGCGAACGTGATGCCGGACGGGTAACGGAGAACGGGGAGGCGCGGATGCGCGTGCGGCGGTGCCGGGTGCTCTACATCGAGCCCCGCGAGGACGTGGAGTTCGACCTGGCGGATGTGCTGCGCGGTGGCGACGGCCTGGCCAGCCGCATGCGCTGGCTGGCGCTGGCGCCGCACCTCGCACGGGAAGTGGAACTCGACGCGCGCGAACGCGAACTGCTCGGCCGGTTGAGCGCGGAGCGCTGGGTGGACCGCGCCACGCTCGACGGGGACGCGCGCAAGGCGCTGCCACGGCTGCTGCGCGAAGGGCTGGTACTGGGCAGCGGCAAGCGGCATGCGGCGATGCGCCAACGCGAGGAAGCGCTGCGCGAGGTGCACTGGGATCCGCTGGCGGCCACCATGCACGCCTTCACCCGCTGGGAGGACGCCGACGCGGTGCGGTCGATGGAGGACACCGGCACGGTGACCATCGAGGAGGTACGCGAACTGTTCGGCGCGCCGCCGCCGGCAGTGCCGGTGCCGGAAGACGATGCGTTGCTGCAGCTGCCGCGCGCGGCGCGCGGCGACTTCGACGCGCTGCTCTCGCGCCGCGTCACCTGCCGCAACTTCGACACCGCCCGCCCGCTGCCACGGACGCTGTTCGCGCAGGTCCTCGAGCGCGTGTTCGCCGCGCACGGGAAGATGGAAGTCACCGCCGACACGGTGTTCCTGAAGAAGAACTGCCCCTCCGGCGGCGGCCTGCATCCGGTGGAGGCCTATCTGCTGGTGCAGAACGTCGAGGGCGTGGTGCCGGGCCTGTACCACTACCATCCGGTGCGGCATGCATTGCGCCCGTTGCCGTCGCCGGGCCGGCCGCTGGCCGACCTGGCGCTGGAGGCGGTGGCGCGCCAGCACTGGTTCGCCAACGCGCACGCGATGGCGATCCTCGCCCCGCGCTACGACCGCCACTTCTGGAAGTACCGCCGCCATCCCAAGGGGCTGCGCGTGGTCACGCTGGAGGCGGGGCATCTTTCGCAGCTGCTGTACCTGGCGGCGACCGACGCGGGCCTGGCGGCGTACATCACCGCGGCGATCAACGAACAGCCACTGGAACGCGCGCTGGGCCTGGATCCGCTGCGCGAAGGCGTGCTGGCGGTGTGCGGCTTCGGCTGGCGCGCCGCGACGATGGAGACGATGGAGCTGGATCCGGGCGCGGCGGTCTGGCAGCCGTGACGGGCACGCGCCGCGCGGGAAAAAGAAACGGGCGCCGTTACCGGCGCCCGCCCCCCAACCAACCGCGGTTGCCTTACTTCTGTACGTTCGGCGTGTGGCCCTGCAGCGCCTCGGCCAGCCCGTCCACGCCCTCGGCGCCCACCGGGGCGGTGGCGCTGGACCCGGCCAGGTCCTCGCCGATCGGCTGCGCGCGGCCGCCCAGGCACCTGGCCAGGAAGTTCTCCGCGATCGCGTTGAAGGCCTTGTTGTTTTCCGGACGGGCGAAGCCGTGGCCCTCGTCGGGGAACAGCACGTAGGTGACCGGGATGTTCTTCGCCTGCATCGCCGCGACGATCTGGTCGCTCTCGGCCTGCTTCACCCGAGGGTCGTTGGCGCCCTGGCCGATCAGCAGCGGCTTCCTGATCTGGTCGGCGCGGGTCAGCGGCGAGCGTTCCTCCAGCCACTTGCGGCCTTCCTCGGTGCGCGGGTCGCCCATGCGCCGCGCCAGCTGCTCGAAGAAGCTGGCCCAGTACGGCGGCACCGTCGACAGCAGGGTGGCGAGGTTGGACGGCCCGACGATGTCCACGCCGCAGGCGAAGGTGTCCGGGGTGAAGGTCAGGCCGACCAGCGTGGCGTAGCCGCCGTAGCTGCCGCCCATGATCGCGACCTTGTCCGGGGTGGTGATGCGCTGCTCCACCGCCCAGTTCACCGCGTCGACCAGGTCGTCGTGCATCTTGCCGGCCCACTCGCCGTCGCCGGCGTTGGTGAACTCCTTGCCGAAGCCGGTGGAGCCGCGGTAGTTGACCGAAAGCACCGCGTAGCCGCGGTTGGCCAGCCACTGGTTCCAGCTGCTGTAGCCGTAGCCGTCGCGCGCCCACGGTCCACCATGCACCAGCAGCACCAGCGGCACCGGCGTGTCGGCCTTGCCGTCGCCGTCGGGATCCGCCTGCGCCGGCAGGGTCAGGTAGCTGGGCAGGGTCAGGCCGTCGCGCGACTTCAGCTCCAGTGGCCACTGCGGCACCAGCGGCTTGCCGTCCAGCGCCGGGCGCGCGGAGAACAGCCTGGTCAGCCTGCCTTCGGCGCCGGGCGTGCGGTCGTAGCGGTAGTACACCACCGGCGATTCGGCGGCCGAGTAGGTGACGATCCAGGTGCGGTCGTCGAGCGTGCGCGCGTTGACGCCGACCTCGCCCGGGCCGATGCCTTCGAGCACCTTGAGGTCGGCCGCCAGCGCGTCGCCGACAGGCTTCCACTCGTTGCGCAGGTAGTCCACCGACACCGCCTGCAGCTCGCCGGTGCGCGGATCGGCCAGGCCGCCGCCGATGTCGGCGCGCGCGTCCTCGGCCAGCAGCCTGCGTTCGCCGCTGGCGCTATCGATCGCGTACACCGCGGCGGTATTGCGGTTCCGCGAATCGGCCAGGTACAGCGTCTTTCCATCGTGGGTCAGGCCCAGCACGCTGGTGGTCAGCACGTCCTCGAACGGTACGTCGTCGGCCTGCTCCCAGCCGTCGCCGGCGCGGCGCAGGATGTCGAGGCCGCCGTCGGGGCGCGAGCGCTGGGCGAAACGCAGGTTGTACTCGCCGTCGGCGATGTAGCCGGCGATCTGCCGGGTGTTCTTCTCCACCAGGGTGCGGTCGCCGCTGGCCAGGTCGACCCGGTACAGGTCGTGCCACTTGGCGTCGCGGTCGTTCATGCCGACCAGGATGCTGTCCGGCTGCGTCGGGCTGACGCCGACGACCTGCGCGGTGGTCTTCGCGAACGGAGTGAGGTCGCGCGCCTGGCCGGTGGCGAGGTCCACCGCGTAGAGGTGGAAGTCCTCGTCGCCGCCGGTGTCGCGCAGGTACAGCAGCGTGTCCGGGCGGTACGACCAGAAGTAGTTGCGGATCCCGCGGGCCTTGTCGTCGGTGACCGCGCGCGCGGCGGAGGGATCGTTCGCCGGCGCGACCCAGACGTTCATCACGCCGTCGACCGGCGCGACCCAGCTGAGGTACTTGCCGTCCGGGCTGATCTGCACCGCCGCGCGCTCGGGATTGCCGAACAGCGCATCGCGCGGGATCAGCTCGACTTCCTTCGGTGTTTCGGGCGTGGCGGCGGCGGTGCCTTCCTCCTGTTTGCCGGTACAGGCGGCCAGGGCGAGGGCGAGGCTGGAGACGGCGAACAGGGCGGTGCGGCGCATGCGGTGACTCCCCGGTGATGCCGGCGGCATCGGAGCGGACACGCTAGCGCGGAAGCGGCGTGGGCGAGGTTGCCTGCGCGTTAAACCATGACCATGACCGATGGGGGATAACCCCCGGTCGCGCCAGGCACTGCCCGGCTCAGGCCTGGCCGGGCAGCGGCGCCAGCGGCGTGCGGTAGCCCAGCGCCTCGGCCAGGTGCGCGGCGCCGATGCCGTCGCTGGCGTCCAGGTCGGCGATGGTCCGCGCCACCCGCAGCACCCGGTGCAGGCTGCGCGCGGTCAGCTGCAGGCGTTCGGCGGCCTGGTCGAGCAGTTGCTGCCCGGCGTCGTCGAGGCGACAGGCCGTGGCCACTCCGGCGGCATCGAGATGGGCGTTGGGCACACCGCCGCGGGCCTGCTGGCGGTCGCGCGCCGCTTCCACCCGTGCCCGCACCGCGGCGCTGGACTCGCCGGGCGGGGCGTCGGCGCGCAGCAGTGCCGGCGGCAGCCGCGCCATCGCCAGGTGCAGGTCGATACGGTCCAGCAGCGGTCCGGACAGCCGCCCCCGGTAGCGGCGGACCATGTCCGGGGTGCAGCGGCAGCGCGAGGACGGGTCGCCGGCCCAGCCGCAGGGGCAGGGGTTCATCGCCGCCACCAGCTGGAAGCGCGCCGGGAACTCGGCGCTGCGCGCGGCGCGGGAGATGGTGACGCGGCCGGATTCCAGCGGCTCGCGCAGCACTTCCAGCGCGGCCCGGCTCCATTCCGGCAGTTCGTCGAGGAACAGCACGCCGTTGTGCGCCAGCGAGATCTCGCCCGGCCGCGGCGGGCTGCCGCCGCCGGCCAGGGCTACCGCGCTGGCGCCGTGGTGCGGCGCGCGGAACGGCCGCTGCCGCCACCGCGCCGGGTCCAGGCCGCGGCCGCTGATCGAGTGCACCGCGGCCGTCTCCAGCGCCTCGGCCTCGCTGGCCTCGGGCAGCAGGCCGGGCAGGCGCGACGCCAGCAGGGTCTTGCCGCAGCCCGGGGGCCCGCTCATCAGCAGGTGGTGTGCGCCGGCGGCGGCGATCTCCAGCGCCCGCCGGGCCTGGGCCTGGCCGCGGACATCGGCCAGGTCGGGGACCGGCAGGGTCGCGAGCGGGCCGGCCCCGGCCTCGGCCGCGCGCGGCAGGGGGGTGCGGCCATCCAGGCCGGCGCAGGTTTCCAGCAGGGTGCGGGCGACGTAGGCCTCCGCCTCGCGGGCCAGTGCCGCCTCGGCGGCGCTGCCGGCCGGCACCACCAGGCGGCGGCCGTCGCGGGCGGCGGCCAGCACGGCCGGCAGCACGCCGTCGATCGGACGCAGTTCGCCGGTCAGGCCCAGCTCGCCGAGGAATTCGCAGCCGGCCAGGCGGTTGCGGTCGATCTGGCCGCTGGCGGCGAGGATACCCAGCGCGATCGGCAGGTCGAAGCGGCCGCCGTCCTTGGGCAGGTCGGCGGGGGCCAGGTTGATGGTGATGCGCCGCTGCGGGTATTCGAACTGGGCGCAGAGGATGGCCGCGCGCACGCGGTCGCGCGATTCGCGCACCGCCGCGGCGGGCAGGCCGACGATCTGGGTGCTGGGCAGGCCGCCGGAGAGGTGGACCTCCACCTGGACCGGCGGCGCGAGGACCCCGGCGCGGGCACGGCTGTGCACCAGCGCCAGGCCCATGGGCGGCTCAGCGGCTGCCGTCGGCCGGGTTGCCGGAGGACGGGGCCAGGCGCGCCTCCAGTTCGGCGACCTGGCGCTCCAGCGCCTCGAGCTTCTCGCGGGTGCGCAGCAGCACCGCGCGCTGCACGTCGAACTCCTCGCGGGTGACCAGGTCCAGGCGGGCCAGGCCGGACTGCAGCGCGGCGCGGAAGCTGGCCTGCAACTCCTCGCCGGACTGGCGCAGGCCCGGGGGGACCAGGTCGGTGAGGCGGCGCGCGAGGTCGTCGATGTGCTCGAGGTTGATCATGGGGTTCCTCCGGCGGGGATGCCAGTGTGCGCCGGCGGCGCGGCGGTGGGGATCGGGAAGCGGCGCCGGCCAGCGTCGGAAAACTCCGAAAACCGGGCCGCGGGGGCAGGGCATTGGAAACCGCCGCGCCCGGGCGTGGCAAGCAGGCGTCGCGCTATCCTGTCCTGCCCACCTGCAAGCGGAGTCGCCTGATGAAGATGGTCATGGCCGTGATCAAGCCGTTCAAGCTCGACGACGTGCGCGAGGCGCTGTCGGGGCTGGGCGTGGCCGGTATCACCGTCACCGAGGTGAAGGGTTTCGGCCGCCAGAAGGGCCACACCGAGCTGTACCGCGGCGCCGAGTACGTGGTCGATTTCCTGCCCAAGGTGAAGGTCGAGGTCGCGGTCACCGACGACCAGGTCGAGGCGGTGGTGGAAGCCATCGTGCGCGCGGCCGGCACCGGCAAGATCGGCGACGGCAAGGTCTTCGTCTACGACCTGGGCCAGGTGGTCCGGATCCGTACCGGCGAACTGGACGCCGACGCCCTGTAAGGCGAAGGCCGCCCTGCGGCGGCCTCCAGCATCATCGGGCGGATACCGCTGCGGGCTCAGTGCCCGCGCAGGCCGCGGTAGAAGCGCTTCCAGCCCTCGCGCACGGCGGTCACCCAGCGCGGCTTGGCCAGCACCGACGACACGAAATCGCCCGGCTGGCGCCCGGTCAGGCGCTGCTCGATGCGGAACGCGTTGGCGATGTCGCTGCGGCGCAACTCGCGCAGCACCGGGGCGTTGCGCAGCCAGCGCGGCGTGCGCAGCGCCGAGGCGAAGTCCAGCAGGACGACGCGGTCGCCATTGACCATCACGTTGGCCGGGTGCAGGTCGTTGTGGGTGTAGCCGCTGGCATGCAGCTGCGCCACCGCGCCGCGCAGCCGGCGGAACACCTCGTCGTCGACCTGGTTGGCGCTGCCCAGCGGCTCGCCGGGCACGAACTCCATGGTCAGGGCCAGGCCGCCGGCGATGCCCAGCAGCATCGGCGCATGGGCCCAGCCGCGCAGGCGGCGCAGGATCCGCGCCTCCCGGCGGACCAGCAGGCGCGCCAGCGGCGCCAGCGGGGTGCGCCGGTAGCGACTGTAGTCCTTCACCACGGCGGGCATGTCGTCGAGCCGGGTCACGTAGACGTCCGGCTCGAGCAGGCGCTCGCCGCGCTTGAGCAGTTGGGCGCGGGGAAGGAGCGTGGGCAGGGCGAGGGGGAAGGTGGTCATGGAAATGGCGGCCCGTCGCGTCCGGGGGAAGACACGGGGTCGGCTGGGGTGGTCTGGCAAGCCTGGGGTGGCGGCACGGCCGCATAAACGGCGTGCCGCTCATTACTGCGTTGCGGTGCCGCAACACTGGCTTAATTACGCGGTTTTCGGCCGTTTCCGGCCTGTGCCGGACCTCATGGTGAGGTCCGGCGGTCGGCGTCCGTTCAGGCTTCGCCGAGGGCTTCGGCCACGAACGGGGGGGCGACCAGCACGCCCTGGTGCAGGTGCGCGCTGTAGTAGCGGGTCGGGAAACCCTTGGCGGCCGCGTCGGCCTGGCGGAAATCGAAGCCCTGGCCCTTGCGCGCCAGGGTCACGCTCCACCAGCCGGTCGGGTAGCACGGCTGCGGGAACGGCAGGGTCTTGAAGGTGCTGAAACCGGCCTTGCCCATCTCGGCACGCATGGCCTTGATCAGCTCCAGCTGGGCCAGCGGCGACTCGCTCTGCTGGACCAGGATGCCGTCGTCCTTCAGGGCGCGGAAGCAGCTGGCGTAGAAGTCCTTGTTGAACAGGCCTTCGGCCGGGCCGACCGGGTCGGTGGAGTCCACGATCACCACGTCCACGCTGCCGGCCGGGCAGTTGGCCATGTAGGCCACGCCGTCGTCGAACAGCAGCTCGGCGCGCGGGTCGCCGTTGGATTCGCACAGCTCCGGGAAGTACTTCTCGGCCATGCGGGTGACCTGCTCGTCGATGTCGCACTGGGTGGCGCTTTCCACGCCCCGGTGCTTGAGCACCTCGCGCAGGGTGCCGCAGTCGCCGCCGCCGATGATCACCACGCGCTTCGGAGCGGCGTGGGTGAACAGCACCGGGTGGGCGATCATCTCGTGGTACAGGAAGTTGTCGCGGCTGGTGAGCATCACCGCGCCGTCGATCAGCATCAGGTTGCCCCAGTCGGTGGTTTTGTAGATCTCGATCTTCTGGAACGGCGACTGGACCTCGTCGAGCTTGGCCTCGATCCGGTAGCCGATGGCCGATCCGGTCGGCTCGAAATGCTCGATGTACCAGTTGTCCTGGGTGCTCATGGCGTCCTCGTGGGGGATCGTGGGCGGCGCGGCGGGCGGCCTGGCGGGCCGGCGCGGGGTTGCCCGGCGGCGGGGCCGCGCATTGTAACGGAGCATTCTGAACAGCAGGGTTAGAATGCGCGTCCTTTTCCGCCCCGAGCCGCATGCCGATGAGCGACTGGTCCGTCGACCACGCCCGCAAGACCTGGTCCATCCCGCACTGGTCGGGTGGCTATTTCGACGTGGCCGACGGGGCCATGCAGGTGCTGCCGCGCGGCGAAGGCGGCCCGGCGCTGCCGCTGCCGGCGCTGGTGGAGGCGGCCCGCGCCCGCGGCATGCAGCTGCCGCTGCTGCTGCGCTTCCCGGACATCCTCGGCGACCGCCTGGCGCGGCTGCAGGACGCCTTCGCCCAGGCCATGGCCGAGGCCGACTATGCCGGCGGCTACACCGCCGTATACCCGATCAAGGTCAACCAGCACCGCGGCGTGGCCGGCACCCTGGCCTCGCACCAGGGCGAAGGCTTCGGCCTGGAGGCCGGCAGCAAGCCGGAGCTGATGGCGGTGCTGGCGCTGTCGCGCCCGGGCGGCCTGATCGTGTGCAACGGCTACAAGGACCGCGAGTACATCCGCCTGGCCCTGATCGGACGCAAGCTCGGCCTGGAGACCTTCATCGTCATCGAGAAGCCCTCCGAGCTGGCCCTGGTGATGGAGGAGGCGCGCGCGCTGGAGGTGCGCCCGGGGCTGGGCGTGCGCATGCGCCTGGCCAGCCTGGGCGCCGGCAAGTGGCAGAACAGCGGCGGCGACAAGGCCAAGTTCGGCCTGTCGCCACGCCAGGTGCTGGACCTGTGGAAGTCGCTGCGCGACACCGGCATGGCCGACTGCCTGCAGCTGCTGCACTTCCACATGGGTTCGCAGATCTCCAACGTGCGCGACATCGCCAACGGCATGCGCGAGGCGGTGCGCTACTTCACCGAGCTGTCGCGGCTGGGCGCGACGATCCGCTACATGGACGTCGGCGGCGGCCTGGGCATCGACTACGAAGGCACCCGTTCGCGCAGCTACTGCTCGATCAACTACGGGCTGGGCCAGTACGCGGCCAACATCGTGCAGCCGCTGGCCGAGGCCTGCAGCGAGCACGGGCTGGCGCAGCCGCGCATCGTCACCGAGTGCGGCCGCGCGATGACCGCGCACCACGCGGTGCTGGTGGCCAACACCACCGAGGTGGAGAAGGCGCCGGAGGGCCGCGTGCCGGACGCCCACGATGACGAGCCGGCGGCGATCCGCCACCTGCGCGAGCTGCACGCCGACCTGGACCGGCGCCCGCCGCTGGAGCTGTTCCACGAGGCCCAGCACTTCCACGCCGAAGGCGTGGCCGCCTACGCGCTGGGCCAGATCGACCTGCCGCAGCGCGCGCGCGTGGACGACCTGTTCTACGCCGTGGCCCACGGCGTGCGCGCGCGCCTGGACGGCGCCGAGCGCAGCCACCGCGCCGCGCTGGACGAGCTCAACGACCGCCTGGTCGACAAGTACTTCGTCAACTTCAGCGTGTTCGAGTCGATCCCCGACGCCTGGGCGATCGACCAGGTGTTCCCGATCGTGCCGATCGAGCGCCTGGACGAGGAGCCGACCCGCCGCGGCGTGATCGCCGACATGACCTGCGATTCCGACGGCACGGTGAAGACCTACGTCGAGAACGGCGGCCTGGACACCTCGCTGCCGCTGCACCCGGTGCGCCACGGCGAGAGCTACCGGCTGGCGTTCTTCCTGGTCGGTGCCTACCAGGAGATCCTCGGCGACATCCACAACCTGTTCGGCGACACCGACGCGGTCGAGGTGCGGCTGACCGCCGACGGCGGCTACGAGCTGACCCAGCAGCGCCGCGGCGACACCACCGACGTGATGCTCGACTACGTCGGCTACCGCCTCGACGACCTGCGCGCGGCCTACGCGCAGCGCGTGCACGACGCGCGCCTGCCGCAGGACGAGTCGCTGGCGATCGCCGCCGCGCTGGAAGCCGGCCTGACCGGCTACACCTACCTGTCCGACGACGCGCCGCTGGCCTGACCGCGGCGCGGCGTGCAGGCGCCGCGCGATCGGGTGAAGATGCGGCCGTCCCATGAGCGGGGGTGGCCGATGCTGGACCTGCTGAAGGCCGTCGCGACCGGGCTGGCCACGATCCTGCCGCTGGCCAACCCGCTGACCACGGTGGCCCTGATGATGGGGCTGTCGCGCGGCATGGACGAGGCCGAGCGCAACCGCCAGGCGCTACGCGCCTCGCTCTACGTGTTCGTGATCATGGCCGTCGCCTACTACGGCGGCCAGCTGGTGATGAACGTGTTCGGCATCTCGATCACCGGCCTGCGCATCGCCGGCGGGCTGATCGTCTCGTTCATCGGCTTCCGCATGCTGTTCCCGGAGCAGCGGCTGGACGAGAGCCCGGAGGTGGAGCGGCGCAGCGAGGAACTGCGCCAGCACCGTACCGAGGACATCGCCTTCATCCCGCTGGCGATGCCCAGCACCGCCGGGCCGGGCACGATCGCGCTGATCATCAGCATCGCCGCTTCGGTGCGCGACGAGCGCCCCTACGCAGAGTGGGTGATGCTGGCCGCACCGCCGCTGGTGATCGCCCTGGCCAGCCTGATCCTGCTGCTGTGCCTGCGCAGCGCCACGCGGATCATGCGCGTGCTCGGCAACAGCGGCGTGGAGGCGTTCTCCCCGGCTGATGGGCTTCCTGCTGGTCTGCATCGGCGTGCAGTTCGTGGTCAACGGCATCTACGAGATCGCCGCCGAACTGCAGGCGCGGCTGGCGTGAGCCGCAACGGGGCGGCACGCGCCGCCCCGCGGTGGCGGCTCAGCCGCGGAACACCTGGAAGCCGGCGAAGCTCTGCGTCACCGGCATGATCTCCAGCCGGTTGATGTTGAGGTGCGGCGGCAGGGTGGCGACGTAGAGGATCTGCTCGGCGATGTCCTCGGCGGTCATCGGCTGGGCGCCCTTGTACAACGCATCCGAGGCGGCCTGGTTGCCGTGGGTGCGGACCAGGGTGAACTCGGTCTCGGCCATGCCCGGCTCGATCGCGGTCACGCGCACGCCGGTGCCGTGCAGGTCCGAGCGCAGGTTCAGCGAGAACTGGCTGACGAAGGCCTTGGTGCCGCCATACACGTTGCCGCCCGGATACGGATACACGCCGGCCACCGAGCTGACGTTGATGATCGCGCCCTTGCGTTCGACCAGCTGCGGCAGCAGCCGGTGGGTGAGGGTGACCAGCGCGGTGACGTTGGTGTCGATCATCGTGCGCCAGTCCTCGAGGCTGGCCTGCTGCGCCGGGGCGGTGCCCAGCGCCAGGCCGGCGTTGTTGACCAGCACGTCGATCCCGGCGAACTCCGCCGGCAGCGCCGACAGTGCCGCATCCATCGCCGCCGCGTCGCGCAGGTCGAAGCAGGCCGGATGCACGTTCGCCGCGCCCAGTCCATCCACCAGCGCCTGCAGGCGGCTTTCGCGGCGGCCGGTGGCCACCACCTTCCAGCCGGCAGCGACGAAACGGCGGGCGGCAGCCAGTCCGAAGCCGGAGGTGGCGCCGGTGATGAAGGCGGTCTTGGACATCATGGATTCCTCGTGGATGAAGCCTGCCGATTTTCGCACCATCACGGCACGAGGGCCCAACAGCTGCGTGCCAGGTCCCGCCCGCCGATGTGCTGTCACACGGGGTGGCCCCCTTGAGTCAAGGGGGGCGCGCCGGCCGGCGCAGGGGTTGTGGGTGTAACGCCACGGGGCCCAAGGTTTGCAAGGCAAACCTTGGGTAACTCCGCCGCCGGCGGAGTTACTGCGCGCGGATCGCCATCGCCGGCAGCCCGCTGTCGGCGAGCTTCTGCTTGGCCTCGGCCAGTTCGCTGGCGGTGGCGTACGGCCCCATGCGCACGCGGTAGACGGTACGGCCGTTGGCCTGGCCGGTCTCCACGCGCGCGCCCAGGCCGATCATCGCGATGCGGGCCTTCACTTCCTCCGCGTCGCCGGAGCTGCCGAAGGCGCCGGCCTGCAGGATGTAGCGTGCGCCGTCGGCCTTGGCCGGCGCCGCGGCCGCGGCGACGGTGTTGGTCGCGGGCGTGGCCCCCGCGGCAGGCGCGGTGGCCGCAGCGGCGGCCTCCGGCGCCGGGGTGGCCACCGGCGGCGCGGGCGTGCGGCCTTCCAGCGCGTCGCGCGCGCGGCGCGCCTCGGCCTGCTGGCGGCGCGCCTCTTCCTCGCGCGCGCTGGCGGCCAGCTCGGCGTCGGACATGCGCACCTCGTTGCCGGGCAGCACGGTGTAGAAGTCGTACTGCGGCGCGGTCTCGACGGGCGCCGGTTCCGGCAGCGCGGGCGTGTCGGCGATCGCGTCCGGATCGGCGATCGGCGCCGGCTGCGCGTCGGGATTGGCCTTCGGACCGAACCGGGCGAAGCCGTCGCCGTCCTTCTTCAGCAGGCCCGGCACGGCCAGCACCACCACCGCGCCGATCGCCAGGCCGACCACCAGCCAGACCCAGGCCGGACGGCCGCCATTGCCGCCGTTGCGCTTCGCCTGGCTCCTGCCACGTCTTGCCGCCATTACATCGTTCTCCGCTTGCTGCCCGACCGCTTACATCCGCTCCGGCGCGCTGACGCCGAGGAGGCCGAGGCCGTTCGCCAGGCCCTGCCGCACGGCCAGCGCCAGCGCCAGGCGCGCGTCGCGCAGGTCGGCGTCCTCCACCAGCACGGGGGTGTTCGCGTACCAGGTGTGGAAAGCATAGGCCAGTTCGCGCAGGTACTGGGCGACCAGGTGCGGTTCCAGCGACTGGCCCGCTGCCTCGACCACTTCCGGATAGCGCGACAGCTCGATCATCAGCGCCAGCGAGCCTTCGTCGTCCAGCTTCGCCAGCTGCGCCAGGGCGTTGGCCTGGTCCCAGGCGTAGCCCTTCTCGGCGGCCTGACGCAGCAGCGCGCACACGCGGGCGTGGGCGTACTGCACGTAGAACACCGGGTTGTCGTTGCTCTGCTGGCGCGCCAGGTCGATGTCGAACACCAGCTGCGAATCGGGCTTGCGCGCGATCAGGAACCAGCGGGTCGCGTCGCGCCCGGCTTCCTCGATCAGGTCGCGCAGGGTCAGGTAGGAGCCGGCGCGCTTGGACAGCTTCACTTCCTCGCCGCCACGCATCACCGTGACCATCTGGTGCAGCACGTATTCCGGCCAGCCCTTGGGGATGCCCACGTCCAGCGCCTGCAGGCCGGCGCGCACGCGCGCCAGCGAACCGTGGTGGTCGGCGCCCAGCTCGGTGATCGCGCGCTCGTAGCCGCGCTGCCACTTGCTCAGGTGGTAGGCCACGTCCGGCACGAAGTACGTGTAGGTGCCGTCGGACTTGCGCATCACCCGGTCCTTGTCGTCGCCGAACTCGGTGGTGCGCAGCCACAGCGCGCCGCCTTCCTCGTACGTATGGCCCTTCGCGGTCAGCTCGCGCACGGTCTCCTCGACCTTGCCGTCGCGATACAGCGAGCTCTCCAGGAAGTAGATGTCGAAGTCGACGCCGAACGCGGCCAGGTCCTGGTTCTGCTCGTTGCGCAGGTAGGCCACGGCGAAGCGGCGGATCGCCTCGATGTCCTCCACGTCGCCGCTGCCGGTGACCGCGTGGCCCTCGATCTCCACGGTGTCGCCGCGCAGGTAGGCGTCGGCCACGTCCTGGATGTAGTCGCCGTTGTAGGCCTCCGCCGGCCAGTCGGCGTCGCCGGGCCTGGACCCGCGCAGGCGCGCCTGCACCGAGCGGGCCAGGTTCTCGATCTGCACGCCGGCGTCGTTGTAGTAGAACTCGCGCTTGACCTTCCAGCCGTTGGCGTCGAGCACGCGGGCGATGCAGTCGCCGATCGCCGCGGCGCGGCCGTGGCCGACGTGCAGCGGGCCGGTCGGGTTGGCCGAGACGTACTCCACGCCGGCGGTGCGGCCCTGGCCGGAGGTGTTGCGGCCGTACTCGGCGCCGTGGCGCAGGGCGGCGGCGACCTCGCGCTGCCAGGCGCCGGGGCTGAGGTGGAAGTTGATGAAGCCCGGCCCGGCGATCTCGACCCGGGCGACGTCGTCGCTGGCCGGCAGCGCGGCGACCAGCGCCTGCGCCAGCGCGCGCGGACTGGTGCGCGCGGCCTTGGCCAGCAGCATCGCCGCGTTGGTGGCGAAGTCGCCGTGCTCGCGGGTCTTGGGCCGCTCGATGACGAAGTCGGGGGTGGGCGCGTCGGCGGGCAGGGTGCCGGCAGCGCGCAGCGCTTCGATGCCCTGGGAAACCAGGGCGCTGAGAAGGATCTTCACTCGGGGGACGGTTTCATGCGGTCTGGCCGGGCATTTTACCCGCTCTGCCGGACCGGGGCGGGCGGCGGGGCGGGGCGGGGCGCCGTAGAGTCGGGCTTGCCCGACTCCCCCGCCTGGTGTCCCCGGGCGGATGAGGAGCAGCGGGGCAAGCCCCGCTCTACGACGGTGCCGGCCGCCGCGGCGGGGGAGGCGGCCCGGAGACCGCCCCCGCCGCGGCGCCGGCTCAGACCAGTCCCCGCGCGGCCATCGACACCGGCTCGCCATCGCCGACCACGAAGTGGTCCAGCAGCCGGATCTCCACCAGGCCCAGCGCCTGCTTCAGCCGCGCGGTCACCGCACGGTCGGCCGCCGACGGGTCGCTGCAGCCGGAGGGGTGGTTGTGGCCGACGATCACCGCCGCGGCATTGTGCGCCAGCGCCCGCCGCACGACCTCGCGCGGATGCACCTCGGCGCCGTCGATGGTGCCGTGGAACAGCTCCTCGAAGGCCAGCGCCCGGTGCCGGGTGTCCAGGAACAGCACCGCGAACACCTCGTGCGGGCGGCTGCGCAGGCGCCGGGCGAAGTAGCGGCCGGCGGCGGCCGGGTCGGTCAGCGCCTCGCCGCGCTCCAGTGCCGCCGCCAGGTGGCGGTTGCCCAGCTCCAGCGCCGCCGCCAGCTGGCAGGCCCGGGCCGGACCCAGCCCGGGCAGCCGCGCCAGCCCGGCCGGCGGCCGGTCCAGCAGGGCGCGCAGCGGCCCGTGGCTGGCCAGCAGCTCGCGGGCGGTCTGCACCGCGTCGCGGCCGTGCAGGCCGGAGCCGAGGAAGATGGCGAGCAGTTCGGCGTCCGACAGCCCGGCCGGGCCGCGGGCCAGCAGCCTTTCCCGGGGGCGTTCGTCGCTGGGCCAGTCGCGGATGCGCATGCGGCCACTGTGCCGTCCGGCGGCGACGCGCGGGATCGGCCGCTGCCGGCGCTTGGAGTAAGCTGGACACCCTGTTCAGCGTAGGAAAACGCCCGCGTGAGTGTCACCGCCAACCGCCCGCTTGCCGGGCAGCGGATCCTGCTGTGCGTCGGGGGCGGGATTGCCGCCTACAAGGCGCTGGAGCTCGTGCGTCGCCTGCGCGATGCCGGCGCGGACGTGCAGGTGGCGATGACCGCCGGCGCGCAGCAGTTCGTCACCCCGCTCAGCTTCCAGGCCCTGTCCGGCTATCCGGCGCGCACCACGCTGTGGGACAGCGCCGCCGAGCAGGCGATGGGCCACCTGGAACTGGCGCACTGGGCCGACCGCGTGGTCGTCGCCCCGGCCACCGCCGACCTGCTCGCGCGCCTGGCCCACGGCATGGCCGACGACCTGGTCACCACCCTGTGCCTGGCCACCGAGGCGCCGCTGGCGGTCGCCCCGGCGATGAACCACCGCATGTGGAAGCACCCGGCCACCGTCGCCAACGTCGGGCTGCTGCGCTCGCGCGGCGTGCAGGTGATCGGCCCGGACGACGGCCCGCTGGCCGAAGGCGAATCCGGACCGGGCCGCCTGCGCGAGCCGGACGCCATCGTCGCCGAGCTGGCCGGCGTCGCCCCGCCCGCGGCGACCCCGGCCGCGCCGGGCGCGTTGCAGGGCCTGCGTGTGGTGGTCACCGCCGGCCCGACCTACGAGGACCTCGACCCGGTCCGCTACCTGGGTAACCGCAGCAGCGGCAAGATGGGCTTCGCCGTCGCCGCCAGCGCCGCGCGCGCCGGCGCCGAGGTGGTGCTGGTCGCCGGGCCGGTGCAGCTGGACACGCCGCCGGGCGTGCAGCGGGTCGACGTGCGCTCGGCCGCGCAGATGCGCGACGCGGTCGACGCGGCGCTGCCGGCGGACGTCTACATCGGCGCCGCCGCGGTGGCCGACTACACCCCGCGCGCGTTCTCGCCGAAAAAGATCAAGAAGACCGGCACCGGCGAAACCCTCGCCCTGGACCTGGTGCGCACGCCGGACATCCTTGCCGAGGTCGCCAGCCGGGAGGACGCCGGGCTGAAGCTGGTGGTGGGGTTCGCCGCCGAAACCCACAACGTGGCCGACTACGCGCGGCAGAAGCTGGAGGCCAAGCGCCTGGACCTGATCGTCGCCAACCGCGTCGGCGTGCCCGGCACCGGTTTCGAGAGCGACGACAACGCCATGACCGCGTACTGGCCCGGCGGCGAGCGCGATTTCCCGCCGGCGCCGAAGCTGCGCCTGGCCGATGGCCTGGTCGAGCTGGTCGCCGAGCGGCTGCGGGCGGACGCGCGATGAGCCGGGTCCACGAACTGGAAGTGCGCGTGCTCGACCCGCGTTTCGGCGCGGAGTGGCCGCTGCCCGAGTACGCGACCGCCGCCAGCGCCGGCATGGACCTGCGCGCGGCGATCGCAGGCGAGCTGGTGCTGCAGCCGGGCGACGCCGAGCTCGTCCCCAGCGGCCTGTCGATCCACGTCGCCGACCCGGGGCTGTGCGCGCTGGTGCTGCCGCGTTCGGGCCTGGGCCACCGCCACGGCATCGTGCTGGGCAACGGCACCGGCCTGATCGACGCCGATTACCAGGGGCCGCTGCTGATCAGCGTGTGGAACCGAGGCCGCGAGGCGTTCCGGATCCGCCCGGGCGACCGCATCGCCCAGCTGGTCCTGGCACCGATCGTGCGGGCAAAACTGAAGGTGGTCGAAAGCTTCGCCGGCTCCGCGCGCGGCGAAGGGGGGTTCGGCCACACCGGAGTACGTTGACAGGGGGAACTGGAGACGATGGGCCAGATGGATACAGGACGGGGAGCGCAGGTGAAGCGCAGTGGACCGCTGCTGGCGGTGCTGCTGGTGCTGATCGCCGCGTGGGTCGGCTGGAGCGGGGTGCAGCAGTGGCGCGGCGACGTCCGTGCCGGGCAGCTGGGCGCGGCGCGCGACCAGATGGTCTCGGCGGCGACAACCGCCATCGCCGCGCAGACCCGCGAACTGGCCATGCGGCTGGCCCGGGAAGACGTGCAGGCCGCGCTGGCCAGCAGCGACACCGCCGCCGCCGGCACCGCCCTGGTCGATGGCTGGAACGGCGCCGGCCCGGCACAGTTCCTGCCGGCCAGCCTGGCCCCGGCCTACGCCGACACGGCCAGTTTCGGCTACGCGCGCCTGGGCCTGCTGGAGAAGGCGCTGGCCGACAACGCCGCCACGGCGATGATCGTGCGCGAGGAAGGCAAGCCGTGGCTGGGCGTGGCCGCGCCGGCGACCGTGTCTGGCGCGCCGGCGGTGGTCTACGTGCGCCTGCCGCTGGGCGTGGTCACCGCCGCCGTCGAACAGGCGCCGGTGCCCGATGGCGCCTACCTGGCGCTGCGCCAGGGCAACTACAACGTCGCCGAGCGCGGCGACGGCTCGCTGGCCAGCAGCGCCGACGTGCTGTCGCGCGAGGTCGGCAAGACCGGCCTGCGCGCCGCCGCCGCGCTGCCGGACGTGGAGAGCGGCCCGTTCGGGCTGGGTGCGCTGCAGTGCCTGGTCCTGGCCGGCCTGCTGCTGGTGCTGGCCGTGCTGGTGCTGCTGATGGCGCAGGGCAAGCTGCCGAAGCTGAAGGTCCGCAAGGCCGCCGAGGAGCCCGGGGACGCCGAACCGACCCTGGGCGAGGCCCTGCAGCGCGAGCAGGCCTCGGCCCCGGCTGCGCCCGCCGCGCGTGCGGCCACCCCGGCGCCGGCGGCCATCGGGGTCGAGATCGACCCGGGCATCTTCCGCGCCTACGACATCCGCGGCGTGGTCGGTCGCGACCTCACCCCGCAGGTCGCCACGCTGATCGGCCAGGCCATCGGCAACCTGATGGAAGAGAAGGGCCTGACCGACATCGTGGTCGGCCGCGATGGCCGCCTGTCCGGCCCCGAGCTGGCCGCCGGCCTGGTCGAAGGCCTGCGCCGCGCCGGGCGCAACGTCATCGACGTGGGCCGCGTGCCCACGCCGGTGGTGTATTTCGCCGCCTACCACCTGCGCGCCGGCAGCGGCGTGGCGGTAACCGGCAGCCACAACCCGCCGGACTACAACGGCTTCAAGATCGTGGTCGGTGGCGAGACCCTCTCCGGCGACGCGATCCAGGACCTGTGCGAGCGCATCCGCGAAGGCCGCCTGCTGCAGGCCGCCGCGCCCGGTTCGCTGCAGCAGCAGTCGGTGGACGAGGACTACATCCGCCGCATCGCCGACGACGTGCAGGCCGAGCGCCCGCTGAAGGTCGTGGTCGACGCCGGCAACGGCGTCGCCGGCGACATCGCCCCGCGCCTGCTCGAGGCGATCGGCGCCGAGGTGATCCCGCTGTACTGCGAGGTCGACGGCAACTTCCCCAACCACCACCCGGACCCGAGCGAGCCGCGCAACCTCGAGGACCTGGTGCAGATGGTCCAGCGCTTCGACGCCGACCTGGGCGTGGCCTTCGATGGCGACGGCGACCGCCTGGGCGTGGTGACGAAGGAAGGCCGCATCGTCTTCCCGGACCGCCTGCTGATGCTGTTCGCCGCCGACGTGCTGCAGCGCAATCCCGGCGCGCTGGTGATCTACGACGTCAAGTGCACCGGCCGCCTGCAGGACTACATCCTGCGCAACGGCGGCAGCCCGATGATGTGGAAGACCGGGCATTCGCTGATCAAGGCCAAGATGCGCGAGACCGAGGCGGAGCTGGCCGGCGAGATGAGCGGCCACTTCTTCTTCAAGGAGCGCTGGTACGGCTTCGACGATGGCCTGTACTCGGCCGCGCGCCTGCTGGAAATCCTCGCCGGCCGTTTCGAGACCCCGTCGGAGGTGCTCGACGAGCTGCCCGGCGGCGTTTCCACGCCGGAGATCAAGGTGCCGGTGGAGGGCAATCCACACGCGCTGGTGGAGCGCTTCGTCCAGGCCGCGCAGGTGGAGGAGTCGCCGTTCGCCGGCGCACGCCTGACCACCATCGACGGCCTGCGTGCCGACTGGAGCGACGGCTGGGGCCTGCTGCGCGCGTCCAACACCACGCCGGTGCTGGTGCTGCGCTTCGAGGCCGACGACGATGCCGCGCTGCGGCGGATCAAGGACCTGTACCGCGAGCAGCTGCGCGCGCTGCTGCCGGACGCGGCGCTGGATTTCTGATCCGCCTCCCTCTCCGGAAGATCACCCCGTAGAGTCGGGCCTGCCCGACTCCCCCGCCTGGTGGAGCGACGCCACGGGAAGAGCAGCGGGGCAAGCCCCGCTCTACGGGGTTGGAGGACGCCGGGGCGGGTGAATCCGGCCGGGCGCGCCGGCGCGCAGGTCCGCTTACGGCGCCGGTGGAGTCGCCGCTGCCGTGGCGGCGCCGGCGTCGCCGGCGGCCGGGGCGATGCCCTTCAGCTCGCGGTAGCGCTGCAGGGTCTGCTCGATCTCGGTGTCCAGCTCGCCGCGCTGCCGTTCGTAGCTGGCCTGCAGGGCGGTGTTGTAGCGCAGCTGGGCGTGGCGGGCGCGGATGTCGTTGGCGATCTTCTCCGGCACCGGCTTGCCGGACAGCTCGCGCTCGCCGGCGGTGCGCAGCAGGGTGACCAGGCCCTCGCGCAGGCTGGTGACGTTGTAGCGCGTGGTGGCGATGCTGTTGTCGACCAGGTTGACCCGCTCGGCGAACACGCGGCGCAGTTCGTCCTCGGTCTGGAACGAGGTGAGCATGGCCTGGTCGGTGCGGCGGCGGGTCTCGGCGGCGGCGGCCTCGGTGCGGCGCACGGCCTCCTCCTCGGCCTGGGCGGCGCGCTCGACGTCGGTGAGCGCGCGCTGCACCTCTGCGGTAGTGCGCATCATGCCGCTGCCGGAGCTGATCTCCTCGCGGGCGACGCCCAGCGCCTCCGGCGGCAGCGAATCGGCGCAGATCCGCTTGCCGTCCTGGTCCCAGCAATAGAGCTTCTTCTTGCCGGCCTTTTCCTGCGCCGCGACGGGCAAGGCCACGGCGGCCAACAGCGCGACCAGCAGCGGTCGCCATGTCTTCGTCACTGGCATCACGGCAGCCCCCTGCTGTCACTCAGCCGTTGGTTTGGCAGCCGTAGCGGGCGCGGTAGGCCTGCAGCGGTGCGCGGAATGCCGAAAGTGTGTCCTTTCCGTCGGCGAATGCAAGCAGGTCGGCCAGGCCGGCCACCGCCAGCACCGGCACGCCGGCCTCGGCGGACACCGCCTGGGCGGCCGAACGGCGGTCCTGCTCGCCGGCGATCTCCTGCCGGTCCAGGGCGACCACGATCCCGGCCGCGGTGCCGCCGGCGCCGGCGATGATGCCCAGCGCCTCGCGGATGGCCGTGCCGGCGGTGATCACGTCGTCCACCACCAGCACCTTGCGCCCGGCCAGCGGCGCGCCGATCAGGCTGCCGCCCTCGCCGTGCGCCTTGGCTTCCTTGCGGTTGAACGCCAGCGGCAGGTCGCGGCCGCGGCGGGCGTACTCGCAGGCCAGCGCCGTGGCCAGCGGAATGCCCTTGTAGGCCGGGCCGAACAGCAGGTCGAACTCCACCCCGGCGGCGTCGATCGCATCGGCATAGCACGTCGCCAGCGCCGCCAGGCTGGCGCCGCTGTCGAAGCGGCCGGCGTTGAAGAAATACGGCGACAGCCGCCCGGACTTGAGGGTGAATTCGCCGAAACGCAGCGCGTCGGCGTCCAGGGCCAGCTGCAGGAAGCGGGTGCGGTGGTCGGACATCGCGGCGGAAAGTGAGGGGGGCCAATAGGATACCGCCGCGCGCCGGCCCGGGCGGGCCATGCCGGCCTACGGGCCGCCGGGATTGGTTAGGCTAGCCGCCTGTCCGACCGGTTTTCCTGCATGCGCATCATCAGCTTCAACGCCAACGGCATCCGCTCCGCCGCGACCAAGGGTTTCTTCGACTGGCTCCAGGCCCAGGACGCCGACGTGGTGTGCCTGCAGGAGACCAAGTCGCAGGAGGACCAGCTCACCGATCCGCGCTTCCGCCCGGACGGCCACCACTGCTTCTACCGCGACGCCACCACCAGGAAGGGCTACAGCGGCGTTGCGATCTATGCGAAGCGCGAGCCGGACGAGGTGCGCACCGCGCTGGGCCGCCCGGACTTCGACGAGGAAGGCCGCTACATCGAGGCACGCTTCGGCAACCTGAGCGTGGTCTCGTTCTACATCCCGTCCGGCTCGTCGGGCGAGCTGCGCCAGGGCTACAAGTTCGAGGTGATGGAGTGGCTGCGGCCGATCCTCGACCAGTGGCTGGCCAGCGGCCGCGACTACGTGCTGTGCGGCGACTGGAACATCGTGCGCAGCCGCCTGGACATCAGGAACTGGACCTCCAACCAGAAGAACTCCGGCTGCCTGCCGCCCGAGCGCGCCTGGCTCAACGGCATGCTCTGCGACGACGGCGGCAGCGACGGCACGCCGCCGCGCGCCGGCGGCTGGGTCGATGCCTACCGCAGGCTGCATCCGCAGGGCCAGGACTACACCTGGTGGAGCAACCGCGGCGCCGCGCGCGCCAACAACGTGGGGTGGCGCATCGACTACCAGTTCGTGACCCCGGCGCTGGGCCAGCGGGCGCGGGCGTGCTCGATCTACCGCGAGCAGCGCTTCTCCGACCACGCGCCGTTCACCGTCGACTACGCGGACGCCGGCAAGTGAGCGGCGCCACGCCGGCCGCCGGGGCGGCCACGAAGGGCTACAAGGGCTGGGCCGGCATCCGCCGCGCCTTCGGCACGCCGTCGGCGCTGACCCTGGCGCTGCTGGGCTTCGGCTGCGGCCTGCCGTTCCTGCCGATCGCCTCGATGACCCTGTCCACGCGCCTGCGCGACTCCGGCCTGGACCTGGGCAGCATCGGCCTGATCAGCCTGGCCAGCTTCTTCTACCTGTTCAAGTTCGTCTGGGCGCCGCTGCTGGACCGCTACGTGTTCCGGCCGCTGGGCCTGTTCGGGCGCCGCCGCTCGTGGCTGCTGGCGGCGCAGCTGGGCATCGTCGCCGGCCTGGCCGCGCTGGCCTTCGTGCGCCCGGAACTGGGCGTGGCGCCACTGGTGGGCTGGGTGCTGTTCACCTCGTTCTGCGGCGCCACCCAGGATTCGGTGGTCGACGCCTACCGCATCGAGATCGCCCCGGCCAACGCCCAGGCGGCGCTGGCGGCGACCTACACCCTCGGCTACCGCATCGGCCTGATCCTCGGCGGCGCCGGCGCGTTGTACCTGGCCGACTTCGCCGGCTGGAGGATCGCCTACCTGGGCATGGCCGCGCTGATGCTGCTGCCGCTGCTGGCCACGCTGTCCAGCCGCGAGCCGGTGGCGCCGGAAATGACGGTGCAGCGCCGGATCGATTTCCTCGGCGCGTTCTGGCAGCCGTTCTCCAGCTTCTTCCGCAACAACGGCGTGGCCTTCGGGCTGGCCCTGCTGGTGTTCGTCGGCCTGTTCAAGTTCCCCGACCAGGTGATCGGGGTAATGGCCGGGCCGTTCTACCTGGATTCGGGCTACACCAAGGCCGACATCGCCACGGTGTCCAAGCTGTACGGGATCTGGGCCGGCATCGGCGGGGCGTTCCTGGGCGGCATGTGCGTGGCGGCGTTCGGCTTCCGCCGGATGCTGCTGGTGGCGGCGCTGGGCGTGGCCCTGTCCAACCTGGCCTTCCTGCTGATGGCGAAGCATCCATCGGAGCTGTGGGCGTTCTATGCGGCGATCACCGCCGACAACGTCGCCCAGGGTTTCGCCGGCACCACCCTGGTCGCGTTCATGTCCTCGCTGACCGACCGCGACTTCACCGCGACCCAGTTCGCGCTGATGGTGTCGCTGGCCAACCTGCCGGGCAAGTTCGCCGGCGGCGTATCCGGCTACGTGGTGGAAGCCAGTTCCTACGGCACCTTCTTCCTGCTCAGCGCCCTGACCGTGGTCCCGACCCTGCTGCTGCTGGCCTGGCTGTGGCCGCGGATCCGCGAGGCGGCGCCGGTTCCGGCGGACGGTTGAGAACGCCGGTGGAAAGGCATGCCGACGCCGGCGAATCGTGGCAGTCTTGGCCGTCGTCGACCATGCCGAAGGGGACCGCCATGACCGACCTGCTGCTGCAGGACATCGACGCGATCCTGGCCGAGCGCATCCGCCGGGTGGCCGCCGCCCGCGGCTGGACCCAGCACGAGACCATCCTGCGCCTGCTGGAGCAGGGCCTGTTCGCCTGCGAGCAGGAAGTCCGCGGCGGGTTCGAGGACCAGGAAGTGGACGCCCTGGCCGCGGCGATCGCCGCGCTGAAGGAAGTGCCGGCCGGGCGCAGCTTCTGAGGCCGGCCCGCCGGGGCTGCGGCGCTACTGCGGCAGCCGGGTGCGTGCCTGCGCGTAGCCCTGCGTGGCGCGGGCGCCGCCGCCGGCCAGCGCATTGCGCCGCTCGCGCAGGCGCTGCGCGGCGTAGGTGAGCGCGGCGGCCATGACCAGGGTGTAGCCCAGCAGTTCGGTGCGCTCCCCGGCGGCGTTCTTGACCACGCGCACGTAGTTGTCGGCCAGCAGGCCTTCCCACAGCGCGGTCATGCCGAACAGGCGCGAGTAGATCAGCAGCAGCACCAGGCCGATGGTCATCACCGTGCTGGCGCGCGAACGCAGGAGGCTCGCGGTGGCCGCCAGCGTCGACTGGCGGTGGCGCAGGGCGTAGCCGAGGCTGGCGGCGGCCACGCCGGCGACCAGGATCGACCACAGGCCGCGGAAGAGCAGGTCCCAGACCGCGTCCAGCTCGCGGATCAGCATCGAGGCGAAGAAGCCGGCGGCCAGCACCGCGAAGCCGCGCTCGTCGGCGCGCGCGCGGGCGACCCGGGCGAATGCCAGGACGGTGGCGAACAGGAAACCGAGCTGGGTGAGCTCGACCAGCGACCATTCGCCCAGCTGTCGCGCAGCCACTGGATGTCGGCGTACAGGAGGGCCACGGGGGCGGCCATGATCAGCGCCAGCAGCGCGGAACGGCCCACGTGGGCCAGGAGGGTGTGCAGTTCTTTGTCCGCGGCGGGAACCCTGGGGGGAGGTTGCGCGGGGTGGTCGCCGGCCGGATGCGGGGCACCGGGGGCGGATGGGGTGGCGGAATCTTAACGTCGGCCGCGCCCGCCCTCGGCATCACCGCTGGAACGCTGTGCGCCGCTTCAGCTGGCCGCTGGCGGGTCGGGCTGCGTGGCCTCATCGGCCCCCGCACACCGTGGCACTCTTGGAAGGACACACGAGGAGGGAGCCGGACGTGGCGGACGCCGTTCCCCGGGAGTTGCAGGCAATGCCGCTGAGGATGCGGGCCGTGGCTGCGGACATCACCACCCTGCGGGTGGACGCCATCGTCAACGCCGCCAATTCCTCGCTGCTCGGCGGCGGTGGGGTGGACGGCGCGATCCATCGCGCCGCCGGCCCGGGCCTGCTGGAGGAATGCCGCGGGCTGGGCTGGTGCCCCACCGGCGAGGCCCGCATCACCGGCGGCCACCGCCTGCCGGCGCGGCACGTGATCCATACCGTGGGCCCGGTATGGCGCGGCGGCGGCGCGGGCGAAGCGGAGCTGCTGGCGGCCTGCTACCGCAACAGCCTGGTGCTGGCCGAGGCCCACGGTTGCCTGGTGGTCGCCTTCCCCTCGATCAGCACCGGCGTGTACGGCTTCCCGCCCGACCTGGCCGCGCCGATCGCGGTGGAGACGGTGCTCGCGTTCCCGGCGCAGCGGGTGCACGAGGTGGTGTTCTGCCGCTACTCGGTGGACGACCTGCTGCGTTACGAAAGCGAGCTGGCCGGCGTGCCCGGCATCTAGCCCCGGCACGCCGGCGACCGCTGCTCAGGGCAGCGGCAGGGGGTCGTCGCGGTAGATGGCCACGTGCGGCACGCCATCGGCGCCGATCCAGCCGCGGTACATGCCGCCGGTGTTGAACGGGAAGGCGGCCTTGCCCTGCGCGTCCAGGGCGATCGCGCCGCCGTCTCCGCCGGCCTTCGGGATCATGCCGTTGATCACCTGCTCGCTGGCGCGGGCGATGCTGTCGCCGGACAGGCGCACGCGCGCGCAGATCTCGTGCGCGGCGGCGGTGCGGATGTAGAACTCGCCCCAGCCGGTGCCCGACACCGCGCAGCGGTCGTCGGCCCAGGTGCCGGCGCCGATGATCGGCGAGTCGCCGACGCGGCCGTAGCGCTTGTTGGTCATGCCGCCGGTGGAGGTGCCGGCGGCCAGGCGCCCGTCGGCGTCCAGCGCCACCGCGCCGACGGTGCCGAAGTAGGCCTTGGCCGGCGCGTTCGAGTGCAGCGCATGCGGCCTGCTGTCGTCCTGCAGCGCCTTCTGCAGTTGCCGCCAGCGCTTCTCGGTGCGGAAGTACGAAGGATCCACCAGGGCGATGCCCTGTTCCTTGGCGAAGATCTCGGCGCCGTCGCCGACCATCATCACGTGGCGCGACTTCTCCATGATCGCGCGTGCCAGGGTGATCGGATTGCGCACGCGGTGCAGGCCCGCCGCCGCGCCGGCGCGGCCGCTGGCGCCGTCCATGATCGAGGTGTCCAGCTCGTTGCGGCCGTCGTGGGTGAACACCGCGCCGCGCCCGGCGTTGAACATCGGCGCGTCCTCCAGCACGGTCACCGCCGCGGTCACCGCCTCCAGCGCCGGCTGGCCCGCCTGCAGCTTCGCGTGGCCGGCGCGCAGGGCCTCGGCCAGCGCCGCGCGCGCGGCGTCCTCCTCGGCGGGGGTCAGGTCGCCCGGCTCGACGCCGGCGCCGGCATGGATCACCAGCAGCGGCTGCTCCAGCGCCGCCAGCACGCCGTCGCGCACCGCGTAGGCGCGGCGCGAGGCGGGGTTGTCGACCTTGCCGGAAGGCAGGTGCAGGGTCGAACCGGTGCCGGCGACCACCGCCTCGAAACGCCCCTGGCGCATCGGCTCGTCCTCGGCCTGCGCGTCGAAGCGGCCGCGGACCACGGTGGCGCCGGCGCCCGGCGCGGTGGCGTAGACGCGGCCGGTGCCGTCGGCTTCCACCGCCACCGCTGCGTCCTCGTCCACGCCCAGGCCGAGCAGCGGGCGGCCGGCCATCGATTCGGCCTTGGCGACGAAGGCCAGCAGCCGGCCGAGGCGGTTGCGCTCGCTGAAGTGGGTGTCGGTCACCACGCCCTCGAGCAGGTCCAGGTGGAGGAAACCGGTCTCGATGGTGACCTCGTCGCCCAGTGGGTTGGCCAGCGCGCGCGGGCTGGTGATGCTGCCGCCGTCCATCGCTCCGTAGAGGTACTCGCCGAGGATCGCCAGGCCGGCGCTGGTGCCACCCAGCGGCTTGCCGGCGCGCACGTGCGCGTCCAGCGCTGTGGCCACCGGCGTGCCGCGCCAGTAGCGCACGTAGCGCGACTGGTCGCCGCCGGCGATGAAGATGCCGTCGGCGCGCTTGAGCGCGCGCAGGATCGCCGGGTCGGAAGCGGCCTCGCGGTCTTTGAACACGAAGGTCTCCACCGAGGCGATGCCGCCGACCTCGTTGTAGAACTCCTCGCCGATCTCGCCGCCGAGCGAGGCGCGCAGCACGACGATGTGGCCGTGGCCGGCCTTGTCCATGAACCAGCGCAGCGCGTCGTGGTTGCGGTCGCCGCCGCCCATCAGCAGCAGGCCGGGAGCGACCTTGCCGGGCGTCTTCGCCTTCGGGTCGCCCAGCAGGTGGTGGCCATAGTCGGCGGCCAGCACCGGCGCCGCCAGCAGGCAGCCCAGGGCGAACGCGACCATCTTCCGCATACCGCGCATCTTCATCCGCAACTCCGTGTGTGGGCCGCGGCGAAGCGCCGCGCCGGCTACCACAGCCTAGACGAACTGGGGACCGCATTCCCCCATGCCGGTCGGCTAGAGTGCGGCGATGTCCACCGAATTCGACGACTGGTTCGCCTGCGAGGTGCTGGCGCACGAGCGCGCGCTGATGCACTACCTGCAACGCTGCTGGCCGCACCGCGACGAGCTGCACGACCTGCGCCAGGAGATCTACGTGCGGATCTACGAGGCCGCCGCGCGCAGCCGCCCGACCGCGCCGAAGGCCTTCCTGTTCGCCACCGCCCGCCACCTGATGGCCGACCGCGCCCGCCGCGGCAAGGTGGTGTCGATCGAGCCGGTGGGTGATTTCGACCCGTCGAACGTCTACCTGATCGACGAGGTCTCGCCGGAGCGCTGGACCGGCACCCGTCAGGCCCTGCGCCGGCTGGTGGAGGCGCTGGACCGCTTGCCCGGCCGCTGCCGCGAGGTGGTGTGGCTGCGCCGGGTCGAGGAGCTGTCGCAGAACGAGGTGGCCCAGCGGCTGGGCATCAGCGGGAGGACCGTGGAAAAGCACCTGGCCAAGGGCATGCGCCTGATCGCGGACCACCTGTACGGGGGCGGGCCGTTGCCGCGGCCCGCACGCCGCCGCGGGGATGGAGCCGGCATGGAGCACGAGCACGGACATGGACGACAGCAGGAAGATTGAACGCACCGCCGCGGCCTGGCTGGCGCGACGCGAGGGCGGCCAGTGGGGCGCGCAGGACCAGCAGGCGCTGGAGGCGTGGCTGGCCGGGTCGACCGCGCACCGCGTCGCCTTCCTGCGCCTGCAGGCGGCCTGGAACGAGGCCGCGCGGCTGAAGGCGCTGGCCGCCGGCCTGGCGCCGGGCAGCGTGCCCGGGCGCGGGCAGTGGGCCGGATGGGCCGCCGCCGGCGCGCCGCGGGCCGAACCGGCCGGTGCCGACGACCCGCCGGCGTTGGCCGCCCGGACCCACGCCCTGCCGGACCTGCGCGCGGTGTCCTTCGCCCCGCGCCGGCCTGCACCACGCCCCGCGCGCTGGCCGCGCGCGCTGGCCGCCGGCTTCGTCCTGGCCGTGGCCGGCGGGCTGGGCTGGGGCGCCTGGCAGCTGGGCGGCCGGCAGGAGGCCGCCTACGCCAGCGCGGTCGGGAAGGTGGTCGAGGTGGCGCTGGCCGACGGCTCGAAGGCCACGCTCAGCAGCGACAGCCGGCTGCAGGTGCGCATGGACCGCGGCGAACGCCACGTCGCCCTGCTGCGCGGCGAGGCCTTCTTCGAGGTCGCCCACGAGGCCGGGCGGCCGTTCGTGGTCGAAGCCGACGGCCACCGCGCCGTCGCCGTCGGCACCCGCTATGCGGTGCGCCGCGACGCCGACACGCTGCGGGTGGTGGTGACCGAGGGCCGGGTGCGGCTGGACGGCGCCGGCGGGGGGCGCAACCTCCCGGTCTCGCTGCTGCCGGCCGGCAGCGTCGCCACCGTCGGCCGCAACGGCGTGCTGGTGCGCTCGCTGCCGCCGGAGGAAGCGGCCCGCTACGTGGAATGGCGCAGCGGCTTCCTGGTCTTCGACGACGCGCCGCTGGCGCAGGCGGCGGCCGAGTTCAACCGCTTCAACACCCGCCGCCTGGAGCTGGCCGATCCGGCGGTGGCGCAGCTGCGGATCGGCGGCCACTTCCGCTGGTCCGGGCTGGACGCCTTCGTCGGGTTACTGGAGCAGGGCTTCCCGGTGCGCGCCGAGCGCCACCCGGACCGGATCGTCCTGCACTCGCGCTGAGCGGGCGGCAATGGGGGAAGCGGCCGCCTCGTTCGTCATGGCAACAAAAGAGTGCCGTCCCGGCACCGGGGAGAGAAAACCGATGCGTCACCCGTCGCGTGTCCTGCTGTTGACCCTGGCCTGTTCCGCCGTGCTGGCGGCGCAGGCCGCCCAGGCTGCCGGCCCGATCAACGTGCCGGCCGGCGACCTGGCCGCCGCGCTGAACGCGCTGGCGCGCCAGTCCGATACCCAGCTCGTGTACCGGGCCGACGACCTGCGCGGCCGGCAGACCGCCGGGGTGCAGGGCGCGGCCGATACCGAGCAGGCGCTGCAGCAGCTGCTGCAGGGCAGCGGCTTCAGCGCCCGCCGCGACGCCAGCGGCGCGGTGCTGGTGGCGCGGGTGGAACCGCCGGCGCGGCGCCGCGCCCCGGCGCCGCAGGCGCAGGAGGCTTCCGCCGGCAGCGCCCCGGCCGGGGAGCCGGTGGTGGAGATCGACACGGTCACGGTGACCGGTTCGCGCATCCCGCGCGCGCAGATCGAGGGCCCGGCGCCGATCAGCGTGGTCACCGCCGAGGAGATCCGCGCCAACGGCTTCACCTCGGTGCCGGACGTGCTGCGGGCGATGACCCAGAACGGCGGCGAGACCCAGAGCCAGCAGTCGGCCAGCGGCGCCGACTTCTCGCCGGGCGCGCAGCAGGTCGACCTGCGCGGCCTCGGCCCGAACCACACCCTGGTGCTGGTCAACGGCCGCCGCATCGCCGACTTCCCGATGCCGTTCAAGGGCCGCAGCAACTTCACCGACATCTCCAGCATCCCGATCGCGATGATCGAGCGGGTGGAGGTGCTGACCGGCAGCGCCTCGGCGATCTACGGCTCCGACGCGATCTCCGGCGTGGTCAATTTCATCCTCAAGAAGAAGGCCGACGGCACCATCGTCGACATGCGCCTGGGCACCACGACCGAAGGCGGCGGCGAGTCGTTCGATGCCAGCCTGGTCAGCGGCTTCGGGCGCGGCGGCTTCAGCGGCGTGTACAGCATCGACGTGCAGTCGCAGACCCCGCTGTGGGCCTACGAGCGCGACATCCAGGATTCGACCAAGGACGGCCCGACCGCCAACTCGCAGATCGCCCGCCGCGCCTGGCTGCGCACCGACTGGTGGGACGACTACATCGACCCGGGCCAGGCCACCTGCGACGCGCTGTCCGGGCAGAACGGCGGCACCACCTACTACGCCTACCGGCCGCGCTACGGCTACTACTGCGGCAGCGACGAGTCGATCGGCTACGGCACCATCCTCAGCAAGCGCCGCGGCGTGAATGGCTATGCCTCGCTGAACTACGACTTCGGCAACGGCCACCAGTGGTTCGCCGACGTGCAGGCCGGCCACCACCAGGTCGAGCTGTTCCGCGACGTGTCCTCGTGGAGCTACATGGCGCCGGACGGCAACGAGGAGGGCTACTTCTACAACCAGGCCACCGGCCAGGTGGAGTACTGGCAGCGCCAGTTCTCGCCGGAGGAAATGGGCGGGCTGGACCGCGGCATGGTCGAGACCACGCAGAAGACCTTCGGCCTGACCACCGGCTTCCAGGGCAGCTTCGCCGCCGACTGGGACTACGAAGCCTCGCTGAGCTGGTCGCAGTACAAGGCGAGGATCAGCTGGCCGCAGATCGTCGCCGCGCGCGCCAACGACCTGTTCCTCGGCCCGCAGCTGGGCGTGGACGACGACGGCTTCCCGGTGTTCGACGCCGACCCGTCGCGCCTGTACCGGCCGCTCAGCCGCGCCGAGTACGACAGCATCGCCGCGCGCACGGTCTACCACCCGCAGTCGGAGACCGCGACCCTGGCGGCGACGGTGAGCACCGCCGACCTGTTCGCGCTGCCCGGCGGCGATGCCGGCTTCGCCGCCACGGTCGAGTACGGCCACCAGAGCTACGACCTAAACCCCGACCCGCTGGCGACGCAGTACTACTATTACAGCTGGAAGGATTCCGACGGCCACGGCAGCCGCAACCGCTGGGCCGGCGCGGCCGAGCTGCGCATGCCGCTGCTGGAGTCGCTGAGCTGGAGCCTGGCCGGCCGCTACGACCAGTACCGCTATTCCGGCAACAGCGTCGGCAAGGCGACCTGGAGCACCGGCCTGGAGTGGCGTCCGCTGGACAGCCTGCTGGTGCGCGGCTCCTACGGCACCGCGTTCCGCGCGCCGGACCTGCACTACGTCTACGCCGGCGTCGGCAACGACGAGACCTCCGGCAACGACTACTACAACTGCCTGCTCGACGACGCCGACGACTGCTCCGACTACGAGGAGGGCCTGATCCGCACCCGCGCCGGCAACCGCGACCTGGAACCGGAGACCAGCACTTCCTGGACCGCCGGCTTCGTGTGGTCGCCGCTGGAAGGCCTGGACCTGTCGGCCGACTGGTTCGACATCGACATGCGCGACCAGGTGCAGGACATGAGCGTGGACGCGATCCTGCGCGACGAGGCCGCCTGCCGCCTCGGCGAGCTGCCGGCGACCTCGCCGACCTGCGTCGACGCGCTGGCCCGTGTCACCCGCAGCGCCAATGGCAGCCTGTACGGGATCTCGGTGGCGCCGATCAACGTCGCCCGCGAGCGCACCCGCGGCGTCGACGTGGCCGCGCGCTACCGCCTGGAGACCGGCATCGGCCGCTTCACCCTCACCTTCAACCACACCTGGGTGAAGGAGCACGAGTTCCAGCAGTTCCCGGGCGATCCGGTCGAGGACCAGTTCGCCACCAACAGCGGCTTCGACATCCCGCGGACCAAGAGCAACGCCAGCATCGGCTGGGATCGCGGTCCGTGGACGGTGACGCTGTATGGCTCGCGCCTGGGCCGGTTGCCGAACGGCTGGTCGTACGACCAGGTGTGGGAGGACGGCGACCCGGGTCCGTGGATCCCGGCGACCTACCGCTACAACGCCTCGGCGCAGTTCCGCTTCAACGACCACTCGCGCCTGAGCCTGGCCATCACCAACCTGGCCAACAAGATGCCGCCGAAGGATCCGACCTACACGGCGTATCCGTACTACGACATCTCCTGGTTCGACTCGGTCGGTCGCACGATCAACCTGCAGTACACCCACCAGTTCGGCGGCAGCGGGCTGTAGGCCGCGAGTCCACCCGACAGCAACCCACCGGGCCCCATGCGGGCCCGGTGGCGTTTCGGGGTTCGGGGTTCGGGATTGGGGATTGGGGATTCGGCTGGACCTGGCGGGTCAGGCTGGATGCACCACGCCCAGCACGCGCGGGCCGCGCGCGCCGGTGACCGCCGGCAGGTTGCCGGGGCGGCCGGCCAGGGTCTGCCGCGCCAGCCAGGCGAAGGCCATCGCCTCGACGAAATCCGGATCCAGCCCGTAGGCGGCGGTGTCCTCGATCGCCACGCCCGGCAGGCGCGCGGCGAGGCGTTCGAGCAGGCGCGGATTGCGCACGCCGCCGCCGCAGGCGATCACCCGCGTGGTGCCGGGCTGGTGCGCGAGCAGTGCCCCGGCGGCGGTGGCCGCGCTCAGTTCCAGCAGGGTCGCCTGCACGTCGGCCGGCGATTCGTGGCCGGCCAGCCGCGCCTGCACCCAGTCCAGGTGGAACTGCTCGCGGCCGGTGCTCTTCGGCGGCGGCAGCGCGAACCACGGATCGTCCAGCAGCCGCTGCAGCAGCGCCGGGTCCACGCTGCCGCTGGCCGCGAACGCGCCGTCGGCGTCGAAGTCCGCGCCGGTATGGCGCTGGCACCAGGCATCGAGCAGGGCATTGGCCGGGCCGGTGTCGAAACCGCGCACCGCGCCGGCCCGCGGCAACAGGGTGTAGTTGCCGATCCCGCCGAGGTTGAGCACGGCGCGGTCTTCCTGCGGCGAATGCAGCAGGGCGGCGTGGAAGGCCGGCACCAGCGGCGCGCCATGGCCGCCGGCGGCGACGTCGCGGCGGCGGAAGTCGGCGACCGTGGCGATGCCGGTGCGCTCGGCGATCACGCTGCCGTCGCCGATCTGCATGGTGAACGGCGCCTCGCCGTGCGGGCGGTGGCGGATGGTCTGGCCGTGCGAGCCGATCGCCGCGACCTCTCCCGGCGCGACGCCGGCCGCCTCCAGCAGGCCCAGCGCGGCGTCGGCAAAGGCGACCGCCACCTGCACGTCGAGCCGGCCCAGTTCGTCCAGCGATTCCGGCTCGCCGCCCTGGCCCAGCGCGACCAGGCGCGCGCGCAGCTGCGACGCCCACGGCGTGGTGCGCGCGGCGAGCAGGCGCAGGCCGGCGGTGCCGGGGGTGTCGGGGAATTCGACCAGCGCGGCATCGATGCCGTCGGCGCTGGTGCCGGAGATCAGTCCGAGGAAGAGGCGTGACATGCGCGCATCGTAGCCCGGGCCGGCACGTCGCATCCGGGGCAGGTCACGTCGAGTGCGATGCGCGGGGTGGTGCGTCGGGCGTGGTGGTCCGCAGCCCGGGCACGCGCAGCCTGCGCTGGGCGGTCACGCCGGTGGCTCTGCGCCGGCGCGTGGCGGGGCTCAGCCGCGCTTTTCCTTCCTCGCCGGCACGTCGGCCTTGGCGTACAGCAGCGCTTCCATCGATTCCATGCGCGCCAGCGCCGGCGCGGTGGCGGCCTTGAACGCGGCCAGCTCGGCGCCCTTGAGCGGTTCCGGCGGCGGCATGGTCACCGACAGCGGGTTGCGGTGCTGGCCGTTGACGCGGAATTCGTAGTGCAGGTGCGGGCCGGTGGCCAGGCCGGTGGAACCGACGTAGCCGATCACCGTGCCCTGTCCGACCTGCTGGCCCTTGCGGACCTTGCCGAAGCGCGACATGTGCGCGTACAGCGTGGTGTGGCCGCGGCCGTGGTCGAGGATGACGACGTTGCCGTAGCCGCGCTGCTGGCCGACGAACTGCACCTTGGCGTCGCCGGCGGCCATGATCGGGGTGCCGGTGCTGGCCGCATAGTCGACGCCCTTGTGCATGCGCATGCTGCCCAGTACCGGATGGCGGCGGGCGCCGAACTTCGAGGACAGGCGCGCATACGGGATCGGCATGCGGATGAAGCTCTTCTTCAGCGGCCGGCCGTCGGCGGTGAAGTACTCGGCCTTGCCGTTGCGCTCGAAGCGGAAGCCGGTATAGGTCTTGTTGCCGGTGGTGAAGCTGGCGGCGAGGATGCGGCCGGTGCCGATGCGCTCGCCGTCGCGCCAGGTCTCCTCGACCACGGCGCTGAAGCGGTCGCCCGGCTGCACGTCCTTGAAGTCGATGTCGTAGCGGAAGATCTCGTCGGTCAGCACCGCGATGGCGGCGGGGCTGAGCCCGGCCTTCACCGCCGAGGCGTACAGCGAGCGGTCGATCTCGGCGCTGGCCACGGCCACGCGGGTGGTGGTGGCGCGCTCGAGCACCTTCTCGCGGATGCTGTCGCCGCGCAGGTCCAGCTCCACGCGCTGGGTCGGGCTGCGGTCGAAGCGGAAGCCGCGCAGGCCGCCCTCGTGGTCAAGGGCGAAGCCCAGCTCGGCGCCCGGGCGCAGGCGGGTCAGCGGCTCGCGGTTGGCGGGGTTCTCGAGGATCCGGTGCATGGTCGCCACCGGCAGGCCCATGGTCTCGAACACCTGGCCCAGGGTCTGGCCGCGCTCGATCTCCACCACTTCCCAGAAGGTCTCGGTGCCGTCGCCGGCCGGCGCGCGCACGGTCAGCGGCGGCAGCTGCAGTGGCAGCACCGCGCTGGCCTGCGAGGCCGGCTGCAGCTGCGAGGAGAAACCGGGGACGATCGTGGCCAGCAGGGCGCCGAGGGTGGCGAACAGGCTGGCGTGGAGCCAGTGGCGGCGGGTCCAGCGCTGGTTGAAGGCGGCGGGAAACCGCTCTTTCAGCTTGCGGTGGAGGGTCTGGTGGTGAAGGATGCCGAGGCGGTCGTGGAACTGCTGCTTGCGGACGCGGCCGTGGTCGGTGAGGGGCATGCTTGACTTCCTTCACGGGACCCCGGGGTGCGGCCCACTGGCGGGTAAAATAGACACCTCAAACTAGTGCGTCAAACCATTGATGGTGCTGGACTTTCATCTGGCCTTCCGGTTAACCCGCACGTAACATTCCATTCAAGTTTGTCATCGCCCCACGCCTGGAGTCCCCGTGTTTTCCGAGAAGTCCGTCGAAGAATCCCTCGCCCTCATCGGTCGCGGCGCCGATGAGATCCTCAAGCGCGAGGATCTGGAGGCGCGGCTGAAGCTCGGCCGCCCGCTGCGGGTCAAGGCGGGCTTCGACCCGACGGCGCCGGACCTGCACCTGGGCCATACGGTGCTGCTGAACAAGATGCGGCAGTTCCAGGACCTGGGCCACCAGGTGATCTTCCTGATCGGCGACTTCACCGGGATGATCGGCGACCCGACCGGCAAGAACGCCACCCGCAAGCCGCTGTCGCGCGAGGACGTGCTGGCCAATGCCGAGACCTACGCCGAGCAGGTGTTCAAGGTGCTGGACCGCGAGCGCACCGAGGTCCGCTTCAACAGCGAGTGGTTCGGCAAGATGTCGGCCGCGGACATGATCCGCCTGGCCGGCCAGCACACGGTGGCGCGCATGCTCGAGCGCGACGACTTCTCCAAGCGCTTCGCGGCGCAGCAGTCGATCGCCATCCACGAGTTCCTCTACCCGCTGGTGCAGGGCTACGACTCGGTGGCGCTGCAGGCCGACGTGGAGCTGGGCGGCACCGACCAGAAGTTCAACCTGCTGATGGGCCGCGGCCTGCAGGAGCACTACGGGCAGGCGCCGCAGGTGGTGCTGACCATGCCGCTGCTGGAAGGCCTGGACGGCGTCAACAAGATGAGCAAGTCGCTGGGCAACTACGTCGGCATCGCCGAGCCGGCGATCGACATCGTCAACAAGACGATGAAGATCGGCGACGAGCTGATGTGGAAGTGGATCGAGCTGCTGAGCTTCGAGATCTCCGCCGAGGAGGCGCGCAAGCTGCGCGAGGACGTGGCCGCGGGCATGAACCCGCGCGACATCAAGCTGCGCCTGGCGCGCGAGCTGGCCACGCGCTTCCACGACGCGGCCGCGGCGGAAACGGCAATCGCCGGCTGGCACGCTGCGGTCACCGGCCAGGGCGACACTTCGCTGCTGCCGCTGCAGGACGTCGCGGTGCCGGCCGAGGGCCTGCGCATCGCCGCGCTGCTGACCGCCGCCGGCATCACGCCGTCCAACTCGGAGGCCAACCGCAAGCTCAAGGAACGGGCGGTGAAGGTCGACGGCGAGGTGGTCGAGGACGCTTCCAGGGTGTTCGCGCCGGGCTTCGAGGGCGTGCTCCAGGTCGGCAAGCGCAACTTCGCGCGCGTCCGCCTGGTCGTGGGTTGATCTCTTCAACAACAGCAACAGCGACAGCGACGGGGTTGGGCTGAGCTGGCTTCGGACGGAGCCGCGGCAGCACGGGGGTATGCCGCATCGCGCGGTTCCGCGTCCTGCTCCAACGCGCGAACGCAGCACATCCATGTGCTGCTTGCGGCATACCCCCGCGCTACCGCGTTTTCGGGCGCGTTTGGGTCGTGGCTTCGATCTTCGTCTCACTCTCCCGCCGCGGTGAGACCGCATGTCCGCGCAGCACTGGCGCGCATGCCGTCGAACGTTGGCGCCGTGGACGCGGGCCGCGGCGCGGAGCAGGGCAGGGCAGGGAGAGGGTCTGGTCCCGACTGATGGTTTCGGCACGCGGGTGGCGTGACATCCGACTGCTCAGGTGGCGACGTCGGGTATCGACAGCAACGGCAACGGGGTTGGGTTGAGCTGGCTTCGGGCGGAGCCGCGGCAGCACGGGGGTATGCCGCATCGCCCGGTTCCGCGTCCTGCTCCAACGCGTGAACGCAGCACATCCACGTGCTGCTTGCAGCATACCCCGCGCTACCGCGTCTTCGGGTTGCTCTTGGGACGTGGCTTCGTTCTTTTCTCCCCTCTCCCGATCCCCGCATCGCGCCCCGCCCGCGTCCATCGGCCGCGGGCGTTTGGCGGCATGCGCGCCAGTGGCGCGCAACATGCCGCCTCACTCCAGGGAAAAGAGGGGCTGGAACCCGGATGCGGCCTTTGGCCTTATCCGGGCTACAGCGTGTGGGTGACCACGCAGTCGCGGCCGGCGCGCTTGGCGGTGTAGAGGGCCTCGTCGGCAGCGCGCATCAGCATCGACAGCGACATCGGCCGGTTGCACAGCGATACGCCGAGGCTGGCGGTGACGCGGACCGGCGGGGCGGGCGGGTCCATGCGCATGGTCGCCAGGGCGATGCGGATGCGTTCGGCCAGCTGCTGCGCGTTGCGGGCGTCCGGGCCGGTCACCACGATCACGAACTCCTCGCCGCCGGTGCGGGCGAACACGTCGTACTCGCGGGTCTGGCCGCGGATCGTGTCGCTGGTCTTCTGCAGCACCAGGTCGCCGATCTCGTGGCCGTAGCGGTCGTTGACCCGCTTGAAGCGGTCCAGGTCCAGTGCGATCACCGCCAGGTGCGCTTCACGGGTGAGCCGTTCCAGGTCCGGGTCGAGGCGGGCGAACAGGCCGCGGCGGTTGAGGGTGCCGGTGAGCGGGTCGAGCATCGCGGTCTGGCGCAGCGATTCGGCGGCGCGGAAGCTGGCCAGCATCAGCATGCAGAAGTTGATCAGGTACCACAGCGACAGGTCGACGTTGACCCAGGCGTCGTTGGGCCCGTACTGGCCGGTCAGCGCCTGCAGCAGGTCGCGCGCGTACAGCCAGGCCAGCACCGCCGCGCCGATCACCATCAGCCGCGCCGGCACCCGCAGCGGCGGCACGTCGAGGTGGCGCAGCTGCCACAGCATCACCCCCAGCAGGACCAGCTCGGCCAGGCTCATCGCCGCGCCCTGGCCGTCGATCGCGTCGCCGGCCAGCCAGGCCAGCAGCGACAGCGCGGCCAGCGCCGGGACCAGCAGCCATTCGCTGCGGGTCTGCTCGCGCTGCTGCACGAACTTGATCACCGAGCCGGCCAGCACCGCCAGTCCGCCGCAGGCGAACATCCCGCCCGCCGCGGCCACCGGGGCGGTCGCGGCGGTGGCGCCGGCGCGCTCCAGCTGCTGGGCGGTGCCGTCGAGCATCGCCGCGCCGAGCGAGTAGAAGAAGTGTCCCACGCCCCAGGAAGCGATGCCGCGCACGCCGCGCGAGACCCGCGACACGTACCAGAACAGGCCCAGCAGGATGAACGCCAGGGCGCAGTCGGCCAGCAGCAGGTTGTAGAAGTCGGTGGTCATCCGCCTCCCCGGGCAGCGCGATCGCGGTGCCAGAACGACTATAGCGGCCAACCGCGGCCGCAAGCGGCCAAGGACGTCACGGAACCGCGGTGACGGGCGCACGGGGCCGCCCCGGCCGGCGGCCGGGACGGGGACAGGCGGGAGGGGCGCCCGCGGCCGCCGCTGGGCGGGCCCCGGCCGGGCGGGCGAAGGGCGGCGCGGGGAGCGGCCGCCCTGCCGGGCTCAGTCGCCCAGGGTCAGCAGCGAGGCGTTGCCGCCGGCGGCGGTGGTGTTCACCGTCACCGTCTTCTCGGTGGCGAAGCGCAGCAGGTAGTGCGGGCCGCCGGCCTTGGGGCCGGTGCCGGACAGGCCCTGGCCGCCGAACGGCTGCACGCCGACCACCGCGCCGATCTGGTTGCGGTTGACGTAGATGTTGCCGACCCTGGCCCGCGAGGCGATCCGCTCGACGGTTTCGTCGATGCGCGAGTGGATGCCCAGGGTCAGCCCGTAGCCGGTGGCGTTGACCTGGTCGATCACCGCGTCGAGCTGGTCGGCCTTCCAGCGCACCACGTGCAGGACCGGGCCGAACACCTCGCGCTGCAGCTGCGCCAGCGACTGCAGCTCGTAGGCGCGCGGCAGGAAGAAGGTGCCGTGCTCGAGCGACGCATCCGACGGGGCGATGGCGATCAGCTTCGCCTCGGCGTCCATCCGCCGCGCGTGCGCTTCCAGCACCGAACGGGCGTCCTCGTCGATCACCGGGCCGACGTCGGTGGACAGCAGGCCCGGGTCGCCGACCTTCAGCTCGGCCATCGCGCCGGCGAGCATGGTCACCACCTTGTCGGCGATGTCCTCCTGCACGAACAGCACGCGCGCGGCCGAGCAGCGCTGGCCGGCGGAAGTGAACGCGGAGGCGATGGCGTCCTTGACCAGCTGCTCGGGCAGCGCCGAGGAGTCGGCGATCAGCGCGTTCTGGCCGCCGGTCTCGGCGATCAGCACCGCGATCGGCGCTTCCTCGCGCGCGGCCAGGGCGCGGTTGATCGCGCGCGCGGTCTCGGTCGAGCCGGTGAAGGCCACGCCGGCCACGCGCGGGTCGGAGGTCAGCGCCGCGCCGACGGTGGCGCCGTCGCCCGGCACGAACTGCAGCACTTCGGTGGGCACGCCGGCTTCGTGCAGCAGCTTCACCGCGGCGTGGCCGACCAGGTTGGTCTGCTCGGCCGGCTTGGCGATGACGCTGTTGCCGGCAGCCAGCGCCGCGGCCACCTGGCCCAGGAAGATCGCCAGCGGGAAGTTCCACGGGCTGATGCAGACGAACACGCCGCGACCCTGCAGGCGCAGCTCGTTGGATTCGCCGGTCGGGCCGGGCAGGTGCTCCGGCGCGCCGAACTGGCGCCGCGCCTGGCCGGCGTAGTAGCGCAGGAAGTCGACCGCCTCGCGCACCTCGGCCACCGAGTCGGGCAGGGTCTTGCCGGCCTCGCGCACGCACAGGGCCATGAACTGCGCCATGCGCTGCTCGAGCAGGTCGGCGGCGTGCTCGAGGATCGCGGCGCGGCTGGCGGCCGGGGTGCGATCCCAGGCCGGCTGCGCGGCGGCGGCGTTGGCCAGCGCGCGCTGCACGGTGGCCGCGTCGGCCGGCTGCCAGTGGCCGACGACCTGGCGGCGGTCGGCCGGGCTGGTCACCGGCAGCGAGGCCTCCGCCGGGGTCGCGCCGGGCACCAGCGGACCGGCGCTGTACGGGCCGGCGTGCTCGCCCAGGCGCGCGGCCAGGGCCTTCAGTTCGAGGTCGTCGGCGAGGTTGGCGCCCATGGAGTTGTTCCTGTCGAAGCCTTGCTGGATGTAGAGGTCGCGCGGCAGCGGAATGCGCGGATGGGGGATCGATTCGAAGCCGGAGACGGTGGCCACCGGGTCCTGGACCAGGTCGGACACCGGCACGTTCTCGTCGGTGATGCGGTTGACGAAGCTGGAGTTGGCGCCGTTCTCGAGCAGGCGGCGCACCAGGTACGGCAGCAGGTCCTCGTGGCTGCCCACCGGTGCGTACACGCGGCACGGCACGCCCAGGCGGTCGGCCGGCACCACTTCGGCGTAGAGGTCGTCGCCCATGCCGTGCAGCTTCTGGTGCTCGTACGGGCGGCCGTCGGCGATGGCGCGGATCGCGGCGATGGTCTGAGCGTTGTGCGTGGCGAACATCGGGTAGATCGCGTCGCTGTTGGCGAACATGCGCCTGGCCGTGGCCAGGTAGGACACGTCGGTGTTCTGCTTGCGGGTGAACACCGGGTAGCCCGGCAGGCCCTCGACCTGGGCGCGCTTGATCTCCGCGTCCCAGTACGCGCCCTTGACCAGGCGCACCGGGATGCGCCGGCCGACGCGGCGCGCCAGCCCGGCGAGGAAGTCGATCACGAACGGCGCGCGCTTCTGGTAGGCCTGCACCGCCAGGCCGTAGCCTTCCCAGCCGCCCAGGGTCGGGTGCGAGTAGGTGGCCTCGATGACGTCCAGCGACAGCTCCAGGCGGTCGCTTTCCTCGGCGTCGACGGTGTAGCCGATGCCGTAGGAGCGGGCCAGCTGCGCCAGTTCCAGCACCGCCGGCGCCAGCTCGACCATCACCCGCTCGCGCTTGGCGTGCTCGTAGCGCGGGAACAGCGCCGACAGCTTGATCGAGATGCTCGGCGCGGCGAACACGTCCGAGCCGACGTAGTTGCCGCTGCGGCCGATGGCGTGGATCGCGTCGCGGTACGCCTGCAGGTAGCGCTGTGCGTCCTTCATGGTCAGCGCGCCTTCGCCGAGCATGTCGAACGAGTAGCGGTAGCTGGCGTTGTCGCCCTTCTTCGAGCGCGCCAGCGCCTCGCCGATGGTGCGGCCCATGACGAACTGGTGGCCCATGATCCGCATCGCCTGGCGCACGGCCAGGCGCACCACCGGCTCGCCGATGCGGCCGACCAGGCGCTTGAAGGCGCCGGGCACGTCGTGGCGGGTCATGTCGTTGAGGTTGACCAGCTTGCCGGTGAGCATCAGGCCCCAGGTCGAGGCGTTCACCAGCACCGATTCGCTCTGGCCCAGGTGCTTCTCCCAGTCGGCATCGCCGAGCTTGTCGCGGATCAGGCGGTCGGCGGTGTCCTGGTCGGGGATGCGCAGCAGCGCCTCGGCCACGCACATCAGCAGCACGCCTTCCTCGCTGCCGAGGTCGTACTGGCGCATGAAGGCCTCGATCGCGCCCTGGTCGTGGACCCGGGCGCGGACCCGGCGGACCAGGTCGGCGGCCAGTGCGTCGACCTCGCCCTGGCGCTGCGGATCCAGGCGCGCCTGCTCGAGCAGCTCGCGCACGTGGGTGGTCTCGTCACGCAGCCAGGCGGCGGTGATCGCCGCGCGCAGTGGCGAGGGCGGGGCGGGCGGGGCGTCGAAGACCGGCGGCGCGCCGACGACGCGGAGCGGGCCGTGCCCGTGCGCGCTGGAGAAGGAGGAGGGAGTGGCGTTCATCGTGTCGCTCGGCAGGGGCGGACGCCGGCCACGGCCAGTTTCGCGCTGCCGCGAGGGGCGGGCGTGAACGGGCGTGGGCCGGGGGCGCGACATGATCGCGTGCGCCCCCGGCGGCTGGCTTGACCGATTCCGGCGCGGACCGTGCCTGCCGCGGCACAAGCCCGCCGCGCGTTCAGCCCTGGCGCAGGGCGCGGTACTCGCTGGGGGTCATCCCGACCAGGGCGACGAAGCGGCGGGTGAAGGCGCTCTGGTCGCCGAAGCCGCAGGCCTGGGCGATGCTGGCGATGCTGCCGGGGCCGTGCAGGCGGTGCATCGCCGCCTGGATCCGGATCCGGGTCAGTAGCTGCAGCGGCGACAGCTGGAACACCTTGTGGAAGGTGCGTTCGAGCTTGGACGCGGAGAAGCCGGTGATCGCCTGCAGGTCCTGCACGCGGACGTTGCCGGCGTAGTTCCGGTTCATGTGCACCAGCGCCTCGCGAAGCGAGCGGTAGTCGTCCTCCAGGCCCTCGCGACTGGCCAGGTCGCGGGAGATGCCGATCAGGCCGGCGACCTCGCCGCCGATCCGCAGCGGGCGCTTGCAGGTCAGGCACCAGCCCGGCTCGCGGTCGGAGAACAGGTGCAGTTCCAGCAGGTTGTCGATCACCGCCCCGCCCAGCACCTGCTGGTCCTGCAGGCCGTAGGTGGCGCCCATGCCGCTGGGGTAAACCTCGCTGGCGCGGCGGCCGATGATCTCCCGGCGCGAGCGCAGCCCCAGCCGCCGCAGCATGGTGGCGTTGACGTGGGTGTAGCGCCCCTCGCGGTCCTTGATGAAGAACAGGACGTCGGGGATCGAATCGAACAGCGCCTCGACCTCGGCGGCGTCCACGTTGAGGGGGGCGGGGCTCACGGCAGGCAGGGGCGGCGGGGCAGGGTCGGGGCGACCGGGGCGGACACATCTTAAAGGTGTGCCGCAGGCGCGGCCGGCCCCGCTGCCGCTTGGCGCGGAAGCGGGCCCGGCGACCGCCCCGCGCCGCGCCCGCCCGGCCGGGCATTGAGCGGAATCAATGCAAGTTGCCGCCGAATGTGCTCAACGCTTACCATCCGGATGTTTTCCGCAGCCGGCATGCGGCGGTGGGCGACATGATCGAGGTGGTCCCGACGGGGGCCGGCGGTCCCGGTGCGCAGCTGCGGTTGCGCCCGCCGCGGGCCCTGACGGCCGCGCAGTTCAGGGTGCTGTTCGCCGCCCTGGCGGGCGCGATGTGGCTGGTGGCCGGCCTGGGCTGGCTTGCCGGCAACGTGTTCGCCCCGGTCTTCGCCCTGCTGCACAGCGCAGGGGTCGCGCTGGCGTTGCGCTGGCTGTGGCGCAGCGGGGAACGTGGCGAGGACATCGCCATCGGTCCGGGGGCGGTGGAAGTCCGCCGCGGGACCGAGTCCGTCTTCCGCGCCCATCCCCACTGGGTGCGGATGCGGGTGGAGGGGGACGAGGGCAGGGTGCTGCTGTCGTCCAGCGGCAGGCGGGTGGAGGTGGGCGCTTTCCTGGGCCCGGCCGAACGCTCCCAGCTGGTGGGGTGCTTGAAGGAATTCCTGGCGGCCGCCGACCGGCCGCAACCGATGACGCAACCAGGGTCTAGGCAATGATGCAAGCGAAGGGATGGTGGAAGCGGTTGATGGCGGCGGGCGCGCTCCTGGCGGCGCCGGTGCTGGCCTGGGCCCAGTCGGCGGATCCGCAGCGCTGGCAGCTGAACATGGGGCGCGGCGTCACCGCCTCCTCGCAGAACGCCTACGAGGCGCACATGATCGCGCTGTGGGTCTGCGTGATCATCGGCCTGGTCGTGTTCGGCGCCATGGCCGTGGCCATGATCCGGTTCCGCAAGTCCAAGGGCGCGGTGGCCGCGCAGTTCAGCCACAACACCACCGCCGAGGTCATCTGGACGGTGATCCCGGTGCTGATCCTGATCGCGATGGCGTGGCCGGCCACGGCCAAGCTGATCGCCATGTACGACACCCGCGATGCCGAGATGACCGTCAAGGTCACCGGCTACCAGTGGATGTGGAAGTACGAGTACATGGGCGAGGGCGTGGAGTTCACCAGCCGCCTGGACCGCGAGTCCGACCGCATCCGCCAGAGCGGCGAGCAGCCGGACTTCGAGAAGAACCCGCACTACCTGCTGGACGTGGACAACCGCCTGGTCCTGCCGGTGGACACCAAGGTCCGCTTCGTCATCACCTCCGACGACGTCATCCACGCCTGGTGGGTGCCGGCGCTGGGCTGGAAGCAGGACGCGATCCCGGGCCTGATCAACGATGCCTGGACCGAGATCAAGACGCCGGGCGTGTACCGCGGCCAGTGCGCCGAGCTGTGCGGCAAGGACCACGGCTTCATGCCGATCGTGGTGGAAGCCGTCTCCAAGGAAGACTTCGCCCGCTGGCTGGCCTCGAAGAAGCCGGCCGCCGAACCGGCCCCGGCGCCCGCCGGGGAAGCCGAAGGCGCCGAAGCCCCGGCCGCCGATGCCGCGCCCGAAGCGGCGCCGCAGGGCGCCGGCCAGGCCTGATCCGTACACGCAACGGCCGCGCCGCGGCCGCCACGCAAACGCATTCCAGAGGTAGCAACGCCATGGCCCATACCGCCGCCGAGCACCACGACGACCACCACGGCCACAAGCAGGGGTTCGTCGAGCGCTGGTTCTTCTCGACCAACCACAAGGACATCGGCACGCTGTACCTGCTGTTCTCCTTCGTGATGTTCATCATCGGCGCGGCGATGAGCGTGGTCATCCGCCTGGAGCTGATGCAGCCGGGCCTGCAGCACGTCAGCCCCGAGTTCTTCAACCAGATGACCACCGTGCACGCGCTGGTCATGATCTTCGGCGGCGTGATGCCGGCCTTCGTCGGCCTGGCCAACTGGATGATCCCGCTGCAGGTCGGCGCGCCGGACATGGCGCTGCCGCGCATGAACAACTGGTCCTTCTGGATCATGCCGTTCGCCTTCGCCCTGCTGCTGGTCACGCTGTTCCTGCCGGGCGGCGCCCCCGCCGGCGGCTGGACCCTGTACCCGCCGCTGTCGCTGCAGGGCGGTTACAACGTGGCGTTCACGATCTTCGCCATCCACATGATGGGCATCAGCTCGATCATGGGCTCGATCAACATCATCGCCACCGTGCTGAACATGCGCGCGCCGGGCATCGACCTGCTGAAGATGCCGATCTTCTGCTGGACCTGGCTGATCACCGCCTTCCTGCTGATCGCGGTGATGCCGGTGCTGGCCGGCGCGGTGACCATGCTGCTGACCGACAAGTTCTTCGCCACCTCGTTCTTCAACGCGGCCGGCGGCGGCGACCCGGTGATGTACCAGCACATCTTCTGGTTCTTCGGCCATCCCGAGGTCTACATCATGATCCTGCCCGCCTTCGGCGTGGTCAGCGAGATCATCCCGACCTTCAGCCGCAAGCCGCTGTTCGGCTACCAGGCGATGGTCTACGCGACCGCCTCGATCGCGTTCCTGTCGTTCATCGTGTGGGCCCACCACATGTTCACGGTGGGCATGCCGCTGGGCGGCGAGATCTACTTCATGTTCGCCACCATGCTGATCGCGGTGCCGACCGGCGTGAAGGTGTTCAACTGGGTCTCCACGATGTGGAAGGGCTCGCTGACCTTCGAGGCGCCGATGCTGTGGTCGGTGGCCTTCGTGATCCTGTTCACCATCGGCGGCTTCTCCGGCCTGATGCTGGCCATTGTGCCGGCGGACTTCCAGTACCACGACACCTACTTCGTGGTGGCGCACTTCCACTACGTGCTGGTGACCGGCGCGGTGTTCGCGCTGATCGCCGCGGTCTACTACTGGTGGCCGAAGTGGACCGGCCGCATGTACAGCCAGGCCGCCGCCAAGTTCCATTTCTGGTGGTCGGTGGTGTTCGTGAACCTGCTGTTCTTCCCGCAGCACTTCCTGGGCCTGGCCGGCATGCCGCGCCGCATCCCGGACTACAACGTGGTGTTCGCGGACTGGAACCTGGTCAGCTCGATCGGCGCGTTCGGCATGTTCGTCACCCCGTTCATGATGGCGGCGATCCTGTTCCACTCGCTGCGCAACGGCGCCAAGGCCGACGCGCGTTCGTGGGAAAGCGCCCGCGGCCTGGAGTGGACCGTGCCGTCGCCGGCGCCGCACCACACCTTCTCGACCCCGCCGGTCATCAAGGACGGCGACCTGGCCCACGGCGACGTGAGCCACTGAGGCAGGAGCGCCGGGGCGCCGCGGCTCGGGCGCCCCGCAACCGGAAGTACCGCATGAACGCAGGCAACGGCCACAACCAGGACACGGAGCGCCGCCGCAAGGGCGCGGTGCGGACCGCGCTGGTGCTGGGCGCGATCGCGCTGGCGATCTACGTGGCCTTCATCCTCTCGGGCGTGCTGGGCGCATGAGCGGCCAGCAGGCCCCGGCGAAGCGCAGCGCGGGCTGGCTGAAGCTGGCCGGCGTGGCGCTGGCCGCGTTCGCCTTCACCTTCTCGCTGGTGCCGCTGTACCGCATCGCCTGCGAGAAGGTGTTCGGCATCCGCCTGGAGCAGGGCCCCGGCCAGGTGCGCGCGCAGGCCGCCGGCGACGCGCGCAAGGCGCGCACGGTGACCGTGCAGTTCGACGGCGGCGTGAACTCGAAGCTGCCGTGGGCGTTCGAGCCCGAGCAGCTGACCATGCAGGTGGTGCCCGGCGAGCTCAACGAGGCGATGTACGTGGCGCGCAACGACGGCGACCGCGCCATCGTCGGCAGCGCCACGCCGTCGGTGGCGCCGGCGCGCGCCTCCGGCTACTTCACCAAGACCGAGTGTTTCTGCTTCACCGCGCAGACCCTGCAGGCCGGCGAGACGCGCGAGATGCCGGTGCGCTTCATCGTCGACCCGGACCTGCCGGCCGACGTCAGCACCATCACCCTGTCGTATACCTTCTTCAAGAACGAGGAACTGACCGCGCGACTCGGCGCGGCGCAGGCCACCCACCCGCCGCACGCGGCGCCCTGACGAGCACGGAAACACCACCATGGCCCAACCGCAGACGGACCACTACTTCGTACCGGCGCAGAGCAAGGCGCCGATCCTGGCCTCGATCTCGCTGTTCACCCTGATGGTGGGCGTGGCCAACTGGCTCAACGACGTGTCCTGGGGCCGCTGGGTGTTCTTCCTCGGCCTGGCGATGATGGTCGCGGTGCTGTTCTACTGGTTCAGCGCGGTGGTGCGCGAATCGCTGGCCGGCCACTACAACCGCCAGGTCGACGTCTCGTTCCGGATGGGGATGATCTGGTTCATCTTCTCCGAGGTGATGTTCTTCGGCGCGTTCTTCGGCGCGCTGTTCTACGCCCGCCAGTTTGCGCTGCCGTGGCTGGGCGGCGAGGGCGACGGCGTGATGACCAACGCGCTGCTGTGGGACGGCTACGCGGCGGCGTGGCCGACCGCCGGCCCGGGCCAGGTCGGTGGCCAGTTCCAGACCATCCCGGCCTGGGGCCTGCCGCTGGTCAACACCCTGATCCTGCTGACCTCGGGCGTGACCCTGACCATCGCCCACCACGCACTGAAGGCGGCACGCCGTGGCCAGGTGCTGCTGTGGCTGGGCATCACCGTGTTGCTGGGCCTGCTGTTCCTCACCTTCCAGGCCGAGGAATACATCCACGCCTACAAGGAGCTGAACCTGACCCTGGGTTCGGGCATCTACGGTTCGACCTTCTTCATGCTGACCGGCTTCCACGGCGCGCACGTGCTGCTCGGCACCATCATGCTGGCGGTGATGTGGTTCCGTGCGCTGAAGGGCCACTTCACCCCGGACAGCCACTTCGGCTTCGAAGCGGCGGCCTGGTACTGGCACTTCGTCGACGTGGTGTGGCTGGGGCTGTTCCTGTTCGTGTATGTGCTGTGAGAGCGGGGATTGGTGATTCGGGATTCGTGATTCGATAAGCGGACACGGTCACGCAGCGAGGGCGCCGCCAGGGCGCCCTCGCTCTTTCGAATCCCCAATCCCGAATCCCCAATCCCGAATCCCGAATCCCGAATCCCGAATCCCGAATCCCGCCCGCGCGCCGCAGGCGCGCGGATCACCGCCCGATGCCGTGCGGGGTGATCACCCCGGTCCAGATGCCGAGGATGACCAGCAGGATCAGCGCCACCGAGAAGCCGATGCGGCGGGTGAGCGCGTTGACCGTGCGCTTGCTCTGGCCGCGGTCGACCAGCAGGTAGTACAGGGCGCTGCCGAGGTTCCAGAGGATGACCAGCAGGAACGCGACGATCAGCAGGGTCTTGAGCGAATCGTTCACGGCACGGGCCTCGGCGTGGCAGGAAGGATGCCGCGCATTATCGCAGGCGCGGGGCCTGGCGTCGTGAGCGCGCGCCACCTGCCGCTGTGGGTCGGCTGGCTGCTGGCGCTGGCCGTGGCCGCGGGCTGCGCCTCGCTGGGGCTGTGGCAGCTGCAGCGCATGCACGCCAAGCAGGCGCTGCTGGACGCGTCGGCGCAGGTGCTGGAACAGCGCCGCGAGCAGCCCCTGGCGCTCGCCGCCGACGCCACGCGCGCGCGCGCCTACGACTGGGCCGCGGGCAATGGCCGCTTCGCGGCGCTGCCGGCGGTGCTGCTGGACAACCAGAACCGCGATGGACGCGCCGGCGTGCGCGCCTACCGCGTGTTCCAGCCCGGAACCGACGGCGCGATGCCGCTGCTGGTCGAACTGGGCTGGCTGCCGCTGCCGGGCGACCGGCGCCTGCCTGGCGTGCCCGCACCGCCGCTGGACCGCGTGTCCGGCCTGCTGCTGCCGCCGCCTTCGCCAGGGCTGGCCGCGCCGGCGGTCGAGACGCAGGCCGACGGCACCCTGCTGCTGGTCGCGCTCGATCCGGAAGCCGTGGCCGCCGCGCTGGGCCTGCCGGCGCTGGCGCCGCGCGTGCTGCGCCTGGATCCGGACCTGCCGGCGGGCTATGCGCGCGACCTCGACCTGCTGCCGAACACGCTAACGCCGGAGCGGCATCTCGGCTATGCGGTGCAGTGGTTCGCCCTGGCGCTGGCGGTGCTGGCGATCGCGGTGCTGCTGAGCCTGCGCCAACGCCGTGCCGCGGCCCGGGCGGCGGCATCGCACAACGTGCGAAAATCCGGCCCATGATCGTACCTGCCACCGACGCAGCCCGACTCCGCCGCGGGCGACTGATGCTGATCGCCCTGTTCGTGCTGTTCTTCGGTTCGGCCTTCGGCGCCGGCCTGCTGCGCCTGAGCGGCTGGATGCCGGCGGGGCTGAAGAACCACGGCGAGCTGCTGCAGCCGCCGGCCGACCTGCGCGAGGTCCCGCTGTTGCACGCCGACGGCCGTCGCTACGACTGGGATCCGGCCGCTCGCACCTGGCGCATCCTCGCCGCGCCGCCGGCCGGCTGCGCCGCCGACTGCGTGCAGCTGCTGGCCGAGCTGGACAAGGTGTGGAAGCTGTTCGGGCACAACGCCGACCGGGTCGAGGTGCTGTGGCTGGGGGCGACGCCGGACGGCATCGCGCTGCCGCCGGAGCTGCGTCCGCTGCTCGACGATCCGGCCGTGCGCGCCGCGCTGCCGCGCGCCGACGACCCGGCCGGCATCCCGCTGTACGTGATCGATCCCAACGGCTTCGTCGTGCTGCGCTATGCGCCGCACGCCGATCCGTCCGGGCTGCGCACCGACGTGGCCCGCCTGTTGAAGCTGAAGTGAGGCCCGTGCGCCGATGAAACCCCTGTCCCGTCCCGCGCTGGCCCGCCATTTCCACCGCTTCGCCTGGCTGGCGGTGGCGCTGACCGCCTGCGTGGTGGTGTTCGGCGCGTTCGTGCGCCTGTCCGACGCCGGCCTCAGCTGCCCCGACTGGCCGACCTGCTACGGCCGCGCCACCTGGCCGTCGGCGCCGCAGGACGCGGCCGCGCACGCGGCCAGCGAGATCCGCCAGTTCGACACCACCAAGGCCTGGCGCGAACAGGTGCACCGCCACCTGGCCGCGTCGCTGGGCGTGCTGGTGCTGCTGCTGGCGCTGCTGGCCGCGCGCCGGCGCCGCTTCGGCATGGGCGTGATCGTCGGCGCCTCGCTGCTGGTGGCTGCGGCGATCCCGGCCTACATGTACGGGCAGATCGGCCTGGCCTTCGCCCTGGCCGGCGCCGGCGAGGCCGTGCTGCTGCTGGCGGCGATGCGCTGGTCGAACATCGACCTGGCGCGCGCCGCGGTGCTGACCCTGGCGGTGATCGTGTTCCAGGCGCTGCTGGGCAAGTGGACCGTGACCCTGCTGCTCAAGCCGATCGTGGTGATGGGCCACCTGCTCGGCGGCCTGACCACGTTCTCGCTGCTGCTGTGGATGGCCTGGCGCGCCACCCACCTGCCGATCGTGCTGGCCGATGCACGCGTCCTGCGTCGCTGGCTGGTCGCCGGGCTGGTCGTGCTGGGCGTGCAGATCGCGCTCGGCGGCTGGACCAGCGCCAACTACGCCGCGCTGGCCTGCGGTGGCGGTGGCTGGACCACGGCCGAGCACCACTACCTCGACTTCCCGAAGTGCGTCGGCCAGTGGTGGCCGCCGACCGATTTCCGCGAGGGCTTCGTGCTGTGGCGCGGGATCGGCGTGGACTACGAAGGCGGCGTGCTCGACGGCGCCTCGCGGATCGCGATCCAGATGGCGCACCGGATGATGGCGGCGGTGGTGCTGCTGTACATGCTGGTCCTGGCCGTGCGCCTGTCGCGCCTGCCGGGCATGCGCGGCTGGGGTTCGCTGCTGGCGGTGCTGGTCCTGGCCCAGGTCGCGCTGGGCGTGCTCAACGTCAAGCTGGCCCTGCCGCTGCCGGTGGCGGTGCTGCACAACGCCGGCGCGCTGGCGCTGCTGGCGGTGCTGGTGACCCTGCTGGCGCGGCTGAAGGAACCCGAGCCGGTCCGCGCATGAGCCCCGCCCCGATCCCCATCTGGCGCGAATACCTGGAGCTGACCAAGCCGCGCGTGGTCGCGCTGCTGGTGTTCACCGCGCTGGTCGGCATGTTCCTGGCCGTGCCCGGGCTGCCGCCGCTGCGCGAGAGCGTGTTCGGCCTGCTCGGCATCTGGCTGGCCGCGTCCTCGGCCGCGGCGATCAACCACCTGATCGACCAGCGCATCGACCGGGTGATGGCGCGCACCTCGCACCGGCCGCTGGCAACCGGGGCGCTGAACCCCCTGCAGGTGCTGGTGTTCGCGGTGGTGCTGGGCGTGGCCTCGATGGCGATCCTGGTGCTGCTGGTGAACGCGATCACCGCGCTGCTCACCTTCGCCTCGCTGATCGGCTACGCGGTCGTCTACACCGGCTTTCTCAAGCGCGCCACGCCGCAGAACATCGTGATCGGCGGCGTCGCCGGCGCGGCGCCGCCGCTGCTGGGCTGGGCCGCGGTGACCAACCTCGAGGGCCCGTGGGACTGGCAGTACGCGCTGCTGCTGGTGCTGATCATCTTCGTGTGGACGCCGCCGCACTTCTGGGCGCTGGCGATCTTCCGGCGCGAGGACTACGCGCGCGCGCTGATCCCGATGCTGCCGGTGACCCACGGCGTCACCTACACGCGCTGGCAGATCCTGTTCTACACGGTGCTGCTGTTGCAGGTGAGCCTGCTGCCGGTGATCTTCGGCATGAGCGGGTTCTTCTACCTGGGGGGTGCGCTGGTGCTGGGCAGCGTGTTCCTGTGGTACGCGTGGCGCCTGCTCGATCCGCCGGACGAGCTGTTCGCCATGCGCGTGTTCAAGTATTCGGTGGTCTACCTGATGGCGCTGTTCGCCTTCCTGCTGGTCGACCACTGGCTGCCGCTGCTGCTGCCGGCCGCCTGATCCGCGGCGGGGCAGCGGACGTGCGCGCGCAGCGCACGTCCGCGTCGAGTCACTCCGCGACCCATACCAGTCCTTCGCCCTGCCGCTCGATGCGGCCCAGCCCAGGGAACGGGAAGTGCACGGCGTACACGCGCTCGCCGCTGTCGGCGAGCTGGGCGAGCAGGGCCTGGCGGCGTTCGCGTCCGGCGTCGGCGTCGCGGTCGAAGGAGATCGTCCACTCCGGCCGCTGCACGGAGACGACGTGGTGGTGCATGGAGTCGCCCACGTACAGCAGGGTGTCGCTACCGCTGGTGATCCGGTAGGCGGCATGGCCGACGGTGTGCCCGGTCGCCTCGACCGCCTGCACCACGCCGGGCACCAGTTCCGCGCCCGCGGCGAAGGTCTCCACCTTAGGCGTGATCGCCGCCACCAGCGCGGCCTGCGCCGGGTTGGCGCCTTCGGCCCCGGCGCGCGCGCGCAGGTCGTCCCATTCCTGCGCGGTCATGCGCACGGTGGCATTGGGGAATGCCAGCGCGCCTTGCGCGTCGACCAGGCCGCCGATGTGGTCGCCGTGGGCGTGCGAGATGAAGATGTCGGTGACCTGGTCCGGCGCCACCCCGGCGGCGGCCAGGGCCTCGCCGAGCTTGCCGGCGCCGTCGCCCATGTTGCGGCCGGCGCCGGTGTCGAACAGCAGCACCCGCTCGCCGGCGCGCACCAGCAGCGGCTGCACGCTCAGGTGCAGGGTGTCGGTCGGCTGGCCGGCCGCCGCGAGCACGTCGGCCACTTCCTGCGGCGTCAGGCCCACGCCGAACACGGCGTTGTCGTTGGGCACCGATAGGGTGCCGTCGCGCAGCGCGGTGGCCTGCAGCGAACCGATGGCGAAGGCGTGGAAGGCCTCGCTGGCGGCCGGGGCGGGGGCTTCGGCCGCGGCTTCGGGGGCGGGCGCGGCGGCACCGGCCGACGGGTTCTGGCGGTCGCAGGCGGCCAGGGTCGTGGCCAGGGCGACGGCCAGCAGGGACAGTGCAGCAGTGCGGATACGCATCATGGCTTCCTCCCGGGTGGACCGCGCGATTCTGGTCGCGCGGTCCACCGGCCGGCAAGCGGCGCCGGCGGGATTCAGCGTGCGTCCCGCTGCAGGGCGGCGCGTTGCTCGCGCCGCCGGATCCACAGGTTGATCAGCTCGACGAACACCGAGAACGCCATCGCCGCGTAGATGTAGCCCTTCGGGATGTGCTGGCCGAAGCCGTCGGCGATCAGCACCAGGCCGATCATCAGCAGGAAGCTCAGCGCCAGCACCTTCACCGTGGGATGGCGCTCGACGAAGTCGCCGATCGGGCCGGCGAACAGCAGCATGAAGCCGATCGAGACCAGGATCGCGGTGACCATCACCCAGCGCTCGTCGACCATGCCCACGGCGGTGATGATCGAGTCCAGCGAGAACACGATGTCCAGCAGCATGATCTGCACGATCACCCCGGCGAAGGAGGTCGCGGCGCGCTTCAGTCCCCCCGCTTCGGGCGAGGCACCGGCGCCTTCGATCTTCTGGTGGATCTCGTGGGTGGCCTTGGCGATCAGGAACAGGCCGCCGCCGATGAGGATCATGTCGCGCCAGGAGAACGGCTGGCCGAAGGCTTCGAACACCGGGTAGGTCAGCCGGGTGATCCAGACGATCGCGAACAGCAGGCCGAGGCGGGTGATCGCGGCGGCGGCGATGCCGAAGCGGCGGGCGCGATTGCGCTGCTTTTCGGGCAGGCGCCCGGCGAGGATCGAGATGAAGATGATGTTGTCGATGCCCAGGACCAGCTCCAGCGCGGTCAGGGTGGCCAGCGCGATCCAGATCTCGGGGTTGTAGAGGGCTTCCATCGGGGTCTCGTCGAAGGGCAGGCGCGAGCCGGCATGCTGCCCCCGGTGGGGGCAAGGACGGGTGCACGCCCGCGTGGGCGGGAAAGGTGGCGGGAACCACGGCGATACCGCATCCGGGAGACGCGTCTTCGCCGTGGGACGGCGAAGGTCTTGTCCGCGGGCCGGTGGCGGGCCCGCTGCTGCACCGGGGCGGCAAGGCCCGTCATGACGGCGACAGCACGGAGGACTACTCCCCTTCGAGTGGCCATCCTAGCACGGGGCCCGGCGATGCCGGCGTGGAGGCCCCGGGCGGTCCGCGGCGCTCAGGCGCGGCCGGCCAGCACCTGCAGCAGCATCCGCAGTTCGTACTTGTCGGTTTCGTCCAGGCCCTGGGCGCGCGCCTTCTGCTGCAGTTCGTCGATGCGCTGCTGCAGGGTCTGGCGTTCGAGCTGGGCGATGGCGTCGTGCAGTTCGTGCGCCCACACCGCTTCCTCGCCGGGCAGGACTTGCGCGGCGAGCCGGCGCAGGGCTTCGCCCTGCTCGTGCTCGACGAAGTGCTCGAGCAGGGCGCCGGTGCTGATCTCCGGCCGCTGGGCGACGATGTCGAGGATCTCCAGCAGCAGCGGGATGCCGGGCTGGCGCAGGTCGGCGAAGCGGTACGGCCGTTCGACCTGTGCGCCCAGCGCGGGCTTCTGCAGCAGCAGGGCGATGGCGCTGCGCACCAGGCTGCGCTTCGGTGCCGGCGTTGCAGCGCCGCGTCGCGGCGACGCGCGCACCGGTTCCGGTGCGGGCGCGGGTCGCGCGGTGTCCACGCCGGTCAGGCGCTGCAGTTCCTGGCGCATGAGGTCGGCGAAGGCGCCGTCTGGCAGCTGCGCCAGCAGCGGGCGGGCGCGTTCGGCCAGGCGGGCGCGCCCGTCGATGGTGCCGAGGTTGATGTCGCGGCCCAGCTCGTCGAAGAAGAACTGCGACAGCGGCGTGGCCTGGGCCAGGCGGGCGTCGAAGCCTTCGGCGCCTTCCTGGCGGACGATGGTGTCCGGGTCCTCGCCCTCGGGCAGGAACAGGAAGAAGGCCTGGCGCCCGTCCTTCATCCGCGGCAGCACCGATTCGACCGCGCGCCAGCCGGCGCGGCGGCCGGCGGCGTCGCCGTCGAAGCAGAAGTAGACGTCCGGGGCGTTGCGGAACAGCAGTTCGGCGTGGTCGGCGGTGGTGGCGGTGCCGAGGGTGGCCACGGCCTGGGTGATGCCGTGCTGGAACAGGGCGACCACGTCCATGTAGCCCTCGACCACGATCAGCCGTTCCAGCTTCTGGTTGGCCTGGCGCGCCTGCCACAGGCCGTACAGTTCGCGGCCCTTGTGGAACAGGGGGGTCTCGGGCGAGTTGAGGTACTTGGGGCTGGCATCCTTGTCGAGCACGCGGCCGCCGAAGGCGATCACGCGTCCGCGGCGGTCGTGGATCGGGAACATGATCCGGTCGCGGAACTTGTCGTAGACGTGGCCGCGCTCGTTCTTCGAGAGCATGCCGGTGCGCTCGAGCAGCTTGAGGCGCCGTTCGTCGGTGCCGAGGGCGTCCTTCAGGGTGGAATAGCCGTCGGCGGCGTAGCCGATGGCGAAGCGGGCGCGGTTGTCGGCGTCGACGCCGCGGCCGTCGAGGTAGGCGCGGGCGCGCGGGTTGTCGGCCAGCTGGCGCTGGAACAGCTTCGCCGCGGCTTCGAGGGCGGCGTACTGGTCGCGGAGGTCGTTGTCCTGGTTGTTCTGGCGGGTCTCCTTGGGGACTTCGATGCCGGCGCGGCGCGCGAGTTCTTCGACGGCGTCGAGGAACTCGAGGCGGTCGTAGTTCATCAGGAAGCTGATGGCGGTGCCGTGGGCGCCGCAGCCGAAGCAGTGGTAGAACTGCTTGGTCGGGGAGACGTAGAACGAGGGGGTGCGTTCGTCGTGGAAGGGGCACGGTGCGCTGTATTCGCGTCCCTTGCGCTTGAGCGGCACGCGCGAGCCGACGATCTCGACGATGTCGGTGCGTGCGAGCAGGTCGTCGATGAACGCGTCGGACAGGCGGGCCATCGCAATAGGATGCCACGGGGAGGCGGGCTGGCCGCTGGTTCGGCGTGGCGGATCGAGCCAGCGGACCCAGCAGTAACCTCAACGGCAACGGCGTCCGGGTGGCTGGCTTCGGACGGAGCCGTGGGAGCGCGGGGGCGCCGGGAATGAACAAGGGCGCTGGCGACGTCTGGCGCGTCGCCACGCGCCAGTTGCCTGGCCGCTACGCTGCGGCGTGATGGGTGGGAGTGGTGGGCTTCGGACGGAGCC
>NZ_KI911337.1:115731-167425 GCF_000513995.1 Pseudoxanthomonas sp. J35
GCCAGTTGCCTGGCCGCTGCGCTGCGGCGTGATGGGTGGGAGTGGTGGGCTTCGGACGGAGCCGCGGCAGCGCGGGGGTATGCCGCATCGCGCGGTTCCGCGTCCTGCTCCAACGCGCGAGCGCAGCACATCCCTGTGCTGCTTGCGGCATACCCCCGCACTACCGCGCCTTCGGGAGCGTTGGGGACGTGGCTTCGATTGGCGCGCCGGGAGCCTGGCTGACACTCGGAGCGCGGCTATTGGAGGCCGTACGAGTCGCGACTGCATCAGGGCGCCGTCGTCGGCGGCGGCACACTACTGATCCCCGATTCGCGCAGCCGCTGCCGGGAGTGCGCGCGTTCGTCGATCACGGCGGTGATCAGGGCGCCGGCGAAGAACACAACGGCGGCGTAGTACATCCACATCAGGAGCAGGACCAGGGCGCCCATCGAGCCGTAGGCGCTGCCGGGGGCGGCCTGGGCCAGGTAGAGGCCGATCAGGTAGCGGCCCAGGGCGAACAGGAGGGCGGTGATGGCGCCGCCGAGCAGGGCCTGTGGCGCCAGGCGACGCGGCGGTCGGGCAGGTAGTGGTAGAGGAAGGCGAAGCCCACCGTGTAGAGCAGCAGGGTGGTCACGTAGCCGACGATGGGCAGCACCGAGGGCAGGCGTGCGAACACGACCTGCAGGGCGGTGGTGGCGATCATCGAGACGATCAGCAGGAAACCCAGTGCCAGCACCACGCCCAGCGAGAACACGCGCTTGCGCAGCCAGGCGCGCAGGCCGCCGAGCTGTTCGCCGCCGGTGCGGAAGATCAGGTTCAGTGCGCCCTGCAGCTGGGCGAACACCACCGTGGAGCCGATGAACAGCAGGGCCATGCTCCACCAGCCGGCAAGCGAGCCGACGTCCGGCTGCTGGTCGGCATTGCGCAGCACGGTCTGGGCCACGGCGGCGGCCTCGGCGCCGGCAAGGTCGTGGATCTGGGCGACCAGCGAGGCCTGGGCGGGCGGGTACAGCGAGGCGGTGAGCCACAGCAGCAGCACCAGCAGCGGGGCCAGCGAGAGCAGGGTGTAGAAGGACAGCGAGGCGGCCTGGGTCACCAGGTCGGCTTCGACGAAGCGGCGCAGCAGCGCCGCCGGCAGGCTTTCCCGCAGGCGTTCGAGATGGCGGCGCAGCTTGGCGGGGGATGGCCGCTTCATCGCAGTGGCAGGTGGGGCATGGACCCAAGCCTTGCGCGTGCGATGTGGCCGGTGCGTGAGCGGTCAGGCCGCGGCGCTGGCGGCGAGGGCGCGGAGGGCTTCGCCGTCGAGGCGCTGCACGGTCCATTCGTCCATCGGCCGGGCGCCGAGGCTGCGGTAGAACTCGATCGCCGGGGTGTTCCAGTCCAGTACCGACCATTCGAAGCGGCCGTAGCCGCGCGACACGGCCAAGGCAGCCAGGTGGACCATCAGCTTGCGGCCGATGCCGCGGCCGCGGAATTCCGGGCGCACGAACAGGTCTTCCAGGTACAGGCCGGGCTTGCCGAGGAAGGTCGAGAAGGAGATGAAGAACAGGGCGAAGCCGGCCGGCGTGCCGTCGCATTCGGCGATCACGACTTCGGCCGCCGGGCGCGGGCCGAACAGCGCCGCTTCCACGTCCTCGGGGGTGGCCACCGCTTCGTGGGCCAGGCGTTCGTATTCGGCCAGGGCGCCGATCAGCTCGAGGATCAGCGGGATGTCGGCCGGGGTGGCCGGGCGCAGGTCGATCTTGGCGTCGGTGGACATCGGCGAGGGGCGGGCAGGGGTGGAACGTCCCATTGTGGCCTGTCTTCGCGCGCGCCGTGGCGCAATGACGGCCGATCCGCGATCGCGCATGGTCGCGGCGGTGCCGGCGCACGCGGGTCGGCACCGGAAGGCAGGGTGGCGGGCTCCGACCCGGCCACCCCGCGGGCGGGCCTCAGCCGGCCAGGCGGCGCTTCACCAGGGCCGAGACCTGGCCCATGTCGGCCTGGCCGGCCAGCTGCGGCTTGAGCACGCCCATCAGCTTGCCCATGTCGGCGGGGCCGGGGGCGCCCCCGCTTTCACCAGACATGAGGGCGATGGCGGCGTCGATCGCGGCCAGGATCGCGGCCTCGTCCAGCTTGGCCGGCAGGTAGCGCTGGATCACCGCGATCTCGGCGCGCTCGACGGCGGCCAGGTCCTCGCGGCCGGCGCCCTCGTACTGGGAGACCGAGTCCTTGCGCTGCTTGACCATCCTGTCGAGCACGGCCAGCACGGCGGCATCGTCCAGCTCCACGCGCTCGTCCACTTCCTTCTGCTTGATCGCGGCGTTGATCAGCCGGATCACGCCCAGCGTGTCCTTGTCGCCGCCCTTCATGGCGGCCTTCATGTCGTCGGTCAGTCGCTGCTTCAGGCTCATGGCAATACCTTTCGGAAGGGAGGGCGGGCCGCCGCGCGCAGCGCGACGTGCTTCTGCAGGGAACACAAAAAGCCGGCCACGCTCGCGTGCCGGCTTTCGGTTGCCTCTCGTCGGAACGACCCGGCCGCACGGGCGGCCAGGGCGACGCTACGTCAGTACAGGCGCTGGCGCTTGGTGACGTCGCGCGACATCCGGCGCATCTGGCGCTTCACCGCCGCGGCGGCCTTGCGCTTGCGCTCCTGGGTCGGCTTCTCGTAGAACTCGCGCTTGCGGGTTTCGGCCAGGACGCCGGCCTTCTCGCAGGTGCGCTTGAAACGGCGCAGAGCGAACTCGAAAGGCTCGTTCTCACGGACTTTGACGCTGGGCATGGAATCTCCGGTGCACAAATAACCGGGCCGGGCCCGGTGAGCCGCGTATGATAGCGGGGTCCCGTGGCCGGCTGCAAGCCGGTCCGGGCTTTTTCTTTCCCTCCCCCGCACCCATCTGTCCCCCATGCGCGTCCTCGGCATCGAAACCTCCTGCGACGAGACCGGCGTAGCCGTCTACGACACGGCCTTTCCCGGCCCGGCCGGCCTGCGGGCCCACGCGGTCTACAGCCAGATCGCCCTGCACGCCGAGTACGGCGGCGTGGTCCCCGAACTGGCCAGCCGCGACCACGTACGCAAGTTGCTGCCCCTGGTCCGCCAGACCCTGGCCGAGGCCGGGCTGGCGACCTCCGACCTCGACGGGGTGGCCTATACGGCCGGCCCGGGCCTGGTCGGGGCCCTGCTGGTGGGCGCCGGCACCGCGCGGGCGCTGGCCTGGGCGCTGGACGTGCCGGCGGTGGGGGTCCATCACATGGAAGGCCACCTGCTGGCCCCGCTGATGGAGGACGACCCGCCGCAACCGCCGTTCGTGGCCCTGCTGGTCTCCGGCGGCCATACCCAGCTGGTAGCGGTGGAGGCGATCGGCCGCTACCGCCTGCTGGGCGAGACCCTGGACGACGCCGCCGGCGAGGCCTTCGACAAGACCGCCAAGCTGATGGGCCTGCCGTATCCGGGCGGTCCGCAACTGGCCGCGCTGGCCGAGAAGGGCACGCCAGGCGCGTTCCGCTTCGCCCGGCCGATGACCGACCGGCCCGGGCTGGACTTCAGCTTCAGCGGGCTGAAGACCCAGGTACTGCTGGCCTGGCAGCAGTCGGACCAGTCGGAACAGACCCGCGCCGACATCGCCCGCGGCTTCGAGGACGCGGTGGTCGACACCCTGGCCATCAAGTGCGAGCGCGCGCTGGACGCGGCCGGCAGCAACACCCTGGTGATCGCCGGCGGCGTCGGCGCCAACAAGCGCCTGCGCGCGAAGCTGCAGGCCATGTGCGCGCACCGCGGCGGCCGCGCCTGCTTCCCGCGGCCTGCGCTGTGCACCGACAACGGCGCGATGATCGCCTTCGCCGGCGCGCTGCGCCTGGAAGCCGGACAGCGCGAGGATGCTTCGGTCAACGTCACGCCACGGTGGGATATGGCGTTGCTGCCGCCGTTGGTGGCGGGAAAGCCGTGATTCGGGATTGGTGATTCGGGATTCGCAAGAGCAGAAGCGAAAGGCACAGCAGAAGAAGCAAAGAGCGAAAAGCGAAAAGCGAAAAGCGAAAAGCACGGGCCCAGGTTGCTACCATCCTCATCGAATCCCGAATCCCGAATCCCGAATCCCGAATCCCGAATCCCGAATCCCGAATCCCGAATCACAGCTCCCAATGGACAAAGTTTTCATCGAAGGCCTCGAGATCGAGGCGCTGATCGGCATCTACGACTGGGAGCGGCGGATCCGCCAGCCGCTGCGCTTCGACCTGGAGATGGCCTTCGACAACCGCGTGCCGGCGGCCAGCGACGACATCGCCGACACGCTGGACTACAAGGCGGTCAGCAAGCGCCTGATCGAGTTCGTGGGGCAGTCGGACTTCGGCCTGGTCGAGACCCTGGCCGAGCGCTGCGCGGCGATCGTGATGGAGGAGTTCGGCGTGCGCTGGCTGCGGCTGAAGCTGAGCAAGCCCGGTGCGGTGCGCGGCGCGCAGGCGGTGGGCGTGGTGATCGAGCGCGGCGTGCGGGAGGCCTGAGCGGATGCTGGTGATCGCGGGCATGGAGGCCGTCACCGTGCGTTGGCTGGAAGTGGCGCGGACCACGCTGGAACCCTATCCCTGGGCCTACACCCTGCTGGTGCTGGCGGCGTTGCTGCTGCTGTCCGGCCTGGCCAACCTGGTGACGAAGAAGATCCTGCTGCGCGGCCTGCACCGCGTGGTGGGCATGCTCGTGCGCAGCGAGGACAGGGAAGCGCCGTACCGGCTCAAGGTGATCCCGCGCCTGGCCAACGTGGTGCCGGCACTGGTCATCGCCCTCGGCATCGACTGGGTGCCGGGCATGCCGGACCCGGTGGTGGCCTTCGTCCACGGCGCCTGCAAGGTCTGGATCGTGCTGACCGTGGCGCTGGCGATGGCGCACGCGCTGGACGCGCTCAACATCGTCTACGAGCGCCGCCCTGAGGCGCGCACGCGTCCGATCAAGGGCTACCTGCAAGTGGCCAAGCTGGCGATCTTCGTGGTCGCCGGCCTGTCGGTCGTGGCGACCCTGGCCGGGGTGCGCATGCTGCACCTGGTTACCGGCCTGGGCGCGGCCACCGCGGTGCTGATGCTGGTGTTCCAGGACACCATCCTGTCCTTCGTGGCCAGCGTGCAGATCAGCAGCGACGGCCGCGTGCGGGTGGGCGACTGGATCGAGATGCCCAGCCAGAACGCCGATGGCGACGTGGTCGACATCGCCCTGCACACGGTCACCGTGCAGAACTGGGACAAGACCGTCACCACCATCCCGACCAAGAAGCTGATCAGCGAGTCGTTCAAGAACTGGCGCGGGATGCAGGAAGCCGGCGGCCGCCGGATCAAGCGCGCGCTGTACCTGGACCAGGGCAGCGTGCGCTTCCTCGACGCGGAGGAGCGGCAGAAGCTCAAGCGCTTCGCCCTGCTGCGCGAGTACCTGGAGGCGAAGGAGCGCGAGCTGGCCGAATGGAACGCCGGCCTCGGCGAGGACGGGCAGCTGCCGGTCAACGCGCGCCGCATCACCAACCTCGGCACCTTCCGCGCCTACGTGGAGCGCTACCTGCGCCGCCATCCGCAGGTCCACCAGGGGATGACCCTGCTGGTGCGCCAGCTGCAGCCGGGCGCCACCGGCATCCCGCTGGAGATCTACTGCTTCACCAACGACACACGCTGGGCCGTATACGAAGGCATCCAGGCGGACATCTTCGACCACCTTCTGGCGATCCTGCCGGAGTTCGGGCTACGCGTGTTCCAGGAGCCCGGCGGAGCGGATTTCCGCGCCCTGCTGGCGCCCGGCGACGGCGCGCCGGCCCCTTGACGCCCGCCGCGGGCGCGTGCATGTTGCAGTGCACAAGCCGGTGCGGGGGTGCCGGCATGCCAGGCGGGTGCGATGGACTGGAGCAAGTACCGGACACCGTCCTTTGACGAGCTGATCGGGCCCGAGGGCCTGCCGCGCCCGGCCGCGCGGCCGCTGGTCGAGTACCTGTCCGGGCTGTCCGGGCGCGAACTGGCCGAGCGCCAGCTCGCCGCCGACGTCGCCGCCCGGGTCATGGGCATCACCTTCACCGTGTACAGCGACGGCCGCAACGTCGACCGCACCCTGCCTTTCGACCTGATCCCGCGGATCCTCGACCGCCGCGAGTGGCAGCGCACCGAGGCCGGCCTCAAGCAGCGCATGCGCGCGCTCAACCTGTTCATCGGCGACATCTACGGCGCGCAGAAGATCGTCCGCGACAAGGTGTTCCCGGCCTCGCTGCTGAAGCAGTCGGTGAACTTCCGCCCGCAGTGCGTGGGCGTGCGCCCGCCGCTGGACGTGTGGGCGCACATCTGCGGCTCGGACCTGGTGCGCGACGCCGACGGCACCCTGTACGCGCTGGAGGACAACCTGCGCATCCCCTCGGGCGTGTCGTACATGCTCGAGAACCGCATGGTCGCCAAGCGCGTGTTTCCGGAGCTGTTCGAGACCAGCGCGATCCTGCCGGTGGACGACTACCCGGCGCAGCTGTACGACACCCTCGCCGCGCTGTCGCCGCGGCCGGGCGACACCCCGGTGATCGCGCTGCTGACCCCGGGCGTGTTCAACAGCGCCTACTTCGAGCACGCTTACCTGGCCCAGGCGATGGGCATCGAGCTGGTCGAAGGCGGCGACCTGTTCGTCGCCGACGACGACTGCACCTACATGCGCACCGTGTACGGCCCGCAGCGGGTGGACGTGATCTACCGGCGCGTGGACGACCTGTTCCTCGACCCGGAGGTCTTCCATCCCGACTCGCTGCTGGGCGTGCCCGGGCTGATCCGCAGCTGGCGAGCCGGCAAGGTCGCCCTGGCCAACGCGCCCGGCGCGGGCGTGGCCGACGACAAGGTCGTGTTCGCCTACGTGCCGAAGATGATCCGCTACTACCTGGACGAGGAGCCGATCCTGCCGAACGTGCCCAGCTACCTGTGCCACAACGCCAGGGACCGCAGGTACGTGCTCGAGCACCTGCACGAGCTGGTGGTGAAGCCGGCCAACGAGTCCGGCGGCTACGGCATGCTGATCGGCCCGCGCGCCAGCAGGAAGGAGCGCGAGAAGTTCCGCGCGCTGATCGAGGCCGACCCGCGCAACTACATGGCCCAGCCGACCCTGTCGCTGTCCACCGCGCCGATCGTCGCCGACGAGGGCCCGGCGCCGCGGCACATCGACCTGCGCCCGTTCATCCTCTCGCGCGAGGACACCTACGTCACCACCGGCGGCCTGACCCGGGTGGCGATGACCGAAGGCTCGCTGGTGGTGAATTCCTCGCAGGGCGGCGGCGCCAAGGACACCTGGGTGGTCGACCTGGAGGAGATGGGCTGATGCTGTCCCGCGTCGCCAACCAGTTGTACTGGTTCAGCCGCTACCTGCGCCGGGCCGAGAACACCGCGCGCCTGGTCGGCGTGGGCAGCCTGCTGCAGCTGGACCTGCCGCGCTCGGTGCGCTTCACCTGGCGGCCGATGATCGCCACCGTCGGCGCCGAGGAGCTGTTCCTGGGCGTGCATCCGGAGCCGGACGAGGCCCATGTGCTCGACTTCCTGCTGCTGGACGCGCGCAACCCGTCCTCGTTGCGCAGCTCGGTGGACCAGGCCCGCGAGATCCTGCGCGGCATCCGCGACGCGCTGCCGCAGGAGGTGTGGGAAGCGGTCAACGACCTGCACCTGTACATCGACGGCGACGGCGGGCGCGTGCTGACCCGCCGCTACCGCATGGACTTCATCGGCCGCATCACCGACGGCTGCCTCAAGGTCTCCGGCCTGCTGCAGGCCAACGTCAGTCGCGACATCGGCTTCCATTTCCTGCGCCTGGGCACGGCGCTGGAACAGGCCGACATGACCACCCGCATCATCGACGCCGGCGCCTCCGGCCTGGTCACCCCGCGCCACGAGGAGGACCGGGAGGCGTTCCAGAACATGCAGTGGATGGCGGTGCTGCGCGCGCTGGCCGCCTACCAGATGTACCGCCGCCACGTGCGCCAGCGCGTCTCGGCCGCGCATGCGCTGAGCTTCCTGCTGCACGACACCGAATTCCCGCGCAGCGTGCAGTTCTGCCTGAGCCGGCTGCAGCGGATCCTGCCGTCGATGCCGCCGCGCCCGCCGGTGGACCGCGCGCTTGTCCGCGTCAGCGGCCTGGTGCGCCAGGCCGATCCGGCGATGCTGGCCGCCGGCGACCCGGCGCGGTTCATGGACGAGGCCCAGCTCTACCTCGGCCGCCTGCACGCGGCCATCGCCGAGGGCTACTTCACGGGCTGAACCTGCGCTTCCCGCCCGCGGCCATGACGGCCGCACCCATGCCCCGGGTAGTAGAATCCTCGTACCGGAACCTGCAGATCGCCATGACCTACTGCGTCGGCATCGAAGTGGACGAAGGCCTGGTCTTCGCCGCTGACACCCGTACCAACGCCTCGCTCGACGACGTCCGCGTGCACCGCAAGCTGCATGTGTTCGAGTACCCCGGCGAGCGGGTGTTCGTGCTGATGAGCGCCGGCAACCTGGCCACCACCCAGCTGGCGGTGTCGCGGCTGCGCCGCGACGCCGAGGATCCGGAGGCATCGCGCAGCCTGCGCACCTTCCGGCACCTGTTCGAGGTGGCCGAGTACGTCGGCGAGGTGCTGGTGGCCAGCCAGGTGCAGGCCAGCGAGCACGGGCCCAACGCCGGCATCAGCACCCAGGCCACGCTGATCCTCGGCGGGCAAATCGCCGGCGAGCGCCCCGGCCTGTACATGATCTATCCGCTGGGCAACTGCATCGCCGCCTCGCCGGAGACGCCGTACCTGCAGATCGGCGAGTCCAAGTACGGCAAGCCGATCCTGGACCGGATCATCCGTCCCGAAACGGCGATGGAGGATGCGGCGCGCTGCGCGCTGCTGTCGCTGGACTCGACCATCCGCTCCAACCTGTCGGTGGGCCTGCCGATCGACCTGGCGCTGATCCGCGCCGGCGACCTGCGGATCAGCCAGCAGATGCGCCTGGAAGGCGATACGCCGCTGTACGCGGAAATCCACGACACCTGGTCGCGCAAGCTGGAGAACGCGGTGCGCACGCTGCCGCGCTTCCCGTGGGAGCCGCCGCTGCCCGCCGCGGACGAGTCGCGCCCGCTGCCGCCGCTGCCGCCGCGGCGCGGGCCTTCGCGGCAGGACCCGGGCGACCAGTCGGCGCAGCAGTAAGGCATCGCAACCATGGATCCGAAACCGGCGGCGGTGGCCGCCATCCCGGTGCTGCTCAGCCTGGGCAGCAACCTCGAACCCGAACGCCACCTGCGTGCCGCGCTGGACGAGCTGCGCGCGCGCTTCGGCGAGATCGCCGTCTCGCCGGCGTACCGCACCGCCGCGGTCGGCTTCGACGGCGCGCCGTTCCTCAACAACGCCGTGTCCCTGCGCACCACGCTGCCGCTGGCCCAGCTGGAGGACTGGCTGCACGCGCTGGAGGACCGCCACGGCCGCGTGCGTACCGGCCCGCGCCTGGCCGACCGCACCCTGGACGTGGACGTGGTGTTCTACGGCGACCAGGTGGTGCGCGAGGACGGACAGGTGCGCATTCCGCGTCCGGAACTGAAGCACGCCTTCGTGCTCAAGCCGCTGGCCGACATCGCTCCGGATTTCGTCGATCCGCTGGGCGGGCGTACGCTCGCCGCGATGTGGCAGGCGCATCCGCAGCATGGCGATGCGTTCGAGGTCGTGCCGCTGTAACGACAGGCTTCGCGTAGCGGCGCACGCGTCGCGTTGGAGGAGTCAGCGCTCGCGGCCGCCGTCCACGTGCAGCACCTGGCCGGTGACGTAGGCCGCGTCCGCCGACAGCAGCCAGGCCACCGCCGCGGCGATGTCTTCCGGCGTGCCGGCGCGGCCCAGCGCGGTGGCCTGCAGGATCGCCTGCTGCGCGTCGGGGTCCGGTTCCTGCTCCGGCCACAGGATCGCGCCGGGCGCGACGGCGTTCACCCGCACCTGCGGCGCCAGCTCCAGTGCGAGCGCGCGGGTCAGCGAGACCAGCGCCGCTTTGGCCGACGAGTACGGCGCGTGCCGCGGCAATGGTCGTGCGGCGTAGACGTCGGCCAGGTTGACGATCGCGCCGCTGGCCGCGCGCAGGTGCGGCGCGGCCGCCTGGGCCAAGAAGAACGGCGCGCGCGCGTTCACCGCGAACAGATCGTCCCACTGCGCCGGCGTCACCGTGCCCAGCGGGGTGGGGAAGAAGTTGGAGGCGTTGTTGACCAGGGCGTCGAGGCGGCCGTAGTGGCCGACGGCAGCGGCGACCAGCTCCGGCAGGCGGTCGAACTGGCGCAGGTCGGCCTGCAGCACGTGCACGCTGCCGGCGCGCACGCCTTCCAGTTGCGCCGCCAGCGCCTGCATCTCCGCGCCCGAATGCAGGTGGTGCAGGGCCAGGTCGTAGCCGGCCGCATGCAGCCGCTGCGCGATCGCCGCGCCGATGCGGCGGGCGGCGCCGGTGACCAGGGCGACGGGGCGTGCGGGGGCGGGCGTCGGGCTCATCGTGACGGGGGCTCGGCTATGCTGGTCCATTGTCACCGCCCCACGACCACGATGCACGCCGAACTCCCCCTTCCCGAGCCGCAGGCCCTGGCCCACAGCGACACCCTGGCCGCGCACATCCGCGCCGAGATCGCCGCGGCCGGCGGCAGCGTGCCGTTCTCGCGCTTCATGGAACTTTGCCTGTACGCGCCCGGCTTCGGTTACTACAGCGCCGGCAGCACCAAGTTCGGCGCCGCCGGCGATTTCGTCACCGCGCCGGAGCAGGGCCGGTTGTTCGCCGCCACCGTGGCCGGCGTGCTGGCCATGGCGCTGCAGTCGCTGGGCCCGCAGTCGCGGGTGCTGGAGGTGGGCGGCGGCAGCGGCGCCTTCGCCGAGGTCGCGCTCAAGCGCCTGCTGCAGCTGGACGCGCTGCCGGACCGCTACGCCATCCTCGAACCCAGCGCCGACCTGCGCGAGCGCCAGCGCGAGCATCTCGCCCGCACCCTGCCACCGACCGTGTTCGAGCTGGTGGAATGGCTGGACCGCCCGTTCGACGACGAGTGGGACGGCGTGCTGTTCGCCAACGAGGTGGTCGACGCGCTGCCGACGCCGCGCTTCGCCGTGCGCGGCGGCGAGGTGTTCGAGGAACACGTGGCGATGGACGCGGACGGCCGCTTCATCCTCGTCGACCAGCCGGCCGACGCGCTGCTGACCGCGGCGGTGCGCCACGTCGAGCGCACCATCGGCGCGCCGCTGCCGGAGGACTACCGGTCCGAACTGCTGCCGCAGCTGCCTTACTGGGTGCAGGCGGTGGGCGGCGGTCTGCGCTCCGGCGCGATGCTGTTCCTCGACTACGGCTATCCGCGCCGCGAGTACTACCTGCCGCAGCGTGCCGACGGCACCCTGCGCGCGTTCTACCGCCAGCGCATGCACGAGGACGTGCTGCGCTGGCCGGGCCTGCAGGACCTCACCGCCTCGGTCGATTTCACCGCGCTGGCCGAGGCCGGCACCGGCGCCGGCTTCGACCTGGCCGGCTACTGCAGCCAGGCCAGCTTCCTGCTCGGCAACGGCATCGACCGGCTGCTGGCGGAGGCCGAGGAACGCACCGACGAGGCCGGCGCCCTGCGCCTGCGCCAGGAGCTCAAGCGGCTCACCCTGCCCGAGCAGATGGGCGAGCGCTTCCAGGCCATGGCTTTCACCCGCGATGTCGACCTGGGCGCGGCCTTCCTGCTCGGCGACCTGAGCTGGCGGCTGTGAGCGTGCTCAAGCCATTCCGGCGCCCGCGCCTGTGGCTGGGGCTGTGGGCCGCGGCGCTGCTGGCGGTGATCGTGGCCTGCCTGGTCCCGCCGCCGCCGCTGGAGCTGCCGCAGCACAGCGACAAGCTTGAACACCTGCTCGCATACGCGATACTCGCCGCTGGCGCGGTGCAGCTGTTCCCCCGCGGCCGGGGGCTGTGGATGGCCGGCGGGGGACTGGTGCTGATGGGCGTGCTGCTGGAGGTCGCGCAGGGCGCGCTGACCAGCACGCGCATGGCCGATCCGGCCGACGCGCTGGCCAACACAGTGGGCGTGGTTCTCGGGCTTTCGACGGCGTTGACGCCATGGCGCGACGCCCTGCTGAAGATGGAAGGGGGCGATGGCTGAAGCGGACGGCGACGGCAGCGTGAAGCGGGGGGCACCGCCAGGTGCAGCCACGCCCGCCACGCTCTACGCCGCCGCCTTTGCCGCCTACCGCAGGGGCGATGCCCTGCAGGCCCTCGCTATCCTCCAGCACCTCCTGCGCCAGGCGCCTGGCCATGCCGACGCCTGGAACCTGGCCGGCGTGATCCACGGCAGCCGCCAGGAACTGCCGCAGGCCATCGCCTGCTACCGGCGCGCGCTGGCCGCCGGCGCGCCCCCGGGCACCTGGGTCAACCTCGGCCTGGCGGAACAGCGCCGCGGCGCCCCTGCCGAAGCCGAGGCCGCCTACCGCGAAGCCCTGCGCCGCGACGACCGCCTGGCCCTGGCCTGGCAGAAGCTGGCCCAGCTGCAGGAGGAAACCGGACGGCCGGAAGAGGCCCTGGCCAGCCACCGCTGCGTGCTGCAGCTGGATCCCGGCAACCTGCGCAGCCTGGGCGAGGCGCTCACCCTGCGCCGCTACCTGGCCGACTGGGATCCGGCGCTGGGTCCTTCGCCCGAGGCGCTGCTGGCCGCCTGGCGCCAGGCTCCCGCCAGCGACCTCTCGCCGCTGCAGCTGCTGGCCCTGCCCGAGGCCGACGCGCCCCTGCAGAAGATGGCCGCGGCGAAGTTCGCCGCCACGCAATGGGGCGCGCAGCTGGCCCAGCCGCCGCTTTCGGCACCGCCCACGCCGCTGGAAGGCCGGCGCCTGCGGGTGGGCTACACCTCCTCGGACCTGCGCCGGCATGCGGTGTCCTACCTGCTGCTGGAGGCGATCGAGGCCCGCGACCACGCCAGCTGCGAGGTCTTCCTCTATGCGCAAGGCCCGGCGCCTCCCGGCGACGTCTGGCGCGCGCGGGCACGGGCCGCCGCCGACCGCTTCGTCGAACTGCCCGGCGACGACCTGGCCGCCGCGCGCCTGATCGCCGACGACCGGCTCGACGTGCTGGTCGACCTCAACGGCTATACCGGCAATGCGCGCATCGGCGTCCTCGCCCTGCGCCCGGCGCCGACGAGTGCGACCTGGCTGGGCTACATCGGCACGCTGGGCGACGGCCGCCTGGTGGACTACGTGATCGGCGACGCGGTGGCCACGCCGCTGGCGCGCGCGGGCGACTTCGCCGAGCACCTTGCCCTGCTGCCGCATTGCTACCAGCCCAACCCGTCGCTGCAACCGATACAGGCGCCGACGCGCGCCGAGGCCGGCCTGCCGGAAGAGGCGGTGGTGTTCTGCAGCTTCAACCAGGCCTACAAGCTGCATCCTGCGCTGTGGGACGACTGGTGCGCGATCCTCGCGGCGGTACCCGGTTCATTGCTGTGGCTGGCGCCACCACGCGCCGAGGTGGCGCGCGCCAACCTGCGACGCGAGGCCGAGGCGCGCGGCGTCGATGGCGCGCGCATCGTGTTCGGGCCGCAGCTGCCGCTGGAGGAACACCTGTCGCGACTGGCGCTGGCCGACCTGGCCCTGGATACCTGGCCCTACAACTCCGGCACCACCGCCGCCGACGCGCTGCGGGCAGGCGTGCCGCTGCTCACCTTCACCGGCGATACCTTCGCCGGGCGCATGGCCACCAGCCTGCTGCGTTCGCTGGGCCTGCACGAATGCATCCGCGCCGATCGCGCCGCGGTGGTCGCCGAGGCGGTGCGCCTGGGCAACGATGCGGCGGCGCGGGCGGCCTTGCGTTCGCGCCTGGCGGCGCTGCTGCCCACCGCACGCCTGTTCGATCCGAAGGCGATGGCGGCCGACCTGGAGCGGCTGTACCGCGCGATGCACGCCAACGCCCTGGCCGGGCGCCACGTGCCCATCGCCCTCGATCCCTGATACCCCGTTGCGCGGGCGCGCGGCCCGCGCAACGGAGCGGATGCCTCAGCGCAGCTGCAGGCCGACCCGGTCGACCACCCACATCTGCGGGCGCGTATCGCCGGTGAAACGCAGGCACAGGTCGCGGCGCCCGGCGACATCGGCAGGCAGTTCCGCCACCAGCTCGATGAAGCCATCCCGGCCCGGCGCTTCCGGCAGCGGCACGCTGGCGAGGCGTTCGCCGCCGCAGCCGTCGGCGTGGATGTCCAGCTCGCCGTGCGTCGAGCGCGACGCTTCGAACTTGCGGTGCGGTTCGTCGTGGGCCAGCTGGAAGTAGTACGGGATGCGCCCGGCGCGCACCTTCACCGCGGCCACGCCATCCAGGTCGGCGCCGTTCCACTGCCAGCACGGGTAGAAGATCGTGGTGTTGAAGATCGCACGCTCGCCGTCCGCCGGGCCGTCGTCTTCCAGGCGCAGCAGCAGGCGCCCGGCGTCCGGGCAGGTGGCCAGCTGTTCGTCGGTGCGGACCAGCAGCGACGAGGCGTCCCAGCGGTAGTCGCGCGCCGGTGCCAGCGCCACGCCGTCGGCGAAAGCCGCCGCGCGCAGCCGCGCCGGCAGCTCGAGCGTGAGCGGGCCGGTGTAGGCGGCGGAGCCGGCGGTCGGCTCGCTGCCATCGGTGGTGTAGTGCACGGCGTAGCCGAGCGGATTGGACAGGGTCACGGACACCGTGCCGGCCTTGCGGTCGTCCTCGGCCACCGCGTCCACCTGGAACGGCGTCTGCGCATAGCCGATTCCGGAGGCGCGGTAACGCTCCAGCTGCACCGGCAGGCGACGCAGGAAGCCGGCGTAGTCCTTGCGATCGGCCGGCGTCCAGCCGGTTTCGGCCACCGCCGCCAGGCGCGGGAACACGTGGTGCTCGAAGCGCTCCCAGGTGCGGGTGTGTTCGGTCCACAGGTTGGCCTGCAGGCCGAGGACGTGGTGGCGCTTGTCTTCCTCCAGCTCTGCCGGCACCGGTTCGAACTCGTACACGTCGCGCAGCGTGATCGTGTCCGGCCGGCCCGGTGGCTCGTACGGTGACTCGGTCTGCAGGTAGTCCAGGTACAGGTCGCCGGACGGCGACATCACCACGTCATGGCCTTCGCGCGCGGCCTCCAGCCCCCCCTCGGTGCCGCGCCAGGACATCACCGTGGCTTCCGGCGGAAGCGGGCCCTCGAGGATCTCGTCCCAGCCGACGAGGCGCTTGCCGTGCGCGGCGAGGAACTTCTCCAGCCACGCCACGATGTGGCTCTGCATCTCCATTTCGGTCTTCGCGCCGACCTCGCGCATGCGCTGCTGCACGCGCGCCGAGGCTTCCCACTGGTCCTTGACCGCCTCGTCGCCGCCGATGTGGAAGTAGGTGCCGGGGAACAGCGGGATCAGCTCGCCGATCACGTCCTCGAGGAAGGCGATGGTGCTCTCCTCGGCGTTGAACAGGTTGGGGAACACGCCCCATTCGCTGGACGGCACCAGCGGCTCGTCGGTCGAACCCAGCTCCGGATACGCGGCGATCGCCGCGGTGGCGTGGCCGGGCTGGTTGATCTCCGGGACCACGGTGATGTGGCGCGCCGCGGCGTAGGCGACGATCTCGCGCACCTCGTCCTGGGTATACCAGCCGCAGTACGGACGCGGCTTGCCGGTGCGCGGATCGATGCCGCCGTCGCCGGCCGGGATGCGGCAGCCGCCGACCTCGGTGAGCTTCGGATACTTCCTGATCTCCACGCGCCAGCCCTGGTCGTCGGTGAGGTGCCAGTGCAGGACGTTGAGCTTGTGCAGGGCCATCGCGTCGATGACCTGCTTGACCTGGTCCACGGTCCAGAAGTGGCGGGCCGGGTCCATCATGAAGCCGCGCCATGGGAAGCGCGGCGCATCCTCGATGCGCACCGCCGGCAGCCAGGCGGTGCCGTCGCCGTCGACGGTGGCCAGCTGCAGCAGGGTCATCGCGCCGTAGAACAGGCCGGCGGCATCGCTGGCGCTGACCGTGGCGCCAGCGGGTGTCACTTCCAGCAGGTAGGCCTCGGTGCCGGCGGCGGCGCGTGCCGGATCGAGCACGAAGCGGATCGCGCCGTCGGTCTCCTGCAGGCCTTCGCCCAGCCGGGGTTCGATGCCGCGGCCCTTGCCGAGCAGCGCCGCGAACTGCGTGGCGACGGTGCGTGCCGCGTCGCCTTCGGCCAGCAGCCGGGTATCGGCGCCGAGGGCGAGGCGGCCTTCGCCGGGCGTCATGCTGGCGGGCGCGGGCACCAGCGCCTGGCGGCTGTCGTAAGCCGGCGCCGCCGCCGAAGTGGCGGCCGGCTGGGCTTCCGGGGCCGCATCGCGGTCCCCGCCGCAGGCGGCGAGCATGGCGAGCAGGCCGGCCGCGCCGAGGCGGCGGGCGTGGTGGAGCAGGGTCGATCGCTTCATGGTCACTCCGTGAGGGTACGGATGCGGCGCCGGACATGGAACGGGCCCGGGATCCCCGGGCCCGTCCACGGACGGACAGCGCATGCTGCCGTCATGGCGCCGGCATCAGAACTGCACGCGCAGGGTCGCCTGGTAGCGGCGGCCGGTGCGGTAGTCGCCGCGCACCAGCTTGTCGGTGTTGGGGATGCCGTCGACTTCCGCGTAGGTGTAGTAGTTGGAATCCAGCAGGTTCATGCCGTCCAGGCTCACGCTGAGGAACTCGTTGATCCGGAACGAGACGCTGCCGTCGAGCGAGTCGTAGTCGTCGGTGACCAGGTAGTTGCCGCGGTCGACCTGGGTGTAGTACTTCGAACGCCACGAGTAGGTCAGGCGCGCGCTCCAGCGGTCGTTCTCGAAGAACGGGCTGACGTTGACCTGGTGTTCGGAGTTGTAAGGCAGCGGGTCGCCGTTGTCCGCCTCGGCATCGGCCCAGGTGTAGTTGGCGAGCAGGCCGAAGCCGATCGGCAGGGTGTGCTGGAACGCGGCCGAGAAGCCCTGCACGGTGGCGTCGCCGGCGTTGTTCGGTCGGGAGACGTTGTAGACCGTGTCGCGGCCCTGGTTCTGGTTGAAGTGGGTCTCCTCGCGGGTGGTCACCAGGATGTAGTCGGAGACGTCCTTGCGGAACAGCGTGCCGGCCAGGATGGAGTTCTCGCTGAAGTACCACTCGGCCGAGAAGTCGAGGTTGGTGGACTGGTACGGATCCAGCTCCGGGTTGCCGCCGCCGCCGGTGAGGGTCTGGTCGCCCAGCCACAGGTAGCTGGACATGTCGCCGTAGTTCGGGCGCGCCATCACCTTGGCCGCCGAGAAGCGCAGCATCAGGTCGTCGCGCGCCTCGAAGGCGAGGTTCAGGTTGGGCAGCAGGTTGTCGTACTTCTTGCGCACGCTGGTCGGCGCGTAGGCGTTGGCCGGGCAGGGGCTGACGTTGATGGTGCAGGCCCAGCCCATGCTGTCGGACTCGGTGCGCACGTAACGCACGCCGAAGTTGCCGCGCACGCGGTTCCAGCTGTAGTCGGCCTGCACGTAGAACGCGTCGATGTCCTCGGTGACCGTCCAGGTGTTGGCGGCGAAGGACGGGTCGTTGAAGGTGTTCGGCTCGGGCATGGTCTGCCACGGCGCCAGCCAGTCGCCGCTGAGGATCCAGTCGGCCAGCGCCCAGCCGTCGATGGTGAAGCGCTCGGACAGGTCGCCGGTGTTGGGGAAGCCGCTGAGGTAGTTGCCCGGCAGCGGGCGCGGGCTGAACTGGTCGGCGGTGGCGTTGCCGTAGCCGGCGACGGTGGCCAGCGAGACGCCACCCATGCGCTGGCCGGTCTCGTGCTCGCGGCGCTTGGCGCCGAAGCGCAGCTGGTAGACCGGCGAGTCGAGGCGGATGCCGAAGTCGACCTGGCCGTACTTCTCCTCGTCCCAGGTCGGCTTGAACACGATGTTGCCGCCCCAGCCCGGGTTCCAGGTGGCCGCGCTGGACGGGTCGGCGCCCCAGCCGCCGTCGATCTGGAACGCGGACGGATCCAGGAACGGGTTGGCGCCGTGGAAGGTCAGGCTGCGATCGCCGCTGATGTCGTAGCTGTAGTCGGACCAGTTGAGGAACTCGCCGTAGACCTGGCGGCCGGTGCCGCCGGTGGCCTTGGAGCGGCCGAAGTGGGTCGAGGCGAACCAGCGGTCCTCGTTCCAGGTGGCCTTCAGGTCGTATGAATCGGTGTCGATGGTCGACTGGCGGTTGATCAGGTCGTAGACCACCAGCGCGTTGTCGAAGGTGGCCTTGGTGATGACGCCGCCGTCCACGGTGAGGTCGGTCATCTTCATCAGCCCGTTCCAGGCGTTGCCGTTGAAGGCGAACATGGAGTGGCTCATGTTGTCGAACTCGGCCTTGACGTCGAGCGCGTTGAACTCGATGTCCAGCTGCTCGACCGGCTTGAACTGCAGCGCGACGGAGGCCGTGTCGCGGTTGCGCTGCTGCTCGAAGTAGTGGGCGCTGACCGAGTTCGGGCCGACCGCGTCGAGGTTGGCCATCAGCGTGGTGGCGCAGGCGCCGGTGCAGGACGCCGGCAGGGTGGGCTGGCTGCCGTCCGGGTTGGGCGCCTGCGACCAGTCGGCCGGCAGGTTGTAGATCGAACCGCCGCCACCCTGGCCATAGGCGTAGTCGCGGCCGGTGACGGTGCCGTAGGACTCGATGCCGTCGCGGCGGATGCTTTCCTGCGCGCGCTGCGCGGCGACGATCACGCCGAAGTTGCCGGCGTCGTTCTTCCAGCCCAGCAGCAGGGAGGCCTGCGGGTCGCCGCTGCCGATGCGGTCGTTGTACAGGTAGCCGATCTGCCCGGAGATGGTGGTCTTCTCCAGGTCCAGCGGCTTGCGGGTGACGATGTTGACGGTGCCGCCGATGGAGCCTTCGTCGATGTGCGCCTCGGGCGACTTGAACACCTCGACGCGGCCGACGATCTGCGGCGCCAGCAGCGAGTAGTTGAAGGTGCGGCCGGGCTGGTCGGTGATGAACCAGTCGGCCGACGCCATGGTCTGGCCGTTGAGCAGGGTGCGGTTGAGCGCCGGGTCGGTGCCGAGGATCGAGACCTTCTCGCCCTGGCCGAAGGCCTTGTCGATGGTCACGCCCGGGATGATGGTGATCGCCTCGGCGACGTTGGTCGCCGGGAACTTGCCCACGTCCTCGGCGGTGACCACGTCGATGATGGCGTCCGCGTCGCGCTTGGCGTCCAGCGCCTGCTTGAGGCTGCCGCGGATGCCGACCACGGTGACGGTATCGAGCTCGGTGGCGCTGTCGTTCGCCGGCGCAGTGGCTTCCTGCGCGCTGGCCTGCACGGCGAAGCCCATACAGGTGGCGATGGCGACGGAAAGAATGGACTTGCGGTGCTTCATGATGTCTCTCCCATCATTGTCTGGATTGCACCGGAGACCCCGCCTCCGGCGACGACTGCCTGCTGTGACACGACCCGGAAACACCGGGACAACCCAACGACGCACTGCTCCCGGCGTTGTTCAGCCGTGTTGTTCGTTCTCCACGGGACCCGAGCCGAGGTACCAGCTGGCGGCGCCGACGACGCCCAGCTGCCCGTGTTCGACCAGCCGCACCGACACGCGCTCGAGCGCCTCGCGCATCGGGCCCTTGTTGAGGAAGCGCGCGACGAAATCGCTGCGGACCAGGAATTCGCGGATCTGCGGCAGGATCCCGCCGGCGAGGTAGACGCCCTGCACGCCGTACAGCAGGGCCATGTCGCCGACCGTGCTGCCGAGCAGTCCGCAGAACACTTCCAGGCTTTCGCGCGCCAGCGGGTCGGTGCCGGCCAGCGCCGCCGCGGTGACGTCGCCGGGGCGCCCATGTACCGGATCGCTGCCACGCAGCGCGCACAGCACGGTGTAGAGGTTCATCAGGCCTGGGCCGGACAGCGCGTGCTCGACCGGCACGTGGCTGCGCTGGGCCAGCATCTGCCGCAGCAGCGCCATCTCCACTTCGGTGCCGACCGCCAGCGCGGACTGGCCGGCCTCGGTGGCCAGCACCACCGGCCGCGTCGCCGTGGGGATCCACACCGCCGCGCCCAGCCCGGTGCCCGGGCCCAGCACCAGCACCGGTCCGCGCGCGGTTTCGGCGGGGCCGGCCAGCTGCAGCACCTCGCTCTCGTCGAGGTGGGCGACGGCGTGCGCGACCGCTTCGAAATCGTTGACCAGGTGCACCGCGTCGAGGCCCAGCGCATCGCGGATCGCCGAGGGCGACAGCGTCCAGGGCAGGTTGGCGGCGATCACCGTGCCGTCGTCCAGCGGATAGCCGGCGCTGGCGATCACCGCCACGCGCGGCGCGGCGGCTTCGCCGCGGGCCTGGACGATGCCTTCGATGAACTCGCGCAGGATCGCATCCAGGCCGGCGTAGTCGGCGCAGCGGAACTTGCTGTAGGCGATGACCTGCAGCGGCGCGCCGGTACCGGCGGCCTCGACCAGGCCGATGCGCACGTGGGTGCCGCCGACGTCGGCCGCGATGAACGGCCGGGGCGGTTGGACTGGCGTAGGTGTTGCGGTAGCGGCTGCTGGCACGCGTCTTTCCCCGTCGCTTGTGTGCCCGGACGTCCTGCCCTGGGCACGGAACGGGGCCGAGTCTGGGATTGCCTTGACAACGATGTCAAGACTTTCCGGACACGCACGGGGATCCACCCGGCCGATCCGGGCGAAAACTGGAACGGTGGTGGAGTCGGTGCGGTATTGCCAGCAAAAAAGGCGTCAAAACAGACGCATAGACGTATTCATATTCGCCGGTTGGCGAGTGATGGCTGCTGCATTGCAGCGGAATATGCGCTTGTCGCACCCCCGCCAGGTTGACAAGCGGGCCGTCGCGAACGAATAAATGTGACAACGTTGTTCCCAGCATCGGCCCGCAACGGGCCACGCCCAACCCGGGGAGGCAGTGCACGGAATGTCAGCGACCACCACCGCGCAGGCGCGCAGCGGACTGGCCACGTCGATCGCGGTCGTCGGCGGCCTGTTCTTCATCATCGGCTTCTTCACCTGGATCAACGGGCCGCTGATCAGCTTCGTCCAGCTCGCCTTCGACGTCAGCGAGATCTCGGCGTTCCTGGTGTTGATGGTGTTCTACCTGTCGTACTTCTTCCTCGCCCTGCCGGCGTCGTGGATCCTGCGCCGCACCGGCATGAAGAAGGGCCTGGCGCTGAGCCTGGCGGTGATGGCCGGCGGTGCGGCGATGTTCGGCCAGTTCGCCACGCAGCGCTGGTTCGGCGGCGCGCTGGGCGGGCTGTTCGTGATCGGTGGCGGCCTGGCGCTGCTGCAGACCGCGGTGAACCCGTACATCTCCATCCTCGGCCCGATCGAGAGCGCGGCCCGGCGCATCGCGCTGATGGGCATCTGCAACAAGGTCGCCGGCATGCTCGCGCCGGTGCTGCTCGGCTCGCTGGTGCTGCATGGCATCGGCGACCTGGAGGCGCAGGTGCAGGCGGCCGATGCCGCCGCGCGCGCGCAGCTGCTCGACGGTTTCGCCGCCAAGATCCACGCGCCCTACCTGGTGATGGCCGGGCTGCTGCTGGCGGTGGCGGTGGCGGTGCTGTTCTCGCCGCTGCCGGACCTGCGCAGCGAGGAAGCCAACGCGGTGCCGGCCGGCGCGGCGACCCAGCGCCGCAGCGTGTTCCAGTTCCCGCACCTGTGGCTGGGCGTGCTGTGCCTGTTCGTGTACGTGGGCGTGGAGGTGCTGGCCGGCGACGCGATCGGCACCTACGGCCGCGGCTTCCACCTGCCGCTGGACCAGACCAAGTTCTTCACCTCCTTCACCCTCGGCGCGATGCTGCTGGGCTACCTCACCGGGCTGGCGCTGATCCCGCGCTTCGTCTCGCAGGAGCGGTGGCTGAGCGTGTCGGCGCTGCTGGGCGTGCTGTTCGCGGTCGGCGCGCTGCTGACCCGCGGCTACGTCTCGGTGGGCTTCGTCGCCGCGCTGGGCTTCGCCAACGCGATGATGTGGCCGGCGATCTTCCCGCTGGCGATCCGCGGCCTGGGCCGCTTCACCGAGACCGGTTCGGCGCTGCTGATCATGGGAATCGCCGGTGGCGCGATCATCCCGCAGGCCTTCGCCGTGCTGAAGCAGCACTACGACTTCCAGTGGGTGTTCGCCGGCCTTGCCGTGCCCTGTTACCTGTACATCCTGTTCTACGCGCTGCGCGGTCATCGCGCCGGGCTGACCGGGGCGCGCTGATCGCGCATCATTGAAGGCAGTCGGGAACCGGACGAAGAAGCGATGCGCAGGCCCACCATCAAGGACGTCGCCGAGCGGGCCAAGGTCTCGCTGAAGACCGTGTCGCGGGTGATCAACAACGAGCCTTCGGTGATGCAGGCGACGCGCTCGCGGGTGCTGGCCGCCATCGCCGAGCTGGACTACGAACCGGACGCGACCGCACGCAACCTGCGCAGCGGCACTCCGTTCGTGATCGGCCTGGTCTACGACAACCCCAACCCGTACCACATCATCGGCGTGCAGAACGGCGTGCTGGCGGCCTGCCGCGAGACCGGTTTCGGCCTGCAGATCCAGCCCTGCGACTCGACCTCGCCGCTGCTGGCCGAGGAACTGGCCGAGTTCGTGCAGCGTTCGCGCCTGGCCGGGCTGGTGCTGACCGCGCCGATGTCCGAGCGCGCCGACCTGGTCGCGGCGCTGGTGGCGCGCGGCATCCGCGTGGTGCGGATCATCGCCGCCACCGAGGATCCCGGCGACGGCCCCTGCGTCTACATCGACGACCGCGACGCGGCCTACGAGGTCACCGAGCACCTGATCCAGCTCGGCCACCAGCGCATCGGCTTCCTCTGGGGCGGGGCGCAGCACCGCTCCTCCGGCGAGCGCTATGCCGGCTACGAGGCGGCGCTGAAGGACTACGGCATCCCGCTGGACAAGCACCTGGTGGTGCCGGGCGACTACACCTTCGACGACGGTTTCCGCGGCGCGCGCCGCCTGCTGGCGCTGCGCGAGCCGCCGACCGCGATCTTCGGCAGCAACGACGAGATCGCCGCCGGCGTGCTGGCGGCGGCCAAGTCGGTGGGGCTCAACGTGCCCTACGACCTGTCGATCGCCGGCTTCGAGGACAGCCCGTTCTCGCGGCAGTCATGGCCGCCGCTGACCACCGCCAAGCAGGCCACCGAGGACATCGCCCGCCACGCCGCGCGCCTGCTGATCGGCAGCCTGCGCCAGGATGCCTACGCCGAACACCCTCTGGCCGTGACCAACCAGGGCTTCGTGCCGCAGCTGGTGGTGCGCGGCTCCACCGCGCCGGCGCCGCTGCAGGCGCGGCCGCGACCCGCCACGCCCTCCTCCGAAGCATGACCATGCCGCCGCAGCTGCCTGCCGAAACCGCAACGCTGATGCACCGCGAGGCCGCCGAGGCGGCCGATGTCGTCGCCACGCAGTTCGCGCGCAACCGCGACACCGTCGCCGCGCTGGCCGCGCGCCTGCGCGATGCGCCGCCGCCGTTCGTGGCCACCTGCGCGCGCGGCAGCTCCGACCACGCCGCCACCTACGCCAAGTACCTGTTCGAGACGCGGCTGGGCGTGGTGACGGCCTCGCTGTCGCCCTCGGTCGGATCGGTCTACGAGGCGCCGTTGCGCCTGCGCGGCGCACTGTTCATCGCCGTGTCGCAGTCCGGCAGGAGCCCGGACCTGCTGCGCAATGCCGAGGCGGCGAAGGTGGCGGGCGCGCACGTGCTGGCGCTGGTCAACGTCGAGGATTCGCCGCTGGCGGCGCTGGCCGATACGGTGCTGCCGCTGTGCGCCGGCCCGGAGCGCAGCGTGGCGGCGACCAAGAGCTACCTGGCCTCGCTGGCGGCGATCGCGCAGCTGGGCGCGTACTGGTCCGGCGACGCGGCGCTGCTGTCGGCGCTGGATGCATTGCCCGATGCGCTGCGCGGGGCGTGGCAGCAGGACTGGTCGCCGCTGGCCGACGGGCTGGTGGATGCTTGCAACCTGTTCGTGCTCGGCCGCGGCCTGGGCCTGGGCGCGGCGCAGGAGGCGGCGCTGAAGTTCAAGGAAACCTGCGGCCTGCACGCCGAGGCGTACAGTTCGGCCGAGGTGAAGCACGGGCCGATGGCCCTGGTCGGCGCCGGCTTCCCGGTGCTGGTGTTCGCCCAGCCGGACGAAACCGGTGCCGGCGCGGTCGCGGTCGCCGACGAGTTCCGCGCGCGCGGCGCGCAGGTGTGGCTGGCCGGGCAGGGCGGCGCGCCGGAAGGGCGCCTGCCGCTGCCTGAGGCGCCGCATCCGGCGCTGGCGCCACTGCTCACCGTGCAGGCCTTCTACCGCGCGATCAACGCGCTGGCGCTGCGCCGCGGCCACGACCCGGACCTGCCGCCGCACCTCAACAAGGTCACGGAGACGGTGTGATGGCCACGACCGCCCTGCTCAACGCACGCGTGCTGGCCGGCGAAAACCTGCAGGACGGCCTGGCCGTCCTCGTCCGCGACGGCAGCATCGCCTCGGTGCTGCCGGCGGAACAGGCACGTGCGCAGGCCAGCGCGGTGCACGACCTCGGTGGCGGCATCCTGTTGCCTGGCTTCATCGATGCCCAGGTCAACGGCGGCGGCGGGGTGCTGTTCAACAACGACACCACGGCCGAGGCGATCGCCGCGATCGGCCGCGCGCACCGGCGCTTCGGCACCACCGGCTTCCTGCCGACGCTGATCAGCGACGACGCGCCGGTGATGGCACGCGCGGTGGCGGCCACGCGCGAGGCGATCGCCGCCGGCGTACCCGGCGTGCTGGGTGTGCACCTGGAGGGGCCGTACATCGCGCCGGCGCGCAAGGGCACGCACGACGCCAGCAAGTTCCGCGTGCCCGATGCCGCGGAAGTGGCGATGGCCACCTCGCTGGACAACGGCGTCACCCTGGTCACCCTGGCGCCGGAGCAGGTGCCGCTGGAGACCATCCGCGCCATGGTCGCGCGCGGCGCGATCGTCGCCGCCGGCCACACCGCCGCGACCTACGAACAGGCGCGCGCCGGCCTGGAGGCGGGCCTGCGCGGCTTCACCCACCTGTACAACGCGATGTCGCCGCTGCAAGGGCGCGAGCCGGGCGCAGTGGGCGCCGCGCTGGAGGACCGCGAGGCCTGGTGCGGGGTCATCGTCGACGGCGTGCACGTGCATCCGGCCAGCCTGCGCGTGGCGCTGGCGGCCAAGCCGCGCGGCAAGGTCTACCTGGTCACCGACGCGATGCCGATGGTCGGCGCCGACGATCCCTCGTTCGCGCTGTACGGCGAGGTGATCACCGCGGTCGACGGCGTGGTGCGCAATGCCGCCGGTGCGCTGGCCGGTTCGGCGCTGGACATGGCCACGGCGGTGCGCAACAGCGTGCGTCTGCTGGGCCTGCCGCTGGAGGAGGCCGCGCGCATGGCCTCGACCTATCCGGCACGGTTCCTCCGGCTCGACGACCGCCTGGGCCGCATCGCGGCCGGCTACCGCGCCGACCTGGTGCTGCTGGACGAGGCGTTGCAGGTGCGCGCGACCTGGATCGGCGGCGCGCGCGAGGACGTGGCATGAACCCGGTACCGGCCGCGGCCTGATGGGTGGCGGCCCGGCCACTCCGCCGCGCTTCGCCTCGGTCGACGCCCTGCGTGGGTCGACCGTGGCGGCGATGCTGCTGGTCAACACGCCTGGCGACTGGGGCCACGTCTACGCGCCGCTGCTGCATGCGTCCTGGCATGGCTGCACGCCGGCCGACCTGGTGTTCCCGTTCTTCCTCTTCATCGTCGGCGTGTCGATCGCGCTGGGCGTGGTGCCGCGCGCCGAGGCCGGGGTCGACCGCGGCGTGCTCGGGCGCGCGGTGCTGGTGCGCTCGCTGCGGATCGTCGGTCTCGGCCTGCTGCTGCACCTGCTGGCGTGGTGGTGGCTGGACCAGGCGTACTTCCGTCCATGGGGCGTGCTGCAGCGGATCGGCCTGTGCTTCCTCGGCGCCGGCACGGTCGCGCTGTGGCTGAAGCCGCGCGCGCAGTGGCTCCTGCTCACCGTGCTGCTGCTGGGCTGGTGGGCATTGCTGGCGCTCGGCGGCAGCCTCGACCCCTGGGACAACCTCGCCAGCCGCATCGACGATGCGCTCGCCGGCCCATGGCTGTACCAGCATGACCCGGCAAGCGGACGCGGCCACGATCCCGAAGGGCTGCCGAGCACCCTGGGTGCGCTGGCGACCACGCTGCTGGGGCTGCGTGCCGGCGACTGGTTGCGCCGAGGCGCCACGCCGCGGCTGTGGTGGTCGGGCTTTGCTCTGTTGCTGGTCGGCCTGGCCTGGTCGCTGCTGCTGCCCTGGAACAAGAACCTGTGGACGTCCTCCTGCGTGGCCTGGACCGGCGGCTGGGCGATGCTGGCGCTGGCCATCGCGCATGCGCTGGTGGACCGGCGCGGCTGGCCGGCGCTGGGGCGCAGTCTCGGCGTCAATGCGATCGCCGCGTACGCGGGTTCGGCGGTGATGGTCTATGCGCTCGCCGCGCTGGGCTGGTGGGGGCCGCTCTACGAGGTCGCGTTCGCCGGCTGGATGACGCCGCGCTTCGGTCCGTACCTGCCGTCGCTGGCGTTCGCGCTGGCGTTCGTCGCGCTGTGGTGGCGGGTGGTGCGCTGGATGGACCGGCGTCGCCTGTACATCAGGATCTGACCCCGCCCCGTGCCCGCGGCGCGGCGGTGCCGGCGAGGGTGCCGGCGCTGCTGCGATCGGGCTGCCGATGGCCGGCCCCCGTTCGCGGTGCAGAATGCGGCGGACGGCTGGCGGGCGTGGACTCCCGCGGCCACACACCGGCAGGAGGTGCACGTGGCTGGAGGCCCATGCAGCCGCGCTGATGGCGGTCGTGTTCATCATCCTGGGTGTGGCCCTGGCGGCCAGCGGCGCCGACGGGCTGTAGCGCCGGCCGGGCGCACGCGAAGGGGGCGCACCGGTGGTGCCGCGAAGGCTGCGCGGTGGCGCCGGCTCAGGTATCGCAGCGCGCGGCCCGTTCCAGCAGCAGCTTGCGCTCGCGGGCGTTGCCGGCCAGCTCCGCGGCGCGTTCGAACTCCGCGCGTGCTTCGTCCAGCCGTCCCAGCCGGAACAGGAGGTCGCCGCGCACGCTGGGCAGCAGGTGGTAGTTGGCCAGCTTCGGTCCGTCGCGCAACGCGTCCACGCTTTCCAGCGCCACCGCCGGGCCCGATGCCATCGACACCGCCACCGCGCGGTTGAGCTCGACCACCGGCGATGGCGCCAGCTGCACCAGTGCGTCGTACAACGCGACGATCCGCGCCCAGTCGGTGTCCGCGGCGGTGGGCGCGCGGGCGTGGCAGGCGGCGAGCGCGGCCTGCAGCGCGTAGGGGCCGAGGGTGCCGCCAAGCTGGCGCGCACGCTCCAGCGCCTCCAGACCGCGTCCGATCAGCAGGCGGTCCCAGCGCGAACGGTCCTGGTCGAGCAGCAGCACCGGCTCGCCGTCCGGGCCGGTGCGCGCGTGCAGGCGCGAGGCCTGGATCTCCATCAGCGCGACCAGGCCGTGGACCTCCGGCTCCCGCGGCATCAGTCCGGCCAGCACCCGGCCCAGGCGCAGCGCTTCATCGCACAGCGCCGGGCGCACCCAGTCGTCGCCGCTGGTCGCCGCGTAGCCTTCGTTGAACACCAGGTAGATCACGCCGAGCACCGCCGACAGGCGCTCGGGAAGTTCCTCGCGCCGCGGGATCTCGAACGGCACGTTGGCCTCGGCCAGGGTGCGCTTGGCGCGGACGATGCGCTGGGCGATGGCCGGCTCGCTGGCGAGGAAGGCGCGGGCGATCTCGCCGGTCTCCAGGCCACCGAGCAGTCGCAGGGTCAGGGCTACCCGCGATTCCGGCGGCAGCACCGGGTGGCAGGCGATGAACATCAGCCGCAGCACGTCGTCGCCGACCGGATCGTCGAGCAGCGACTCGTCGCGCTCGCCGGCCTCCTCCTGCCACTGCTCCAGCTCGTAGGCGACCTCGACGTGCTTCTGCTCGCGCAGCTTGAGGTGGCGCAGGCGGTCGATCGCGCGGTTGCGCGCGGTGGTCGTCAGCCACGCGCCCGGGTTGTCGGGCACGCCGGTTTCCGGCCATTTCTCCAGCGCGGCGACCAGCGCGTCCTGCGCCAGCTCCTCGGCCAGGCCGACGTCGCGTACCATCCGGGTGAGGCCGGCGATGACGCGCGCCGACTCCATCCGCCAGACCGCGTCGATGGTGCGATGGATCTCCGCGTGGGGGGCTGCGGGGCTCATGCGATGCGATCACAACACCGGGGCGCGGCGCGGGCAAGCCCCGCCCCGTGCGTCGCCAGCCAGGGCAGGGCGCGGGCGGCTCAGCCGCGGCTCCCGATCTGCTCGCGCAGGCGTCGTTCCTGTTCGTGCAGTTCCGGAGTGAATTCCGCGCCGAAGTCCTCTTCCTCGAACACCGGGCGGATCTCGATCTCGCTGTCCTCGGGCATCGGGTTGGGGCAACGCCGGACCCATTCGATGGCTTCTTCCATCGAACGCACCTGCCACAGCCAGAACCCGGCGACCAGCTCCTTGGTCTCGGTGAAGGGGCCGTCGACCACGCTGCGCTGCCTGCCGGAGAAGCGTACCCGCACCCCCTTCGAACTTGGATGGAGTCCCTCGCCCGCCAGCATTACCCCGGCCCTGACCAGTTCCTCGTTGTAGCGGCCCATGTCGGCGAGCAGTTGCCCGCTGGGCAGCTCGCCCGCTTCCGAGCTGGGAGTCGCCTTGACCATCACCATCACGCGCATGCGGGCTCTCCATGGCGGGCGCCCGATGCGCCCCTCTGGCACCTCGACGTCCGATGCGGCCGGGAATCGACATCCGCAGGGGCCGGCAGCGGGCGGCCGGCACCGGCGGCGTGCCGTGGTGGGCTGCCTACCCGCTGCGGCGCCCGCGCATCTGGCGCAGGCCCCGATGGGCCCGATGCGCAAGGGCGAGGTACATGAAGCCGCCCGCGGCCACGTGGGCGAGGGCCGCGCCGGTGGTGCCCAGCCGCGGGACCAGTACCGCCAGCAGCAGGACCTGCAGCGCCGCGGCGGCGGCCACCGTGCGGAGCAGGGCGCGGTTCTCGCCCTGGTGCTTGAGCCAGGTCGGGGCCATCGCGAACACGGTGCCGATCGCGGTACCGACGGCGAGGATGCGCAGGGCGTTGGCCCCTTCGGCCACGAAGGCCGGGTGGAACAGCCCCACCAGCTGCGGGGCGAACCCGAACACGACCGCGAGGTAGAGGGCCAGCGGCACGACCAGCCGGCGCGCACGAACCACATCAGCTGCTCGCCGGCCATGTAGTTGGCGTTGAAGGCGAGGCCGCGCGCCCGCGGCAGGCCGCCCTGTTCCGGGTCCTTGTACCAGGCGGTGAGGTGGATGTTGTTGGCGTCCATCGCCGCGCGCGCGTGGATCGGCGTGCGCGTCCGCGCCAGCGAGGTGAAGCCGACTTCGAGCATGTAGAAGTGTTCGTCCTTGCTGAAGAAGTCGTCGATGGTGCTGCCGGTGTCGCTGCTGTGCACGGTGAACACACCCGGCTTGACGTACAGGCCGCCGCTGGTCGGATACCAGGCCGCCACCGCGCCGAAGCCGCGCAGCGGCGAAGCGATGCTCGGGCTGGTGGAGAACGCCTGGGTCAGGAACTGGCGGTTGTCGTCGAAGAACGGATAGGCGTTGAGGAAGTTCGGCGCGAAGATCTTGCCGATCGTGTAGTGGAAGCGGTTGCCGGCCAGGTTCTGCCGGATATAGGCCTGGGTGACGCCCAGGCTGAAGTCGCCATAGGTGGCGGCGGTGGGGATCATCGAACCGGTGGCCATGCCCGCCTGCAGCGGCGCCAGGTCCGTGCCGAGCGGGCGGCGGTCCTCGACCGCCACGTCCAGCGACAGTGCATTGGCCTGGCCGCGGTTGAACAGGTCGTAGGAGAAGTTCAGGGTCAGCTTGCTGCCCACCGCGTCGTGCTGGTCGATGAGGCTGCTGGAATAGTTCTGCCACAACACCATCAGCGATCCGCCGAAGGTGCGCCCGGTGTCTTCACGTACCCGGTTCTTCCAGGCGAACCAGGAGCCCATCGAGGTCGGCCGCCGCATCCAGCCGGCGGGACGGGCGGTGTCTTCCGCCAGGTCGCCCTGCACCGACATCGTGGTGTCGAGCAGGTCCGGATAGGGTTCGCGGTCGGCGATGTCGGCGAGGGTGAGGTCGAGTGGTTCCGGCTCGCCCGCGGCCGTCGGGGTTTCCTGCTGCGCGAACGCGTTCCCGCCGGCCAGCAGCAGGCACAGCGCCGCCGCAGCGCGCCCCGATGCGGAGGGGCGCGGACATTCCTGCGCCGCAGCGCGGCCAGGATGCCGGCCGCACCGATGTAGCCGGTGATGTAGTCGTTCATCACCAGCGTCGGCGGGAACCGCGGCACGCCGGTGCCGCGGCCCTCGACGAGGGTGAAGCCGGTGGTGGACACGCCTTCCATGTCGAACGCGGCGCGATCGCCCCACGGGCCTTCCCAGCCATAGCCGCGCACCGACAGGTAGACGATGCCGGGACGGCACGATGCGACCTCCTCCACGCCGAAGCCCAGGCGTTCCATCGAGCGGCCGCGGAAGCCCTCGATGAACACGTCCGCCTGCCGAAGCAGGCCGGCGAAGCGCTGGTTATGCGCCTGGTCGCGCAGGTCCACCCAGGCCGAGCGCATGCCGACGTTGACGTCGACCACCAGCGCCTCGTGCTCGAAGCTCTGGTCGCGGGCGATATGCAGCACGTCCGCGCCGTACTCGGCCAGGGTCCGCGCCGCGGTGGTACCGGCGATCACGTGCGTGCAGGAGACCACCTTCAGCCCGGACAACGGCCGCGACGGCCGGGCGGCGAACTCGCGCGTTGGCGCGTCGCCGATCTTCACCAGCTCGATCAGCGGCGTTCCGGCAAGGTAGCGGCCCTGCGGATGCGCCAGCCATTCCTCGCGGGTGCGATGCAGCACGCCCACGCCGTTGCGCGCCGCGAGCGCGTCCTCCAGTTCCTGCCCGTCGCGCTTCTTCACCGCCGAGCGGATCGCGGCCGCGTCGGGCGGCACCGCGAGCACCTCGAGTACGCGGTCCATCAGGTGCGGGTAGATGCCGGTGAGGTTGATGAAGCGGCCATCGCCGTTCTCCTCGCTGCCAGGTGCATGCCCTGTTGCAACGACGACGGGCGCCGGAAGCGGAAGTCGACAGGTGCCCCGGGCACGGGGAACGCCCTGGCGCTGGTTCCGATCCGCCGCGGTCGAGGAGGAGATCGCCGCGCTGCTGCAGGCGAAGGCGCGGGTCTTGGTCGACGGGAATTCGTCCCGGGCGGGGCGCCCTAGCCGGGACGGCGCAGCGTGCGGGCGGCGGCGATCGCCGCTACCCGCGCGCGCTGCACGGCACGACCGACTTCCGGGCCGCTGAGGCCTTCTGCCAGGGCCAGGTCGCGCGCGTTCACCGCCGCGGCGGCGGCATGCAGGCGGCACAGTTCCGGTCCCTGCGGATACCCGGCGTCTTCGCTGCCGAGGCGGCCGCGCTTGTCGGCCTCGCAGCACAGGGCGACACGCGCCACCTGGCCCGGTTGGCGGAACGCGTCACAGCGTTCCAGCAGCTGCAGCACGGTGTCGTCGCGCAGTTCGGCCAGGCGATGCACGTTGAGGTGTTCGCGGCACACGACCTCGGCCAGGCGGCGATGCGCGGTGGGGATGCGCAGGCGCTCGCACAGCTTCGCCAGCGGCTTCAGCCCCGCGCTTTCGTGGCCGATGTGCTTCGGCAGCACGTGCGCCGGGGTGAGCGCCTTGCCGAGGTCGTGGGTGAGCGCGGCGAAGCCGACCAGGTCGTCGCCGGGGGCGAGGCGGGCGGCCATGTCGCTGACCAGTTCCTGGTGCCTGCCGGTATCCACTTCGGGATGGAACTCGGCGCGCTGTGGCACGCCGTACAGGGCGTCGACTTCCGGCAGCACCACGGCCAGGGCACCGCAGGCGCGCAGGGTGGCGAGGAAGGCGGAGGGCCGCGGCGCGGCCAGCGCCTTGCGCAGTTCCTGCCAGACGCGTTCGGCCACCAGGGTCTCCAGTTCGCCGCCTGCGACCATGCGTCGCATCAGCCCGATCGTTTCCGGGGCGACGGTGAATCCGAGCGGCGCGAAGCGGGCCATGAAGCGGGCGGCGCGCAGCACGCGCAGGGGATCCTCGGCGAACGCAGGGCCGATGTGGCGCAGCACGCGCCGTTCGATGTCGTCGGTGCCGCCGTACGGATCGATGAGGTTGCCGTGGGCGTCGCGGGCGATGGCGTTGATGGTGAAGTCGCGGCGCTGGAGGTCTTCTTCCAGGGTCACCGAGGGATCGGCGTCGACGACGAAGCCGCGGTGGCCGCGCCCGCTCTTGCGTTCGGTGCGGGCGAGGGCGTGTTCCTCGCCGGTGTCCGGATGCAGGAACACGGGAAAGTCGCGGCCGACGGGGCGGAAGCCGGCGTCGAGCATCTGTTGCGGGGTGGCGCCGACGACGACCCAGTCGCGGTCCCCGGGCGGCAGCCCCAGCAGCTCATCGCGGACCGCGCCGCCGACCAGGTAGGTTTCCATGGCGCGCATCGTATCGCGGCGGGAGGGTGCGCATGGGGTCGTTGCGGGATAGGCCCCGACGTCAGAGAGTGGCCGGGCAGGCGAACGCCTTGCGCTTGCCTTCGGTACGGCCGAGCATGCGTTCGCTCACCGGCAGGGCGTCGCCGTTGAGGCGCCAGTCGTAGATGGCGCTGAAGGCCAGCACGCGGGCGACGTAATCGCGGGTTTCCTTGTAGCTGATCGTCTCGATCCACAGGTCCGGATCGTGCGTGGGACGCTGCGACAGCCAGCGCGCGGTGGGCGTGGGGCCGGCGTTGTAGGCGGCGATGGCCTGGTAGGTGGCGCCGTACTTGTCTTCCATCTCGCGCAGGTAGGCGCTGCCCAGGGCGATGTTGATGGACGAGTCGTACAGGCTGTCGGCGCCGGAGTAGGGCAGGCCGGTACGGCGCGCCACGGCGGCGGCGGTGGATGGCAGCAGCTGCATCAGGCCGCGTGCATTCGCGGAGGAGCGCGCGGTCGGGGTGAAGATGCTCTCGGCGCGGATCTCCGCGGCGATCCACGCCGGATCCAGGCCGTTGCGCCTGGCCGCGGCGCGGATGTCGGCATCGTGGTGCAGGGGGAAGCGCAGTTCGTACAGGCGCTGTTCCTCGGGCACCTTGCCCAGCGCGAACACGGCACGGTCGAACCAGCCGTTTTCCTGCGCCAGCGCCACCGCGGCGCGGCGCCTCGGATCGTCGAAGCGGGACAGGGCGTCGTTCCACTCGCGCGTCGCCCAGCCGGCCTGGTCGATGCGGTACAGGGCCAGGGCGCGCTGCAGGGCCGGGTCGCGCGCGACCTCGGTGCGCAGCGACGGCGGGTCGCCCGGCTGCCAGGGGCACAGCGCATAGGGCAGGCCAAGGCGGTCGGCGGCGAGGAAGCCGTGGAAGTTGGACGAGGTGGCGGCGGCGCGGAACAGCGGCTGCGCCTCGGCGGCGCGTCCGGTCTTCTCCAGCATGCGGCCTTCGAACCAGCGCCAGCGCGCGTCCTCGCGCTGCTTTGCAGGCATCAGGCGGATGGCCTCCAGCGCCGCGGCCCAGTCGCCGCGCGCCATCGCCTCGCGCGCGCGCCATTCGTGCAGGCGTTCGTCGTAGGCCGCGGCCGGCACCGCGGCCAGGCGCCGCGCCGAATCCGGCAGGTACGAGGCCACCGTCCACAACGCGACCTGGTACAGCACCTTGCCGCGATCGGCTTCGGTCATGCCCAGCTGCGGCACCAGTTGCGCCAGGTGCCGTTCGGCGGCATCAGGATTGTTCTTGGCCAGCCGGGCGAGCCCGGCGGCGGCGACCTGGCGGCTGCGCGCGTCGCGAGGCCACTGCGAGGTGCGCGCGTGCGGCGCCTGCACGAAGGCGGCGTAGTCCTGGGCCAGGGCGAGCGCACTGGCCGGCAGCCCACGGGCGGCGGCGCGCATCACGCCCGGCTCACCCTCGGCGACGGCCAGGTCGAAGCGTTCCCAGCGCAGGGCGTCGTCCAGCCCGCCGCGCGCGGCCAGGCTGGCGAAGGTGCGGTCGCAGGCGTCGGGCAGCGACTTGCCGGTGCGCCACAGCGCCTGCGCCTGGGCGTTCCAGTCCGGATCGGTGCGGCCCAGCGCGGCCTGCGCGTTGAGCCGGGAGCAGCGCAGCGCCGGATCCTCGAGCGGGCGCCAGTCGGCAAGGAAGTCGCTCCACAGTTCGCGCCGCGCCAGCGAGGCCAGCCACAGCGGGCGCAGGGCACTGGCGACGGCCTGGCCGTCGTAGCGCTGCAGGAAGGCGCGGACCTGCGCCGCATCGGCGCGGTCGAGGTCGCGCGACAGGCGCGCGAACTCCACCCACGGCCAGCGTGGATCCGCGCGCAGCGCCGCATCGGAAACGCTGGCCGGCTCACCGCGCTGGGCGGCGGCGATGGCGGAGCGGATCGCCGCGTCGCTGGCGGCGGTGGCGGGAGCCTGCGCGTGCGCAAGCAGTGGAAACAGCGCGAGCAGCAGGGCCAGCCAGGGCTGGCGCAGGCTTCGCGAGGAAAGGATGGTGGCCGGACGCGACATGCGGTCGAATATACCCAACGGGCCTGAACGGCCGTGACGACGGCCGGCATGGCGTGTCGCGGTTGCTGCCCACCGCTGGAGCATTCCGTGTCGCTGCTGATCCTGCTGCTGTTCCCCGTGCTCGGCGTGGTTGCCGGCATCCTCGCCGGCCTGCTCGGGATCGGCGGTGGCCTGGTCCTGGTCGCCGCACTGGCGTGGCTGCTGCCGCTGGCCGGCGTGCCGCAGGAGTCGGCGATGCATGCGGCGCTGGCCAGTTCGCTGGCGAGCATCGTGCTTACCGGTGCCTCGTCGGCGCGCGCGCATGCGCGGCGCGGCAGCGTGCTGTGGCCCACGGTGGCGTGGATGGTGCCGGGCCTGCTGCTCGGCGGCTGGCTGGGCAGCGGCCTGGCGGTGGCGCTGGACGACAACGTGCTGCGCTGGATCGTCTCCGGCTACTGCCTGCTGGCGGCGTGGCAGATCGGCTTCGGCCGCACCCGCACGCCCGCCGATGGCAGCGAGGTGGCGCCGCCGCGCGGCTGGCCGATGACCGTCGCCGGCGGCGGCATCGGTGCGTTGTCGGCGGTGGTCGGCATCGGTGGCGGCAGCATGACCGTGCCGGTGCTGGTCTGGCGGGGCGTGGTGCCGGTGCGTGCGGTGGGCACTTCCAGCGCCTGCGGCGTGGCGATCGGGCTGGCCAGCGCGCTGGGGTATGCGCTGCACGCGCCGGTGGGGGCGCTGCCGGAATACGCGGTCGGCTATGTGTACCTGCCGGCGGCAATCGGCGTGGCGCTGGCCTCGGTCGTGGCCGCGCCGTGGGGCACGCGGCTGGCGCACCGGCTCAGCGGCAACGCGCTGCGCAAGGTGTTCGCGCTGTTCCTGCTGCTGGTGGGACTGAGCGTGCCCTGGTCGGGGTGAGGTCTGGCGGGAGCCGCGGGGCAAGCCCCGCTCTAGGGTTGGCCTGCAGGCGTCGCCGCGTGGTGCCCGCCCGGGGGTTCAGTCGCCGCAGCCCTGCACCACGATCGCGCGGCGCCGCTCGTATTCGGCGCGGCGCCATTCGACGTTGTCGGGATGGGCGAAGCGCCAGCGCGCTTCGGCCTCGCGCGCGTGCCGGCGCCAGGCTTCGCAGGCGCCCTCGGCCGGCACCGGCGCGCACTGGTCGCGGATCACTTCGCAGGCGCTGCCGGCGCCGGTGGCGGGATTGCCGTCCAGGCCGACGGTGCGCAGCGGCACGCAGCGCGGTTCCGGTTCGGCCTGTTCGGACAGGTAGCGGTCGCCCTCGCGGCGGACGCACTGGAACAGCGGTGGAGGTGGCGGCAGTGCCGGCGCATCGGCGGCGGGTGCCTCGCGCACCAGGTCGGCGCTGTCGAGGATGCGCGGCTCCGGCCCGACATGGGTGGTGACGAACCCGCCAGCGCGGGAGCCTTGCGCGGAACCCGCGGTACCCGCGTCCACGGACGGGTGCGGGGCGCCGGGCATGGGCGCCCCGGGACCGGTTGCCGGTCCCAGGCCTTGCGGCGGTGGTGGCGTCGTCGTTCCCGCCACCCTCGCCGCGGCTTCCGGGCTGGTCGGGACCTCCGCCACCGGTTGCTCGCGCTGGGTCGTGCCCGGCGGGCAGGGCCGGCTCTGGATGGTGAGGTTGCCGGCGGTGTCGGTGCAGCGGTACAGCGTCACCGCCTGGGCGCGCGCGTCGCCGGCCGCGGCGCCGGCCAGGACGAACAGCCAGCAGCAGGACAGGAGCGTGGCGCGGATCGGCAGGGCCATCAGGATCGGCAGTCGTTGGCCATGCGCTCGTCGATCAGCGCCTGCTCGCGGTCGAGCTCGGCGCGGCCGCTGGGCGTGGCGGCGTGGTAGACGCGCAGTATCTCGTAGCGGCGGTCCGAGAGGCGGCGGCACACGTCCTCCTGCGGCAGGCGCGCGCAGGTGTCGCGGACCCAGCTGCCGCCGGCCATCACCGGCACCGGTCCCGGCTGCGGCGGGCGGCCGGGTGGATGCGGCGGGCGCGGCGGATTGCCGGGCGGATGCGGCGGGCGTGGCGCGGGCCCGCTGCCCGGCGGGGCGACGGGTGGACGCAGCGGTGGTCGCGACGCCACGGAAAAACCCAAGGTCCACAGCGGCACCCAGCGCGGGTTCCCGTCGTCGCTGTCGCTGGTATAGGTCGTGCCGTCCGGCGCGGTGCATTCGTACATGGGCTGCGGCGGCTGCAGCTGCACGGCATGGACTTCGCGCAGCGGCGGCTCCGCTCCGGAAGGCGGCGCGGGCGCGGGCGCGGCAGGACGCGGCGGCGGATCCTGCGGCCGCTGCATCTGCACCACCTCGGACTTCTCGCCGGCCAGGCACGGCGAATCGCGCAGCGCGACCAGGCGGCCGTTGCCGTCCAGGCAGCGGTAGACGGTGACCTTGCCGGCGGCCGGTCCGGCTGCGCCGGCCGCCGACGCGGGCAGGCAGGCGCAGAGGAATGCGAGGGCGACGGAGGCGCCGGTCGACGCCACGCGCCGGCGCGTCATCGCGCGCTCGCTGCCGGTAGCGGGGATTGCGGGCGGTTCGGGCGCCGGGGACTTCGACATCGCCATCTCCTCGCAGGGCAGCCGGTGCGGAAGATCGCCGGTTGCGCTCAGTCCCGCAACACGCTGCCGTCCAGCGCCACGCGGATCTGGGTGGGCCGGTCCAGGCCGCCGGTCTCGCCGGCGACGATGCCGTCGAGGGTGTCGTGCAGGGCCGGATCGAGCTGGGCGCGCGAACGCGCCGGCGGCTTGCCGGCGAGGTTGGCGCTGGTCGATACCAGCGGGCCGCCGAAGGCCTCGCTCAGCGCGACCACGGTCGGATGCGCGCTGATCCGCACGGCGATGCTGTCGCGGCCGCCGGTGACCCAGCGCGGCGCGCCTTCGGCGGCGGGCATCACCCAGGTGTGCGGGCCCGGCCAGGTGGCCAGCACCGCGGCCAGGCGTTCGGCGGGCAGCGCCGCCAGGTCCAGCCAGCGGCGCAGCGGGTCGATGTGCGCGGCGACCAGGATCAGGCCCTTCTCCAGCGGGCGCTGCTTGAGCCGCAGCAGGCGCAGCACCGCCGCCTCGTTGTCCGGATCGCAGCCGAGGCCCCACACGGCTTCGGTGGGGTAGGCGACCAGGCCGCCGCGCTGGAGCAGCGCGGCGGCGTCATCGATGTCGAGGGTACGGGCCATGGGTGGCGATGTTAGCCACAGCGATCCGGCCGGCGGATGAAGGGCCGGGGTGACGCCGGTCTCAGAACGGCGGCGCGTCGTCGGCGGCGGAGCGGGCGGTCTTCTTCGCCGCGCCCTTGCCGGCGGCCTTGGTCGCCTTCTTCGCCGCGCTCTTCTTCGTCGCCTTCTTGCCGGGCTTCTTCGCCACCGCCTTCTTCGCCGGTTTCTCGCTCGATTCCTTCTGCACCGTCTTCTTCGTGGTGGTCTTCTTCGCCGCCTTGGCGCCGAAGCCGCGGCGCGCCGGCTTGCCGGTCTCGGCCAGCAGCTGCTGCACTTCCTCCAGGGTCAGCGAGGACGGCTCGCGGTCCTTGGGGATCTTGCCGTTGAGCTTGCCGTCGCTGATGTACGGGCCGAAGCGGCCGTTGAGCACCTGGATGTCGCTGCCGGGGAATTCCTTGATCACGCGGTTGCGCGCGATCTCCTCCTTCTCCTCGATCAGGAACACCGCGCGCGCCAGGTCGATCTTGTACGGATCGTCCTCCTTCTTCAGCGAGGCGTAGGTGCTGCCGCGCTTGGCGAACGGGCCGAAGCGGCCGATCCCGACGCTGACCTGCTGGCCGTCGCTCTCGCCGAGGATGCGCGGCATGTCGAACAGCTTCAGCGCCTCCTCCAGGGTGATGGAGTAGATGCTCTGGCCCGGCTGCAGCGAGGCGAACTTCGGCTTCTCCTCGTCCTCGACGGTGCCGATCTGCACCATCGGGCCGAAGCGGCCGATGCGCGCGCTGACTTCCTTGCCGGTCTTCGGGTCGACGCCCAGCGAGCGCGAGCTGCCGGCATCGGTACGGTCCAGGGATTCCTTCTTGTCCTCGACCAGTTCCTTGAACGGGCCCCAGAACTTCTCCATCAGCGGGACCCACTCCTCCTCGCCGCGGGAGACGGCGTCCAGCTCGTCCTCCATGCGCGCGGTGAAGTCGTAGTCGACGTAGCGGGTGAAGTGGCCGGCCAGGAACTTGCTGACCGCGCGGCCCACGTCGGTGGGCTTGAACGCGCGGCCTTCCATCTCCGCGTACTTGCGGAACAGCAGGGTCTGGATGATCGAGGCGTAGGTCGACGGACGGCCGATGCCGTATTCCTCCAGCGCCTTGACCAGCGCCGCTTCGGTGTAGCGCGGCGGCGGCTGGGTGAAGTGCTGGTCGGCGTGGATGCGGTCCAGCGGCACGCGCTCGCCGGGCTTGAGTGGCGGCAGCTTGCGGCCCTCGTCCTCGTCCTCGGCGGTCCGGGTGTCCTTGCCCTCCTCGTACACGGCGAGGAAGCCCGGGAACACCACGGTGGTGCCGTTGGCGCGGAACGAATGCTCGCTGCCGGCCGCAAGGTCGACCGAGACGGTGTTCAGCGTGGCCGGCACCATCTGGCTGGCCACCGCGCGCTTCCACACCAGCTCGTAGAGCTTGCGCTCGTCGTCGGTGAGGTAGCGGGCGACCGAGGCCGGGGTGCGCAGCGCCGAGGTCGGGCGGATCGCCTCGTGCGCTTCCTGGGCGTTCTTCGACTTGGTCTGGTAGGCGTTGGGCTTGTCCGGCACCGAGGCGGTGCCGAAGTCGCGGGCGATCACGTCGCGGATTTCGGCCACCGCCTCCTGCGACAGGTTCACCGAGTCGGTACGCATGTAGGTGATCAGGCCGACCGTGCCTTCGTCGCCCAGGCTCACGCCTTCGTACAGCTTCTGCGCCACCTGCATGGTCTTGCGGGTGGTGAAGCCGAGCTTGCGCGAGGCTTCCTGCTGCAGGGTCGAGGTGGTGAACGGCGGCGCCGGGCGGCGCTTGCGTTCCTTGCTGGCCACGTCGGTGACGTGCAGGGCGCCGGCCGCGGCCTGCTGCAGGCGCAGCCGCGCCGCTTCGGCGGTCTCGCCGTCGGTGATGGTGAACTGTTCGAACTTCTGCCCGTCCAGCTTCACCAGCTTGGCGGTGAACGGCTGCGAGGCGTGCGCCAGCTCTGCGCCGATGGTCCAGTACTCGCGCGCCTTGAACGCCTCGATCTCCTCCTCGCGCTCGACGATCATGCGCAGCGCCGGCGACTGCACGCGGCCGGCGGACAGGCCCGGCTGCACCTTGCGCCACAGCACCGGCGAAAGGTTGAAGCCGACCAGGTAGTCGAGCGCGCGGCGCGCCTGCTGCGCGTCGACCAGCTCGCCGGCGATCTGCCGCGGCTGGGTCATCGCCTCGCGGATCGCGCGCGGAGTGATCTCGGTGAACACGACGCGGTGCAGCGGCTTGCCGTCGAGCAGGCCGCGCTCCTTGAGGATCTCGGCGATGTGCCAGCTGATCGCCTCGCCCTCGCGGTCCGGGTCGGTCGCCAGGTAGATGTCGTCGGCGGCCTTGGCCGCCCTGGCGATCGCCTCGACGTGCTTCTCGTTCTTCTCGATCAGGTCGTAGCGCATGGCGAAGCCGCGCTCGGGGTCGACCGCGCCCTCCTTGGGCACCAGGTCGCGCACGTGCCCGTAGGAGGCCAGGACGGTGAAGTCCTTGCCGAGGTATTTGTTGATCGTCTTGGCCTTGGCGGGCGATTCGACGATGAGCAGGTGCTTGGGCATGGGGTCCGTTTCTGTGCTGCTGCGGCGTCCTTCCGGGACGCGTGCGGGCGGTGAGGGCGGCGTGAAGAACGCGCCCGCCAGAGATGCCGACGCCCGGGAGGGGGCCCCCGGGCGCGGTCACTGTCCTTTTTATAGGTGAATCACGCCGCGGCCGGCCGTGTCAAGCCGGCCGGCCGGGCGGGGGCCGCCAGGACGGCCCCCCCGGCGCGTGGCTCAGTGCCAGCGCATCGAGGACAGCATGCCGATGAAGGCGACCATGGCGATGATGCCCAGCACCATCAGCAGGCCGAAGATGACCAGGACCACCACGGTCACCGTGTCCAGCCCGCGTTTCTGCATCTGCGGCTGGGCGGTGAAGGCGTAGCGGTCGACCACCAGGGTGTCGCAGAGCATGTCGTGCAGGGCCTGCTTGCGCTGGGTGAAGGCGACCATCAGGCCCGATACCAGCACGCCCACGCCGCAGGTGAAGATCGCGAACACCAGGTAGGCGACGTAGCGCAGCAGCGCGCGGCCGAAGCCGACCGGATCGCCGTTGCCGCGCACGACCTTCACTCCGACCGCCATCTTGCCCAGGCTGGCCTGGCTGCTGGAGGAGTGCATCCAGGCGAAGTACAGCGCGGGCACGCCGAAGCTGATCGCGTAGTTCAGGGTCAGGAAGCCGACGCTCATGCCGGTTTCGGCGAAACCGCCACTGGCCAGGTTGGACATGCTCAGGCCGAACACCAGCATCAGCGGGATCAGCAGGGCGTAGCTGATGATGCCGGTGATGAAGCCGTCCAGGACGCTGGCGGCGAAGCGGCGCCAGAGGCCGGCATGGACCACGTCGTCGGCATCCACGGTCGCCGCGGCCGCCGCGTAGGTGTAGCCGGCATGGCCGCCGCTGGCCGCGTGGGCGGGGACCTGCGGTACGGGCGGGATGGCCTCGACCCCCGCCGGTGACCCGGCGGCGGCCGCCGGCACCGGCTCCGGAGCGGCGCGGAAGTCCAGGGTGGGCGGGGGCGCCTCGTCCAGGCCCAGCTCGGCGCGCATCGTGCCCAGCGGCTGCCAGGCGGCCATGCCGTCGCGCCAGACCAGGGTGGCCGCGTCGACCTCGCCGCCGCGGAACAGGCGGGCGATCTCGGTGGCGGGCAGCGGGCCGAGCTGGCGGCGCTGGCGATCGGCGTAATACCACTGGGTCATGCGTCCATTCCTCGTCGTGTGGCGGCCAGGGCCCCGGTGTCAGCCGCGGCAGTCGTGGGGCAGGTAGCGGTCCTCGACGGCGGAAGAGCACATCCAGGTATCCACCGCCGGGTTGTATTCCAGCCAGACCGGCTGGCCGTCGAGCTGGTCCTTGCCCGGTGCGGAAATCTCGGCGGACAGGCCGCACAGGGTGCTTTCCTCGAACTGGCCGAAGCGGATCGAGGCCAGGTGCGCGCCGGCGTAGCTTCCGGCGCTTTCGAAGCCTTCGTCGTCGTTGCCCGGGCAGCGCCCGTTGGCCTCCATGAAGGCGACCACCGCGCCCTTGTGCATGCCGGCTTCGAGGATCGCCTGGGTGGCCTGCGAGCGCAGGACGTAATCGTTGTAGGCCGGCAGCGCGATCGCCGCGAGGATGCCCAGCACCCCCAGCAGGACCACGCCGGCGACGCCGACCAGGGCGGCGATGGCGCAACCGGACAGCCCGCGCGGCGCCGGCTGCGGCGCGGCCGGCGTCGCCGGCATCGGCGGCGGCAGTCCAAGCGTCGTGGCGAAGTCGTGCAGCGGGCGCCACTGCGCCTCGCCCTCGCGCCATACCAGCGTCTGCGGCCCGACCGTCCCGCGCATGGCCAGCGCGCGCAGCCCGTCCGCCGTCACCGGGCCATGGCGGTGCCCGCCGGCGTCGGCGTAATACCAGTGATTCATTCGATCCCCCAAGCAGGTGTGAAACTTAACCGAAGCCCCTGACGCAAGGAAGCCGGCTTGCGCCGGCTTCCGTCGTTGCGGGCTGTTCGCGTGGTGCTCAGTGCACCGGTTCCGGCTCCTCGCCGAACATCTGCGTTTCCATCCAGGCGTAGGCCGCTTCGGCGCCAGGCTGGTTGAACAGGACCATCAGCACCACCCACTTCAGGTCGTCCAGGTCCAGCTCGTCCTGGTCCAGGGCCATGGCGCGGTCCAGCACCAGCTCGCGCTGGCCGGCGTCGAGCACGCCCTGCTGCTCGAGGAACAGGAGGAAGCCGCGGCAGTCGACGTCGAGGCGGTCCAGCTCGGGGCCGTGGTAGACCCGCACCGGGCCGTTCACGCGCGCCTCGCCGCCCGCCGGGCGCTGCTGCGCCAGGCCGTCGAGCCAGTCGAAGGCCTTGCTGATCTCGCTGGGGCTGAAACCGGCCTCGATCAGGCCCTGTTGCAACGGATCGCGGTCGCGGAGGCTGTCCGCATCGTCGCCGATGTAGTGTTCGAAGAGGTAGAGCAGTACGTCCAGAATGCTTTCTTTCATTGCCCTCGGCCTGCGCCCCGCAAGGAGCGCCGTGGGGGTGGGGAACCGCCGCTGCCGACGTTCGTGTTCAGCCGCAGCGCCCGGCGGGCCTGCCGCCGGCGGAGCTGCGCGAGTAGCGGCCATGTTCGACCACCACCCGCCCGTCCAGTTCCATGGCCAGCAGCATGGGGGACAGGGCGGCGGGCGTCAATCCGGTCCGCTCGACCAGGACATCCATAGGGATGGGGTCGTGGCCCAGTGCGTTCCACAACCTGTCGTGGTCGGTGGCGCCGGCGCGACGCCCCTTCCTGACCCCGGCGTGACCCGTATGAATGCGGGTCCGGGGCGGGTCCGCCGCAGACAGCGACAGGGCCAGGCGGCCGGCCAGCGGGGCGATCCCGGCCAGCACCTCGTCCGGGTGTTCGACCAGCTGGGCGCCGTCGCGGATCAGGCGGTGGCAGCCGCGTGCCAGCGGATGGTGGATCGAGCCGGGGATGGCGAAGACCTCGCGCCCGGCCTCGGCCGCCTGGCGGGCGGTGATCAGCGCGCCTGAACGCAGCGCCGCCTCCACCACCACGGTGCCCAGCGCCAGGCCGGCGATGATCCGGTTGCGCGCCGGGAAGTGCCAGGGCCTCCCCGGCGTCCCGGGCGGGTGTTCGCTGGCCACCGCGCCGGTGGCGGCGATGCGGTCGCGCAGGCCGGCCAGGTGCGGTGGATAGGCTAGGTCCGGACCGGTGCCGAGGACGGCGACGGTGCGCCCGCCCGGCGCGGCCAGGGCGCCTTCGTGCGCGGCGGCGTCGATCCCGGCGGCCATGCCGCTGGTGACTGCGATGCCGGCGCCGCACAGCGCAGTGGCGAAGGCGCGGGCGTGTTCGCGGCCGCCGGCGCTGGCGCAGCGGCTGCCGACGATCGCCACCGAGGGCTGCCACAGCAGGTCCGGGTCGCCGTCGACGAACAGCGCCAGCGGCGCGCCGGCGGTCTCGCGCAGCAGCGGCGGGTAGCGCGGGTCGTCGCGGCCGAGCAGGTGGTGGCCGGGCTGGTCCAGCCAGCGCAGGGCGTGTTCGAGGCGGTGGGCCGGCACGTCAGGTCCGGCCGTGGCCTCGCGGGTGCCGGCGCCTGGCCGGGTCGGCGCGCAGAGGGCGAGCACGCGCCGCAGCAGCGCTTCGGCGCCGTCCGGTGGCGCGGGGGAGGGGGCATCCATGCCACGCATGCTGCCCCGGAAACGACGACGGCGCCCTAGGGCGCCGTCGCGTGCGGCTGTAGGAAAACCTCGGCGGTTACTGCGCGTCCGGATGCAGCGCCTCGTAGCCGACGCGGACCGGCTTGATCCCGTCCATGACCAGCGCGTAGCTGACCTTGTCGAAGGTGCGGAACACCATGGCGTGGGCGGCGTACTCGTCCGGCAGGACCACGCCGGCGCCGCTGAAGCGGTCGTCCTGGCGCGAGGTGGCGCGGCCGGTGACGCGGTCGTTGACGTGGCGGCCCTGGCGCCACAGCGAGACCACGGTGCCGTTGTCGATGCCGTCGAGGCGGCCGGCGGAAAGCGCGACCACGTCGCGCGGACCGGCGGCGGTGAACGAGTCGGCCACCGCCAGCACGCGCACGTCGGCCGGCAGCGCGGCCGGGGCGTGCGGGAAGAACTGCAGGTCGTACGGCTGCGGCTCCACCGGGACCAGGCGGTCGCCGGCGCGCACCTCGCGGCCGCTGTCCTCCAGCTGCAGGGTGGCGACCTCGACCTCGCCGGAGGGCACGCCGGTGATGGTGCCGACGTTGACCTGGGCCAGCTCGTAGCCGAGGAAGGCGCTGCGGTCGTTCGGCGGCAGGTATTCGCGCCACAGGGCGCCGTCCAGCGCCAGCGGGCGGCCGTTGGCCTGCAGGTCGCGGGTCGGGCGCGGATGGCCGAACTGCACGGTCGGGCGCAGCACCGCGTAGCGCTGGCCGGCCTGCGCCCCCGCCAGGCCCTTCACGTAGGCGGCCTGGCCGGCGCTGCCGCGCAGGCGGTTGTCCTCGAAGCCGACCACGTAGGGCAGGTGCTCGAAGGAGTCGGCCACGCGCAGGTTCTTCAGGAACGGCTCGATGTCCGACAGCGGGATGGCGCCGATCGGGGCCTCCTCGCGCGGACCCGGCTGCACCGCGACGCGGTCCAGGTAGGCCAGGCTGAGCACGTCGCCGGGGTAGATCAGGTGCGGGTTGGCGACCTGCGGATTGGCCTGCCAGATTTCCGGCCAGAGCCAGGGCTTGCCCAGGAAGCGCCCAGCGATGTCCCAGAGCGTGTCGCCCCTGACAACGACGTAGGTTTCCGGGTGGGAGCCGCGCGTTTCCACCGCGGTGGCGTACGTGGCGACGGTCAGCATCGCGACGGCGAGCACCGTCCGAAGGCGAGTAAGCATGGTTGCGATCCGCCTGATTCCCCAACAGGTTGGCGGACTATAGCCTAGGATTCAGGCCCTGGCGCAAGCTTCCGCGCTAGAATTGCGACGGCCGGCCGGTTTGCCCCGGCCCCCTTTCCGGAGTATCCCCCCATGGCCCAGCTCCCCATCCTCGAATTCCCCGATCCGCGCCTGCGGACCGTGGCCGCGCCGGTGGACCCGGCCCAGCTGGCCACCCCGGAGTTCCAGCGCCTGATCGACGACATGTTCGAGACCATGTACGCCGCCCCGGGCATCGGCCTGGCGGCGACCCAGGTCGACGCCCACCACCGCTTCATGGTCATCGACGTCAGCGAGGGCAAGGACCAGCCGATGGTCTTCGTCAACCCGCAGATCCTCGAGCGCCAGGGCGAGCAGGTGTACCAGGAGGGCTGCCTGTCGGTGCCGGGGATCTTCGCCGACGTCACCCGCGCCGACCGCATCACCGTGCGCTACCTGGACCGCGAGGGCCGGCAGCAGGAGCTGACCACCGACGGCCTGCTGGCGGTGTGCATCCAGCACGAGATGGACCACCTCGAAGGCAAGCTGTTCGTCGACTACCTCTCGCCGCTGAAGCGCGAGATGGTGCGCAAGAAGCTGGCCAAGCAGCGCAGGCACGCCGCCTGACCTGCCGCGGTGCGCCCGCCGGTGATGGCCACGCACCGCTTCCCGTCCGAACCTGCCGGCGTCCGCGCCGGCCTGCGGCCGCGATGCCCGCAGCGCGGCCCCTGGAGCGTTTGACCCGATGAGGATCGTGTTCGCCGGCACCCCGGAATTCGCGGTGCCCTCGCTGCGCGCCGCCGCGCAGCGCAACGAAGTGGTCGCCGTGTACACCCAGCCGGACCGCCCGGCCGGGCGCGGCCGCGGCGTGGCCATGTCCCCGGTGAAGCTGGAGGCGATCGCCCGCGGCATCCCGGTGTTCCAGCCGGAGACCCTGCGCGATCCCGCCGCCCAGGACCAGCTGCGTGCGCTGCAACCGGACCTGCTGGTGGTGGTGGCCTACGGCCTGATCCTGCCGAAGGCGGTGCTGGCGATCCCGACGTACGGCTGCTGGAACGTGCACGCCTCGCTGCTGCCGCGCTGGCGCGGCGCCGCGCCGATCCAGCGCGCGATCCAGGCCGGCGACGCCGGGACCGGCGTGTGCCTGATGCGCATGGAAGCCGGCCTGGACACCGGCCCGGTGCTGCTGTCGCAGGCCACCCCGATCGGCGCGGAGGAGACCGGCGGCCAGCTGCACGACCGCCTCGCCGAACTGGGCGCGCAGGTGCTGGCCGACGGCCTGGGCCTGTTGCGCGCCGGCCTGCTGCCGGTGCCGCAACCGCAGCCGGCCGAGGGCGTGACCTACGCGCACAAGCTGGACAAGGCCGAGGCGCGGCTGGACTGGACCCGCCCGGCGGCGGAGCTGGCCCGCACGGTGCGCGCCTTCAATCCCTGGCCGGTGGCCGAGGCCCAGGTCGCCGGCGAGCGCCTGCGCATCCACGGCGCGGTGGCGCTGGAGCAGGCCCACGACGCGGTCCCCGGCACCCTGCTGGGTGCCAGCCGCGACGGCATCGACATCGCCTGCGGCGAAGGCGTGCTGCGCCTGCGCGTGGTCCAGCGCGACGGCGGCCGTGCGATCACCGCCGCCGACTGGCTCAACGCCCGCCGCGACCTGGCCCGGGCCGGCTGAGCGATGACCGCGCCGCGTCCGCCCGCCCACCGTCCGCGCCCGTCGCGCCCGCCGCAGGAACGGCGGCCGCTGGCCCCGGGCGTGGAGGTGCGCGTGCTCGCCGCGCAGGTGCTCGACGCGGTCGTGCACCGCGGCCGTTCGCTGAAATCCGAGCTGTCGGGTGCGCTGCCGCGCCTGGCCGACCCGCGCGACCGCGCGCTGCTGGAGGCGATCGCCTTCGCCGCGCTGCGCGGGCGCTACCGCTACGGCCCGGCGGTCCAGGGCTGGATGCAGAAGCCGCCCGGCCCGGCCGACCACCCGCTGCTGGCCCTGCTGCTGGCCGGCTGCGCCCAGCTTGACGCGCTGCAGCTGCCACCGCACGCGGCGCTGGACGCCACCGTCGAGGCGGCGCGGGCGATGGGTCGCCCGCACCAGGCCGGCCTGGTCAATGCGCTGCTGCGTCGCGCCCAGCGCGAAGGCTTCCCGCCCGCCGATCCCGCCGGCGCGTGGCCGAAGTGGCTGCGCCGGCGCATCGAAAGCGACTGGCCCGGCCAGGCCGCCGCGGTGTTCGCGGCCAGCGCCGAACCGGCGCCGCTGTGGTTGCGGGTGAACCGCCAGCGCGTGTCGCGCGACGAATACCTCGCGCGCCTGCAGGCCGCCGGCATCGAGGCCGCGGCCGTGCCCCGGCTGGCCGACGCGTTGCGCCTGGACGCGCCGGTGCCGGTGGCTGCGCTGCCGGGCTTCGACGAGGGCCTGGTCTCGGTCCAGGACGGCTCGGCGCAGCAGGCCGCCGACGCGCTGGCGCCGGACCGCGGTGCGCGCGTGCTCGATGCCTGCGCCGCGCCCGGCGGCAAGGCCGCGCACCTGCTCGAACGCGACCCGACCCTGGAGCTGCTGGCCCTGGACGTGGATCCGCGCCGGCTGCCGAAGATCGAGGAGAACCTGCGCCGCTCCGGCGTGGCCGGCGCCGGCGTGCAGGTGCGCGCCGCCGACGCGACCCTGCCGGCGCTGTGGTGGGACGGCTTCACCTTCGACGCGATCCTGCTCGATGCGCCGTGTTCGGCCACCGGCGTGGTCCGCCGCCAGCCGGACATCCTGCTGCACCGGCGCGAGGAGGACATCGCCGCGCTGGCGCAGGCGCAGTCGCGCCTGCTCGACGCGACCTGGCCGCTGCTGCGCCCGGGCGGTGTGCTGCTGTATGCAACCTGCTCGATCCTGGCCGAGGAGAACTCCGCGCAGGTCGCCGCCTTCCTCGCGCGCACGCCCGGCGCGCGCGCGCTGCCGCTGGCCGACGCGTTCGGCCATGCCGCCGGCCCCGGCCGCCAGCGCCTGCCGGGCGAGGACGGCATGGACGGCTTCTTCTACGCGCGCCTACAAAAATCCGACTGACCGCCGGCTAGCCTCCGACGCCCATGCCGAACCCCGAACCGCGCAACCGAGACGCCTGGCTGTTCTGGATCACCGCCCTGCTGGTGCTCGGCGCCGGCCTGGGCCTGCGCGACCCGTGGCCGGCCGACGAGCCGCGCTTCGCCCTGGTCGCCAAGCAGATGCTCGAAAGCGGCGACTGGCTGTTCCCGCATCGCGGCATCGAGCTGTACTCGGACAAGCCGCCGATGCTGATGTGGCTGCAGGCCGCCTTCTACACCATCTTCGGCAACTGGCGCGTCGCCTTCCTGCTGCCGTCGCTGCTGGCCGCGCTGGGCACGCTGTGGTGCGTGCAGGACCTGGGCCGGCGGCTGTGGACGCGGCAGGTGGGCCTGTACGCGGCGTGGGCGCTGCTGTTCGCGTTCCAGTTCACCTGGCAGGCGAAGAAGGCGCAGATCGACCCGCTGGTGACATTCTTCATCACCTTCGCCAACTACGGCCTGCTGCGGCACCTGCTGCTGGGCGGCGACTGGCGCTGGTGGACGGTCGGCTGGTTCGCCGCCGGGCTGGGCACGATCACCAAGGGCGTGGGCGCGCTGGCGCTGCTGATGCTGCTGCCGGCCGCGTTCGCCTCGGTGCGTGGCTGGCCGCGGGTGCGCGTGCACGCGCGCGACCCGCGCTTCTGGCTGGGGCCGCTGGCGTTCCTGCTGGCGGTGGCGCTGTGGCTGGTGCCGGTGGTGACGGTGGCGCTGTCGCGCGACCTGCCCGAGTACCGCGCCTACCTGGACGACATCCTGTTCCGGCAGACCGCCAGGCGCTATTCGCAGTCCTGGGACCACCACCAGCCGGCGTGGTACCACCTCGGGGTGATGGCGACGATGTGGGTGCCGCCGGCGCTGGCCCTGCCGTGGGCGATGGGGGCCTGGCGCCGCCGGCTGCGCCGGCGCGATCCGCGCTACCTGCTGCCGCTGGCGTGGTGGCTGATGGTGCTGGTGTTCTTCTCGATCCCGGACGGCAAGCGCGACGTCTACATCATGCCGGCGCTGCCGATGATGTGCCTGGCGCTGGCGCCGCTGCTGCCGGGGCTGCTGCGGCGCCGCTTCGCGCGCGCGCTGGTGCTGGCGCTGGCGGCGCTGCTGGCGCTGCTGTTCCTCGGGATCGGCGTTTCCACCCTGCGCGAGGCCGGGTCGATGGCCATGCGCCTGCAGGAGCAGCGCGGCCTGGACCCGGCCGGGATCCGCGCGGCGGCGTGGATGCTGCTGGCGGTCGGCGCCTGGGCGACCGCGTCCCTGCTGGCGTGGTGGCAGCGGCCGGTGGTGGCGCTGTTCGCTGGCCTGGGCGGGCTGTGGGTGGCGTTCGGCCTGGTGGGCTACCCGATCCTCAACGATGCCAGTTCGGCGCGCGGGGTGATGGCCGCCGCCGGTGCGCGGATCGGTCCGGACGCGGAACTGGGCCTGGTCGCCTGGAAGGAGCAGAACCTGCTGATGGCCGACCGTCCCGCGGCCAACTTCGGCTTCAAGGTGCCCTGGGACGAGCAGTTGCGCGCCGCCACGGCCTGGCAGGCGCAGGCGCCCGACCGCTGGCTGCTGGTGCAGGAGGATGCGCTGGAGTCCTGCCTGGATCCGAAGCGGATCGAGCTGGCCGGGATCTCCAACCGGCGCCGCTGGTGGCTGGTGCCGCCGGGGGCGGTGACCGGCGAATGTGTGCCGAGCGCCGAGGAAATGGAACGCGCCGCAACAGGTCAAGCACGCGAGATTGCAGACTGACTGAAGGGTCAGCGCGTGTTCGGGAAGGGACACGCAAGATGCGCCGCTCCCGGCGCCGGATTGGGAAGACGGATGGACCTGATGAGTGGCGACAACACCGACCCGATCCGACTGCGCTGGGCGCGTGCCTGCGCGGCCGGGGCGGTCTGGTCGTTCGCTGCGCTGGTCCTGGCCATGCCCAAGGGCTTGCTGCCCGCCGGCATCCTCTTCCTGCTCTCGAGCCTGCTGGTGCCGCTGCGCGTCGGCGGCGCGGTGCGCCGGATCGGCTGGCCCTGGTTCCTGGTGGCCGGCATGGTCGCGCTGGTGCTGGCGGTGGTCGCCACCTCCTCCCACCTGTTCGACGCCGAGCCCGACCTGCGCAGCCACGACCGCTGGCTGGCCATGCCCTGGCTGATGGCCTGGGCCTGGGCGTTGCAGCCGTCCCGGGTGATGCTGTGGCGCGGCGCGCTGGCCGGGTTGCTGGCGGCGGCGGTGCTGGCCCTGGTCCAGGTGCTGGGCGGGCAGGCGCGGCCCGGCGGCTGGCTCAACGCGATCGTCTTCGCCGACGTGGTGCTGGTGCTGATGGTGCTGGTGGTGTTCTGCCGGCCGCCACGCAGCTGGCAGTGGACCGGCCTGGGCCTGGTCCTGGGCATGCTGGCGATCCTGCTCAGCGGTACGCGCGGTGCGTGGCCGGGGCTGCTGTTGTTGCTGCTGGTGATGGTGCTGGGCAGTGGCTGGCGCAGCCGGCGCAGCCGCAGCCTGCTGCTGGGCGCGGTGGTGGCGGGAGTGGTGGTGCTGCTGTCGTCGGTGCCGGCGCTGACCGAGCAGACGCGCCTGGTGGAACTGCGCCAGGACATCGAGCGCATGGACCGTGGCGACCACGATTCCTCCGCCGGGGCGCGCCTGGAGCGGCTGCAGGTCGCGGGCCGCGCCTTCGCCGAGAACCCGTGGACGGGGGTCGGCGTGGGCGGTTTCGACCGGGCGATGCAGCGCCTGCCGGAGTGCCGCGGGGAGCAAGGCCGGAAGGCGCAGCGCTGCCACTACGGGCATGCGCACAACGACGTGGCCGAGTGGGCGGCGACGATGGGCCTGCCTGGCCTGTTGGCGCTGGCGCTGCTCTATGGGGTGCCGCTGTACCTGTTCCTGCGCCTGCGCCTGCGTGGCGGCCAGTGGCAGGGGCCGCTGCGTGGTTCGGCGGCGGCCGGGGCGATGATGGTGGCGATGTTCATGCTCTGCGGCCTGACCCAGTCGATGTTCGCGCACCAGACCACCACCAGCCTCTACGCCGCCGGCTGCGGCCTGCTGCTGGGCATGGCCCTGCGCGAGGCGCACCGGGGCCGCGGCGCGCCGGCAGCTGACGAAGGCGCCGGGAACGGCTGATGCCAGTTCCCCCTCTCCTCCGGGAGAGGGGCCGGGGCCGATACGAGGCCGGATCGCCACGGTGCACGATTCCCAACGCCGTTGGCTTCGAACCGATCCGTGGGACGCCCAAAAGCAACAGCGCTAAACCGTGCGAGCTCCGGACGGAGCCGCGGCAGCGCGGGGGTATGCCGCAAGCAGCACATGGATGTGCTGCGCTCGCGCGTTGGAGCCATGGATGGCGGAACCGCGCGATGCGGCATACCCCCGTGCTGCCGCGGCTCTCGGCGCGTTGGGGTCGCTTCGTTTTTTCTTCCTCTCGCCCTCCGGGGGAGGGGCCAAGAAAAAAGGTTCTTCTCCCAAGTGAGGGAGAGAGACACACGGCCGACCCGGCAGACTTGCTGGTGTCTAGACAACAAACTGGGGCCGGCCGTGGCCGAGTTGGATTGTATGTTCCCGCTGGGAGGCTGGGCGGGATATGGCGTGAGCCGCTGGCATCGCGAGCCGCGCGGCGGCCAACGCTGGCTGGTGATCGAGCTTGATCCGCAGGAGGGCGTGCGGCGTTGCTGCAGCGGCTGCGGCCAGCCCGTGGCGGCGATCCACGACCGCGCGGTGCGGCGGATCCGCGACCTGCCGGTGTTCGAGG
>NZ_AZVB01000007.1 GCF_000513995.1 Pseudoxanthomonas sp. J35
GCCGTTGCCGTTGCCGTTGCCGTTGCCGTTGCCGTTGCCGTTGCCGTTGCCGTTGCCGTTGCCGTTGCCGTTGCCGTTGCCGTTGCCGTTGCCGTCGCTGCCATCGTCGCAAGTGGCGGCACGGCCAGGACCCGGATGCGCTTCGCTTAGCCGGGCTATGGGGCCTGCGCCGTTACTTGACCTGCTGCTTGCCCAGCTTGCGGGCCAGGGTGCGGCGGTGCATGCCCAGGCGGCGCGCGGTCTCGGAGACGTTGAAGCCGGTCTCCGCCAGCACCTCGTGGATGCGTTCCCACTCCAGGGTCTTGATCGAGGTCGGCCGGTGGCCCAGGCCCACGTGCGCGTCGCCTTCGGCCTTGCCGAAGGCCGCCTCGATGTCGTCGGTGTTGGAGGGCTTTGCCAGGTAGTGGCAGGCGCCGAGCTTGATCGCCTCCACCGCCGTGGCGATGCTGGCGTAGCCGGTCAGCACCACGATCAGCATGTCCGGATCATGCGCATGCAGCTGCTGCACGCACTCCAGGCCCGAACTGCCGCCGGCCAGCTTCAGGTCGACCACCGCGTAGCCCGGCTCGAAGCCTTCCAGCGCCGCCTCCAGCTCCGCCTTGCCGGTCGCGTGGCGCACCTCGTAGCCGCGCCGCTCGAACGAACGGATCAAGGTGCGCGCGAAGGCCGCGTCGTCCTCGACGACCAGCAGCCGGCGCGGCGGCTGCGGCGGGGCGGGGGTCGGGTCATTCATCGTCGGCATCCTCCGGGTTGGCGCCCTCGTCCTGCGGCAGCGCCAGCGAGGACAGCGGCAGTTCCAGCACCACTTCGGCGCCGCATGGCACGCGGTTGGCCGCGCTCAGGCGGCCCCCGAGGCTGCGGGCCACGTTGAGCGACAGGAACAGGCCCAGGCCACCGCCGGGCCGTCCCTTGCTCGAATTGTAGGGCTTGCCGAAGTTGGCCAGGGTCTCCCCGGTGAACCCCGTTCCGGCGTCGCTCACCTTCAGCACGAGGATCTCGTCGTCCTCGCCCTGCAGGCCGACCTCCATCCCGATCCACGCCGGCGACGCTTCCAGCGCGTTGTCGAGGATGTTGTTGATCATCTGCTTGAGCCCCGAATCGGAGACGATCGGGATGTCCTGCTGCAGGTGGCGCCTGTATTCCAGGGTCTGCACCGGGCGGGTGGCGGTGAACTCGCTGACCAGCTCGTCGAGGAAGGCGGCGAGGGTGGTGTGCGCCGGCGCCTCGCCGCGGGCATCGCCGGCCGACAGCAGGATGCCGGTGACGATCGACTTGCAGCGCGCCAGCTGGGTCTGCATCTCCTCCAGGTCCTGCTGCAGTTCCGGGTGCGAGGTGAACGGCTCCATCCGCCGCCAGTCGCCCAGCAGCACCGACAGCGTCGCCAGCGGCGTGCCCAGTTCGTGCGCCGCGCCGGAGGCGAGCAGGCCCATGCGCACGATGTGTTCCTCCTCGGCGGCCTGCTGGCGCAGGTCGGCCAGGCGTGCGTCGCGCACCCGCAGGATCCGGGCGATGCGGCCGATGAACAGCGCCGCCAGGACCGCGGTCAGCAGGAAGCAGATCAGCAGGCCCTGCAGGTAGGGATCGGCCATGCCCTGGGAAGGATCGGCGGCGATCCGCACCGGGCCGGGCACCACCACCAGCGCCATCACCCCGACGCTGCTGGCGGCCACCACTACCCAGCTGGCCCAGGCCGGCAGCAGCACCGCGCCCACCGCCACCTGCAGCAGGAACAGGAACACGAACGGGTTGGTGATGCCGCCGCTGAGGTACAGCTGCGCGGTCAGCGCGGCCACGTCGACCAGCAGCGCCGCCAGCAGGGCCAAGTCGCCGACGTCCTGGCGCGGGCGCCAGTACAGCAGGCTGGCCAGGTTGAATACCGCCAGGCAGGCGGCCACGCCGAGCATGTTCGCCAGCGGCAGGCCGATGCCCAGGCCGTAGTGGACGAAGACGATGGTGGCGACCTGGCCGAGGAGGGCGATCCAGCGCAGCTGGATCAGCTGCTGCATGCTGCGCACGCCGGCGCCGCGGGTGGTGTCCGTGCGCGCCGATTCCAGCGCGTTGGCGTTGCGCTTGGCGGCGGGGTCAAGGGCTTCCGTCGGCGGCATCCAGGGGCTCCGTGCTGCGCTGGCGCCAGCGGCGCCGGACGCGCACCTCCTCCAGTGCGAAGCGCCAGGCCCCGAAAGCCACCAGCAGGGCCAGCGCGAACCAGGTCAGCGCATAACCCAGGTGGTTGTCGCGGAACCGTACCACCGTCAGCCCGCCGCGGGGCCAGGGCGTGCCGGCCTGGGCGGCCGACGCGGCGTCGGCATCGAGGAACCACGGCGCCACCGGCCCGAGACCGTGGCGGGCGGCGATCGCCTCCACGTCGCGCGAGAACCAGCGGTCCTGCGCCGGGTCGTTGTCACGCAGGAAGCCGCCGCCGGGCTCGGACAGGCGCAGCAGGCCGGTCACTTCGGCCGTGCCCGGCGCGGGCGGTTCGGCGGTCCAGTCCTCGGGCACGAAGCCCAGGTTGACCAGGACCACGCTGCCGTCGTCGCGGCGCAGCGGGCGCAGCAGCCAGCGGCCGGCGCCGGCTTCGGTCACCGCCTGCACGAGGGTGTCGTGGCCAGGCAGCCACTCGCCGCGCACGTGCACGCGGCGGTACTCCTGGTCCTTCGGGGTGCTGGCGGCCCATTCCGCCGCGCCGGGCGCAGGCACCGGCGCGGCGTGGATGCGCGCGTCCACGCGGGCGACCAGGTCGTGCTTCCAGTGCAGGCGCTGCACCTGCCAGATACCAAGCGCCGCGAACAGCACCAGGCCTGCGGCGAAGGCCGCCGCCAGCACGGCCAAGGCCAACGGAGCGCGCGGTGCGCGGTCCGTGGAGGAGGGCAGGTCGCTACTACCGGTCGCCATGGCGGCCGCTGGCTGCAGCCCGTCAGGGCTGGATCCGCGCCTCGTGCGGCGACATCGGCATCATGTTCGCGTTCATGTGGAACATGACCCACAGCGAGCCGGCCAGGATGATCACCACGAAGACCGTGGTGAAGATCAGCGCCAGCATGTTCCAGCCGCCTTCCGAGCGCGGGTTCATGTGCAGGAAGTAGACCATGTGCACGACGATCTGCACCGCGGCGAAGCCCAGGATTACCAGCGCGGTGGTGCCGGAGTCGCCGATCACGTCGCCCATGACCAGCCAGAACGGGATCGCGGTCAGGATCACCGACAGGATGAAGCCGGTGACGTAGTCGCGCAGCGAGCCGTGCGCGGCCTCGACGTGTTCGGCGTGCGGGCCGTGCTCGCCGCCGTGCTCGTCGTGTCCGTAGGTGGCGTGGGGGTCGTGGGGATGGCTCATGGCAGCACTCCCATCAGGTAGACGTAGGTGAAGACGCCGATCCAGACGACGTCGAGGAAATGCCAGAACATCGACAGGCACAGCAGGCGGCGCTGGTTGGCCGCATGCAGGCCGAAGCGGCCAACCTGCACCATCAGCACCACCAGCCAGACGATGCCGAAGGTCACGTGCAGGCCGTGGGTGCCGACCAGGGCGAAGAACGAGGACAGGAACGCGCTGCGCTGCGGGCCGGCGCCCTGGTGGATCATGTGCGAGAACTCGTACAGCTCGATCCCGAGGAAGGCCAGGCCGAACAGGCCGGTGATGGCCAGCCAGGCCAGCACGCCCGGCACGTGGCGGCGCTGCATCGCCAGCATGGCGAAGCCGTAGGTGATCGACGAGAACAGCAGCATGGCGGTGTTGACTGCCACCAGCTTCAGGTCGAACAGGTCCGCGCCGGTGGGGCCGGCGGCGTAGCTGCGGCCGAGCACGCCGTAGACGGCGAACAGGCAGGCGAAGATGAGCAGGTCGCTCATCAGGTACAGCCAGAAGCCGAGCAGGGTGCCCTGCTGCGGATGGTGTTCCCCGGCCAGGTCGTAGAACCGGGGCGGCTCGGCGGTGCCGGCCGCGTTCAGAGCGATGGCGTCAGACATGGGATTCCAGCAGGCGGGTGCGCGCTTCCTCGGTCGCGGCCACGGTTTCGGCCGGGATGTGGTAGTCGCGGTTGTAGTTGAAGGTGTGGACGATGGCGGCGATCACGGTCGCGGCGAAGGACGCGGCGGCCAGCCACCAGATGTGCCAGACCAGGGCGAAGCCCATCACCGTGCTCAGTCCGGCCAGGACCACGCCGGCGGCGGTGTTCTTCGGCATGTGGATCGGCAGGAACCCGGACAGCGGGCGCTTGGCACCGCGTTGCTTCATGTCCCACCACGCGTCGTTGTCGTGCACCACCGGGGTGAAGGCGAAGTTGTACTCCGGCGGCGGCGAGGAGGTGGACCACTCCAGGCTGCGGGCGTTCCACGGGTCGCCGGTCACGTCGCGCAGCTGCTCGCGCTTGCGGAAGCTGACGAACAGGCAGATCAGGAACGCGGCGATGCCGATGGCGATCAGGCCAGCGCCGAGCGCGGCGATCTGGAACCAGATCTGCAGCGACGGGTCGGTGAAGTGGCTCATGCGGCGGGTCACGCCCATCAGGCCCAGCACGTAGAGCGGGGTGAAGGCGAACCAGTAGCCGACCAGCCAGAACCAGAACGAGACCTTGCCCCAGAACGGGTCGAGCTTGAAGCCGAAGGCCTTCGGGAACCAGAAGGTCATGCCGGCGAACAGGCCGAACACCACGCCGCCGATGATCACGTTGTGGAAGTGGGCGATCAGGAACAGGCTGTTGTGCAGCACGAAGTCGGCCGGCGGGACGGCCAGCAGCACGCCGGTCATGCCGCCCACCACGAAGGTGACCATGAAGCCCACCGTCCACAGCATCGGCACCTCGAAGCGGATGCGGCCGCGGTACATGGTGAACAGCCAGTTGAAGATCTTCGCGCCCGTCGGGATCGAGATGATCATCGTGGTGATGCCGAAGAACGAGTTGACGCTCGCGCCCGCCCCCATGGTGAAGAAGTGGTGCAGCCACACCAGGTACGACAGCACGGTGATCACCACGGTGGCGTACACCATGGAGGTGTAGCCGAACAGGCGCTTGCCGGTGAGGGCCGGAACGATCTCGGAGAACACACCGAACACCGGCAGGATCAGGATGTAGACCTCCGGGTGGCCCCAGATCCAGATCAGGTTCACGTACATCATCGGGTTGCCGCCGAGGTCGTTCGTGAAGAAGTTGGTCCCCACGTAACGGTCCAGGGCCAGCAGCGCCAGCACCGCGGTCAGCACCGGGAAGCTGACCACGATCAGCACGTTGGTGCACAGCGCGGTCCAGGTGAACACCGGCATGCGCATCAGGGTCATGCCCGGCGCGCGCATCTTGACGATGGTCACGATCAGGTTGACGCCCGACAGCAGCGTTCCGAGGCCTGCGATTTGCAAGGCCCAGATGTAGTAGTCCACGCCCACGTCCGGGCTGTAGTCGATCCCCGACAGCGGCGGGTAGGCCAGCCAGCCGGTCTTGGCGAACTCGCCCACGAACAGCGACAGCATGACCAGCACCGCGCCGGCGGTGGTCATCCAGAAACTGAAGTTGTTGAGGAACGGGAAGGCGACGTCGCGGGTGCCGATCTGCAGCGGCACCAGGTAGTTCATCAGGCCGGTGACCAGCGGCATGGCCACGAAGAAGATCATGATCACGCCGTGGGCGGTGAACACCTGGTCGTAGTGGTGCGGCGGCAGGTAACCCAGGTTGTCGCCGAAGGCGATGGCCTGCTGGGCGCGCATCATCAGCGCGTCGGCGAAGCCGCGCAGCAGCATCACCAGGCCCAGCACCATGTACATGATGCCGATCTTCTTGTGGTCGATGCTGGTGAACCAGTCGCGCCACAGGGTGCCCCACAGCTTGTACCTGGTGATCAGCGCGAGCACGGCCAGGCCGGCCACGCAGGTGCCGACGAAGGCCGAGAGGATCACCGGGTCATGCAGCGGGAACGATTCCCAGCCCAGGTAGCCGGTGAGCGGGTTGTACGGGGCGGAGGTGGAATGGGGGGAGGACATGTTCGGGGGCTTCCGTCGTCAGGCCGCCACCGGCGAAGGTGGCGGCAGGCGCGTGCTCAGGGAGCGAGGCGGGACAGCGAGGTGTTCAGGCCGGCGGCCGGCGCGTCGCCGGCGGCGCACATGGCCGACTGCACGTACGGGCGGCCGCGCAGGTCGCCGCGGTTGCGTGCTTCCAGGCCTTCGATGCCGGTGCGGCCGGCGCCCTTGCCGGCGGCGTCGATGGCCATCATCTCGTGCATGCACATCCGGCGCGGGTCGACGCAGCGGTTGAGGATGGCGTCGTACAGGCCTTCCTCGACGGCGCCGAAGTGGCGCACCGGCTCGCGCTCGCTGGGCTTTTCCAGCTCCAGGTAGGCGTCGCGGTCGAGGCGGCCGCCGGCGCGCACCTGCTGCACCCAGCCGTCGAAGCCGGCCTGGTCCAGGGCATGGAAGCGGAAGCGCATGCCGGAGAAGCCGGCGCCGCTGTAGTTGGAGGAGAAGCCCTCGTACTCGCCGGTGTCGCTGATGACCGCGTTCAGCTCGGTCTGCATGCCCGGCATGGTGTAGATCATGCCGGCCAGGGCCGGGACGTAGAACGCGTTCATCACCGTGGAGGAGGTGAGCTTGAAGCGGATCGGGCGGTCCACCGGCGCGGCCAGTTCGTTGACCGTGGCGATGCCCTGTTCGGGGTAGACGAACAGCCACTTCCAGTCCAGCGACACGACCTGGACCTCCAGCGGCTCCACGCCCGCCGGCACCGGCTTGTTCTCGGCGATGCGGTCGAGCGGGCGGTACGGGTCCAGGGTGTGGGTGGTGATCCAGGTGATCGCGCCCAGGGCGATGATGATCAGCAGCGGGCAGGCCCAGATCACCAGCTCGAGCTGGAGGGAGTGGTCCCAGTCCGGCTTGTAGGTGGCCTTGGTGTTGCTGGCCCGGTAGCGCCAGGCAAAGAACAGCGTCAGCGAGATCACCGGGACGATGATGATCAGCATCAGCAGGGTGGAGATGATGATCAGGTTGCCCTGCTGGCGGGCGATGTCGCCCGGAGCGTTGAGCAGGATCGTGTTGCATCCGGCCAATGGCAGGGCCAGGCCGGCGGCCATCAGCAGGCGGCGCAGGGTCTTGGGGATGGACATCTGAATAGGGGAGGCTGCGGGGGGGTTACAGCGCATGACACTGTACTCCCGGCCCGTGAAGGGATCGATTGGGCGTTTTGTCCTATTGCCGGCCGCCGCGGTTCGTGGGCAACGGATGCACACCAGCGACGCGTTCCGGTGTAGCCTCGGGACCAGGCCCCAGTACGGCACGACCGATGTCCTCGATCACCGCGTCCAGCAGTACCGTTTCCGTCCATGGCCAGGATGCCGAGGCCCACGCCCAGGTCGCCCCCGGCGAGATCGCGGTCGGCGTGATCATCGGCCGGACCTCCGAATATTTCGACTTCTTCGTCTACGGCATCGCCTCGGCGCTGGTGTTCCCGAAGGTGTTCTTCCCCTTCGCCGAGCCGCTGCAGGCGACGCTGATGTCGTTCGCGGTGTTCGCCCTGGCGTTCATCTTCCGCCCGCTGGGCACGGTCCTGTTCCTGTGGATCCAGGACCGCTGGAGCCGCGGGACCAAGCTGACCGTGGCCCTGTTCCTGCTGGGTACCAGCACCGCCGGCATGGCCTTCCTGCCCGGATACGAGAGCCTGGGGGCCACCGCCATCGTCCTGCTGGCGCTGTTCCGCAGCAGCCAGGGCGTGGCCCTGGGCGGGTCCTGGGACGGGCTGCCGTCGCTGCTGGCGCTGAACACGCCCAAGCACCGCCGCGGCTGGTACGCCATGCTCGGCCAGCTGGGGGCGCCGGTGGGCTTCATCGTCGCCGCCTCGCTGTTCGCCTTCCTGTATTCCAGTCTCTCCAACGCCGACTTCTACGACTGGGGCTGGCGCTATCCGTTCTTCGCGGCCATGGCGATCAACGTGGTGGCACTGTTCTCGCGCCTGCGCCTGGTGGTGACCCACGAGTACGAGCAGCAGATGGAACAGCGCGACCTGGACCCGGTACCGGTGGGCGAGCTGTTCCGGGAGAAGGGCCGGCACGTGTTCATCGGCGCCTTCGCCGCGCTGGCCAGCTACGCGATGTTCCACATCGTCACCATCTTCCCGATCTCCTGGGCGCAGCTGTTCACCGGCCAGACCATCAGCCGGTTCCTGATGCTGCAGGTCGCCGGCGGCTTCCTGGCCATCGGCGGCGTGCTGGCCTCGGGCCTGATCGCCGACCGCCTCGGCCGGGTGCAGACCCTGGCCTCGACCGCGGTGGCGATCGGCGTGTTCAGCGGTTTCGCGCCGACCCTGCTCAATGGCGGGCCGGTGGCGCAGCAGGTGTTCCTGCTGCTGGGCTTCCTGCTGCTGGGCCTGTCCTACGGCCAGGCCTCCGGCGCGGTGACCCGCAACTTCGGCGGGCGCTACCGCTACACCGGCGCGGCCCTGACCACCGACCTGGCCTGGCTGATCGGCGCCGCCTTCGCCCCGCTGGTGGCGCTGTACCTGTGCGCGAACTTCGGCCTGCCGTACGTGGGCCTGTACTTGCTGTCCGGCGCGGTGGCGACCCTGGCGGCGCTGGGCGTGAACCGCTGGCTGAAGCAGCGCGAGGCCACCGCCGTCTGAGGCGACCGGCGCCGGTCGCCCCGGCGCCGGCCGGACGCTTGCGGGTCCGCATGGCTACCGGCCGCCTGCGCGGCCGGCGACAATACGCGCATGGACAATGCACACCCGAATCCGCCGGAGCTTCCCACCGGCATGGAGCTGCGCCGCCTGCGCTGGCGTTGCCGGCGCGGCATGCGCGAGCTGGACCAGCTGTTCGAACGCTGGCTCAACCACGCCTACGCGACCGCTTCCGACGCCGAACGCGGCGTTTTCCTACGGCTGCTGGACTGCGAGGACGATAGGCTCTGGCGCTGGTTCATGGGCTACGAGGCCTGTCCGGATGCGCAGCTGTCCGACCTCATTGCCAGGATCCGCGCCCTGCCGGCTTGAGTGGCGCCCCTCGCGCTGGCTGATGGTGGCGCTGCTGCTGTTGACCGGGCTGGCGCCGCTGGCGGTGCTGTGCTCGGAACTGCCGCGCCCGCTGGCCTGGCCGCTGGCCGTGGCCGCCGCCGCGCGCGGCCTGCAGCTGGCCCGGCGCGAGGCGCGCAGGGCGCCGCGGCAACTGGTCCTGGGGCCGGCGCCGCGGGAGCCCAGCGCGCCGTGCCTCGACAGCCTGGACGGCCAGCCGCTGCAGGGCTGCCAGGTCCGCTGGCGCGGGCCGCTGGCCTTCCTCGATGCCCTCGACCGGGAGGGGCGCCGCGTGCGCCTGGCCTGGTGGCCGGACACGCTGCCGGCCGCGCGCCGGCGTGAACTGCGGCTGGCCATGGCGGCGCGTGTCGTTTCGTCTTCCACGCGGCCGATGGCACCATAGCGCCTCGAGCGCCGGGGAGAGCCGGCAGCGGAAAACCCCGTCACCATGTTCAAACCCGTTCCCGTGGCCATCGGCCTGCGTTACCTGCGGGCCAAACGCCGCAACGGCTTCATCTCCTTCATCTCGCTGGCTTCGATCCTCGGCATCGCCCTGGGCGTGACCGTGCTGATCACCACCATGGCGGTGATGAGCGGCTTCCAGAAGGAGATCCGCGACCGCCTGCTGCAGTTCGCCGCCCATGCCACCGTCGTCGCCGATGGCGAGCCGATGGCCGACTGGAAGCACGCCTGGGACCTGGCGGTGCAGGATCCGCGGGTGGCCGGCGCGGCCCCGTTCATCGAGACCGAGGCGCTGCTGTCCGGCCCGCGCAAGCAGCCGGCGCTGGTGCGCGGCGTGCTGCCCGAGTACGAGGACAAGGTCTCGGTGCTGGCGCGGAAGATGACCCGCGGCTCGGCCGCCACCCTGCAGGAAGGCAGCTACAGCATCCTGCTGGGCCAGGAACTGGCGCTGTGGCTGGGCGTGGACGTGGGCGACCAGGTGACGGTGATGCTGCCGGAGTTCCAGGGCTCGCCGATGGGCGCGATGCCGCGCTACAAGCGCTTCACCGTGACCGGCCTGTTCTCCGCCGGGCACAACGAGATCGACCGCGGCCTGGCCATCGTCCACATGGGCGACCTCCAACGCGTGCTGCGCATGGACGGCGCCAGCGGCGTGCGGCTGATGCTGCACGACATGAACCAGTCCTTCGACGTGGCCCGCGACCTGGCGCTGAAACTGCCGGGCTTCTACCGGGTCAGCGACTGGACCCGCGACAACGCCAACCTGTACCAGTCGCTGAAGATGGAAAAGACGGTGATGGGCATCCTGCTGTCGCTGATCATCCTGATGGGCGCCTTCACCCTGGTGAACTCGCAGGTGATGCTGGTCACCGACAAGCAGGCCGACATCGCCATCCTGCGCACCCTCGGCCTGACCCCGGGCGGGGTGATGCAGGTGTTCATGGTGCAGGGCACGCTGATCGGCATCATCGGCACGGTGCTGGGCTTCGTCGGCGGCGTCACCCTGACCTGGAACCTGGAACGGATCCTCGACGGCATCGAGGCGCTGTTCGACATCACCCTGCTGCCGGAGGACGTCTACTACATCACCGGCCTGCCCACCGACATGCAGACCGGCGACGTGGTCGCCACCCTGGTGGTGGCGCTGGTGATGAGTTTCCTCGCGACGCTGTACCCGGCCTGGCGCGCGGCCCGGACCCAGCCGGCGGAGGCCCTGCGCTATGAATGAGACCGCGACCATGCACGCCGCAGGCGAGGCGCTGCGCGCCGAAGGGCTGGGCAAGACCTACGCCGAGGGCAAGCTGAAGACCCACGTGTTCGACGGCCTGGACCTGCGGGTGGCCGCCGGCGAGACGGTGGCCATCGTCGGCGCGTCCGGCGCCGGCAAGAGCACGCTGCTGCACCTGCTCGGCGGCCTCGATACGCCCACCGCTGGCGAGGTCTATGTCGCCGGGCAGAAGATGTCCGACCTTTCCGACGCGCAGCGCGGCCGCCTGCGCAACCGCGCGCTCGGCTTCGTCTACCAGTTCCACCACCTGCTGCCGGAGTTCACCGCGCTGGAGAACGTGATGATGCCGGTGCTGCTGTCCGGCGGCGAAGTGGAGGAAGCTTCGCGACGGGCGAAGGAACTGCTGGAAGCGGTCGGCCTTGGCCACCGCCTCGGCCACAAGCCCGGCGAGCTGTCCGGCGGCGAGCGCCAGCGCGCCGCCGTGGCCCGTGCCCTGGTCAACCGCCCGGCCTGCGTGCTGGGTGACGAACCCACCGGCAACCTCGACGAGAAGACCGCCGCCCACGTGTTCGCGCTGATGCTCGAGCTCAACCGCGCGCAGCGCACCAGCCTGGTCCTGGTCACCCACGACCGCCGGCTGGCACGGCGCCTGGACCGGGTGCTGGAGCTGCACGAGGGCAAGCTGCGCGAACTGGCCCCGGGCGAGTTGCCGGCCATCGGGTAGGGCGGCGCCAGGGCCGGGGCGGAACGGGACCCGGTTCAGCCGGGCGGTGGGCCGTCGCCGTCCGCCGCGGCCTGCTTCCGTCGTGCCACGACGTCGGGCTCCAGGCGACCTTCCGGCATGACGATCCAGAACGCCAGGTAGAGCAGCGGGCTGCCCCACAGCGCCGTGGCCAGGAACAGCGCGCGCCACATCCAGGCCGGCACCGGCGTGTGTTCGCCCAGGCCGCCGCAGATCCCGGCCAGCCACATGTCCACCGCCGACTTGCGCAGTCCGGCGAGATCCCAGCGGTCGGTAGCACCTCGGGTCATCGTTGCGTCCTCACGGGTACCTGCCAGGGCAGGAGACCGGTACAGGCTTGCGCAGCGCCGGGGCGCTGGCTATCGGCCGATGGCGGCGGTTTACGTCAGGAAGATCCGATCGGCCGATCCGGGCCTACTCGCGTCGTCCGCGCCCCGCGCGATCCAGATGGCCCAGTTCGCGTTCCGGCGCGATCCGGTCCCGCACCCTGCGCTTGAGCTCGCTGATCCCGGGGAAGCCGCCGTCGGCCACGCGCGACCACACCGGCACGCCCTCCACCCGCACCTCGAACACGCCGCCGGTGCCGGGGACCAGCGCCAGCGAGGCGATCTCCGCCTCGAAGGTCGTCAGCAGCTCCTGCGCCATCCACGCCGCGCGCAGCAGCCAGCGGCACTGGGTGCAGTAGTGGATCTCGATGTGGGCGGTTGCGGTGGCGGGATCGGCAGTCACGTCAGGCTCCACGGGCGGTGCCGCCGGGCCCTTGCAGGGTCGGGCGTGCCCGACTCGCACATCGGGCGTGCTGGTGGGTGCGAAGGCAGCGAGCGGGGCAGGCCCCGCTCTACGCAGGGCATGCGCGCCGGTCGTGCGGCGAGTATGCCGCGGGCAATTCCTACGCGCAGGTGCGCTGTCCGCCGATGGCGCCACCTGCGACCGGCGCGCCAGGCTGCGGGGTAGCCGGGAGCAGGGACGCGCCATGGCCAGGACCGCAGGATGCGGTGGGAACGGAGTGGAACGGCGCCGCCTCGCGCGAAGAGCGGTGGCGGGCACGCAGGCTGCGCGAAACGCCTGCTGGCGGGTGGATTGCGGGCGTGCAGTGGCATCGCCCGCAACGATGTGTCGGCTCGTCCGTGGAAGCAGGCATTCCCCGACGGCCGGCGTCCGGTGCGCTGGCGCGGCGTTCCGGCGACGAGTGCATCGGGGCCGGCGACCGTGGCGTTGAGGGTCGCCCCCACGCTGCGCGGCCCCTTCGCCGGCGTGCTCGCCACGCTGGCGCAACCGGCCGCCTCGGCGCCGCATCCGCTGGGCATGGCCTGCGCGGCGGGCGCGCTGCTCGGCGCGGTGGCCTGCCTGTTCCTGCCGGCGTTCGCGCCGGCGGGCGTGAACCTGCTGGCGGTGGCGGTTGGCCTGCTTGCCTGGCTGCGGCCCTGGAGGGGGCGGGCGCTCGGCGCCTGCCTGCTGGCGCTGGGCTGGACCGGGCTGCACGCCGGCTGGGTGCTGGACGCGCAACTGCCGGCGCGCTGGGAAGGGCGGGAGGTGGAGCTCAGCGGGCGCATCGTCGGCCTGCCGGAGCACGAGGCGCGGCGCACGCGCTTCCGCCTGCGGGTCGACGCCGATGCGCCCGGTCCGCTGCGCGGGCGCCTGCTGCAGCTGGCGTGGTACGACGATTTCGACGCGCTGGAACCGGGGCCGCGCATGGGCCTGCACGCCGGTGCCAGCTGGCAGCTGCGCGTCCGCCTGCGCGCACCGCGCGGGCTGGCCAACCCGGGCGGCTTCGACATGGAACGCCACGCCCTGGCCCAGCGCATTGCCGCGACCGGTCTGGTGCGCCTGCCGGAGGACGCGCGCGAGCGGGCGCCGGCGCGCGGGATCGACGCCTGGCGCGAGGCGATGTCGGAGCGGATCGCCGTCGCCGTGCCCGCGGAGTCGTCGCGCTTCGTGCGGGCGCTGGCGCTGGGCGACACCCGGGCGCTCGAGGATGCGGACTGGGAGCGATTGCGCGCGGTCGGGCTGACCCACCTGATCGCGATTTCGGGCTTCCACGTCGGGCTGGTGGCGGGTTTCGGCGCGTGGCTGGCGCTGGCGGCCTGGTGGCTGCTGCCGGGGCTGGGGCGATGGCTGCCGCGGGCGCAGGCGGCGGCCGTCGGGGCGGTGGTGGGCGCCGCGATCTACGCCGCGGTGGCCGGCTTCGCCCTGCCCACGGTACGGACCCTGCTGATGATCGTGGTGGTGGCATTGGCGCGGCTTGCCCGCCGGCCGCTGGGCAGCGGCCAGGTGCTGGGCATGGCGTTGCTGGCGATCGTGCTCGCCGATCCGCTGGCGGTGCTGCAGGCCGGGTTCTGGCTGAGCTTCGCCGGCGTGGCCTGGCTGCTGTGGTGCCTGCCGCCGCAGGCGGGAAGGCGCAGCCTGGCGCGCGAGTTCCTCTCGGCCCAGGGCGTGGCCACCCTCGGCCTGCTGCCGCTGGGCGTGGTGCTGTTCAACCAGGCTTCGCTGGCCGGGCCGCTGGCCAACCTGGTGGCGATCCCGTGGTGGAGCCTGGTGGTGGTGCCGCTGTCGCTGCTGGGAACGGGGCTGGAGGCGGCGCAGGCGGGGTGGGGCGGCTGGGCCTGGCGCGCGGCGGCATGGTGCTTCGACCCCAGCTGGGAGCTGTTCGGGCAGCTGGCGGCCAGCCCGTTCGCGCTGTGGTGGTTGCCGGAAGCCCGCGACCTGGCCTTGCCGCTGGCGCTGCTGGGGGCGTTCTGGCTGCTGCTGCCGCGCGGCCTGCCGGGCCGCGGACTGGCCCTGCTGCTGTGGCTGCCATTGCTGCATCCACCGCGCGAGCTGCCGCGCCACGGCGAGCTGGAGCTGCATGTGCTGGACGTGGGCCAGGGCCTGGCGGTGGTGGTGCGCACCGCCGGGCACGTGCTGCTCTACGACGCCGGGCCGGCGGCGCGCGATGGCTGGGATGCCGGCGAGCGCGCGGTGCTGCCAGCGCTGCGCGCACTCGGCATCGGCCGCCTGGACGCGGTGGTGATCAGCCACGCCGACCGCGACCACGCCGGCGGCTGGGAAGCAGTGCGGCGGCTGGTACCTGTCGCCTCGTCGCGGGCGCCGGAGGGGGCGCCGCTGGACGTGGAGGCGGAGCGCCCCTGCCGGGCGGGCGAGTCGTGGGACTGGGACGGGGTGTCGTTCTCGTTCCTGCATCCCCCGGCGCATTTCCCGTACCTGCGCAATGAAGCCAGCTGCGTGCTGCGCGTCGCCTCGGCGCACGGCGCGGTGCTGTTGCCGGGTGACATCGGCGAGGTGGTGGAGGCACGGCTGCTGCGCCAGCCGGCGCAAGTGCGCGCGGAGGTGGTGGTCGTCGCGCACCACGGTAGCGCCGGGTCCTCGTCGCCGCGCTTCGTCGACGCCACCGGGGCGCGGCTGGCGCTGGTGGCGGCGGGGCACGGCAACCGCTTCGGGCATCCGCGCGAGGAGGTCGTGCAGCGCTGGCGGCGGCACGGCGCCGAAGTGCTGGCCACGCCGCAGTCCGGCGCGATCCGGGTCTGGCTGGGCGCCGACGGGCTGGCGGTGCGCGAGCGCCGGGCGTGGCGGGGCCGACCCTGGGACCGGCAGCGTCTCCAATAGGGGCAGGCCGGGTGGTCATGGGAGCCACCAGGCAGGCGGCAGCATCCATGCCGCCTCCCGTGGCGCCCGCACCCGTTTCCGCATGACGGGGCCAGGGCCGAGGGCCGGTGCCACGGGCATGGATGTGCCGAGGCCACGGCGGCCGCTGGGGCCCGCCCGCACCGTGAGCCCTGCCGCGCTCCGCACAGGCCGGGCTGGCGCCGGGGCAGGCTTTGCAGTCATCCTAACGGCTGACGTAATGCGGCCGTGGCCGGAGGTGGTTCAGGTGTGGGAGCTGGTCAAGGCCGGTGGATGGCCGATGCTGCCGTTGCTGCTGCTGGGCGTGGCGGCCCTGGCGATCGTGCTGGAGCGGCTGTGGAGCCTGCGCCGCGCCGAGGTCATGCCGCCGCGGCTGGGCGAGGAGGTCCGCAACTGGGCCACGCGCGGCCAACTGGACCCGGCCCACATCGAATCCCTGCGCCGCAACTCGCCGCTGGGCGCGCTGCTGGCCGCCGCCCTGGACGTGCGCAACCGCCCGCGTGACGTGATCCGCGAGCGTATCGAGGACACCGGCCGCCACCTGGTGTTCCGCATGGAGCGCTACCTCAGCGCGCTGGGCACGATCGCCTCGGCCGGCCCGCTGCTGGGCCTGCTCGGCACCGTGGTCGGCATGATCCAGATGTTCCTGGGCATCCTCGACCACGGCCTCGGCGACGTGAACCAGCTGGCCGGCGGCATCGGCAAGGCGCTGGTGTGCACCGCCACCGGCATGATCGTGGCGGTGCCGGCGCTGGTCTTCCACCGCTACTTCCGCAGCCGCATCGCCGGCTACGTGATCGAGATGGAGCAGGAGGCGACGGCGCTGCTGGATGCGCTGGACAGCGCCCGCCCGCAGGCACCCGTCGGTCCGGCCCAGCTGGCCGCGGCGCAGGCGGCCGCCCGCGCGGCCGCTGCCGGCCGTCCGGCGCCGGCCCGCAGCTGAGGCCTGCCATGCGTATCCGCGACCAGCGTGCCTACGACGAGCCGGGCATCGACCTTGTCCCGCTGATCGACGTCGTCCTGGTGCTGATCATCTTCTTCGTGATCACCACCACCTTCGACGTACGTTCGACCCTGCAGCTGCAGCTGCCGGTGGCCAGCGCGCAGCAGCCGGCGCCGCCGAAGACCCTCAACATCCTGGTCAACGCCGACGGCCGCTATTTCGTCGGCGAGCAGGAGGTGCTGCGCACCGACGTGGAGGCGGTGAAGCAGGCCATCGCCGCCGCCGCCGGCGACGACCGCGAACTGCCGGTGATGCTGCGTGCCGACGCGCGCACCCCGTACCAGGCGGTGGTCACCGCCCAGGATGCGCTGGCCCAGCTGGGCTTCCGCCGCATCGCCATCGCCACCGCCCCGGAGCCGCAGTCTTGAGCCGCAACCGGCAACCGGTGTGGCCGATCTACCGGCGCCTCCTCGGCTACACCCGCGCCTACTGGATGTTCCTGGCCGCCGCGCTGGTCGGCATGGCCGTCGAGGCGATCGCCGGCGCCAGCTTCGTGCGCCTGATGAAGCCGCTGACCAACAACTTCGTGCAGCCCACCGCCGAGGACGCGGTGTTCCTGCCGCTGGCCATCGTCGGCCTGTTCGTGCTGCGCAGCCTGGCCACCTTCATCACCGACTACGGCATGGCCCGGACCGGCCGCAGCGTGGTCCGCGACCTGCGCGAACAGGTGCTGGCCAAGTACCTGCGCCTGCCGTCGGCGCACTTCGACAGCGAATCCACCCCGGTGATGGTCAGCCGCCTGAACTTCGACACCGAGCAGGTGACCCAGGCCAGTTCCGAGGCGCTGAAGACCCTGGTCACCGACAGCCTGACCATCGTCGGCCTGCTCGGGCTGATGCTGTGGGCCAGCGTCAAGGTGACCATCGCCATGCTGCTGATCACCCCGCTGATCGGCGTGATCGTGTGGTACGTGGGCAAGCGCTACCGGCGCATCAGCGGCGGCATCCAGGACGGCATGGGCCGCATGGCCGCCAGCGCCGAGCAGTCGCTGGTCGCGCAGCAGGACGTGAAGATCCACGGCGCGCAGTCGCTGGAGACCGGCCGCTACGCCGGCCTGGCCAACCGCATCCTCGGCCTGAACATGAAGGTCGAGAGCACCCGCGCCGGCGCCTCGGCGATGGTCCAGCTGCTGGCGGCGCTGGCGCTGGCGGCGATCGTCTGGGTGGCCGCGCGCGAGGCGCTGCAGGGGCGGCTGGACGCCGGCGACTTCGTCATGCTGATGACCGCGATGATGGCGATCATCCCCTCGCTGCGCCGGGTGACCAGCGTGCAGACCGCGGTGGCGCGCGGCGTGTCGGCGGCCGAGCGGCTGTTCCAGATCATTGACAGCGAGGAAGAGGTCGACACCGGCACCCGGCCGATCGCACGCGCGCGCGGCGAACTGGCCTTCGAGCACGTCAGCCTGCGCTACCGCGACCAGCCCGGCTTCGCCCTGGACGACGTCAGCTTCGTCGCCCGTCCCGGCACGGTCACCGCCATCGTCGGCCGTTCCGGCTCGGGCAAGACCAGCCTGGTGCGGCTGGTGCCGCGCTTCTACGAGCCCAGCAGCGGCCGCATCACCCTCGACGGCGTGCCGCTGGCCGAGTACCGCCTGGCCGACCTGCGCCGGCAGATCGCCCTGGTCGGGCAGAAGGTGATGCTGTTCGACGATACCGTCGCCGCCAACATCGCCTACGGCGCCCCGGCCGACCGCGAGGCGATCCGCGCCGCCGCCGAGGCCGCCAACGCCTGGGAGTTCATCGAGCGGCTGCCGCAGGGCCTGGACACGCCGATCGGCGAGAACGGCGCGCTGCTGTCCGGCGGCCAGCGCCAGCGCCTGGCGATCGCCCGCGCGATCCTGCGCGACGCGCCGATCCTGATCCTCGACGAGGCCACCGCCGCCCTCGACAACGAATCCGAGCGCCTGGTGCAGGATGCGCTGCAGCGCCTGATGCCGGAGCGCACCACCCTGGTGATCGCGCACCGGCTGTCGACGATCGAACACGCCGACCAGGTGCTGGTGCTGGACCAGGGCCGGCTGGTGGAGCAGGGCAGCCATGCCCAGTTGATGGCCGCAGGTGGGCTGTACGCGCACCTGCATGGCATGCAGTTCCGGGAGCGTCACGGCGGATGAGGCTTGCACCGGGCAGGGAGGCAGGAGTGGAAGCAGGTTGCAGGAAGGCGCGCGGGTGGCGGGCATGAGCCGCGGCGCCCCCGCCACGCCCGCATGGTGGTTCGAGGACGTGCCGGTGCCGCTGTGGGCGCGCGCGCTGGCGCCGGCGTACGCCGGCGCGGTGGCCCTGCGCGGCTGGCTGTACCGCACCGGGCTGCTGCGCAGGCGCAGGGTCGAGGCGCCGGTCGTGGTGATCGGCAACCTCGCCGCCGGCGGCGCCGGCAAGACCCCGCTGACGATTGCTGTCGTCCAGAAGCTGCGCGACGCCGGCTGGCGGCCGGGCGTGGCCAGCCGCGGCTATGGCCGCCAGGACCAGGACAGGCCCACCTGGGTCACCGCCACCACCGGCGCCGCCGAGGGCGGCGACGAGCCGGTGCTGATGGCGCGGCGGCTGGCCGTGCCGGTGCGGGTCGACCGCGACCGCCACGCCGCGGCGCGCGCCCTGGTCGAGGCCGGCTGCGACATCGTGGTCTGCGACGACGGCCTGCAGCACTACCGCCTGGGCCGCGACCTGGAGATCGAGGTGGTCGACGGCGCGCGCCGCTACGGCAATGGCCGCATGCTGCCGGCCGGGCCGCTGCGCGAGCCGGCTGCGCGCGGGCGGCTGTGCGACTTCCGCGTGGTCAACCTCGGCCACGGCGCCAGCGGCAGCGGCACCGGCTTCGGCGAATGGCCGATGCAGCTGCAGGCGACCACCGCCGTGCCGATGGCCGGCGGCCGTTCGCGGCCGCTGGCCTCCTTTGCCGGCCTGCGCGTGCACGCCGTGGCCGGCATCGGCAATCCGCAGCGCTTCTTCGACATGCTGCGCGGGCTGGGCATGGGCGTGGTGCCGCATGCTTTCCCCGACCACCACGCCTACAAGCCCGAGGACCTGCAGTTCGGCAATGACCTGCCGGTGCTGATGACCGAGAAGGACGCGGTGAAGTGCGCGGCCTTCGCCGACGGGCGCTGCTTCATGGTGCCGGTCGAGGCCGAGCTGCCGGCCGCGTTCTGGGTCGCCCTGCTGGAACGGCTGGGCCGGCCGGGCTGAGCCGGCCGGGCTGACCCAGGCGCTCCGGCAGCCGGTGCGCGACATGGCCGGCGCGGCGTTGGCGATGGATGCATCCGCGCTTCATCGCCAGGCCGCGGCGCCGGGCGTGCCTACAATGCCGGTCACGACATGGAGGATGTGATGGAGCCTTCCCTGGATTTCGTGGTCGCGATCCCCGCGCGCCATGCCGCCAGCCGCCTGCCGGGCAAGCCGCTGCGGCTGCTCGGCGGACAGCCGCTCGTGCTGCACGTGGCGCGCCGCGCGCTGGCCGCCGGCGCTCGCGAGGTGTGGCTGGCCACCGACGATGCGCGCGTGGCCGCGGCGGTGGAAGGTGTCGCCGGCGTGCGCGTGGCGATGACCTCGCCCGACCACGCCTCCGGCACCGACCGCCTGGCCGAGTGCGCCGCGATCGCCGGCTGGGACGACGAGACCGTGGTGGTCAACCTGCAGGGCGACGAACCGTTCGCGCCGCCGGGCGGGATCCGCGAGGTGGCGCGCGCCCTGGTCGACAGCGGGGCGCCGATGGCGACCTTGGCCGAACCGGTGGCCGACGTGGAAACCCTGTTCGACCCCAACACCGTGAAGCTGGTCCGCGCCGCCTCTGGCGACGCGCTGTACTTCAGCCGCGCGCCGCTGCCGTGGCCGCGCGACGCCTTCGCCCGCGACCGCGGCGTGCTGCCCGAAGGCGGCCACTGGCTGCGCCACATCGGCATCTACGCCTACCGCGCCGGCTTCCTGCAGACCTTCTCGCGGATGCCGCCGGGCGTGCTGGAACGGGTCGAGTCGCTGGAGCAGCTGCGCGTGCTCGAGACCGGCCACCGCATCGCCGTGTCGCTGGCGCCGGAGCCGTTCCCGCCCGGCGTGGACACGCCCGAGGACCTCGGGCGGGCCGAGGCGCGGCTGCGCGCCCTGGGCGCATGAGGGCGGTCGCAGGGGCGCCCCGGCTGAACCTGCTGGTGGTCTGCCTGGGCAACATCTGCCGTTCGCCGCTGGCCGAGGGCGCGCTGCGCGCCCGCATCGAGGCCTCGCCGCTGGCGGGGCGGGTGCGGGTCGATTCCGCGGGTACCGGCGGCTGGCATGCCGGCGAGCCGCCGGACCGCCGCGCGATCGCCTGCGCGCGGCGCCACGGCGTGGACATCGCCGGCCTGCGCGCGCGCCAGATCCGCGGGACGGACTTCGAGGAGTTCGACTGGCTGCTGTGCGCCGACGCCGACAACCTGCGCGACGTGCGCCGCCTGGCCCCCGAACCGGCCCGCGAGCGGGTCGCGCTGCTGCTGGACTGGGCCGGCCTGGGCCCGGGCCGGGCGGTGCCCGACCCGTACTACGGCGGCGAGTCCGACTTCGAGCACGTCTGGCGACTGGTCGATAGCGCCGCACAGGCGGTCGTCGAACGACTGTCCACGGGCCAAGGGTTGGGCATAATCGACCCATGAACGCGGCCACCCTCCAGGAACTGCCCGGCGGACTGCCGTGGCTCAACGCCCCGGCGAGCTCGCTGCATGACCTGCGCGGCCGTCCGGTCGTCCTCGCCTTCGTCAACGCCGCCTCGGCCTGGTGCGCGCAGCGCCTGGCCGAGCTGTCGCAGTGGCAGGCGCGCAATCCCGGGCGGATCCAGGTGCTGGTCGTGCAGGTGCCGCGCTTCGACAGCGAACGGGTGCCGCAGCGCTCGCTCAAGCTGATGCGCCGGCTGGGCGTGTCCGCGCCGGTGCTGCTGGACGCCGACTGGGTGGCCTGGCAGCGCTACGGCATCGAATCCTGGCCGACCCTGGTCCTGGTCGATGCCGAAGGCAACGAGCGCGAGCGCTTCGTCGGCCTCGGCGGCGACCTGGAGAAGGCGCTGTTCGCCCTGGTCGAGGGCCTGCCGCGGCCGCTGGACGACGACCTGGCCGTGTTCGCCGAGTCGGCGCCCGAGCCGCGCCTGCCGCTGCTGTTCCCGGCCGGCGTGGCCGCCAGCGGCGACCGCCTGTTCATCGCCGACAGCGGCCACCACCGCATCCTCGAGTGCAACCACCACGGCCGCGTGCTGCGCCAGTTCGGCCTGGGCACCGCCGACTTCATGGACGGCCCCGGCGACCACGTCGCCTTCAACCGGCCGCAGGGCCTGGCCCTGGAACGCGAGTTCCTCTACATCGCCGACACCGGCAACCACGCGCTGCGCCGGATCACCCTGCGCACCGGGCACGTCGATACCCTCTGCGGCACCGGCCGCGCAGGCGACCCGGTCGAAGGCCCGGTCAACGAGAACGCGCGCAGCCCGCTGAACCATCCGGTGGCCCTGGCCGTGTCCGGCACCCAGGTCTACATCGCCAGCGCCGGCGACAACCGCATCTGGAGCTACGACCTCGGCCGCCACGAGCTGCGCCTGCGCGCCGGCTCCGGGCGCCTGGACGTGCGCGACGGCAACGCGGCGATGGCCGCGTTCGCGCAGCCGGCCGGCCTGGCTACCGTGCAGCAGGTGCTCTACGTCTGCGACGCGCTGGGCTCGGCGGTGCGTTCGCTGCAGTTGCGCAGCGACCTGGTGCAGACCCTGGTCGGGCAGGGCGTGTGGCTGTACGGCGACGCCGACGGCCCGCGTTCGGTCGCCCAGTTGCAGCATCCACTGGGCATCGCGCTCAGCGCCGACGCGCCGCTGCTGTGGATCGCCGACAGCGGCAACGGCATGCTGCGCACCCTGCGCCTGGGCGGCGGCGAGCTGAGCACGGTGGTGCTGCCGCGCCGCCTGCACGGCCCGACCAGCCTGTCCATCGCCGCCGGCGCGGTGTGGATCGCCGAGACCGACGCGCACAGCGTGCTGCGCTACGACATCGCCAGCGGCGCACTGGACGACGTGTCGATCAGCGAATGAGCGTTCCCGCGGTACCGGAGTTCGACGGCAAGGCCTTCGTCGCCCAGCTGAGCACCGCGCCCGGCGTCTACCGCATGTACGCGGCCGACGGCAGCCTGCTCTATGTCGGCAAGGCCGGCGCGCTGAGGCGGCGCGTCGCCAGCTACTTCAGCAACACGCCCAAGACCGCGCGCATCCAGTCCATGGTGGCGCAGATCGCGCGCATGGAGGTCACGGTCACCCGCACCGAGGCCGAGGCGCTGCTGCTGGAAAACCAGCTGATCAAGTCGCTGTCGCCGCGCTACAACGTCTCGCTGCGCGACGACAAGAGCTATCCCTACGTGCTGCTCACCCAGGAGCAGTGGCCGCGGCTGGCCTTCCACCGCGGCCCGCGCGCGGTGCCGGGGCGCTATTTCGGGCCCTACGCCAGCGCCGGCGCGGTGCGCGAGACGATGGACCTGATGTTCAAGCTGTTCCGCCTGCGCAGCTGCGAGGACAGCGTGTTCCGCAACCGCAGCCGACCCTGCCTGCAGTACCAGATCGGCCGCTGCAGCGCGCCGTGCGTGGCCTTGGTCGAAGCGGCCGACTACGCCGAGTCGGTGCGCCGCGCCTCGCTGTTCCTGGAGGGGCGCAGCGACGAGCTGGGCGAGGAGCTGGCCGCGGCGATGGAGGCGGCCAGCGCCAGGCTCGAGTTCGAGGAAGCCGCGCGCCTGCGCGACCTGCTGGCGACCCTGCGCGGGCTGCAGGCGCGGCAGTACGTCGACGGCCACGCCGCCAACCTGGACGTGCTGGCCGTGGCCATGCAGGGCAGCGCCGCGTGCGTGCTGCTGCTGGCCTTCCGCGACGGCCGCAACCTGGGTACCCGCGCGTTCTTCCCGCGCACCAACGGCGAGGACAGCGCGGAGGAGGTGCTGGCCGCGTTCGTGTCGCAGTACTACGCCGAACAGCCGCCGCCGGCGGAGATCGTGCTCGACCGCGCCATTCCCGAGGCGGACCTGATCGAAGTGGCGCTGGCCGAGGCGGCCGGGCGCAAGGTCGTGCTGAAATCCAGCGTGCGCGGCGAGCGCGCCGGCTACCTCGACCTGGCGCGGCGCAACGCGCAGATGGCGCTGGCCACCGAGGTCGCCAGCCGCGGCGCGCAGCAGGCGCGCAGCGAGGGACTGCGCGACCTGCTCGGCCTGGGCGAGGTGCCGTCGCGGATCGAGTGCTTCGACATCAGCCACACCCTCGGCGAGGCCACCGTCGCCTCGTGCGTGGTGTTCGACCCGGCCGGCCCGGTGCGCAACCAGTACCGCCGCTACAACATCACCGGGATCGATCCGGGCGACGACTACGCCGCCATGCGCCAGGCCATCGAGCGCCGGTTCCGCCGCGCGCTGGAGGCGGAGGCGGCGGGGCAGGCAGCCAATGCGATCCTGCCGGACGTGCTGCTGATCGACGGCGGTGCCGGCCAGCTCAGGCAGGCGCGCGAGGCGCTGGCCGACCTGGGCGTGGAAGGGGTGATGCTGGTCGGCGTGTCCAAGGGCGAGCAGCGCCGCGCCGGCGACGAGACCCTGGTCCTGGCCGACGGCCGCGAAATCCGCCCCGGCGCCGCCTCGCTGGCGCTGCAGTTCATCCAGCAGGTGCGCGACGAGGCTCACCGCTTCGCCATCACCGGCCACCGCGGCCGCCGGCAGAAGGCGCGCACCACCAGCCGGCTGGAGGACATCCCCGGTATCGGCCCGCGCCGGCGCGCGGCGCTGCTGCGCCATTTCGGTGGCCTGGCCGGCCTGAAGACGGCCGGCGAGGAGGAGATCGCGCGCGTGGAAGGCATCAATGCCGCACTCGCCGCGCGCATCTACGCTACCCTGCACGGGCTGGCCGCCCCCGATCCCGGATAGAAACGTCTCGAATGAAGTTGACCGTCCCGACCTGGCTGACCCTGCTCCGGATCCTGCTGATCCCGGTGCTGGTGGCGGTCTTCTACCTGCCGTACAGATGGACCAACTTCGCCGCGGCGGCGGTGTTCATCCTGGCCGCGGTGACCGACTGGCTGGACGGCTGGATCGCGCGCCGCTACCACCAGTACTCGGCCTTCGGCGCCTTCCTGGACCCGGTGGCGGACAAGCTGATGGTCGCCGTGGCCCTGTTCCTGATCGTGCAGGGGCACCCGACCCCCTGGATGGCGTTCTGGGCCTCGGTGATCGTCGGCCGCGAGATCGCTGTGTCCGCACTGCGCGAATGGATGGCCGAGCTGGGCCAGCGGGCCACCGTGAAGGTCGCGATGATCGGCAAGATCAAGACCGTGGCGCAGATGGTGGCGCTGTCGTGCCTGCTGTACTCGATCAATCCGCGCCATCCGCTGCAGCCGGGCACCGAGATCTGGATGGGCGCACCGGTATTCCACATCGGCGACTGGCTGCTGGCCGCCGCCGCGGTGCTGACTCTGTGGTCGGGCTTCCAGTACCTGCACGCGGCGTGGCCGGCGCTGCGCGAGGACGAGCAGGCCGCGGCGGCGCGCGCGAAGGAGGAAAAACGTCGCGCCGGTGGTTGACAGCATGGTGAAAAACCCTAAAATGCGCGTCTCCCAAGCGGGAATAGCTCAGTTGGTAGAGCGCAACCTTGCCAAGGTTGAGGTCGCGAGTTCGAGCCTCGTTTCCCGCTCCAAACACGCAGGACCCGACGGTGCCACGGCGCCGGCCGGGACCTGGAACAAGGCCCCGGTGACGGGGTTTTGTTTTCTGGCCCAGGCGGCCAGGGCCCCGGGGAGGGGCCACGACAATTCAACGCGGGAATAGCTCAGTTGGTAGAGCGCAACCTTGCCAAGGTTGAGGTCGCGAGTTCGAGCCTCGTTTCCCGCTCCAATCCTGGAACCCGGTCCCCGGCCTGCGGCGCGGCCGGGAGCGGCGCCCCAGGCGCCGGGTTTTGGCGGGTGGGGGAGTCGAGGTTTACACTCCGCTCGCAGTCACCGGCCTGGTGGCAGAGTGGTTATGCAGCGGACTGCAAATCCGCGTACGCCGGTTCAATTCCGACCCAGGCCTCCATTTCGACCCCCGCCACCGGCGGGGGTTTGTCGTTTCCGGACCCGCCGGACCGCAGCCGCGCTCAGCGCCGCTTCTTCGGCACCGGTCCGGTCGAATGCCGGATCTGCAGCTGGTAGGGCACGCGCACCACGTGGCCCTGGCCGTGGCCGCTGATCTCGTCCAGCAGCTGGCGCGCGGCGATGCGGCCCATCTCGCGGCTGGGCTGGCGGATGGTGCTGAGGCTGGGCCAGACCTGGCGCGACATCGGCGTGTCGTCGAAGCCGAACACCGACAGGTCCTCCGGCACCGACAGGCCGCGCGCGGCGGCCTCGTAGAGCACGCCGCAGGCGGTGTCGTCGTTGGCGCCGAAGATCGCGGTCGGCGGGTCGTCCAGGTCGAGCAGCTGGCGCGCGCCGGCGATGCCGGATTCGAAGGAGAACTCACCCTCGACCACCAGCGCCGGATCGGCCTCGATGCCGGCGGCGCGCAGTCCGTCGAGGTAGCCGGCCAGGCGCCAGGCGCGGCCGGCGTGGGCGCGGTGGCCGGTGATGTGGCCGATGCGGCGGTGCCCCAGCGCGACCACGTGCGCCATCATGTCGGCGACCGCGCCGCGTTCGTCGAGGCTGGCGCCGATGCGCGCGTTGTTGCGCTTGGCGGAGATGCCGGCGTAGCGCACGTCGAGCTCGCGCAGGCGGCGCAGCAGCGGCATGTCGTCGGTGAGGGGCGGAGTGAGCACCAGGCCGTCGGGACGGTACTGGTTGACCAGCGCCTCGACCGATTCGACGTGGCCGCGGCGGCTGAAGTCGACCGGACGCAGGGTCAGGCCGTAATGCGCCTGTTCGCACGCCGCCAGCACGCCCTCGATGATCTCCATCACGTAGTTGGATGACGGGTTGTCGTACAGCAGCGAGACCAGGTACGAGCGGCGGCCGGCCAGGCTGCGGGCGGACGAGTTGGGCCGGTAGCGCAGCTGGCGCGCGGCCTCTTCGACCTTCAGCCGGGTTTCCTCGCGCACGTTGGGTTCGCGGTTGAACACCCGCGAGACGGTCTTCATCGATACGCCGGCCGCAGCGGCGACGTCCTCGATCCTGGCGCGCATGCTGTCCCCCTGTCCGCGAGGCGACCGCGGTCGGGCGCATCATAGCGCCGGCCGCGAAGGCATGCCCGGGGCGGGGCTCGAACCCGCATAGCCTCGCGGCTGGGGGATTTTAAGTCCCCTGTGTCTACCAGTTTCACCACCCGGGCGCGGCCCGCGCATTGTGCCACCGACGCGGCGCCGTGGCTGCGGTGCCCCCGGCATGCGCCGGCGGCTAGACTGCCGGCACGCCGCAACGCGACCGGGAGGACGCATGTACCGTTATTCGGCCTATATCGGCAGCTGGGTCCTGCTGCTGGCCTCGCTGCCGCTGGCCCTGCGCTGGCCGGGCTGGTGGTGGGGCGTGGGCACCGGCGCGGTGCTGGTCGTGCTCGGCAGCTGGGACCTGCTGCAGACCCGGAGCACGCTGCGGCGCAACTACCCGATCCTGGCCCACTTCCGTTACGGGCTGGAGTCGGTCGGTCCGGAGATGCGCCAGTATTTCATCGAGAGCGATACCGACGCGGCGCCGTTCTCGCGCCAGCAGCGCTCGCTGGTGTACCGGCGCGCCAAGAACGTGATGGACGTGGTCCCGTTCGGCACGCTGCAGGACGCCTATGCGGTGGACTACGAATGGATCAACCACTCGCTGGCCCCGACCCGGATCGAGGGCCACGACTTCCGGGTGCTGGTCGGCCCGGACACCGCCCAGCCGTACCAGGCCAGCGTCTTCAACATCTCGGCGATGAGCTTCGGCTCGCTGTCGGCCAACGCGATCCGCGCGCTCAACGAGGGCGCGCGGCGCGGCGGCTTCTACCACGACACCGGCGAGGGCTCGATTTCGCCCTACCACCTGGAGAACGGCGGCGACCTGGTGTGGGAGATCGGCTCGGGCTACTTCGGCTGCCGCGATGCGCAAGGGCGCTTCGACCCGGTGCGTTTCGCCGAGCAGGCTTCGCGGCCGCAGGTGCGGATGATCGAGGTCAAGCTCTCGCAGGGCGCCAAGCCCGGCCATGGCGGGGTGCTGCCGGCGGCCAAGGTCAGCGCCGAGATCGCGGTGACGCGCGGCGTGCCGATGGGCGTGGACTGCGTCTCGCCGGCCAGCCATGCGGCCTTCGACACGCCGCTGGGGCTGCTGGAGTTCGTCGCCCGGCTGCGCGAGCTGGCCGGCGGCAAGCCGGTCGGCTTCAAGCTCGCGATCGGCCATCCCTGGGAATTCTTCGGGATCGCCAAGGCCATGGTCGAGAGCGGGTTCCTGCCGGACTTCATCGTGGTCGACGGCGCCGAGGGCGGCACGGGCGCGGCGCCGGCCGAGTTCATCGACCACATCGGCCTGCCGATGCACGAGGCGCTGTTGCTGGTCCACAACACCCTGGTCGGGGTCGACCTGCGCGACAAGGTGCGGGTGGCCGCCGCCGGCAAGATCACCAGCGCCTTCGACATCGCCCGCACCCTCGCGCTGGGGGCGGACTGGTGCAACGCCGCGCGCGGCTTCATGTTCGCGCTGGGCTGCATCCAGTCGCTGAGCTGCCATACCGACCGCTGCCCGACCGGCATCGCCACCCAGGATCCGCGTCGCTGGCGGAACCTGGACCCGGCCGACAAGGCCGCGCGCGTGCACCATTTCCACGCCAACACCGTGCGCGCGCTGCGCGACCTGCTGTGCGCGGCCGGCCTGAACCATCCCTCCGAGCTGGGGCCGGAGCACATCCTGCGGCGCGTGTCGGCGGTGGAGATCCGCTCGCTGGCCTCGCTGTACCGCTACCTGCGCCCGGGCGAACTGCTGCGCGGCATCCCGGACCACGCCGTGTTCCGGGACTTCTGGGCGGAAGCGCGCAGCGACGCCTTCGCCGCGCCGGGCCGGGTGGATGCCTTGCGGCGGACCAAGAGCGGCTGACGGCGCGGGGCAGGGGCGGATCCCTCGCAGCGCTTCCATGGCGCGCAAGCCACCGGGACGCGCCGCTGCCCGGGGCCGCATGGAGCGCGATGCATCCGGGCGTTGACCGGATCGCGACCATTCTTTAACATACGCAGCCCGCACCACTGGTGCGGACGATCAACCCTCGGGCGGTTAGCTCAGCGGTAGAGCATTGCCTTCACACGGCAAGGGTCGCAGGTTCGATCCCTGCACCGCCCACCAGATACCAGAAAAGGCCGGCTTTCAGCCGGCCTTTTCCGTATGCGGCCCCCCGGCGCCGAAGGCGCCATCACACGGCCTCGTCACATTCCCCTTAACAATCGCGGGCGCCGGCCGCATCATCATCATCCGGGGACGGATCCGCCCCGGCGGTTCCGTGCGGATGCCGCACGGCGACGATCAAGGGGGAGAGCTTGCTGCGGGACAGCGTCACCAAATCCTACGTCCGCTGGCGGATGCCGCTGCTGGTCTCGGCGGTGGTCCTGATCCTGCTCCTGCCGTTCCTGCTGGCGCGGCAGTGGACCGCCAACAGCGAGGAAGCCAGCCACTGGGTCCGCCACACCCATGAAGTGGAGGCCGCGGCCCACGAGCTGGAGGCGCTGATCCGCGAGGCCGATTCGATCGCCATTGCCATGGGCGCCGGTTCCACCAGCGCGACCCTGAGTTCGCGCCTCGACAACACCCTGTCCAAGATCGACGGCAGCCTGGACGAACTGGTCCAGCTCAGCCGCGACAATCCGACCCAGCAGGTCCTGGCCGGCAGCCTGCGGACGCTCATCCATCGCCGCGTGGAGATCGCCAGGCGGATGGCGGCCGGCGTGAGCCGCGAGGACTACCTGCAGCTGATCGACGAGCTGTACGGCCGCTACCAGGTGCGCGACCTGTTCGACGACTTCCTGCGCAAGGAAGGCGAGTTGCTGGCCGAGCGCACCGCCTACGCCGAAACCCGCCGCCGCCAGGCGCGCTGGACCGGCATCGCCGGGCTGCTGGCCCAGCTGGCGTTGGCCGGCGGGGTGATCTTCCTGCTGTACCGCCTGGAACAGCGTCGCCACGCCTCCGAGCGCGAACTGCGCCGCGCCAGCGAGCGTGCGCTGGCGGTCATGCAGACGGTGCGTGAGCCGATCGTGCTGCTGGACTCGGAGTTGAAGATGGTGATGCACAACGCCGCCTTCGCCGAGCTCTACGCGGAGGAGGGCAGCGGGAACGTCGAGGGGATGCTCGTGGAGATCGGCCACGGTGCCTGGCAGGACCCGGTGATCCGGCAGCGGCTCTCCGACGTCATCAACCGCGGGCGCGAACTGTGGGACTACGAACATGTGCAGCGCACCGCCGACGGGCTGACCCGGACCATGCTGGTCAACGCCCGGCGCATGCAGGTGCCCGACCGCGACGACGACGTCGCCCTGGTGACGGTCAGCGACATCACCGCGCAGAAGGCCGCGCAGCAGCGCATCGGCGACCTGAACCGGCAGCTGGAAGGCAAGATCGCCCAGGTCACCGAGGTCAACCGCGAACTGGAGGCGTTCAGCTACTCGGTCTCGCACGACCTGCGCGCGCCGCTGCGCCACGTCGCCGGTTTCGCCGACAAGCTCGCCCGCCACCTGGGGGAAGCGCAGGACGAGCGCACCCGGCACTACCTCGAGGTGATCTCCAGTTCCGCCCGGCGCATGTCGACCCTGATCGACGACCTGCTGGTGTACTCGCGCCTGGGCCGCAACGCGATGAAGCTGCAGGCGGTGGACATGCAGTCCCTGGTCCAGGACACCCGCGCGGTGCTGGACGCCAACCAGCAGTCCGACATCGAGGAGGGCGCCTCGGCGCACCGGGTCGAATGGCGCATCGCGCCGCTGCCGGTCGTGGTGGCCGACGAGAACATGATGCGCCAGGTCTGGCTCAACCTGCTCGGCAACGCGGTCAAGTATTCCGTGCGCAGCGAGCCGGCGGTGATCGAGGTGAGCTGCCGCACCACCGACGAGGGCGAGCACCACTTCAGCGTGCACGACAACGGCGTGGGCTTCAGCATGGACTACGCCGGCAAGCTGTTCGGCGTGTTCCAGCGCCTGCACAAGGCCAGCGACTACCCCGGCACCGGCATCGGCCTGGCCAGCGTGCGCCGGGTCGTCGAGCGCCACGGCGGCCGCATCTGGGCCGAGTCGGCGCCCGGCGAGGGCGCGACCTTCCACTTCGTCCTGCCCGCGGCGGACACCACCTTCAACACTTCCATCCACGGAACCTGACATGAGCGCGATCCGCACCATCCTGCTGGCAGAAGACAGCGCCGCCGACGCCGAGATGGCGATCGACGCCCTGCGCGAGGCCAACCTGGCCAATCCCATCGTGCACGTGGAGGACGGCGTGGAGGTGATGGAATACCTGCAGCGCACCGGCCAGTTCGCAGGTCGTCCCGACGAGATGCCGGCGGTGCTGCTGCTGGACATCAACATGCCGCGGATGGACGGGCTCGAGGTGCTGAGGCGGATCCGCGCCGACGGCAGGTTCAAGCGCATGCCGGTGGTGATCCTGTCGTCCTCGCGCGAGGAAAGCGACCTGGTGTGCAGCTGGGACCTGGGCGTGAACGCCTACGTGGTCAAGCCGGTGGACGTGGACCAGTTCTTCGGCGCGGTGAAGACCCTCGGCCAGTTCTGGGCGGTGATCAACGAAGCCCCCGGCAACGAAGGCTGAGCCATGCCGCTGCGCGCCATCAGCCGTGACCAGCGCTTCCGGGTCCTGTTCGTCGAGGACTCGGCGGAGGACGCGGAGCTGCTGCAGATGCAGCTGGAGGACGCCGGCCTGCGCGCGGACTTCCTGCGCGTGGACGACGAGGCAGCCCTGCGCGACGCGCTGGACACGTTCCACCCCGACATCGTGCTGTCGGACCTGGCCATGCCCGGTTTCAGCGGCCACGAGGCCCTGCGCATCGTCCGCGAGCAGTCGCCGCGCCTGCCCTTCATCTTCGTCTCCGGGACCATGGGCGAGGACGTGGCGGTGCAGGCGCTGCACGAGGGCGCCAACGACTACATCCTCAAGCACAGCAACGCGCGCCTGCCGGCGGCGGTGGACCGCGCCCTGCGCGAGGCGCGCACCGAGGCCGAACGCGCGCGCGCCGAAGCCGAGCTGATGCGCAGCCAGCGCCTGGAGAGCCTGTCGCTGCTGGCCGCCGGCCTCAGCCACGACCTGCGCAACATCCTGCAGCCGCTGCTGATCGTGCCGGACCTGATCGCCCAGCGCAGCGACGACCCGCGCCTGCACCAGCTGGCCTCGGTGGTCGCCGAATGCGGCCGGCGCGGGCACGAGATGGCCGAGTCGATGCTGGCGTTCGTGCGCGGCTCGCGCCGGGCCAGCGAGCGCTTCGAGCTGGGCCAGCTGCTGCACGCGGTGCAGCTGCTGCTCAAGGGCAGCCTGCCGCGCAAGGTGGTCCTGGACGTGCGCCAGCCCAATCCCGGCCTGGTGCTGGATGCCAACTTCACCGAACTGCAGCAGTGCCTGCTCAACCTCTGCCTCAACGCCATCCAGGCCATGCCCGATGGCGGCCGCCTGGAACTGGCCGCGGAGGAAGCCGGCGGCGGCGTGCTGCTGGTGGTGGCCGATACCGGCACGGGCATGGACGAGGCGACGCTGAAGCAGCTGTTCACCCCGTTCTTCACCACCAAGAGCAACGGCACCGGCCTGGGGCTGGTCTCGTGCAAGCGCATCGTCGACGGCCTGGGCGGGCACATCGAGTGCCACAGCGCGCCGGGGCAGGGCACGCGCTTCCAGCTGTGGCTGCCGACGCCGGTGGAGGCGGAGGAAGCGGCGCCGGAGACGCGGCCGGTGCCGGTGTCCGGCAGGGGCGAGCACATCCTGCTGGTGTTCCGCGAGAGCTCGCGCCTGTCGCTGGTCGGCAACGCCCTGGCCAGCCAGGGCTACGTGCCGGACCTGGCGGTCGACGGCGCCGCGGCGCTGCGCCGCTGGGCCGAGACCGGTACCCCGGCGGTGGTGGTGGTCGACAGCGGCATCACCCTGTTCCCGGCCGAGGACCTGCTGGCCACGATGCACGGCTCCGGCTACACCGGTCCGGCGATCGTGATCGACGACGACAACGCCCCGTTCGACGCGTCGCTGGTGCCGCCGTCCATGCCGCTGCAGCGGCTGCGCCGGCCACTGGACATGGGCCGGCTGTTCGAGGCCGTGGCCAACGCCCTCGCCGGGCGCAGCTGAAGCGCCGTCCCGGCGTTCGCATCGCAGCCGGCCGCCGACCTGCGGCGGTGGCCGGGCCGCGCCTATACTCGCCGGCAACGCGACAGGGAGCGTGTGCATGGCGGCGAAAGGGGCGATGGCAGGACATGGACGCGGACTGGCCTGGCTGCTGCTGGCGCTGCTGGCCTTGCCCCTGGCGGGGTGCCGGCCGGATCCGGGCGGACAACTGCCCGAGGCCGGTGGCGAGAAGCTGCAGGCCACGCGCGCCACGGTCGAAGGCTTCGGCCTGGTCCGCGCCTGGCCCGACCAGGAGGGCGGGCGCCTGGCCCTGGCACTGGAGTTCTCGCGGCCGCTGGTGGGCACCCAGGACTTCGATGCGCTGCTGAAGGTCGAACCGGCCGGTGACGCGGACAGCGGCTGGTCGCTGTCCGACGACGGCACCACGCTGCGCTATCCCTTCGTCGAGCCGGCCCGCGACTACACCGTGACCGTGCCCGCCGGGCTGCTGGCGGCCGACGGTTCCACCCTCGGCCAGCCGCTGACCCGGACCATCCATACCGGGGAACTCGACCCGGTGGCCGGTTTCGCCTCGCAGGGCAGCGTGCTGCCGGCGCGGGAGAGCCGCGGCCTGCCGGTGGTGTCGGTCAACGTGGACGAAGTGGACGTGGAGTTCCTGCGCGTGCGCGAGGCGCAGCTGCCGCGCTTCTTCGCCCAGTTCCAGCGCGGCGGGCGCCGTGGCGGCTGGGAGCTGGACCAGGACTACGGCGACGGCGTGCCGCTGCGCGAGCTGGCCGAGCCGGTCTACCTCAACCGTTTCGTCCTCGGCGGCGAGCGCAACGAGCGCGTGCTCAACTACCTGCCGGTGCAGGACATCGCCGAGCTGCAGCAGCCGGGGCTGTACTTCGCCATCCTGCGCCGGGTCGGGCGCTACTCCGACCAGCACGACACCGCCTTCTTCACCGTCAGCGACATCGGCCTGCACGCCCGCGCCTACCGCGACACCCTGTACGTGCACGCCGCCTCGCTGCGCGACGGCGAGCCGCTGAAGGGCGTGGAGCTGCGCGTGCTCGATGCCAAGGGCGAGGCGCTGCTGAAGTCGGCGACCGACGGTAACGGCAACGCCCTGCTGGAGTACCGGCTGGACGCAGGGCAGGTGCTGGTGGCGCGCCGCGGGCGCGACATCTCGCTGCTGCCGTTCAACCAGCCGGCGCTGGACCTGTCCGAGTTCGCCGTCGGCGGACGGCCGCAGGCCGCGTTCGACGTGTTCGCCTGGTCCGGACGCGACCTGTATCGCCCCGGCGAAACGGTGCGCGTCTCGGCGCTGCTGCGCGACGGCGACGGCCGGCCGCTGGCGCCGTCCGGCGACGCCGCGCAGTCGCTGTTCCTGCGCTTGAAGCAGCCGGACGGCCGCACCTTCCGCGAGACCCGGCTGGAACCGGGTCCGCAGGGCTATTACGCGTTCGAGCAGGAGATCCCCGCCGACGCGCCCACCGGGCGCTGGCAGGTCGAGTTCCGCACCGATCCGGCGGCGAAGCAGGCGGTCGAGGGCATGGCCTTGCGCATCGAGGAGTTCCTGCCGGAGCGGATGAAGCTGGACCTGTCGGCGCAGGACACGCTGGCGCCGGGGCAGGCCCTGCAACTGCAGGCCGAGGCCGCCTACCTGTATGGCGCGCCGGCCGCCGGCAACCGCTTCACCGCGAAGCTGGCGCTGGCGGTGGCGCGCGAGCCGCTGGAAGGCCTGCCGGGTTACGCCTTCGGCGATCCCACCGTGGAGCTGCCGCGCGAGCCGCGCGAGGTGCTCGACACCACGTTCGACGCGCAGGGCCGGCTCAAGGCCAGCCTGGCGCTGCCGGAAGAGGCGGCCAAGGCGAATACGCCGGTGCGCGTGACCGTGGCCGGCAGCGTGCACGAGAGCGGTGGCCGGCCGGTGAACCGCAGCCTGCAGCGGGTGCTGTGGCCGGCGCCGGCGCTGGTCGGCCTGCGTCCGCTGTTCGATCCGGAGGACGGCGCCGACGCCAACGCCGATGCGCGCTTCGAACTGGTGCGCGTGGACGCGGCCGGCAAGGCGCAGCCGGCCAAGGGGCTGAAGGTCAGCCTGGTCCGCGAGCTGCGCGACTACCACTGGCGCTTCGATGACGCCCGCGGCTGGGACTACGACTTCGCCCGCCGCTTCCAGACCGTGGAGACCCGCACCCTCGATGCTGGCGGCAGCGCGGTCGGTTTCTCCTTCCCGGTGGAGTGGGGCGAATACCGCATCGACGTGCTCGACCCGGCCACCGGCCTGACCCTGCGCTATCCCTTCCACGCCGGCTGGAGCTGGAACGACGACAACCGCGGACCGGATGCGCGCCCGGACAAGGTCAAGCTGGCCCTGGACCGCACCGGCTACCGCGCCGGCGACACCCTGGAAGTGACGGTCACGCCCCCGCACGCCGGCCGCGGCGTGCTGCTGGTCGAGAGCGACCGCCTGCTGTACGTGCACGACATCGAGCTGAAGGGCGGCGAGGGCAAGGCCAGCGGCACCTTCCGCATCCCGGTCACCGCCGACTGGGAGCGCCACGACGTCTACGTGACCGCGCTGGTGTTCCGCGGCGGCTCGGCGACGCGCCAGGTCACACCGGCGCGTGCCGTCGGCGTGGTCCACGTGCCGATGCGCCGCGACGACCGCCGCGTCGCGGTCGGCCTGAAGGCGCCGGCGCAGGCACGGCCGCAGACGTCCCTGCCGGTGACGGTGAGCGTGCCGCAGCTGGCCGGCCAGCGGGCGCACCTGGCGATCTCGGCGGTGGACGTGGGCATCCTCAACATCACCCGCTTCCCGGTGCCGGACGCGGCCGCGCACTTCTTCGCCCAGCGCCGCCTGGCGACCGATGCCTACGACGTCTACGGCCGGGTGATCGAGGCCTTCGCCGGCGGCACCGCGCGCCTGCGCTTCGGCGGCGACATCGCCCTGGAAGCGCTGCCACAGGCGCGGCGTCCGACCGCGCGGGTGCAGACCGTGGACCTGTTCTCCGGGCCGGTGCAGCTGGACGCGCAGGGCAATGCCCGCGTCCGCCTGCCGCTGCCGGACTTCAACGGCACCCTGCGGCTGTCGGCACTGGTCTGGTCCGACGACCGCTATGGCAAGCGCGACACCGAGGTGCTGGTGCGCGCGCCAGTGGTGGCCGAGGCGGCGATGCCGCGCGTGCTGGCACCCGGCGACCGCGGTGCGGTGAGCCTGGACGTGCAGAACTTCAGCGGCGCGGCCGGCGAGTTCCGCGTGCAGGTGGAAGGCGAAGGCCCGCTCGCGGTCGGCGAAGGGCAGCGCCGCCTGCGCCTGGAAGACGGTGCGAAGGTGACGCTGGAGTTCCCGTTGCAGGCCCTGCCGGGCAACGCCGTGGCCAGGGTGCGCGTGCGGGTGGACGGCGGCGGCTACTCGGTGGACCGCCGCTACGACCTGCCGGTGCGCGCGGCCTGGCCTGGCGTCCTGCGTACGCAGACCCGCGTGCTGGAGGCCGGCACGCCGCTGGTGCTGGACCCGGCGCTGGCCGAAGGCCTGATCCCCGAAACCGTGGACGTGCGCCTGCGCATCACCGCGACGCCGCCGCTGCCATCCGCCAGCGCGTTGCAGGGCCTGCTCGACTATCCCTATGGTTGCGCCGAGCAGACCACCAGCAAGGGTTATGCGGCGCTGCTGATGGATGCGGCCACCGCCACGCGGCTGGGCGTGCCGGGGCTGGACGCGAAGACGCGCCGCGCACGCCTGGAAGGCGCGTTGGGGCGGCTGGCGGCGATGCAGACCGGCAGCGGACACTTTTCGCCGTGGGGTGGCGATGGCGGCGGCGAACCGATGCTGACGCCGTACATCGCCGACTTCCTGCTGGACGCGCGCGAGGCCGGCTTCGCCGTGCCCGAGGCGGTACTGCAGAAGGCACTGGACCGGCTCGCCGAAGACCTGCTGTCCGGCGGCGCCCAGTTCTACGGGCGTGAACACCGCGAGCACCTGCGCTTCGCCAACCGTGCCTACGCCGGTTACGTGCTGGCGCGGGTCAACCGTGCGCCGCTGGGCACGCTGCGGGCGATGCACGACCAGGAGCGCGCGCGCAGCCTCACCGGCCTGCCGCTGGTGCACCTGGGCCTGGCGCTGGCGCTGCAGGGCGACACGCGCCGCGGCGAGTCGGCCATCGGCGAAGGCTTTGCCCGTGATCCGGAACAGCGTCCGCTGTGGCTGGGCGACTACGGCAGCCGCATCCGCGACGATGCGCTGATGGTCGCCCTGCTGCACGAGCGCGGCCGGCCCGAGGCGAAGTACGACGCGCGCGCCGTGGACCTGGCGCGTGCGCTGCAGGCTCGGCGCGACCGCGAGGGCCGGCTGTGGCTCAGCACCCAGGAACAGATGGCGCTGGCGCGGCTGGGCAAGGCGCTGGAAGCCGGCGACGGGCGCAAGGTCGCCGGCCGCTACCACGCCGCCGGCACGACCACGCAACTGCAACCGGCGGTCGCGTTCGCGCGCAGCCTCGACCAGGCGACGCTGGCGCGCGGCGTGCGCTTCGAGCCGGAAGGGGGCCCGTTCCATGCCAGCATCGAGGTGGCCGGCATCCCGCGCAGCGCGCCGGCCGAGGACACCCGCCACGCCGCCATCGTCCGCGAGTGGTTCCTGCCCGATGGCACGCCGTGGAAGGGCGGCACGCTGCGCGAAGGCCAGGTGCTGGTCGCGCGCTTGACCGTGGAAGCCGACCGGCCGATGCCCGACGCGCTGGTGACCGACCTGCTGCCGGCGGGCCTGGAAGCGGAGAACCTCAACCTCGGCGACGCCAGCCAGTGGGACGGGGTGCAGGTCGAGGGCGTGGCGCTGTCCGAGCGCGCCGGCCAGGCCGAACTGCGCCACGAGGAATACCGCGACGACCGCTACGTGGCGGCACTGTCGCTGGGGCAGGGCGGCAAGGCGCGGCTGTACTACCTGGTCCGCGCGGTCACGCCGGGCACCTACTCGGTGCCGCCGCCGCAGGTCGAGGACATGTACCAGCCGACGCTGCGCGGCACCGGCAAGGCGGTCCCGGCCTCGATCACGGTGACGCCGCCCTGAGGGGAAGGGGGCACCGCCGTGGCGGGCAATGAAAAAGCCCCGCCATGTGGCGGGGCCCATACGCCGCGACCGTCCGAAGGATCAGTCGAGCGGGGTAATGTTCGATGCCTGCGCGCCCTTCGGGCCCTGGGTGACCTCGTAGCTCACCCGCTGTCCTTCCCGGAGGGAACGGAAGCCCTTGGCATTGATCGCGGAAAAATGGGCGAAAACATCAGCGCTGCCATCTTCCGGCGAAATGAAGCCGAATCCCTTGGCGTCGTTGAACCACTTGACGGTACCGTTGGCCATGATGCTGCGTAGTCCTTGCGATTGACGGATTGCGCGGCGGTTGCCGCGCCGCGGAGTATGCGGAGCCTTTACGCGGCTGACAATCGCCGGCGGTGGCCCCGGCTGCAAAGGTTGACGGCGGCAACAGATGACACCGCGGGTCAACCGCGCGCCAGCTCCGCGACCAGTTCGGGCAGTCCGGCCGAGGCGGCGGCCACGTTGTCGAGGACTTCGGCCAGGGTGATTTCCTGCGCGTCGCCGCAGCCGGCGGCCCAGTTGGCGACGATCGCCAGGCAGGCGTATTCCAGTCCCAGCTCGCGCGCCAGGCCGGCTTCGGGCATCCCGGTCATGCCGACCAGGTCGCAGCCGTCGCGGCGCATCCGCGCGATCTCGGCGTTGGTCTCCAGGCGCGGGCCCTGGGTGGCGCCGTAGCAGCCGCCGTCGACCACGCGCACGCCGGTGACCTTCGCCGCGGCCAGCACCTTGTGCCGGAACATCGTGCTGTAGGGATGGCCGAAGTCCACGTGCAGGGCTTCGCCTTCGCCGTCCCAGAAGGTGGACTCGCGGCCCCAGGTGTAGTCGATCAGCTGGTCCGGGCAGGCCAGGACGCGCGGACCGAAGCGTTCGGTGATGCCACCGACCGTGTTCAGCGCGAGCACGCGGTGCGCGCCGGCCTGCTTGAGCGCATGCAGGTTGGCGCGGTAGTTCACGCGGTGCGGCGGCAGGGCATGGCCCTCGCCGTGGCGGGCGAGGAAGGCGACGCGCGCCTCGCCGAGGCGGCCGATGCGCAGCGGGCCGGAGGGCGCGCCGTAGGGCGTGTCGAAGTGCCGCGCCTCCACGTCTTCCAGCGCGGCCAGGCGGTATACGCCGGTGCCGCCGATCACCGCCAGGGCGATGTCCATCGCGCTCATTCCTTCAGCGCGTAGATGCCAGGCAGGTTTCGGCCCTGCTCGTAGTAGTCCATGCCGAAGCCGAACACATAGCGGTCGGGCAGGTGCAGGCCGACGTAGTTGGCGCACAGGCCCTCGACGCAGCGGTCGTGGTCCTTGACCGTCAGCGCGGCGATGCGCACGTCGGTGGCGCCCTGCTCGATGCACCAGCGGCGCACCTCGGCCAGGGTGTAGCCTTCGTCGAGGATGTCGTCGGCGATCAGCACGCGGCGACCGAACAGCGCGGTGGCGGGACGGTGCTTCCACACCAGCTCGCCGCCCTGGTTCTGGCCGCGGTAGCGGGTGGCGTGGAGGTAATCGAACTGCAGGTCGAGGCCGCGCGCGCCCAGTTCCAGCGCCAGCTGGCCGGCGAAGGGCAGGGCGCCGTGCATGACGGTGAGGAACACCGGGACGAAGCTGTCGCCCAGGCGATGCGGCGGTACTTCGCCGATGTAGTCGCGGGCGATCTCATCGGCCATGCGCGCGATGGCGGCGTCGATCGTGGGACGGTCGACCAGCAGGTCGGATTTTTCCAGGACTTCGGCGATCAGGAGCTCGGACATCAGGGGAGACTACCGGAAAACAGGGAAAAGAGGCAGCAAAACGTGGCTCAGGCGAGCGTGGCGCGGGGCAGGCGCGACTGCGCCTGGCCGTAGCGCGCATCGGCCAGCAGGCCGTCCCAGCCCAGCGCGCCGCGGCCGATCAGGCCGGTCAGCGCGGCGGTGTTGAGGCGGCGGCCTTCGACCGCACCCAGCGATTCCTCGACCAGTTCGGGATGGCAGACCAGGACCACGTCGCAACCGGCGTCCAGGTGCGCGTCGATGCGCGACTTCACCCCGCCGGCGGAGAACGCCGCGGCCATGCCGATGTCGTCGGAGAAGACGACGCCGCGGAAACCCAGGCCGCCATTGGCCACGTCGCCGCGCAGCACGTCCTCGATCCAGAAGCGCGAATAGCCGGCCGGCTCGGGCGCGATGGCCGGGTAGGCGACGTGGGCCATCATCACCGCGTCGGCGCCCGCCTCGATGCCGGCGGCGAACGGGACCAGGTCCTCGGCGCGCAGCACCTCCAGCGGGCGCGGGTCGACCGCGTCGTCGAAGTGGGTATCCTCGAGCACGGTGCCGTGGCCGGGGAAATGCTTGAGCGTGGCGGCCATGCCGACGCTGTGCATGCCGCGCACGTAGGCGCGGGTGAATGCGGCGACCACCTGCGGGTCGTCGCTGAAGGCGCGGTCGGCGATGGCGCGGTTGCCGCGGGCCAGGTCGACCACCGGGGCGAAGCTCAGGTCCACGCCGCTGGCCCGGATCTCGCTGGCCATCAGCCAGGCGTGTTCCTCGGCCAGCTTCAGCGCCGCATCGGGGTCCCGGCGGTACAGCGCGTCGAAGGCCTGCAGCGGCGGCAGTTCGGTGTAGCCGTCGCGGAAGCGCTGCACGCGGCCGCCCTCCTGGTCCACGCAGACCAGCTGCGGGCGCGGCGCGGCGGCGCGGATCGCGGCCGACAGTTCGGCCACCTGGTCGCGCGAGGCGAAGTTGCGCTTGAACAGGATCACGCCGGCCACGGCGTCGTGCTGCAGCCAGTCGCGCTCCTGCGCGGTCAGTTCGGTGCCGGCGACGCCGATCACGAGCATGCGGGGGAACTCCATTCGCGCGCGGTCCGCGCGCCGGGCCATTGTCGCAGATGCGCCCGACGCCTGTGGACGTCCGGTTGACGCCGCAGGCGGCGAGGCGGGGGGGGGGCCGACGGGAGGCGCGCCGCCTAGACCTCGCAGCCGTCCGGGCCGCAGACCGCGCCGCCGCTGCCGCCGCCGGTACCGCCGTGGTCGCCCAGCGCCTGGCGCAGGGCGCCGGCGAACACCTCCGGCGTCTGCCCGCCGTGGACGGCGAGGCGGCCGTCGATCACGAAGGTCGGCACGGCGCGGATGCCCATGGCCTGGGCCTGGGCGATCTGCGCGCGGACCTCGGCCAGGCCTTCGTCGCCGGCCAGGAACGCTTCGACCCGCGCGGCGGGCAGGTCGCCGGCGGCAGCGGCAGCGACCAGGGTGTCGGTGGCGGCGAGGTTGCGGCCTTCGGCGAAGTGGGCGCGGAACAGCGCCTCGGCCACCGCCTGCGCATCGCCCTCGCGCGCGGCCAGCCACATCAGCCGGTGCGCGGGCAGGGTGGTGACCCGCACCTGGCCACGGCCGAAGTCCATCGGCAGGCCTTCGGCCTGCGCGGTGGCCTGGGTCTGCGCCAGCAGCTGCCGGGCGCGGTCGCGGCCGCCGAACTTCACCGTGTAGGCCTCCAGCAGCGGCACCGGTTCGGTGCCGGCGTCCGGGTCAAGCTGGAAGGGATGCCAGTGCAGTTCCAGCGGCGGGGCGGCGTCGCCCAGCAGCTCCACGCCACGCTGGAAGCGGTGCTTGCCGATCCAGCACCAGGGACAGACCACGTCGGACCAGATATCGATGCGCATCGCCGGAAGATGGGGCGTGCGCAGGCCCGGCGCAAGGCCGCGCGGCTGTCAGGCCTGGTCGCGTTCGGCCGGGGTCCAGCGCGAATACGGCCAGGCGGCCAGGGCCAGGTTGTAGTAGCGCGGCTCGTCGGTGACCTCGGCGCCCAGCCAGTCCGGCCGGGCATAGGCCTCGTCGGCCGACGCCAGTTCCAGTTCCGCCACCACCAGGCCGGCGTTGTCGCCGAGGAACTCGTCCACCTCCCACAGGTGGCCCTGGTGGCGCACGTAGTGCCGGTTCTTCTCGACCAGTCCGCCCACGCACAGGCCCAGCAGCTGGCGGGCGTCCGCGACCGGGATGGGGTAGTCGAACTCCTGGCGGGTGTGCCCCAGCTGGCGAGACTTGAGGTTGAGGAAGGCCTGGTCGCCCTCGATCCGGACCCGCACCGAGGCCTTCTGCGCGCCGCCGGCGACGACCTCCAGGTCGTTGAGGTAGCCCTGGGCCATGGGCTGGACCCGTTCGGCCGCGGCGCGCCAGCCGTCGCCGGCCGCCAGGAACTTGCGCTCGATCTCGATACCCACTGCCGCCTCCGGCCCTGCACCCCGGAAGCGGGGCGGGCACATGCTACGCGGCGGCGGGCGTGTTGCCACGCAGTACGCTGTCATTGCGCAGGATCATGGACGCTGTTACGGGCATCGTGTATTAAACCGGCATCCCCCGACTTCCACACACCCCCGATTCCCCGAATGCAGAAAGACAGCGCGATGCGCCTGCTCATCGTCGACGACCGCGTGGAGGATGCCGAAGCGATCGTCAGTGCCCTGCGCAACGGCGGCATCGCGGTGCGCCCCCTGCGGCCGGCCACTGCCGCCGAACTCGAACACATGGTCGCCAGCCAGCCGATCGACCTGGTGCTGGCCGCCGAGTCCCGCTCGATGCCGCTGGACCAGGTCCGCGCCCAGGCCGCGGCCAGCGGCAAGGACCTGCCGCTGCTGCTGCTGGTCGACCGGATCGACGACGCCGCGGTGCTGGGCACGCTTGGCGGCGGTGCCCGCGCGCTGGTGCTCAAGCACCGTCCGGAACACCTGCTGGAGACGGTCCGGCGCGAGTGGGCCGACCTGGAGGCGCGGCGCGGCCTGCGCCGCCTGGAGGCGCAGCTGCGCGAGACCGAGCGCCGCTGCGACTCGCTGATCGCCTCCTCGCGCGACCCGATCGCCTACATCCACGAGGGCATGCACATCCGCGCCAACGACGCCTACCTGGAGATGTTCGGGTTCGAGTCGTTCGACGAACTGGAAGGCATGTCGCTGCTGGACCTGGTCGGCCCGCAGCACATCGAGGGCTTCAAGCAGCTGCTCAAGTCGCTGTCCAAGGGCGAGCCGCCGCCGGCCGAGTACCTGATGGAGGCGCGCCACGTCGACGGCAGCACCTTCCCGGCGAAGATGGAGTTCGCCACCGCCACCTATGAAGGCGAGTCCTGCGTGCAGGTGGTGTTCCGCCGCCGCGAGGAGGTGGACCCGGAGCTGGCCCGCGAGGTCGAGGAACTGCGCCAGCGCGACCAGGTCACCGGCCTGCTCAACCGCCCGACCTTCCTGCGCATGCTCGAGGACGCGGTGGCGGTGGTCGGCCGCGACGGTGGCCAGTACGGCTTCCTGCTGGTCGAACCGGACCATTACGCCCGCCTGCTGCCGGACATCGGCCTGGATTCCGCCGACGCGCTGATCGCGGCGCTGGCCGCGCGGGTGCGCGATTCGGTCGACGCCGACGTCAAGGCGGCGCGCTTCGGCGAGCACAGCTTCGCCCTGCTGCTGGAAGGCAACCACGCCCGCACCCGGGCGGCGGCCGATGCGCTGCGCGAGGCGATCGCGACCCACGTGGTCAGCGTCGGCGACCGTTCGGTGGCGGTGACCGCCAGCATCGGCGGCGTGCAGGTCGGCGAGAAGATCGCCAGCGTGCCGCAGATCCTGGCCAAGGCGAACCAGTGCCTCGGCGCCGCCGCCGAGCTGGGCGGCAACAGCGTGCAGGTGTTCGACCCGGGCGCGGCCGACCGCGCCGAGGAGGAGCGCATCGCCCGCTGGGTGGCGCGGATCCGCGAGGCGCTGGCCGGCGAGGGCTTCGTCCTGCACTGGCAGCCGGTGATGAACCTGCAGGGCGAGCCGGGCGAGCTGTACGAGGCGCACCTGCGGGTGGACGCCAACGGCGAGCTGGTCAGCCCGACCGACTTCCTCGGCATCGCCGAGGAACACGGCCTGCTCGGCGAGATCGACCAGTGGGTGGTGCGCCGCGCGATCGCGGTGCTGGCCGAGCGCGAGCGCACCGGGCGCCAGACCCGGTTGCTGGTGCGGGTCAGCGCGCCGTCCTTCGGTACCCCGGACCTGGCCGCGCTGGTCCAGCGCGAACTGGCGGCGCATGGCGTCCCCGGCGAGCGGCTGTGGATGGAAGCGCCGGAGGCGAAGGTGTTCACCCACCTGCGCAACGCCCAGCAGTTCCTCGAGGCGGTGGCGCCGCTGGGCTGCCGGGTAGGCCTGGAGCAGTTCGGCTCGGGGCTGGATTCGTTCCAGCTGCTGGCCCACTTCAAGCCGGCCTTCGTCAAGATCGACCCGGGCCTGACCGACGAGATCGGCAAGCCGGGCGAGGCCCAGGACAAGGTCCGCGAGCTCACCGCGCGTGCACGCGAGGAGGGCATCCTGACCCTCGCCGCGCAGGTCGACGACGCGCAGGCGATGAGCCAGCTGTTCACCGCCGGCGTGGACTTCGTCTCCGGCGATTTCGTCGCGCCGGTGGGCGCGCAGATGAACTTCGAGTTCGGCTGAGCGCAGGGGTGGCCGCGTGCCGCCCCGACCGCGCGCAGCCCTCCAGCCGGAGCCGGCCATGCACGCGTTGCCGCCATTCGAGACCCACCACGTCGACAACGTCCCGCCGCCGTTCGAGCCGCGGGACCTGTGGGCGGACGATGCCGCCCTGCGCGAGGCCGTCGCGGCTGCGGGCGCGGAGGGTTACGCCGGACGCCTGCAGGCCTACGGGCGCCTGGCCGGCGACGAGCTGTACCGGCTCGGCTTCGATGCCAACCGCGACCGCCCGCGGCTGCGCACCCACGACCGCAACGGCCGCCGCATCGACACGGTCGAGTTCCACCCGGCCTACCACCGGCTGATGGAGCTGGCCAAGGCGCACGGGGTGGCCGGCCTGTCCTGGCACGAACCGGGGCCGGGCGCGCACGTGGCCCGCGCCGCGCTCAGCTACCTGCACCACCAGGCCGAGGCCGGCACCAGCTGTCCGCTGACCATGACCCACGCGGCCGTGCCGGTGCTGGCGCGCGAGCCGGCGCTGCGCGCCTGGGCGCATAAGGCCGCCGCGCCCGCCTACGACCCGCGCGACATTCCCGCCATGGCGAAGGACGGCCTGACCCTCGGCATGGGCATGACCGAGAAGCAGGGCGGCTCGGACGTGCGCAGCAACGCCACCACCGCCACGCCCGATGGCGACGCCTGGCGGCTGGTCGGGCACAAGTGGTTCTTCTCTGCGCCGATGAGCGACGGCTTCCTGGTGCTGGCGCAGGCGCCGGGGGGACTGACCTGCTTCCTGCTGCCGCGGCGGCTGGAGGATGGGAGCAGGAACGCATTCCGGCTGATGCGGCTGAAGGACAAGCTCGGCGACTGGGCCAACGCGTCCAGCGAGGTCGAGTTCTGCGGCGCACGGGCCTGGCGCGTCGGCGCCGAAGGCCGCGGCGTGGCCACCATCATCGAGATGGTGATGCTGACCCGGCTGGACTGCATGCTCGGCGCCGCCGCCGAGGTGCGCATGGCCCTGGCCCAGGCGCTGCACCACGCGCGCCACCGCGTCGCGTTCGGCCGGCGGCTGGTGGAACACCCGCTGATGGCCAACGTGCTGGCCGACCTGGCGCTGGAGTCGGAGGCGGCCACCGCCTTCGCCCTGCGCGTGGCCGCCGCGGTCGATGCCGCGCCGGCCGATCCGCAGGCCGCGGCCTTCGCCCGTGTCGCCACCGCGGTCGGCAAGTACTGGCTGTGCCGTCGCGCGCCGGCGCTGGTCAACGAGGCGCAGGAATGCCTGGGCGGCGCGGGTTACGTCGAGGAATCGATCCTGCCGCGGCTGTACCGGCAGGCACCGCTCAATTCGATCTGGGAAGGCAGCGGGAATATCCAATGCCTGGACGTGCTGCGCGCGCTGGCCCGCGAGCCGGCGGCGGCGCAGGCGTTGCAGGCCGGACTCGAGCAGGCCGCCCGGCGCCATCCGTTGCTGGAGCAGGCCGCCACGCACCTGCACGGCCAGCTGGCCGCGCGCGACATGCTCGAACCGCAGGCGCGCCTGCTGGTGGAACGGCTGGCCCTGGTGCTGCAGGGCAGCGTGCTGGCGGCCAACGGCAGTCCGCTGGCCGAAGCCTTCCTGCGCAGCCGCCTCGGCGGCGAACACGGCCTGGCGATGGGCACGCTGCCGCCGGACCTGGACTTCGCCGCGATCCTGGCGCGCGCGTGGCCGGCCTGAGCCGGCGCCTCAGTCGAGGAACTGCAGCCGCGCCAGTTCCGCGTACAGGCCGCCCTGGGCCAGCAGCTGCTCGTGGGTGCCTTCGGCGACGATCCGGCCCTGGTCCATCACCACGATGCGGTCGGCGCGCAGCACCGTCGCCAGGCGGTGCGCCACGACGAGGGTGGTGCGCCCGCGCATGAGGTTCTCCAGCGCGTGCTGCACGGCGCGCTCGCTCTGCGCGTCCAGCGCGCTGGTGGCCTCGTCCAGCAGCAGCACCGGCGCGTCCTTGAGCAGGGCGCGGGCGATCGCCACGCGTTGCTGCTGGCCACCGGACAGGCGCGTGCCACGCTCGCCCAGTTCGCTGTGGTAGCCCTGCGGCAGCGCCTCGATGAAGGCGTCGGCCTCGGCGGCGCGTGCGGCGGCGCGCACGTCCTCGTCGCTGGCATCCAGGCGGCCGTAGCGGATGTTGTCCATCGCGCTGGTGGCGAACAGCACCGGATGCTGCGGCACCAGCGCGACCTGGGCACGCAGCTGCGCGGGGTCGGTGTCGCGCAGGTCGATGCCGTCGATGCGCACGCTACCGGACTGCGGATCGTGGAAGCGCAGCAGCAGCGACAGCACGGTGCTCTTGCCGGCGCCGGAGGGACCGACCAGGGCCACGGTTTCGCCGGGCCGCACGTGCAGGTCGAAGCCGTCGAGCGCCGGCGCGTCCGGCCGCCCGGGGTAGTGGAACACGACCTGCTCGAAGCGGATCTCGCCGCGCAACGGCACCGGCAGCGCCACCGGCGAGGCCGGGGCGGCCACCTGCGGCTGTTCCTGCAGCAGCTCGGAGATGCGGCCCATGCCGCCGGCGGCGCGCTGCAGCTCGTTCCAGACCTCGGCCAGGGCGCCGACCGAGCCGCCGCCGATCAGCGCGTACAGCACGAACTGGCCCAGCGTGCCGGCGCTCATCGTGCCTTCGATCACGTCGTGGGCGCCGGACCACAGCACCAGCACGATCGCGCCAAACACCAGCACGATGGCCGCGGCGGTCACCGCCGCCTGCGCGCCGATGCGGCGGCGCGCGGTGGCCACGGCCACCTCCAGCGCGGCGCCGAAGCGGCCGCGTTCGTAGGGTTCGCGGGCATAGGCCTGCACCGTGCGTACCGCGCCGAGGGTCTCGGCGGCCAGCGCGTTGGCGTCGGCGACGCGGTCCTGGCTGGCGCGCGAGGCCTTCTCCAGGCGCCGCGCGCCCAGGACGATCGGCAGCACCGACAGCGGGATGCCGACCAGCGAGTACGCGGCCAGGCGCGGGCTGGTCACGAACAGCATCACCAGCGAGCCGATCACGGTGACGGTGCTGCGCAGGGCCACCGACATGGTCGTGCCGATCACGCTGCGCAGCAGCTCGCTGTCGGCGGACAGGCGCGAGACCAGCTCGCCGCTGCGGCTGCGGTCGTGGAAGGCCGGGTCCAGGCCGATCAGGTGCGCGTACAGCCGGTCGCGCAGGTCGGCCACGACCTTCTCGCCCAGCAGCGATACGAAGAAGAAGCGCGCGGCGGTGGCCACCGCCAGCACCACCGCGACCACGAACAGCAGGCCGAAGGCGCGGTTGATCTGGCTGCCGCCGGCGAAGCCGTGATCGATCATGTAGCGCACCGCCACCGGCAGGCTCAGGGTGGCGGTGGAGGACACCGCCAGGGCCACCAGCCAGGCGCCGAACAGGCCCAGGTGGCGGCGCACGAACGGCCACAGCGTGCCGAGGCTGCCGATGCGGCGCAGGCGGCTTTCCTTCGCTTCCGACATCAGCCGGCCTCCGTGGTGGTTTCGCCGACCGTGAAGCGCACCCGGTCGCGGGTGGCGTCGCGCAGGCGCGCCTGCAGCGCCGGCGCCTCGGTCGCGGGCAGGCGCAGGGTCAGGTGCGCGCCGTCGGCCTCGAAGCTCTCGCCGGTCTTTTCCGCCGCGTGCGCGTGCAGCGCCGCGTGCACCGTGCCCAGCTCCTCGAACGGGCAGGCCAGTTCCAGCGCGACCATCGCCACCAGCGGCTGGCGCTGGGCCAGGCGCAAGCATTCGGCCGCCGCGCCGCCGTAGGCGCGGACCAGGCCGCCGGCGCCCAGCTTGATCCCGCCGAACCAGCGCGTGACCACCACGACCGCGCGGTCGTAGCCCTGGCCGTCGATCGCGGCGAGGATCGGGCGGCCGGCGGTGCCGGCCGGTTCGCCGTCGTCGCTGGAACGGTAGTCCTGGCCGATCCGCCACGCCCAGCAGTTGTGGGTGGCGTCCGGATCGGAGACCTGGGCGATGAAATCCAGTGCCGCGGCCGGCGAGGCGACGGCGGCGGCCTGGGCGAGGAAGCGGCTGTGCCGTACTTCGAGAAGGTGGCGGGCCGGGGCGGCGAGGGTATTGGTCATCTGCCGACATTGTAGCCGGCGGCCCGGTGCAACCCTGCGCGCGCAGCGGCGTCAGTGCAGCAGCGCCTGCAGGTCTTCCGGGATGGCGATGTCGGGATGGGCGCGCACGAAGCGCTGCAGGCTGGCCTTCGCCAGTGCGTCGTTGCCGCTGTCGCGATGCCGGCGGATGCGCGGCAGCCACTCGTCGGCCGGCAGCGCGGCGTCGGCTTCCAGCGTGGCGAGCTCGGTGGTGGACAGCCCTGGTTCCCGGGCGAACGCGGCCGGCCTGGGCGCGGCCTGCGCCTCGCGCACTTCGCTGGTGGGCGGCAGCCGTGCCGCGGGTGCGGCCGTCGCGCCGGTATCGGCCACCGGTGGCGGCGGTGGCGGCGGGGAAGGTTCCTGGTAGAGGCCGGCTGCGGCCGGCGCGGCCGCGGCCGCGGGGGCTGGCGCCGCCTGCGCCGCCTGGCGTACGGCTTTTCCGGCCCGTTCCGAAGCGCGCTGGCGGGCCGCAGCCGTCGCCGCCTGCTGGGCCTGTTCGCGCGCCGCTGCCGCGGCAGCTTCTGCATCGGCCTGGCGTGCGGCCTTCTCCTGGCGCTGCGCGACGCGTCCGCTGGCGGCGGCCACCGCGGTGCGGCGTCCGGCATCGTCCTCTTCGCTGGCTACGGGGGCTTCGGTCGGCGGAGGCGCTTGCGCCGGCATGGGCGACGAAGGCCGCGCCGTCGCCGTGGCATCGCCGCCGGCGGTCTCCGCGGCCGCTCCGGCTTCCGCGGCCGCCCCGGCTTCCGCCGCCGGCGCGGGCACGGAGGCGGCGGCGGGCCGCGGCGGCTCGCGCAGCTGCCAGGCCACGCCTACCACCAGGGTCACCGTGGCGGCCAGGCCCATGGCCATCGGCCAACGTCGCAGCGGGCGCCGCGAATGCCTTTGCGTACCGCCCGCGGGTGCGGCGGTGGGGCCAGGCTGGCGCAGCGCATCGCGCGCCGCGGCCAGGATGCGGGCGTCCAGCAGCTCCGACGGGGCCTCGCCCCGTTCGGCGTCCGCCAGCAGGCGCGCCAGGGCGCGCTCTTCCGGATCCAGGGGTTCGTGTCGGCCGTTCATGGGTTCAACCTCGCGCGCAGCTTGTCCAGCGCGTAACGCAGCCGCGACTTGACCGTTTCCCGGCCGACCCCCGTGATCCGGCCGATCTCCTCCAGGCTCAGCTCCTGCTGCAGGCGCAGCAGCACCGCTTCGCGCTGCTCCTCGGGCAGCTCGTCCAGCGCCTCCTGCAGTCGCCGGCGGGTCTCCTCGCGCCCGGCCAGGCCTTCCGGATCGTCGGGGTCGGCGAGGGCGGCGGTGCGCAGGTCGGCGTCCGCCGGCGCCGGCGGACGATGCCGCTGCGCGCGCCAATGATCGTTCAGGCGGTTATGGGCAATCCGGTACAACCAGGTGGCGAAGGCGGCTTCGGGCTTCCAGCCGCTGCGCGCGGCGATCACCCGCTGCCATACGTCCTGGTAGATCTCCTCGGCCAGCGGGCGGTCGCGCAGCTGGCCGAGCAGGAAGCGGAACAGCGGATCGCGGTGGCGCCGGTACAGGGCCTCGAACGCGGCCGCGTCGCCGCCGGCCCAGGCGAGCATCAGGGTTTCGTCTTCGGCGGCGGCCGTCTGCTCCATGGCGACCAGACTACGGGACGCGACGCGGCGCGCAAGCGCCGGCGCGCGGCCGGGTCGCCGCCGCCGCGGGCGGGACGGGGTAAGGCAGGCCTGTTCCATGCGAGGGACAACGTGCGGGGAGGCGAGACGGGGTCCGCCCCACGCAAGTTGCCGCCGGAACGTTATGCTGGGGGCTGGGGTTCCCGGACCAGACCTGAATGAACCAGGCCAGCACAGCCGAAGACGCGCCGGGAACGGTGCTGCAGGCGTATCCGACCGCGCGCGCGCCACTGTTGCGCGCGCTGGCGGTGCTGCACGCGCAGCTGCCGGACGACGCCGAGGTGGCGCTGGGCTGGTCCGACGGCGTCCTCGGCACCCACGTGCTGACCGAACCGCCGGCGCTGGCCGGCGCCACGCAACGCATGGAACTGGCGCTGGCCGGGGTCTCGCCGCTGGAAGGCGGCCCGGACAGCCTGGCGCTGTCGTGGAGCGACGAGGAAGGCGCGCGCCTGTGCCTGCTGGCCCGGTTGCCGGTGCCGATGGAGCGATCGCGCGCCACCGCGTGGATGGCCGGCGCCCGCGCCCTGCTGGACTCGACGATGGACGCGGCCCGCGCGCGGGCGCGGATGGAACGGCTGGAGACCTCGCGGCGCCTGCAGCAGGCGCTGTTCGAGATCGCCGAGCTGGCCAGCGCCGAAGTCGAGATGGGCGAGATGCTAAAGCGCCTGCACGACATCATCGGCTCGCTGATGTACGCGCCCAACTGCTACATCGTCACCTACGACGAGGAGCGCGAGTCGGTCCGCTTCATCTACTTCGCCGACGAGGTCGACGACTACCAGCCCGACCCGGAGCGCGAGTGGACCGAGCGGGAGATGCCCAACAGCCTCACCTTCGCCCTGCTGCGCCACGGCAGCGCGCTGCGCGGGCCGTCCAGCCTGATCCGGCGCACCCTGCAGATGCCGCCCAGCGAGGCGCAGGGCCCGGACAGCCAGGACTGGCTGGGCGTGCCGATGAAGCGCGGCGACCGGGTCTGCGGCGCGATCGTGGTGCAGAGCTACGACCGCCCGGCCAGCTACACCGACGAGGATCGCGCCCTGCTGGGCTACGTCGCCCAGCACGTGCTGACCACCCTGGACCGGCGCCAGGCCCAGGCCGAGCTGGAGCGGCGCGTGCGCGAGCGCACCCTCGAGCTGCAGTACGCCAACCGCGAGCTGCAGGACGAGGTGGTCGAGCGCCAGCGCGCCGAACGCCTGCAGCATGCGCTGTTCCGCATCACCGAGATGGCGATGAGCTCGGACTCGCTGGACCAGTACTACGCCAAGGTCCATGCCGCGGTCGACGAGCTGATCTACGCGCGCAACTTCTACATCGCGCTGTTCACCGAGGACCAGCAGTCGATCGAGTTCGTGTACTCGGTCGACGAGAACGGCGACCACCGCCCGACCCGCAGGCTCAGCAACGGCCTGACCGAATACGTGCTGCGCAAGCGCGAGGCGCTGCTGGCCGACCGCGACAGCATCGACCGCCTGGTCGCCGCCGGCGAGGTCCAGGGGTACGGGATCCGCGCCTACAGCTGGCTGGGCGTGCCGCTGCACCGCGACGGCGAGGTGGTCGGCGTGATCGTGGTGCAGAGCTACACGCCGGGGATCCGCTTCACCGCCGACGACCAGCGGCTGCTGGCGTTCGTCGCCCACAACATCAGCAACGGCCTGGCCCGGCAGCGCGCCCAGGAGCGCCTGCGCGCCGCCCACGCCGAGCTGGAACGGCGCGTGATCGAGCGCACCATGGAGCTGGAAAAGGCCAACGAGCAGCTGGTCGCGCAGATCGCCGAGCGCGTGCGCGCCGAACAGCGGCTCACCCACCAGGCCCTGCACGACGCGCTGACCGGGCTGCCGAACCGCGCCTGCCTGCTGGACTGCATGGCCAGCACGATCGACCGCGCCCGCCACGGCGACGGCATGCCGTTCGCGGTGCTGTTCCTGGACCTGGACCGCTTCAAGCTGGTCAACGACTCCATCGGCCACGCCGCCGGCGACGAGCTGCTGGTGGAGGTGGCCAAGCGCATCGTTTCGGCGATGCGCGCCGACGACGTGGTCGCGCGCCTGGGCGGCGACGAGTTCGCGATCCTGGTCAGCTGCCCCGACGGCGGCGACAGCGTGCGCGACCTGGCGCCGCGGCTGCTGGCCCTGATCGGCCGCCCGCTGTGGGTGGCCGGGCGCGAGCTGTTCCCCTCGGCGAGCATGGGCATCGCCCTGTGGCACCCGCGCTACGACTCGGGCGAGGAACTGCTGCGCGACGCCGACGCGGCCATGTACCGCGCCAAGAACGAGGGCCGCGACTGCTACGCGATCTTCGACGAGGCCATGCGCGAGCAGGCGGTGCGCAGCCTCGACCTGGAGGCGGACCTGCGCCGCGCGATCAAGAACCGCGACTTCCTGCCGTACTACCAGCCGATCGTGCGCCTGGAGGACGGCGTGGTGGTCGGCCACGAGGCGCTGCTGCGCTGGCAGCACGAGCGCCGCGGGCTGCTGCCGCCGGCCGGGTTCATCGCCCTGGGCGAAGAGAGCGGGCTGATCGAGCAGGTCGACTGGCAGCTCTACGAACAGGTCATCAGCGAACTGGCCCGCGACGGCTCCGGCTACGTCTCGGTCAATGTCTCGCCGCGGCACTTCCGCTCGCCGGACTTCGCCGACCGCCTGCTCGGCCTGCTGCACGCGGTCGACGCCGACCCGGCGCGGCTGCGCGTGGAGATCACCGAGGTGGCGCTGCTCGACGACGCCCCGCGCACCCTGCGCATCCTCAACACCCTGCGCGAGCACGGCGTGCTGGCCCTGCTGGACGACTTCGGCACCGGCTTCTCGGCGCTGTCCTACCTGCACCGTTTCCCGATCTCCGGCCTGAAGATCGACCGCAGCTTCGTCGCCGGGCTGGACGGGGAGGGCGGCCGCCAGGAAAGCCTCGCCCTGGTCCGCGCGATCCTGGCCCTGGCCGGCACCCTCGGCATCGAGACCGTGGGCGAGGGCGTGGAAACCGCGGCCCAGCGCGACATCCTGGCCGAGCTGGGCTGTCGCTGCGGGCAGGGCTTCCTGCTCGGCCGGCCCTCGCCGCGCCGCCAGGGCTGAGCCGCCGGGGAAGCCGCGGTTCGGGCGCCGTTGCCCGCGGGCGTCTAGAATGCGCACATGCAGCACGACGCCGTCACCCAGCCCACGCCCCCCGCCTCGATCGGCCCCTGGCCGCGCCGTTCCACCCGCAAGGTCATGGTCGGCGGCATCGCCGTCGGTGGCGGCGCGCCGGTAGTCGTGCAGTCGATGACCAATACCGACACCGCGGACGTGGCGTCCTCGGTGAAGCAGGTGGCCGAGCTGTGGCGCGCCGGTTCGGAACTGGTGCGCCTGACCGTGAACACCCCGGAGGCGGCCGCGGCGATCCCGCGGATCCGCGAGAAGCTGCTGATGATGGGCATCGACGTGCCCCTGATCGGCGACTTCCACTACAACGGCCACCAGCTGCTGGCCGCCGAGCCGGCCTGTGCCGAGGCCCTGGCCAAGTACCGGATCAACCCCGGCAACGTCGGCTTCGGCAAGAAGAAGGACACCCAGTTCGCTTCGATCATCGAGAAGGCGATCGAGTACGGCAAGCCGGTGCGCATCGGCGCCAACTGGGGTTCGCTGGACCAGGCCCTGGCCGCGCGGCTGATGGACGAGAACAGCCAGCGCGCCGAACCGTGGGACGCCGGGCGGGTGCTGCGCGAGGCGCTGATCCGCTCGGCGCTGGACTCGGCCGACCGCGCGGTGGAGCTGGGCCTGCCGGCCGAGCGCATCGTGCTCAGCTGCAAGGTCAGCGGCGTCCAGGAACTGATCGCGGTGTACCGCGACCTGGCCTCGCGCAGCGACTACGCCCTGCACCTGGGCCTGACCGAGGCCGGCATCGGCAGCAAGGGCATCGTCGCCTCCAGCGCGGCGCTGGCGGTGCTGCTGCAGGAAGGCATCGGCGACACCATCCGCATCTCGCTGACCCCGGAACCGGGCCAGCCGCGCACCGCCGAGGTAGTGGTTGCGCAGGAACTGCTGCAGACCACCGGCCAGCGTGCCTTCACCCCGATGGTCACCGCCTGCCCGGGCTGCGGCCGCACCACCAGCACCTTCTTCCAGGAGCTGGCCAAGACCGTGCAGGAGCACGTTCGGGCGAAGATGCCGGAATGGCGCATCTCGCACCCGGGCGCGGAGAACCTGTCGCTGGCGGTGATGGGCTGCGTGGTCAACGGCCCGGGCGAGTCGCGGCACGCCAACATTGGCATCTCCCTGCCGGGGACCGGCGAGGCGCCGTCGGCGCCGGTGTTCGTCGACGGCGAGAAGAAGGTCACGCTCAAGGGCGAGAACATCGCCGCCGAGTTCGTGGCCCTGATCGACGAGTACGTCGACACGCGCTATGCCCGGAAGGCCGGCTGAGCCTCAGGCCCGGTCGCTCCTGGCCGCGCTGCGCGGCCGCTGGCGTTCGCTGCTCCTGCTGTTCGTCGGCGTGCTCCTGCCGCTGTGGCTGTTCGCCGAGCTGGCCGACGAGATCCACGAAATGGAGGCGCTGGTCTTCGACGACGCGCTGTTGCTGCGCGTGCACGCCTGGACCTCGCCGCTGCTGGACCGGATGTTCGTCTGGTTCAGCCTGGCCGGCTACCGCTACGGCGTGGTGCCGCTGGACATCGCCATCGCGCTGGGCCTGCTGCTGGCGAGGTGCTGGCGCGAGGCGGCGTTCGCCAGCGTGTCCTTCATCGGTTCGGCGCTGCTGAACCTGGGCACCAAGCAGTTCTTCCAGCGCGAGCGGCCCTCGCTGTGGGACTCGATCGCCCCGGAAACCACCTTCAGCTTCCCCAGTGGCCACGCGATGGGTTCGGCGACGCTGGCCGCGGTCGTGGTGCTGCTGGCCTGGCATACGCGCTGGCGCTGGCCGGTGCTGCTGGTGGCCGCGCTGTTCACCGGCATGGTCGGGGTGTCGCGCATGTACCTGGGCGTGCATTACCCGTCCGACGTGCTCGGCGGCTGGGCCGCCGGCCTGGCCTGGACCTCCGGGGTGTACCTGGTGCTGTTCCGCGCGCGCCGGCCGTGGCGGCGCCACTAGCGCCACCGCCGGATGGACGCGTGCCCGATGCGTTGCACCGGGCACGGCTTCCGCTGCCTAGCGGCCGAAGCGGTCGAGCAGCTTGTCGGTCGCCCTGTCGAGCAGGGCCGGGGCCTTCGCGCCGGAGAGCGCGGCGGATCCACCCGGATTCGCGCCGACGTTGGTGAAGGCGACCGGGAAGTCGCGGACCTTGCGGATGCGGCCCTGGCCCAGGTCCTCGAACTGCACGAAGGTGGCGTTGAGGACCGGATCCGGGGGAGGGGTAGCGCGGTTGCCCGCGACCAACAGGCCGGTCAGGCGTGGACGCTCAACGGCCCGGGCGGGAGTTCCCGGTGTCGGGCGCGGATGTCCACGGACCGGCGTGGGCGTCGAGATGGGCGCGCAGGAGGCTGGCAATGCGGGCGTGGTCGGCCAGGGATGGATGGAAGTGGCAGCCGCCCATGTCCAGGCCGTCGACCTCGACGAAACCGATCCGCCCTTCGCCCGCATTCCGCAGCTCCGCGACAGCGGCCTGCGCCGCCGCGCTGATCCGGCCTTCATGCAGCGACGTCGCCCACACCAGCACGTAGGCGTCCGGGTGCCTCGCGCGCAACGCGCCCAGGAACGCGGCGTAGCCGGCGACGAAGTCCGTGCGCAGCGCCTCCGCGTCCGGCCAGCGCTCGCCCGGATGCAGCGGCGTGGAGAAGTCGTTGGTGCCCAGGGCGACCACGATCGCCTGTGGATCCCAGTCGTCCTCCACGACCGCTTCGCCGTCCAGCAGCGCATGGGGCCAGGCCTGCGGCAGCGTGCGGCCCGGACCGCCGTTGTAGTTGCGGACCACGCCGCGGCCGGAGATGGCGCTGATCCGGTAGTCGGCGTCGTAGTGGCGCGCCAGCAGCGGGCCGAAGGCGCGGGTGTTGTCGGTGCGTTCCCAGACCTCCGCCCCGCTGCATTCGCGGGTGCCGGAGAGATTGCCGTAGCCGACGGTGTGCGAGTCGCCGACGAATTCGATCCGCGCCTCGCGGCGGGGCAGGGGCCGGGCGTGGCTTCCCCGGGGCAGGAGTAAGCCGTCGAAGCGCTGCGGGCCGGCCTGGTGCTCGGTGGCCACGTCGATGCGCAGGGTGTGCGCCGCGTCGGCCAGTCCGTCCACGCGGTACAGCCCGGGCGCGGGGCGGACCAGGGTCGCCACGGATTCCCCGTCGACGCGCACGTGCAGGATCACTTCGCCTTGCCCGATGGCGAAAGCGATCGCCCGGCCATGGAATGCGGTCTCGAAATAAAGCCCGGGCCACTGGTAGCTGTACCGGTGCCCATCGCGCAACACGCGACCGCGGGTGTGCACAGGCGCCGCTGCAGCCTCCGTAGCCCTGGCAAGCGCAGCGCACCCGGGATCGGCGCATGGCGAAACCACGACCCCGGAAGCGGCCTGCGGCCCTGGCCGGGCTGCAGGGGCGGACTCCGGAGCATCCTCCGGCGCCGGCGTGGCAAAACCGGCCGGGGCGGCAAGCAGCAGGGCAAGGAGCAGGTGCTTCATGCGGGCAGGGGCATGGCCGGTGACCGGCGCATCATCCTGCATCAGCGGCGTGCATGCCCGTGCGGTGCGGACGCCGGAAAAGACGAAGGCCCGGGCAATGCCCGGGCCTTCTGGTATTTGGTGGAGCCAGGGAGGATCGAACTCCCGACCTCGTCATTGCGAACGACGCGCTCTCCCAGCTGAGCTATGGCCCCACGGTCGCTTCGGCGAACCTGTGCGAGGCGGCAATTCTAGCCTGACCTCGAGCCGCCTGCCAACAGGGGGGACAACACCGGTTCAAGTTCGCGCCGGCGCCAGCCCTGCAACGCCGGCGGCCATTGCCCGCCGTCGAGCAGCGACTCCAGGTGGCGGCGCGAGGCAAGCACGCCGTCGGGCAGGGACAGCTCGGCGCTGCGCTTGGCCACCGCGTCCTGCAGGCGCCGCAGCGCGTTGCGGTCCGGGTCGCCGGCAGGCGCGGGCATGGCGTCCTCGTCGGCCAGCGCGGTGGAGATGGCCTGCCACAGCGCGTTGGCGAGCTTGCGCGGCGCCTTCGGCATCGCATCGAGGCGCTGCTGCAGGGCGCGCGCATCGGCCGGCGGATCGCGCGACAGCAGCACCGCCAGTTCGTTGTCCAGCACCCAGCTGCGTGGCAGGTCGTGCTCGCGGGCGTGGCGCTCGCGCCAGCGCAGCAGGCGCAGCAGGCGGCGCTGGCCGGCGGTGTCGAGGAACTGCGCCGAGCGCAGCGACAGGTGCGGCCAGGTTTCGCCCTCGTCGCGGCTGGCGGTGGCCAGCGCACGCTCGACATCTTCGGCCAGCCATTCTTCGCGGCCGAGTTCGCGCAGGCGGCCGGAGGTGGCCGCGTACAGCGCGTCGAGGTGGCGCACGTCGTCGGCGGCGTATTCGAGCTGGGCGGCGCTGAGCGGGCGGCGCAGCCAGTCCGAGCGGGTCTCGCCCTTGGGCAGGGCCACGCCGGTGACCTGTTCGACCAGCTTCTGGTAGCCCATGCCGGCGCCGATGCCGGCGATCGCGGCCGCGACCTGGGTGTCGAACATCGGCTTCGGCAGGGTGCCGCAGGCGCAGCGCAGCGCGATCAGGTCCTCGCTGGCGCTGTGCATCACCTTGAGGACGCCGGGTGCGTCGAGCCAGGCGGCCAGCGCCGCGGCCATGCCGGGAACCAGCGGGTCGACCAGCAGGATGTCGTCGCCGACCGCCATCTGCACCAGGGCCAGGCGCGGCCAGTAGGTGCGTTCGCGGATGAATTCGGTATCCAGGCCGATGCGCCGTGGTGCATCCTGGAGCCGGCGCAGGAGCTCGCCGGGCTGGTCGATCCAGAGGGGTTCTGACACGTGGGTTCCGTGGTCTGGGGCTGTTGCTTCGTTGCCCCTGGGGGGCGGGATAGCCTAACGTCAAACCGGCTGGGACGGTTCAACGGAGGGATCTGGATCTTGCGCACCGGCGTACGGGCATTGCTGTGGACCACGCTGCTGCTGGCTGCCGCCTGCGGCCGCGCGCCCGAAGCCGGCGTGCCTGCCCCGGCGCGGGCGCCGGAGGCCGCGGACACGGTGGCGGAGCCGCCGCCGGGCGCGGCGCCCAGCGTCACCGTGCGCGGCGACGAGAGCGAGGCGGTGGTCAGCGCCTGGATCCCCCCGACGGTGGAGCTGGAGGACGCCGACCGCGCGGCCCTGCTGGCGCAGGCCGCCGCGGCGCTGGAAGCCGGGCGCCTGTTCGAGGATGCGCAGGCGGCGGTGCCGGTCTACCTGGCCCTGGCCGCTGCCGATCCGAAGGACCGCGCCGCGCGGCGCGGCCTGCAGCGCGCGCAGGCGCAGGTGCTGCGCGAGGCACGGGCGGCGCTGGCCGCGGCGCAGGACGACCCGGCGGCGCTGGCGCGGGCCACGCAGCTGGCCGCGGTCGCCCGTGCGCTGGCGCCTGCGGACGCCGCGGTGGTCGCCCTGCAGCGGGACGTGGAGCTGGCGCGGCGGCTGGACGGGCTCAACCGCGCCGGCGAGGAGGACCTGCGCGCCGGGCGCCTGGGCGAGCAGGGCGACGGCGCGCTGGCCTGGTTCCGCGATGCGTTGGCGCTGCGCGCGGACGACCCGCGCGCGTTGCAGGGGCGCGCGGCGGTGGAGAGCGCCGCGCTGCGCCGGGCCGGCGACGCCGCCGCCCGTTTCCAGTTCGACGAGGCCGAGCGCTGGCTGGGCCACGCCCAGGCGGTGCGCGAGGACGCCGCCGGCGCGGTGGCGGATGCGCGCCGGCGGGTGGAATCGCTGCGCGCGGCCCGCATCGCCGCGTTGCGCGACGCCGCCCTGCGCGAGCTGGGCGACGGCGGCCTCGTCGGCCTGCGCCAGGCGCGGATGCGGCTGGACGACATCCTGCGCATCGCCGCGCCCGGTGACCCGGTTGCGGCGCAGCTGCGCGAGCGCATCGACCTGGCCACCCATTACGGCGTGTTCCGCCCCGGGCAGGTGTTCACCGACGCCCTGGCCGACGGCAGCCGCGGCCCGCAGATGGTGGTGGTGCCGCACGGCGGTTTCCGCATGGGTGCGCTGGACAGCGAACCGGGCGCGGCCGCGGCGGAAAAGCCGGCGCACTACGTGCGCTTCGACCGCGGCTTCGCCATGTCGCTGACCGAGGTCACGGTGGCCGAGTTCGGCCGCTTCGTCGCCCAGGCCGGCGCGCGGCCGCGCGCGACCCGGCGCGGCAACTCCATCGTCTACGACGAGCGCAGCGGCAACTTCGTCCGCCGCAGCGGGGTGGACTGGCGTTCGGGTTACGACGGCAGGCCCGCCGCGCCCAACGACCCGGTGCTGCACGTGAGCGTGCGCGACGCCGAGGCCTACGCGGCGTGGCTGTCGCAGCAGACCGGGCGCCACTACCGGCTGCCCAGCGAGGCGGAGTTCGAGTACGCCTTGCGCGCCGGCAACGAGGGACGCTTCCCCTGGGGCGACGACGGCACCCCGCCGGAAGGCAGCGGCAACTTCGCCGGGGCCAACGACGTCTCGCCCAGCGGCCGCACCTGGAACAACGCCTTCGTCGGCTTCGGCGACGGCTACTGGGGGCCGGCGCCGGTGGGCCGGTTCAAGCCCAATGCATGGGGTCTTCACGACCTGGCCGGCAATGTCAGCGAATGGGTCGCCGACTGCTGGCACGCGAGCTACCGGCGCGCGCCCACCGATGGCGCGGCGTGGTTCAATCCCGGCTGTCGCGCCCGGGTGATCCGCGGCGGGGTATGGTCCGGCTCGCCGGCACAGACCCGCTCGGCCTGGCGGGCGTCGATGGATTCGGACATGACCAGCGCGCGCGTGGGCTTCCGCCTGGTGCGCGGCATCTGAGAGGAGAGGGGCGATGCGACAGGAGCCGTTCGGACAGGCAGGGCGCCAGGGCCAGGCGCCGCGGCGCCGCGGTGCCGGCCTGGGTGGCCTGCGCTGGCTGGTCCTGCTGGGCTTCCTCGTCTACGGCGGCTGCTACTACTTCTCCAACCGCACCCAGGACCCGTACACCGGCGAGACCGTGCTGATCGACGGTTCGATCGGGCCGGAGGAAGAGCGGGCGATGGGCCTGCAGGCCTACCAGGAGATCCTCTCCCAGGAACCGCCGCTGCCGAAGTCCGACCGGACCTCGCAGCAGATCGCCGCGATCGCGCAGCGGTTGATCGACAAGGTCCCGGAAGTCACCGCGGAACTGGCCGCCGAACACGGCATGGCCGCGCCCGAGCACTGGCGCCAGTTCGAATGGGACGTCAACGTGATCCCCTCGGACCAGGCCAACGCCTTCTGCCTGCCCGGCGGCAAGATGGCGGTGTACACCGGGCTGATCCCGGTGGCGCAGACCCAGGACGCGATGGCGGTGGTGATGGGCCACGAGATCGCCCATGCGCTGCTGCGCCATGGCGCCCAGCGTATGAGCCAGCAGAAGCTGGCGCAGATCGGGCAGATGGCCGGCGCGGCCAGCGGCATGGACCCGCAGCAGCAGCAGATGGTGATGGCGGCGATGGGCTACGGCTACCTGCTGCCGTACGCACGCACCCACGAGACCCAGGCCGACGAGGTCGGGCTGATGCTGGCCGCCGCCGCCTGCTACGACCCGAACGAGGCGATCGGTCTGTGGCAGCGCATGTCGGGCGCTTCGGGCGGCCAGGCGCCGCCGGAGTTCGCCTCGACCCACCCGAACCCGGGAACCCGCATCCAGACCCTGCAGTCGCTCATGCCCAAGGCGCTGGCGTACCGGGAGAAGTTCTGCCGGTAAGGCGGGCGGCTGGCGGGGGCGGAGGGGTTGGAGGGGGGAAGCAGCGGGGCAAGCCCCGCTCTACGGGTCAGCGGCGCTTGCCGCCGGCACCGCTGCCACGTTCGGGCTCGCCGCGGCCGGTGCCGGTGGGGCGGCCGAGGTTGGCGGCCAGGCCGCGCTGGAATTCCTGCCACATCTCGAGGTTGCGCTCGGTGAGCTGGTTCATCGCCGTCCACGGCGTCTGCCCGAGCAGGTTGCCCATCTGCTGGCGGAAGGTCTGCTGCTGCTCGAGGAACAGCTGCATGCTGCGCTCGAGGTAGTTGCCCATGAAGCCCTGCAGCGAATCGCCGTAGAAGCGGATGATCTGGCTCAGCAGCTGGGTGGACAGCATCGGTTCGCCGTCCTGTTCCTGCTCGGCGATGATCTGCAGCAGGACTGAACGGGTCAGGTCCTCGCCGCTCTTGGCGTCGCGCACCTCGAAGGATTCGCCATCCAGGATCAGCTGGCGCACGTCCTCGATGGTGATGTAGCTGGAGATCTCGGTGTCGTAAAGCCGGCGGTTCGGGTACTTCTTGATGATGCGGGTGGCAGCCATCGGGCGCTCGCGGGCAGACTTCAAGTGGCGCCGAGCATGGCGCACTGCAGCAGCGGAAGCAACTGCCACCGGTCCCGGCGTCAGCCGGCACTCACCAACCCATGTGGTGGCCGCCGTTGATGTCCAGGTTGGAGCCGGTGATCCAGCCGGCCTGTTCGTCGACCAGGAAACCCACCGCATAGGCGATCTCCTCGGGGGTGCCGAGCCGGCCGGTGGGGATGTCGGCGGCGATCTTGGCGCGCACCTCTTCGGGAACCGCCATCACCATGTCGGTGGCCACGTAGCCGGGGGAGACGGTGTTGACGGTGATGCCGAGCTTGGCGTTCTCGCGCGCCAGCGAAATGGTGAAGCCGTGCATGCCGGCCTTGGCCGCGGCGTAGTTGGCCTGGCCGTACTGGCCCTTGAGGCCGTTGATCGAGCTGATCTGGATGATCCGGCCCCACTTGCGCTCGCGCATGCCCTCGATCACCGGACGGGTGACATTGAACACCGAATTGAGGTTGGTGTTGATGACCTCGTTCCACTGCCGCGCGGTCATCTTGTGGAAGGTGCCGTCGCGGGTGATGCCGGCGTTGTTGACCAGGATCTCGACCGGGCCGAGCCTGGCCTCGATCTCGCGCACCATCGCCTCGGCTTCTTCGGGCGAGGTGACGTCGCCCTTGACCAGGGCGACCTCGTAGCCGTCGGCCTTCATCTGCGCCTGCCAGGCCAGGGCCTTTTCCTCGTTGCGGTAGTTGGTCGCGACGCGGTGGCCCATGTCGGCCAGCTTCCTGCAGATCGCGGTGCCGATGCCGCCGGTGCCGCCGGTAACCAGTGCAACGCGACTGCTCATGACGTGGTGCCTCCGGAGGCGCATTCAGGGTGATCGGCGCCAGTTGTAGTGGTGGCACGATGAAAGTGCAAGCGCGCCGGCAGCCGTGCCCTGTCGAAGTGCACGAGCGCGCACCGCAGCAGTGCATCGACGCTCCCGGCGCCCTCCAGTGGTGCCGGATCCTGGCCGAGCTGCTCCCAGGCCCGGCGCAGGGCCGGCAGCGGATCGGCCGGGTCCACCGGCTGCGCGGCGCTGGACTTGGACAGCTTGCGTCCTTCCGGGTCGAGCACCAGCGGCAGGTGCAGGTAGCGGGGCGTGGGCAGGCCGAGCGCGCGTTGCAGCAGGATCTGCCGGGGCGTCGAATCGAGCAGGTCGGCGCCGCGGACGATATCGGTGATTCCCTGGTCGGCATCGTCCACCACCACCGCCAGCTGGTAGGCCCAGCAGCCGTCGGCGCGCAGGAGGACGAAGTCGCCGACTTCGGCGGCGACATCCTGCACCACCGGGCCCTGCAGTCCGTCCTCGAACGCGACCACGCTGCCGTCCGGCACGCGCAGGCGCCAGGCCGGCGTGCGCCGCGAGGCCGGGCCGACGCACCGGCGGTGGATGCCGGACTGCGCGGCCAGTTCGCTGCGGCTGCAGGCGCAGGGGAAGGCGAGGCCGGCTTCGACCAGGCGGTCCAGCGCGGCGCGATACAGCGGGTGGCGTTCGCTCTGCCGTACCGGCGGCCGGTCCGCGACCAGGCCGAACGCGGACAGTGCCGCCAGCTGCGCGTCGGCGGCACCGGGCACTTCGCGTGGCGGGTCGATGTCCTCGATGCGCACCAGCCACTCGCCCCCGGCTGCGCGCGCCAGCAGCCAGCTGCCGAAGGCCGCCAGCAGGGAGCCTGCGTGCAGCGGCCCGGTGGGCGAGGGCGCGAAACGGCCGCGGTACGGCGCCGATGGCGTGGTGGCAGGGGACGTCATCGCTGCATGGTCGCGGCGCGCCGCCCTTGATATCAAGCCCGGCGATACCCATTATCGACCGCGAAAACATCCAACTCCCGGAGACCCGTCGAAGTGTTCACCCGCATCGCGCTCTTCCTCGCCACCAACCTCGCCGTGCTGTTCCTGGTCGGCATCATCATGTCGGTCCTGGGCGTGCACCCGGGGCAGATGAGTGGGCTGCTGGTACTGGCCGCGGTATTCGGCTTCGGCGGTTCCTTCATCTCGCTGCTGATGTCCAAGTGGATGGCCAAGCGTGCCACCGGCGCCCAGGTCATCACCCAGCCGCGCAACGAGACCGAGCGCTGGCTGCTGGAGACCGTGCGTCGCCAGGCCCAGGCGGCCGGCATCGGCATGCCCGAGGTGGCCGTCTACGACGCGCCGGAGATCAACGCCTTCGCCACCGGCGCCAACCGCAACAACGCGCTGGTGGCCGTGTCCACCGGCCTGCTGCGCAACATGAACGCCGACGAGGCCGAAGCGGTGCTCGGCCACGAGGTGGCGCACATCGCCAACGGCGACATGGTGACCATGGCCTTGCTGCAGGGCGTGCTCAACACCTTCGTGATCGTGCTGGCGCGCGTGGTCGGTGGGGTGGTGGACAGCTACCTGTCCGGCAACCGCGAGGACCGCGGTCCGGGCCTGGCCTACTTCGCCATCGTGATGGTCCTGGAGATCGTGTTCGGCCTGTTCGCCACCATGATCGCCATGTGGTTCTCGCGCCGGCGCGAGTTCCGCGCCGACGCCGGTGGCGCGCGCCTGGCCGGCCGGCACAAGATGATCGCCGCGCTGGAGCGGCTGGCCCTGAACCAGGGGCAGAGCACATTGCCGGCCCAGGTCGCTGCGTTCGGTATCGCCGGCGGCATGGGCCAGGGCCTGCGCAGGCTGTTCATGAGCCATCCGCCGCTGTCCGAGCGCATCGCCGCGCTGCGCTCGGCCACGGTCGCCTGACCGGCCACGGTTCGCCTGCATACGGAACGGCCCCGCAGTGCGGGGCCGTTTCCTTTTCGCCCCGGGGAGGGATCAGGGGGTGGCGTTGGCGCCGATCTCGCCGCACTCGCGTGCCGGCGTGCCGGACAGGGTGAGGGTGGCGCTCGGGCCCTTGGTCCAGAACTCGTTGCCGTTGGTGTCCGCATAGCGCGCGCCGGAGGCGGCCACTTCCTGCGGCAGCACCACCTCGCCGCGGTCGTGGACCACGGTGACCGTCTGCGCCGCGTTGTCGAAGCGCACGGCCACGCGCTGGTCGTCGCACTGCCAGTGGGTGTTGACCACCGCGGTCGCTTCGGCCGTGGCGCCCGGCGGCGGCGCAGCCGGGTCCAGGGTCGCTTCGCCAGCGGCAGGCTGCGGTGCGGCGTCCTGGGCGCTGGTGGCGGTGGTTCCGGCGGACGTGGCTTCGGACGTATCGGGGCGGCAGGCGGCCAGCAGCAGTACCGCCAGTCCGCCGGCGACCAGGCCGGTGCCTTGCAGCATCTTCCTCATGCGGCGGCCTCCTGGCCGGCGTGGCGGCCCTCGGCGATTTCCTCGACCAGCTTGGCGCAGAACGCCGGCAGGTCCTTGGGCGTGCGGCTGGTGACCAGGCCCTGGTCGACGACGACCTCGCGGTCGACCCAGCGGGCGCCCGCGTTCTCCAGGTCGCGCTGGATGTTCGCCACCGAGGTCAGCTCGCGATCCTCGACCACGCCGGCGTTCACCAGCACCCACGGACCGTGGCAGATCGCGCCGACCGGCTTGCCGGCCTCGAAGAAGGCGCGGGTGAAGCGGATCGCGTCGTCGTCGTTGCGCAGCGCGTCGGGATTGAACAGGCCGCCGGGGATGACCAGGGCGTCGTAGTCGCCGGCGCTGGCGTCGGAAACCTTGCGGTCGACCTTGACGCTCTCGCCCTTGTCGAAGTGGCGCATGCCCTGGATCGTGCCGCTGCCCGGGGATACCACGTCGACCTCGGCGCCGTGTTCGCGCAAAGCGCGCAGCGGTTCGAGCAGTTCGGATTCCTCGAAGCCGTCGGTGGCGAGGATGGCGACGCGTTTCCCGGTGAGATGGCTCATCGTGCGGTTCCTGTCGGATCGAAGGGGAACCGGCATCCTCGCGTCCGGCGCGCACGCATCGCGCGAAGGGCGCGTGTGCGAAACATTAAACCGCGGCGCGGGTCACGGCGTTGGCGCTTCGCCCGCGCCGCCGCTGAAGCGGACGCGGACCAGCAGGCCGCGATGGTCCGAGGCCCAGGTGCCTTGGGCGTCGGGTTCGGTGAACAGCAGGCGCGCTTCCAGCGGCTTCAGCCGGCCCGCTTCCACGAACACGTGGTCGACCCGCGCCGGCACGGTGAAGTAGGCGGGATTGAGCGTGGTGGCTTCGGCGAGCGGGACGTATGGATGCAGTGCGGTCCAGGCATCGATCCAGCGTCCGCGCAGCGGTTGCAGTTCCGGGGCGTCGGCCTCGGCGTTGAAGTCGCCGGCGATGATCGACGGCGCGCCGGCGGAGGTCGCCTCGATATAGGCCAGCAGGTCGGCCAGCTGGCGGGCGCGGGTCTCCGCACCATCGGGCGCCCAGTACAGGTGGGTGACGTAGAGGTTGAGCGGCCGTCCACCGGCCAGCACCCGCACGAAGCCGGCGGTGCGGTGGTCCTCCAGCGGATGCAGCAGGGTCTCGCCGAGCTCCAGCGGCGCCTGCCGGGTGAGCAGGGCGTTGCCGTAGCGGCGCGACTGGCTGGGCGGGTCGGTGGTGACGAAGTGCCAGTCGTAGCCCAGTTCGGTGGCCAGCCACGCGGCCTGGTTGGGCAGGTCGTCGTGCTGCAGCACCTCCTGCAGCGCGATCGCGTCCGGCTGCAGGCGGCGCAGCCTGGCCACGATCTGTTCGCGCCGCCGCGGCCAGTCGTCGCGGTCGTGGTACAGATTGAGGGTGACGAGTGTGAACTCCGGCGCCGCGTGCGCGGCACCCGCGCCGTCGTCGTCAGCATCCGTCGGCGCCGCGCCTCCCGTCAGGCCGATGCAGAGCAGCAGGCAGGCGAGGAAGCGGGGCAGGGCGGCGTTCATGGCGGCTCAGCGGTGCGGCGGGGGCTGGTCGAGGCGCAGCACGGGATACAGGCCGTAGCGTTCGTCCCAGGCCGGATGGCGCCGGTAGAAGAAATCCAGGCGCGCATCCGGATCGGCGGCGAACCCCGGGTCCGAGGCCAGGCGCTGGCGGAATTCTTCGCGCAGGACCGGGTCGGCGTCCAGCATCTGCCGGGCGACCTCTTCGGCCACGTACGGCTCCATGTATTCCTTGCGCTCGAAGGCGTTGTTGAACCCGCCCCAGGCGGCGAGCGAATCCGGCGCCTGCGGTTCGAGCAGGGCCAGCACCAGTCGCGCCAGCGGCTGGCCTGCGGGCACGTACAGCGCACCGGCGCCGATGTCGCGGGTTTCCGGCTGCCACTGGCCCTGCACGGCGAGGCGCTGGCGGCCTTCCACGGGGCGCGCGGCGAAGTCCGGCGATTCGCTGCGGAAGGCCTGCACCGGCGCGGCCGGCCAGGCCTGGTCCAGGCGCCGGTAGGACACGCCATGCGCATCGAGCGCCGGACGCACGAAATCGACCCACGCCGGCGGCACGAGGTAGCCGGCGCGCGGCGCGGTCGCGGTCAGTGCCGGCACCACGTGGTCGCGCAGCGGCAGGCGCCAGACCTGCGGGGTGGTCTCGTCGTAGCGCGTCATCAGCGCGCCGGAGACCTCCGACGGCGTGCGCGTATAGGCGTAGCCGCGGAACTCGACCGTGCGCGCCTCGTCGGTGGCCTTCCACGCCAGTGGTTCGACCTTTCCGGGCAGGCGCGCGGCGCGGGCGTCCGCCTCGCTGGCGATGCGGCGCCACTTCGCGCCCTCGCGGGCCATGTGTTCCAGCACCGACACCACCGCGTTGCGGGTGGCGCGCACGCGTTCGGGATACGGCTTCCACGAGTGCGTCTCGACCAGCATGCCCAGGCGGTTGCGCAGCAGGAAATAGCCGTGCGAGAAGCGCGGCGGGGCCACGCCGTCCTCGAAGCCGGAGGCCGGATCGTCCTGGACCACGAACTCCGGGTAGAACACCAGCGGCAGCGAGCCAGCCTTCGCCAGGTCGGCGGCCACGCCGTCGCGCCAGGCGCGGCCGACCTCGCGCAGGGCCTCGTCGCCGGCATGCAGCGGTTCGACCTGGAAGGAGATGTCGTGCTCGAACTGGGCGCCGTCGGTGGCGTGCAGGTCGACCATGGCCAGCGGGTCCCATGCCTGGACCAGGTGCAGCATCGCCCGCATTTCCGGCGAATCGGCCTTCACGTAGTCGCGGTTGAGGTTGAAGTTCTGCGCGGTGGTGCGCCAGCCCATTTCCTCCGGGCCGCGCTGGTTGGGACGGTTCCAGCGGCCGAAGCGCTCGTGGCCGTCGACGTTGAACACCGGCACGAACAGCCACACCAGCTTGTCCAGCGCGCCGGGCGCGGCCCTGCCCTCGAGCACCTCGCGCAGGGCCAGGAAGCCGGCGTCCTTGCCGTCGGACTCGCCGGCGTGGATGCCGCCCTGTACCAGCACCACCGGCAGGTTGCGGCGGCGCGCCTCGGCCGGATCGAAAGCGCCGGTGGCGGTCACCACCAGCACGTGCATGGGCCGGCCCTCGGGCGTGGTGCCGAAGCTGCGCACGGCGACGCGGTCCGGCCAGCGCCCCTGGAAGGCGGCGGCCAGTTCCCCGACTTCCGCATAGCGGCCGGTCCGCTGGAATCCGGAGCGCTCGGCGACGGTGGACAGCTCCCCGGCCGCGGCCGGGGAGGTGCTGGCCGCGACGGGGGCGAGCGCGGTCAGCGCGGCCAGCGGGACGGACAGGAGGCGGAGCCAGGTGGCGCGCGAAGGCATGGGGCAGGTGGGTCCGGCGATGGGCAAGCCGCCATGATGCCAGCGCGCCGGCGGCGGCCACGCCGGGCCGGGCTGCCCGCGGCCGGGTTCCGGTGCCCTTGCCGGATCGGGTACCCTCGGCTTCTTTTGCGACAGGCCCCGAGATGACCGATACCGCCGCCGCCAAGGCGCGCATGCCCCGCCAGATCGCCAACATCATCGGCAGCGAGGCCTGCGAACGCTTCAGCTTCTACGGGATGCGCAACATCCTGGTGCAGTTCCTGATCACCTCGACCCTGCTGCAGCACATCATGGCCGGGCAGGAGCGGGAGCTGGCCGCCAAGGACCTGATGCACACCTTCATGATCGGTGTGTACTTCTTCCCCCTGCTGGGCGGCTACCTGGCCGACCGCTTCTTCGGCAAGTACAACACCATCCTCTGGTTCTCGCTGGTCTACTGCGCCGGCCACGCCTGCCTGGCGCTGTTCGAGGACAACCGCGCCGGCTTCTTCACCGGCCTGGCCCTGATCGCGCTGGGCGCCGGCGGCATCAAGCCGCTGGTGGCTTCGTTCATGGGCGACCAGTTCAACCAGTCGAACAAGCACCTGGCGAAGATCGTCTTCGACGCCTTCTACTGGATCATCAACTTCGGCTCGCTGTTCGCCTCGCTGCTCATGCCCCTGTTCCTGAAGAACTTCGGGCCGGCGGTGGCGTTCGGCATTCCCGGCCTGCTGATGTTCGTGGCCACGTTCGTGTTCTGGCTGGGTCGCAAGCGCTATGTGATGCTGCCGCCGGCGCGCACCGAGGACCCGGACGCATTCTCGAAGGTGATCCGCACCGCGTTGCTGGCGCAGGCGCCGGGGCAGGGCCGGGGTGGCCTGTGGCTGGCGGTGGCCGGCGTGGTGCTGGCGGTCGCCTCGCTGGCGCTGGCGCCGTCGCTGGGCTTCGTGATCGCGCTGTGCGTGGCGCTGGTGGTGCTGCTGGCCGGCGTCGGCGGCGGTGCGTGGATGCAGCTGGAGCGCGCCCGCGGCGTGCACTCCGACGTGGCCGTGGACGGCGCGCGCAGCGTGCTGCGGGTGCTGGTGATCTTCGCCCTGACCACGCCGTTCTTCTCGCTGTTCGACCAGAAGGCCTCGACCTGGGTGATCCAGGGCAACGAGATGACCAAGCCGGAGTGGTTCGTGTCCTCGCAGATGCAGGCGTTGAACCCGGCCCTGGTGATGATCCTCATCCCGTTCAACAACCTGGTCCTGTACCCGGCGCTGCGCCGCTTCGGCTGGGAGCCGACCGCGCTGCGGCGGATGACCGCGGGCATCGCCTTCAGCGGCCTGTCCTGGATCGTGATCGGCGGCATCCAGGTGGTCATGGACGGTGGCGAGCCCATGTCCATCGTCTGGCAGGTGCTGCCCTACGCGCTGCTGACCTTCGGCGAGGTGCTGGTATCGGCCACGGGCCTGGAGTTCGCCTACAGCCAGGCGCCGGCGGCGATGAAGGGCGTGGTCATGAGCTTCTGGAACCTGACCACGACCATCGGCAACCTGTGGGTGCTGCTGGCCAACGCGGCGGTGCGCAACGACACGGTGACCGGCAGCATCGCCGGGACCGGGCTGAGCACGACCGCGTTCCAGATGTTCTTCTTCGCGGCATTCGCCCTGGTGGCGGCGCTGGTGTTCGGGCTGTACGCGCGCAGCTACCGGATGGTCGACAACTACCGCCCGGCCGGAACCTGAGGATCGCGATGTCCAGCCCCATCACCCTGCTGCTGATCGCCGCCACCGCGCTGGTGTCGTGGCTGGCCTTCAACGACCGCCGCATCGTCGACCGGCTGGTCCTGTGGCCGCCGGCGGTGGCGCGCAAGCACGAGTACTGGCGGCTGGTCAGCTACGGCTTCCTGCACGCGGACTTCCCGCACCTGCTGTTCAACATGGTCACGCTGTTCTTCTTCGGCCGGCTGATCGAGCAGGTGATGCGGCAGCTGACCGGCAGCGTGCTGACCTATCCGCTGTTCTACCTGGCCGCGCTGGTGGTCTCGATCCTGCCCAGCTACCTGAAGAACCAGAAGAACCCGAACTACTTCAGCCTCGGCGCTTCCGGCGCGGTGTCGGCGGTGCTGTTCGCCTTCATCCTGATCCAGCCGTGGTCGCTGATCTTCGTGTTCTTCATCCCGGCGCCGGCGATCCTGTACGCGGTGTTCTACGTCGGCTACAGCATCTGGATGGACCGCAAGGGCGGCGACAACGTCAACCACAGCGCGCACCTGGCCGGCGCGGTGTTCGGCGTGATGTTCATGCTGGCGATGGAGCCGCGCCTGGTGAACGTGTTCCTCGGCCAGCTGCTCAACCCGAGCTTCCGCTGAGCCGGTGCGCTCACCCGGCGTGAATGCCGGGCATGACACCGTCGCCTCCGTCCGACAGACGGAGGTGGAGATGGCAACCCGCACGGCACGGAAAACCGGCTCCCGCAGGGCGACGAAGAAGACGGCGGCGAAGCAGGCGGCCGGGAAAAGCGCGAAGAGAACCGCGAAGAAGGCTGCAGGGGCCGCCACCCGCAAGACCGCGGCAGCGAAGACCGCAGCAAGAAAGGCGACCGGCAAGGTCGCGGCGAAGAAGGCACCGGCCAGGAAAGCGGCGGCAAAGAAAGCGCCTGCGAAGAAGGCCGTCCGCAAGGCAGCGAAGAAGGCCGCGCCACGCAAGGTGGCGGCGAAGAAGGCGACGGCGCGCAAGGCGGTGGCGAAGAAAGCCGTCGCCCGGAAGGCCGCGGAGAAGGCACCGCGCAAGGTCGCCAGAGCCCCCGCAGCCAGGAAGGGCGCTTCCGGGAGGACACCCGGCGCAGACGAAGCGAAGTCGCCCGCCCGTTCCCGCCGCAGCCCGACCGAGGCGCCCTCCGTACCGGCGGGCGCGCCGACGCCGGAAGACGCGCTGGCCCATACCCGGGAACTGCTGGAGGCCAGGCAGGAGCAGGCGAAGCAGACGCCGCCGTGGCGGCGGCTCGAGGATCCCCATGGCGGGCAGGATCCCGGCGCCGGGCAGGCCGGCACCGCCGATCCGGCGAAGCTGCAGGAACTGCATGCGGGGGAAGCGCGGCTGCGGGCCACCCAGGGCAGCGCCGGTACCCAGGACCGGCGCAACCAGCGCAAGCGCGACCGCCGCTGATGGCGCCGGGAAAAAAACAGCCCCGCCCGATGGGCGGGGCTGTGGGACGGGCCGCCCCCTCCTGCGCCCGTCTCCCCCTGGAATCGAGGGATCAGTGCGGCTGCGGTTCGGCGGCGTAGGCGTGCTCGAGGCGCTGGTAGACCTCGTCGGCGAGGTGCTCGTACTCCCAGCCTTCGGTATGGCCACTCACCGCCAGCTGGAACAGGCCCTCCAGCAGGGAGGCGTCGTTGTCCATCTCGCTGGCGGTGTTGCGTTCGAATGCATCCATCGTCTGTGCTCTCTGCCCGGCCGCCGGGCGCATGTCCTTGACGTGGTTGAAGCAGGAGACGTGCCAGATTCACGTGGCCTTGATGAGCGGTTCAGCCAGCCTGTTCAGCATAGACAACGTCCTTTCTGGCCTGCGTCATGGCCAGAATGTGACGCAATGCGTCTGTTTCTGCCCCCAGGAGCCCCGACATGAATGACGAGCCCGAAATCCGCCACGACCCCGCCGGCCAGCGTTTCCACCTCGAGCTGGACGGCCAGCTGGCGGAACTGGTCTACCACCGCGCCCCCGACGGCCGGATGGTTATCGACCACACCGGGGTCCCGCAGGCGATCGGGGGCAGGGGGCTGGCAGGTCGCCTGGTCCAGGCGGCCTTCGACCATGCCCGCAGCCAGGGCTGGAAGGTGGTCCCGGCCTGTTCCTACGCCGCCACCTGGATCGCCCGCCATCCGGAGTACGCCGACCTGGCCGCCGAATGACTACACTGCCGGCATGGTCCCCATGCCGGCGCACATAGGAGGTGCAGCATGAGCATGAACCCGACCCGGGCTGTACGCCCATGGCTGGCCGCGCCGGCGCTGCTGGCCCTGGCCCTGCTGGCCGGCTGCCGGCGCGAGGCGCCGGCGCCGGCGCCCGAGCCGGCCGCGCCGCAGGCCCAGGCGGGCGCGGAGGCCGCCCCTGGCGACGCGCCGGGCACGGCGGCCACGCCGCTGGTCCTGGAAGACGTCATCGAGACCGATCCGCGCTACGTGGTCGGGATCAGCTACCCGCCGGGCATCGACGCCGAGCCGGGCCTGGCCCGCGCGCTCCACGGCTACGCCGAGGCGGCGCGCGCCGAGCTGCTGCAGGCCGTCGCCGGGCTCGACGGCAACCCGACCGCGCCGTACGAACTGTCGCTGGGCTTCCGCCAGCTGCTGCGGACCGCCGACGTGGTCGCCGTGGCCGCCGATGGCAGCCTGTACACCGGCGGCGCGCACGGCCAGCCGCTGGTCGCGCGCTTCGTCTGGCTACCCAGGCAGCAGCGCATGCTGACCGCCGAAAGCCTGCTGGCCTCGCGCGAGGGCTGGGAGCCGGTGGCCGCCTACATCGGCGAGCAGCTCGGCACGGCCGCCCACATCCGCGCCTCCGACGAGGCGCTGGCGCCGGAGGAGCGCGCCAACCTGCTGGCGATGGCGCTGAAGACCATCGACCAGGGCACCGAGCCGAAGCCGGAGAACTTCGCCCAGTTCGAGCCAGTGCCCGCGGCCGATGGCCGGATCGGCGCGCTGCGCTTCGTGTTCCCGCCGTACCAGGTGGGGCCGTATGCCGACGGGGTGCAGACCGTCGAGGTCCCGGCCTCGGTTCTCAAGCCCTACCTGGCGGACGACGTCCGCGGGCTGTTCGTGGACTAGCGGCCATGGCGTTGGCGGCGCGCGCGAAGCGGAGGGTCGAGGCCCTGCTGGCCGAGGCCGGCGTGCGCATCGGCGGCGAGCGCGACTGGGACCTGCAGGTCCACGACGAGCGCCTGTACGTGCGCGTGCTGGCGCACGGCTCGCTGGGCCTGGGCGAGTCCTACATGGACGGCTGGTGGGACGCGCGCTCGCTGGACGGCTTCCTGGCCCGGCTCATGCAGGCCCGTCTGGACCGGCGCGTGCACGGGCTGGGCGAGGTCCGGGACGCGCTGGAGGCGCGCCTGCTCAACCCGCAGTCGCGCCGGCGCAGCGGCGAGGTCGGACGCCGCCATTACGACCTGGGCAACGACCTGTACGCGGCGATGCTCGGGCGCCGGCTGGTCTACAGCTGCGGCTACTGGCGCGACGCCACGGACCTGGACGCGGCGCAGGAAGCCAAGCTCGACCTGGTCTGCCGCAAGCTGCAACTGCGCCCCGGCATGCGTGTGCTCGAGGTGGGCTGCGGCTGGGGCGAGGCGCTGAAGTACGCGGCCGAACGTTACGGCGTGTCCGGCGTCGGCGTGACCATCTCGCGCGAGCAGGCCGGGTACGCGCGGCGGCTGTGCGCCGGCCTGCCGGTGGAGATCCGCCTGCAGGACTACCGCGACCTGGACGAGCCGTTCGACGCGGCGCTGTCGATCGGCATGTTCGAGCACGTGGGCGTGCGCAACTACCGCACCTACTTCGAGGTGATGCGGCGCTGCCTGCCCGGGCACGGCCTGTTCCTGCTGCACACCATCGGCACCAACGTCTCGGTCAGCCGCACCGACCCATGGATCGCGCGCTACATCTTCCCCAACTCGATGCTGCCTTCGGCCGCGCAGATCACCCGCGCCAGCGAAGGGCTGTTCGTGCTGGAGGACTGGCACAACTTCGGCGCCGACTACGAACGCACGCTGGCGGCGTGGCGCGCGAACGTGGAAGCGGCGTGGGACTGGCTGGATCCGCGCTACGACGAACGCTTCCGGCGGATGTGGCGGTTCTACCTGTCCGCGTCGATGGCCACCTTCCGCTGCCGCCGCTCGCAGCTGTGGCAGCTGGTGCTGTCGCCGGAAGGCGTGCCGGGCGGTTACCTCGCGCCGCGCTGAGGGCAGGGCGACCGCTCCGGCGCCGTGGCGAAATTTTCGCCAACCTTCTTGACAGCCCCGCCACGCCTGGCGCTCCGGCGATTATCCACAGCTTCGTGCACGTTCCATCCACACCGACTGTGGAAAACGACGGCGGTTTTCCGCCGCCGGAAACGACTGCGCCACCCGGAGGTGGCGCAGTCGTGGAGCGGTCCGCGGGCGCGGATCAGCGCGGGGCCGCGTCCAGCCCGCGCTTCTTCAGCAGCGGCTCGATCTTCGGATCGTGGCCGGCGAAGTCGCGGAACAGCTGCAGCGCGTCCTTGCTGCCGCCGCGCGACAGCAGGGTGGCGCGGAAGCGGTCGCCGTTCTCGCGCTTGAGGCCGCCGTTGTTGCGGATCCACTCCTGGGTGTTGGCGTCCAGCACCTCGGACCAGATGTAGGCGTAGTAGCCGGCCGCGTAGCCGCCCATGATGTGGCTGAAGTACGGCGTGCGGTAGCGCGGCGGCACCGGCGCGAAGTAGATGCCGTCGGCCCTCAGCGCGTCGGCCTCGAACTGCATCACGCCGTCGGCGGCCGGGACCTGCTCCGGACCGATCTGGTGCCAGCGCTGGTCGAGCATGGCCGCGCCCAGGTACTCGGTGGTGGCGAAGCCCTGGTTGAACTTGGCCGCGGCCAGGACCTTGTCCAGCAGCGCCTGCGGCATCGGCTCGCCGGTCTCGTGGTGCCTGGCGTAGTTGGCCAGGATCGACGGCCAGTCGGCCCACATCTCGTTGACCTGCGACGGGAACTCGACGAAGTCGCGCGGGACCGAGGTGCCGCTGAAGTACGGGTAGTTCACGTCGGAGAACATGCCGTGCAGGGCGTGGCCGAACTCGTGGAACGCGGTGGTGACCTCGTCCCAGGTGAGCAGCACCGGCTGGCCGGCCGGCGGCTTCGGGATGTTCAGGTGGTTGGCGACCACCGGCCTGGTGCCGCGCAGCTTCGACTGCTCGACGTAGGAGTTCATCCACGCGCCGCCGCGCTTGGACTCGCGCGCGAACGGGTCGAAGATGAAGATCGCCAGCTGCGAGCCGTCGGCGTCGAACACGTCGTAGGTCCACGTGTCGGGGTGGTACTTCGGCAGGTCGGTGCGCTCCTTGAAGGTGATGCCGTACAGCTGGGTCGCGGCGTAGAACACGCCGTTCTCCAGCACGTTCTTCATCTCGAAGTACGGCTTGAGCTGCGACTCGTCGAAGTCGTACCTGGCCTGGCGCACCTTCTCGGCGTAGTAGGCCCAGTCCCACGGCTCGAGCTTGAAGCTCGGCTCGCCCTTGGCGGCCTGCTCCTGGTCGATCATCTTCTGCAGCTCGGCGGCTTCGCGTCTGGCGTTGGCCACGGCGGCCGGCGCCAGCTTGCCGAGCATGTCGTTCACCGCCTCGGGGGTCTTGGCGGTGGCGTCGGCCAGCGCGTAGGCGGCGTGGTTCGGGAAGCCCAGCAGCTTCGCGCGTTCGGCACGCAGCTTGATCACCTGTGCGACCACGCCGGTGTTGTCGTACTCGTTGCCGCGGCTGCCGCGGGCGATCGAGGCCTCGAAGATGCGCTGGCGCGCCTCGCGGTTGCTCAGGTAGCTCAGCGGCGGCTGGCCGGTGGTGTTGAGCAGGGTGACCACGTACTTGCCTTCCAGGCCGCGCTTCTTCGCCTCCTCGGCGGCGGCGTCGATCTGCGCCTGGCTGGCGCCGGCGAGGAAGTCGGCGCTGTCGAAGACCACGGCCGAGGCGTTGACCTCGTTGAGCACGTTCTGGTCGAACTGGGTGCTCAGGGTGGCCAGCTGCGCGTTCATTTCCTTCAGGCGGGCCTTGTCGGCGTCGGAGAGCTGCGCGCCGGCGCGGACGAAATCGTTGTAGTAGCGCTCGACCAGGCGCAGGCCTTCGGCGTCCAGGCCCAGCGAATCGCGCTTCTCGTACAACGCCTGGATCCGCGCGAACAGCTTGCCGTCCAGGTAGATCGCGTCGCGGTGCGCGGCGAACTTCGGCGAATAGTCCGCGTCGATCTGCTTGCGCGCGTCGTTGGTGTCGGTGCTGGAGAGGTTGAAGAACACCGCGGCGGCGCGGCCGAGCACCTGGCCGCTGTTCTCCATCGCCACGATGGTGTTCTCGAAGGTCGGCTCTTCGGCGTTGTTGGCGATCGCCTCGATCTCCTTCAGCTGCTCGGCCATGCCGGCGTCGAAGGCAGGGCCGAAGTCGCTGTCCTTGATCCGGTCGAAACGCGGGTACTGCAGCGGCAGGTCGCTCTCGGCGAAGAACGGGTTCTGCCGCGAGTCGGCCGCGGCCGACTGCTCGGCGGCGCCGGGCGCGGGGCTGTCGGTGCGGTTGCAGGCGGTCATGCCAAGTCCAAGGGCGGCGGCGAGCGCCAGGTAAAGGCCGGTTTTCTTCATTGCAGCAGATCCTGCGGGGGACAATCTTCCCAATCTACCCCAGTGCCGGGAGTAACGCCCTGTGACCAATGGCACAGGACGCGGCGGGCCCATCCCCGTGTCTCAGCATGCGTTGCGATGGAGGCGGCCGGGGAGCGGCGGACGTATGCTGGTGGCATTCCCTGCGCGCGATCCGGCATGACCAGCCTCCACGACTTCTCCGCCATCGACATCGACGGCCATCCGCGGCGGCTGGGCGAATTCGCCGGGCAGGTGGCGCTGGTGGTCAACGTCGCCTCGCGCTGTGGCTTCACTCCGCAGTACGCCGGACTGGAAGCGCTCTGGCAGGCGTATCGCGACCGCGGCTTCGTGGTGCTGGGCTTCCCCTGCGACCAGTTCGGCCACCAGGAGCCGGGCGACGAGGCGGCCATCCGCGACTTCTGCGCGCTCAACTTCGGCGTGACCTTCCCGATGTTCGCGAAGATCGATGTCAACGGGCCCGGCGCGCATCCGCTGTGGCGCTGGCTGCAGCAGCAGAAGCGCGGGGTGCTGGGCACCGCCAGGATCAAGTGGAACTTCACCAAGTTCCTGGTCGGCCGCGATGGCCAGGTGCTGTCGCGGCACGCGCCGCGGGACCGGCCGGAGACGCTGGCCGCGCCGATCGAGCGGGCGCTGCGGGCCGGCTAGCGCTTCCCCGCCGGGGCCGAGGGCCGGTTCTTCACCTCGTCCGGCAGCAGCGACAGGATCTCGTCGATGATCCCGGGCAGGGCGTTCTCCGAGTAGCCGCGGTGCGTGTACGCCACCGTGCCGTCGTGGTCGAGGATGAACATGTGCGGGATCGCCCGGACGCCGTAGCGGTCGCTGGTCGCGCCGTCGGCGTCGTGGACGAAGGTGAGGTTCATGCCCTTGTTGGCGCGCACCAGCGCGACGAAGTCGCTGCGCGGCTCCTTGAAGTTGACCGCGACCACTTCCAGCGCATCGCGGCCGACCACGTCCTGGAAACGGGCCAGCACCGGCAGTTCCTTGCGGCAGGGGCCGCACCAGGAGGCCCAGAAGGTGACGATGGTGACCTTGCCGCGGTAGTCGCCCAGGTTGACCGTGCGGCCTTCGCGGGTCTTGCCCAGCAGTTGCGGGGGGATCTCGCCGACGGCGGGCGAGGGCGGCAGCACCTTCGCGCCCAGGCAGGTGGACATGGCCAGGCCGGCCAGCAGCAGCCATCGCATCCACATTCCCTTGCTCCCCGTTCCCCGTTGGGGCGCACGCTAGCACGCCGCCCGAGGGCGGCGAAACGTCACTTCTCGACGAAGGCGCGCTCGAACACGTACTCGCCGGCGCTGCCGATGCGCGGCGAGGCGGTGAAGCCGCGGCCGTCGAGCAGGGCGCGGAAGTCGGCCAGCATCTGCGGGCTGCCGCAGATCATCGCGCGGTCGTGCTTCGGGTCCAGTTCCTCGATGCCGAGCGTGCGCATCATCTGGCCGCTGCCCATCAGGTCGGTGAGCCGGCCGCGGTTCGGGAAGTCCTCGCGCGTCACCGCCGGGTAGTACAGCAGCTTCTCGCGGATGATTCCGCCGAGGAACTCGTGCTGCGGCAGCTCCTTCTCGAAGTAGTCGCGGTAGGCGAGGTCGCCGGCGTGGCGCACGCCGTGGCACAGGACCACGCGTTCGAAGCGCTCGTAGGTTTCCGGGTCCTTGATCACCGACAGCCACGGCGCCAGGCCGGTGCCGGTGCCCAACAGGTACAGGTTGCGGCCGGGGTGCAGGTCGGAGATCAGCAGGGTGCCGGTGGGCTTGCGACCGATCAGGATGCTGTCGCCGGGCTTGATGTGCTGCAGGCGCGAGGTCAGCGGCCCGTCCTGGACCTTGATCGAGAAGAACTCCAGCTGCTCCTCCCAGTTGGCACTGGCGATGGAGTAGGCGCGCATGATCGGCCGGCCGGTCTCGGTCGGCAGGCCGATCATCACGAACTGGCCGTTCTCGAAGCGGAATCCGTCGTCGCGGGTGGTGGTGAAGCTGAAGTAGGCGTCGGTCCAGTGACGGACGTCGAGCACCGTCTCGGTGCCGTAGGCAGAGGACATCGGGGGAGGTCGGGTTGGACTTATCCCCGTTATTGTAGCCGACCGCCCCCAACCGGCCTTGAGCAGGATCAGTGCCGGGCCGGCCCGGCACCGTCCAGGCCTGCCTCAGCCCTGCGGCGGCGCCAGCCTCAGCAGCTTGCCGTCGTCCTCGTCGGTGACCAGGTACAGGTTGCCGTCCGGGCCCAGGCGGACGTCGCGGATGCGCTCGCCGAGGTCGCCGAGCAGGCGTTCCTCGCCGACCACCCGGTCGCCTTCCAGCTGCAGGCGGATCAGGTTGCGCTGGGCCAGCGAGCCCAGGAACAGGCTGTCGTTCCACGGCTTGCCCGGGCGGCCGGTGTAGAAGGCCATGCCCGACAGGCCCGGCGAGACCTCGAAGACGAAGTGCGGCGGCTCCATGCCGTCCTTCTCCTTGCCGACCGCCTCGGCGATCGGCTTGCCGGAGTAGTCGATGCCGTGGGTGATGACCGGCCAGCCGTAGTTGCGGCCGGGCTTCGGCAGGTTGATCTCGTCGCCGCCGCGCGGGCCGTGCTCGCTCTCCCACAGCGTCCCGGTGCGCGGGTCGAAGGCCAGCCCTTGCGAATTGCGGTGGCCGTAGCTCCAGATCTCCGGGCGGGCGCCGGCCTGGCCGACGAAGGGATTGTCGTCCGGCACGCTGCCGTCGAGGTCCAGGCGGACCAGCTTGCCCTGCAGCTTGTCCAGCTCCTGCGACATCATCTTCAAGGTGCGCTCGCCCTGGCTGATGAAGACATGGCCCTTGCCGTCGAAGGCGAAGCGCGAGCCGTAGTGGTTCTCGGTGTTGAGCTTGGGTTCCTGGCGGTAGATGACGGTCAGGCCTTCGAGGCGGTCGCCGCCCAGGGTGGCATAGGCCGCGGCGGTGCCGGACAGGCCGCCGTCGCCCGGCTCGGCATAGCTGAGGTAGATGCGGCGGCTGCTGGCGAAGTCAGGCGCGAGGGCGACGTCGAGCAGGCCACCCTGGCCGCGCGCGGAGACCTCCGGCACGCCGGCCAGCGGCGCGGAGATGCTGCCGTCGGCACCGATGCGGCGCAGGTTGCCGCCGCGTTCGGTGACCAGGAAGCCGCCGTCCGGCAGCGGCGCCACCGCCCACGGATGCGACAGGCCGCGGGCGATGATGGTGAGGCTGGCCTGGCCCTGTTCGCTGGCCACATTGCGCGCCGGTTCGCTGGCCGGCGCGGGCGCGGAGACGGCCGGCTCCTGCGGCGGCTGGCAGGCGGCCAGGACGAGGGGCAGGGCAAGGGCTAGGGCGAGGCTGGCGGTGGTCGGCCGGTGCATGGCGGCATCCTGTCGTTGGGCGCGGAAGCCTCAACGATAACCGGCCGCCTGCAGCTCGAACAGTTCCGCGTAGCGGCCACCCTGCGCCATCAGCTCGGCATGGGTGCCGGACGCCTCGACCTTGCCGCCGGCCAGCACCAGGATCCGGTCGGCCATGCGCACGCTTGAGAAGCGGTGCGAGATCAGCACCGCGGTGCGGTCGTGCGAGAGCTCCTTGAAGCGCTGGAACACCTCGAATTCGCTGCGCGCGTCCAGCGCCGCGGTCGGTTCGTCGAGGATCATGACCTGGGCGTCGCGCATGTAGGCACGGGCGATGGCGATCTTCTGCCACTGCCCGCCGGACAGGTCCACGCCGGTCTTGAAACGGCGCCCGACCAGCTGGTCGTAGCCTTCCGGCAGCGGCTCGATGACCTCGTCGGCCATGGCCCGGTGGGCGGCGGCGCGGATCCGTCCGATGTCGTCCATCGCCTCGATCCGGCCCACGCCGATGTTCTCGCCGGCGGTGAGGTGGTAGCGGACGAAGTCCTGGAAGATCACCCCGATGTTGGCGCGCAGGTCATCCAGGTCGTAATCGCGCAGGTCGCGGCCGTCGAGCAGGATCCGGCCCTCGTCCGGGTCGTACAGGCGTGCCAGGAGCTTGACCAGGGTGGTCTTGCCGGCGCCGTTCTCGCCGACCAGTGCCAGCACCTCCCCGGCACGCAGCTCGAATTCCAGCCCGCGCAGCGCCCAGTTCTCCGCGCCGGGATAGCGGAAACCGACGTTCTCGAAGACGAAGCCGCGCGCGATCGGCCGCGGCACCGGCACCGCGTCCGGCCGCGAGGCGATCTCCGGCTCGATCTCGAAGAACGAGTACAGGTCGTCCAGGTACAGGGCCTGTCCGGCGACCTGGGAGAAGCCGACCAGCAGGCCTTCCAGCAGCTGGCGCAGGCGGCGGAAGCTGCCGGCCAGGAAGGTCAGGTCGCCGATGCTGAAGTCGCCGCGCACGGTGCGCCAGGCGATGTAGGCATACGCGACGTAGTAGCCCAGCGTGCCCAGCGCCGCCAGCAACGTGCCCCACAGGGCGCGCTTGCGCGCCAGCGCGCGGTTGGCCAGGTAGAACTTCTGCGCCAGGGTGCGGTAGCGGTCGATCAGGAAGCGGTGGAGGTTGAAGATCTTCACCTCCTTGGCGGTCTCGACGCTGGCGCCGGTCTGGCGCAGGTACTCGAGCTGGCGCCGCTCCGGGGTCCACTGGTAGTTCAGCGAATAGCCCAGCGCGTTGAAGTGCGCCTCGCCGACGAAGGCCGGCACCAGCGCCACCGCCAGCAGCAGGATCAGCCACGGCGCGTAGACCAGCAGGCCGATGGCGAAGGCGATGACGGTGACCGCGTCCTGGACCTGGCCGAACAGCTGGCTCATCAGGTTCATCCGGCTCATGGTCAGGCGCCGGGCGCGGTCCAGCCGGTCCTGCAGGTCCGGGTCCTCGAAGTCCTCCAGGTCCAGGGTCGCCGCATGCTCCATCAGGCGGATGCTGCTGGCGTTGGTGAACAGCTCCGAGAGCAGGCCGTCGGCGTAGCTGACCATCCGGCCGAGGAAGTCCGAGCCCACCGCCAGCGCCAGTTCCACGCCCAGCAGCCACAGCAGGTGGTCGAGGGCGCCGCTGCGCAGGGCGTCGCCGAGGCCGTCGAAGGACAGGCCCAGGCCGACCACCCGGATCGCCTCGTCGATGATCAGCTTGCCGATGTACAGCGAGACCACCGGCATCAAGGCGCGCAGCAGGCGCAGGCCGAGGCTGGCCAAGGTCAGGCCGGGGCTGGTCTGCCAGATCTGGCGTAGGAACGGCGGCAGGTTGCGCATCGCGTCGAAGCGCTCGCGCAGGCTCGGGGTGGTGCGCTCGCGGCGCGGCTTGGCGGTGGGGCGGGGCGTGGCCATGCCGCATTGTGCCCCGGCGCGGGGCCGCGGTTCCGTGATCGCGGAAAAAGCGGAGGCCCGCTTGCGCGGGCCTCCGGGTGTCGCTTGCGGGCGGGCAGGCCCTTACTGGGCGCCGGCCAGGTCGCGCAGCTGCGAGGGGCGCGAACCGAAGTACGCGGCCAGGTCGGCGATGTCCTGGTCGCCCAGCCCGGCGGCCTGCGGGGTCATCAGCACGTGCTGGCGGTCGCCGGCGCGGTACTGCTGCAGCGCATGGGCGAGGTAGTCGGCGTACTGGCCACCCAGTTTCGGGTAGCTGGCGTCGATCGGGGCATTGCCCTCGGCGCCATGGCAGTCCACGCAGCTCTGGCCGGTGGCCTTGCCCTTGGCCTTGGCCAGCTTCTCGCCGACCGCGATGCGGCCCTCGGGCAGGCCGGCCGAAGAGGCGGCCTGGGCCTGGCTTTCGCCTTCGGTGGAATGGGAACCCTGCTGCCCGGAGCAGGCCGCCAGCACCAGGGCGGCGGTCAGGGCGATGGCTAGACGCGAAGCGGTCACGGCGTTCGGCATGGGTGGCGGCTGCTCTTACTTGAGGGTGGACAGGTAGGCGGCGATGTCGGCGATGTCCTGGTCCGAGAAGCTCTCGGCCTGGGCGCGCATCGTCGGGTGCTTGCGCTTGCCCTCCCGGTAATCGTGCAGGGCCTGGGCCAGGTATTCGGCCGACTGGCCGCCGATCTTCGGCACCTTGTAGCTCGGATACGCGTTCTTGTAACCGGTGATGCCGTGGCAGCCCTGGCAGGTGTAGGCCAGCTGGCGGCCGGCCTCGGCGTTGCCGGTCACGGCAGCGGCCGGGGCAGCCTCGGTGGCGGCCGGCGCCTCGGCAGGCTGGGCAGCCTCCTGGGCGATGGCGGTGAGGGACAGCGAGGTGACCAGGGCAAGGCAGGCGGCTAGCGGCAGCGGGCGCATCATTCGGTGGTCCGGGGTCGGTCGCGGAAAGTGGACGGCCGGCTGAATGCGGCCGGCCGCGAGGTCGCCGCAGTATAGCCACGCGCTAGCGCAACCGGAAACTTCTGTCCATGAGCACGATCAATGCCGGGGTCCGGCGGTCCGCCGGGAGACACCATGACCTTCGGCGCATGGCGCCCAGCCGTCCGGGTGATCTACTTGCATACAACACCTGATCACGTGCCCACCCGGGCCCCCTGACCCCTCATTGGATACCGTCATGGCCAGTCGCCACTCCGCGTTCCTGCGCAACGGACTGCGCACCGCCGCCCTCGCACTCGTCATCGCCACCACCCTGGCCGCCTGCAAGGGCGGGGCCGGCCCGGCCGAGGCCCAGGCCCAGACGAAGCAGCCGGAGGTGGAGGCCATCCCGGTGGAGGTGGTCGAGGCCGCGCGGCGGCCGATCGCCGCCAGCTACACCGGCACCGCGGCGCTGGAGCCGCTGGCCGAGTCGCAGGTGGTCGCCAAGACCTCCGGCGTGGCCCTGGCGGTGCTGGTCGAGGAAGGGCAGCACGTCAAGGCCGGGCAGCCGCTGCTGCGCCTGGACCCGGACCGCGCGCGCCTGAGCGTGGCCCAGGCCGAGGCGCAGATGCGCAAGCTGGAGAACAACTACAGGCGCGCCCAGCAGCTGGTCTCCCAGCAGCTGATCAGCGCCGGCGAGGTCGACCAGATGCGCTACGACCTGGAGAACGCCCGCGCCACCTACAACATGACCCGGCTGGAGCTGTCGTACACCACGGTGGAAGCGCCGATCTCCGGCGTGGTCGCGTCGCGTTCGATCAAGCCGGGCAACTTCGTGCAGATCAACACCCCGATCCTGCGCATCGTCGACGACTCGCGCCTGGAGGCCACGCTCAACGTGCCCGAGCGCGAGCTGGCGACGATGAAGGCCGGCCTGCCGGTGCTGATGCAGGTCGACGCGCTGCCGGGCCGCGCCTTCGAGGGCGTGGTCGACCGCGTCGCGCCGGTGGTGGACGCCGGCAGCGGGACCTTCCGCGTGATCGCCGCCTTCGACGGCGGCGGCGCGCTGCAGCCGGGCATGTTCGGCCGCATCCGCATCGATTACGACCAGCGCCCCGACGCGCTGGTGGTGCCGCGCGTGGCCCTGCTGGACGACGGCGACCCGGCGATGTTCGTGGTCCGCGACGGCAAGGCCTCGCGCGTGCCGGTCAAGGTCGGCTATGTCGACGGCGAGTGGATCGAGGTCCGCGAAGGCATCAAGCCGGGCGAGCAGGTCGTCACCGCCGGCAAGGTCGCGCTGCGCGAGGGCAGCGCGGTGCAGGTGATCGCCGCCGCCAACGGCAAGCAGGCCGACAAGGCCGTTGCCGGTACCGGCGCCGCAGCCACGGGTGCCGGCCAGTGAGCGCCCCCGTGCACGGACCGCACGAAACCGGTGCAGGCCGGCTGGGCGGCGGGCTGGTGGAGTTCTCCACCCGCCGCCGCGTGACCATCGCCATGATCACCGTGACCATGGTGCTGTTCGGTCTGATCTCGCTGGGCAGCCTCAAGGTCAACCTGCTGCCGGACCTGAGCTATCCGACCCTGACCGTGCGCACCGAGTACACGGGCGCCGCGCCGTCGGAGATCGAGACCCTGATCACCGAGCCGGTGGAGGAAGCCGTCGGCGTGGTGAAGAACCTGCGCAAGCTCAAGTCGGTGTCGCGCACCGGCCAGAGCGACGTGGTGCTGGAGTTCGCCTGGGGCACGGACATGGACCAGGCCAGCCTGGAGGTCCGCGACAAGATGGAAGTGCTGTCGCTGCCGCTGGAGGCCAAGGCCCCGGTGCTGCTGCGCTTCAATCCGTCGACCGAGCCGATCCTGCGCCTGGCCCTGTCGGCCAAGGGCGACACCGCCATCGAGGCCGACAGCGTGCGCGTGCTGACCGAGCTGCGCCGCTATGCCGACGAGGACCTGAAGAAGCGCCTCGAGCCGGTGGCCGGCGTGGCGGCGGTCAAGGTCGGCGGCGGCCTGGAGGACGAAATCCAGGTCGACATCGACCAGCAGAAGCTGGCCCAGCTGAACCTGCCGATCGACACCGTCATCCAGCGCCTGCAGCAGGAGAACATCAACATCTCCGGCGGCCGCCTGGAGGAAGGCTCGCAGCGCTACCTGGTGCGCACGGTCAACCAGTTCGCCACCGTGGAGGAAATCCGCGAGATGCTGGTGACCACGCAGAGCGGCGGCGACAACGCCGCGGCCGCGGCGGCCCAGCAGATGGCGGCGATCGCCGCCGCCTCGGGCAACGCCAGCGTGCTGGCCGCGGCCCAGTCGGTGCAGAGCGCGTCCTCGTCCAGCAGCAGCGCCATCGCCGGCGGCATGCCGGTGCGCCTGAAGGACGTGGCCGTGGTGCGCCAGGGCTACAAGGAGCGCGAGGCGATCATCCGCCTGGCCGGCAAGGAAGCGGTCGAGCTGGCGATCTACAAGGAAGGCGACGCCAATACCGTCGCCACCGCCAAGGCGCTGAAGGCGCGGCTGGAGCAGCTGAAGCGGCAGGTGCCGCCGGACGTCGAGCTGACCATCATCGACGACCAGTCGCTGTTCATCGAGCACGCCATCGCCGACGTCAAGAAGGACGCGGTGATCGGCGGCATCCTGGCGATCCTGATCATCTTCCTGTTCCTGCGCGACGGCTGGAGCACCTTCGTCATCAGCCTGTCGCTGCCGGTGTCGATCATCACCACGTTCTTCTTCATGGACCAGCTGGACCTGAGCCTGAACGTGATGTCGCTGGGCGGCCTGGCGCTGGCCACCGGCCTGGTGGTGGACGACTCGATCGTGGTGCTGGAGAGCATCGCCAAGGCGCGCGAGCGCGGCCTGGGCATCCTGCAGGCGGCGATCGCCGGCACCCGCGAGGTGAGCATGGCGGTCGTGGCCTCGACCCTGACCACTATCGCCGTGTTCCTGCCGCTGGTGTTCGTGCAGGGCATCGCCGGGCAGCTGTTCCGCGACCAGGCGCTGACCGTGGCCATCGCCATCGGCATCTCGCTGGTCGTGGCCATGACCCTGATTCCGATGCTGAGCTCGCTGAAGGGCCGGCCGCCGCTGGCCTTCCCGGAGGAAGCACCGCATCCGCAGTGGCGTCCGCGGTCGCGCTGGCAGAAGCCGGTGGCGGCGACCGGCCGCGGCATCGGCGTGCTGATGCGCGGGCTGTTCTTCGGCGCCGCCTGGCTGGTGGTGCGGCTGTGGCGCGGTCTGGTCCGCGTGGTCGGCCCGGTGATGCGCAAGGCCAGCGACCTGGCGATGGCGCCGTACCACCGCGCCGAGGCCGGCTACCTGCGCCTGCTGCCGGGCGCGCTGGCACGGCCGAAGCTGGTGCTGGCGCTGGCCGCCGGCGCGTTCGCCGCGACCCTGCTGGCGGTGCCGTACCTGGGCGCCGACCTGATCCCGCAGCTGGCCCAGGACCGCTTCGAGATGACCGTGAAGCTGCCGCCGGGCACGCCGCTGGCGCAGACCGACGCGCTGGTGCGCGAGCTGCAGCGCAAGCACGCCGATGCCGAGGGCGTCCAGGCGCTGTACGGCGTCAGCGGCAGCGGCACGCGGCTGGACGCCAACCCGACCGAAAGCGGCGAGAACATCGGCAAGCTGACCGTGGTCATGGCCAACGGCGGCAGCGCCCGCGTCGAGCAGGCCACCACCGAGGCGCTGCGCGCCTCGATGGCCAACCAGCCGGGCGCGCAGGTCGACTTCAGGCGCCCGCAGCTGCTGAGCTCGTCCACGCCGCTGGAAGTGGAACTGCGCGGCCAGGAACTGGCCTCGATCGAGCAGGCCGGGCAGAAGCTGGCGGCGATGCTGCGCGCCAACCCGCACTACGCCGACGTCAAGTCGACGGTGGAGCAGGGCTTCCCCGAGATCCAGATCCGCTTCGACCAGGAGCGCGCCGGCGCGCTGGGCCTGACCACGCGGCAGATCGCCGACGTGGTGGTGAAGAAGGTGCGCGGCGAAGTCGCCACGCGCTACAGCTTCCGCGACCGCAAGATCGACGTGCTGGTGCGCGCCCAGGAGGACGACCGCGCCTCGGTGGAGAGCATCCGCCGGCTGATCGTGAACCCCGGCAGCAGCCGTCCGGTGACCCTGTCGGCGGTGGCCGACGTGGTCGCCACCACCGGCCCGTCGGAGATCCATCGCGCCGACCAGGTGCGCGTGGCCATCGTCTCGGCCAACCTGCGCGGGATCGACCTGGGCACGGCGGTGGAGGAAGTGCGGGCGATGGTCGCCGGGAACCCGATCGGCGCCGGCGTCGGCATGCACATCGGCGGCCAGGGCGAGGAGCTGGCCGAGTCGGTGCGCTCGCTGCTGTTCGCGTTCGGCCTGGCGGTGTTCCTGGTGTACCTGGTGATGGCCTCGCAGTTCGAGTCGCTGCTGCACCCGTTCGTGATCCTGTTCACCATCCCGCTCGCCCTGGTCGGCGCGATCGGCGCGCTGTTCCTGACCGGCTCGGCGATCTCGGTGGTGGTGTTCATCGGCCTGATCCTGCTGGTCGGCCTGGTGACCAAGAACGCGATCATCCTGGTCGACAAGGTCAACCAGCTGCGCGAGGCTGGCGTGGCCAAGCACGAGGCCCTGGTCGAGGGCGCCCGTTCGCGCCTGCGCCCGATCGCGATGACCACGCTGTGCACGGTGTTCGGCTTCCTACCGCTGGCGCTGGCCCCGCTGTTCGGCAGCCCGGGCGCGGAAGTGCGCTCGCCGATGGCGGTCACCGTGATCGGCGGCCTGATCGTCTCGACCCTGCTGACCCTGGTGGTGATCCCGGTCGTCTACGACCTGCTGGACCGCCGCGCCGACGAGTACTACCGCGAGCGCGGCCGTCGTGCCCGCGAGGTGGCCGACGCGGCCGCCAGCGCCGAAGGCGAGGGCCAGCCCGCATGAGCGTCGCGGAGTTCAGCATCCGGCGTCCGGTCACCGCGGTGATGTTCTTCATCTCGCTGCTGGTGATCGGCACCATCGCCGCGTTCCGGCTGCCGCTGGAGGCGTTCCCGGAGGTCTCGCCGCCCTTCATCTTCGTCCAGCTGCCGTACACCGGTTCGACGCCGGAGGAAGTGGAGCGGACGGTGCTGCGCCCGGCCGAGGAAGCGCTGTCGACCATGGCCGGCATCAAGCGCATGGAGTCCAACGCCAAGGCCGACGGCGCGCAGATCTTCATCCAGTTCGCCGACTGGGACCGCGACGTGGCGATCGCCGCGTCCGAGGCCCGCGAACGCCTGGACGCGATCCGGGACGAGTTGCCGGACGACCTGCAGCGCTACTTCGTGTTCAAGTTCTCGACCACGGACATGCCGGTGCTGCGGGTGCGGCTGGCCAGCAACAGCGACCTGACCGGCGCGTACGACATGATCGAACGCGAGTTCAAGCGCCGCCTGGAGCGCATCCCGGGCGTGGCCCGGGTGCAGGTATCCGGCGCGCCGCCGAACGAGGTGGAGATCGCGATCGACCAGCACCGGCTGACCGCGCACGACCTCGGCCTCAACGAGCTGACCCAGCGCCTGCAGGCGGTGAACTTCTCGATCTCCGCCGGCACCATCAGCGACGCCGGCCAGCGCCTGCGCGTGCAGCCGGTGGGCGAGATGACCGACCTGCAGCAGCTGCGCGACCTGCCGGTCGGCCCGAACAACGTGCGCCTGGGCGACATCGCCGACGTGCGCCTGAAGCCGGCGCGGATGGACTACGGCCGGCGCCTGGACGGGCGCCCGGCGGTGGGCCTGGACATCTTCAAGGAACGCAACGCCAACCTGGTCGAGGTGTCCAGGCGGGCCCTGGCCGAGGTCGAGGCGATCCGCGCCCAGCCACACCTGGGCGACGTGCAGATCAAGATCATCGACAACCAGGGCGAGAGCGTGACCTCCTCGCTGCTGGAGCTGGCCGAGGCCGGCGCGATCGGCCTGGTCCTGTCGATCATCGTGCTGTGGTTCTTCCTGCGCCATTGGCCGTCGGTGGCGATGGTGACCCTGGCCATCCCGATCTGCTTCGTGATGACGCTCGGCTTCATGTACTTCGCCGGCGTGACCCTCAACATCCTGACCATGATGGGCCTGCTGCTGGCGATCGGCATGCTGGTGGACAACGCCGTGGTGGTGGTGGAGAGCATCTACCAGGAACGGGAGAAGTATCCCGGCAACCCGGTGCTGGCCTCGATCGTCGGTACCCGCCACGTGGCCATCGCGCTGTCGGCCGGCACCCTGTGCCACTGCATCGTGTTCGTGCCCAACCTGTTCGGCGAGCGCAACTTCCTGAGCATCTACCTGGGCCAGATCGCCATCACCATCTCGGTGTCGCTGCTGGCGTCGTGGCTGGTCGCGGTCAGCCTGATCCCGATGATCTCGGCGCGGCTGAAGACCCCGCCGATGGTGCACGACCCGTCCGGGCTGATCCCGCGCATGCAGCGCCGCTACGCCGGCCTGCTGCGCTGGACCCTGGAACACCGCGGCTGGAGCGTACTGGGCATCATCCTGGTGGTGCTGGTCAGCTTCATCCCGATCAAGTTCACCAAGTTCGACATGTTCGGCAACGGCGAAGGCGACCAGGTCCAGCTCTTCTACCAGTGGAATGGCGCCTACACCAAGGAGCAGATGTCCGACGAGATCCTGCGCGTCGAACAGTTCCTGGACGCCAACCGCGAGAAGTACCACATCACCCAGATCTACTCGTACTACAGCGAGCAGGAGTGGGGCGGCACCATGGTCAAGTTCGACACGGAGAAGGTGCGCGACCTCAAGCCGATGATCGAGCTGATCCGCAAGGAGGTGCCCAAGTCGGCGCGCGCGACCATCGGCGTGGGCAGCCCCGGCGGCGGGCAGGGCGGGGGCGGACAGCCGGGACAGAACGTGTCCTTCCAGCTGGTCGGCGACTCCACCCAGACGCTGGCCGAGATCGCCGACGAGCTGATCCCGATCCTGGGGCGGCGGCCGGAACTGCGCGACGTGCGGATCAACTCCGGCGACCAGAACACCGAGCTGAAGGTACGGGTGGACCGCGAGCGCGCGGCGGCGTTCGGCTTCAGCGCCGAGCAGGTCGCCTCGTTCGTCGGCCTGGCCCTGCGCGGCGCGCCGCTGCGCGAGTTCCGTCGCGGCGAGAACGAGGTGCCGGTGTGGGTGCGTTTCGCCGGCGCCGAGGAGTACGGCACCGAGGACCTGGCCGGGTTCATGGTGCGCGCGCCCGACGGCCGCACGGTGCCGCTGCTGGCCCTGGTCGACGTGGCGGTGACGCCCTCGGCCACCCAGGTCCAGCGCACCAACCGCCAGACCACGCTGACCGTGCAGGCCAACCTGGCCGACAAGGTCACCGTGCCGGAGGCGCGCAAGGCCATGGAGGAGACGCTCAAGGGCATGTCGTTCCCGGCCGGCTACACCTATTCCTTCGACGGCGGCGCCTTCCAGGAGGAGGACGAGGCCAGCGCGCAGATGATGTTCAACCTGCTGATCGCGCTGGTGATGATCTACATCGTGATGGCGGCGGTGTTCGAGTCGCTGCTGTTCCCGGCGGCGATCATGAGCGGCGTGCTGTTCTCGGTGTTCGGCGTGTTCTGGCTGTTCGCCCTGACCGGGACCACGTTCGGGATCATGTCCTTCATCGGCATCCTGGTGCTGATGGGCGTGGTGGTGAACAACGGCATCGTCATGGTCGAGCACATCAACAACCTGCGCCGCCGCGGCATGTCGCGCACCGACGCGCTGGTCGAGGGCAGCCGCGAACGCCTGCGTCCGATCCTGATGACGATGGGCACGGCGATCCTGGCGATGGTGCCGATCGCGCTGGCCCAGACCCAGCTGGGCGGCGACGGCCCGGCCTACGCGCCGATGGCCCGCGCCATCGCCGGCGGCCTGGCGTTCTCGACCGTGGTCAGCCTGCTGTTCCTGCCCACGATCTACGCGATCCTGGACGACATGCGCAACGGCGTGGCGCGGCTGGTGCGGCGCGCCCGCGGCGTGCAGGACACGGTACCCAATGCCGCCGCGGTGGCGGCGATGCACCTGGAATGAGGGCGCCGCACCGGCGTCCCCGACGGGGCGCCGGTGCGATGTCCGGGAAGCTCAGCCGAACAGGCGGCCGAGCATGCGCAGGCCGCCGGTCCACACGCCGATGGCGGTGCCGAGGCTGGTCAGGAAGAAGTTGAGCAGCACGCGGGCCACCCGGTTCCGCCACCAGCCGCGCACCGTCTGCACGTCGTCGCGCAGGGCCATGAAGTCGGCGTAGGTCGGCTTGCGCAGGGTGGCCTCGACGAAGGCGCTGACCGTGCCCGATGCCAGCGCCGGGTGCAGCGGGGTGAGCGGGGAGGCGATGAAGGCTGCCAGGATGCTGAGCGGATGGCCGCCGGCGATGGCGCAGCCGATGGCGCCGAGGATGCCGGTGGCCAGCACCCACTGCAGCAGCAGGTCCGAGCCCACGTCCACGCCGCCGTGCCAGAAGCCCCAGGCGAAGCCGCCGACCAGGAACGCGCCGATCACCAGTTCCATCCACGGCACGCGCGACTTCGGCTTCACCGTCTCCAGCGATCGCCGGACCGTGGCCGGATCCTCCACGTCCTCGCGCAGGTGCCGGGCCAGGCCGGGCAGGTGCCCGGCGCCGACCACCGCCAGCACCTCGCGTGCCTCGCCGCCGCCGAGCTCGCGCAGGTTGGCGGCCATGTAGCGGTCGCGTTCGGCGATGACGCTCTCGTAGAGGGCCGGGCTGTGCGCGGCGAACTCGCCGAAGCTGGCCTCCAGCACGTCGCCGCCCTTGAGCTTCTCGATGTCGTCCTCGCCGATCTCGTCGTCGCCGACCATCGCCAGCAGGATGCCGGCGCCGGTCCTGGCACGCCCCCACCAGCCCAGGCGCTGCATCGCCCGGCGGAAGGTCAGGCCAACCTCGCGGTCGATCAGGTGGAAGGGCAGGGCGCGGGCGCGCGCTTCCTGCACCGCCGCCTTGAGCTCGGCGCCCGGCTCGACGCCCAGCTGCTCGGCCAGGCGCCGCTGGTAGGCCGCCAGCGCCAGGTTGGCGGCGAACAGGTGTGCCTTGCCGTCGCGCAGCACCCGGACGATGTCCAGCTGCGCCAGTGCGTCCGGATTGGTGAGCGACTGCAGGCGGCCCGGATCCAGCTCCACCGCCACGGCCTGGTAGGCGCCGCTGTCGATGGCCGCGCGCACCGCGTCGATGCTGGCCTGGGAGACGTGGGCGGTGCCCAGCAGGGTGTAGCGCACGCCGTCGCGCTCGACCACCTGCACGGGCTGTCCGTGCAGCGGATCGGCGACGGCATCGGCCGGGGCGGGGGGCAGCGTTTCATCGGTCATTCGGGGGCTCTTGGTGGCCGGCGCCCAGCGGGCGCTGCATCTGCACGGTATCCAGCCAGCGGCCATGCTTCCAGGCGATGCCGCGGAAGATGCCGACCAGGTGGAAACCGGCCTTTTCGTGGAGGCGGATCGACGCTGTGTTCGCCGGCTCGCCGATCACCGCGATCATCTGCCGGAAGCCGCGCGCCTCGCATTCGGCGACCAGCTTCTCCAGCAGTGCCGTGCCGATGCCGCGGCCCTGCCGGCCGGCGGCGACGTACACGGAGTTCTCGACGGTGTGGCGGTAGCCGATGCGGGCGCGGTAGCTGCTGGCATAGGCGTAGCCGGCGACCTCGCCGTCGCACTCGGCGACGAGGTACGGATAGCCGCCCTCGAGGATGGCGCGCATGCGCCGCGCCATCTCCGCCTCGTCCGGGACGTCGTATTCGTAGGTGTTGACGTGGTCGCGCACCTCCGCGGCGTAGATCGCGGCGATCGCCGGCACGTCGGCCGGCGTGGCTTCGCGGATCGACACGGTCACGGGCGCGGCCGCCTCAGTCGATGTAGCGCTTGAGCAGGTCGCCGTAGGCGTCGATCCTGCGGTCGCGCAGGAACGGCCAGATCCGGCGCACGTGCTCGCTGCGCTGCAGGTCGACCTCGCACACCAGCACGGTCGGCTCGGTGCCGGCCTCGGCGATGAACTCGCCCTGCGGGCCGAGCACGTGGCTGTTGCCCCAGAAGCGGATCCCGGAGGTGCCCAGCGGCGAGGGCTCGTGGCCGACGCGGTTGCACGACAGCACCGGCAGGCCGTTGGCGACGGCGTGACCGCGGTGGCTCAGCACCCATGCGTCGCGCTGGCGGGTCTGCTCGTCCTGCGCGTCGTCCGGATCCCAGCCGATCGCGGTGGGGTAGAGCAGCAGCTCGGCGCCGGCCAGCGCCATCAGGCGCGCCGCTTCCGGATACCACTGGTCCCAGCACACCAGCACGCCGAGGCGGCCGACCGAGGTGTCGATCGGCCGGAAGCCGATGTCGCCCGGGGTGAAGTAGAACTTCTCGTAGAAGCCCGGGTCGTCCGGGATGTGCATCTTGCGGTACTTGCCCAGCAGGGTGCCGTCCTTCTCCAGGACCACCGCGGTGTTGTGGTACAGGCCGGCCGCGCGGCGCTCGAACAGCGAGCCGACGATGACCACGCCATGCTTCTTCGCCAGCGCCCCCAGGCGTCCGGTGCTCGGGCCGGGGATCGGTTCGGCCAGGTCGAACTCGTCCACCGATTCGTGCTGGCAGAAGTAGGGGCCGTTGTGCAGTTCCTGCAGCAGGACGAGCCGGGCGCCCTGCGCGGCGGCTTCGGCCACGCGCTGTTCGATGATGGCGAGGTTGGCTTCGGCGTCGCCGTGGTTGCGCTCCTGGATCAGCGCGACGGTGAGGGTCTTGTGGGTCATGCGGGCATTGTAGGGCGATCGCCACCGGCGCAGGTGACGCGCAGGTGGACGTGGAAACGGGGCGAAGGCCGGCGGCGCGGTGGCGGCGGCGTGGCGATGGCAGCGGATCAGCGGCCCAGGCCGGCCGGCAGCTGCATGGTGATGCAGTGCAGGCTGCCGTTCTGCCAGATCAGCGGGCGGCACGGGACCTGGACGATCTCCCGGCCCGGGAAGGCCCCGGCCAGCACCGCGGCGGCGCGGTCGTCGGCCGGGTCGCCGTAGGCCGGCATCAGCACCGCGCCGTTGACGATCAGGAAGTTGGCGTAGGAGGCGGCCAGGCGGCGGCCTTCGTCCAGCACCGGCGCCGCCCACGGCAGCGGGAACAGGCGGTAGGGGCGGCCGTCGGCGGTGCGCAGCGCGGCGATCTCGTCGGCCATCGCCTTCAGTTCGGCGTAGTGGCTGTCGCTTTCGTCGTCGCAGGCCTGGAACACGATCGCGTCGCCCGGCGCGAAGCGGGCGAGGGTGTCGATGTGGGCGTCGGTGTCGTCGCCCTCCAGGTAGCCGTGGTCCAGCCACAGCACGCGGTCCTGGGCGAGCCAGCCGGCCAGCTTCGCGGTCAGTTCCTCGCGGCTGGCCTGCGGGTGGCGCTCGTGCAGGCAGCGCCAGGTGGTCAGCAGGGTGCCGGCGCCGTCGGTCTCGATGCCGCCGCCCTCAAGGGCGAAGTCGATGCGCTGGCGCGCCGCGTCGCCGAACAGGCCCTGCGCCGCGAGCGCCTCGACCAGGCGGTCGTCGCGGCCGGCCTCGAACTTGCCGCCCCAGGCGGTGAAGCGGAAGTCGAGCACGCGGAAGCCGTCGCCTTCGCGCAGGGTGATCGGGCCGGAATCGCGCAGCCAGGTGTCGTCGTAGTCGAACGGGATGAAGCGGACCCGGTCCATGTCGATCCGCGCCGAGCGCAGGCGCGCGTCGGCGTAGGTCTCCACGTCGTCGTCGGCGACGCAGATCCAGGCGTCCTGGAAGCGGGTGATCGCCGCGACCAGGGCGATGTAGGTCTCCTCGACCTCGCCGAGCCGGTCGGCCCAGTCGGTGCCGGCGTGCGGCCATGCAATGAGGATCGCGGACTGGGGTTCCCACTCCGCGGGGAAGCGCAGGGTCTCGGTCATGCTCGTGCTGTCTGCAGTGCCCGGGCGGGGCCGGGCCGTTCTCGAATCCCGGCGCGGATGCGCGCGGGCGACTGGCGGGGAACGTTTCCCCTGGTTCCCGCGCGTCGGTCGTGCCTGCGCAGCGGGAAGGTGTCAGCGGATCGGCGGCTTCGGGCCCACTTCCGCGGGGCTGGCCTTGCGCGCGACCACGTCGATCACCCGGTTCTTCTCGAAGTAGACGACGTAGTCCGGGTAGACCCAGCGGTTGATCGTCGGCCACTGCCGCTTCTGGCCGCCGCGCGGGTCCAGCTTCTCGCTGGGCGCGCCGAAGCGGGCCTCGACCTCGGCCATGGTCAGCCCGCGGGCCGGCTGGGCCACCGCCGGCTTCTGCGCGACGCGCTCGACGAGCAGGGTGTCGGCGCCGGCCGTGCCGCAGGCGGCAAGCAGGGCCAGCAGGATCAGGGTCTTCGGATGGTGCTTCATCGCGTTGCTCTCCCCGTGGATGGCCGCGTCGGCGGCGGTGGCAGGCCGGGGCCTGCGCCAGGCGCCGATTGTAAGCAGAAGGGCCCCGGGCGGAGTGCGGCGGGCGTCAACATCCATGGAGCCGCTCCGTGCCCGGCCGCCGGGCCCGGATAGCGGGGCCCGGAAACGCCGAAGGCCGCATCGCTGCGGCCTTCGCGTCGTTCCGCGTGCCGGCCGGGGCCGGGACGCCGCCGGTTCAGCGCTGGCGGGCCTTGAAACGCGGGTTGGACTTGCAGATCACGAAGACCTTGCCGCGGCGGCGGACCACCTTGCAGTCGCGGTGACGGGTCTTCGCCGACTTCAGGGAGGACAGGACTTTCATGACACACCTCGGGAGGACGACGGATGGGAATGCCAGGGCCGGGGTGGCCAGGGCGTGCAATTAGCCCGCCATTCTAACGGGCTTTCCTTTGGAGGTTCAAGCGTTTGCGGGGAGGCTGGTGGAAAACGCGGCGGCGGGGGCGTGCGGGCGGGCTACAATCGCCGGCTTCCCATGCCGTCCAGCCTTCGGAGCCGCCCATGTCCAATCCCGTCCCGGTCCTGACCATCGATGGCCCGTCCGGGGCCGGCAAGGGCACGGTCAGCCGCCTGGTGGCGTCCCGCCTGGGCTGGAACTACCTGGATTCCGGCGCACTTTACCGGGCGGTGGGCGTGGCGGCCAGCTGGGCCGACCTGGACCTGTCCGACCCGGCGGCCCTGGTCCGCTGCACCTTCGACACCGACATCGCGTTCAGGGACGAGGGCAGCAGCCTGCGGGTGTACGTGAACGGGGTGGATGCCACTGACGAGCTGCGCCTGGAGACCACCGGGACCCTGGCCTCGGCCATCGCCGCCATTCCCGAGGTGCGGGCGGCGCTGAAGGAGCGGCAGCGGGCGTTCCGCCGCGAACCGGGCCTGGTCGCCGACGGCCGCGACATGGGCACGGTCATCTTCCCGGACGCCACCACCAAGGTGTTCCTGACCGCCAGCGCCGAGGAGCGCGCCCGCAGGCGGCATAACCAGTTGAAGGAAAAAGGGGTTTCCGTTACCTTAGACGGTCTGCTGCGGGAGATCCTCGCCCGCGATGCCCGCGATGCCCAGCGCACCGTGGCGCCGCTGAAGCCGGCCGAAGACGCCGTCCTCATCGACACCACCGGCCTGGCCATCGAGGAAGTCGTCGACCGCGTCCTGGCCCTGGTGCCCGCGCGCGCCGGCTGACCGCATCCCCGCAGGCTTCAACGCAGCAGGCGGCGCGCGAGCGCCAGAGGCGCCGTCGCGGACGACCGCGGCGGTTTTTTTCCAACCAACCACACAGGGTCCCTCGCGGACCGATCAGGGGGGCGGAAGGCGGCCACGCAGGTGGCGTTCCGTCCGTGTGTTCAACCGAGTATTCAACAATGACCGAATCTTTTGCCGAGCTGTTCGAACAGAGCCAGACCAACCTGGCCAAGCTGAAGCCGGGCGCGATCGTCGTCGGCACCGTCGTGGAAGTCCGCGGCGACGTCGTGGTGATCAACGCCGGTCTGAAGTCCGAAGGCATCGTGCCGATCGAGCAGTTCCGGAATGACGCCGGCGAGATCGACGTGGGCGTGGGCGACCAGGTCAAGGTCGCGCTCGACTCCATCGAGAACGGCTTCGGCGAGACCGTGCTGTCGCGCGAGAAGGCCAAGCGCGCGATGGTGTGGGACGAGCTTGAGGAAGCCCTCGAGAAGAACGAGACCATCACCGGCCGCATCAGCGGCAAGGTCAAGGGTGGTTTCACCGTCGACATCAAGGACGTCCGCGCGTTCCTGCCGGGTTCGCTGGTCGATGTGCGCCCGGTGCGCGACCCGGCCTACCTGGAAGGCAAGGAGCTTGAGTTCAAGCTCATCAAGCTGGACCGCAAGCGCAACAACGTGGTCGTCTCCCGCCGCGCGGTGGTCGAGAGCGAGCACTCCGAGGAGCGCGAGCAGCTGCTGGAGAAGCTGCAGGAAGGCGCCGTGCTGAAGGGCGTGGTCAAGAACCTGACCGACTACGGCGCGTTCGTGGACCTGGGCGGCATCGACGGCCTGCTGCACATCACCGACATGGCGTGGAAGCGCGTCCGCCATCCGTCCGAAGTCGTCAACGTCGGCGACGAGCTGGACGTGCGCGTGCTGAAGTTCGACCGCGAGCGCAACCGCGTCTCGCTGGGCCTGAAGCAGCTGGGCGAGGATCCGTGGGACAACATCGCCCGCCGCTACCCGGCCAACAGCCGCGTGTTCGGCAAGGTCTCCAACGTCACCGACTACGGCGCGTTCGTCGAGATCGAGCCGGGCGTCGAGGGCCTGGTGCACGTGTCCGAGATGGACTGGACCAACAAGAACGTCAACCCGTCGAAGGTCGTGCAGGTCGGCGACGAGGTCGAGGTCATGGTCCTGGACGTGGACGAGGAGCGTCGCCGCATCTCGCTGGGCATGAAGCAGGTCGCCGCCAATCCGTGGGAGACCTTCGCCGCCATCCACAAGAAGGGCGACAAGGTCAGCGGCCAGATCAAGTCGATCACCGACTTCGGCATCTTCATCGGCCTGGACGGTGGCATCGACGGCCTGGTGCACCTGTCCGACATCAGCTGGAACACCACCGGCGAGGACGTGCTGCGCAACTTCAAGAAGGGCGACACCCTGGACGCCGTCGTCCTGGCCGTCGACCCGGAGCGCGAGCGCATCAGCCTCGGCCTGAAGCAGATGGAGCAGGATCCGTTCGGCCAGTACATGGCCGCCCACCCGAAGGGCTCGAAGGTCGAGGGCGTGGTCAAGGAAGTGGACGCCAAGGGCGCGACCATCGAACTGGCCGATGGTATCGAGGGCTACGTCGCCGCGCGCGACATCGCCAACGATCGCGTGGACGACGCCAGCCAGCACTTGAAGGTCGGCGACAGGATCGAAGCCAAGTTCGTGGGCATGGACCGCAAGGGCCGCACCCTGCAGCTGTCGATCAAGGCCAAGGACGACGCCGAGATGCGCGAAGTGCTGGAGGAATACCAGTCGGCCGCCGGCGGCACCACCAAGCTGGGCGCGCTCCTGCGCGAGCAGCTGGGCAACAAGTCCGAGTAAGCAGTAAACGCAGTCACCACGGCGGCCCGGGTTCCCGGGCCGCCGTGGCCTGTCCCACCCGGATCCAGCCAAGCCCGAGATGACCAAGTCCGAACTGATCGAGATCCTGGCCCGTCGCCAGTCGCACCTGAAGGCCGAGGACGTGGACCTCGCCGTCAAGTCGTTGCTGGAGATGATGGGCGGCGCGCTCGCCTCCGGCGACCGCATCGAGATCCGCGGCTTCGGCAGTTTTTCCCTGCATTACCGCCCGCCGCGCCTGGGCCGCAACCCGAAGACGGGTGATTCGGTCGCGCTGCCGGGCAAGCATGTCCCGCATTTCAAGCCGGGCAAGGAGCTGCGCGAGAAGGTCAGCGACGTGCTGCCGGCGCCGGCTTCCGCCGACGAGGGCGCCTGACACCGCGTCGACCGGGCGGCGTCCCGTCCGTTAAGCTTTGACCGGCTTTCCCGGGAGTCGGCCCAATGACCCTTCTTCGCCTGCTGGTACTGGTGGCCTTCCTGGCCGCCGGCCTGGTTATCGGTTCGCTCAACACGCAGCGCATCGTCCTCGATTTCGGTCTGGCGGAGATCGTCACCACCACCGGGATCGCGGTGATGGTGTCGCTGCTGGCAGGCGTGCTGCTGGGCGGTGGCATCGTCATGGCCACCACCGTGCTGCCGCTGCAGGCGCGCCTGCGCCGGGCCAGCCGTCCCGCCGCGAACACCCCGCCTCCGGCCGAGGCGCCACGCCCCCCTTTCCAGGACGCCTGAGCCCATGGAATTCCTCAACGAGTGGTTCTGGTTCTTCCTGCTGCTGCCGCTGGCCGCCGTTTCCGGCTGGGTGGTCGGCCGCCGCGGTGGCCAGCGCCATGGCGACACCCAGGTCAGCCGCCTGTCCAGCACCTACTTCCGCGGCCTGAATTACCTGCTCAACGAGCAGCCGGACAAGGCGATCGAGCTGTTCCTGCACATCGCCGAGCTGGACAAGGAAACCTTCGAGACCCAGGTCGCGCTGGGCCACCTGTTCCGCCGCCGCGGCGAAGTCGACCGCGCGATCCGCCTGCACCAGGGCCTGGTCCAGCGCAACGACCTCAGCGACGCCCAGCGCGTGCAGGCGCTGCTGGCGCTGGGCGAGGACTACATGAAGTCCGGCCTGCTCGACCGCGCCGAGACCGTGTTCACCGACCTGGCCAGGATCGACCAGCGCGCGCCGCAGGCGCTGCGCCACCTGATCGGCATCTACCAGGCCGAGCGCGACTGGGAGCGGGCGATCGACAACGCGACCCGCTACGAGGAAGTCACCGGCGAGCCGATGGGCAAGCTGGTGGCGCAGTTCGAATGCGAACTGGCCGAACGGCATCGCGCCAACGGCGACCTCGCCGCCGCGCGTGCCGCCATCGCGCGCGCCTACCAGGCCGACGCGACCAGCGTGCGCGCCGGGATCCTCGAGGGCCGCATCGAGGCCGATTCCGGCAACCCCGAGGCGGCGATCCGCGCCTTCGAGCGCGCCGCGCGCCACGACCCCGACTACCTCCCCGAATTCCTGCCGAGCCTGCTGGCCTGCTACGGCCAGGTCGGCGACACCGCCGGCGCGCGCGCGTTCCTGGCCGAGATGAGCGAGCACTACCGCGGCATCGCCCCGGTGCTGGCGCTGACCCGGCTGATCGAGGCGCAGGAAGGCGCCAAGGCCGCGCGCGATTACCTCGGCCGGCAGCTCAAGGACCGCCCGTCGGTCCGCGGCGAGGCGGCGCTGATCGACCTGACCCTGGCGGTGGGCGCGGACAGCACCGCGACCCTGCACGACCTCAAGCACATCACCGACCAGCTGCTGGTCCGCAACCCGAGCTACCGCTGCACCCGGTGCGGCTTCGGCGCGCGCACCCACCACTGGCAGTGCCCCAGCTGCAAGGAGTGGGGCACGGTCAAGCCGCTGCAGAACTACGCGGTGGTCTGATGCTGGCGGCCTGGCTGGGGCTGCACGCACTGGTGTCGGCACTGGCCACCTGGGCGGCGCTGGCCTATGCCCGCCGGCGCCAGCTGTTCGACCAGCCCGGCGAACGGCGCAGCCATTCGGTGCCGACGCCGCGCGGCGGCGGCATCGGCATCGCCTGCGCGCTGCTGGCCGGATGCGTGCTGCTGGCCGCCACCGGCAAGCCGCTGGCGCCGCTGGCCGGGTATGCCCTGGGCCTGGTGCTGGTGGCCGGCATCGGCTGGGTGGACGACCACCGTCCGCTCTCGCCGTGGCTGCGCCTGGCGGTGCAGTGCCTGGCCGGCGTCGCGCTGGGGTGGGGCATGCTCGCGGGCGGCACGCCCTGGGGCTGGGCGCTGCTGGGCGCGGCGCTGGTGCCGATCCTGGTCAACGTCTGGAACTTCATGGACGGCATCGACGGCCTGGCGGCGAGCCAGGCAATGCTGGCCGCGGCGGCCTTCGCCTGGCTGGCGCCGGGCACGGCCACCGCGGCCCTGGCCCTGGCCGTCGCCAGCGCCGCTTTCCTGCCGTTCAACTTCCCCAGGGCCCGCATTTTCCTGGGCGACGTGGGCAGCGGCACGCTGGGGTATGGGCTGGCTGCGCTGGCTGCCGCGGCCGCGCCGGAGCTGGGCGGGGAGGGGGCCTTGCTGCTGCTCCCGCTGTCGGCGTTCCTGGTCGACGCCTCAATGACCCTGGCCAGCCGGGCCCTGCGCGGGGAGCGCTGGTGGGAGCCGCACGTCACACATCTGTATCAGCGTTGGGTCCAGTCAGGCCGGAGTCATGTGTTTGTGACGATGCTCTACGCCTCGTTCAGCATTGTCGCAATTATCCTTGCCGCATTTCTGGACAACGCCGCGTCGTCGCTCCGGGGGGAGGGTGTCGCACTGTGGGTTGCCGTGACGGCCGTGGCTTGGGCCGTCCTCCGGAGGAGCCTGGCTCCAGGGAATCCCAGTCGAGAGGACGCATGAACCCGGGCTCTAAAACCGCCGCGACCCTGACCCGTCTTGCCGTCGTCACCCACGACCTGGCGATGGTGTACATCTGCTGGCAGCTGATGCACGTGCTGCGCTATGCGAGCCGGCACGAAGCCTGGCCCCTGCTGTCGTTCTCCCCGTCCATCGCCTGGGTATTCGCCGCCCAGGCGATCGTGTTCTGGCAGGTCGGCCTGTACCGCGGGCTGTGGCGCTTCGCCAGCGTCCCTGACCTCTGGAACATCTTCAAGGCCAGCGTCGTCGGCCTGGTGGTCATCGTGGTCGGCCTGGCCGTGTACAACCGGCTCGACTCGGTGCCGCGCACGGTGCTGGTGGTCTATCCGTTCGCCCTGACCGTGCTGCTGGGCATGCCGCGGCTGCTGTACCGCGTGTGGAAGGACCACAACGTGCGCCAGCGCAACCTCGCCGCGCGCCGCGTGCTGATCCTCGGTGCCGGCCAGGCCGGCGAGTCGCTGGTCCGCGACCTGCGCCGTTCCGGCGCGTTCGAGCCGGTCGGCTTCCTCGACGATTCGCTGCGCCTGCGCGGCAGCCGCCTCCATGGCGTGCCGGTGCTGGGCCGGCTCGAGGACGCGCCGACCGTGGCCCGCGAGACCGCCGCCGGCATGCTGGTCATCGCCATGCCGTCGCTGGATGCGGCGGCGATGCAGCGGGTGATGGCGATCTGCGAACGCACCGGACTGCCGTTCCGGATGGTGCCGCGGCTGAGCGACGTGCTCGAGGGCCAGGCCCTGCCGGGCGAGCTGAAGGAAGTGGCGATCGAGGACCTGCTCGGGCGCAAGCCGGTGACCCCGGACTGGAAGCTGATCCGCGGCTGGCTCGGCGGGCGCACGGTGATGGTGACCGGCGCCGGCGGCTCGATCGGTTCGGAGCTGTGCCGCCAGTGCGCGCGCCATGGCGCGCGCCGGCTGGTGTTGCTGGAGATCAACGAGCTGGCCCTGATCACCATCCACGGCGACCTGCGCCGCGCCTTCCCGGACCTGGAGATCGAGGCCGTGCTCGGCGACTGCGGCGACCCGGCGGTGACCGCCCACGCCCTGCGCCTGGGCCAGCCCGACGCGGTCTTCCACGCCGCCGCGTACAAGCAGGTGCCGCTGCTGGAGGCGCAGATGCGCGAGGCGGTGCGCAACAACATCCTTGCCACCGACACCGTGGCGCGGCTGTGCCGCGAAAACGGGGTGGGGACCTTCGTCTTCATCTCCACCGACAAGGCGGTCGACCCGGCCAACGTGCTGGGCGCGACCAAGCGCTTCGCCGAGATGATCGCGCAGTCGCTGGACGAGGAAGACGGCGGCACCCGTTTCGTGACCGTGCGCTTCGGCAACGTGCTCGACTCGGCCGGCAGCGTGGTCCCGCTGTTCCGCGAGCAGATCCGCAAGGGCGGTCCGGTGACCGTGACCGACCCGGAGGTGACCCGCTACTTCATGACCATCCCCGAGGCCTGCCAGCTGATCGTGCAGGCGGCGGCCTCCGGTTCGCATGGCGCCATCTACACGCTGGACATGGGCGAGCCGGTGCCGATCCGGCTGCTCGCCGAGCAGATGATCCGCCTGGCCGGCAAGCAGCCGGGCCGGGACATCGCCATCGTGTACACCGGGCTGCGGCCTGGCGAGAAGCTGCACGAGACCCTGTTCTACGCCGACGAACACTACCGCCCGACCTCGCATTCGAAGATACTTGAGGCGGGGAAACGTGAACTGTCCGCCGACCGCGTCATCGCGGGGGTGGGGCGCATGCGCGAGGCGGTGGCCCGTTACGACGAGGCGACGCTACGCCAGGTACTGTGTGAGGTGATCCCCGAGTTTGTTCCCGCGGAAGTGGCCAGTCCGGCCGACGCAGGCGCTACCGTGGTCCCTTTCCCAGCTCGCGAGGCTAGATCCACAAGATGACGTCGAGGCGTATCAGGAAGGCAGTTTTCCCCGTTGCAGGCCTTGGAACCCGGTTCCTCCCCGCAACCAAGACCGTACCCAAGGAAATGCTGCCGATCATCGACCGGCCGCTGATCCAGTACGCGGTCGACGAGGCGATCGAAGCCGGGTGCGACACCCTGGTGTTCGTCACCAACCGCTACAAGCACGCGGTCGCCGACTATTTCGACAAGCATTACGAGCTCGAGCACAAGCTCGAGCAGGGCGGCAAGCTCGAGCAGCTCGAGCAGGTGCGCCATCCGCTCCCCGACCACGTGCGCGTGGTGTTCGTGACCCAGCCCGAAGCGCTGGGCCTGGGCCATGCGGTGCTGTGCGCCAGGGACGTCGTCGGCGACGAGCCGTTCGCGGTGCTGCTGCCTGACGACCTGATGTGGAACCGCGGGGCCGGCTGCCTGAAGCAGATGGCCGACCTGGCCGAGCGCACCGGCGGCGGCGTGATCGCCGTGGAAGAAGTGCCGCACGAGAAGACGTCCAGCTACGGCATCGTCGCGACCCGCGACTTCCAGGGCCGCAGCGGCCGCATCGAGGCGATGGTCGAGAAGCCCCAGCCCGAGGACGCGCCGAGCAACCTGGCCGTGGTCGGCCGCTACATCCTGCCGGGCGGGATCTTCCAGGCGCTGGCTAAGACCGGCCGGGGCGCCGGCGGCGAGATCCAGCTGACCGACGCGATCGCCGGGGTGATCAAGGCCGGCGGCCAGATCGATGCCTACCACTTCGAAGGCCGGCGCTTCGACTGCGGTGCGCACATCGGCCTGATCCAGGCCACCGTGCACTTCGCCCTGGAGCACCCGAAGCACGGCGCGGCCGCGCGCGCGGCCATGCACGCGGCGCTGGACGAAAAGCGCGGCTGATCCGGCGCGCGCTTCGCCAGGTTGCCAACGGAAACGGCGCCCATCGGGCGCCGTTTCCGTTGGGGCGGCGGGTGAGGCTCAGAGCGCCTCGAAGATGCCTGCCGCGCCCATGCCGGTGCCGATGCACATGGTGACCATGCCGTACTTCTGCTGGCGGCGGCGCAGGCCGTGGACCAGGGTGGCGGTACGGATGGCGCCGGTGGCGCCCAGCGGGTGGCCCAGGGCGATGGCGCCGCCCAGCGGGTTGACCTTGGCCGGATCCAGCTGGCTGTCGCGGATCACCGCCAGCGCCTGCGCGGCGAAGGCCTCGTTGAGCTCGATCCAGTCCAGCTGGTCCTTGCTCAGGCCGGCCTGCTTGAGCGCCTTCGGGATCGCGGCGATCGGACCGATGCCCATCACTTCCGGGCGCACGCCGGCGACCGAGAAGCTGACGAAGCGGGCGAGGGGAGTCAGGCCGTAGTCCTTGATCGCCTGCTCGGAGGCCAGCAGCACCGCGCCGGCGCCGTCGCTCATCTGCGAGGAGTTGCCGGCGGTGACGCTGCCGCCGAACTGGCCGTTGCGGAACACCGGGCGCAGCCTGGCCAGGCTCTCCAGCGAGGTGTCCGGGCGCGGGCCTTCGTCGGTGTCCACCAGCCTGCGCTTCTCGACGATGGTGTGGCCGGCCAGGTCGGGCACGTGCGAGACCACCTCATACGGGGTGATCTCGTCGCGGAACTCGCCGGCGGCGATGGCGGCCAGCGCCTTCTGGTGGGAGGCGAGGGCGAAGGCGTCCTGGTCCTCGCGGCTGACCTTCCATTCCTCGGCCACCTTCTCGGCGGTGATGCCCATGCCGTAGGCGATGGCCACGTTCTCGTCGCGGGCGAAGACCTGCGGGCTGAGCGCGACCTTGTTGCCCATCATCGGCACCATGGACATGGACTCGGTGCCGCCGGCCAGCATCAGGTCGGCGTTGCCCAGGCGGATCTGGTCCGCGGCCAGGGCCACGGCCTGCAGGCCGGAGGAGCAGAAGCGGTTGATCGTCTGCGCGGCGATGGTGTTGGGCAGGCCGGCCAGCAGCAGGCCGATGCGGGCCACGTTCATGCCCTGCTCGGCCTCGGGCATGGCGCAGCCGATGATGGCGTCGTCGATGTGGTTGACGTCGATGCCCGGAGCCTGCGCGACCACGGCCTTCAGCACGTGGGCCAGCATCTCGTCCGGCCGGGTGTTGCGGAACACGCCCTTGGGCGCCTTGCCCACCGGGGTGCGGGTGGCGGCGACGATGTAGGCGTCCTGGATCTGCTTGCTCATGTTCTTTGTCTCGGTTGGGAGGATGAGTCGGCGGGCCTGGCGCCGGGGCGTGCCCGGCGCCACGCGCGGGGTGCGCGGTCGTCCGCTCAGTTCCTCAGGGGCTTGCCCGTCTTGAGCATGTGCGCGATGCGCGCCTGGGTCTTCTCCTGCTGCGCCAGCTCGACGAAGTGCTTGCGCTCCAGGCGCAGCAGCCACTCCTCGTCCACCTGGCTGCCGCGGTCGACCTGGCCGCCGCACAGCACGGTGGCGATGCGGGTGGCGATCTGGTCGTCGTGCTCGCTGATGAAGCGGCCCTCCAGCATGTTGACCAGCAGCATGCGGAAGGTGGCGATGCCGACGTCGCCGGCCACGGTGATGCTGCGCGCCGGCAGCGGCGGGCGGTAGCCGGCCTCGGCCAGGGCGCGCGCCTCAGCCTTGGCCACGTGCAGCAGCTCGAAGGCGTTGAACACGACCTTGTCGTCCGGGCGCAGCAGGCCCAGCTCCTTGGCCTCGATGGCCGAGGTGGACACCTTGGCCATGGCCACAGTCTCGAACACCTTCTTCAGCTCGGCGAACACGTCGCCGCCCGGGCCGGCCGCGCGCGCGGCGCGCACCGCCAGCTCCTTCAGGCCGCCACCGGCCGGCAGCAGGCCCACGCCGGCCTCGACCAGGCCGATGTAGCTCTCCAGGTGGGCCACGGTGCGGGCGCTGTGCATCTGGAACTCGCAGCCGCCACCCAGGGCCAGGCCGCGCACGGCCGCGACCACCGGCACCAGCGCGTACTTGATGCGCTGGCTGGTGCACTGGAAGTTGGCGACCATGTCCTCGAACTGGTCGACCTTGCCGGCCTGCAGCAGGCCCAGCGCGCCGGCCAGGTCGGCGCCGGCGGAGAAGGGCTCCTTCTGCTGCCAGATCACCAGGCCCTGGAAATCGCGCTCGGCGATGGAGATCGCTTCCTGCAGGCCGTTGAGCACGTGGTCGGAGACGGTGTTCATCTTGGTCTTGAACGAGACCACGGCGATGCCGTCGCCGTCGTGCCACATGCGCACGCCGTCGTTCTCGTAGACCGTGGTGCCCGGGTCGAACTTCTCGCCCAGCAGCGGATCGGGGAAGCGCTGGCGCTGGTAGACCGGCAGCGACGAGCGCGGCACCACGCTGTTGCTGGCCGGGCTGTAGCTGCCCTCGGCGGCGTGCACGCCCTCGCGGCCGTCGAGCACCCACGCCGGCAGCGGGGCGTCGCTCATGGCCTTGCCGGCGGCGATGTCGTCGGCGATCCACTGCGCCACCTGCTTCCAGCCGGCGGCCTGCCAGGTCTCGAACGGACCCATGCTCCAGCCGTAGCCCCAGCGGATGGCCAGGTCCACGTCACGGGCGGTGTCGGCGATGTCGGCCAGGTGATAGGCCGCGTAGTGGAACAGGTCGCGGAACGCGGCCCACAGGAACTGCGCCTGCGGGTGCTGGCTTTCGCGCAGCTTCGCGAACTTCTCGGCCGGGTTCTTGATCTTGAGGATCTCGACCACCTCGTCGGCGGCCTTGCGGTCGGCGGCGCGGTAGTCCTGCTTGTCCAGGTCCAGGACCATGATGTCCTTGCCGACCTTGCGGAAGATGCCGGCGCCGGTCTTCTGGCCCAGCGCGCCCTTGGCGATCAGCGCGGACAGCCAGTCAGGGGACTGGAAGTACCTGTGCCACGGATCCTGCGGCAGGGTGTCGGCCATGGTCTTGATGACGTGGGCCATGGTGTCCAGGCCGACCACGTCGGAGGTGCGGTAGGTGGCCGACTTGGGGCGGCCGACCAGCGGGCCGGTGATGGCGTCGACCTCGTCGAAGCCCAGGCCGAACTGGCGGGTGTGGTGGATCACCGACAGGATCGAGAACACGCCGATGCGGTTGCCGATGAAGTTCGGGGTGTCCTTCGCGTAGACCACGCCCTTGCCGAGGTTGGTGACCAGGAAGGTCTCCAGGCCCTCCAGCACCGCCTTGTCGGTGGTGTCGGCCGGGATCAGCTCGGCCAGGTGCATGTAGCGCGGCGGGTTGAAGAAGTGCACGCCGCAGAAGCGATGGCGCAGCTGCTCGGGCAGCACCGCGGCCAGGGCGTTGATGCCCAGGCCCGAGGTGTTGGAGGCCAGCACCGCGGTGTCGTTCACGAACGGCGCGATCTTGCGGTACAGGTCCTGCTTCCAGTCCATCCGTTCGGCGATGGCCTCGATGACCAGGTCGCAGTCGCACAGCTGCTCCAGGCCGGTGTCGTAGTTGGCCGGGGTGATCGCCTCGGCCAGCTTCCGGCTGGCCAGCGGGGCAGGGCTGAGCTTGCCCAGGTTGGCGATGGCCTTCAGGACCACCCCGTTGGGATCGCCCTCCCTGGCGGGCAGGTCGAACAGGACGGTGTCGACCCCGGCATTGGTGAGGTGGGCGGCGATCTGGGCGCCCATGACGCCGGCACCGAGCACGGCGGCGCGACGTACAAGCAGTTTCTCAGACATGTCTGGCAACCTTTTGATTGTTAATGAATTACTTTGCCGGAGCCTGGAGCCCGGCGGCGGCAAAACGGATGAGCTCGCGGGCAGCTCTGGCCCGGTGGGTGGCCTCGCTGGCGCTGGCCGGGCGCTTGATCAAACCGAAATCGGACATGGCATAGGTCAGGGCGCCGGCGAGGAAATCCAGACGCCAGTACAGGGTTTCCTTGTCCAGCTGCGGCAGGCAGGCGTGCAGCGCCTTGCCGAACTCGCGCAGCACGTGGCCGTAGTGGTCGGACAGGAACTTGCGCAGGCTCTCGTTGTGCTCGGCGTAGGCGCGGGCGATCACCCGGACGAAGGAGGCACCGCCGTTGCGGTCCTGGGCCAGGGCCAGCGCCGGCTCGATGAAGGCGGCGAGGATCGGTTCCAGCTCGCCGGGATGCTCGCGCAGGGCGGCTTCCAGCTGTTCCAGGCGGGCGGCGGTCATCCCGTCCATGCGCCGGCGGAACACCTCGTTGACCAGGTTTTCCTTGGACCCGAAGTGGTAGTTGACCGCGGCGATGTTCACCGCCGCCAGGCTGGTGACCTGGCGCAGCGAGGTCGCGGCAAAGCCATGCTGGGCGAACAGTTCCTCGGCGGCGCCGAGGATCCGGTCCTTGGTGGAGAAGTGCGCGGCCCGGGCCATGGCGGATCCAGTAAATCAAACGATTGTTTTATCCTAGGCCCGCGCCCCGGCCCGGTCATTTTGCAATGCAGCATTTACGGCTGGCCGCAGGGCCTGCATCCGTCGCCGCCGCGATGTTAGAATTGCGCTACGCATTTGAAGCTAAGCCCGCGTCCTGACGCGGGTTTTTCGTGCTAACCTCGGACCGTCCTGGTCCGGAATTCCCGTCCTTCACCAGAGAACACAGACAATGGCGCTGGAGCGCACCCTTTCGATCATCAAGCCCGATGCCGTCGCCAAGAACGTCATCGGCGAAATCTACTCCCGCTTCGAGAAGGCCGGCCTGAAGATCGTGGCCGCCAAGTACAAGCAGCTGTCGCGCCGCGAGGCCGAGGGCTTCTACGCGGTGCACCGCGAGCGCCCGTTCTTCAACGCGCTGGTCGAGTTCATGATCTCCGGCCCGGTGATGATCCAGGTGCTGGAAGGCGAGAACGCCGTGCTCAAGCACCGCGAGCTGCTGGGTGCCACCAACCCGAAGGAAGCCGCGCCGGGCACCATCCGCGCCGACTTCGCCGAATCGATCGACGCCAACGCCGCGCACGGTTCGGACTCGGTCGAGAACGCCGCGATCGAAGTGGCCTACTTCTTCGCCGCCACCGAAGTCGTTTCGCGCTGAGCGCACTGAAGTAGAAGGTCGAACCACGTGTCCGGACTGCAGCCGATTCCCAGCGTGACCACCACCGGCGAGCCGATCGCCGCGGCCACGCCTGCCCGCCAGAATCTGCTCGAGCTGGACCGCGAGGGCCTGGAGCGCTTCTTCGTCGAGGTCCTCGGCGAACAGAAGTTCCGCGCCCACCAGGTGATGAAGTGGATCCACCACCGCTACGTCACCGACTTCGACCAGATGACCGACCTCGGCAAGGCGCTGCGCGCCAAGCTGCACGCGCATGCCGAGGTCGTCGTCCCCAACGTCGTGTTCGACAAGCCCTCCGCCGACGGCACCCACAAGTGGCTGCTGGCGATGGGCGTCGATGGCAGGAACGCCATCGAGACCGTGTACATCCCCGACAAGGGCCGCGGCACGCTGTGCGTATCCTCCCAGGTCGGCTGCGGCCTGAACTGCACCTTCTGTTCGACCGCCACCCAGGGTTTCAACCGCAACCTGACCACCGCCGAGATCATCGGCCAGGTGTGGGTCGCGGCGCGCCACCTGGGCAACGTGCCGCACCAGCAGCGCCGCCTCACCAACGTGGTGATGATGGGCATGGGCGAGCCGCTGATGAATTTCGACAACGTCGTGCGCGCCATGAGCATCATGCGCGACGACCTGGGCTACGGCCTGGCCAACAAGCGCGTCACCCTGTCGACCTCCGGCCTGGTGCCGATGATCGACCGGCTCTCGGTCGAGAGCGACGTGTCGCTGGCCGTCTCGCTGCATGCGCCCAACGACGCGCTGCGCGAGACCCTGGTCCCGCTCAACAGGAAGTACCCGATTGCCGAGCTGATGGCGTCCTGCGCGCGCTACCTGCGCGCGAACAAGAAGCGCGAATCGGTGACCTTCGAGTACACCCTGATGAAGGGCGTCAACGACCAGCCCGAGCACGCCCGCCAGCTGGCCAGGCTGATGCGCCAGTTCGACAACGCGGTGCAGGCGCGCGATTCGGGCAAGGTCAACCTGATCCCGTTCAACCCGTTCCCCGGCACCCGCTACGAGCGCTCGGACGAGGCGACGATCCGCGCCTTCCAGAAGATCCTGCTCGACTCGCAGGTGCTGACCATGGTCCGGCGCACCCGCGGCGACGACATCGACGCGGCCTGCGGCCAGCTCAAGGGCCAGGTCATGGACCGCACCCGGCGCCAGGCCGAATTCCGGCGCCAGCTCGAGCGCCAGGACCCCGGGCACGTGGATGGCCATGCGGCCTGAGCCGCGGCTGCTGCTGGCCGCCATCGCCGTCGCGCTGCTGGCAGCAGCGTGCGCCAGGCCGGCGAAGGTCAAACCCCCGAAGATCAAGGGCACCGAGCAGGTTGCCCCCACCTACAAGCTCCAGGACGGCCCGGAAACGAAGCGCCGGGTCCAGGTGGTCGAGCTGCTGGGCCTGGCGGGGCAGCGTTTCGCCGGCGGCGAGTTCGACGCGGCCGAGGCGCAGGTGCGCAAGGCGCTGAAGCTGGATCCGTCGGTGGTGGACGCCTACACCCTGCTGGGGGCGATCGCCGACCGCAAGGGCAATGCCGAGGTGGCCGGCCAGCATTACCGCCGCGCCGCCGAGCTGGCCCCGGAGCGGGGCGACGTGCTCAACAACTACGGCGCCTGGCTGTGCGCCAATGGCTACCCGGCCGAGGCGCTGGTCTGGTTCGACCGGGCATTGGCCTCGCCGGGCTACCGCACCCCGGGCTCGGCCCTGGCCAATGCCGGCAGCTGCGCCCTGCGGACGGGGCAGCGCGAGCGCGCCGAACGTGACCTGCGTCGCGCTCTGGAAATCGAACCCCGGAATATCCATGCATTGGCCAGCATGGCCGAGTATCAATATGGCCAGGGGAACTACTTCGAGGCGCGTGCGTTCGCGGAACGTAGACTGGCCGCTGGGCCGGCCGACGCATCCGTGTTACAACTCGCGGCCAGGATCGAAGAAAGGCTTGGCGACAGGGCGGCCGCCAGTCGGTACCAACAGCGGCTCAGGGCGGAGTTCCCGGAGGCCGCTACTGCAGAGACCGGGGAAGATCCACAGTGATGCACGATTCCAGCGCGAACATCCTGGGTGATGCGCTTGGTTGTGGTGCGCGCCTGCGCGAAGCGCGGGAGTCGGCCGGGCTTGGCCTGGCGGAAGTGGCGTCGCGCCTGCGCATGCCGCTGCACGTGGTGGAGGCGCTCGAGGCCGGGCGCTGGGAAGTGATCGGCGCCACGGTGTTCGTGCGCGGCCAGCTGCGCAGCTACGCGAAGCTGCTGGGCATCGACATCGAACCGTTCCTGGAGACCACCGTGGCCCCGGCCGTGCCGGTGGAGCTGGTCAGCCACGCGCACACCCCGCGCTACCAGCGCTGGGTGGAGAACATGGGCCGGCGCATGGTCTACGGCGTGATCACCATCGCCATCGCCGTGCCGGTCTGGCTGGCCACCCGTTCGCACCTCACCGAAGCGCCGCCGGCGACCGCTTCGCTGGACGCGGTGCCGCCGCCGCTGGTCGCCGACGCGCCGGCCCAGTCCAGCCTGCCGGCACCGCCGCCGGTGCAGCCGGAAAGCAGCGGTCCGTACATGGCCTCGCTGGCGCCGGCCGTGGGCCGGACCGCCGCCGCGCCGGTGGACGACGACGTCATCCAGCTCGAATTCAGCGGCGAAAGCTGGCTGCAGGTGAGCGGCCGCGACGGCCGCGTGGTGGAGCAGGGCCTGATGCGCGCCGGCGAGAGCCGCCGCCTCGATCCGGCCTCGGTGGGCAGCGTGGTGCTGGGCAATGCCGCGGTGGTACGGGTTCAGCAATCCGGCAGTATCGTGGACCTGGCGCCGTACAGGCGGGCGAACGTCGCCCGCTTTGCGGTATCCTCTGACGGTTCCGTCACCGGCGCCGAATAAGCCGGCCCGGCCGGCGCTCCACCACAAGGCAACACGCAAGCCCCCGCCGGCCACCGCGCGGGGCAGGGAACTGCATGGCAATCGACGACCTGCTGGACGAGCACGAACAGGGCGAACGCGTTCGCGCCTGGCTCCGCAACAACGCACTGGGCATCCTGGGCGGCCTGGTCCTGGGCATCGCCGCGATCTACGGCTGGCAGTGGTGGGGCCGCCACCAGGCGCAACAGCAGCAGCAGGCGCACGCGTCCTACGCCGAGGCGATGAAGCAGCTGGAAGCCGGGGAGACCGGCAAGGCCGGCGCACTGCTGGCCGGGCAGGGGGGCACCTACGCGACCCTCGCCGCGCTGCGCGTGGCCAAGGCCCAGGTCGAGGCGGGCAAGATCGAGGAAGCCATCACCACGCTGCGTGGCATCCAGGCCGATCCGGCCCTGCAGGCCGTGGTCGACGAACGCCTGGCCCAGCTGTACACCGCCGCCGGCAAGCCGGACGAGGCGTTGAAGCAGCTGGAAGGCGAGACCGGCAGCGCCGCGCTGGAGCTGCGCGGCGACGCGCTGCTGGCCTCCGGCAAGCGCGACGAGGCGCGCGATGCCTACGCCGAGGCGTTGACCGGCACCGACGTGGCTTCGCCGGCCCGGCGCCGCATCGAACTCAAGCTCCAGGAAACCGGCGGCCAGGTGCCCGAGCCGGCGGAGGCGACCTGACATGCTGACCAGGAACATGATCCGCGCCGTCGCCGGCGCCACCCTGCTGGTGCTGGCGCTGTCCGGCTGCTCGACCATGAAGGGCTGGTTCCGTGGCAAGGACGCGGAGGCCAAGAAGGCCGCCGAACCGGCCGAGCTGGTCGATTTCCAGGCCACGATCAAGCCGCGCAAGATCTGGTCGGCCAACCTGGGCGACGGCGAGCAGCGCATCGGCGCGCGCCAGACCCCGGCGCTGGCCGACGGCCGCGTGTACGCGGCCGCCGCCGAAGGCACGGTCACCGCGCTGGACCTGCATACCGGCAAGGAAGCGTGGCGCTTCAAGGCCGACAAGAAGGAAGGCCTGCGCCTGGCCGGCGGCCCCGGCGTGGGCGAGGGCCTGGTCGTGGTCGGCGGCCTCGGCGGCGAAGTCATCGCGCTGGATGCCGCCAACGGCAGCGAGCGCTGGCGCGCCAAGGTGACCAGCGAGGTCATCGTGGCCCCGCTGGTGGTCCAGGGCCTGGTCATCGTGCGCAGCAACGACGGCCGGATCTCGACCTTCGACGCTTCGAGCGGCGAGCGCCGCTGGTTCTCCGAACACGAGCTGCCGCCGCTGACCGTGCGCGGCAACGCGCCGCTGGCCTACGGCCCGGGCGTGCTGTTCTCGGGCAACGACGACGGCACCCTGACCGCGATCGCGCTGCAGGACGGCCGCGTGCTGTGGGAGCAGATGGTCGGCACCGGCGAGGGCCGCACCGAGCTGGAGCGCATGTCCGACGTGGACAGCGCGCCGCTGATCGACGGCACCCAGCTGTTCGCCAGCAGCTTCAAGAACCGCACCATCGCCATCGACGGCCCCAGCGGCCGGCCGATGTGGCAGAGCGAGCACGGCGGCATCGGCGGCATGGCCGCCGCGCCGTCCGGCCTGCTGTTGTCCAGCCCGGCGGGCACCGTGTACATGCTCGACAAGTACAGCGGCGCGGCGCTGTGGTCGCAGCCGGCGCTGGCGCGCCGCTCGCTGACCGGGCCGGTGGTGCATGGCGATTACGCCGTGGTCGCCGACTACGACGGCTACGTGCACTGGCTGAGCCTGGCCGACGGCCAGTTCGTCGCGCGCGAGCGCGTCGGCGGCAAGGCGGTGAAAGGCCAGCCGCAGGTGGCCGATGGAATCCTCGTGGTGCAGAACGTCGAAGGCGGCCTGACCGCTTTCCGTCTGGACTGACGGACGGATGCAGGCAGGGATCGCGCCATGTTGCCGCTGGTTGCCCTGGTCGGACGGCCGAATGTCGGCAAGTCGACCCTTTTCAATGCGCTGACCCGCAGCCGCGACGCGCTGGTCCACGACGAACCCGGGGTCACCCGCGACCGCCATTACGGCGTGTGCCGGCTCGACCCCGACCGGCCGTTCCTGCTGGTCGATACTGGCGGCATCGCCGGCGAGGAGGAAGGCCTGGCCGGCGCCACCGCACGGCAGGCCCGCGCCGCGGCGGCCGAGGCCGACCTGATCCTGTTCGTGGTCGACGGCCGCGAAGGCACCTCGGCGCTGGACGACGAGATCCTGGCCTGGCTGCGCAAGCTGGCGCGGCCGACGCTGCTGGTCATCAACAAGATCGACGGCACCTTCGAGGAAGCCGTGCGCGGCGAGTTCGCGCGCTACGGCTTCGCCGACATGCTGGCCGTGTCCGCCGCCCACCGCCAGGGCCTGGACGACCTGCACGCCGAGGTCCTCGGGCGCCTGCCGGAAGAGGGCAGCGGCGAGGAGCTGGACAACGATCCCGACCGCCTGCGCATCGCCTTCGTCGGCCGCCCCAACGTGGGCAAGTCGACCCTGGTGAACCGCCTGCTGGGCGAGGAGCGGATGATCGCTTCCGAGGTCCCTGGGACGACCCGCGACTCGATCGCGGCGGACCTGGAGCGCGACGGCAAGCTCTACCGGCTGGTCGACACCGCCGGCATCCGCCGCCGCGGCAAGGTCGAGGAGGCGGTCGAGAAGTTCAGCGTGGTCAAGACCATGCAGGCCATCGAGCGCTGCCAGGTCGCGGTGCTGATGCTCGACGCCACCGAGGGCGTGACCGACCAGGACGCCACCGTGCTCGGCGCGGTGCTCGACGCCGGCCGTGCGCTGGTGATCGCGGTCAACAAGTGGGACGGCCTGACCACCTACCAGCGCGAGCAGGCCGAGGCGCTGCTGTCGCGGAAGCTCTCGTTCGTGCCCTGGGCCGAATCGGTGCGCATCTCGGCCAGGCACGGTTCCGGCCTGCGCGAGCTGTTCCGCGCGATCCACCGCGCCCATGCCTCGGCGATCCGCACCTTCAGCACCAGCGAGGTGAACAAGGCGCTGGAGATCGCGTACGAGACCAATCCGCCGCCGAGCGTGCGCGGCCACGTCGCCAAGCTGCGCTATGTGCACCCGGGCGGCGAGAACCCGCCGACCTTCGTGGTCCACGGCACGCGCCTGAAGGAGCTGCCGGAGGCGTACAAGCGCTACCTGGAGAACTTCTTCCGCAAGCGCTTCAAGCTGGTCGGCACGCCGGTGCGCATGCTGTTCCGCGAAGGCGCCAATCCGTACGAAGGGAAGAAGAACGAGCTGACCGACCGCCAAGTCGCGCGCAAGCGCCGGCTCATGCGCCACGTCAAGCGCAAGTGAGGTGGCGGCGGTGTTCGCCGCCGATGCGCTGACCCTGGGCCTGCTGGCCGGCGGCCTCGGCAGCCGCCTCGGCGGCGTCGACAAGGCCTGGCTGCAGCGCGACGGCATCCCGCAGGTATTGCGCTTCGCCCACCGCTTTCCTGGCGAGACCGGCCCGGTGCTGGTCAGCGCCAACCGCGACCTGCAGCGCTATGCCGAAGCCGGCCTGCAGGCCGTGCCCGACCGCCTCCCGGCCGGCAGCGGGCCGCTGGCGGGGATCGAGGTGCTGGCCGACGCGTGCACGACGCCGTGGCTGCTGACCCTGCCGGTGGACCTGTTCGACGTGAACGACTGCCTGGTGCGCACGCTGGCCAGCGGCGCGTCCGATGCCGGGGCGGTGGCCGAGGATGGAGACGGGCTGCAGCCGCTGGTTGCGCTGTACCGCGCGGCACCGCTGCGTTCCGCGCTCACCGGGGCGATTGCCGCCGGCGAACTGGCTCCGCGCCGGTTGCAGGAACGCCTGCAACTGCCATGCGTGCGCTTCGCCGGCGTACGCTTCGGCAACCTCAACACCCCGCAGGACCTCGCCGCGGCGCGCATCGCGCTGCCGTGAGCGGCCTGCAACGGAGCCGCCGATGAGTACCGAAGCATTCCCGACCCGGATCGGCCTGGTCGAGGCGCTGGAGATCGTGCGCACGGTCGCCGGTGCGCGTCGCCTGCCGGTGGAGCCGGTCGCCACCGGCCGCGCTGACGGCCGCGTGCTGGCGTCCGGGGTGATCGCGCCGTCGCCGCTGCCGGCCTTCGACAACAGCGCGATGGATGGCTTCGCGCTGCGCCACGCGGACCTCTCGGCCAGTGCGCCGACCACGCTGCGCCTGGTGGGCGAGCAGTTCGCGGGAGCCGATGCCGGCCTGGTGGTGGGCCCGGGCGAATGCGTGCGCATCACCACCGGCGCGCCGCTGCCGCAGGGCGCGGACACGGTGCTGATCAAGGAGAACGCCACGGTCGAGGGCGATCGGGTGGTCGCGCCGGCAGGCCTCGAGCGCGGCGCGCACGTGCGCCTGCGCGCGGAGGACGTGGCCGAGGGCGACGAGGTGCTGCAGGCCGGGCAGGTGCTGACGCCGGCGCGGATCGGCCTGGCCGCGTCGCTGGGCATCGACCGCCTGCCGGTGGTGGCGCGGCCGACGGTGGCGGTGTTCGCCAGCGGCGACGAGCTGGTCGAGCCGGGCATGCCGCTGCGGCCGGGCCAGGTCTACAACAGCAACCGCGACCTGCTGATGGCGCAGCTGCGCGCGCTCGGGCTGGAGCCGGTGGCGTGGCCGACGCTGCCGGACGATCCGGCGCGGATCGAGGCGGCGCTGGGCGATGCGGTGGACAGCTTCGACGTGGTGCTGACCTGCGGCGGGGTCTCGGCGGGCGAGAAGGACCATCTGTCGCGCTGGCTGCAGTCGCGCGGGCGGATCCATTTCTGGAAGGTGCGGATGCGTCCGGGGATGCCGCTGCTGTTCGGCGAGGCGGAGCGGGCGCTGGTATTGGCGCTGCCGGGCAATCCGGTGTCGACGCTGGTGACGTTCGCGGTGTTCGGGCGGGTGCTGCTGGATGCGCTGCAGGGCCGCGGCGAGCCGCGGCCGCGCTGGCGGGCGCGGCTGGCGGCGCCATGGCGCAAGGCGCACGAGCGGGCGGAGTTCCTGCGCGGCCGTCTGGGCCAGTCCGCCGACGACGCGGTGCTGCAGGTCCACCCGAATCCGGCCGACGGTTCCCACCGCCTGCGCGGCGCCGCCGACAGCGACGTGCTGATCGTGCTGGAAGAGGGCGCCCGCGACTACGCGACCGGCGACCTGGTCGAGGTCCTGCCCCTCTAACCCTCCGCGGCGACCCCCTGTAGAGCGGGGCTTGCCCCGCTGCATTGCGCCCCCGGCAGCAAAGGCGACAGCAACAGCAACAGCGTGGGACGTGCCGGCGTCGGACGGAGCCGCGGCAGCGCGGGGTATGCCGCATCGCGCGGTTCCGCGTCCTGCTCGAACGCGCGAGCGCGGCACATCCATGTGCCGCTTGCGGCGTACCCCCGCGCTACCGCGTCTTCGGGTGCGTTTGGCTCGTGGCTTCGTTCTTTGTTCTCCCTCGCCATCTCCGGGAGAGGGGCAGGGGGAGGGTGACAACAGCCGTCTCCGTTCCGTCGATGCGTTTGCCGCACCACCTCTTCCGGCGCTTCGATCGGGCCGGTGAGGCCTGTCGTGTAGAGCGGGGCTTGCCCCGCTGCTCTTGCCAGACGTCACCTCCGGATACGTGGGAGTCGGGCAAGCCCGACTCTACCGGTGCAGCGTGTAGCCCGGATAAGCGAAGCGCATCCGGGGAACGGGTGCGGCGGCTCCGTACCCAAAACACAGCGAATCGCGCCGGCGGGTTTCCCCGCCGGAACCGCCCACCCATAATCGGGTCCATGTCCATCCCCCAGACAACGCCGCAGCAGGCGCGGGAACGCCAGCGCCAGGGCGCGCTGCTGATCGATATCCGCGAGCCGCACGAACGCGCTTCCGGCCAGGCCGAGGGCGCGCTGGCGATCGCGCGCGCCGAGCTGGAGGCCGATCCGGGCCGGCACCTGCCGGACCGGGAGGCCGAGGTGCTGCTGATCTGCCAGCTCGGCAAACGCTCGCTGGCCACGGCCGAGGTCCTGCACGCGGCCGGCTACCGCAACATCGCCTCGGTCGAGGGCGGCACCACGCGCTGGGCCGCCGATGGCCTGCCGCTGGTGCGGCCGCAGCTGGAACCGGACGAGGCCGATTTCCTCGAGCGCTATTCGCGCCACCTGCGCCTGCCCGAGGTCGGCGTGGACGGCCAGCGCCGCCTGGAGAACTCGCGCGTGCTGGTGGTCGGCGCCGGCGGGCTCGGGTCGCCGGCGGCGTTCTACCTGGCTGCCGCCGGCATCGGCCGCCTGCGCCTGGTGGACGACGACGTGGTCGACCGCAGCAACCTGCAGCGGCAGATCCTGCACGTCGAGGACACCATCGGCGTGCCGAAGGTGGAATCGGCGCGGCAGCGCCTGTCCGCGCTCAACCCGCGCGTGCGGGTCGAGGCGATCCGGGAGCGGGTGACCTCGGCCAACGTCGAGGCGCTGCTCGAAGGCGTGGACGTGGTGCTCGACGGCTCCGACAACTTCCCGCTGCGCTACCTGCTCAACGACGCCTGCGTGAAGCTGGGCAAGCCGCTGGTATACGGGGCGGTGCAGCGCTTCGTCGGCCAGGCCAGCGTGTTCGATGCCGGCCGCGCGCGCGGGCAGTGCCCGTGCTACCGCTGCCTGTTCCCGGAACCGCCGCCGCCGGAATTCGCGCCCAACTGCGCCGAGGCGGGGGTGTTCGGGGTGCTGCCGGGCATCGTCGGCCTGCTGCAGGCGACCGAGGCGATCAAGCTGCTGCTGGGCCTGGGCGAGCCGCTGGCCGGACGCCTGCTGCAGTTCGATGCGCTGGCCATGCGCTTCCGCGAGGTTAAGCTGGCGCCGGATCCGGACTGCCCGGTCTGCGCCCCCGGCCGTCCGTTCCCCGGTTACATCGACTACGCCCGGTTCTGCGGCACCGGCATCTGAGGCGGCCCGCGCGGCGCCATCCCAGTGACATCGCCGGCCCAGGGCCGGCCTGCAGGAGGAGTGCATGGCGGCTGAAGGCCCCACCGGGAGCGAGCTGCTCCATGTCGTCGCGCTGCTGGGCGCGGCGGTCGTCATGGTCCCGATCTTCCGCCGGCTCGGCCTCGGCTCGGTGCTGGGCTACCTGTGCGCGGGCCTGCTGATCGGCCCGTTCGGCTTCAACTGGTTCGGCGACCCGCAGGCGATCCTGCACGTGGCCGAACTGGGCGTGGTGATGTTCCTGTTCGTGGTCGGCCTGGAGATGAGGCCCCAGTACCTGTGGAGCCTGCGCCGGCAGATCTTCGGGCTGGGCGCGTTGCAGATCGGGCTGTGCACCGTGGTGCTCACCGGGGTGGCGATGCTCGGTGGGCTGGACCTGCGCAGTGCGTTCATCGGCGCGGCGGGTTTCGTGCTGACCTCCACCGCGGTGGTGATGCAGCTGCTCTCCGAGCGCGGCGATATCGCCCTGCCGCGCGGGCAGAAGATCGTCTCGATCCTGCTGTTCGAGGACCTGCTGATCGTGCCGCTGCTGGCGCTGGTGGCGTTCATGTCGCCGCTGCCGCAGATCGACGGTGGCGGCCGCGGCCTGGGGATCCTCACCGCGATCGCGGCGCTGGCGGGGCTGGTGGTCGCCGGCGTGTGGCTGCTCAACCCGCTGTTCCGGCTGCTGGCCGCGGCCAAGGCGCGGGAAGTGATGACCGCGGCGGCGCTGCTGGTGGTGCTCGGTGCGGCCCTGCTGATGGACCTGGGCGGCCTGTCGATGGCGATGGGCGCCTTCCTTGCCGGTGTGCTGCTGTCCGGTTCCACCTTCCGCCACCAGCTGGAGGCGGACATCGAGCCGTTCCGCGGGCTGCTGCTGGGCCTGTTCTTCCTCGGCGTGGGCATGGCCCTGGACCTGGCGGTGGTCGCGGCCAACTGGCCGCTGATCCTGTCCGGCGTGCTGGCGATGATGCTGGGCAAGGCCGCGTGCATCTACGTGGTGGCGCGGATCACCCGCAGCCCGCATCCGGAAGCGCTGGACCGCGCGGTGCTGATGGCGCAGGGCGGCGAGTTCGCCTTCGTGCTGTTCTCGGCGGCGCAGGCGGCCGGGGTCATCGACGGCGCGACGAACGCGAACCTGACCGCCATCGTGGTGCTGTCGATGGCGCTGACCCCGCTGGTGGTGCTGCTGGTGCGGCGCGCCACCCATTGCGACCGTCCGCCCTCGCTGGACGGCGTGGAGGTCGCCGAAGGCCTGACCGGCAGCGTGCTGATCGTCGGCTTCGGCCGCTTCGGCCAGGTGATGAGCCAGGCGCTGCTGGCGCGCGACGTGGACGTGACCATCATCGACACCGACATCGAGATGATCACCTCGGCCGGCGAGTTCGGCTTCAAGGTCTATTACGGCGACGGCCGCCGCGCCGACGTGATGCGCGCCTCCGGCGCCGGCAACGCCCGGCTGATCGCGATCTGCGTCGACGACCGCGCCGCGGCCACCCAGATCGCGGAGATGTGCGGCCGGCTGTTCCCGCAGGCCAAGGTGCTGGTCCGCGCCTTCGACCGCGAACACGCGCTGGAGCTGGTCGCGCTGGACGTGGACTACCAGATCCGCGAGACCTTCGAGTCGGCGGTGCGCTTCGGCCAGGCCGCGCTGGAGGCGCTGGACGTGTCGCCTGCGGAGGCGGCGGCGGTGACCGAGGAGGTGCGGCGGCTGGATGCCGAGCGCTTCGCCCTGGAGGTCGCCGCCGGCGACGTGCGCGCCGGGCGCCCGCTGATCATCGGCAACACCCCGCCGGCCACGCCGACGCCGTTCACCACGCCGCGGCGTTCCTCGAAGCGGCTGGACACGGCGGCCGGGGACCCGGCGCCGCCCGCAGGGGGCGACGCTGCCGGTTGAGTGCGGGGGCACCGTCGACGCGTGTCGCCGTCAGCGCCTCGCCGTAGTCGGGCGCATCGGGAGGTTCGTCGTGGTCGTGGTCCAGCGCGACGTTCCCGGGCGGCCGGGGCAGGGCAGCCAGCAGGCCGCCCACCTGCGTCGCCGCGCTCAGCCGTGGCGCTGGCGCGCGGCCTCGAACGCGGCCAGCTGCTCGGGCGTGGCCTCGCGCTGGTGGCGGGCCTTCCACTCGGCGAAGGGCATGCCGTAGACGGCCTGGCGGGCCTGTTCCTTGTCCATGTCCAGCCCGGCTTCGACCGCGGCCTCGCGGTACCAGTCGGCCAGGCAGTTGCGGCAGAACCCGGCCAGGATCATCAGGTCGATGTTCTGCACGTCGGGCCGTTCCTGGTTGAGGTGGCGCAGCAGGCGCCGGAACGCGGCCGCCTCCAGTTGCACGGTATCCATCGCTGCCTACCTCGCCGTTGCCGAATCGGGGACAATGTGCCGATTCCGCCCCACCAGCCGTAAGCATCCCCATGACTGCCCGCATCCTCGATGGCCGCCGCGTCGCCGACGCCCTGCTCGACGAACTCAAGGTGCGGGTGGACGCCCGGATCGCCGCCGGCCGCGCCCGCCCGGGCCTGGCCGTGGTCCTGGTGGGCGACGACCCGGCCTCGGCGGTGTACGTGCGCAACAAGCGCCGCGCCGCGGAGAAGGTCGGCATCGAGGCCTTCGACTACGACCTGCCCGCCGGCACCAGCGAGGCCGAGCTGCTGGCGCTGATCGACCGGCTCAACGCCGATCCGAAGATCCACGGCATCCTGGTGCAGCTGCCGCTGCCGGGCATCGCCGACGCCAGCCGCCTGATCGAGCGGATCGACCCGCGCAAGGACGTGGACGGCTTCCACCCGTCCAACGTCGGCCACCTGGCCCTGCGCCAGTTCGGCCTGCGCCCGTGCACCCCGCGCGGGATCATGACCCTGCTGGCCCATACCGACCGCCCGGTCCGCGGCCGCAACGCCACCGTGGTGGGCGTGAGCAACCACGTGGGCCGGCCGATGGGCCTGGAACTGCTGATCGCCGGCTGCACGGTGACCAGCTGCCACAAGTTCACCCCGGCCGAGGTGCTGGAGCAGTCGGTGCGCAACGCCGACATCCTGGTGGTGGCCGTGGGCCGTCCGGGGATCGTCCCGGGCGAATGGGTCAAGCCGGGCGCGGTTGTGATCGACGTGGGCATCAACCGCCTGGAGGACGGCCGCCTGGTCGGCGACGTCGGCTACGCGGCCGCCGCCGAACGCGCCAGCTGGATCACCCCGGTCCCTGGCGGGGTCGGCCCGATGACCGTGGCCACGCTGATGCAGAACACGATCGAGGCGGTCGAGGCGCAGGAGCGGGGCTGATCGCGCCCGCCGTTCCTTCCAGCCGTCCGGCGCCGCCTCCGGCGCCTGGTGCCGGGTAGTCGCGGCAAGGACAACGACGAGGGCGGGCGCACGCTTCGGAAGGGGCCGCCGCCTCAAGGAGCTCTGGCGCATCGGCCGGCTCCGCCGTCCATGGCTCCGACAGTCGACCGCAGGCCAACCATGGCCTGCTTGCGCCAGCCCCCTTTGGGACGACGTCCAGGATCCCGCCACGCCCCGCGGGCCCGTTTTCCGACGCCAGACGCGCTTCCGCGACGTCGCGAATGGCCGCGGGTGCCGGCGCCCCCGGACTTCCGCGCCCGCCATCCGGAACGCTGGGTGCCATCCGCAGGGCAGGCGTCGGCATCCCGTTCAGGGGTATAATGGCGCGCTTCCCCACACCCGGGTATGCCGATGCTACGCATCCAGGCCGAAGCGCTGACCTACGACGACGTCTCCCTCGTCCCCGCCCACTCCACCGTGCTGCCGAAGGATGTCGACCTCGGCACGCGTCTCACCCGCGACCTGCGCATCAACCTGCCGATCGTCTCGGCGGCGATGGACACGGTCACCGAAGCCCGCCTGGCCGTGGCCATGGCCCAGCTCGGCGGCATCGGCATCCTGCACAAGAACCTGACCGTCGAGCAGCAGGCCGCGGAAGTGGCCAAGGTCAAGAAGTTCGAGTCCGGCGTGATCCGCGACCCGATCACGGTCAAGCCCGACACCACCATCCGCGAAGTGCTGGCGCTGACCCGCGCCCGCAACATCTCCGGCGTGCCGGTGGTCGACGAAGCCGGCCAGCTGGCCGGCATCGTCACCCGCCGCGACATGCGCTTCGAGACCGAGCTGGACGATCCGGTCCGCCACATCATGACCAAGAAGGACAGGCTGGTCACGGTGAAGGAAGGCACCCAGGACGAGGAAGTCCTGCGGCTGCTGCACAAGCACCGCATCGAGAAGGTGCTGGTCGTCAACGACGACTACGCGCTGCGCGGCATGATCACGGTCAAGGACATCCAGAAGAAGACCGACAACCCGAACGCGTCGAAGGATTCGTCGGCGCGCCTGCTGGTCGGTGCCGCGGTCGGCGTGGCCGGCGACACCGAGCAGCGCGTCGAGGCCCTGGTCGCCGCCGGCGTCGACGTTATCGTGGTCGACACCGCGCATGGCCACTCGCAGGCGGTCGTCGACCGCGTCGCCTGGGTCAAGAAGAACTTCCCGCAGGTGCAGGTGATCGGCGGCAACATCGTCACCGGCGAAGCCGCGCTGGCGCTGTACGACGCCGGCGCCGACGCGGTGAAGGTCGGCGTGGGCCCCGGTTCGATCTGCACCACCCGCGTCGTCGCCGGCGTCGGCGTGCCGCAGATCACCGCGATCGACATGGTCGCCGAGGCCCTGCAGGACCGCATCCCGCTGATCGCCGACGGCGGCATCCGCTACTCGGGCGACATCGGCAAGGCCATCGCCGCCGGCGCCTCCACCGTGATGATCGGCGGCCTGTTCGCCGGCACCGAGGAATCGCCGGGCGAGATCGAGCTGTTCCAGGGCCGCAGCTACAAGAGCTACCGCGGCATGGGCTCGCTGGGCGCGATGGAGAAGGGGTCCAAGGACCGCTACTTCCAGGATGCCTCCGACGCCGACAAGCTGGTGCCGGAAGGCATCGAAGGCCGCGTCCCGGTGCGCGGTCCGCTGTCGGGCGTGATCCACCAGCTCATCGGCGGCCTGCGCGCCACCATGGGCTATGTTGGCTGCGCGACCATCGAGGAGATGCGCACCCGGCCGAAGTTCGTGGTGATCACCGGCGCCGGCCAGCGCGAGAGCCACGTCCACGACGTGCAGATCACCAAGGAACCGCCGAACTACCGGATGGGGTGAGCGGACGCGTTCGCGAGGCGCTGCCTCGCGCGTCCGCGAACGCCCGGCCATTGATGGCCGGGCAGGGTTCCCCGGAGCCCGCATCCACCTCGCCACGGATGGCCACCACCACGCAACCAGACAGGACCGCCGAGCGCCGGCCGCCGATGACCGACATCCACAGCGACAAGATCCTCATCCTCGACTTCGGCGCGCAGTACACCCAGCTGATCGCCCGCCGCATCCGCGAACTCGGCGTCTACTGCGAGATCTGGGCCTGGGACCACGACCCGGCCGAGATCGCCGCGTTCGCGCCCAAGGGCATCATCCTCTCCGGCGGCCCCGAGTCGACCACCGAGGCCGGCTCGCCGCGCGCGCCGCAGGAAGTGTTCGATTCCGGGCTGCCGATCCTCGGCATCTGCTACGGCATGCAGACCATGGCCGTGCAGCTGGGCGGCGCCACCGAGGCGGCCGACCAGCGCGAGTTCGGCCACGCGGAAGTGTCGCTGGTCGCGGCCGACCGCCTGTTCGAGGGCCTGAAGGACCACCCGGGTTCGCCGCCGCGGCTGGACGTGTGGATGAGCCATGGCGACCACGTCTCGGTCGCGCCGCCGGGCTTCACCATCACCGCGAAGACCGATCGCATCCCGGTCGCGGCCTTCGCCGACGACCGCCGCCGCTGGTACGGCGTGCAGTTCCACCCCGAGGTCACCCATACCAAGCAGGGCACCGCGCTGCTGCGCCGCTTCGTGGTCGACATCTGCGGCTGCCAGACCCTGTGGACCGCCGAGCACATCATCGAGGACCAGATCCGCCGCGTGCGCGAGCAGGTCGGTTCCGACGAGGTGATCCTGGGGCTGTCCGGCGGCGTGGATTCCTCGGTGGTCGCGGCCCTGCTGCACAAGGCCATCGGCGACCAGCTGACCTGCGTGTTCGTCGACACCGGCCTGCTGCGCTGGCAGGAAGGCGACCAGGTGATGGCGACCTTCGCCGAGCACCTGGGCGTCAAGGTGATCCGCGTCGATGCCGCCGAGCGCTACTTCAAGGCGCTGGAGGGCGTGGCCGACCCGGAAGCCAAGCGCAAGATCATCGGCAACCTGTTCGTCGAGATCTTCGAGGAAGAGTCCTCGAAGCTGAAGAACGCCAGGTGGCTGGCGCAGGGCACGATCTACCCGGACGTCATCGAGTCGGCCGGCAGCAAGACCGGCAAGGCCCACGTCATCAAGAGCCACCACAACGTCGGCGGCCTGCCCGAGCACATGAAGCTGGGCCTGGTCGAACCGCTGCGCGAGCTGTTCAAGGACGAGGTGCGACGCCTGGGCGTGGAGCTGGGCCTGCCGCGCGAAATGGTCTACCGCCACCCGTTCCCGGGCCCGGGCCTGGGCGTGCGCATCCTCGGCGAGGTCAAGCCGGAGTACGCCGAGCTGCTGGCCCGCGCCGATGCGATCTTCATCGACGAGCTGCGCAAGGCCGGCCTGTACGACAGGACCTCGCAGGCCTTCGCCGTATTCCTGCCGGTGAAGTCGGTGGGCGTGGTCGGCGACGCGCGCGCCTACGAGTGGGTGATCGCGCTGCGCGCGGTGGAAACGATCGACTTCATGACCGCGCACTGGGCGCACCTGCCGTACGACTTCCTCGGCAAGGTCTCCAACCGGATCATCAACGAGCTGCGCGGCGTGTCCCGCGTGGTCTACGACATCTCCGGCAAGCCGCCGGCGACGATCGAGTGGGAGTGATCGCCGTGGCGTCAGTCGACTGGTTCCCGATCGTCTTCATCGTGTTCAAGCTCGGCGTGCTCGGCGTGGGCATGTTCTTCGCCATCAAGTGGCACTACGACAAGGACAGGCAGGCCAAGGCGGCCCGCGGCGCGACGCGCGACGGTCGGCCCCCTGAGCCGCGGGACTGACCCGCACCTCCGCCGCCGGCTGGCGGCTGGCGCGTGAGGCGTGCGGCAGGGCCCGCACCGCGTCTCCGGCATGAGATCGTGCTGGCCGGTGCGGAAGTGCCGTCCGGCCACTGCCGGGCATCCGACGATCCGATAGACTCGCCCCAGGCACGCGCAGCCGTGCGTGCCACGGGTCGGAACCGCGCACGGCAGTCGCCAGCGCGGCATGAAGGGGAATCGGCATGCGCCTGGATTACCAGTTGCCGTCGGCGCCGTTGCGGTCGTTGGTGACCGTGCACGCCTTCGTGGCCGAGGTGCAGGCACCTGCGACCGAAGTGCTGCTGGCGATGCTGCCGAACCTGCATGTGCGCCTGGCCGGCCACAGCCGCTACGGCTTCGGCGACGCGCCCGCGCGACCCGCGCCGCGTGTCGCCCTGGTCGGGCCGACCAGCGAGGCGTACCGCATCGAACTGGAGCCGGGCCTGGAGATGCTGTGCCTTGGCCTGCTGCCCGCGGGCTGGAACGCGCTGCTGGGCGCGCCGGCACAGGACTTCGCCGACCAGCTCTTCGATGGCGCCGGGCTGTGGGGAGAGCAGGCGGTGGAGCGGCTGTGCGACATGCTGGCCGCCGACCGCGATCAGGCCACCCGCATCCGCACCCTCGAGCGTTTCCTCATGCTGCGCATGCGCCCGGGCGCCGCCGCGCACCCATTGGCGGCGACCGACCACTGGCTGGAGTTCTCGCCGGACCTGTCGCTGGATACGCTGGCTGCGTCGCTGGACGTCGGCAGCCGCCACCTGCGCCGGCTGACCCTGGAGCACTACGGCGCCTCGTCCAAGACCCTGGCGATGAAGTACCGCGCCCTGCGCGTCGCGGCCAGCATGGCCAGCCGCGGCGCGACGGCGATGGAGCAGGCGCTGGGCCTGTTCGCCGACCAGGCGCACCTGACCCGTGACTTCCGCCGCTTCGTCGGCTGGATGCCGGTGGCGTTCATGCGCCAGCGCCAGAACGTCGCTGCCTACACCCTGGCCGGGCGCCGCCAGGCCGGCGCCTCCCGGCCGCTGTCGCTGCTGAGCTGAGCCGGCAGGTCCGTTTCGTTCAATACAGCGGCCCGGGCCGCGACGATCCTCTGCGCCCGCCGGTCCGCTCCGGCGGGGACGGCCCCGCGACGGGCTGGCACGCCTGCCTTCCAGCTTCCGCGAGGACCCGTGCCCATGCCGCGCCTGCTCCAGGTATCCGCCTGCCTGTTCCTGCTGCTCCTGGCCATGCCCGCCACCGCGCAGGACGTGCCGCTCGCGCCCCTGCGCACGCCGGCCGAGATCCGGCCCCAGGTCCCGGCCACGCAGGCACTGGTGCGTGCGCAGGACTACGGCGAGGCGCTGGCGACGCTGGGCGAGGTGCGTCGCATCCAGGCCGCAAGCCTGAAGACCACCCCGACGGTGAAGATCGGCGCCTCGAAGGTGGACTTCCGCCCGATCCTCGACAACCCGCGCTCGCTGGCGAGCCTCGCCGGACATCTGCGGCGGATGCCGGCGCTGGTCGAGGTGCGCGAGGACGCGCTGGAGGCGGTGGAGGTGAAGCAGGGCGGGGTGGTGGTGCGCAGCGCGCTCGGCTACCGGCTCAAGCCCGGCGCTTGCAGCGGCAACGGCCGCGCCCAGCTGGCCAAGGCCGGCATCGCCTGTTTCGAACGGCTGGGCGCGGATCCGGCGGCAGCGTTCGCGCAGCGCGGCAATCCGCGTTACATCGCCGACCCGAAGCGGCGGGCCGAAGCGCTGGCCAACCGCGCCCGCGAACAGGAGAAGATCCGCGGCCAGATCGACGCCGGCATCGCCGCGCTGCGCAGCGGGCAGGGCAAGGTCGCCGGCCTGCGCGGACGCACGGACGAAGTCGAGCTGGCCCGGCTGCGCAGCCTGCCCGACGAACAGCTCGCCGCCGAACTGGCCAACCAGGCCGAAGTGTGCGTGGAGGAGCTGGCCAACGTCCCCGCGACCCGCGCGACCGGTTCCGGTTCGAAGCAGCCGGCACCGGGCATGCAGGAGGCGAGCGGTGCGCCGCGCAGCTTCGAGCTGGAGCGCTTTGTCTTCGTCACCGGCTTCACCCTCGCCCAGGACTACCAGTGGAAGCAGCGCATGGAGACCAGCATCGACTGGTGCTTCGTCGGCTGTCGCGAGACCTACTACGTCGAGCTGTTCGCCGGCTTCGGCTACGGCATGGGACGGCGCTTCCCCATCGCCTTTGCCGGCACCTACACCTATACGCCGGGCACGCCGGGCAAGGACGAACTGAAGCCGGTGCTGGAGCCGGTCAACGCCAGCAAGCAGGAATACGCCGCCGCCGGCATGCCCGCCTCGAAGCTGTTCGACGGCAAGGAGCTGGTCGCCGAAGTCCACGCCAACGCCGGCATTGGCGCGCGGCTGCCCGGCGTGGGCACCCACCGCTTCAGCATCGGACTGGACAAGGACTTCACCGCGGCGCTGCCGAAGCCCTTCGCGGGCGGGCAGTTCACGTCGCCGACGCCGGGCGGCAAGGACCTGTCGTTCGTCCACACCTTCGACGATTTCGACCTGATCGGCGGCCACGGCAACTTCGGCGTGGTCGGCGGGCAGGTGTTCCCGGCGGTGGAGATCGGCTTGCGCGGCAAGCAGCTGGGCCTGGTGCTGGAAGACCTCTACGACAATAACCGCCGCCATGCCGTCGTCCACGGCCAGCCCATCGCGCTGAGGATCAGTCCGGACAGCAAGGCGGCCTCGTTCGCGGTGAAGGAGCCGGTGTACGGCGCCAGCTTCTTCATCGCCCCGGGGCTGACCGCGCGCGTGTTCGTCGACCTGGCGGTGTGGGGCGGGCACTGGGACTGGACCGTCACCTTCCCCGAACTGACGATCGAGCTGCCGCCGGGCGGCGCGAGCTTCGGCTGCCACGAACAGACGATCTGCGAGCGTCGTTACCGCTACACGCCGGCCGGTGCGCAGTCGCAGTTCGAATCCGAGCAGGTGGGTTACGCCAAGCTGTTCGAGTCCAACCTCGCCGGAAAATGCCTGGACGACACCTGCCGCAAGGCGATCGCCGAGCTGACCCAGGCGACGCTGGCGAAGACGAAGAAGATGGAGAACGCGGAGTCGGTGCACGATGTGACCGCGGTGTGGCAGGCGGCGCGCAGCAAGGGTGAGGCCATCGTCGAGGAGTCGCGGCGCAACCGCGACGGCGAGCGCTGGGCGGAGACGCTGCGCGGTGTGTGGAGCGGCCGCTGCGTGGATTCGACCTGCGTGGACGAGGTGGGCAAGCTGTGCGCGCAGACGGTCGGGCGCGCCCGCGAACTGCGCCAGCAGCATCCGGAGTCCGGCGACGTGGTGATCAGCGGCATGCTCGCCCAGGAGTTCACGCCGCGCCTGCAGGCGGCGGTCAATGCGGCGGAAGAGCGCCGGCGGCGGGTGGAGGCGGCCAAGGCCGGGGTGGAGGCGAAACCCGCCTCGGCACCCCAGCCCACGCCCACGCCGGTGTTGCGGCTGGTGGTGAAGCCGGGCGGGCCCTAGTGCGTCGTGCGCCCGGTCTGCCCCCGGCAGGGGGCCACCGGGCGCCGCCGATGTCCGCTTCGTTCAAGACAGCCGCCTGGCTCTGCCGCAGGATTGAAGGCTCGCGGAGGAAGCGCGGGGGGATCGATGTCCGGACGCCTTGGAAGGATCTGGCTCGTAGCGGTGGTGGCCGCGCTGGTGGCCTGTTCCGGCCAGCCCGGGAACAAGCCGCAGACTCGGGAACAGGGACCCGCGGGACAGGCGCAGGATGCGCTGCCAGTGGGCAGCCACCAGCTGGAAGGGCACACGCTCACCGTGCGCCTGCCGTACCGCTCGCGCGACAACCGGCTGTGGGTGGCCGGCACCGACGACGCCGACTCCGCGCCTTTCGTGTTCCACGGCCTGGACCTGCTGCCCGGCGCCGGCCCGGACGGCACCGATCTGGCGATCTTCCACTACGAGGCCGACGGTGCGGGCACGGCCACGCTGCGCTTCGGCCTGGTGCCAGCCGGCCGCACCCTGATCGGCCCGGAGGACACCCGCGTCGAAGATCCGGCGGCGTTCCCCGCGTACTCGGCCACGGTGGCGGTGCCCTGATGGCCGCGCATCGGGCTGCGCGCCATGCACTGCGACTGGGCGCGGCGCTGCTGGTCGCGCTGCTCCTGCATGGCTGCGAGCAGGCGGGCCGGGAAGGAACTGTCCCTGCTGCCGGCCCATCCGCGATACCACACGCTGCCACGAGCGCCTCGCCGCCAGCGGCCACGGCCTCCACGGAGGACCCGACGGATGATGGCATCGCCGACGCGCCCGAGCCCTACGCGACCGCGATGGCCGGCGCCTGGGTCCTGTGGGAGGACACCGAAGGCGGCGTGGTCTGCCCCCTGACCCTGTTCGACGCCCCGGTCCTGGGCGGGTATACCCTGGATATCGCCCCGACTGCGTGGCGGAACTGGAGCTGGAGGGCGAGATGTACGCCTGGTTCGTCGATCCGCGCGACGGCTCGCTGGTGCTCGCCGATGCGGCGCGGCAGCCGGTGGCCCGCCTGCCGCACGACCGCGACCGGGTGTTCTACAGGCAGCGCACCGCCACCCGTCCCTACGGCCTGATGCTAGAGCCGGCGGACTGAGCCGGCCGCCAGGCCTGGCCCTGGCGGCCCCAGGGCAGGGGGCGGCGCGCGCGGCGCGTCCTGGAGCCCGATGGTTGATAATGGCAACCCGCGAAGGCCTGCGGCGTCGCGGATCCCTTCGACCATCGCGCCAGGAGCGAGCATGCGAACCAGGACATTTGGCCGTACCGGTCGCCAGGTGGGCGAGATCGGTTTCGGGGCCTGGGCCATCGGCGCGGCCTGGGGCAAGATCGACGACACCGAGTCGGTCGCCGCGTTGCATGCCGCGCTCGACGCGGGCCTGGATTTCATCGACACCGCGGACGTCTACGGCGACGGCCATTCCGAGCGCCTGATCGCGCGCGTGCTGCGCGAGCGGGGCGGCCCGCGTCCGTTCGTGGCCACCAAGGCCGGAAGGCGCCTGCCGAAGCAGACCGTGGAAGGCTACAGCGCGGAGAACCTCGAGGCCTGGATCGACCGCAGCCTGGCCAATCTCGACGTCGATCGCCTGGACCTGGTCCAGCTGCATTGCCCGCCGACCGACGCCTACTACCACCCGGAAGTGTTCGAACGGATGGAGCGGCTGGTCGAGCGCGGCAAGATCGCCCACTACGGCGTCAGCGTCGAGCGCGTCGAGGAAGGCCTGAAGGCCATCGAATACCCGGGCGTGGTGAGCGTCCAGGTCATCTACAACATGTTCCGCCACCGTCCGGCGGAACTGTTCTTCCGCGAGGCGCAGCGGCGCAACGTGGCGGTGGTCGTGCGCGTGCCGCTGGCCAGCGGCCTGCTCAGCGGCAAGTTCCGCCCCGACACCCGTTTCGAGGCCGACGATCACCGCCAGTTCAACCGCCACGGCCAAGCCTTCGACGTGGGCGAAACCTTCGCCGGCGTGCCCTACGAGGTCGGCCTGGCCGCGGTGGAGAAGCTGCGCCCGCTGGTGCCCGAAGGCGCCACGCTGGCCCAGCTCGCGCTGCGCTGGATCCTGATGGACGAGGCGGTGACCGTGGTGATCCCCGGCGCACGCAACCCGCAGCAGGCCCGGGCCAACATCGCCGCGGCCGACCTGCCGCCGCTGCCGCCGGAGACGATGGACGCGGTGGCACGCATCTACGCACAGGACATCAGGCCGCACGTCCACCAGCGCTGGTAATGAACGTCGAAGTTTCCTCCCTCCGTATCGTCCCCGCCGAAGGGGCCGACCGCGACGCACTGGCGCACCTGCTGGTCGAGACCGTGGCCGGCAATGGTTCGGTGGGCTTCATGCATCCGCTGTCCCTGGATGACGCACGCGCCTTCTGGGACGCGTGCCTGCAGGCGGCCGCGCGTGGCGAGCGCTTCATCCTCTGCGCCTGGCAGGGTGACAGGCTGGTCGGCACCGGCTCCCTGGCGCTGGTCACCGCGCCCAGCCAGCCGCACCGCGCCGAACTGACCAAGGTGATGACTGTCCGTTCGCTGCGCGGATCGGGCATCGGCGCGCAGCTGGTGGCCGGGCTGGAACGGCTGGCGCGCGACCATGGCCGCCGCCTGATCACTCTGGATGCGTCGCTGGTCGAGGGCGCCACCGGCTTCTACCGGCGCCTGGGCTACCACGTCGCCGGCGACATCCCCGAGTACGCCTACAAGCCGCTGGGCGGCCTCGGCGCCACCCGCGTGTTCTGGAAGCTGCTGGACGCGCGCGAGGCGTCGACCGCGGTGGCGGTGGACCCGGTCGCGGACGAGCGCTTCATGCGCCACGCCCTGGCCCTGGCCGAACGCGCCGAGAAGGAAGACGACGAAATCCCGGTCGGCGCGGTGCTGGTCTCGCCCGAAGGCGAGGTCATCGGCGAAGGCTGGAACCGCAACATCACCGACCACGACCCCAGCGCGCATGCCGAGATCGTGGCCATGCGCCAGGCCGGCGCCCGCCTGGGCAACCACCGCCTGGTGGGCTGCACCCTGTACGTGACCCTCGAACCGTGCGCGATGTGCGCCATGGCCATGGTCCACGCGCGGGTCGCCCGCGTGGTCTACGGTGCGAGCGACCCCAAGACCGGCGCCTGCGGCAGCGTGTTCGACCTGCCGGCCGATCCCCGCCACAACCATCGCGTGGCGGTGCAGGGCGGGGTACTGGGCGAGGAGGCCGGGCGCAGGCTGACCAACTACTTCCGCGCCAAGCGCGGCAAGCCGCCGCTGTAGCCCGGACAAGGCCGAAGGTCGCATCCGGGGACCCTGTCCGCAGCCCATGTCGGCCGCCCGCGACATCCCGTACCCGGGGGCCGCTCCGCTTGCCCGCTACTCGCCGGACGCCCGGCTGCGCGCGCCGCGCGAAGAGCACGAACGGCCCCTCTCCCGGCGGGAGAGGGGAGTAATCACCCCGGGCGGGAAGGGCGGTGGTCCATTTCCTCGTTGATCGCGGTGACCGCCAGGGTCGACTCGCGGGCCAGCAGCAGGCTGGCCGCGAACATCGACAGCACCCCGATCGAGGCCAGCCAGATCGGCGCCGTGCCCAGCTGGTGGCCGGTGAAGGTGTCGATCGACACCGCCAGGCTCGTGCCCACGAAGCAGCTGATCGCCCCGTACAGCAGCTGGCCCGCCCGCAGGATGGTCAGGCTGCGCCGGCGCTGCAGGGCGATGCGCTTCTCGTAGAGGTCGCGCTCCTGCCTGTCCTCGATCGCGGTGAGCTCGCGCAGCAGCGTGCGCGTCCGGTCGATGATCCGCGCCAGGCGGTTGTTGGCCGACAGCAGCAGCGAAGCGGTGGCGGTGAGGAAGAACGCCGGCGCCAGCATCGCGGCGAGCACGGCATGGATGTCGGCGGAGGTTTCCATCGGGCGGCGCGTGCGGATGACTGCGCTATCATGCCAGCCCGCGCAGGGGCAGCGAAGCGCCGGCGCCGGGACACACTTGCACTGGAAACCGCACCCCGCGCGGGGCGGCACAAAGGGAACGCGCACGCATGGCCATCGCCCAAGGGCAGGACCGCCTGATCTGGATCGACCTGGAGATGACCGGGCTGGACACGGACAACGACTCCATCCTGGAGATCGCCACCGTGGTCACCGACTCGCAGCTGCAGGTCCTGGCCGAAGGCCCCGAGCTGGCCATCGCCCATCCGCTGGCCACGCTCGAAGCGATGGACGAATGGAACCGCAACCAGCACCGCAAGTCCGGCCTGTGGCAGCGTGTGCTCGACAGCGACGTGACCATCGCCCAGGCCGAAGCGCGCACCGTCGCCTTCCTCAACCAGTGGGTACCGGCCAAGGCCTCGCCGATGTGCGGCAACTCGATCTGCCAGGACCGCCGCTTCCTGCACCGCCTGATGCCGCGCCTGGAGCAGTACTTCCACTACCGCAACCTCGACGTCAGCACCCTCAAGGAACTGGCCCGGCGCTGGGCCCCGGACGTGCTGGCCGGCGTGCACAAGCAGTCCTCGCACACCGCGCTGAGCGACGTGCACGACTCGATCGAGGAGCTGCGCCACTACCGCCGCCACATGGCGCGGCTGGCGCTGGACTGATCTCGCGTCCGCAGCTGGAGCCGAAGCCGCGTCCGGGACGCGCGGCCCGCCACGCCTGGGCCGGATGTCCACATCGTTCCCGTGCCCCGGGGCGCTTCGCTTACCCGGGCTACGAATGCGCGCCCAAGCCCCTCTGTCCGGGAGAGGCCTGCACCCTGTAGAGCCGGGCTTGCCCGGCTCCCACGCCCGATGTCCCTGCGCCGGCGAAAAGCAGCGGGGCAAGCCCCGCTCTACAAGAAACGCGTCTAGCCCTCTCCCCCCGGAGAGGGGGAACACGAACGAAGCCACGACCGGAACGTACCCGAAGACGCGGTAGCGCGGGGGTATCCCGCAAGCAGGTCATGGATGGGCTGCGGTCGCGCGTTGGAGCCATGGACGGCGGAACCGCGCGATGCGGGATACCCCTGCGCTGCCGCGGCTCCGTCCGGAGCTGACCACCGGAAGACCACCGGGCCCCAACATCTTTTCCCGCAGGTCGGCATGCGATGCGGTGATGTGGCTTACGCGTGGCGACGCGCCAGACTCCGCCAGCGCCTTGGTTCATTCCCGGCGCGGCGTGCGGCGACGCGCCGGATGCCAGCGTACGCAGTAGCCTCGGCGCCGTTCTGGCAAAACGAAAGGCCCGCCTTGCGGCGGGCCTTCGTGTTCGCAGCGACTGCTGCGGGCCTCAGCTGGCCTTGAGCTTGGCCAGGCGCAGCCAGGTGTCGACCACGGTGTCCGGGTTCAGCGACACCGACTCGATGCCTTCCTGCATGAGCCACTCCGCCAGGTCCGGATGGTCCGACGGGCCCTGGCCGCAGATGCCCACGTACTTGCCCTTGGCGCGGGCAGCCTTGATCGCCATCGACAGCAGCTTCTTGACCGCCGGGTTCCGCTCGTCGAACAGGTGGGCGACGATCGAAGAGTCGCGGTCCAGCCCCAGGGTCAGCTGGGTCAGGTCGTTGGAGCCGATCGAGAAGCCGTCGAAGATCTCGAGGAACTCGTCCGCCAGCAGCGCGTTGGACGGGACCTCGCACATCATGATGATCTTCAGGCCGTTCTCGCCCTGGCGCAGGCCGTTGGCGGCGAGCACCTCGACCACCTTGCGGCCTTCCTCGAGGGTGCGCACGAACGGGATCATCACCCAGAGGTTCTCCAGGCCCATCTCGTTGCGCACGCGCAGCACCGCCTTGCACTCCAGCGCGAAGGCATCGGCGAACGACGGATCGACGTAGCGGCTGGCGCCGCGGAAGCCGATCATCGGGTTCTCTTCCTCCGGCTCGTAGCGGTGGCCGCCGATCAGGTTGGCGTACTCGTTGGACTTGAAGTCCGACAGGCGCACGATCACCGGGTTCGGCGCGACCGAGGCGGTGAGGGTGGCGATGCCCTCGGCCAGGCGGTCGACGTAGAAGCTCACCGGGTCGCCGTAACCGGCGATCTTGGCGTCGATCTTCTTTTTCGTGTCCGCATCCTGGCGGTCGTACTCGAGCAGCGCCTTCGGATGCACGCCGATGTGCGAGGCGATGATCATCTCCAGGCGCGCCAGGCCGATGCCGGCGTTGGGCAGCTGGCCGAAGTCGAACGCGCGCTCCGGGTTGGCGACGTTCATCATGATCTTCAGCGGCGCCGGCGGCATGTTGCCCAGGTCGGTGGTGGTGCGCTCGAAGGACAGGGCGCCGGCGTAGATGTAGCCGGTGTCGCCCTCGGCGCAGCTGACCGTCACTTCCTGGCCGTCGGCGATGCGGTCCAGCGCATCGTGGGTGCCGACCACCGCCGGCACGCCCAGTTCGCGGGCGATGATCGCCGCGTGGCAGGTGCGGCCGCCGCGGTTGGTGACGATCGCGCTGGCGCGCTTCATCACCGGTTCCCAGTCCGGGTCGGTCATGTCGGCGACCAGCACGTCGCCAGGCTGCACGCGGTTCATGTCGTCCAGCGAGCGGACCACGCGGGCCACGCCGCTGCCGATCTTCTGGCCGATGGCGCGGCCTTCGGCGATGACCTCGCCGCGCTTCTCCAGGGCGAAGCGCTCGATCTGGGTGGCCTGGCCGCGGGACTTCACCGTCTCCGGGCGGGCCTGGACGATGAACAGCTTGCCGGTGATGCCGTCCTTCGCCCACTCGATGTCCATCGGGCGGCCGTAGTGCTGCTCGATGACCAGCGCCTGCTTGGCCAGCTCCTGCACATCGGCATCGGAGATGGAGAACTGGCGGCGCAGCTCGGCCGGGGTGTCCTCGGTGCGCACGCGCTCGCCGGGCTTGTCCGAATAGACCATGCGGATCGCCTTGCTGCCGAGGGTGCGGCGCAGGATCGCCGGCTTGCCGGCCTTGAGCGTGGGCTTGTAGACGTAGAACTCGTCCGGGTTCACCGCGCCCTGCACGACCATCTCGCCCAGGCCGTAGCTGGAGGTCACGAAGACCACGTCGCGGAACCCCGACTCGGTATCCAGGGTGAACAGCACGCCCGAGGCGCCCACGTCCGAACGCACCATCAGCTGCACGCCGGCGGACAAGAACACGTCCTCGTGCTTGAAGCCGTGGTGCACGCGGTAGGCGATGGCGCGGTCGTTGTACAGCGAGGCGAACACCTCCTTGACCTTGTGCACGACGTCGTCGGCACCGGTCACGTTGAGGAAGGTTTCCTGCTGGCCGGCGAACGAGGCGTCCGGCAGGTCCTCGGCGGTGGCGGAGGAGCGCACGGCGACGGCGATGTCGCTGCCGCCGTTCTGGGCGCACAGCTGCGCGTAGGCGGTGCGGATGTCGGCGTCCAGCTCGGGCTGCAGCGGCGCATCGATCACCCAGCCGCGGATCTCGCCGCCGGCCGCGGTCAGCGCCGGCACGTCCTCGACGTCCAGGGTGGCCAGGCGGTCGTAGATGCGCTGGTGCAGGTTGTTGTGGGCGATGAAGGCCTTGAAGGCTTCCGCGGTGGTGGCGAAGCCGCCGGGAACGGACACGCCGAGACCGGCCAGGTGGCCGATCATCTCACCGAGAGAGGAATTCTTGCCGCCAACGCGTGCCAGGTCGGCCAAGCGCAGTTCGTGCAACCACAGGATGTTCTGGTTCAAGTGCGATGCTCCATTGGAGCCACCGCCCGGCCGGGCAATGGCCGCCGTCCCGAGATATGTGGAACCGTTATGATGCACCCCAGCATCGCGGCATACAAATCTTGAAAGTGCCGGCGGTTTCGTGTTCGTCCCGGGAAAACGCTTACATGTCCAGCATCCGCCCCGTGTTCTACGTGTCCGATGGTACCGGTATCACCGCCGAAACCATCGGCCACAGCCTGCTGACCCAGTTCAGCGGCTTCCGCTTCCTGACCGACCGGATTTCGTTCGTCGACGAGCCCGACAAGGCGCGCGAGGCGCGCGATCGCATCGTCGCCGCCGGCCTCGAGCACAGCACCCGCCCGATCGTGGTGAACACCTGCGTGGACCCGCAGCTGAGCGCGATCCTGGCCGAGAGCGGGGCGCTGATGCTGGACGTGTTCGAACCCTTCATCGAGCCGCTGGAACGCGAGCTCAACGAGCCGCGGCAGCCGCGCGTCGGCCACGCCCACGGCATCGTCGACTTCGAGACCTACCATCGCCGCATCAACGCGATGAACTACGCGCTGACCCATGACGACGGCATCGCGGTCAGCTACGACGAGGCCGACGTGATCCTGGTCGGCGTGTCGCGCGCCGGCAAGACCCCGACCTGCGTCTACCTGGCGCTGCACTACGGCATCCGCGCAGCCAACTACCCGCTGACTGATTCGGACCTGGAGAGCGACCGCCTGCCGGCGCGGCTGAAGCCGTACCGCCGCAAGCTGTTCGGCCTGACCATCGACCCGGAGCGGCTGGCGCAGATCCGCCAGGAGCGACGTCCGAACTCGAACTACGCCAGGCTGGAGACCTGCAAGCGCGAGGTCCAGGCGGCCGAGACCATGTTCCAGATGGAGCGGATCCCCACGCTCAGCACCACGCACACCTCGATCGAGGAGATCTCGAGCAAGGTGCTGACCACCCTGGGCCTGCAGCGCGAGATGTTCTGAACCGCTGCCGGGCGTTCCGGCAGGGTTCCTCCAAGGTAGGCCCGGTGGGCGCGACGGTCAATCCTGCCGCGTACACACTGCAGCGTGTAGCATCGGTCGCATGCAGCAGGTCACCCCCACCGGCATGCGGATCCCACGGCTCAGCCGCTTCGGCTGGCTGATGGGCCTGTATGCGGAGAACCACGCGCGCATGCAGCGCCTGTTCGCGCCGGCCCGGCTGGGCGAGGGCAGCTGGCTGTCCAGCGTCGGCGACGGCCTGGACGTGCGCCTGGACGTGCTCGAGCGCCATCCCTATACGCTCGAGCTGCGCCTGACCTACGACCTGCGCGATCCGCTGACCGGCGAACCGGACCCCTCGGCCTACCTGCGCGTCTACACCGACGCGCGCCAGGTCGAGACCACGCACTGCTACGTGGGCCGCCGCTGGCAGGACGTGATGGGCCTGTACCCGCCGCCGGCCGAGCTGGTCGGGCACCGGCTGCGCATGAACACCTTCCTCGGCAAGTGGCTGGAATACCTGGCCGAGCGCGGCCATGGCGTGGCCACGCTGCTGCCGGCCGGTGCGGAGGTGGCCCGTCCGCCGGCGCCCCAGCGCGAGCCGGCCCGCCAGTAAGTCCCGGACGTCCATGACGCCGCGCGTTCCGCTCTCCGTCCTCGATCTCGCGCCCGTCTGCGAGGGCTCCGACGTGGGCACGGCGCTGCGCAACAGCCTGGACCTGGCCCGCCACGTCGAGGCGCTGGGCTACACCCGCTTCTGGCTGGCCGAGCACCATGGCATGCCCGGCATCGCCAGCGCCGCCACCGCAGTGCTGATCGGCCAGGTCGCCGCGGCGACTTCGCGCATCCGCGTGGGCGCCGGCGGGATCATGCTCCCCAACCATTCGCCGCTGCAGGTGGCCGAGCAGTTCGGGACCCTGGCCGCGCTGTTCCCCGGCCGGATCGACCTGGGTCTGGGCCGCGCGCCCGGCACCGACCAGGCCACCGCGCGGGCGCTGCGCCGCTACTACGACGCCGCCGACAGCTTCCCGCAGGACGTGCAGGAGCTGTTGCGCTATTTCGAACCGGCCCGGCCGGGGCAGGTGGTGCGCGCGGTACCGGGGGAGGGCCAGGACGTCCCGGTATGGATCCTGGGCTCCAGCCTGTTCGGCGCGCAGCTGGCCGCGACGCTGGGCCTGCCGTTCGCCTTCGCCTCGCACTTCGCCCCGGATGCGATGGACCAGGCGCTGATGCTCTACCACCGCGATTTCCGGCCTTCGGCGCGGCTGCGCCAGCCGTACGCGATCCTGGCGGTGAACGTGATCGCCGCGGCCACCGACGCCGAGGCGCGCCGCCTGTTCACCACCGCGCAGCAGGCCTTCGTGAACCTGCGCCGCGGGCGGCCGGGGCTGGTCCCACCGCCGATCGACGACATCGAGGCCTACTGGTCGCCGGAGGAGAAGGCCGGGGTGGAGCGGGCGCTGGCCTGCAGCGTGGTCGGCAGCCCGGAAACCGTCGCCAGAGGCCTGGAAGCCTTCGTCGCCCGGCACCGGCCGGACGAGCTGATGGTGGTCGCCAACATCCACGACCACGGGGCGCGGCTGGAGTCCTACCGGATCGCCGCCGAGGCCTGGAACCGGGGCGGCTGAACAGGCCGTTCGGGGGGAGGCTCGCTATTCAGAGGGAATCCGGGTATCGTGCGCCCACTGTGTTTGCATGGGTCACCGTTAATCGTGGCCTGGTGACAACCGATCCCAAAGGTCGGTCTACATCGATCCGCTTTGCCTAACGCCTGCAACCCAGTACGGACCGGAAATCCCGGGACCGGTGTCTTTTACATTACTTAAGTTGAGGAGTTAGCAATCATGTCCGATCGTCAGACCGGCACCGTCAAGTGGTTCAACGACGCCAAGGGCTTCGGCTTCATCACCCCGGAAAGCGGCGCCGACCTGTTCGTGCACTTCCGCTCGATCCAGGGCACCGGCTTCAAGTCGCTGCAGGAAGGCCAGAAGGTTTCCTTCGTCGTCGTGCAGGGCCAGAAGGGCCTGCAGGCCGACCAGGTGCAGGCGCTGTAATCGCGCCGGCCCGCCGCAAGGCAGGTCACCACGGAACGCCGGGGGCGCAAGCCTCCGGCGTTTTCCGTTTCAGGGGCCGGATGCGAGGATGGGGCTCCCCCCACCGCGCGGAGGCTCGCCCGTGATCACCGTCCACCACCTCGAGAACTCCCGCTCGCAGCGCGTGCTCTGGCTGCTGGAAGAGCTCGGCCTGCCGTACCAGCTGGTGCGCTATACGCGCGATCCGAAGACCTTGCTGGCGCCGCCGGAACTGCGCGCGGTGCACCCACTGGGCAAGTCGCCGGTGATGGTGGACGACGGCCACACCCTGGCCGAATCCGGGGCGATCCTCGAGTACCTGGTCGAGCGCTACGACACCACCCACGCGTTCTCGCCCACGCCCACGCCGGTGGATTCCTCCGAACGCCTGCAGTACCGCTACTGGATGCACTACGCCGAAGGCTCGGCGATGCCGCCGATGCTGCTGAGCCTGGTATTCGCGAAGATCCGCTCGGCGCCGATGCCGTTCTTCGCCAGGCCCATCGCCAGGCGCATCGTCGACGGCGCGATGTCCGGCTTCATCGGCCCGCAGGTGAAGCTGCACCTGGGCTGGATGGAAGACGCGCTGCGCCGGAACGGCGGCTGGTTCGGCGGCGAGCGCTTCACCGCGGCGGACATCCAGATGAGCTTCCCGATCGAAGCGGCGGCGGTGCGCGCCGGGCTGGATGCCTATCCGCAGCTGGCCGGCTTCCTGGACCGCATCCATGCGCGCCCTGCCTACCAGCGGGCGCTGGCGAAGGGCGGGCCGTTCGAGCTGGCGACCGGATAGGCGGGCGCCGCATCCGCTGCGCGCACCGGGTTCGCGCGATCAGGTTCACCGCGCGCATCCATCCCGGGCGTCATCCACGCCGCGCGCGCATGCGCGCCATCGATCCCATGCACATCGAGTTCGACAACAGCTTCCTGCGCGACCTGCCCGGCGATCCGGAATCGGGGCCGCGCCTGCGCGAGGTGACGGCCGCCTGGTCGCGGGTCGATCCCACGCCGGTGGCGGCGCCGCGCCTGCTGGCCTGGTCGCGCGAAGCGGCAGCGCTGGTCGGTTTCGGCGAAGCGGACGTCGCGCATCCGGCATTCGCCCGGGTGTTCGCCGGCAATGCGCTGCTGCCCGGCATGCAGCCCTGGGCGGCCAATTACGGCGGCCACCAGTTTGGCAGCTGGGCCGGGCAGCTCGGCGACGGTCGCGCGATCTCGCTGGGCGAGGCGCTGGGGCCGGACGGGCGGCGCTGGGAGCTGCAGCTCAAGGGGGCAGGGCGCACGCCGTACTCGCGCTTCGCCGATGGCCGCGCGGTGCTGCGCTCCTCGATCCGCGAGTTCCTGTGCAGCGAGGCGATGCACCACCTCGGCGTGCCGACCACGCGGGCGCTGTCGCTGGTGGCCACCGGCGAGGACGTGGTGCGCGACATGTTCTACGACGGCCATCCGAAGCCCGAACCGGGCGCGGTGGTGTGCCGCATGGCGCCGAGCTTCCTGCGCTTCGGCAGCTGGCAGCTGCCTGCGTCGCGGGGCGACACCGCGCTGCTGCGCACGCTGGCCGATCATGTGCAGCGCCATCATTTCCCGGACCTGGCCGGGCAGGGCGCGGCCGGCGACGCGGAGTGGTTCGCGCGCGTGTGCGAGGGCACCGCGCGGCTGGTCGCCGGATGGATGCGCGTGGGCTTCGTCCATGGCGTGCTCAACACCGACAACATGTCGATCCTGGGCCTGACCATCGACTACGGCCCGTACGGCTGGATCGAGGACTTCGACCCGGACTGGACCCCGAACACCACCGACGCGGCCGGCGGTCGCTACCGCTTCGGCTGGCAGCCGCAGGTCGCGTACTGGAACCTCACCCGGCTCGCCCAGGCCCTGGCGCCGCTGTTCGACGGCGTTGCGCCGCTGGAAGCGGGACTGGACCGCTTCAACGCCGCCTGGGCCGCAGCCGAGCGCGACATGGTCGCGCGCAAGCTGGGCCTGGCCGCATGCGCCGGCGAGGACCTGCGCCTGTACGCGGAGCTGCTGGAGCTGCTGCACGACGGACGGATGGACATGACCCTGTCGTTCCGCCAGCTGATGGAGCTGGATCCGGCCGCACCGGACGTCGGCGTGTTCGAGGACGCGTTCTACGACCCGGCCGCTCGGGCGAGGGTGGATGTGGGCCTGCGCGACTGGCTGCAGCGCTACGCCGCACGGCTGGTCGCCGATCCACTGGATCCGGCACGGCGCCACGAGCGCATGCGCCTGGCCAATCCGCGCTACGTGCTGCGCAACTGGCTGGCGCAGGAAGCGATCGACCGGGCCGAACAGGGCGAGCCCCGGGGGATCACCGACCTGCTGGAGGTCATGCGCCGTCCATACGAGGACCAGGCGGGCCGCGCGCACTACGCCAGCCGCCGGCCGGAATGGGCGCGGCATCGCGCCGGCTGCTCGATGCTGTCGTGCAGCTCCTGAGACACGGCCGGCGCGACGGCGCTAGCATCGCCGGCACCGCCACCGGTATCCGCACGCCATGGACGACACCACGCCTGCCTGGGCCTCGCTGATCCGCGAGGTCCCCGATTTCCCTTCGCCGGGCATCCTGTTCCGCGACATGATGCCGCTGCTCGCCGACCGCGCCGGCTTCGCCGCGATGCTGGCCGACCTGGCGGCGCCATGGCGCGAAGCCGGGATCCAGGCCGTGGCCGGGGTGGAGTCGCGCGGCTTCATCCTCGGCGCTGCGCTGGCGCGCGAACTGGACGCCGGCTTCGTGCCGCTGCGCAAGCCGGGCAAGCTGCCCGGCGAACTGTTCGAGGAGTCCTATGCGCTCGAATATGGCAGCGATCGCCTGCAGGTGCAGGCCAACGCCATGCGCCCCGGCGAACGCGTGCTGCTGGTCGACGACGTGCTCGCCACCGGCGGCACCTTGGCCGCCGCGGCGCGCCTGCTGCAGCGCCTGGGCGTGCAGCTGGCCGGCGGTGCCGTGCTGATGGAACTGGAAGCCCTGGGCGGACGCGCCCGCTGGCCGGCGCAAGCGCCGCTGCTGGCGCTGTTGAAGCACTGAGCCGGCGGTTGCACAGCATCGGCCCCGGAAGCGGCCTTTGGCCCTGTCCCGCTACCACCTGGTGGGCCCGGTGCGGTGACGTAGCCCGGGTAAGCGCAGCGCACCCGGGGGGCAGGGGATCCCGCCGCGCCTAGAGCCTGCGCACGCGGAAGCGGCGGCCTTTGATCTTCCCGGCCTCCAGGCGGGCGAGCGCACGCCCGGCCTGCGCATTGGCGACGGCCACATAGGACCGCGTCGCGCCGATCACGATCTTGCCGATCGCCGAACCCGGCAGCCCGGCTTCACCGGTCAGCGCGCCGAGGATGTCGCCGGGGCGCAGCTTGTCGGTCTTGCCGCCGTCGATGCGCAGCGTGGTCATCGGGGCCTGCGCCGGCTGCGAGGGCCGGCCTGTCGCCAGCGGCGCGTTCTCGCGCGACGGTGCCACCGCCTGCGCGGCGGCGACCATCTCCGCGCGCGCGTTCTCGCGCGGCGCCACCAGGCTCAGGGCCAGGCCACGGCGCCCGGCGCGACCGGTGCGGCCGATGCGGTGGCGGTAGGCGTCCACGTCGGTCGGCAGCTCGTAGTTGACCACCGCCGCCAGGTCCTCCACGTCGAGGCCACGCGCGGCCACGTCGCTGGCAACCAGCACATTGCAGCTGCGGTTGGCCAGCTGCAGCAGGACTTCGTCGCGGTCGCGCTGCTCCATGTCGCCGTGCAGGGCCAGCGCGGAAAAGCCGAACTGGCGCAGCGAATCCGCCACCTCGTCCACTTCCTTGCGCGTATTGCAGAACACCACCGCCGACTCCGGCCGGTGGCGCAGCAGCAGCCCCGCCACCGCCTTCTGCCGGAACTGCGGATCGACCTCGTAGAAGCGCTGTTCGATATCCGGCGCGGACTCGCCGCCGTCGACGGCCACCTCGGCCGGATCGCGCAGCAGCTGGCGGGCCAACGCGCGGATCTCCTCAGGGAACGTCGCGGAGAACAGCAGGCTCTGGCGCTGGCCATGGCAGCGGTTGGCAATCTCGCGTACCGCCTCCTCGAAGCCCATGTCGAGCATCCGGTCGGCCTCGTCCAGGACCAGGGTGCGCACCGCGCCCAGATGCAGGACCCGCTTGCGCGCCAGTTCCTGCACGCGGCCAGGCGTGCCGACCACCACCTGCGGATCGTGCGCCTGCAGCGAGGCGACCTGCGGCTCCAGCGCGGTGCCGCCGGTGAGGATGCTCAGCTTGAGGTTGGGAATGCCGGTGGCCAGCCTGCGCAGCTGGCGGCCGACCTGGTCGGCCAGCTCCCGGGTCGGGCACAGCACCAGCGCCTGGCAGCGCGATCCGGCCGGATCCAGGCGCTGCAGCAGGCCAAGCCCGAACGCGGCGGTCTTGCCGCTGCCGGTGGGCGCCTGCGCGATCAGGTCGCGGCCTTCGAGGATCGGCGGCAGCGACGCGGCCTGGACCGGCGTGGCGCTGGTATATCCCAGCGCTTCCAGGCCGGGGCGCAAGGCGGGGGAGAGGGGCAGCGAGGCGAAATCGGTCATGCGCCATTGTCGCAGGTCGCGTGCACCCGGTGGCCGCGACCCGCCGCGTACAATGCGCGGATGCCTTTGATCACCCTCCAGGACGTCGACTACAGCGTCGGCGGCCCGCTGCTGCTGGACCACGCCAACCTCGCCATCGAACCGGGCGAACGCATCGCGCTGATCGGACGCAACGGCGCGGGCAAGTCGACCCTGCTCAAGCTCATCGCCGGCGAACTGCAGCCGGACGACGGCCAGGTCCGGGTCCAGGCCGGCGTGCGCGTGGCGCGGCTGGAGCAGGAAGTGCCCGGAGGCACCGACGGGACCGTGTTCGACGTGGTTGCCGACGGCCTGGGCGAGCTGGGCCGCTGGCTGGCCGAGTTCCACCATCTCAGCCACGCCGCCGACTACGACGCCGCGGCGGTGGGGCGGGTCCAGGCGAAGATCGACGCCGCCGACGGCTGGGCGCTGGACCGCCGCGTCGAATCGGTGCTCAGCCGCCTGGAACTGGACGGCGAGGCGGTGTTCGCGCGGCTGTCCGGCGGCATGAAGCGGCGCGTGCTGCTGGCCCGTTCGCTGGTCTCCGACCCGGACGTGCTGCTGCTGGACGAGCCGACCAACCACCTCGACATCGAAGCGATCGACTGGCTGGAGTCGTTCCTGCGCGAATGGAAGGGCAGCGTGGTCTTCGTCACCCACGACCGCCGCTTCCTGCGCGCCCTGGCCACCCGCATCGTCGAGATCGACCGCGGCCAGGTCAGCAGCTGGCCGGGCGACTGGGCCAACTACGAACGCCGCCGCGAGGAACGCCTGCACGCCGAGGCGCAGGAGAACGCGCGCTTCGACAAGCTGCTGGCGCAGGAGGAGGCCTGGATCCGCCAGGGCATCAAGGCCCGCCGCACCCGCGACGAAGGTCGCGTGCGGCGGCTCAAGGCGATGCGCGTGGAGCGCATGCAGCGTCGCGAGCTGTCCGGCAACGTGCGCCTGGAAGCCGCGCAGGGCGAGTCCTCCGGCAAGAAGGTGATCGAGGCCAGGGACGTGTCCTTCGCCTACGGCGAGCGGGTGATGGTGCGCGGTTTCTCCACCACCGTGCTGCGCGGCGACCGCATCGGCCTGGTCGGCCCCAACGGCAGCGGCAAGACCACGCTGCTGAAGCTGCTGCTGGGCGAACTGCAGCCGCAGGCCGGCGAGGTGAAGCTGGGCACCAACCTCCAGATCGCCTATTTCGACCAGTACCGCGCCGCCCTGCGCGAGGACTGGAACGCGATGGAGAACGTGGCCGGCGGCCAGGACTTCGTCGAACTCAACGGCAGCCGCAAGCACGTGCTGGCCTACCTGCAGGACTTCCTGTTCACCCCCGAGCGGGCGCGCGCGCCGATCACCCGCCTGTCGGGCGGCGAGCGCAACCGCCTGCTGCTGGCGCGCCTGTTCGCGCAGCCGTCCAACCTGCTGGTGATGGACGAACCGACCAACGACCTGGACGTGGAGACGCTGGAACTGCTCGAGGAGCTGCTGGCCGACTACCCGGGCACGCTGCTGCTGGTCAGCCACGACCGCGACTTCCTCGACAACGTGGTCACCTCGACCCTGGTGATGGAAGGCGAGGGCAAGGTCGGCGAATACGTCGGCGGCTATTCGGACTGGTTGCGGCAGCGGCCGGCGCCGAAGGAAGCGCCCGCACTGAAGGCGGCCGCCGCCCCGGCCCCGGCCGCGCCCGCAGCCACGCCGGCGCCCGTACCCGCCGCCGGCAAGCGCAAGCTCAGCTACAAGGACGCACGCGAACTGGAGCAGCTGCCGGCGCGGATCGAGGCGCTGGAAGCCGAACTGGCGGCGCTGGCCGCGGCGATGTCCGAGCCGGGGTTCTACCAGCAGGACCCGGGGCAGGTCGCCGCACACACCCGGCGCATGGCCGAAGCCCAGGCCGAACTGGACCATGCCTATGCCCGCTGGGCCGAACTGGACGGCTAATGGCACTTGCCGGCGCCGCGGCGGACGGCGTACACCACCCGCTGGCATCCAGCGCAGGGGCAGGGGAATGGACTTCCGGATCAACGCCGGCCTGACCAAGGCCGCCGTGCTGCTGGCAGTGCTGCTGGCGTGGGCGGCCCCGGCCGCTGCCGCGGTCAAGGAAGCCGGCCCGGCCGGCTTCACCGTCGAACATTCGCGCACCGTCGCCGTGGCGCCGGACGTGGCCTGGCAGGGCCTGGTCGGCGGCGTCGACCGCTGGTGGTCCAAGGACCACAACTGGTGGGGCAGCGAGTCCACCCTCTCGATCGAGCCGCGCGCCGGCGGCTGCTTCTGCGAGCGCACTGGCGACGGCCGCGAAGCCATGCACCTGCAGGTCGGGTTCGTCGACGCGCCCCGCACGCTGCGCATGGTCGGCGCGCTGGGCCCGCTGCAGGGCATGGGCCTGCACGGGGTGATGGAATGGCACCTGGCGCCCGAGGATCAGGGCACGCGGATCACCGTCATCTACCGCGCCGGCGGCTATACGCCTGGCGGTCTGGAGGCCATCGCCCCGGCGGTCGACGGGGTGATCGGGCTGCAGCTCGGCAGGCTGGCCGATTACCTGTCCGCGCCCTGAGGCGTCGAGGCGCGCATCGCCACGAAGGCCCAGAACGGTACGTCCGAGCCGGCCCACCAGGCCGAGGCTTCCTGGAGGATGCCGACCAGCGTCTCCAGTTCGTGCGGCAGCCGTCCGTGCAGCTGCCCGGCGCCTTCGAACAGCAGCACGTAGCCCGGCGCCGGCAGCCATCCCAGGTCGCGCAGCGCGTCCATCAGCGCGTCCCAGTTGCGTCCCCAGCCCGGCGGCAGGTCCAGCACCGCACCCAGGCGCATCAGCAGCGACTGCTTGTCCTGGCAGCCGTCCAGTTCGATGCGCCGCACCAGCAGGCCGGCGTCGCGCGCGGCCGCGGCCAGCGCCGACAGGTCGGCGGCGTCCACCTCGAACACGCCGGCCTGGCTGGCGTCGTCCAGGCCGATGTCGAATCCCGAATCGCTCATCGTGTTGCTCCGGCCCCCGGCTCGAAGGCGCGGAAGCTCTCGTAATGGTCGGCGGTGTAGTACCACTCGCTCGGCGGATCGCCGCCGGGGACGATCCGGCGCGGACCGCGGTGGTCCAGTCCCGGCGTGGGCACGGTGTACTCGCGGTACCAGCCGCGTTCGCGGGCGGGCAGCCGTCCTTCGCGATTGCCGAACACGCTGCCGTCCTGCCGGTGCGGGAAGCGTCCGCCCTGCTGGATCGCGCGGATCACCGGCGCCGCTTCCGGCGGCAGGAACGAGGGCAGGGCAGCGGCCGGGGCGGCGGCCTGGCCCGCGGCGGGAAGCGGCGCCTGCGCCGGCACCATCGGCGCGTCCGGCCGCAGCAGCCAGGCCAGGACGCCGAGCACGAGCACGGCGGCGAGGAGGCGACGGGTACGCTGGAAACGCATGGGTCCGGCTCGCGAAGGGATACTCGGGAGTATGCGCGAGCCCGCGCCGGCGATGTTGAACGCGGTCCTCCGCGGCGACGCGATGGTTCACGCCGGTGCAACCCGGGAATCGCCAGGCTGGGCGTTCCCTCCAACCGCCGGGATGCAGCATTGCCGTCAACGGCTTGGTCGGGCGCGCCGGTATCCCTACACTGTCGGGGCTGCGCCCGGCATCCCGGGCAAACGTTCACAAGGAGACCAAACGTGGCCTACACCCTCCCCGAGCTTCCGTATGCCTACGATGCGCTGGAACCGCACATCGATACGGAGACGATGAAGATCCACCACACCAAGCACCACCAGACCTACATCAACAACGTCAACGCCGCGCTGGAAGGCACCGAGTACGCCGACCTGCCGGTCGAGGAGCTGGTGGCCAGGCTGAAGACCCTGCCGGAGAACCTGCAGGGCCCGGTGCGCAACAACGGCGGCGGCCATGCCAACCACAGCCTGTTCTGGACGGTGATGTCGCCCAACGGCGGCGGCGAGCCCAAGGGCGGCGTGGCCGAGGCCATCGACCGCGATCTGGGCGGCTTCGAGAAGTTCAAGGAAGCCTTCACCAAGGCCGCGCTGACCCGCTTCGGCAGCGGCTGGGCGTGGCTGAGCGTGACCCCGGACAAGAAGGTCGTGGTCGAAAGCAGCGCCAACCAGGACAGCCCGCTGAGCGAGGGCAACACCCCGATCCTGGGCTTGGACGTGTGGGAGCACGCCTACTACCTGAAGTACCAGAACCGCCGTCCGGAATACATCGGCGCGTTCTACAACGTGATCAACTGGGACGAGGTCGAGCGCCGCTACCAGGCGGCCATCAAGTAAGCCTTCCCGGCTTGCCCGATCCCACGGACGCCCCGGCCTCGCCGGAGCGTCTGCTTCTGGGCCGTTGCTTTTCCCCGCTCCCTCCGGGAGAGGGGCAGGGGAGAGGGCCGGTTACCGACGGCGCAGCAGCCACGAGGTGCCCGGATCCGCGCAACGGCTCACCGAAGCTCTGGCCGTTGCTTCCGCATTTGCCGAGCATCGCAAGCGACGGCGGGGGACGGCCCACAACCCGCTTCGCTCAGACAGGTGGGCCTCTTCGCCCCCATCGCCGCTGCGATGCCCGGTTCGCTCGAAGGCGGGGGAGAAGCAACCGCACAAGCAACGGCAACGGCAGAAGCAACGGCACGAGCAACGGCCACAGCGCAACGGCAAAAGAAAAGCCCCGGCTTGTGGCCGGGGCTTTGGTTGCCTGCGGGGACGTGGCGGTCAGCGCATGGCCTGGCCGCCCTCACGGGCCTGCTTCTCGCGCCACTCGCGCGACGGCTCGTCGAGCTTGTCGCCGAGCATGCGCCGGACCACGATGAAGAACACCGGGATCATCAGCAGGCCCAGGAAGGTGGCGAACAGCATGCCGCCGATCACGCCGGTGCCGATCGCGTGGCGGGCGTTGGCGCCGGCGCCGGTGGACAGGGCCATCGGCACCACGCCCATGATGAACGCGAACGAGGTCATCAGGATCGGGCGGAAGCGCAGGCGGGCCGCCTCGACGGTGGCGTCGCGCAGGGTCTTGCCGGCCGCACGCTGCTCCACCGCGAACTCCACGATCAGGATCGCGTTCTTCGCCGCCAGGCCGATGATGGTGATCAGGCCGATCTTGAAGAAGATGTCGTTCGGCAGGCCGCGCATCATCGTGAACAGCACCGCGCCGAGCATGCCCAGCGGCACCACCAGCAGCACCGCCACCGGGATCGACCAGCTTTCGTACAGCGCCGCCAGGCACAGGAACACGACCACGATCGACAGCACCAGCAGCAGGGTGGCGGTGTTGCCCGCCAGGATCTCCTGGTAGGACATGCCCGACCAGTCGTAGCCGAAGCCGGCCGGCAGGTCGTTCTCGACGATGCCTTCCATGATCGCCATCGCCTCGCCCGAGCTGTGGCCCGGGGCCGGCGAACCGACGATATTGACCGCCGCATAGCCCTGGTAGCGGTTCAGCGACGGCGGGCTGGTGATCCAGTCGGTGCTGACCACGCTGTTGAGCGGGATCATCTCGCCGTTGACCGGGCTGGGCGTGTAGAAGTTGCCCAGCGACTCGGCGCCGGTGCGGAACGGGGCGTCGGCGCGCAGGTTCACGCGCTTGATGCGGCCTTCGTAGAAGAAGTCGTTGGCGTACACCGGCGCCAGCATCAGGCTGATGGCGTTGTAGATGTCGCCCACGTCCAGCCCCATCGACTGCGCCTGCACGCGGTCCACGCTCAGCTGCAGCTGCGGCGCGTCCTCCAGGCCGTTCGGGCGCACGCCGACCAGCGCGGGGTTCTGCGACGCGGCGCCCAGCAGCTGGTTGCGCGCGGCGGTCAGCGCCGCCTGGCCCTGGCCGCTGCGGTCCTGCAGCCACATGTCGAAGCCGCCGAACTGGCCCAGGCCCTGCACGGTCGGCAGGTTGACCACGAAGATGCTGGCTTCCTTCAGCCCGTACAGCGCGCCGTTGGCCTGCTGGATGAACTCCGGCGCGGTGAGCTTGCGCTCCTCCCACGGCTTGAGCTTGATGAACGCCATGCCGACGCTCTCGCCCTGACCGACGAAGCTGAAGCCGGCCACCTGCATCATGCTCTCATAGCCTTCGATCTGGCTCAGCCGGCCGCGCATGTCGTCGAACACGGCCTGGGTGCGCTGCAGGGTGGCGCCCGGCGGCAGCTGCACGATGGCCATCGCGTAGCCCTGGTCCTCCTCGGGCAGGAAGCTGCCGGGCATGCGCGAGAACAGGAAGCCGCACAGGATCGCCAGCACCGCGAACAGGATCATCCAGCGCGGCGCGTGCTTGACCGCGCTGCCGATGTGGCCGACGTAGGTGCGGCTGATCCGGTCGTAGTACTTGTTGAAGGTGCGGAACGCCCAGTTCGAGTTGGCGTGGTGGCTGGGCTTGAGGAAGGTCGCGCACAGCGCCGGGGTGAAGCCCAGGGCCAGGAACGCCGAGAAGGCCATGGCGATGGCGATGGTCAGGGCGAACTGCTTGTAGATCTCGCCGGCCGCGCCGCCCTGCAGGGCGGAGGGGATGAACACCGCCGCCAGGACCACGGTGATCGCGACCACCGCGCCGGTGATCTGGCCCATGGCCTTGATCGTGGCGTCGTAGGGCGACAGCCCCTCCTCGCTCATGATGCGCTCGACGTTCTCGATCACCACGATCGCGTCGTCGACCACGATGCCGATCGACAGCACCATCGCGAACAGGGTCAGCTGGTTGATGGTGAAGCCGATGATCGACAGGCCCAGGAAGGTGCCCAGCAGGGCCACCGGGATGACCAGGGTCGGGATGATCGTGGCGCGGATGTTCTGCAGGAACACCAGCATCACCAGGAACACCAGTACCACCGCCTCGAGCAGGGTCTTGATGACCTCCTTGATCGAGATCTTGACGAAGGTGGTGGAGTCGTACGGCGAGATCCAGGTCACGCCCTGCGGGAAGGTCGCCTGCAGCTCGTCCATCTTGGCGCGGACGGCCTCGGCCACGTTCAGCGCGTTGGCGCCCGGCAGCAGCTGCACGGCGAAGGCGCCGACCGGCTTGCCGTTGTACCTGGTGTCGAAGCCGTAGGCGCCCGGGCCGAAGCTGACCCGCGCCACGTCGCGCAGGCGCACCGTGGTGCCGTCGGAATCGGCGCGCAGGATGATCTGCTCGAACTGCTCGGGGCTGGTGAAGCGGCCCTCGGCCGAAACCGTGGCGGTGAACACCTGGCCTTCCGGCGCCGGGTCGGCGCCGACCGAACCGGCGGCGAACTGCACGTTCTGCGCGCGCACCGCGGCCAGTACCTGGCTGGCCGACAGGCCGTAGCCCTGCAGCTTGCCCGGGTCCAGCCAGATGTTCATCGCGTACTCGGCGCCGAACTGCTGCACGCTGCCCACGCCCGGGATGCGCGAGATCTGGTCGATCACGCGCGAGCCGTTGATGTCGTTGAGCGCGTTGCGGTCCACCGCGGGGTTGTCGGAGACCAGGCCGACCACCATCAGGAAGCCGGCGTTGGCCTTGGCCACCACCACGCCCTGCTGGGTTACCTCGGTCGGCAGGCGCGGGGTCGCCAGGGCGACCTTGTTCTGCACCTGCACCTGGGCGATGTCCGGATCGGTGCCGGTCTCGAAGGTCAGGGTGATGCTGGCGCGGCCGGTGGCGCTGGACGAGGAGCTGAAGTACAGCAGGTGGTCGATGCCGGTCAGCTGCTGCTCGATCACCTGGGTGACCGCGCGTTCCACCGTGGCCGCGCTCGCGCCGGGATAGGTGGCGCTGACGGTGACCTGCGGCGGGGCGATGTTGGGATAGGACTCCACGCCCAGGCCGAGGATCGCGATCACGCCCGAAAGCGAGATCAGGATCGCAACGACCCAGGCGAAGACCGGGTGGTTGATGAAAAACTTGGGCATCGGCGGGAATCCTTACTCGGCCGGCTCGGACTTGGCGGCCTGGTCGGCCGGCTGCTTGGCCTGTGGCTGCGCCGGGGCGGCGCCGGCGGCATTGCCGTCGGCGCCCGGCTGCCACGGCGTCGCCGTGGCCGGGGCGCCTTCCATGACCTTCTGCACGCCCGACACGATCACCTTGTCGCCGGCGGCAAGTCCGCTGCTGACGATCCACTGGCCGTCGTGCACGCCACCGGTGGTGACGTTCTTGCGCTGGACGTTGCCGTCGCCGCCGATCACGCGCACGTACGGGCCGTTGGCGTCGCGCAGCACCGCTTCCTGCGGCACCAGGTAGACGTCGCGCAGTTCGCCCAGCTTGGCCTTCAGGGTGACGAAGCTGCCGGGGAACAGGGCCAGGCCCGGGTTGGGCACCAGGGCGCGCATGGTGACCGCGCCGGTGGCGGGGTCGACGCTGGTGTCGGAGAAGTCCAGCGTGCCGGCTTCCGGATGCACCTCGCCGTTGCCCAGCACCACCTGCACCGGGGTGTTGCCGGTGCCGGCCAGCGACACGTTCGCCGCGCCGCGCAGCTGCGCCAGCTCGTTGGAGTTGATCGAGAAGTTCGCGTACAGCGGGTCGAGCTGGTCGACCGTGGTCAGCAGGGTGGCCTGGCCTTCGCCGACCAGGGCGCCCTCGGTGACCTGCTGCTTGCCGGCGCGGCCGGAGATCGGCGCGGTCACCTTGGCGTAGCCCAGGTCGATCTCGGCGGTGCGCACCGCGGCGCGCGCGCTCTCGACCGCGGCGGCGGCGGTGCGCTCGGCGGAGATGGCGTTGTCCAGGTCGTTCTGCGACACGAACTTCTGCGGCGCCAGCTGGCGCGCGCGCTCGGCGCTGGAACGCGCATTGGCGTAGCTGGCCTCGGCCTGGGCCAGCTGGCCGCGGGCCACGCCCAGCCTGGCCTGCAGCGGGGCCGGGTCGATCTCGAACAGGACCTGGCCTTCGCGCACGTCGCTGCCTTCCTGGTAGACCCGGCGCTGCAGCACGCCGGCCACGCGGGCGCGCACGTCGGCGCTGCGGTACGGCGACAGGCGGCCGACCAGGTCGCGGGTCAGCGGCACGGTCTGCGGCTTCGCCTCGATCACGCCGACTTCCGGCGGAGGCGGCGCGCCGGCCTGTTCCTTGCCGCCGCAGGCGGTCAGGGCGAGCAGGCTGCAGGCCAGGAGGAGGGGGCGGTGGAGGCGCATGGGAACTCCGGGGGGAATGTTCAGTTGCGGGAAACGGGAGGTGCGAAGGCGCGCAGGAAACTGTCGACGGCGAACTCGGCCCAGTGGGCCTGCGCCGCCTCGGTGTCGCGGTGCGGGACGAGGAAACGCTGCCGGTCGAAATCCAGGCCGGTGATCATGCCAAGCAGCAGCTCGGCCGCGCAGTGTGGATCGTCATGCCGCAGCAGCCCGCGGCGCATGGCCTGTTGCAGCCAGGCGGCGACCCGGTCCTGCAGGGCCTGGATCCAGATGGTGTAGAGCGAGCGGACCTCGTCGGGGAACTGCACGGCCTGGCTGGTGACCAGGCGGGCCACGCCGATCGTGCCGGGGCTGGACAGCCGTGCGAGGTGGTCGCGGGCGAACTCGACCAGCGCCGGACGCAGGTTCGCCGCATCCGGCTGCCCGGACAGGCGGCTGTCCATGCGGCTGTCGTCGGCGAGCACCTGCAGCAGCAGCGCCTGCTTGGATCCGTAGCGCGCATAGAGCGTCTGCTTGGAGCAGCCGGCGCGCGCGGCGACCGCGTCCATGCTGATCTGCACGCCCTGTTCGCGCACCAGGTCGCGCACGGCGTCGTGCACCCGCCGGTGGCGGGCGTCAGCGGGCTGGCGCAGGGCGGGCTGGGTGGCCGGGTCCATGAGGGATTGGACTATACCGTCCAGTTCATTATTAAGGAAGAGGTAATTTCTTCCGTGGTGCAGCAAGGTTCCCGCGGGAGGACGGCATACAATTCGCGCACTCAAACTTTCGCGGAGCTGCAATTCCATGAAATCGTCCTCCTCCGGTGCCAAACGGACCACGAAGAAGGCGCCGGCCCGCCCCAGGAAGCAGGCCAGCACTGCCGCCGCGGCGGCGCCGACGGCCGGCCGCTTCTCCCTGGAGCCGGTGTTCGCCGCGGCGCGCAAGCAGGCGCCGGCCACGGCGCAGGCCGAGCTGCAGGAGTTCCTGGGCGAGTTCTACCGCCGCCTTGAAGAGGACGAGTACCCGCAGCACCCGGCGCAGGTCTGGGCCGCCATGGGCGTGGACATGCTCGAGTTCGCCCGCCGCCGCCGTCCGGGCACCGCGAACGTGCGCGTGTTCAATCCTTCGCTGAAGGACAACGGCTGGGAATCGCCGTACACCGTGCTGCAGATCGTCAACGACGACATGCCGTTCCTGGTCGACTCGGTGAGCATGGCGCTGGCCGAGATGGGCGTGGGCGTGCACGTGCTCGGCCATCCGCTGGTGCGGATCAGCCGCGACGCCTCCGGCAAGCTGCTGTCGGTGGGCGAGGGCAAGCCCGAGTCGCTGATGCTGCTGGAGATCGACCGCCAGCCGGCCGAAGGAATGCGCCGCATCGAACAGCAGATCGCCGACGTGCTGGCCGAGGTCCGCGCCGTCGTCGCCGACTGGGGCGTGATGCGCGACCGCATGCAGGTGCTGGCCGACGACCTGGCCACCCGCCGCATGCCGGTGGACGACACCGGCCGCCGCGAGGCGCAGGAGTTCCTGCGCTGGGCCGCCGCCGACCACTTCATCCTGTTCGGTTACCGCGAATACAAGGTGGTCAGGAAGGGTGGCGAAGCGGTGCTGGCGCCGGTCGAAGGCACCGGCCTGGGCCTGATGCGCGGCAAGGACAACGGCCAGCCGCGCCCGGTCAAGGGCCTGGCCGCGCACGGCCTGAACCAGTCCGGCGTCACCGAAGCGCTGATCCTGACCAAGACCAGCGCCCGTTCGCGGATCCACCGCAAGGGCTACATGGACTACATCGGCGTCCTCGAGTTCGACGCCAACGGCAACATCACCGGCGAGCAGCGCTTCCTCGGCCTGTACACCTCCAGCGCCTACAACCGCCGCCCGTGGGAGATCCCGCTGGTGCGCGAGCGCTACGAGCACGTCATGCGCCGCAGCGGCCTGTCGCCGGCCAGCCACAGCGGCAAGGCGCTGCGCCACATCCTCGAGACGCTGCCGCGCGAGGAGCTGTTCCAGTCCACCGAGGACGAGCTGTACCGCACCGCGACCGGCGTGCTCGGCCTGCAGGAGCGCGTGCGCAGCCGCCTGTTCCTGCGCCGCGACCGCTACGGCCGCTTCTTCTCGGCGCTGGTCTACATCCCGCGCGAGCGCTTCAACACCGACGTGCGCCTGCGCATCGAGACCCTGCTCAAGGACGCGCTGCACGGCGAGCAGGTCGATTCCAGCGTGGTCCTGGGCGAGTCGCCCCTGGCCCAGCTGCACCTGATCGTGCGTCCGCGCGGCGGCGGCGCCGCCGAACTGGACACCAGCGAGCTGGAGCAGCGCCTGGCGCACCTGCTGCGCAACTGGCGCGACGACCTGCGCGAGGTGCTGATCGGCCGCCACGGCGAGGCCGAAGGACTGCGCCTGGCCGACGTCTACGGCCGCGCCCTGCCGGCGGGTTACATCGAGGACATCTCGCCCGAGCGCGCCGCGCACGACGTCGAACAGCTGGCCGCGCTGACCGGTCCGGACGACCTGCGCCTGAGCCTGCACACCGTCACCCGCGACGGGGTGCCGAGCCTGCGCCTGAAGCTGTACCGCCAGCACGACGACATCCCGCTGTCGGACGTGCTGCCGCTCATGGAGAACATGGGCCTGAAGGTCATCTCCGAGCACCCGTACCGCCTGCAGGCCAGCCTGCCGGGCGGCGGCGAGCAGCCGCTGTACATCCAGGACTTCGAGGTCGAGCGCCCGGCCGGTGGCGCCGACGTCGCCGCGCTGGCGCCTGCGTTCGAGGAAGCCTTCGCCGCGATCTGGTCCGGCCGCGCCGAGAACGACGGCCTCAACCGCCTGGTCCTGTCGGCGAGCCTGGAGTGGCGCCAGGTCGCGCTGCTGCGCGGCTACTGGAAGTACCTGCTGCAGACCGGCGTGCCGTTCTCGCAGAACTACGTCGAGGAGACCCTCGGCCGCTACCCGCTGCTGGCGCGCCTGCTGGTCGAGCTGTTCGAGGCGCGCTTCCACCCGGCCACCGGCCGCGAGACACGCGCCCAGATCCTGGCCGGGCAGCAGCGCCTGGCCGACCAGCTGCGCGTGCTGGCCGGCGGCGACGAGTCGGTGGTGAAGATCCTGCAGGAAGTGGTCGACGCCCGCAGCGGCGACCGCGCCACCCAGGAAGCGGCCACCCGCGGCGCGCTGCTGAAGCTGCTGGACCGCGTCTCCAGCCTCGACGACGACCGCATCCTGCGCGGCTTCATCGGCGCGATCGACGCGACCCTGCGCACCAGCTACTTCCAGACCGGCGCCGACGGCAACCCGCCGCCGACGATCAGCTTCAAGTTCGACTCGGCGCAGGTCCCGGACCTGCCCAAGCCGCGCCCGTACCGCGAGATCTTCGTCTACGGCCCGCGCGTGGAAGGCGTGCACCTGCGCTTCGGCCCGGTGGCCCGCGGCGGCCTGCGCTGGTCCGACCGCCGCGAGGACTTCCGCACCGAGGTGCTGGGCCTGGCCAAGGCGCAGATGGTCAAGAACACCGTGATCGTGCCGGTCGGTGCCAAGGGCGGCTTCTTCGTCAAGCAGCCGCCGGCCTCCGGCGACCGCGACGCGGTGCTGGCCGAGGGTATCGCCTGCTACAAGCTGTTCATCCAGGGCCTGCTGGACATCACCGACAACATCGTCGGCGGCAAGATCGTGCCGCCGCGCGACGTGGTCCGCCACGACCAGGACGACCCGTACCTGGTGGTCGCCGCCGACAAGGGCACGGCGACCTTCTCCGACATCGCCAACGGCTTGGCCATCGCCCACGGCTTCTGGCTGGGCGACGCCTTCGCCTCCGGCGGTTCGGTCGGCTACGACCACAAGGGCATGGGCATCACCGCCCGCGGCGCCTGGGAGTCGGTGAAGCGCCACTTCCGCGCCCTGGGCCGCGACTGCCAGAGCGAGGACTTCACCTGCGTCGGCATCGGCGACATGTCCGGCGACGTGTTCGGCAACGGCATGCTGCTGTCCAAGCACATCCGTCTGGTGGCCGCGTTCGACCACCGCCACATCTTCCTGGACCCGGATCCGGACGCGGCGACGTCGTTCGCCGAGCGCGAGCGCCTGTTCAAGCTGCCGCGCTCCAGCTGGGCCGACTACGACACGAAACTGATCAGCAAGGGCGGCGGCGTCTACCCCCGTAGCGCCAAGGCGATCGAGATCACCCCGCAGGTCCGCGCCGCGCTGGGCCTGGAGGAGGGCGTGAAGTCTCTGTCCCCGAACGAGCTGATGAGCGCCATCCTCAAGGCGCCGGTCGACCTGCTGTGGAACGGCGGCATCGGCACCTACGTCAAGGCATCCAGCGAGCAGAACGCCGACGTCGGCGACCGTGCCAACAACGCGCTGCGCGTCAACGGCTGCCAGCTGCGCTGCCGGATCGTGGGCGAGGGCGGCAACCTGGGCATGACCCAGCTCGGCCGCATCGAGGCCGCGCAGGCCGGCGTGCTGCTCAACACCGACTTCATCGACAACTCCGCCGGCGTGGACACCTCCGACCACGAGGTGAACATCAAGATCCTGCTCAACGAGGTCGTCGCGCAGAGGAAGCTGACGGTGCCGGCGCGCAACAAGCTGCTGGCCTCGATGACCGACGAGGTCGCCCGCCTGGTGCTGCTCGACAACTACCGCCAGAACCAGGCGCTGAGCCTGATGGAGCGGATGAGCGTCAAGCGCCTGGGCTCCAAGCAGCACTTCATCCGCACCCTCGAGGCGCAGGGCCTGCTCGACCGCCAGATCGAATTCCTGCCTTCGGACGCGGAGCTGTCGGCGCGCAAGGCGCGCGGCCAGGGCCTGACCCGTCCGGAACTGGCGGTGCTGTTGTCGTACTCCAAGCTGGTGGCCTTCCAGCAGATGCTGGACTCGGACATCCCCGAGGACCCGTACCTGTCCAAGGAGCTGCAGCGCTACTTCCCGGTGCCGCTGCAGAAGAAGTACGCCGCGCAGATGGAGAAGCACCGCCTGAAGCGCGAGATCATCGCCACCGCGGTGACCAACCAGACGATCAACCGGATGGGCGCGACCTTCCTGCTGCGCATGCAGGAGGACACCGGTCGCAGCCCGGCCGAGGTGGCCAAGGCCTACACCATCAGCCGCGAGGTGCTGGGCGCCCGCGACCTGTGGACGCAGATCGACGCGCTGGACGGCAAGCTGCCGGAGGCCTCGCAGATCGACGCCCTGCAGGTGATCTGGAGCCTGCAGCGCTCGTTCGTGCGCTGGCTGCTCAACCGCCCCGGCCCGATGCCGAGCATCACCGAGGCGGTGGAGCGCTACCACGACCCGTTCAACGACATCCGCGAGGCGTCCGGCGTGCTGCCCGACTCGCAGCGTCCGGCCTACGAGGCCTCGCTGCGCGAGTGGCGCGACAAGGGCATGCCGCCGAAGCTGGCCCAGCAGCTGGCCGAACTGCCGTACCTGGAGCCGGCGTTCGACATCATCGAGCTGGCCCGCTCGCGCAAGCTCAAGCCGGTGGATGTCTCGCGCGTGCACTTCCGCCTGGGCGACGCGCTGGGCCTGCCGTGGCTGTTCGAGCAGATCGACGCGCTGGCGGTGGACGGCCGCTGGCACGCGGTCGCCCGCGGGGTGATGCGCGACGAGCTGGCCGCGCACCACCGCGCGCTCGCCGGCCAGGTGATCGCGATGCCGGGCGCGGACGCCGATGCCAAGGTCCGCCACTGGCTGCAGCGCGACGACGCGGCCCTGCGCTTCACCCTGGGCATGCTGGCGGAGCTGTCCGCGCAGAAGACGCTCGACTACCCGACCCTGTCGGTGGCCGTGCAGAAGCTGGGCCAGCTGGCAGCCCGCGGCTGAGCCCTGGCGGGGCGCCGGATCGCCGGCGCCCCGCGTTGTCCCTGCCATCGCCGCCACGGTGTGCGATGGCCGCGCGCCCGCCTCGCCCCCAGGGGGCAAGGCGGGGCCGCTGGGGTTATGCTCCCGTGCCGGACGCAGCACCGCGCATGGAGACCCCGATGAGCGTCAGCCCCCGCATCGCTTTCCTGGCCAGCACCGCGCCCAACGCCCAGGAGGCGCTGGCGACGATGGTCGCGCGCCACGGCCAGCATGCGCCGGAGGAGGCCGACGTGATCTGCTCGCTTGGCGGCGACGGCTTCATGCTGCAGACCCTCCACCGCCACGGCGGACTGGGCAAGCCGGTGTACGGGATGAAGCTCGGCACCGTCGGCTTCCTGATGAACCACTACCTCGCCGACGACCTGCTCGAGCGCCTCGCCGGGGCCGAGCCGGCCAAGCTGCGCCCGCTGGAAATGCTCGCCCAGACCGAATCCGGCAGCAGCGTCGGTTCGCTGGCCTACAACGAGGTCTCGCTGCTGCGGCAGACCCGGCAGGCGGCGCACATCCGCATCCATCTCAACGGCCAGGCGCGCCTGGACGAGCTGATCTGCGACGGCGTGATGGTCGCCACGCCCGCGGGCAGCACCGCCTACAACTTTTCCGCGCACGGCCCGATCCTGCCGCTGGGCTCGCACACCATCGCGCTCACCCCGATCGCCGCGTTCCGCCCGCGACGCTGGCGCGGCGCGATCCTCAAGGCCGACACCGAGGTCCGCTTCGAGGTGCTGGATCCGTACAAGCGCCCGGTCAGCGTCACCGCCGATTCGCACGAGACGCGCGACGTGGTGGAGGTGGTGATCCGCGAATCGACCGACAGGACTGTGACGCTGTTGTTCGATCCGGAACACAACCTCGAGGAACGTATCCTGAGCGAGCAGTTCGTGGTATGAAATAGCGTTTCCGGATGCGGCCCTGCCGCGTCCGGAGCGCCGGACGAAGTGGGTCTTCCTCGCCGGCGTACAACCTGGGGTCGAGACAACGGAAGGGGAGGGGTCCCGTGAAGTTGCGCTTGTTGTTCTTGCTCTGCGTCTTGCCGGCGCAGGCTTTTGCGGCGTGCTTGTTCACCAGCAACATGACGCCCTTTCCAGTGATCCATCCGTCGCTGATCGACAATCCATCCATCCCGCCACCGGAAATCGAGGCCACCAGCGTCATCCGCGGCGCCGGTGGCGGCGCCAGCTGCGATGCACTGGGCTTCCTGTCGGTGCAGATCAAGTGGCCGCGCGGCACCGGCTACGACCTGGACGAGATCGGCTTCGAGTACCGCGTGGTGGACGGTGCCGCTCCCGAAGGGCTGATCCCCGAGGGGGTCGTGACTTCGCCGGTCAACGGCCGCAAGGCCGAACACCAGTTCACCTGGCACGACCTGCTGCCGCCGGAGCAGCGCCCGATCCGGCTGATGCTGGAGGTGCGCGCGGTCACGCGCGACAGCCAGCGCGGCGCACCGGTGCGGGTGGCGGTGACCCAGTAGCCGGAGCCGGTCGACAGGCGAGCACCGTCGCCACGCATGCACGATAATCGGCGCATGGCCCGACCCGACGACAACGCCGCCCGCCTGCTCACCATCGCGGTCACCTCGCGGGCGCTGTTCGACCTGGAGGAAAGTCATGCGCTGTTCGAGCGCGAGGGCGTGGAGGCCTACGCCGAGTACCAGCGCCAGCACGAGGACCAGGTCCTCGATCCGGGCGTGGCCTTCCCGGTGGTGCGCAAGCTGCTGGCGCTGAACCGGCGGCTGCCGCCGGAGGTGCCAAAGGTCGAGGTGATCCTGCTGTCGCGCAACTCGGCCGACACCGGGCTGCGCATCTTCAACTCGATCCAGCACCACGGCCTGGACATCGTCCGCGCGGTGTTCACCTCCGGCGAGCCGACCTGGCCGTACGTGGCGCCGTTCAAGACCGACCTGTTCCTCTCGGCCAACCCCGAGTCGGTGCGCCGCTCGCTGCAGCACGGCGTGGCCGCGGCGACGATCCTGCCGGCGCGTGCGGTGGATGCGCCGCGCGACCAGCTGCGCATCGCCTTCGACGGCGACGCGGTGATCTTCGGCGACGAGAGCGAGCGCATCTCGCGCGAGCAGGGCGTCGAGGCGTTCGGCCTTCACGAGCGGCAGCGTGCGCGCGAACCGCTGTCCGGCGGGCCGTTCCGTGGCTTCCTGTCGGCGCTGCACGCGCTGCAGGCGGCGTTTCCGCCGGGCGAGGACGCGCCGATCCGCACCGCCCTGGTCACCGCGCGCTCGGCGCCGGCGCACGAGCGCGTCATCCGCACCCTGCGCGAGTGGGGCGTGCGCCTGGACGAGGCGCTGTTCCTGGGCGGGCGCGACAAGGGTCCGTTCCTGGCCGCGTTCGGGGCCGACATCTTCTTCGACGACTCGACCCACAACATCGACAGCGCCCGCCTGCACGTCGCCGCCGGCCACGTGCCGCACGGCGTGGCCAACCAGGAGGGGTGAGCGGCCTCGTGCCGGCGGGACGGCCGGCGCGGAAGCGCGGCCCGGCGCCCGCGGCCGGCCTCAGCCCGCGGCCAGTTCCAGCAGGCGGCCGGCGATGCGCTCCAGCGGCACGATCTCCTGGGCGGCGCCGAGCTTGACCGCGGCGCCCGGCATGCCCCAGACCACGCTGCTGGCCTCGTCCTGGACCAGGGTGGCGGCGCCGGCCTGGCGCAGTTCCAGCAGGCCGCGGGCGCCGTCGTCGCCCATGCCGGTGAGGATGGCGGCCACTGCGTTGGGGCCTGCGCTGCGCGCCACCGAGCGGAACAGCACGTCCACGGAGGGCCGGTGCCGGTTCACCGGCGGGCCGTCGTCCACCCGGCAGCGCCAGCGGGCGCCGTCGCGCACTACTTGCAGGTGGCGGTCGCCCGGCGGCAGGTAGGCGTGCCCGGGCAGCACCGCTTCGCCGTCGCTCGCCTCGCGCACCAGCAGCGGCGAGTGCCGGTCCAGGCGCTCGGCGAAGGCGCGACTGAAGCTGCCCGGGATGTGCTGGGCGAGCATCACCGCCGGCGCGTCCGGCGGCATCCGTTCCAGGACCGCACGAATGGCCTCGGTCCCGCCGGCGGAGGCGCCGATGGCGATGATGCGCTCGGTGGTCCGGAACGGTGCGGTGGCCGCCGCCGCCGGCGCCAGCGGCTCCAGGCGCGTCGCAGGCCGCGTCAGCGGCCGCACCCGGGCGCGGGCGGCGGCCTTGACCTTGGCGGCGATTTCGCCGGCGTACTCGGCCAGCCCCTGGGCCACGCCCAGCCTCGGCTTGGTGACGAAGTCCACCGCACCCAGCGCCAGGGCCTGCAGGGTGACGTCGGCGCCGCGCTCGGTGAGCGAGGAGACCATCACCACCGGCATCGGCCGCAGGCGCATGAGGTGCTCCAGGAAGGCCAGGCCGTCCATCCGCGGCATTTCCACGTCCAGGGTCAGCACGTCCGGGTTCAGCCGCCGGATCTTCTCGCGCGCCAGCAGCGGGTCGGCGGCCGTGCCCACCACCTCGATCTCGGGGTCGCGCGCCAGCAGCTCGGTCAGCAGTTGCCGCACCACCGCCGAGTCGTCCACGACCAGCACCCGCACCGGCTGGCCCATCAGAACAGCTCCACGCCGCCGCTGACCGGCGTGCGCGACAGCCGCGCGCGCACCGCCGACTCGGCCGCGGCCACCGCGGCGTCGTGCGCATGCGGCAGCCGGTGCACCATCACCCGCCCGGTCTGCGGGAAGAACCAGACCTTGCGCGGATGGATGCCGCACAGGTCCTCGGCCACCACCGGGATGCGCTCGGCGTCCAGGTAGGCGCGCACGAACTCGGCGTTGCGGGTGCCCACCGGATTGCTGGTGAACCCCTTGAGCACGTTGGCGCCGCCGAAGACCTTGGCCTCCAGCCGCTTGCGGCTGGCGCCGCGCTTGAGCAGCTCGTTGATCAGCACCTCCATGGCGTAGCTGCCGTAGCGGGCCGGGGCGCCGTCGCCACCGTTGCCGTCGGGCAGCAGGAAGTGGTTCATGCCGCCCAGGCGCAGCAGCGGGTCGCGGATGCAGGCGGCCACGCACGAGCCGAGCACGGTCACCAGCGCGGTGCCGTCGTCCACCACCAGGTACTGGGTGGGCAGCAGCTTGGCCGCCGGCACCCGGAACTGCGGGTCTTGGTAACGCAGGACATCGTCGGCGCGCAGGGCGGTCATGCGCGCGTCGCCGGCGGAGTGCGGCGGTAGAGGGTGCGGCCGCAGGGCTGGATCAGGTCGGCGGCGTGCAGGTAGTTCTCCGAGTGCCCGGTGTAGAGCAGGCTGCCGTCGCCCATGTGGCCGACCAGGCGGGCGAGGATGGCGCGCTGGGTCGGTTTGTCGAAGTAGATCATCACGTTGCGGCAGAAGATGGCGGCGAAGGGCCCGCCGACCTCGTAGCGCGGCGCCAGCAGGTTGAGCTGGCGGAACTCGACCAGCGCCTGCAGCGCCGGGTGGACGCGGCAGCGGCCTTCGTTGGGGCCGACGCCGCGCTGGAAGTAGCGGCGGCGCAGGCCCTCGTCCAGCGCGGCGACGCGCTCGAGCGGATACACCCCCCGGCGTGCGGTGGCCAGCACCTGGGTATCGATGTCGGTGGCCAGGATGCGCACCGGCGGGGCGAGGGAGCCGAAGGCCTCGCAGGCGGCGATGGCCATGGAGTAGGGCTCCTCGCCGGTGGAGGCCGCGCAGGACCACAGCCGGACGGTGGCGCCGCCGCCGATCTCGCGCAGCTGGGCGCGCAGCCGCTCGAAGTGGTGCGGCTCGCGGAAGAAGGCGGTGAGGTTGGTGGTCAGGGCATTGGTGAAATGCTGCCATTCCGCACCGGCGGGGTCGTCCTCGAGCAGGTCCAGGTACGGGCCGAACCCGGACAGGCCCAGGGCGCGCAGCCGCCGCGACAGGCGGCCGTAGACCATGTCGCGCTTGCCCGGCGCCAGGGCGATGCCGGCGCGGGCGTGGATCATCTGGCAGACGCGGCGGAAGTCGCGGTCGGAGAAGGCGAACTCGCGCGGGTCCGCGGGCGGGTGCGGCAGGTGGGCGGCGCTCATTTCGGGATCCGGAGGCGGTGGAGCGGGCACGGGGTCGTGGCGGTTATCGGCGCCGCCGGCCCGGAGTTGACGCCGGTGCGGGGTCCGTCGCCGGGCCGGGCCGGCGGGGCCGGTCAGGCGGCGCGGGGCAGTGGCGCGCGATCCTGTCCGGTCTGGAACACGGCGATGGCCTGTGCCAGGCCAGCGGCCTGTTCCTCCATGGCGCGCGCGGCGGCGGAGGCTTCTTCCACGAGGGCGGCGTTCTGCTGGGTGGTCTCGTCCATCTGCACGATGGTCTGGTTGACCTGCTCGATGCCGGCGGCCTGTTCCTGGGAGGCGGCGCTGATCTCGGCCATGATGTCGGTGACCCGCTGCACGGAGGCCACGATCTCGCCCATGGTCCTGCCGGCGCGCTCGGCCAGGGCGGCGCCGTCGGCGACCTTGCCGGTGGAATCCTCGATCAGGGCCTTGATTTCCTTGGCGGCGGTGGCGCTGCGCTGGGCCAGGGATCGGACCTCGGTGGCGACCACGGCAAAGCCGCGGCCCTGTTCGCCGGCGCGTGCGGCTTCCACGGCCGCGTTCAGGGCCAGGATGTTGGTCTGGAAGGCGATGCCATCGATGACGGAGATGATGTCGGCGATCTTGCGCGAGGCGGCCTGGATGTCGGCCATGGTGGCCACGACCTGTCCGACGACCTGTCCGCCCTCGGAGGCGACGTTGGCCGCGCCGATGGCCAGTTGGTTGGCCTGTCGGGCGTGGTCGGCGTTCTGCTTGACGGTGGAGGTCAGTTCTTCCATGGAGGCGGCCGTTTCCTCGAGGTTGGCGGCCTGCTGCTCGGTGCGGCGGGACAGGTCGTTGTTGCCGGAGGCGATCTCGGTGGAGGCGGTGTTGATGGCGGCCGAGGCGTCCTGGATGCGGGAGACGATGGCGGTGAGCTGGGCCACGGTGGCGTTGGCGTCGTCGCGCATGCGCGCGAACACTCCGTGGAACTCGCCCTCCATCCGCACCGTCAGGTCGCC
>NZ_AZVB01000008.1 GCF_000513995.1 Pseudoxanthomonas sp. J35
TGGCCTGTGCCAGGCCAGCGGCCTGTTCCTCCATGGCGCGCGCGGCGGCGGAGGCTTCTTCCACGAGGGCGGCGTTCTGCTGGGTGGTCTCGTCCATCTGCACGATGGTCTGGTTGACCTGCTCGATGCCGGCGGCCTGTTCCTGGGAGGCGGCGCTGATCTCGGCCATGATGTCGGTGACCCGCTGCACGGAGGCCACGATCTCGCCCATGGTCCTGCCGGCGCGCTCGGCCAGGGCGGCGCCGTCGGCGACCTTGCCGGTGGAATCCTCGATCAGGGCCTTGATTTCCTTGGCGGCGGTGGCGCTGCGCTGGGCCAGGGATCGGACCTCGGTGGCGACCACGGCAAAGCCGCGGCCCTGTTCGCCGGCGCGTGCGGCTTCCACGGCCGCGTTCAGGGCCAGGATGTTGGTCTGGAAGGCGATGCCATCGATGACGGAGATGATGTCGGCGATCTTGCGCGAGGCGGCCTGGATGTCGGCCATGGTGGCCACGACCTGTCCGACGACCTGTCCGCCCTCGGAGGCGACGTTGGCCGCGCCGATGGCCAGTTGGTTGGCCTGTCGGGCGTGGTCGGCGTTCTGCTTGACGGTGGAGGTCAGTTCTTCCATGGAGGCGGCCGTTTCCTCGAGGTTGGCGGCCTGCTGCTCGGTGCGGCGGGACAGGTCGTTGTTGCCGGAGGCGATCTCGGTGGAGGCGGTGTTGATGGCGGCCGAGGCGTCCTGGATGCGGGAGACGATGGCGGTGAGCTGGGCCACGGTGGCGTTGGCGTCGTCGCGCATGCGCGCGAACACTCCGTGGAACTCGCCCTCCATCCGCACCGTCAGGTCGCCTTGCGACAGCGCCGTCAGCAGGCGTGAGACTTCCGACAGGCTCACCGCGTTGGCGTCCAGCAGCACGTTGAGCTGCTCGGCCAGTTGCAGCAGGAACCCGCGCTTGCCTTCGGTCTCGATGCGCCCGGACAGGTCGCCGGCGGCGGCGGCCTGGACCACGCGCGCCACTTCCTGCTCCACCTGCACTTCCAGGGTGCGATCGCGCCATTCGCAGACGGTGCCCACCTGCTCGCCGTCGGCGTCGCGGATGAGCGAGATGTATTGCTCGAAGCAGGCCCGGCCGTACTGGATCTCGCGCTGGGCGTGGCCGTCGCGCTCCAGGCGGGCGAGCAGGGCCGGGTCGATCTTGCCGCCGTGCTCCAGGACCGAGGCCGGCTGGCCCACCAGCGGGCGCGCCGGGTCGATGTCCGGCAGGGTGGCCACGATCTGGTCGGAATAGCCTTCCAGCATCCGGCGCAGCGCCGGGTTGGTGTAGACGACCTCCAGCTCGCGGTCGGTGATGATCAGGCCGGTGGTGGAGCTTTCCAGCGCGGTACGGATGCGCAGGTTCTCGGCAGCGGCGCGCTGGTCGCGCTCGGTGCGCTCGCGCAGGTCGCGCTGCATCCGCTGCAGCGCCTTCATGAGGTCGCCGATCTCGTCCTGGCGCGAGGTATCGATGCGGCTGTCCAGCTTGCCCCCGGCCACGTCGTTGGCCACCCCGACGGCCTCGCGCATGGCGCCGGCCAGGCCACGCGCCAACAGCAGGGCGATGGCGATGCCGCCGCCGATGCCCACCAGCAACATGATCACGATGACCGATCCGGAGGCGGCATAGGCCTTGCTGGCGTTGGCGCTGGCGGCCTGCGCCTGGCGATCGGCTTCCTCGATCAGCGCGGTGACGGCGCCGGCGGCCTGGTTGTGCAGGTCGTTGGTCTCGCCCAGGAAGGTGTCCAGGGCGTCGTCGGGCAGGTCCAGGTCGATCATCTCGTCGACCGAGCCGTAGGACGCCTTGGCCTTGGCCCAGGCGGCGACGAACCGCTCGTGGACCTTGCGCTCCTCGGCCGTGGCCAGGAGGCGGCCGTAGTCGGCGGCGGTCCGGTCGATCTGCCGGGCCAGGTCGGCCGTGCGGCGGCGCGCCTCTTGCTTGACTGCGTCGCTGGCGCGCACCAGGCCGCGGTACGAGGCGGTGCGGAACTCGCCCAGGAGCGCGCGCAGTTCGGCGGCGGTGGCCACCTTGTCCACGACGTTGCCTGCCAGGTGGGCCGTGGCGCGGTCGAGCGAGGCGAGGCCGAAGTAGGCGCCTGCGCCCTGGGCGACCATGAGTGCCAGCACCACGCCGAAAGCCAGCATGAGCTTGGGCGCGAGCTTGAGATTCTTGAGCCGATGCATGGAACGTTGTCCCCTGGCTTGCGGAAGGGACGGTCCGGGCGCGTTCGCGCGCCCGGACCGGCGGTCACTTGATGGTGGCCAGCTTGATGTTGGACGGCGAGGTGACGGCGATCTCGGCCCGGCTCGCGTCGCGGCGGATGGTGCCGATCACGCAGATGTCGCGGCCTTCCAGTTCCTCGGGAGTCGGACGGAACTTGTCGCGCTGGTCGCCCGGGATGCGCGCGGAAAAAGTATGGCGGGGAAAGGCGCCGCCCATGTACAGGAACGTCGGCTCGCCTTCGGAGTTCTGCGCATAACGGGTCTTTTCCACCTTGCCGCAGACCATGCCGTCCTTGCCGACGAAGCGGACGGCGTGCTCGGCCGGGATGGCCTCCTGGGCCGTGGCGGCCAATGGCGCGGCCAGCGCGGCGCTGGCCAGGATCAGGATCAGGATCTTGAGGTCGGGCTTCATGCGTCTACTCCAGTGCAAGGATGGGGAAGGGGCGGCCGGCGGGGCCTTGACCGCCTATCGGCGCCGGGGCGGCGGACTTTAGGCCTCCAGCGCTTCCTTCTCCGCGGCGCTGCCGATGTCGGCGCTGTCGAGCAGTGTGTCGATGTCCAGCAGGATCAGCATCCGTTCGTCGAGCGTGCCGATGCCGGAGATGAAGCGGGTGTCCACGCCGGCGCCGAACTCGGGGGTCGGCCGGATCTGCTCGGCCGACAGCGGGACCACGTCGGACACCCCGTCGACCACGATGCCCACCACCCGGTCCTCGACGTTGAGCACGATCATCACCGTGAAGGCGTCGTAGCGGGCCTCGCGCAGGCGCAGCTTCAGGCGCAGGTCGATCACCGGGACGATGGTCCCGCGCAGGTTGATCACGCCCTTGATGTAGTCGGGGGCGTCGGGCACGCGGGTGACCGCGTCGTAGCCGCGGATCTCCTGCACCTTGAGGATGTCGACACCGTAGTGCTCGTCGCCCAGGGTGAAGGTGAGGAACTCGCCGGTGTTCCCGGCCGGGGTACTGCTCATCGGGGGCGCTCCTGCAGGGCTGCCGCGCCGCGGCGCGGATCGGTTCCCCGGGAACATCGGCCGCCCCGGCGGCAACTTTAGGCGCGTGCCTCGTTGCCGTTCCCGCAGTGGCGGCAGGGTGGATGGCGGCCGCGCACGTCGCCAGGCCCGGCGAAAGGCTGGCTGCGTGCCCGTGGTCGGCCCGAGCCGGCCGGGCGACGGCTCACACCGCCCGGCGCTCGCGCGCGCTGCGCTGGCGTTCCAGGCGGAAGATGTAGCGCAGTATCCGGTTCTCCAGCGCCGGAGCCGGGTCCACGAAGCGGCAGCCGGCGCGCAGGCTGGCGCCGGCCAACGGCTCCCGACGGGAGAGGTGGGCCACCTGCAGCGCGACCGGCAGCGGATCGGTCCCGGGCAGTTGCAACAGGCAGTCCGCCAGCACGGCGCCGGGGCGGAACCGGGTCTCGTCCTCGTCGCGCACCGCCAGCGCCAGGCCGCTCCCGCTGAGGTCCAGCACCCGTGCCAGCACCGGATCCGGCGCTCGCTGCAGGTCCCCGGCCGCGTCCGTGCCCGGGGGCGGGGGCGGGGGCGGCACCTGGACGGTGGCCATCGGGCCGGGCACCAGCGCCACGCGGTACAGCTCGCGCCGCTGCAGCTTGAGCACCCATTCCGGCAACGGGGCGTGGAAGGCGGCGCCCTCGGCCTCTTCCACCCGGCGCAGTCCGCGCAGGCGGAACTCGATCCGGATACGGTCCAGCCGGGAGACGCAGGCCAGCTGCTCGGCCGCGGCCATGCGCTGGTTGACCGCTTCGTTGCGGTTGCCGTCGATCAATACCCCGCCGGCCTCGGGCTCCACCCGCAGGATCGCGGTCGGGCAGGGGTGCCCGCCGGGCAGGATCTGCGCGCTGATCAGCGCCCCGGCCTCGGCCAGGGCCTGCAGTACGCGCACGATTTCGCGCGGATCATGGATCCGGAAGCGATCCGGATCCTCCGGGTCCCGGGGGACGGCGTTGGGTTCGTTCGGTACCGGCATGGGTCGGAGGGATGGGCGGGTGGCCATCAAGGATTATCGGCGCCGCCGGGCCAGAGTTGACGCCGGTGTGCGGCCCAGGGCGGGCGCCGGGGCCGGGCAGGTGCGCCTACAAGGCGCCGCACTCGCCGTGTGTCGCCGTACCATCGCCAGCAATACCGCGGTCTCGGTGGCCACGTGCACGATATGGGGAGCAAGATGCCCCGTGCACTCCCGCAGGGAAAGCATGCGGGGGACGATCAGGCAGCGTGCGGCGGCGTAGCCAGGGGAAGCACGATGCGGACCGAGGTGCCGCCCTCGGGCGGGCATTCGATGCCGATCTGGCCGCCGGCCACGAGGACGATGTCCTGCACCACGGACAGCCCCAGTCCCGTGCCTTCGCCCAGGGGCTTGGTGGTGAAGAAGGGCGTGAACACGCGGTCCCTCACCGATTCGGGTATGCCCGGGCCGTCGTCGCTCCAGGTCAGCACCACCGTGCCGGCCGTGTCGTCGCGCGAGGCGGTCAACCGGAACGTTCCCCTTTCGTCCAGCGCGTCCTTGGCGTTGCCGGCGATATTGAGGATGGTCAACTCGAAGTCGCCTCGGTCCATGCGGATCGGAAGAGGGGCCTGCGGTCGCTCCAGGTGCAGTTGGATCCGCGAGCCGAGCAACTGCCGCAGCATCGGTCTCAGCTCTTCAAGCGCCGGACCGGCGTCGAAGGTCTCGGGGCGGCGAACGTCCAGGCGGCTGAAGTTCAGCAGCTTCCTGCTGATCGCCGTGGCGCGGCGGGTCGCCAGTTCCACGCCTTCCAGCGCCCCCATCAGCGCCGCTTCGCCGCCGTTGGCGGCCAGGCGGCGGCGCTGCTGGGCGTATCCCAGGATGATGGACAGGATGTGGTTGAAGTCGTGCGCCAGGCCGCTGGCGAGGCGACCGGCCAGTTCCATTTTCTGCGAATGGATCAGTTGCTCGCGGGTGCGCTCGCGCTCGGCGGTCTCGGCCTCCAGCCGTTGGTACGCCTGCTCCAGCGCTCGGCCCCGTTGCTCGGATTCCTCCAGGCTGTCGCGCAGGGCCGCGACGGTCCGGTCCAGCACCAGGGCGATGATCAGCCAGATCCCGGCGATGGAGAGGGCCTTGCCGAAGGTGGTGGCCGGAGCGACCGGGTCGGCGCGGAACATGTCCAGCACCGCGCAGGCCAGCAGCATCGCCGCGAACGATCCCAGCATCAGCCACAGTGCGCGGCGTCCCATGACCAGCCCGGCCAGCGACAGCAGCAACAAGGGGATCGGATCGAGGCCCACGCGCACCAGTCCGACGCTGGCGTAGGCGATGCCGATGCAAGCCGTCGTGACCGCGAGGAAAAGCGCAACGCCCTCGCGGAAAGCCCCTTGCGGACCCGCCAAAGGGCGACCCAGGCCGCAGCGACCAGCAGGACGTCGGTCGCCACGTCCGCCCACAGCTTCAGTGAGTCCGGGCGCGGAAACTGCCCAGAGCCGACCGCGTACAGGAAGACCGCCTTGTTGATGGGCACGAAGATGCCGAAGAACAGCAACAGCCCCTGGATGAACGGCGCGTTGCGCCGGTCCACGGGGTTGGCGATGGCAGGACGCCTGAGCCAGCGGAGGATGGGGTTCATGACGGCCTCCTACCAGATTTCGGGTGCGCATACGGGACGCCCATCGCGCTTGAGTGCCCGCAATGAATCATGGTGGGGCTGTGTTCGCTGCAGGCATGCAACCGTCGCGCCCATGCGGATTCCCTGTCCCGGCATGGTGCGGCAAGACTACACGGTTGCGGCCGTTGAGCGCCAGGCCAAGGACAGGCGCGGAGGGCAGATAGTGTCAGGCCACCCGGGGCAGGGCGGCCTGCTGGCGCATGCGCGCCAGCCCGCCGACGTCGACGATCAGGGCGACGCGGCCGTCGCCGAGGATGGTCGCGCCGGAGATGCCGGGAACCCGCCGGTAGTTCTTCTCCAGGTTCTTGACCACGACCTGCTGCTGGCCGACCAGCTCGTCGACCTCCAGCGCCAGCCTATGGCCGTCGCCTTCGACCACCACCACCAGCGATTCCTCGCCGCCGCCGTCGTAGCCGTAGTGGCCGGCCAGCGACAGCAGCGGCAGGTACTCGCCGCGCACCCGCAGCACCCGGCCTTCGCCGGCGACGGTGCGGACGTCGGCCACCTGCGGCTGCAAGGCTTCCAGCACATGGCTCAGTGGCAGGATCAGGATCTCGCCGCCGGCCGACACCGCCATGCCGTCGAGGATGGCCAGGGTCAGCGGCAGCCGGATCACCACGCGGGTGCCGCGCCCCGGGCTGCTCTCGATCTGGATCTCGCCGCCGAGGGTCTGGATGTTCTTGCGCACCACGTCCATGCCCACGCCGCGGCCGGAGAGGTCGGTGATCTGCTCGGCGGTGGAGAAGCCGGGCTGGAAGATCAGGTCCCAGACCTGGGCGTCGCTCGGATGGTCGGGCACGGGCAGCCCGCGCTCGGCGGCCTTGGCCAGGATCCGCGCGCGGTCGAGGCCGCGGCCGTCGTCGGCCACCTCGATCACGATGTGCCCGCCCTGGTGCGATGCGGCCAGGGTGATGGTGCCGGTCTCGTCCTTGCCGGCGTCGCGGCGCGCCTGCGGCGACTCCAGGCCATGGTCGATGGCGTTGCGCACCAGGTGCACCAACGGGTCGGCGATCTTCTCGATCAGGCCCTTGTCCAACTCGGTGCCCTCGCCGACGGTGCGCAGGCGCACCTGCTTGCCCAGGCGCGCGGACAGGTCGCGCACCAGCCGGGGGAAGCGGCGGAACACCGCGTCCACGGGCAGCATGCGCACGCCGATCACCGCTTCCTGCAGGTCGCGGGTATTGCGTTCCAGCAACTCCAGGCCGGCGAACAGACGCTCGGCCTGCGCCGGGTCCATGCCGCCGCTGACCTGCTTGAGCATGGCCTGGGTGATGACCAGTTCGCCGACCAGATCGATCAGCGCGTCGACCTTGTCCACGCTCACCCGGATCGAGCTTTCGGCCTCGGCGGCGACTGGCGAGGGCGCGGGGGTCGCGACCGGCACGGCCGTTGCACCGGCCGTGCCGGTCGTGGGGGGCTGCGGCTGGATGTCCAGTTCGCAGTCGTCCACCACCCAGGCGAACACGTCGTCGATCGCGCTGCGCGGCACCCGGCCGTGCAGGCCCAGGTCCCAGGCGATGCAGGCCTCCAGCGGATCCAGCTGGGGGAAGTCGGGCATGCGCTCCAGCCGCGCGGTGACGTCCAGCGGGCCCAGGTGCTCCAGTTCGCGCAGGATGCGCAGCGGGTCGTTGCCGCTCATGAACAGCGACGGCGCCGGGGAGAAGGCGATCTTCCAGCTCTCCGGCTCGGGTTCGGCCGACCCGGCCTGCTCCGCGGCGGCCTGGGATCCCAGTTCCCGCTGAAGGCGCGCGTGCACCGCCTGTACCGCGTCCGGGTCGGCGGCCTTGCCGTGCTCGGCCTCGGCCAGCAGCGCGCGCAGCACGTCCACCGAGGCGAGCATGGCGTCCACCGCGCCGGCGGACAGGGCGCGCTTGCCGCCGCGGATCTCGTCCAGCAGCGTCTCCAGCACGTGGGTCAGCGCCGCCATCCTCTCGAAGCCGAAGGTCGCCGCGCCGCCCTTGATCGAATGCGCGGCGCGGAACACCGAGTTCACCACCTCGGGGTCCAGGCTGCCGCCCTCCAGCGCCAGCAGCCCGGCCTCCATCGCGTCCAGGCCCTCGCGACTTTCCTCGAAGTAGGTGGCGTGGAAGCGTTGCAGGTCCATGCTCATGGCGGTGCGGCTCGGGACGTGTTCGCGGGGATCAGCCCAGGACCTTCTGGACGGTGGCGACCAGTTGTTCGGGGTTGAACGGCTTGACCAGCCAGCCGGTGGCGCCGGCCGCCTTGCCCTCGGCCTTCTTGTCGGCGGCCGATTCGGTGGTCAGCATCAGCAGCGGCGTGAACCGGTAGTCCGGCAGGCCGCGCAGGGCGCGGATCAGGGCGATGCCGTCCATGTTGGGCATGTTGACGTCGGTCACCACGGCGTTGAAACGCTGGCCCTGGGCGCGGTCCAGGGCGACCTGGCCGTCCTCGGCTTCTTCCACCGCGTAGCCGGCGGAGGTCAGGGCGAAGGAGACCATCTGGCGCATCGAGGCCGAATCGTCCACTACCAGAATACGTGCGCTCATGCGGCGTTCTCCACGGTTTGCTTCTCGACTGCTGCGTCTTGGGGGGGGAGGCCCAACTGTGCGGACAGGCCCAGCAGGCGCGCCGCGTCGCGCAGCGCCTGGCTGCTGTCGCGCAGTTCGGTGCGCCGGCCCAGCCCGCCGCGGGTACGGAAGAAGGCGCACAGCACCTGCATCCCGGCCGTGTGCACGTGCCTGACCGCGCTGCCGTCGAGTGCCAGCGCCGGTTCGGACAGGTGCGCCGCCAGGCGCTCCTTGAGCTCGGCGCTGGCCTCGATGCCAAGGTCCTCGCCTAGGGGCACGGTGATCATCGCGTTTCCGGGTTGGGGTTGGACTCGATAGCGGCGGCCCGCGACCGGTCTTTAGGTTCTTTTCGCGGGGCTCGGGCTCGCGGCTTCGACGCTCCGGCGGGAGCATCGCCAGTGCCGGGCGCAGGTGGCGCGTTGCCGCCGCGTGCATGGCCCAGCCCCGGGACGTCCGCAGGAACGCGCGCCGGCACGACCGATCCCCGTGGGCGAAAGCCGGCTTCAGCCCGGCCCGGCGGCGGGGGCCAGCAGGCAGGACGCATCGAGCAGGATCATCGGTTCGCCGGACTGCCGGGCCACGCCTCGGAACAGCCGGCTGTGCAGCCGTCCCAGGCGGGCCTCGTCCGGGGCCTCGACCTCGTGCTCGGCCAGGGTCGCCACGTCTTCCACCGCCGACACCCGCAGGCCCAGGATCTCGCCCTTGTCCTCGAGCACCACGAAGCGGGTGGCCGGCGCCGACGGTTGCGGCGGCAGGCCCAGGTGCACGCCCAGGTCCAGGACCGGCACCACCTGGCCGCGCAGGTTCATCACCCCGAGCATCGCCGGCGGGGTGCCGCGCAGCGGCAGCAGCGCGGTGGGCAGCACCACCTCCTGGACCTTCAGCAGCTCCAGCCCGTAGGCCTGTCCGGCGCAGCGCAGGCGCAGCCAGCGCGACCTGCGTTCTGCCGGGCGCGCCGGAAGCGGCGCCGAGGCCGGTGCGGCGCCGGCCAGCACCGGGCGTGGCGGCGATGGCGTCGCCCGCGGCGGAACCGCCGGGAGCGCCGTGGCCGGCGGCCGGGGCGCGGGTGTCGTTGCCGGCGCCGGCGGCGAGTCCGGCGCCAGCAGGCCGTCCAGGTAGTCGTCCAGCACCGCGGCCGCGCTCATGCCGCGCGCTCCAGCGCCTGCGCGTCGCTGGCCAGCAGCCATTCCAGCGCGCGCCGGTAACGGGACAGGGCACGTCCCGGATAGCCATCCTCGGTTGCCGGCTGCACCAGCAGCTCGGTGTTGCACAGGCGGGTGTCCACCGGGATGGCATCCTCCCAGACGCGGTCGCCGTGTTCGTCCTGCATGCGCTTGAGCGCCTCCTGGCCGGCGCGGGTGCGGCGGTCGTACAGGGTCGGCAGCACCGAGACCGGCAACGGCCGCCGCCGCGAGCGCTCCACCATCTCCGTGGTGCGGCGCATGCCGACCAGGCCGTGCAGCGCCAGCGGCTCGGCCTGGGTGGGGATGACCACGCGGTCTGCCGCGGCCAGGGCGTTGATCATCAGCAGGCCCAGCGTGGGCGGGCAGTCGAGCAGCACGTAGTCGTGCTGCCCGGCGTGGCGCGCCAGCGCCTGCGACAGCGCCAGGCCCAGCCCGGGCTGGTTGGCGCTGCGTCGCTCCAGGGTGGCCAGCGCAGTCTGGGCGCAGACGTAGGCCAGGTGCTCCACCGCGCTGGCGCGGGCCAGGGCGGCCAGCGGCCGCGGCGGGGTGGCGAACAGTTCCAGGACGCCTTCCGGCGGCGGCTCGGCGGGCACGCCGAAGGCGCGCGTGAGCGAGGCGTGCGGGTCCAGGTCCACCAGCAGCACCCGCTGTCCGCGCTGGGCCAGTCCGCGGCCCAGGGCCAGGGTGGTGGTGGTCTTGCCTACGCCGCCTTTCTGGTTGGCGATCGCCCACACGCGCATCGTTCGGATCCTCCTCTACGGGTTGCCGCCGCCGGCCGCGGCGCTGGCGCCGGGCGCAGGCCCCGCCTGCGATATCGGCGCCGAAGCGCCGGGCTTGACCGCATGGCCCGCGTCCGCATCGGCGCCGGGGGCCGCCAGCACCACCAGAACCACGCGCCGGTTGCGGTTGCGGCCCTCCTCGGTCAGGTTGTCGGCCCGCGGCCGGTATTCGCCGTAGCCGACCATCGCCAGCCGCTGCGGGGCCAGGCCGCGGTCGACGAACAGGTGGACCACGCTGGCCGCGCGCGCGGCCGACAGTTCCCAGTTGGAGGGGAACTGCGCGGTGGCGATGGGGCGGTCGTCGGTATAGCCCTCCACCCGCACCGGGTTGGGCGTGTCGCGCAGCACCGCCGCCAGGCGCGAGAGCACCTCGCGCGCGGACCGGTCCAGCGCGGCCGAGCCGGTGTCGAACAGGATGTCGCTGTTGATCTCCACCTCCAGCCACAGTTCGGCGCGCTTGACCGTGATCAGGCGGGCGTCCACCAGCGGGGCGAGCGCGTCCTCGATGCGCGCGGCGATGTGGCCCAGCTGGCGCTGGGCGCGCTGCACCGCCGCGCGGCTGGTCACCTCGATCGGCTGCCCGGTACGCAGGTGCGAGGCCAGCGACGGCAGCAGGGTGGGGTTGGGCGCGGGCGAAGGCGCCGACGGGCCGTGCTTGGCCCCGGACTTGATCGGCGAGGGTCGGTCGTAGTCCGAGCCCTGCAACTGGTGGTTGCCGACCTGCACCGGGCTGATCGTGCGCGGCGCCCCGCCGAAGGCGGCGGTCAGGGCGTCGGCCAGCACCCGGTACTTGCTCTCGTTGAGGGTCGAGATGGCGTACATGACCACGAAGAAGGCCAGCAGCAGCGTCAGCAGGTCGGCGTAGGGAATCGCCCATGCCTCGTGGTTGACGTGCTCCTCGTGTCGCTTGCTCCGGGCCATGGTCGCGGCTGATCAGTGCAGGAAGCCGGCCAGCTTCGATTCGATGTTCCGCGGGTTCTCGCCCTGGGCGATGGCGATCAGCCCCTCGATGATCATCTCGCGCTCGCCGGTGCGGCGGGCGATCACGCTCTTGAGCTTGGCCGCGATGGGCAGGAAGAACAGGTTGGCCGAGGCGATGCCGTAGATGGTGGCGGTGAACGCGGCGGCGATGCCGTGGCCGAGCTTGCTCGGGTCGGCCAGGTTCTTCATCACCGCGATCAGCCCGAACACCGCGCCGATGATGCCCAGCGTCGGCGCGTACACGCCCATGCCCTCGAACACCTTGGCCGCTGCCAGGTCCTGGTGCTCCTGCCCGTCCAGGTCGATCTCCAGCATGTGCCGGATCTGCTCCGGCTCCACGCCGTCCACCAGCATCTGCAGGCCCTTGCGCAGGAATGGGTCGGTCTGTTCCTGCACCTGCGGCTCCAGTCCCAGCAGGCCCTGGCGCCGCGCCACGTGGCTCCATTCGAGGATCTGCGCCATCAGCGCCTCGCGCTCGGACACCGGCGGGCGCATGACCCAGCCGAGGATGCCGAGGGCGCGGCGGAAAACGCGCGGCGGCGTGTGCACGAAGATCGCCGCGACGGTGCCGAGGATCACGATCACGAACGCGGCCGAGGACCAGAGCGCGCCCAGCCCGGCGCCCTTGAGGATGCTGCCGCCGACCAGCGCCACCAGCGCCAGCAGCAACCCGACGAGACTGAGGATGTCCATGCCTGCCGGTATCGGCGGGGGTGCCGTGCTCTTTAGCGATCCGCCTTTTCAGCGGGATTCGTCCAGGAGAGGCCCGGACCACGCAAGCGCCGTCTTGCGCGAACCGCGCGCATGCATGGAACGCCGCGGAGCCGGGCCTGCCGCGGTCGCCGCCCGACGCGGCTGCATTCCGTGCCGCCGGGCACGCGCGAGGGATAGGGGAATACGACGCGCGCCCGGCTCAGGCCGAGGCGCGCAAGCCGTCCACGTCCAGGATCAGGGCCAGGCGGCCGTCGCCGATGAGGGTGGCGCCGGCATAGCCGGGCAGGCCGCGCAGGACCCGCGGCAGCGGCTTGATCACCACTTCCTCGCGGCCGCGCACCTGGTCCACGATCAGGCCGAAGCGCGCATCGCCCATCTGCAGCACCACCACGGTCAGCGGCGCGGCGTCCAGCGGGGCCAGGCCCAGCCAGCGGCGCAGGTCGAGCAGGAGCAGGGTGTGGGACTGGCGGTCCAGCACCGGGCGGCCGTCGAACCAGCCCAGCGCCGAGGGCGCCGCATGCAGCACCTCCTGCACCCGTGCCAGGGGCAGGGCGTACACCGCTTCCCCCGCCTGCACCAGGAGCGTCGGCAGGATCGCCAGGGTGAGCGGCACCCGGATCAGGAACCGGGTGCCGCGCCCGAGTTCGGACTGGATCTGGATCTGGCCGCCCAGCTCGCGGATGCGCGACTGGACCACGTCCATGCCCACCCCGCGGCCGGAGATGTCGGTGACCTCGGCCTTGGTGGAGAAGCCGGGCAGGAAGATCAGGTTCAGGCACTCCTCGGGTCCCAGGCGCGCGGCGGCCTCGGCGTCCAGCAGGCCCTTCTCGCGCGCCTTGGCGCGCAGCCGCTCGGGGTCGATCCCGGCGCCGTCGTCCTGCACCTCGATGCCGACGTAGTCGCCTTCCTGCTGCGCGGCCAGGCGCAGGCGCCCGACGCGCGGCTTGCCGGCGGCCTCGCGCAGCTCCGGCGCCTCGATGCCGTGGTCGATGCCGTTGCGCACCAGGTGCACCAGCGGGTCAGCCAGGGCCTCGACCAGGTTGCGGTCGAGCTCGGTCTCGGCGCCGACCACCTCCAGCTCCACTTCCTTGCGCAGCGAGCGGGCCACGTCGCGGGCCACCTTGGGGAAGCGCGAGAACACCTTGCCCACCGGCTGCATGCGCGTGCGCATCACCGCCGACTGCAGGCGCGAGGTGGCCACGTCCAGGCCGGCCACGGCGCGGTCCAGCTCCTCGTCGCGCAGGCGCGCGCGCAGGGTCTTGAGGCGGTTGCGGGCCAGCACCAGCTCGCCGATCAGGTTGACGATGGCGTCCAGGCGCCGCGTGTCCACGCGCACGGCCTGCTCGGCCTCGGCCGCGGCCGGCCGCGGCGGCGCGGCGGCCGGCTTCGGCGCGGGCGGCTGTGCCGGCGGGCGCGGAGCCACGGGCGCCGGCGCGGCGGCTTCCGCCACCGCGGGCAGCGGCCGGGCGCCGGGGGGCGCGGCGCCGTGCAACTGGTCCAGCAGCGCCTCGAACTCGTCGTCGTCGATCAGGTCGGAGGCGGGGGCCGGAGCAGCAGGCGCGGGCGCCGCCGGCGCGGGGGCGGGCACCGGTGCGGCGGCGTCGATGTCGAACTGGGCGATCAGCTCCGGCGGGGCGTGCTCGGGCTCGGTGCCGGCGGACAGCGCGTCGAGCATGCTCTGCAGCCAGTCCAGCGAGCGCTGGGCGGCGTCGAAGTGCTGGGCCTCCAGCCGCGCCTGGCCTGCGCGGGCCGCGCCCAGGGTCTCCTCGGCGGCGTGGCACAGCTCGACCATGGGCTGCACGCCGAGGAAGCCGGCGCCGCCCTTGAGGGTATGGAAGCCGCGGAACACCGCGTTGAGCTGGTCGCGGTCGTCCGGCGCCTGCTCCAGGGCGACGAGCTGCTCGCCAAGGCGGTCCAGGATCTCCTGCGCCTCGACGACGAAATCGGCGGCGATTTCCGGCGTCACCCCGCTCATGGCGTCACAGGCCCAGGCCGGAGAGCAGGGCGTCGGCGTCGTCCTGGGACACGGCGTGGCGGTCCAGCCCGGCCACCGCGGGGCCGGACAGCGCCGGGTCGCGCGCGTCCTCGCGGGGCGGCAGGCCGAGAGCGCCGAAACCCTCGTGCACGCGGCGCACGATGCCGGCCACGCGGCGGATGATCTGCCCGGTCAGGTCCTGGTAGCTCTGCGCCAGCGCCATTTCAGAGAGCTGGCCGCGGATCTGCCCGAGCAGCGCCTGCTGCGAGTCGTCCAGGCCGGTGCGCTGCAGCTGCTCGACCAGGCCGCGGCAGGACTCGGTGAGGTCCAGGGTGCGGTGGCTGGCCTGCTCGGTCATGGCCACCACGTGGTCCAGGCGGGCGCAGGCGTCGTCCAGCTCGCCGGCGTGGGCGCCGGCGGCCGGCAGCTCGCCCAGCGCCTGGCTCAGCTCGCGCGCAAGGCGGCCCAGGCCCTGCACCAGCGGGCGGGTGCGGGCGGCGGCCAGGGCGTCGATCTCGGCGCGCAGCGCGCGCTCGTCGCCGCGCTCCAGCGCGTCCAGGGCGTCGTGCAGGCGCTGGATCAGCGCGCTGCGCTCGGGCGACTCGGCGGCGGCGTTCATGCGGTGGCCGCCAGGCGCTCGAAGATCTTGCCGAGCTTCTCTTCCAGGGTCTGTGCGGTGAACGGCTTGATGATGTAGCCGTTCACGCCGTTCTGCGCCGCCTCGATGATCTGCTCGCGCTTGGCCTCGGCCGTGACCATCAGCACGGGGAGGGTCTTGAGCTTCTCGTCGGCGCGGATGGCGCGCAGCAGCTCGATGCCGGTCATGCCGGGCATGTTCCAGTCGGTGACCACGAAGTCGAACGGGGCCGAGCGCAGGGCCGCCAGCGCGCTGTGGCCGTCGTCGGCCTCGGCGGTGTTGCTGTAACCCAGATCGTTGAGCAGGTTCTTGACGATGCGACGCATCGTCGAGAAGTCGTCCACGATCAGGATGCGCATGTTCTTGTTCACTTCGTACTCCAGTGGTGGTGCGGGTTCGGGGGACTCAGCCGTCTTCCAGGCCGGCGTCGCGCGACTCGTAGTCCGACAGCCTGCCGCGCAGGCGCAGCACGGCCTGGCCGTGAATCTGGCACACGCGCGACTCGCTGACGCCGAGCACGGCGCCGATTTCCTTCAGGTTCAGTTCCTGCTCGTAGTACAGCGACAGCACCAGCTGCTCGCGTTCGGGCAGCCGGGCGATGGCCGCGGCCAGCTCGCGGGCGAAGTCGCTGCGCTCCAGGGCCTGCTGCGGGGTGGGGCCGTTGCCGTGCACCGGGACCTCGCCATGGTCCTCCACGTGCGAGTCCAGGCTCAGCACCTGGCCGCGGGAGGCGTCCTCCAGCAGCCGCAGGTAGTCCGGCAGCGGCATGTCCAACCGCGCGGCGATCTCCTGCGGGGCGGCGGCGCGGCCGGTGGCCTGCTCGATCTCGCGCACCGCCGCGGCCGCGTCGCGCGCGCGGCGGTGGACCGAGCGCGGCACCCAGTCGCCGCGCCGGATCTCGTCGATCATCGCGCCGCGGATGCGGATCGAGGCGTAGGTCTCGAACGAGGCTCCCTGTTCGGGGTCGTAGCTGCGCGAGGCCTCGATCAGGCCGATCATGCCGGACTGGATCAGGTCGTCGATCTCCACGCTGGCCGGCAGGCGCGCGGCCAGGTGGTGGGCGATGCGCCGCACCAGGTCGGCGTGGCGGGTCACGCATTCGCCGGCGCTGGCGCGCTGCACGGCGCGGTATTCGGCGGTGGCGGCCAGGCTCATGCCACGGCCCCCTGCCGGATCATCCGGTCGACGAAGAACTCGATGTTGCCGCGGGGGGCCAGCGGCGCCTGCCAGCGCGCCGCGCGCCGCGCGATCTCGGCGATGGCGCGGGCCGAGGGACTGGCGGGGTAGGCGGTGGCCACCGCCTGCTGGCGCTGCACTGCCATCCGCAGCCAGTCGCACTGCGGCACCGCGCCCAGGTAGTTGAGCGAGACGTCGCCCAGGAAGCGTTCGCAGACCCGCGCCAGCTTGTCGTACAGGCCGCGGCCCTCGGCCGGGCTGCGCACCATGTTGGCCACCACCTGTACCCGGTCCACCCCGCGCTCGCGGGACAGCACCTTGATCAGGGCGTAGGCGTCGGTCAGCGAGGCCGGCTCGTCGCAGACCACCACGACCGCGTCCTGCGCGGCCTGGCAGAAGGTCAGCACGCTGTCGGTGATGCCGGCGGCGGTGTCCACCACCAGGATGTCCAGCTCGCGCTGCAGGTCGTTGAACACGTTGACCAGGCCCACGTGCTGGGCCGGTTGCAACTCGGCCATGTGCCGGCGGCCCGAGGCGGCCGGGACCACCAGCAGCCCGCCCGGGCCTTCGAGGATGACGTCCTCCAGTTCGCAGCGCCCGGCGACCAGGTCGGCCAGGGTGTGCTGCGGCGACAGGCCCAGCAGCACGTCCACGTTGGCCAGGCCCAGGTCGGCGTCCAGCAGCAGGGTGCGCTTGCCCAGCCCGGCCAGCGAGGCGGCCAGGTTCACCGAGATGTTGGTCTTGCCCACGCCGCCCTTGCCGCCGGTGACGGCGATGCTGCGGACGGGGGCGAGCGGCGCGTTGGGAGGTGGCATGGTCAGGGGGCGGGGCTCATGCGGCAGCATGGTCGTGCTCCGGGTTGTTCGGCTTATCGGCAGCGCGGCGCAGATCTTCAAGGCGCAGGACCAGGCTGGCGGCGTTGGCCCGGTGCAGGTCGTCCGGGACGCGCTGGCCGTCGGCGATCCAGGTCAGCGGCAGCTGGTGGTCGACCACCACCGACAGCGCGCTGCCCAGGCGCCCGGTCTCGTCCACCTTGGTCAGCACCACGCCCTGCGGCCTGGCCGCGCCGAAGCGGCGCACGACCTCGTCCAGGTCCGCGTAGTGGGAATTGGCCGGCAGCACCAGCAGCGTGCTCACCTGGCGCGCGGCGCGCAGCCAGTTCAACTGGCTGGCCAGGGCGCGGTCGCGCTGGCCCAGGCCGGCGGTGTCCACCAGCACCGTGCGGTAGTCCTGGAGGCGCTGCAGCAACTGGATCAGGGCCGCGTCGCTGTCGGCCTCGTGCACGGCGATGCCCAGCTGGCGGCCGTAGCCGTGCAACTGCTCGCGGCCGCCGATGCGGGCGGTGTCGGTGGTCACCAGGGCGATGTCGCGCGGGCCGTGCGCGGCGACGAAGCGGGCGGCCAGCTTGGCGATGGTGGTGGTCTTGCCGGCGCCGGTGGGGCCGACCAGGGCGATGACGCCGCCCTGGTCCAGCGGGTCGACCGGGCACACCGGGAGGGTCCGGGCGATCAGCCCCAGCATCAGGCCGCGGCCGCGGTGCAGGGGCGTGTCCGGCGGCAACTGCAGGACCACGTCGCGGGTGATGTCGGCGTCGAAGCCGTAGTCCTCCATCAACTCCATGGCCTGCAGCCGGACCGGGGAGCCACGCAGGCGCTCGTCGGTCAGGCGGTGCATCTCGCGCTCGATCATCCGCCGCATCTGCGCCAGTTCCTCGCGCATGGCCGCCAGTTGCTCGTCGCTGGCCGGCGCCGGCACCGCGGCGACCGGCGCCGGCGCGGGGAGCGCATCGGCCGCCGCGACCGCGGCTGCCGGCGTCGAACGCATGGCGGACTCCGCAAGCGGGGGCGCCAGCGCCGCGGCCATGGCCGCGGCGAAGTCCGGGCGCGGCGCCTGGGCCGGGAGAGGGGCGGCCAGCACGGGATCCGGCTGCGGCGCCGGCTCGGCGGCCCGCTGCGCCTCGGCCAGAGCGCGCTGGACCGCTTCCTCGTCGTAGTTGCTGGCGGCGACGATCTCCACGCCTTCCTCGGTGCGGCGGTTGGACAGGATGACCGCATCGGCGCCGTGTTCGGCGCGGACCAGCCGCAGCGCGGTGCGCATGTCCGGGGCGACGAAACGCTTGATCTTCATGGGAGGGCCCGGGATGGGGGAGCGGGATTCGGATTCCGCGGGCGGGAGCAGCGGCCTGGCTCCACGCGCGCGGCGGTGTTGCGGGCAGTCATGTCAGTCATCGTCTCCTCCGTCCTCCAGGCACCGGCCGGACCCGGTCCGGGCTTCAGCTGATCGTGCCGATCAGCTTCAGTCGCTTGTCCTCGGGCACTTCGGTGTAGGCCAGCACCGACAGCGAGGGCACGCTGTGCCGGACCAGCCGCGCCAGCGCGGCGCGGACCGGCGCCGGCACCAGCACCACCGCCGGCTCGCCGCGCGCCTCCTGCCGGCCCGCGCACTCGGCCAGGCTCTGCTGCAGCCGCTCGGCCAGCCCGGGCTCCAATGCCGCGCCGTTGCCCTGGGCCGAGTCCTGCAAGACCCGTTCCAGCGGCGCGGCCAGGGTGTACACCGGCAGTTCCGGCGCCATCCCCGCGATCTCCTGGACGATGAACCGGCCCAGGGCGTTGCGCACCGCGGCGGTGAGCACCGCCGGGTCCTGGCTGTGCGCGCTGTGCTCGACCAGCGCCTCGGCGATCCGGCGCAGCTGGCGGATCGGAACCCGCTCGACCAGCAGGTTCTGCAGCACCCGGACCACCACCGGCAGCGGCAGCGCCTTGGGGGTGAGGTCCTCGGCCAGCCGCGGCGCGCTCTTGGCCAGGGTGGCCAGCAGTTGCTGGACCTCCTCGTGGCCCAGCAGCTCCGGCGCGTGCTCTCGCACCAGGTGCGAGAAATGGGTGGCGACCACGGTGGCCGGGTCGACCACGGTGTAGCCCAGCGCCTCGGCCTGGGCGCGCTGGCGCGGCAGGATCCAGACCGCGTCCAGGCCGAAGGCCGGGTCCTTGCCCTGGATGCCGTCGATGGGACCGAGCGCGCCGCCCGGGTCCAGGGCCAGTTCGCGGTCCGGATGCACCTCGGCCGTGGCCACCGGCACCCCGTGGACCAGCAGCCGGTACTGCGTCGCCTGCAGCTCCAGGTTGTCGCGGATGTGGACCGGCGGGACCAGGAAGCCGATCTCATGGGTGAGCTTGCGGCGCACGCCCTTGATCCGCGCCATCAGTTCACCGCCCTGGGCCTGGTCAACCAGCGGGATCAGGCGGTAGCCCACTTCCAGGCCCAGCGGATCGACCGGGCGCAATTCGTCCCAGTCCAGTTCGGCGGCGGCCGGGGCGGATGCCGGGAGCGCGGCGGCGGCCTCGCCGGGCGCGGCTTCCGCCGCGGCCGGCCGCTGCGCGCGCCACAGCCGCCAGGCGCAGAAGCCGAGCAACGCACCCAGCGTCAAAAAGGCGGCGTTGGGCATGCCGGGCACCAGCCCCACCGTCACCAGGATGCCGGCGGCGATCGCCAGCGCCCGGTGCTGGCCGAACACCTGCCCGGCCACCGCCCCGCCCATGTCCTGCGCCCGCGAGGCGCGGGTCACCAGCATGGCCACCGCGGTGGACACCAGCAGCGCCGGCAGCTGCGCCACCAGGCCGTCGCCGATCGACAGCAGGGTGTAGGTGGCGGCCGCGTCGCCCACCGGCATGCCGTGCTGCAGCACGCCCACCGCCAGCCCCCCGACCAGGTTGATGAACAGGATCAGGATGCCGGCGATGGCGTCGCCGCGGATGAACTTGCTGGCGCCGTCCATCGCGCCGTAGAAGTCGGCCTCCTCGCGCACCTCCTCGCGCCGGGCCTTGGCCTCCTCCCGGGTCAGCAGGCCGGCGTTGAGGTCGGCGTCGATGGCCATCTGCTTGCCGGGCATGGCGTCGAGGATGAAGCGCGCGGTCACCTCGGAGATGCGCCCGGCGCCCTTGGTGATGACCACGAAGTTGATGATGGTCAGGATGGCGAAGACCACGATGCCCACGGCGTAGTTGCCGCCGACCACGAACTCGCCGAAGGCCGCGATCACCTGGCCGGCGGCCTCGTGGCCGTTGTGGCCGTTGAGCAGGATCACCCGGGTGGAGGCCACGTTCAGCGCCAGGCGCAGCATGGTCGTGGTCAGCAGCACGATGGGGAAGACGGTGAAGTCCAGTGGCCGGCGCACGTACACCACGGCCAGCAGCACCACCAGGGACACGGCGATGTTCAGGCTGAACAGCGCGTCCAGCACCGGCGGCGCCAGCGGCACCACCACCATCGCCAGCATCGCCAGCACGATGAGCGGGGCGCCCAGCCCGTTGCGGGCCAGTTCCAGCAGGCGGCGCCCCAGCGGCGGGTGGGCCACGGCGCTCATCGGCCGTCGCCTTCCTGGAACTCGTCCACCGCCACCGGACCCAGCTGCGGGTGCGCGCGCACGGCGCCGGTCCGCCAGGCGCGCAGTTGGTAGACGTAGGACAGCACCTGGGCGACGGCGGCGTACAGCCTCACGGGAATCTCCTGGCCGAGCTGCCCCTCCCGATACAAGGCGCGTGCCAGCGGCGGCGCCGACACCACCGCGACGCGGTGGCGCTCGGCCAGTTCGCGGATGCGCAGGGCAACCTCGTCCACGCCCTTGGCCACCACCGTGGGCGCGCGCATGGCGCCGCCGTCGTACTTGAGCGCCACGGCATAGTGGGTGGGATTGACCACGATCACGTCGGCGGTGGGGACCGCCTCCATCATCCGCCGCTGCGACAGCTGCAACTGCAACTGGCGGATGCGGCCCTTCACCTCCGGCCGGCCTTCGGTCTCCTTCAGCTCCTCGCGCAGCTCCTGCCGCGTCATCTTCAGCTTCCGCAGCCAGTTCCACTTCTGGTACGGCGCGTCCATGGCGGCCAGCAGCAGCAGCGCGGCGGCGGTGGCCAGCAGCAGGCTGCCGGCGAAGCGCAGGCCGGTGCGCGCGGCCGCTTCCAGCCCTTGCCCGGGCATGGCCCGCAGCACGTCCAGGCCATGCAGCAGGGCCAGCCCGGCGGCGGCGCCCACCAGCGCCACCCGCAGCAGCGACTTGGCCAGTTCCGCCAGGCCCTCGGGCCCGTAGATGCGCTTGAGCCCGGCCAGCGGGTCCAGCCGCTTCAGGTCCGGGACCAGGCCCTTGGAGGCCATCCGGAGCCCGCCCATCGCCAGCGGTCCGGCGAACGCGGCCGCCAGGCATACGGCCAACAGCGGCGCGGCCACCGCCAGCAGCCCGAGCGTCAGCGTGCCGGTGTGGGCCAGCAGCCGCTCGGGCGCTTCCCGCAGCATCGGGTCCGGGCTGAGCGCCTGCCGCATCCAGCCCAGGGCGTGGCGCCCGAGCATGGGCCCGGCGGCCACCAGCGCCAGCACGCCGGCGCCGAACACCGCCGCGGTGGCCAGCTCGCGCGAGCGTGGGATGTCGCCCCGCTCGCGGGCCTCGCGCAGGCGTTTTTCGGTAGGTTGTTCGGTGCGTTCCTGGCCGTCTTCGTTCTCGGCCATGGCAGGCTCCTGCGCCCGGGGTCGTCGCCGGGCGATGCAAGTGCCGTTCCGGCCGGCTCAGGGCGCGGCGACGCGGCCGGCGGCGGCGAACGCCAGTTCGAACAGCGCCCGGATCGGCGCGGCCAGTTCCCCGATCAGCACCGCCAGCAGCAGCAGGCCCATCAGCACCGCCACCGGCAGGCCGAGCTGGATGGGGTTGAGCGCCGGCGCGGCGCGCGCCAGCGCGCCGAAGGCCAGGTTGGTGGCGAGCATGGCCACCATCACCGGAAGCGCCAGGAGCAGGCCCCCGCGCAGGACCTGGCCGAAGAGTCCCGGCACCACGCCGAGCATCGCCGCCGTGTCCGGCCACGCGGCGCCCAGCGGCAGCGCCTGGTAGCTGCGCACCAGCAGCGACACCATCGCCAGGTGCCCGTCGGCGGCGAAGAACAGCAGGCCGAAGGCGAGGTAGAACCATTGCCCGACCACGCCGGAACTGGTGCCGCGCAGCGGATCGGTCATCTGCGCGAAGGCCAGGCCCATGCCCTGCGAGACCAGTTCGCCGGCCAGGGCGCCGGCCTCGAACACCAGCCGCAGGGCCAGCCCCATGGCCACGCCCACCGCCAGCTCGCGCGCCACGGCCAGCACCGTGGCCGCGTCCAGCCCGGAAAAGGCCGGGGGCGGCGGCAGCAGCGGCGAGATCGCCAGGGCCAGGGTGCCGGCGACCAGCACCCGGATCCGCACCGGCACCGCCCGCGTGCCGACCAGCGGCATCGCCATCAGCATGGCGCCGGTGCGCAGCAGGGTCCACAGCACCGCCCCGATCATGCCGAAGGCCCGCTGGCCGTCGATCGCCATCGCGGTGGCCGCGTCCATGGCTCAGCCGATCAGGTGGGGGATGCGCTGGAACAGCGCGACGGTGTAGTCCACCAGGTAGGCCAGCAGGAAGCTGCCGGCGGCGAACAGGGCCGCGGTGAGCGCCGCGGCCTTGGCGACGAAGGCGATGGTGGGTTCGTTGAGCTGGGTGGCGGCCTGGACGATGCCCACCGCCACGCCCACCACCAGCACCGCCACCAGCAGCGGGCCGCCCACCCACAGCGCGACCTCCAGGCCGCGGCGCAGTTCGGTCAGGGCCAGTTCCGGGGTCATGCTCAGATCCCGTTGAAGCTGGCCGCCAGCGTGCCCACGGTCAGCACCCAGCCGTCCACCAGCACGAACAGCAGGATCTTGAACGGCGCCGACACCAGCATGGGCGAGAGCATCATCATGCCCATCGACATCAGCACGCTGGCCACCACCAGGTCGATGATCACGAAGGGAATGAAGATCAGGAAGCCGATCTCGAAGGCGGTCTTCAGCTCGCTGGTCACGAACGAGGCCACCAGCACCTGGAAGGGCACCGCGTCCGGGCCGCTGTAGGTGCCGTGCCCGGCCAGGCCGGCGAAGGTCATCAGGTCGGTCTCGCGCACCTGGGCCAGCATGAACGCCCGCAGCGGGGCGGTGCCCAGTTCCCAGGCGGTGCGGAAGTCGATCCGGCCGTCGAGGTAGGGCGCCACGCCGGCGTCCCAGGCCTTCTGCCATACCGGCATCATCACCAGCGCGGTCAGGAACAGGGCCAGCCCGACCAGGATCTGGTTGGAGGGCGTCTGCCCGGTGCCCAGCGCCTGGCGCAGCAGGGCCAGCACGATCACGATGCGGGTGAAGGCGGTCATCACAAGCAGCAGCGAGGGCAGCAGGGTGATGGCCGTCATCAGCAGCAGGGTCTGCAACGGCAGGCTCACCGGCGCCTCGCCGATGCGGCCGACGGTGACGTCGGGAAGCGAAGGCAGTTGCGGCGCGGCGGCGGGCGCGGCCAGCGCCAGCAGGGGCGCGAACGCGAGCAACAGGCCGAGTGCGGCGAGGATCCGGCGACGGCGCATGGTCACTTGTCCTTCCTGAGCCGCTGCGCCAGCAACTGGGCGAAGTCCGGGAGCTTCTTCAGGTCCGGCAGCGGCGGTGCGGACGGCGGCGGCAGGGGTGCGGGCAGGGCGTGCAGCAAGCGCACCCCGCCGGGCGAGACCCCCAGAAGCAGTTGCTCGGCGCCGACCTGCACCACCACCGCCCGTTCCCGGGCGCCGAGCGCGAGGCTGGCCACCACCCTCAGGCCCTCGGCCTGGCGCAAGCCGGTCCCCGGCAGCCGGCGCAGCAGCCACGCCAGCGCCAGAATCAGCCCCAGCACCAGCAGCAGCGCCAGGAACGCGCCCAGCAGGCCCGGACCGGCCGGCGCGTGCGCGCCGGCCTGGACGGCCCTGGCGGCGGGCGCGGCGGCGGCGAGGATCACCGCAGCCTCCGGATGCGCTCGCTGGGGCTGACCACGTCGGTCAGGCGCACGCCGAAGCGGTCGTTGATCACCACCACCTCGCCGTGCGCGATCAGGGTGCCGTTGACGTACACGTCCAGCGGTTCGCCGGCGCCGCGTTCCAGCTCGATCACCGAGCCCTGGTTGAGCTGCAGCAGGTTGCGGATCGGCATGCGCGTGCGGCCGACTTCCAGCGAGAGCGTCACCGGCACGTCCAGGATCACGTCCAGGTTGAGGTCGCGGGCGTCGGTCGCGGCCTCCTCCTGCAGCGCGTCGAACTGCGCCGGGCTGGCATCGGTCTGTTCGTTGGGGCTCATGCGGGCGTTTCCTCGGCAGGGCCGGGGGCGCGCGGGACCGCGCTCCCGGGCGGACGGGTGTGGACGATCTTCACCGCGTTGCGGCCGTTGGCCACGCCGAACTGGCCGGTGAACACCGGGATGTCCTCCACGCACACCGGCACCGTGTCCGGCAGCTCGATGGGCAGGATGTCGCCGACCTTGAGCCGGGTGAGCCGGCGCAGGTCGATGCGCTTCTCGGCCAGCACGCTGGACACGGCGACCTCGGCCAGCAGCAGTTGCTCGCGCAGGGTGGCGTTCCAGCTCTCGTCGCGGTCGATGCGGTCGCTCTGGATGCCGGCGTCGAGCAGCTCGCGGATCGGCTCGAGCATGGAGTAGGGCAGGGTGACGTGGATCTCGCCGCCGCCGCCCTCCAACTCGACGTGGAAGCGGCTGACCACCACGTATTCGCGCGGGGTGACGATGTTGGCGAAGTGCGGGTTGACCTCGGAGTTGATGTACTCGAACTCCACGTCCAGCACCGGCGCCCAGGCCTCGGCCAGATCGGCGAAGGTCTGGCGCAGCATCAGCTGGATCACCCGCATCTCGGTGGGGGTGAACTCGCGCCCCTCGATCCGGGTGGGGTAGCGCCCGTCGCCGCCGAAGAAGTTGTCCACCACCGCGAACACCAGCTTGGGCTCGAACACGATCAGGCCGGTGCCGCGCAGCGGCTTGAAGCGGATCAGGTTGAGGTTGGTGGGCACGTACAGCGAGTGCAGGTACTCGCCGAACTTGATCAGATCGATGCCGCGCACCGACAGGTCCGCCGAGCGGCGGATCAGGTTGAACAGACCGATGCGCCACAGCCGCACGAAGCGCTCGTTGACCATTTCCAGGGTCGGCATGCGCCCGCGGATGATCCGGTCCTGGCTGGCGAAGTCGTACGGCCGCGCCATGCCGGGATTGACCGGTTCGGGCTCGGTGCTGACCGCGCCCGAATCCACGCCGTGCAGCAGCGCGTCGATCTCGTCCTGGGAAAGCAGGTCGTTGATGCTCATGCGCGCCGCCTACTGGGTGACGAAGCTGGTGAACAGCAGCGCCTCGGCCGCCGGCTTGCCGGTCTCGGCCCGCATCAGCCGCTGCACCTCGGCCAGCGCTTGGGCCTGCAACCGCTCCTTGCCGGCGCGGTCGGCGATGTCCTGCGCGGTCTGCTGCGCCAGCAGCATCAGCAGGCGCGCACGGATGGCCGGTGTGTGCCGCTCCAGGTCGGCCAGCGCGGCCGGGTCGCGGGTCATCAGCTGGATCTCGACCTGCAGGTACTGCGTCCCCTCCAGCCCGCCGTCGAGATTGACCACGAACGGCGGCTCCAGCGCCAGGTACTGCGCCGGCGCCGGCAGGCGCGGGCCGTGCGGCGTGGCGACGGCCTGGCGCTCGGCCTCGGGCGCATTGCGCGCGCTCCAGTACCAGCCGCCGGCGGCGCCGGCCGCGACCAGCACCGCCACCGCGCTGACCAGCAGCGGCAGCCGACCGCCGCCCGCGGGACCGGGTCCAGGCGGCTGGGAGCGGGAGGTCTTTTCGGCAGCGGCGGGCACGTGGGGGGTCTCCTTCGGAAGGCGACCGGACGATGCAAGCCGCGTGCCGCCGGCGCGGGGGAGAACCGGGCGCGCCGGCGGACCCGGCGGTGTCATGCTGCGCTGGCATGCTGCCGGCGAAGGCGCCGCCGCCGGCGCCGGGTGGAGGAGGAACGCCATGGCCATGCGTCAACGAATCGTCGCGGCGCTGGTGCTGGGCCTGGGCCTGGCCGCGGAAGCGCACGCCGCCGCGGGCGGGGCGATGCCGCCGCAGGTGGTCGCCCATCGCGGCGCCAGCGCGGTCCTGCCCGAGCACAGCCTGGAAGCCTTCGCGCGCGCCATCGCCGACGGTGCGGACGTGGTCGAGCCCGACCTGATGGCGACCGCCGACGGCCACCTGCTGATCCGCCACGAGAACGAGATCGGCTCCACCACCGACGTCGCCTCGCATCCAGGCTTCGCGGCCCGGCGCACGGCCCGGGCATCGACGGGGAGACGGTGGAAGGGTGGTTCAGCGAGGGCTTCACCCTGGCCGAGCTCAGGACCCTGTACGCCCGCGAACGGTTGCCGGCGCTGCGCGGCACCGCACACGACGGCCGCTACCGGCTGGCGACACTGGAAGAACTGATCGATCGGGTCGCGGCCGAAGCCGCCGCCCGCGGGCGGATCGTGGGGCTGGCGCCGGAGATCAAGCACGGCAGCCATTTCGCCGCCCGGGGGCTGGCCATGGAGGACCGCCTGCTGGACGTGCTGCTGGCGCATCCGTACACCCGGCAGGCGCCGGTCGCGATCCAGTCGTTCGAGGTCGGCAACCTGCGCTATCTGCGCTCGCGCCTGGGTCCGCGCCACCCCAACATCCGCCTGCTGCAGCTGCTGGGGCACCGGAGCAACGCCCGGCCGACGTCGTCGCGGCCGGCGGCGACCTGACCTACGGGCGCATGGCCAGCGCCGAGGGGCTGCGCGAGATCGCCGGCTACGCCGAGCTGCTCGGCCCGCCGACGCGGACGGTGATTCCGCTGGCCGCCGACGGCGGCCTGGGGTCGCCGACGCCGCTGCTGCGCCAGGCGCACGCGGCCGGGCTGCAGGTATGGCCCTACACCTTCCGCCCGGAGAACGCCTTCCTGCCGCCGGCGCTGCGCCAGGGCGCCTTGCCGGGAACGCGCAGCGAAGCCGGGGCCATCGCCGAGTTGCGCGCCTACCTGGAGGCAGGCATCGACGGCTTCTTCACCGACGACAGCGCACTGGGGCGCGCCGCGGTGGACGGCGTCGTCCCGACGAGGAAGTAGGCGCGGAACCTGGATGCGGGGGTCCCGGCTGGGGCAGCGGGATGCCGTCGGCGCATGTCCGTCCGGGTCGGCTCAGGCGTACGCGTCCAGCAGGCCGCGCGCCCGCGCCGGGGCCGGCGCGTCGGCGGCGCCAGTCGCGGGGGACGCCGTGTCGCCGGCCGATCCCGCCGCGTCGCCGCCGGCACGGGAGCCGCCGCCCTGGCCGTCGTGGCGGGGCTGCTGGCCGACCCCGGCGTGGGCGAGCTGGAAGCCGTGCTGGCCGAGCAGCTCGCGCAGCCGCGGCAGGCTCTGTTCCAGCGCCTGGCGGACCTCGGGCTGTGCGCTGAGGAAGTCCGCCGACACCCGCTCGCCGTCCAGGCGCAGGTGGACCTCCACCGGGCCCAGGTCGTGCGGCGAGATCCGGATCCGGGCGTGACCGACCTTCTGCTCGGCCAGCCAGTGCAGGCGGGCGCCGAAGGCATCGGCGAAGTCGTCGGCGTGCAGGTCCGGGGTGGGTGCCGTGGCCGGCAAGAGCGTCGCCGGCGGGTCCCCGCGCAGGACAGGCGCTGCGGCCGCGGCCGGCAACGGGAACGGCTGCGGCGCAGCCTCGCCGTCGGACGCGGCGGGCAGGTCGGGGACGGAAAGCATCGCCATCGGCGCGGCCGCATCGCCCGCGGACTCGGCCGTCTCCCCGCCCGGTGCGGCGGCCGCCCCGGGCGCCGCGAGCCCCGGCAAGGGCCTGCCCATCTGGGCGACGGCGGCGGCATTCCCGGGGATCGCTGCCGCCGGGGCGGCCGGCACGGCCGGTCCGACGGGTGCGGGCAGGGGGGGCGAGGGCGGCGTCGCGGCCAGGGCCAGCGCGGCCAGGCCTGCCGGCGGCCACTCCTCGTCCTCGGCCGACGCTTCGGTATCGGTCCCGGGGACGGCATCGGCCGTGTCCCCGGGCGGCATCGGCGGCAGGCCCGGGACCGCCGCCTCGGCGCCGGCCGCCGGGCGATCGTCGGCCGCGGGATCCTGCCCCGGCTGGCCGCCGCCCGGGCCGCCGCCTTCGAGCAGCCGCGCGAAACCGCCCGCCGCCCCGGGCGCGGCCGCGGCCGCGGTGGCCGGCGGGGCGGCGGGGCCGCTGCCGGGGGGCGCTGCCGGCGGCAGCGCCGAGAGCGCGTTCATGCCGGCTCTCCTTCGCTGGACTGCGCCGCCAGCCGCACGCGGCGGGCACCCAGGTCGTCCATCTCGCGCTGGCTGCGGCGCTCGTCCACCTTGCGTTCCTGCGCCCGGTAGGACGCGGCCAGCTGCTCCAGCACCTGCTTGTCGCGGCTGGCCAGCAGCAGGCGGGTGCGCTCGGCCTCCAGGCGCGCACGGCTGCTGTCCACGGTACGGCTCTGCTGCGCCACCGCGTTCTCCAGGCGTTCGAGGAAGGCGCGGCGGTTGGCCAGCTGCGCCGGGCTGGTGGCGGCCATCTGGCTGGATGCGTATTCCTCCGCGTAGCGGCGCAGCTCCTCCAGGCGCGATTCCTGCAGCGCGTGCGCCCGTTGGCGCTCGGCCAGCTCGCGGGCCACGGCGTCCTCGTGCTCCTGCGCGCGGCGCAGCAACGGATCGAGGCGGCGGGACTGCATCATGCGGGGTTCTCCTTGTCTTGCAGCAGTTGCGCCAGGGCGGCGCGGCTGTGGTGCAGGTCGGCGGCGCGGGCCACGTCCTGGCCGAGGAACTCGACGATCTCCGGCCAGCGCTCCAGCGCCTCGTCCACCACCGGGTCGTTGCCGCGCTGGTAGGCGCCGATGGCGATCAGGTCGCGGTTGGCGTTGTAGGCCGCGACCAGGCGCTTGAGCGCGCGGATGCGTGCGCGCCAGGTCTCGTCGGCGATGTCCTGGACCACGCGGCTGACCGAGGACTCCACGTCGATGGCCGGGTACAGCCCGGCGTCGGCAATCCGGCGCGACAGCAGGATGTGGCCGTCGAGGATGGCGCGGGCGGCGTCGGCGATGGGGTCCTGCGGGTCGTCGCCCTCGGTCAACACGGTGTAGAACGCGGTGATCGAGCCGCGCCCGGCGGCGCCGTTGCCGGCGCGCTCCACCAGCGCCGGCAGCTTGGCGAACACGCTGGGCGGGTAGCCGCGGGTGGTCGGCGGCTCGCCCACCGACAGGCCGACCTCGCGCTGGGCCTGGGCGAACCGGGTCAGCGAGTCCATCAGCAGCAGCACGTTCAGGCCCTGGTCGCGGAACCACTCGGCGATGGCGGTGGCGCGGTAGGCGCCGTGCAGGCGCGCCAGCGGCGGGCGGTCGGCCGGCGCGGCCACCACCACCGCGCGGCGCAGGCCTTCCTCGCCCAGCGTGGTCTCGACGAAGTCGCGCACCTCGCGCCCGCGTTCGCCGATCAGGCCGACCACGATCGCGTCGGCGGCGGTATAGCGGGTCATCATCCCCAGCAGCGTCGACTTGCCGACGCCGGAGCCGGCGAACAGGCCCACGCGCTGGCCGCGCCCGATCGGCAGCAGCGCGTTGATCGCGCGCACGCCCACGTCCAGCGGCTGGGTGATGGGCTCGCGCGCCAGCGGGTTGATGGCCACGCCGGCCATGCCCACGCTGGCCTCGGCGCGGATCGGGCCGCGGCCGTCCAGCGGGGCGCCGTCGCTGTCGATCACGCGGCCGAGCAGACCCTCGCCGACCTCGACGCCGCCGCGGCGGCGCACCGGCACCACGCGCGCGTTCGGCAGCAGGCCGTGCAGCTCGGCGCTGGGCATCAGCGAGGTGCGCTCGCCGGCGAAGCCCACGACCTCGGCCTCGACCCAGCCGCCGTCGGCGACTTCGACCTTGCAGGTCGCGCCCATGGGCGCCTCGCAGCCGGTGGCCTCCAGGGTCAGGCCGACCGCGCGGCGCAGGACGCCCTCGCGGATCAGGCCGCGGCCGGCGGCCGGGTCCAAGGAAATCGCGTCCAGGCGCGCGGCCAGGCGCAGGTTGCGCGCGGCCAGCCAGTCGGCCGGGACGGCCGGGACCGCGCGCTCGGGCGGGGGCGGGGCGGCCGGCATCATGCGCCGGCCCCGGCCTTGTGCACCACGCTTTCCAGCGCGCCGCGCAGGCGCGCCTCGAGGGTGCCGTCGATGCGCACCGCCTCGGCGTGCACGCGCAGGTCGCCGCGGCCCAGCGCCGGGTCCGGCACCAGCCGCGCCCCCGAAACCAGCGCCAGCAGCGGCGCCAGCGCAGCGATGTCGTCCGGGTGCAGGCGCACCTCGACCTCGCGGCTGCTGCCGCCGACCGCGTCCAGCGCCTCGGCCACCAGGTCCGACAGCAGCACCGGGTCGGCGGCATAGGCGCGCCCGACCAGGCTGCCGGCGATGCGCACCGCCAGCTCGCCCAGCGCGGCGGTGACCTCGTCCTCCAGCCGCGTCAGCGGCCGGGTGAAGTTGTCCAGGATGCCCTCGATCTGCGCGGCCAGCCGCCGCACCTCGGCTTGGCCCTGGGCGAAGCCTTCCTGGCGGCCCTGCTCCAGGCCCGCCTGGTAGCCCTCGCGGCGGGCGGCCTCCTCGATGGCCTGGATTTCCTCCAGGGTGGGCGGTCGCGGGACCGGCACCGCGGCGGCCGGCTCGGCCGCCGGCGAGGGGACGGCCGACAGTTCCGGCGCCACCCAGCGGACCGCGGCGCTCATACCAGCTCCTCGCTGCCGCTGCCGTTGAGGTTGATCACGCCCTCGTCGGCCAGGCGGCGGACGATGGTCAGGATTTCCTTCTGCGCAGCCTCCACGTCGGACAGGCGCACCGGGCCGCGCGCCTCCATGTCCTCCAGCAGGATCTCGGCCGCGCGCTGGGACATGTTGCGGGTGATCTTCTCGCGCACGCGCACGTCGGCGCCGCGCAGGGCGATGCCCAGGCGCTCGCCGGAGACCTCGCGCAGCAGCGCCTGCAGTTCGCGGTCCTCCAGTTCGACCAGGTCGTCGAACACGAACATCAGGTCCTGGATGCGCTGGCTCAGATCCGGGTCCACCTTGGAGATCGTGCCCAGGATCGAGGGCTCCTGGCCGGTCTCGAGGAAGTTGAGGATGTTGGCCGCGACCTTGACCCCGCCGATGTTGGACGCCTTCAGGTTTTGGTTGCCGGCGAACTGGCGCTCCATGACCTCGTTGAGCTCGTTGAGCGCGTTGGGCGGGATACCGTCCAGGGTGGCGATGCGCAGCAGCACGTCGGCGCGGGTGCGCTCGGGCAGCAGGCGCAGGGTGTCGGCGGCGTGGTCGGCGTCCAGGTGCGAGAGCACGATGGCGATGATCTGCGGGTGCTCGTTGCGCACCAGGTCGGCGATGGCGCGCGGGTCCATCCAGCGCAGGGTGTCCAAGCCGGTGGTGTTGCGGCCCAGCAGGATGCGGTCGATCAGGCTGCCGGCCTTGTCCGCGCCCAGGGCCTGGATCAGCACGTTGCGGATGTAGTCGTCCGCGCCCACGCCCAGCGAGGTCTGCTTGTCCAGCGCACCCTCGAACTCGTCCATCACCCGCAGCACCTGCTCGCGGGTGACGCCGTTCATGGTGGCCATGGCCAGGCCCAGCTTCTGCACTTCCTTGGCGCCCATGTGCTTGAGCACCTCGGCCGCGTCGGCCTCGCCCAGCGAGAGCAGCAGCACCGCGGCGCGCTGCACGCCGCTCAGTTCGTCGTGGTTGCTAGCCTGCTTCATTGCCCAACCAGTCCTTCACTACCTGGGCCACCCGCTTGGAATCGGCGCGCACCGCCTCGCGCGCGTTGCGCAGGCGGTCCTCGTAAGCGTCGGAGGCCAGCGCCATGGGCGGGCGCGGCTGCTGGCCGATGCGGGCGCTGTCCTCGGCCAGCGCGGGCGCGGGATCGTCCACCAGCGCCACTTCCGCGGTCGCCGGCTGCGTCTCCCGCGCGGCGCCGGCGGCGGGCGCGGCGATCTGGCGCAGCGCGGGGCGCAGCACGCCGAACGCCAGGGCCAGCACCACCGCCGCGCCGACCAGCAGGCGCAGGGCGTCGCGCAGCCGCGGATCCTCCCACCATTTCGGCGCTTCCGCAGGCGCTCCGGTCTCGCGCACGAACGGCGCGTTGACCACCGAGACCACGTCGCCGCGCGCCGGGTCGAAGCCGACGGCCTGCTTGACCAGGTCCTCCACCCGCCGGAGTTCCTCGGGCCGCAGGGGTTGCAGCGCGGTCTTGCCGTCGGCGGCCGGGCGCAGCACGTGGTCGACCAGGACCGCGGCGGTGATGCGGCGGATGCGGCCGGCGGGCTGCCGGGTGTGCTGCAGGGTGCGGTCCAGCTCGAAGTTGCGGCTGGCCGTGCGCGAGGTCTCGGCGGGGGCGGGCGCGGCGGCAGGGGCCGCCGCCGCGCCCGGCGGGGTGTTGCTGGCCGCGCCCGGCACGCCCTGCGGGCCGTCGCCTTCGCGGGTGTTCTCGCTGACCTGCTCGCTGCGCAGCTTGGCCGGCTCGCCGTTGAACAGTTCGCGGGCCTCCTCCGTGACCGAGAAGTCCATGTCCACGGTGACCTCCGCGTTGACCCGGCCCGGGCCGGTCATCGGCTCGAGCAGTTCGCGGATGCGCTGGTTGAACGAGGTCTCCTGGCGGCGGACCTGCTCGAACTGCACCGCGCTCAGTTCCGAGGCGCTGTCGGCGCCGTTGCGGCTGAGCAGGCGGCCGTTCTGGTCCACCACGGTGACCCGTTCCGGCGGCAGGTCGGGAATGCTGGAGGCAACCAGGTGGACGATGGCGTCGACCTGGTGCCGCTCGAGCAGCGCGCCGGCGCGCAGTTCCAGGACCACCGACGCGCTGGCCGCTTCCCGCTGCCGGGTGAAGGCAGAGGGCTTGGGGATGGCCAGGTGCACGCGCGCGTCCCGCACCGGGCGCAGGGTGGCGATGGTGCGCACCAGTTCGGTCTCCAGCGCATGCTGGTAGCGCGCGTTCTCGACGAACTGGCTGACCCCGAAGCCCGGGTCGCGCTCCATCAGCTCGAAGCCGAGGCGGCCGCTGTCGGTCAGGCCCGAGCCGGCCAGCTTCAGGCGCGCGTCGTGCAGGTGCGCCTCCGGCACCGAGATGGCGCCGGTGGCCGGGTCGAGCCGGAAAGGGATGTTGGCCGCGCGCAGCAGGTCGGTCGCTTCGGCCGTGGCCTTGGGGTCCAGGCCGGTGTAGAGCGGGCTGTACTGCGGCTTCTGCGACCAGAAGAAGACGTAGAGGCCGGCGGCCACCGCCAGCGCGATCGACAGCATGATCCCGAGCCGGCGCATCAGCTGCATTTCCTGCAGCCGGACCACCGCCTGCGCCGCCTTCTCGGCGGCCTGCTCGCGGTTGAAGCTTTCCTTGGCGATGGAAAGGGCCATGGCGGTCCGGATCCTTGCGTTACAGCGGCATGTTCATGACGTCTTGGTACGCCTGTACCAGACGGTTGCGCACCTCGACGGTGGCGCGGAAGGCGACCTGGGACTGCTGCGCGGCGACCATCACCCGCGCCAGGTCGGCGCCCGGTTCGCCGCGCTCGAACGCCTGCGCCAGCGCACCGGCGCGCTGCTGCGCGGCGTTGACGCCTTCCAGCGCGCCGCGCAAGGTCTCGCCGAAGCTGGGACGTGCGGCCGCCGGCGGCTGCCCGGGCAGCGCGGCCGGTCCGCCGAGGGCGTCGCTGCGTGGGGCGTCGCCGGCCACGCGCGCCACCTGGCCGAGCTGGTTCTGGTAGGCGCGTATCTGCGACAGGACGGAGCTGATCGAATCGGTCATGGCGGTCGGTACTCGTGCGCGTCGGGGCCGCAACGGGGCGATGCAAGCCGTGTGCCGCGCCCGCGGCGGTGATCCGTCCCGGCACGGCGCCCACCCCCGGGCAGGGCGTGGCGCGGGTGGAACGAGGCGGGGAAATGCGGACTGCCCGGTCCGCCGGATCGGCGTGGGCCAGCCGGGAGGGCCGCGGCGCGCATCCCGGCGCGGCTCACGCCGCGCGCTCGGCCTCCGTACCCACGACCTCGCGGTCGATGCCGTACTTGCGCAGCTTCTCCACCAGGGTGGTGCGGCGCAGGCCGAGCAACTGCGCCGCGTGGGCGACCACGCCCTGGGTGCGCTCCAGCGCCTGCCGGATCAGCTTCAGCTCGATCTGCGCCATGTGCTCGCGCAGGTCCAGGCCGTCCTCGGGCAGCGACGTGGTGGTCGCCGGCTGCGGCGCCGGCGCGCGGACCGGCGCGGCCGCCGCCGGGGCCGCGGCCGGGGCGCCGGCCGTCGCGGGCAAGTGTTCGCGGTAGCGCGCCGGCAGGTCCTCCAGTCGCACCAGGCCGCCGGGGTGCAGCACCGCCAGGCGTTCGACCAGGTTGGTCAGCTCGCGCACGTTGCCCGGCCAGGGGTAGCCGGCCAGTGCCGCCAGCGCGCTCTCGGCGAAGCGCACCTCGCCGCGGCCGGTCCGGGCCAGCTGGGCGGCGATGGTGTCCACCAGCGCCGGCAGGTCCTCGCGCCGCTCGCGCAGCGGCGGCATCTCGATCGGGAACACGTTGAGCCGGTAGAACAGGTCCTCGCGGAACTGGCCCTGCGCGATGCGCTGCTCCAGGTCGCGGTGGGTGGCGGCGATCACCCGTACGTCGCAGCGGATGGTCTGGTTGCCGCCGACCCGCTCGAAGCTGCGCTCCTGCAGCACGCGCAGCAGCTTGACCTGCATCGGCAGGCTCATGTCGCCGATCTCGTCCAGCAGCAGGGTGCCGCCCTCGGCCATCTCGAAGCGGCCCTTGCGCGCGCTCAGCGCGCCGGTGAAGGCGCCCTTCTCGTGGCCGAACAGTTCGCTCTCCAGCAGGTCCGGCGGGATCGCGCCGCAGTTGATGGCCACGAACGGGCCATCGCGCCGCGCGGACTGGCGATGGATCGCGCGCGCGGCCACCTCCTTGCCTGTACCGGACTCGCCCAGCACCAGTACCGTGGTGTCGAACGGGGCTACCTGGGCGATCATCCGCCGCAGTCGCTGCACGGCCGCGCTGCTGCCGGTGGGGCCGCCGTCGGCGGACAGGGCGCCGGCCACCTGCCGCTCGGCGTCCAGCCGCGCCAGGCTGGCGCGGCGCAGGCAGGCCTCCAGCTGGGCGTGCCGGATCGGCGATTCCAGCGCCCACACGCCGGCCTCGTGCAGGCCATGGGCGGCGGCGAACGCGGACGGGTCGCCCTCCAGCAGCAGCACCGGCGGCGGCAGCGGCGCGGCCGCCAGCCAGGCCAGCAGGGTGCGCGCCGCGTCCGCCCGGTCGAGTTCGCCGACCACTACCGCCATCCAGTCGCTGGGCCGGTGCCGCGCGGTGGACACGTCCGCCGGCGAGGCCGCCCAGCGCGGGTTGAGGTCCATGAACTCCAGCAAGCCGCACAGCCGCTCGGCCCGCTCGGCGCGGGCGTCCAGCACCAGGATCCGGGACTCGCTCATGCTTCACCTCGGGACAGGCGCTCCAGGATCGGCATCACTTCCTGGAGGTAGGAAAGCTTGCTGACGAAACCATCGGCGCCGGCGCGGCTGGCGTGCTCGCGGTGCTCGGCGTCGTCGAAATGGCTGGCGATCACCACATAGGGCGGGTCGTCCTGGGCCTTGATCAGGCGCGTGGCCTGCAAGCCGCCCATCTCCGGCATGGCCAGGTCCATCAGCACTGCGTCCGGGCGCAGGGCCTCGGAGCGGGCGATGGCCTCCAGCCCGTTGCCGGCGGTGCCGGCCACCTCCAGCCACTCCAGCCGGCGGAAGTGGCGCAGGGCGGCGTTGATGAAGCCCTCGTGGTCGTCGACGATCAGTACGCGGATCTTGCGCATGGAAGATGCCTCAGCCCGCGCGGGCCAGCAGGTCAGGGGCGTCCCGGCGCCGCTCGCGGGCCGGGGCGATGTTCAGCTGCTCGCGGTACTTGGCCACGGTGCGGCGCGCGATGTGCACCCCCTGGCGGGCCAGCAGCGCGGCGATGGCCTCGTCGGCCAGCGGGCGGTGCGGCGGCTCGGACTCGATCAGGCGCCGGACCATGGCCCTGGCCGCGGCGCCGGAGACGCTGGCGCCCTCCAGGCGCACGGCGAAGAAATGCTTGAGTTCGAACGTGCCGCGCGGAGTCTGGATGTACTTGCCGCTGGTGATGCGCGAGACCGTGGACTCGTGCATGCCGATGGCGTCGGCCACCTCCCGCAGGGTCAGCGGCGCCATTGCCTCCTCGCCGTGGCGCAGGAAGGCGGCTTGGCGTTCGACCAGCACGCGCGCGGTGCGCAGCAGGGTCTCGTAGCGCATGGACAGGCCGCGGGTGAGCCAGCGCGCTTCCTGCAGCAGCTCGCGCATGCGACCGGCGCCTTCGCCCTCGGCCTGGGCCAGGGCGCGCTCGTAGAGCGGGTTGACCGCCAGCCTGGGGGCCGAGGCGGGGTTGAGCGCGACGCGCCATTGCCCGTCCGCGTGCCAGGCGACCACGTCCGGCACCACGTAGCCGGCCTCGGCCGGCTCGGCCTCGGCCTGGGCCGGGCGCGGCTGCAGCGACAGCACCAGGCGCACCGCCTCGGCCACGTCCGCGGTCTCGACCTGCAGCCGGCGGGCGATGGCGGCGTGGTCGTGGACGGCCAGTTCCTCCATGCAGCGTTCGAGGATGCGCGCCGCCAGCGGACGCCGGGGGACCGGGCCGGGCAGGGCGGCCAGCTGCGCCTGCAGGCACTCGCGCAGGTCGCGCGCGGCCAGCCCGGCCGGCTCGCCGTGCAACAGGCGCTGGCGCACGGCCTCGATCCGTTCTGCGGCCACGTCGAACCGGGCGCAGGCGCGCAGCAGCAGGGCGCCGTGGTCGCCGTCCAGGTAGCCGGCGTCGTCGCAGTGCTCCAGCCAGAACGCGGCCAGCTCCAGCGTCCGGGGATCCAGTTCCAGCGCCAGGCGCTGCAGCACGCGCACGCACGGGTCGCTGGACGCCGGCTCGGCGATGCGCTGCATGCGGTCGTCGCCGCCCTCGTTCCAGCCGGCGCCGGCCACGTCCCACAGCACCGGCTCGGGCAACTCGTCGAACGCCGCCGTCTCCAGCGCGGGGATCGCCGCCGCGTCCTGCGCGTCGTCGGCGGCGGCCGGCGGCGTCTCCTCCTCCAGCTCCAGCAGCGGGTTGAGCGCGAGCGCCTGGGCGAGCTCCTGCCGCAACTGCAGCGTGTCCAGCTGCAGCAGGCGGATGGACTGCAGCAGTTGCGGCGTCAAGTGCAACTGCTGCCCCAGCTGGACCGAGGCGGTGGCTTTCATGGTGTTCTTCCCCAGCGCGCCGGAAGTGCGGCGCCGACGGGACCATGCTGCGCCTGCGCCGACGGGAATTGAATCGGGGCGTGCCTGAAGGCGGTAGTCGGCGCCCCTACGGCGTGTAGGGGAATCCCCGATGTCTTCGCGGCTTTCCGACGCGGCCGCGCCGGAAAGCCGGCTGCTCAGCCCAGTTCCTGGCGGTGCTTGACCGCCAGCAGCACCAGTTCGCTGGCGCGCCGGCATCCCAGCGCCTCCATCATCCGGGCGCGGTGGGTCTCCACGGTCTTGACGCTGATTCCCAGCGCCGCGGCGATCTCCTTGCTGCTCAGCCCGCGCCCGATCTGGCCCAGGATCTCGCGTTGCCGCGGCGGCAACCCGGCCACGCCGGCCGGGCGCGAGCGCGCCAGCAGTGGCGCCATCATCTTCGAGGAGATGCGCGGACTGAGGAACATCTCGCCGGCGGCCGCGGCGCGCAGCGCCAGCTCCAGCTCCAGCGGCGCGGCGTCCTTGACCACGAAGCCGGCCGCGCCCCGGTCCAGTGCGTCGCGCACGTGCATCGGATCGTCGTGCATGGACATCATGACCACGCGGGTGCCGGGTGCCCGCTCCAGGATGCCGCTGAGCGCTTCCAGCCCGGTGCGCCCCGGGAGCGAGAGGTCCAGCAGCACCAGGTCGGGCCGGTGCATGGCCGCCAGGTCCACGGCCTGGTCGGCATCGCTGGCCTCGGCGACCACGTCCACGCCCTGGAAGGTCTGCAGGAGCCGGCTGAGCCCGGCGCGCACCAGGGTGTGGTCGTCGACGATCAGAACTCGCACGGGCAGGCGGAAGGTCCCCGGATGGACGCCGCCACCTTAGCCGATCGTGCCGGCCTTTTGTAGGTTGCGCGGTCCGCTGCGAGGCGGTCGCGCCGGCTCCGGCGGCGCTGTGCGCGGCGCAAGGGACGGGGGGCGCTCAGCGCCGCCGTTCGTCGGCGATCTGGCGGCGGTGCATGCGGAACAGGTGCCGCTCGAGCGCGTCCTCCAGTCCCGGTTTCAGCGGCGGGAAGCGCAGCCAGAGCCAGGCGCCCCCGGGCGTTGGAGCGACGGCCAGCACCGTGGCCGGGAGTTCCAGCCGGTCCGGCAGCCAGTCGGCCGGCTGCAGCCGCAGCACGCCGGCGGTCCCGGCCGCGGGCAGGGCGCCGTCGTCGGGCTGGCCGAGCTGCAGGCGCAGGCCCCGTGCCGACCAGCGCAACGGGCAGGCGGGCAGCGCCGGGGCGGACTGGCTCAGCAGCCTGCCGAGCAGCACCAGCGCCAGGTCGAGCTTGGCGTCCATGTGCTGCAGTTGCAGGTGCGCCTCGCCGCGTTCCTCGCCGCCGTCCTCGCTGCGCAGATCCTCGATCCGGGCCAGTCCGCGCAGCAGCGCCTCGGCCTCGGCCTGCCGGCCCGCATCGGCGCCGGCGCGGAAGTCCGCCGGCAGCACCAGCTCGCAACTGAGCGCTTCGGCGAACAGCTCGGCCTCGGCCGCGGGCGCCAACCGTTCCGCGCCGCCCATCACGCTTCCCCCGCATGGGCGTAGGCGCGGGCGACGCGCCCGGAACGGCGTTGCTGGCGCATCGCCGCCAGCAGTTCCTGCTGGCGCTGGCGCATCTGCGCCAGCAATTCCCAGTGCAGCGCCTGCAGGCGTTCCAGCGCCGGGCGCTGGGCCTCCACGTCCACGCCCCGGCAGTAGCTGCGCAGGTGCGCGTCGTGCGCCTGCAGCATCGACGGCAGCTCGGCCAGGCGCTCGCCGGCCAACGCCGCCTGGATGGCGGCGACCTCGGCCTGCAGGGACTCGGCGGTATGCATGCTCAGGAGGTCGCGCCGGCCGTGCGCTGCGACTGGGGAATGGCGTTCCAGGCCGATTCGATCTCGCCCAGCAGTTGCAGCACCTCGTCCAGCACCGCCGCGTCGTTGTGCAGGTTGGCCTCGGTCAGGCGCCGCACCAGGTAGTCGTACAGCGCCGACAGGTTGGCGGCGAGGTCGCCGCCGGCCTCGTGGTCCAGGGACCCGTTCAGGTGGCCGATGATGGCGCAGGCCTCGCCGATCGCCTTGCCCTTGCGGGCCGGATCGTTGCGCGCGATGCAGCCCTGCGCCAGGCGGATGCGCTGGGCCGCGCCCTCGAACAGCAGGGCGATCAGGCGGTGGGGATCGGCCTCGGCCACGCTGGCGGAGATGCCGGTCCGGCGGTACTGCTCGGCGTAGTGGCGGCTGGAACCGTGCATGGGTGGGTCATTCCTCCAAGGGCGGGGCCCGGCGCTCGCGCGGCGCTGCGATGCGATGCGATGCCGCCGCGGATCCGATCGTGGCCGGAAGCAGCGCGACACGGAAATCATCGGCACGCCGGGCCGCGACTTGAGCGTCATCCGCCGTTCCTCGACGAGGCCAGCAGGCTGGAGAGCGAGCTGGTGCTGCTCTGCAATTGCGCGATCATCGTCTCCATGGCCGTGAACTGGGCCGTGTACATGTCCGAGAGCCGGCGCATGCGCAGGTCCAGGTCGTCGAGCTGCCCCTCCAGGTCCTCGATCTGCTTGTTCAGGCTGTCGGTGCGCTGCGCGAGGGTGCCGTCGGTCGAATCCAGATGGCTGTCCAGCAGCCGTTTCATGGCCGCGCCATAGCGGCCGTCCTTGCCGAACATGGCCGCGGCCGCACCGGGATCGGCGGCGAGCGTGTCGTCCAGGGCCGCGGGGTCGAAGCTCATCGTCCCGTCCCTGTCCAGGGCGATGCCCAGCGCCTTGAGCTGGGCCACGTTGGCGCTGACGTGGTCGCGCAGTTGCTGCTGCAGCGAGCGGACCAGCGAATCCCCGGTCAGCGCCGAGGCCGTCCGGGTGGTGCTGTCGTAGCTGCTGGCCGAGCGCAGCGCGCCGACCGCGGCGTTGTAGGCGCTGGCGAAGGCGGTCAGGCTGGTCTTGAGGGGCGCGCTGTCCGAGGCCACGGTCAGCGTGTGCGTGGTGCCCTCGGCGGCCTTGGTCAGGTTGAGCACCACCCCCGGTACGATGTCGCCGATGCTGTTGCTGCCCGCGGACCGCTCGAAGCCGTCCACCCGCACCAGTGCGTCCTGCGCGGCGACCTGCTCGCTCATTCCCGCGACCAGCGCCTGCGGTCCGTCGCCGCTGGCCGAAAGCGACAGGGCGTTGCCCGCGCCGGTGCCCGCCGCGGTCAGGACCAGGTGCCTGCCCTGGTCGGAAACGACCACGCTGGCGACCACGCCCTTGCCGCCGGCCGCCCGGTTGATGGCGGCGGCCACCTCGTCCAGCGTGGCGTCGGCCTCGATCTGCACCGACACGCTCGCATCCTGGCCATGGCCGATGGTCAGCGTGCCGGCGCCCACCACGGCCTCGTCCGCGAACGCGCCCGAGGCCAGTTTCTGCGCGGTGGCCAGCCGCACTACCTCCACGGTGTAGCTGCCGGCCACGGCCTTGGACGTGGCGGTGGCGGCAAACCCCGCCTCGGCGGCCGTAGTCGCCTTGTAGGCCGGTGTGCCGGCCTTGTCGGCGACGCTCTTCAGCGCGGTCTGCAACGCGGTCATGGCGCTCTTGATCTGGCCCACTGCCGAGAGCTTGGCGGTCGCGGCGGCGCCGGCGCCGGTGATGCGCTTTTCCGTCGGCGCGCGCGCCGAGGCGACCAGTTGGGAAACCAGGGACGGGATGTCCAGGCCGGAGCCGATGGGGGAGGTGGCCATGCGCGTTCTCCACGGGCCGGAGGTGACCAGGCGATCTATCGGCCGCCGTCCGCCCGGCTTGAACGACGCCGGCTGCGACCATGCAACTTGCGTGCCGCTGCGTGCGGCCCACGCCGCGCTCGTCCCGAATCCTGCCGGCAGCCCCCATCGTTCGTCCGCAGGGTGATCGGTCCGCACGACGGGTCGGGGTGGAAGCGCGCGCCGGCACCGGAGGGGGTCGCCGTCCCCGCGGACAGGGTTCACCCCTCCCAACAGCATCCTGCTTTCGGTCGGAGCGCAGCGCCTGCCTGTGCCGCTTGCGCCCTATCTCCCCGGGGACCGGCGGCCTCGTGCGGCGACGGCATCGCGGCTGCGAGGCCCCGGGGAGCGTCGCCATGCGGAAGGAAAGGAACCAAAAAGAAGCCCCTCGCGAGAGGGGCTTCCGTTCGGCCGGGTCGGCTGCGGTTACTGCAGCAGGCTCAGCACGTTCTGCGGGATCGACTTGGCCTGGGCCAGCATCGCGGTACCGGCCTGCTGCAGGATCTGCGTGCGGGTCAGCTCGGCGGTCTCCTTGGCGTAGTCGGTGTCGCGGATGCGGCTGCGCGAGGCCGACAGGTTCTCGGAGGTGGTGGCCAGGTTGGCGATGGTCGAGGTGAAGCGGTTCTGCACCGCACCCATGTCGGCGCGGGCCGAGTTGACGCTGGTCAGGGCCTTGTCGACCACTTCCAGAGCCTTCTGCGCACCGACGAAGGTGGAGATGTCCAGGGTGCCGATCTTGGACTGGCTGCTGACGGCGGTGGCGTCCTGGGCCGTGAAGCCGGCGGCGCTGGTGCTCACGCCGGTATCGGCGGTCGCCGTGCCGGCGGTAAAGCCGGAGGTGTACTGGTCGGCCTTGATCGCCTGCAGGGTGATCGCGCCGGTGCTGTCGTCGACCTTGGCATACACGCCGGTCTGGTCCATCTTGTCGTTGATGGCCGAGGCGATCTTCTTGTTGATGTCGACGGCGGTGTCACCGCTTTCGTACTTGACGTCGTCGATGTTGATGGTCTGGGCCGTGGCGCCGGTAGCGGTGCTGGTGACGCCGACGGTGATGCCCGAGATCTTGCCGGCGCCGGTGGCCGGGCCGGAAGCCACCGCACCCACCGCGGCGTCCGTGGCGAAGTTCATGGTGCCCAGCTTGTCGGTGTTGGCGTCGACGATGCTGTTGATGCCGATGGTCTGGCCGGCGTTGGCGCCGACCTGGAACAGGGCGCCGCTGAAGCTGCCGTCCAGCAGCTTGGTGCCGTTGAAGTTGGTCTGGTTGGCGACGCGGTCGATTTCCTTCAGCAGCTGGGTGACTTCGGCGTTCAGCGCCTCGCGGTCGCTGGGGGAATTGGTGGCGTTGGCCGACTGCACCGCCAGTTCGCGGATGCGCTGCAGGTTGTTGCCGATCTCGACCATCGCGCCCTCGGCGGTCTGCGCCAGCGAGATGCCGTCGTTGGCGTTGCGGGCGGCCACGTCCAGGCCGCGGATCTGGGTGGTGAAGCGCTGGCTGATCGCCAGGCCGGCGGCGTCGTCCTTGGCGCTGTTGATGCGCAGGCCGGAGGACAGGCGCTGGATCGTGGTCGCCAGGCTGGCGCTGTTGGTGGTCAGGTTGCGCTGAGCGTTCAGCGACATGACGTTGGTATTGATGACCTGTGCCATTCGATATCTCCTCGGATGCGATTCTTCCGGCGGGCGCGATCGGCGTCGCCAGGACCTTCGCAGGGGGGCCATCACATAGGCCGTTGCCGCTGCTGTGAGGATTAACGGCACTGCGGTTGCGACCTTTAGCGGTCGCTGGCGCGTTTTTTCCGGCGTTGCGCGCCGCAACGAAAGCCAGGAGTGCGGCGTCGGCGAGACGGCGGGAAACTTGAGGCCCGCGCGCAGGATCCGACGGACCCGAGGCCGGGTCGTGCGGGGCGTCAGCGCAGGCGGTCGAACAACGACATCCCCTGCATCCGCACGAACAGGTTCTGCGCGGCCTGCAGCGCGGCCTGCTCGAGCTGGAACTGGCCGATCGCGGCGGCATAGTCCAGGTCGCGGAGCGAGGAGAGCGTGGTCTTGAAGGTGACTTCGTTGGATGCGCGCAGTTCGGCCGCGTCGTCGATGGCCGCCAATTGCGCGCCGCCGGCCGCGCGCGCATCGATCATCCGCTCCGCGGCCTGGCGCACGTCGCGCATGCCGGCCTGGAGCGCGTTCTGCATCGCCGCACGCTGCGCAGGCGTGGCCGGATCGGCGTTCAGGGCCTGGACCAGGTCGGCGATGGTGGCGAACACGTCCTTGCTGGCGGAAGGGCCGATGCCGAAGCTGTCGCCGGCGGCGGGCTGGCCGGCGACGGTCAGGCGCAGGCCGGCGAAGGCGATTTCCGCGCCGTCGGCATATGCGCCGGTGGCCACTTCGTTGCCGTCCTCGTCCACCACCCGGTACGCGTCCGGAGCGGTGAACTCCACGGTGTAGCGGCGGCCGTCCCACGCCTCCGTGCCGGGCGCGCGGCCGTAGTCCATCAGCAGGCCGGTGCCGGTGTTGCCGGGCGAGGCCTGCGCGTCCACGGTGCCGTCGCCGGTGCGGATGCGCATGAAGATCTCGCTGCCGGGCAGGGCGTCGTCGACGAAGGCGCCGGGCGCCACTTCCACGCGGCGTTGCGTCTGGTCGCCGTTGTAGACCACCCGGCCGGCGACCTGCGAGAACGGGGCGGTGTCGTCGGCGGCGCCGGCGAACAGGTAGCGTCCGGCGCCGTCGGTGCTGTTGGCCAGGCTCAGCAGGCTGTCGTGGATGGCCGCCAGTTCGGCGGCGATGGCCTTGCGATCGGCATTGCTGAGTGCGGCGCTGTTGGCCTGGATCGCCAGGTCGTTGACCTGCGCCATCAATTCCCCGGCCTGCTGCAGCGCGTTTTCCTGCAGGCCCAGGCGATTCTGCACGGTATTGGCGTTCTTGCCGAATTGCTCCAGCGCCGCCAGCGCGCGGTCCAGTCCCACGGCCGCGCCGGCGGCGACCGGGTCGTCCTTGGCGGTGACCAGTTTCTGCCCGGTGGCCAGTTGCTGCTGGAGGTGCGACAGCCGCGCCTGCTTGCCCAGCATCAGGCTCACCGACTGCTGGTAGATCGCCGCGGTGGAGATGCGCCCGTTCATCGCCGCACCGCGCCGAGGATGGACTGGAACATGGCGTCGGCGGTGGCGATGATCTGCGCCGCCGCCTGGTAGGCCTGCTGCAACCGGAGCATGTTGGCCGCCTCCTCGTCGAGGTTGACGCCGGACACCGCCTCGCGCGCGGCCACGGCGTCGTCGTGGATGACCTGCTGCGCATCGGCCGAGTATTGCGTCTGCCGCGCGGCCGAGCCGACCGCGGCGACCAGTCCGCCGAGTGCGTCGTTCAGGCTGGAGGTGCCGCCGCCGAGCACGGGCGCGCCGTCCAGGCCGGCCAGGCGGGCGGCGTTGCCGTTGTCGCCCGAGCGCGGCGGAGTGGCGGCGACTACGAAGCGGTCGCCGGCGGCCGGCGCGCCGTCCAGCACCAGGCTCCAGCCGTTGGCCGACAGGGTCTGCCCGGGGGTGTACGGGTAGGGCCCCTGGCCGTCGATGGTGTACTGGCCGGCATCGATGAACTCGATCGCCACCTCGTCCAGCAGCGCCGGGTGCGTCGCGTCGTCCACGCGCAGGCCCGACAGGCGACCGCTGCCGAGGTTGCCCAGTTGCGCGCTGGCCGAGACCGGGGTGGCCGCGGCGATGCGGGAGGGATCGGTGATGGCCAGGCCCAGCCCGGATGCGGCGCCGGCGGTGGGCTGCAGCAGGAAGCGGTCGCCTTCGGCGGGGGGCGGGGCGGTGGACACCACCAGCGCCAGGCCGTCCACCCGCAGCGGGTCGCCCGCGGTGCCGCTGCCGGACAGCGCCACCGGCGCTCCCGTGTCCACCCGGTGCGCGGTCCAGCCGGCGCCGTCGAAGCGCAGCACCAGGTCCTGGCCGGTCAGCCGCGAGACATCGTCGACCCGTGCGGCGACACTGGCGCCGCTGCCATTGCCGGCGCGCGCGGCGACCCGCGGCGCGGGTACGGCGAAGAAGTCCCCGCCCAGGTTGCCGTAGAGGTCCATGCCCGCGCGGTGGCCGGCGTTGAAGGTCAGGGCCGTGGCCACGGCGATGCGCCCCAGCTCGGCCGCCGCCGGGTCCAGCACGCTGCTGCGGAACTCGATCAGCCCGCCCATGCGGCCGCCGAGGCTGCGCTGGTCCAGGGGCACGGTGGTGCCCTGGCTGGTGAGCGCCAGTTGCAGCCGCTCCGGCCGGTAGGGGTCGGCGACCGTGGAAAGCGTGGAGGCGCGGCTGCCGATCACCAGCGCCTGGCCGCCGGCGGTGAACACGTTGATCGTGCCGCCGTCCTGGACGACCGCGGTGCCGCCGGTGTAGGCGGCCAGTTCCCGCACCAGCTGGTCGCGCCGGTCCAGCAGGTCGGGCGCGGCGCTGGCGGCGTCGCCGATGCGGGCATTGAGGCGCGCGATCTCGGCCGCCAGCCGGTTGATCTCCTGTGCGCCGGCGACCAGGCCCTGGCCGACTTCCGCATCCAGGGCGCGCAGTTGCGCGTCCAGCTGGCCGAAGCGGCCGGCCAGCGCCTTGCCCTGCGCCAGGAGTTGCTCGCGCCCGGCGGCGGCCGAGGCATCGGAGGAGAGCGCGGACACCGCGTCGAAGAAGCTGGACCAGGCGCCGGAGAGGCCGGTGGCGGGATCGGAGAACAGCTTGTCCACGCGCCCGGACAGGCCGGCCAGCTGCTGCAGCCGCGCCAGTTCGCCGCCGCTGTCCAGCAGCCGCGAGTTGGCCAATTCGTCGCCCAGGCGGCGGATGTCGGCGATGGTGGCGCCGTTGCCGACGTAGCCGTACCCCTGGAAGGTGGGGTTGCGGGTGGCGAACTCGGCGCGCTGCCGGCTGTAGCCTTCGGTGTTGAGGTTGGCGACGTTGTGGCTGACGGTGGCCAGGGCGCGTTGGAACGCGATCAGGGCGCCGGTGCCGGTGGACAGGACGGACATCGGGATTATCTCCGGGTGGCGGCGCCCAGGGCGCTGGCGACGGCCTGGCCGGCGCCCGCCGGCGCCGCGGCCCGCATGTGTGCGGCGACCCCGGCGATCGCCTCCGCCGCGCGGCCGATGGTCGGCCCGTTGGCGATGGCGGCGATCTTGGCCGCATAGGAGGGATCGGTGGCGTAGCCGGCCTGTTGCAGGGCGCGGGCGAAGCGGCCGACGTCGCCGCCGGACTGCAGCGCCTGGCGGTAGCGCGGGTTCTCCTTCAGCAGCCGCACGTAGTCGGCGAAGCTCTCGGCCGGCGATGCATAGGCGCGGAATTGCGCGGTCTCGCGCCGGCGCACGCCGTCCACATATTCGTGGGTGCTCGCGGTGGCGCGCTCGCCGCGCCAGCCGGCGGCCTTGATCCCGAACAGGTTGTGCGCGCTACCGCCGTCCGCGCGCTGGATCTGCCTGCGGCCCCAGCCGGTTTCCAGCGCGGCCTGGGCCACGAGCGCGCGCGCGTCCACGCCTAGCTCGCGGGCCGCGGCCTGGGCGTGGTGCCAGATGCCGGCCACGAAGCGTTCCGGGCTGCGCGGGGCGAAGCCGGCGGCGGCCTGTTCCGCCGCGGCGGCGGCCGCCGGATCAGGTTCGCGCGCGGAGGCCAGCGCAGCGCGCGGCGCGGCCATCAGCCGCTGCACCAGCGCGTCCAGCGGCGAGGCGCCATCGGACGCACCCTCGGCCTCACGGCCGGCGATCAGGTCCAGGGCGCGGTCCACGGCGGTGGCCACCGGCGCTGCGGTGGCCGCGTCGGTGCGCGCGTAGGCCGCCGCCGCGCGCGTCGGGCCGATGCGGGCGTCCGGCGCCGGGGGCGCCTGCGTCTCGGCCGCGCCGCTCTGCCGGGCCAGCTGGCGCGCGATCATCGGCGCCAGCCCCAGGCCCTTGCCCTCGGTCAGGGCCTGGGCCAGCCGCTGGTCGTAGAGGTCGCGGAAGGTCCGGTTCTCGCCCGGGAACAGGGCGTCGCCGAAGCTGGCGTCGCGCATGCTCTTGACCAGCATCTGCGCGAACTGGCCCTCGAGCTGGCGCGCGACCTGGTCGATGCGCGCGGCATCGGCCCGCGGCGCGGGCGCCAGCTCCATCGGCGACCCGGCGATGCGCATCAGATCACCTCCAGCTCCACGCGCAGCGCACCGGCCTGGCGCAGCGCCTCGAGGATGGCGATCAGGTCGCCCGGCGCCGCCCCGACCTCGTTCACCGCGCGCACGATCTCGTCCAGGGTGGTGCCGCCTTCGAACTTGAACATGCGGCTGCCTTCCTGCGAGGTGCCGACGGTGGAGGAGGGCGCGACGACGGTGCTGCCGCCGGTGAAGGCGCCCGGCTGGCTGACCTGCAGGTCCTCGCCGATGGTGACGGTCAGCGCGCCGTGCGAGACCGCGGCCGGCATCACCCGCACCTGCGAGCCGATCACCACCGTACCGGTGCGCGAGTTGACGATCACCTTGGCCGGCGCACTGCCCGGGGTGAGTTCCAGGTTTTCGACCCGGGCCAGGAAGCCGATCCGCGCGCCCGGGTCGGTGGGTGCCGCGAGCGCGACGGTGACCCCGTCCACCGCCCGCGCCACTCCCGGGCCGAAGGCCTGCTCCAGCGCCTGCACCATGCGCGCGACGGTGGTGAAGTCGTTGCGGTGCAGGTTCAGTTTGATCTCGCCGCCGGCGCCGAACACGTCCGGCAGCGCGCGCTCGACCGTGGCGCCGTTGGGGATGCGGCCGACGCTGGGCACGTTCACCGACACCCGCGAGCCGTCCCGTCCCTGGGCGCCGAAGCCGCCGACCACCAGGTTGCCCTGGGCGATGGCGTAGACCTGGCCGTCGGCGCCGCGCAGCGGTGCCATCAGCAACGAGCCGCCGCGCAGGGAGACCGCGTTGCCGATCGAGGACACGGTCACGTCGATGGTCTGGCCGGGCTTGGCGAAGGGCGGCAGTTCGGCGTGGATCGCCACCGCGGCCACGTTCTTCAGCTGCGGGTTGACGTTGGGCGGGATGGTCACGCCCAGTTCGCCGAGCATGTTCCTCAGGCTCTGCACGGTGAACGGCGCCTGGCTGGTGCGGTCGCCGCTGTTGTCCAGGCCCACCACCAGGCCGTAGCCGACCAGGGCGTTGCCGCGCACGCCGCCGACGCTGGCCAGGTCCTTGATGCGCTCGGCCTGGGCCGGGAGCGCGACCAGCAGCAGGAGGACCGACAGCCACCTGGGGCGAGTGCGGGACGAAGGCTCGGGTTGCATGGGGGCTCCTCAGTAGGGCGCCAGGCGCGAGTTGAAGAAGCGGCCCAGCCAGCCCATCGCGTTGGACTGCGCCAGCGCACCGCGGCCGCCGTAGACGATCCGGGCCTGGCCGACCTTGCTCGAGGGCACGGTGTTGTCGTGGCCGATGTCGGCCGGGCGCACGATGCCCTGGATCTGCACCAGCTCGTCGCCCTGGTTCAGACGCAGGTTCTTTTCGCCCTGGACCACCAGGTTGCCGTTGGGCAGGCGCTGGACCACGGTGACGGTGACGCTGCCCTGCAGGCGGTTGCTCTGCTGGCTGCGGCCCTGGCCGTCGAACTCGCGCTCGGCGGCGGCCGAGGCCGAGAGGATGTCGCGCCCGTGGTAGGTGACCGGCCCGCCGAACAGCGCCGGCGCCGAGACCTCGATCTGGCCGTTCTTGGCCACCTGCGTGCTGGCGCTGGTCTGCGCGGTGGTGGACTCGACCAGCTGGATGGTCAGCAGGTCGCCGACGTCGCGCGCGACGCGGTCGGCGTACAGCGACAGCCCCTGTCCGCCCGGGTAGATCGCCCCGGGGGTGGCCGGCGTGGCGGTGGCCGCCAGCGGCGCCACCGGCGCCATGGGCGGGTAGGGACGCACGTCGCCGGCGGCGACGCAGCCGCCCAGCGACAGCGCGGCGGTCGGGAGCAGGGCGAGGAACAGTGCCTGGCGCTTCATGGCGGGCCTCGTGGTGCCGCGGTCAGACGTTGTTGTTCAGGTAGCCGAGCATGGCGTCCGTGGTGGAGATGGCCTTGGCGTTCATCTCGTAGGCGCGCTGCGTCTCGATCATGCTCACCAGCTCCTCCACCACGTTGACGTTGCTGCCCTCCAGCGATCCCTGCACCAGCAGGCCCAGGCCGTTGAGGCCGGGCGTGCCGTTCTGCGCCGGCCCCGAGGCGGTGGTCTCCACGTAGAGGTTCTCGCCGCGCGCCTGCAGGCCGGCCGGATTGACGAAATCGGTCAGGGTCAGCGCCCCGATCTCCAGCGACTGCGCCTCGCCGGCCACCTGCACCGTCACCGTGCCGTCGTTGCCGATGGTCAGCGACTGCGCGCCCTCGGGGATCTGGATGCCCGGCTGCACCGGATAGCCGCTGCTGGTGACCAGTTCGCCCTGGGCGTTGACCTGGAAGCTGCCGTCGCGGGTGTAGGCCGAGGTGCCGTCGGGCATCAGCACTTCGAAGAACCCGCGGCCGTTGATCATCACGTCCAGCGACCGCCCGGTCTGCTGCGGATTGCCCTGCTGGAAGTCCTTGGCGGTGGACACCACGCGCACCCCGGTGCCCAGCTGCAGGCCGGAAGGCAACTGGGTCTGCGCCGAGGTCGCGCCGCCCGGCTGGCGCACCTGCTGGTACAGCAGGTCCTCGAAGTTGGCGCGGTCGCGCTTGAAGCCGGTGGTGTTGGTGTTGGCCAGGTTGTTGGCCACCACCGACATCCGCGTCTGCTGTGCGTCCAGTCCGGTCTTGGCGACCCACAGTGCCTGGTTCATGGCGCATACCTCGGAAGACGGAGTGACGCGGGGAAACATGCAGGGCGCGTGCCAGAACCGCGGCGCCTGCGCGCGACGACGCTTCGATATCGACGCCCACCCCTTGCGGGCGCCCTGGCCCTCGGGAGTCGATGGCCGCGCGGCACGGCCGGCGCCCCTGGCGCCCGGCCCGGCGACGATCGATTGACGCCCGGCCTCAGCCGCCCAGGCGCAGCAGGGTATTGGCCGCCTGCGCATTGTCGTCGCCGCGCTGGATCACCTTGACCTGCATTTCGAACTGCCGCTGCAACTGGATCATCTGCACCAACGCCCCGGCGGCGTCGACATTGCTCTCCTCCAGCATCCCGGTGGACAGGACCGCACCGGCGGCCGGCGGCGGCGGCTGCGCCGGGTCGGCGCTGCGCATCAGCCCGTCCAGGCCGCGCACCAGCCGGTCCGGGGTGGCCTGGACCACGTGCAGGCGGCCGACTTCGGCCAGGGTGTCCGCGCCCTGACCGAGCGGGACGATGGAGAGCGTGCCGTCGTGGCCGATCTCCAGCGCCTGGTGCGGGGGCAGGGCGATGGGATTGCCCTGCGGGTCCAGCAACGGCCGCCCGCCGGCGGTGACCAGCTGCCCGTTGGGCGTCAGCGCCAGATTGCCGGCGCGGGTATAGGCCTGGCTGCCGTCCGCGGCCTGCACCGCCAGCCAGCGGTCCGGGTGCAGCGAGACGTCCAGCGGGTTGCCGGTCACCCGCTGCGCGCCGGCGCGGGCGTCGAAGCCCTGGTCCACGTGCAGCGCCGCGGTGCGCGAAGCGTGCCCCGGGCCGTGCACCGGAAACGCCTCGGTATTGGCCAGCGCCGCCTTGAACCCGGCGGTGTCGGCATTGGCCAGGTTGTGCGAGACCGTGCCCTGCGCCTGCAGGGAGGCGCGGGCGCCGGTCATGGCGATGTAGAGGGCTTTGTCCATGGCGGCCGGACTCCGGGCGGGGCGGGGACCGGTGCGGGGCGACCGGGACGGGCCGGCCGGCGCTTGCGCGACGCCCTGGCCCTGTCCCGGAGCCCGGTCACCGGATGTTGATCACTGTCTGCGTGACCTGGTCCTGGGTGGTGATCATCTGCGCGTTGGCCTGGAAGTTGCGCTGGGCCACGATCATGTTCACCAACTGCTCGGTCAGGTCCACGGTCGAGGACTCCAGCGCGCCGGACTGGATCTGGCCGAAATCCGAGGTATCCGGCGCGCCGGTGCGCGGCGTGCCCGAGGCGTAGCTCTCGCCCCACATGTTGTTGCCCTGCGGCTGCAGGCCCTGGGGGTTGACGAAGGTGGTCAACGCCACCTGGCCCAGGGCCACGTCGGCACCGTTGGAGTAGCGGGCGAACACCACGCCCTCCTGCGAAATGCTGATCTCGTTGAGCTTGCCGCTGGCGTAGCCGTCCTGGTTCACCCCGCGCAGCGCGAAGCGCTCGCCGTACTGGGTGGTGCCGGTCAGGTCCAGGGTCATGTTCAGCACGCCCGCGCCGGTGGCCGGGGTGAACGGGTCCATGACGATCCGGCCGTTGGCCGGGACCAGCAGCTCGCCGCTGTCGGAGAACTGCAGTGTCGTCGGCGTGCCGACCTGGGTGCCGTCGACGTAGTTGTAGACCTGCCATTCGTTCGGGTTGGCGGTCTTGACGAAGTACGAGGTCTGCACGTGGCTGACGCCCAGCGAGTCATACACGGTCACTCCGCCCGTGGATTCGTTGTAGGTGTTGGCGTCGGCCGGGTCGAACGGAGCCACTGCCGGCGCGGCGGCGTTGCCGGGCAGCGTGGCCATCAGCTCCACCAGCCCGGTCTGCCGCGGCGGGCTGTCGGTGGTCTGCAGTCGCAGGTCGCCCATGCGGCCCACGTCGAAGCCCTCGCCGTTGCTGCGCGGGGCGAACACCTGCAGGCGCGCGCCGTCGGGGGTGACGACGAAGCCCTGGTTGTCGGTCTGGAAGTTCCCGGCGCGGGTGTACAGGGTGGCGCCGTTCTTGTTGACGGTGAAGAAGCCCTCGCCGTCGATGGCCATGTCCAGGCTGCGCCCGGTGGGCTCGATGTTGCCCTGGGAGAACTGCTGGGCGACGTTGGTCAGGCGCACCCCGGCGCCGATGGCGTTGCGCGCCAGCCCCCAGGACGTGTACGAGAACAGGTCCGCGAACTCGGCCCGGGACTCCTTGAAGCCGGTCGTGTTGACGTTGGCGATGTTGTTGGCGGTGACGTTGAGGTCGCTGCTGGCGGCGTTGATGCCGGACAGGGAGGTGTTGAAGCTCATGGCGTACTCCTGCGGAAGGCTTGCGGAGGAACGGTGCTCAGCTCACGCGGAGCACGTAGTCGAGCGGGGCGGTGCCCAGGCCGGGCAGGTTGACGTGCAGGCCGTCGCTGCCGACGGTCACGCTCTCCACCCGCCCGTGGACGTAGGTGTCCAGCCGGGTGATGGCGCCGGTGGCGTCCACGTGCCGGGCCTGGATGCCGTAGGCCCCGGGCGGCAGCCGCTCGCCGGCCGCGTCGGTGCCGTCCCAGGCGAAGGCGACCTCGCCGGAGCGTTCGGCCGCGACGCTGAACTCGCGCACGGTGCGGCCGCTGGCGTCGGTGACCTGGAACACCACCGTCCCGGCGTTGGGCGCGGCCACCGCGCCGCTGGCGCCGCCGTCCTGGCCCAGCGCCACCTTGGCCGAAGGCACCAGCACGGTCCGGCCGACCAGGGAGGCGCCGCGCAGCAACTGGTCCGCCCCCAGCGCGGCGGAGAAGTCGCGGACCTGGCCGTTGAGGTCCTGGATGCCCTGGACCGTGGAGAACTGCGCCAGTTGCCCGAGGAAAGCGCTGTTCTCCATCGGCTTGAGCGGGTCCTGGTGCTTGAGCTGCTCGGTCATCAGGCGCAGGAAATCGGCCTGGCCGAGCGCGGCGTCCTTCTTGTCCTGCTGCGCCGGAGGCGCGGCCAGGCCGAGGCTGGCATAGATGTCGCTGGCGATGCTGTTCACGCGCGGACTCCTCAGCGGCCCATGGTCAGGGTGGCCAGGGCGAGTTCCTTGGCGGTGTTGATCACTTCCACGCCGGCCTGGTAGCTGCGCGAGGCGGAGATCAGATCGACCATCTGCGCCACCGGGTCCACGTCCGGCGCGAACACGTACCCGTCCGCGTCGGCCAGCGGATGGCCGGGCTCGTAGCGGCGCACCGGCGGCGCTTCGCTCTGGGCGATCTGGCGCACGCGCACGCCGGTGAGGCTGGGGTCGCTGGCGCTGGCCTGTGCCTGGAACACCGGCTGCAGCGGCCGGTAGACGGCCTCGGGCGAGCCGGCCACCGAGTCGGCGTTGGCCAGGTTGCTGGCGATGGTGCTCAGGCGCACGGACTGCGCCTGCAGCGCGGAACCGGCGACGTCGAAGATCGGCAGGTTGCTCATGGCTTACTGTCCGGTGATGGCGGTGAGCAGGGTGCGCACCTTGGATTCGAGGAAGCTCAGCGAGGCGCGGTACTCCAGCGCGGCGCGGCCGTAGGCGGCGCGCTCGGCGTCCGGATCCACGGTGTTGCCGTCCAGGCTGGGCTGGCCGGCCGGGCGCGCAAACCGGAACGGCGCCGCGCCCAGGTCCAGGGCATCGCCGAGGTGGCGCTCGTGGGTGGCGCGCGCGCCGGGCACGGCGCTGCCTTCGCGCTGGCGGCGCGCCGCGGCCAGGGCGGCGTCGAAGTCCAGGTCCTGGGCCTGGTACCCCGGGGTGTCGGCGTTGGCCAGGTTGCTGGCGAGCAGCTTCATGCGTTGCTCGCGCAGCGGCAGGGCGTCGGCGTGCACGCCGAAATAGGTGGAGATCGGGTCGGGCATGGGCGCCTCCGGGCGGACCGTCGCCCGGAAGACAGGCAAGGCGCGTGCCAGGACCGGCCGGCGAGAACGGGGGCGCGCGGCTCAGGCGCCCCCGGCCACCTCGCGCAGCCGCACCAGCACGTGCTCGGCCAGCTCGTGCGGGCTGTACTTGGCGACGAAGGCGTTGGCGCCCACCCGTTCGACCATGGCGTTGTTGAACACCCCCGACAGCGAGGTGTGCAGCAGCACGTACAGTCCCGCCAGGGCCGGGTGGCGCCGGATTTCCGTCGTCAGGGTGTAGCCGTCCATCGCCGGCATCTCGATGTCGGAGATCACCATGGCGTAGCGGCGGGTCGGGTCCTCGCCGCCTGCGTGCACCTGCAGCAGGTGGTCCAGCGCCTGGCGGCCGTCCGACAGCAGGGTCACGCCCACTCCCAACTGGTCCAGCATGCTGCGCATCTGCTGCCGCGCCACCCGCGAATCGTCCACCACCAGGACCTGCAGCGGCGGCGACCCGGGCGGCAGCACCATCTCCGGCGAAAGCACCGCGTCCATCCGCGAACGGGTGATGTCCGCCAGCACGCTCTCCACGTCCAGCACCTGGATCAGCTCGTCCTGGAAGCGGGTCACGGCCGTCAGGTAGGTACTCTCGGCCCCCAGGTCCGGGGGCGGGTGGATGTCCTCCACGGCGATGTTGACGATGCGCTCGACGTCGCTGACCAGGAAGCCCTGCACCGAGCGGTTGAACTCGGTCACCACCAGGTACTGGGTGTCCGCATCCCCCGGCGCGTTGCGCTCGGGATGGCCGATCGCTAGGCCCAGGTCCAGCACGGGGACCGAGCGGCCGCGCACGTCCGCCGCGCCCACGAACTGGCCCGGCAGCCCGGGCAGCTGGAACAGCGGCGGGCGCCGCAGCACCTCCTGCACCTTGAAGACGTTGACGCCAAAAAGCTGGCGGCCGCCGAGGCGGAACAACAGCAGCGCCAGGCGGTTGTGGCCTGCCAGGCGGGTGCGCTGGTCGATCCGGTTGAGCAGGTTGTACGCCATGTGCCCGGTATCGGCGGGGCGGTCGCGGCCTTGAGCGCAGCCGCGGCACGCCGCTTGCATGGGCTAGGGCAGGTTGTCGTCCCTCACAGGTCCGCCGATGTCGCTGCCGTCCCGCCTCGCACTCGTGTTCCTGCTCGGCCTGCCGATACCGGCGGTGGCGGGCGGCGGCTTCCAGCCGGTGGCGTCGATCCGCGAGGCGGCCCTGTCGGCCGTGCCCGGCGGGCAGGCCGAGGCCAGCCTGGATCCGGCCCTGCGCATGCCGTTGTGCGGGCGGCCGCTGGTCGCGCGGCAGGCGTCGGCGGGCACGGTCGAGGTGGCCTGCCCGGACGGCTGGCGCCTGTTCGTCCCGGTGCGGCAGCGGCGCAGCCAGGCGGTGGTGGTGCTGGCGCGGGGCGTAGCGGCCGGCGAGCCGGTCGCGGCCGAGGCCCTGGCCACCGAGCAGCGCGACGTCTCGCGCATCGCCGGGGCGGCGCTGTCGGATCCGGCGCAGGCGGTCGGGCGGGTGGCCCGGCGGACCCTGCCGGCCGGCACGGTGCTTTCGGCCAGCGACCTGGCCGCGCCCCGGCTGGTACGCCGCGGCGATACGGTCGCACTGGTCTCCCGGCGCGGGGGCGTCGAAGTCCGGGTGGCCGGACGCGCCCTGGGCGACGCCGGCCAGGATGAGCGGGTCACGGTGGAGAACCTGTCCTCGCGCAAGGTCCTGCAGGGGCGGGTGGGGGCGGGCGGCGACGTCCTGGTCGGCCCATGAACCCGCCCCCCCCGGTCCGCTAAAGTCATCCCTGTCCCTGCCGATACCCCTCGCGTACCCGTACAAGGATCCGCTCCCATGAGCCAGAAGATCGAAGGCGTCCCGCCCCCGGCCGTGCGCGGCATCGACCCGGCCGCCGGCCGCGTCGCTCCCGCCGGTGCGGACCGTTCCGCCCCGGTCCAGGCCGCCCAGCCCGGCGACAGCCTGCGCCTGACCGGCGAGACCGCGGGCCTGCAGGCGCTGCAGCGCGAGCTGGCCGCGGCGCCCGCGGTGGACGCCGCGCGCGTGGCCCAGGTCCGGCAGGCGCTGGAAGCGGGCAGCTACCGCGCCGACCCGGCGGCCATCGCCGACCGCATGCTCCGGATGGAGCGCCTGCTGGGCTGACCATGGACCGCGCGCACGCCAGCGACGATGCCCTGGACCGCCTGGCCGCGGCGCTGGCCGAGGAACGGCGCGCGCTGCTGGACCACGATGTGGAGCTGCTGGTCCGCGCCACCCAGGAGAAGCTCGCCGCGCTGCGCGCGCTGGAAGCCGCGCTGCCGGACGGCCACGCGCAGCGGCTGGCCGAACTGGCCGAGGCCAACCGCAGCAATGGCGCGCTGCTGGCGCGGCGGCGGCGCGAGGTGAACTGGGCCCTGCGGCACCTGGGACGCCTGGAGAGCGCGCCCGAGTACGACGCGCGCGGCCAGGCGCAGCAGCCGCGGCCGCGCCGCGACCTGGCCGTGGCCTGACCCGCGGCGCCCGTCCCGGGCGGTAGAATCGCGCGCTCGCGATTCGACGGCCCAGCCCCGTGAACACTCCCAACGAAGGCCCCGCGCCTTCCCTCCGCATCCTCGAAGCCCTCGGCCGGCGCCTGCGGGAAGGCGTGCTGCTGTTCGGCGCCGACGGCCGGCGCCTGTACGCCAACGATGCCGCCCGCGAACTGTGCCGCGCCTGTTACCCGCGCGACCTGGAGCAGGGCCTGTCGCTGGACGGCCTGCTGCCGCGCGAGGCCCTGCCGCACGCCCGCGAGCACGGCCGCTGGAGCGGGCATCTGTCCTTCGGCGAGCAGCGCATGCTGCTGGTGCACGCCTACCACGCCGAGGAAGAGGGCGGCTGCTACCTGGTGCTGATGCAGGACATGCGCCTGATCCGCGCCCACGACCAGGAACTGCTGCGCCGCCACGCCGAGCTGAACGTGCGCCTGACCGCGGCGCAGGAGAAGCTGCTGCAGGCCGAGAAGCTGGCCTCGATCGGCCAGCTGGCGGCGGGCGTGGCCCACGAGATCAACAATCCGATCGGCTACGTGCACTCCAACCTGGGCAGCCTGCAGGAGTACCTGCACAGCCTGTTCGCGCTGATCGACGCCTACGAGCGCGCGCTGCGCTCGCCGGACCCGCGGGCCATGCTCCCGGAGATCGACCAGACCCGCGCGCGGCTGGACATCGACTTCATCAGCCGCGACCTGCCGCAGCTGATGACCGAGTCGCGCGAGGGCATCGAGCGCGTCACCCGCATCGTGCGCGACCTGAAGGACTTCTCCCGTTCCGACCGCGACGAGTCGTGGAAGCTGGTGGACCTGCACGCCGGGCTCGAGTCGACCCTCAACATCATCTGGAACGAGCTCAAGTACAGGACCACGCTGGAGAAGTCGTACGGCGAGCTGCCGCTGGTCGAGTGCCTGCCCTCGGAACTCAACCAGGTGTTCATGAACGTCCTGATCAACGCCGGCCAGGCCATCGGCGAGCGCGGCACCATCCGCGTGAGCACCGGGCACGAGGGCGACGAGGTCTGGGTGGAGGTGAGCGACAGCGGCCCGGGCATCCCGCCCGACGCCCTGCAGCGGATCTTCGATCCGTTCTTCACCACCAAGCCGGTGGGCAAGGGTACCGGGCTGGGTCTGTCCATCTCCTACGGCATCGTCGCCAAGCACCACGGCCGCATCGACGTGGACAGCCGGCTGGGCGAGGGCTCGCGCTTCCGCATCGTGCTGCCGGTGCGCCAGCCGAAGGCCGCGGCCTGAGCCTCAGCCCGCCGCGTCACCGCGCAGCGGTCGGCGCTCGGCATGGGTGCGGAACGCCTGGCGGATGTGCTCGCGCAGCTCGTCCTCGTTCCAGGGCTTGGTCAGGAAACGGTAGATCGCGCCGCGGTTGATGGCGTCGGTTACCGTGGCCAGGTCGGTGTAGCCGGACAGCACCATGCGCACCGTGTCCGGGTAGAGCATCTTCACCCGGCCCAGGAACTCGGTGCCGCTCATGTCCGACATGCGCTGGTCGGAAAGGATGACCTGCACCTCGTTGGTGGCCAGCAGATCGAAGGCGTCGCGCACGTTGCCGGCCGCCAGGATGCGGTAGCCGTCGCGGCGGAACAGCCGCACCAGCGAGCGCAGCACGTTCTCCTCGTCGTCCACCAGCAGCAGGGTGAGGTCCTGCTTGCCGGCGGCGAACAGCTCCGGGCGCAGATAGCGGCGGCGCAGGGCGGTGCCGGCCGCCTCGGCGGGCATCGGCTCGCCGAACAGGTAGCCCTGGAAGACGTCGCAGTCGCTGCGCCGCAGGTAGCCCAGCTGCGCCTCGCTCTCCACGCCGTTGGCGATCACCTTCATGTCGAGCTGGTGGCCCATGGCGATGATGGCGCGGACGATGGCCGTCTCGCGCTCGGCCGCCGGCGCGGTGCGGATGAAGCTGCGGTCCACCTTGAGCATGTCCACCGGGTAGCGCACCAGCGCGCTGAGGCTGGAGTCGCCGGTGCCGAAGTTGTCCAGCACCAGGCCCACCCCCTCGCGGCGCAGGGCCGCCAGGCTTTCGTGGATCGGGGTCACGTTGCCGGCCAGGGCGTTTTCGTTGATCTCCAGCACCAGGCACTTGGGCGGAATGCCGGCCTGGCGCAGCAGTTCCAGCACCTCAGCGGTGAAGCCGGGCCGCAGCAGCTGCAAGGTGGAGACGTTCACCGCCAGGAACAGGTCGTCGAAGCCGGCCGCGCGCCACTGCCGCAGCTGGGCGATGGCGCTTTCCAGCACCCAGGCGCCGATCTGCACCACCACGCCCAGCCGCTCGGCCGTGGGCATGAAGCGCTCGGGCACCATCAGCCCGAGGGTCGGCGACTGCCAGCGCAGCAGCGCCTCCATGCCGACCACGCGGCCGTCGCGGGCGCTGATTTCCGGCTGGAAGCGCAGGCGCAGCTCGCCGTTCGGGATCGCGTCCACGATCTGCCGCGCGATGACGCTCTCGTTGTGGACGTTCTCCAGGCTCTGCCCGCCGTAGAACTGGATGCGCTCGCCGCCGTGGCTGGCCTGGCGCGCGGCGATCTCGGCCATGCGCAGCAGGGCGTCGGCGCTGCACCCATGGAGGGGACACAGGCTGATGCCGGCCTTGGCGCTGAGGAACAGGGTGTAGGGCAGCACGCTCAGCGGCAGCTCAGCCTCGGCCAGCAGTTCCTCGGCCAGGACCTCCGGGGCCGGCATTCCGGGGAGCAACGGGATGGCGGCCACGAACTCGTCGCTGCCGTGGCGCCACACCCGGCCGCGCCCGTGCAGCAGCACGTCCAGGCGCCGCGCCAGCAACTCCAGCGCCTGGTCGCCCACGGCCACGCTCATGTTCTCGTTGACCGAGGCGAAGTGGTCGATGTCCAGGTGCAGCAGCATCAGCGGCGGGCCGTCGCCGATGGCGGCCTCGACCATCGCCTGCAGCAGCGGATGCCCGGCGCCCAGGCGGCCGGGGCTGGGGCCGGCATCGGATGGCAGCGCGGACATGCTCACCCCGCCTCCGCTTGCGCCCCGTAGGGCAGTTGCAGCCGGATCCGGGTGCCCTGGCCGGGACCGGTGTCGATCTGCAGGCGTCCGCCGGCGCTCTGCGCGCGCTCGCGCATGATCGCCAGGCCCAGCCCGCGCGCGCGCGCCGGCTCGAAGCCGCAGCCGTCGTCGTCCACGACCAGGCACAGGGACCGGCCGTCCTGGTCGCGCAGTGCCAGGACGATGGCCCGGGCGCCGGCATGGCGCAGCGCGTTGGTCAGCGCCTCCTGCGCGATGCGGAAGCAGGCCTGTTCCACCTCGCGTTCCGGGCGCCGCGGCAGCGACCGGATGTCCAGCTCCAGCGCCACCGCGGTGCTGCGGAACAGGATCCCCGCGTGCCAGCGCAGCGCCGCCTCCAGGCCTAGCGCGTCCAGTTGCGGCGGGCGCAGCAGCATCGACAGGTTGCGCAGCTTCTCCAGGGTGGCGTCGGCGGTGGCGGCGATGTCCTGCAGGTCCTCGCGGAGGCGCTCGCCGTCCTCCTCGGCCATGGCCGCGTGCGCCGACAGCTTCATCGCGGTGATCGCCTGGCCGATGTCGTCGTGCAGCTCGCGCGAGATCGCGCGGCGCTCGTCCTCCTGCGCGGAGAACAGCCGCCGTGCCATGGCCTGCAGTTCCTGGTTGCCGGCGACCAGGGCCTCGCGCATCCGTTCCGGCTCGCTCAGGTCCCGCACCAGCAGCAGCCTCGCCGGGCCGCCATCGTGCGGCGCCCGGCCACAGGCCAGCGCAGCGCGAAAGACGCTGCCGTCGCTGCGCCGCATTCGGGCCACGCCGTCCGGCAGCGGCCCGCCGTCCAGCCACCGCTGCAGCGCAGGCAGGTCCTTGCCCGTCGCCAGCGCCGAGAGCGGTTGTCCCTCGAGCGCCTCGGCCGGCCGGCCGAACAGCGCCGCGCAGGCCGGGTTGGCCCAGGCCACGCGCTGGCCGGCCAGGAGCAGCAGCCCGTCGGGGACCATGCGCACGAGCTCGCGGAGCTGTTGCTCGCGCTCGTCCAGCAGCTGCCGCGCCTGCTCCAGGGCGTGTCGGGCGTGGACCTCGCCGCTGCGGTCGTGCAGCACCGCCAGGCGCAGCCGGCCGTCGTCGCCGGCCAGCGCGACGCTGCGCAGTTCCACTTCGCGCACGCTGCCGTCGCGCAGGCGCAGGCGCCCGGGCCCGCCTTCCGGCGCCAGCGCGGCGGCGCCTCCCGCCTCCGGTTGCCACAGCGCGCCCATGTCCATGCCGCGTAGCGCCTCGCACGGCCACCCCAGCAGTGCGCCGGCGGCCGGGTTGGCCTCGGCGATGCGAGCCGTGTCCGGGTCGTAGGTCCACATGGGGACCGGATGGGCGTGGAACAGTTCGCGATGGCGCGCCCTCCAGTCCAGGGCGCGCTGCCGCCAGTCGCGCAGGCCGCGGACCAGCGGCCGCAGCAGCAGGCCGAGCAGGAGGGCCGTGGCCAGGATCCACACACCGTCCTTGTAGCCCTGGAGCCGGGCCAGGACGGCGGCGTCCCCCCCGGCCCACCAGGCCGCCGCGCGGTCGCTGGCGGCGATCCATGCCGCCCCCGTGATCAGGTACAGCGCCGGCATGCCCCAGGCGATGGCCCGGAGCCGAGCGCGGCCCGGGCCGGGCGCATCGTCGGCCGCGGTTGCGCGCCGGCGCGCTCCGGATCCCACCTCGCGCATCGAGTCCCCCTGGGCAAACGTCACCCCGCAGAGCATATCAGGCGGCGCCGCGCCTCCCGCAGGCTCAACAATCGGCCCGGTGCGCCGCTAACGCCTCGAGGGCTCCGATGGACGGGGTCGGTCAGGAGCAAGCCCGGCGTGGATCCAGGTGCAATCGCCAGCCTGTTGCAACACCCCATAGGCAGCGCCTTGCTGGTGCTGGACCGCGACGGCCGGGTGCTGGCCGCCAACCCGGCCGCACAGGCGCTGGCGCTGCCGGAGGCGGCGGGGACGTACGCGATGCTGTTGCAGGACCTGCGGCAGCAGTTGGCCGCCGGCGCCCTGCACGCCGTCGCCTGCAGCCTCCCGGGGCCCGGCCGCCGGCTCGACGGCTGGCTGCGCGCGGTGCGCGATCCGGACGGGGGCGTGCTGGCCTACACCCTGAGCATTCCCGACCCGGAAGGCGCCAGCCGCTGGCAGGTGGCGCTGGACAGCGCCGGCCACGGCCTCTGGGACTGGGACATCGGCGCCAACCGCATCTTCCGCTCGGACAGCTGGCTGGCCATGCTCGGCTACACCGCCGAGGACGTGGCCGGCGGCGGCCTGGAGGCGGCGCTGTCCCTGGTCCACCCCGATGACCTGGAGCGGGTGCGCGAGAGCGTGCGCGCGCACCTGGAGGGCCGCACCGACGTCTACGTGTGCGAACACCGGCTGCGCCAGTGCGACGGAAGCTGGCGCTGGGTGCGCGACAGCGGCCGGGTCGTGGCCTGGTCGGCCGACGGCCGGCCGCTGCGCATGGTCGGCACCCATACCGCGATCGACGCGCAGAAGCAGTTGGAAGAGCGCCTGCGCCGGCAGCAGGCGCTGCTGGAGGAAGTGCAACGCATCGCCGGCATGGTGCCCTGGTCGTGGGATCCGCGTACCGACACCGGCTGGTGGCCGCGGGAACTCTATCGCCTGGCCGGCCAGGCGCCGCGGCCGAAGGACTCGGCCCGCGCCTGGCTGCGGCAGCTGCCGCGCCCGGCCGCGGCCGCGCTCCGCCGCGCCTGGCGGCGGATGCGGGCCGACGGCCGGTCGGTGGGCTTCGACCTGGAGCTGCGCGACGTCCAGGGCCGGCCGCTGCACCTGCAGGCCTGGGCCCGTCCGCAGCTGGACGCGGCGGGCCACATCGTGGGCGTGGTCGGCCAGGTCCAGGACGTGACCGCGCAGCGGCACGCCGATGCGCTGCTGCGCTGGCGCACCGAACTGCTGGAGCGGGTGTCGGCGCTGGGCCACATCGGCGGCTGCGAGATCGAGCCGGACAGCCGGCAGGTGCAGTGGACCGAGGAGTGCTGCCGGATCCACGGCCTGCCGCCGGGCCTGCTGGCGCTGGACGACGCACTGGCCCTGTACACGCCCGAGTCGCGCGAAGCGTTCGAGGCGGCGCTGGCGCGGCTGGCCGGAGGCGGCCCGCGCGAGCAGCTGGAACTGTGCTTCTACCGCCGCGACGGCCAGCGGGTATGGGTGCAGGTGCTGGTGGAACTGGACGGCGGCCGCGACGGCATGCCGCCGCGCTTCGTGGCGCTGTTCCGCGACATCAGCCGCGAGCGCGAGACCAGCGAGCGCATCGAACTGCTCTCGCACTACGACCTGCTGACCGGGCTGCCCAATCGCTATCTGCTGCGCGAGCAGGCCGAGCAGGCCATCGCCGCCGAACGCGGCGGCGCCGAACCGGGCCTGGCGCTGCTGCTGGTGGACCTGGACGGCTTCAAGAGCATCAACGATTCCTTCGGGCACGCCGCCGGCGACGCCATGCTCAAGGCCGCGGCCGGGCGCATGCACCACACCCTGAAGGCCGAGGACCTGTTCGGACGCTTGGGCGGGGACGAGTTCCTGGTGGCGCTGCGCGGCCCGGCCCGCGCGGCCGAGGCCGAGACCGCGGCACGGCGGCTGATCGCGGTCCTGTCCGAGCCGCTGGCGTTCGGAAACGACAACCTCAAGGTGGGCGCCAGCGTCGGCATCGCGCTGCTGGGCCGCGACGGCCAGGCCTTCGACGAGCTGCTGCGCGCGGCCCACGCCGCGCTGCGCGTGGCGCGCGAGCGCGGCCGCAACGGCTGGCAGGTCCACAACGACGAGATCCAGCGCCGCACCCGGCGGCGGATGGAGATCGAGTACGCGCTGCGCGGCGCACTGGAGCGCGAGGAATTCACCCTGGTCTACCAGCCGCAGGTCGGAGTCCGCGACGGCCAGCCGCCGGGCATCGAGGCGCTGCTGCGCTGGCACTGGCCCGGCGGTCCCTGCCATCCGAGCGAGTTCATCCCCATCGCAGAGGAATGCGGCGAGATCGTCCGGCTCGGCGACTGGGTCATCAGCGAGGCTTGCCGCCAGGCCGTGGCCTGGCACGCGGCGGGCCTGAACTTCGGCCGCATCGCGGTCAACGTCTCGGGCGTGCAGCTGCGCGACCGCGGCTTCGGCGACCGCGTGGTGGCGCTGTGCCAGCGCGCCGGCTGGCCGCCCGGGCGCCTGGAGCTGGAGCTGACCGAGTCGTCGCTGATCCTGGACAGCGAGGGCCTGCGGCAGTGCTTCCAGGTGCTGGAACGGCACGGCGTGCAGCTGGCCGTGGACGATTTCGGCACCGGTTTCTCCAACCTGCATTACCTCAACCGCTTCCCGGTTCAGCGGCTGAAGATCGACCGCAGCTTCATCTCCGACATGCTCCGCGACGCCAGCGCCGGGGAGGTCACCCAGGCCATCATCCACCTCGGCCATGCGCTGGGCATGCGGGTGGTGGCCGAAGGGGTGGAAACCGCGGAGGAACAGGCCCAGCTGCGCGCGTGGGGATGCGACGAAGTCCAGGGCTACCTGCACACGCGGCCGCTGCCGCCGCGCGAACTGGCGCAGTGGCTGCGCGCGGCCAACGAGGCCGGCGCGCCCCTGGGCGGGGCCGCCTGGCAGGGGCTGAAGTCCCGCGCTTCCTCGCACTGACGCCGCGCCGGCCACGGCGGCGGCCGACGCCCTCAATCGCCCTGCCGGGCACCGCTCGCGGCCAGGCCCGGCGACGCCAGGTCCCAGCCGATGCAGGCGTCGACCGGGTCCACCCCGCAGGGGACGGGCGCGGTCTGCCGCAGCGTCTCCAACTCACGCAGGGCCAGCGTCTCCAGGCGCGCCAGCGCCGGCACGGAGACCGCCTCGGCGCCCGGGCCTGTGCCCGATGCCGGTTCCGCACACGGCGCGGCCCCGGGACGGGCGCCGGGGCCGGGAAGGGGCGGGCGATGTCCGGGGCCGGCCGCAGACACGGGAGTCAGAACAGTTCCACGGTGCCCGCGCTCATGGTCTGCTGCGTCACCGGCTTGTGCGGCGGCTGCTCCCATTCCCCGCACAGGTCGCGCAGGCGCTGGCCCAGCCGCTGCAGCGCGCGCAGCAGTTCCTCGTCGCTGGCCCCGTTGCTGCGGTGGAGCAGGTCCTGCAGGGCCAGCGCCTCGCGGTTGATCGCGTCCAGCCGGTCCAGGTGCACGTGGGCCCCGCCCAGCGCCTGGGTGGCGATGTCCTCGAACTGCAAGGCGCGCACCGCTTCGGCGACGCTGCCGTCGATGGCGCGGCCGCACTCGGATATCTCGCGCATCCCTTCGCCCAGCGAGGCGTTGATCGCGGCCACGTTCTGCAGCATGGCCGCGGCCTCGGCGCGCGCCTCGCGCGAACGGTCCAGGTCGCGCGAGGCCATCTGCGACACCGTCTCGCGCACCTTGGCGATGGCGTCCTTGGAGCTGTGGGCCAGCTTGCGGATCTGCTCGTTGAAGGTGGTCGAGCGTTCGGACAGGTTGCGCACCTCGTCGGCAACGACCGCGAAGCCGCGCCCGGCCTCGCCGGCGCGGGCGGCCTCGATGGCCGCGTTCAACGCCAGCAGGTTGGTCTGGTCGGCGATGGATTTCACGTCCTCCAGCAGCGCGAAGATGCCGTCCAGGTGCTGGGCCATCTGGTCGATGTGCTGCACCGTGGTCGTGCTCTGGCCGGCCACCTGCTCCAGCGCCTCCACCAGCTGTTCCATGCGCTGGCTGGCGTGCTGGGCGAAGCGGGCCACGTCCACCCCGCCGGCGCCGTCCTGGTCGGCGACGATCCGGGCCATGGCCTGGCTCTGCAGGCGCGACTTGCGGTTCATCGCCTCGAAACTGCCGCCCAGCCCCGCCACCGCCTGGCGGATCAGTTCGCGGGCACGGTCGATCTCGTGGCGCGAGCCCTCGATCTCCTTGCCGACGAAGCTGCGCAGGTCCGCGAGCAGTTGCTCCTGCTCGCGGACCACCCGCAGGTGCTCGGCCGAGCGCGGCGCCGGGACGCCGCGCAGCAACAGCCAGGCGGCGAAACCGAACCAGCTCAGGGTCAGCGTGGTCAGGATCGCCCAGCGCACCGGAGCGGGCCAGTCGAAGCCGACGGCGATGGGAGCCAGGAGGGTCAGCACCAGCGGTGCGGCCATGCGGAAGAGCAAGCGGGAGTCCATGGGCGATCTCTGCGGAACCACGTCCGCAGTATCGGCCGCCCGCCGAGGGGCTTTAGCCGCGGCTCAGCGCAACTGCCGCCCGATCGCCTCGAGCATGGGCCGCCGCCCGAGCAGGAACTGCCACTGGCTGCCGCCCACCTGCCGCCACAGCATCGCCGAGCGCACCGCCGCCAGCAGCGGCGCGCGGATCTCGGAGACCACGCCGGCCTGGCCCAGGTAGTGGGGATTGCCCTGGACCATTCCGTTTGCCGCGGCCCGGTGTGCCGGTCCGGCCCCCGGCTTTCGTCATGGGCGGCGCAGACAGCGGGGTGCTATGAAAGTGCGACCGGGGAGAACGCCGCCATGGGCGGCGGCCCCGTCGTCCTCCGGGGACCGCCATGCCCCTACGTCGCGACCTGTTGAAGCTCGGCGCACTCGCCGCCGCTGCCGCCGCCATTCCTTCGCCGCCATCGGCCGCGGCCCCCGTGCCGGCGCCGACAAGACCCGGATCCTGCGTGCGCAGGTCTTCCTGGCCGACATCGCCGACATCGCGGGCATGAACGAGGCGTGGGACGCCTGGGGGGCGCCCGGCCACGCGCCGCCGCGTGCCACGGCGGAAGCCCGGCTGGCCCGGCCCGAGTGGAAGGTCGAGATCGTGGTCACGACCACGGTCTAGCACGGGGGGAGCGATGTCCGGGATGGCCGAGGACCTGTTCGGAACGCCCGCCGGGCACCACAGCCTGTTCCTGGCCCTGCTGCCCGACGCAGCCACGGTCCAGGCCCTGCGGGCCGCGCAACGCGCGCTGGAGGCCGGCCTGCCGCCGCAGCGTGGCCCGGGCGTGCCGGACGAACGGCTGCACCTGACCCTGCATTGGCTGGGGGAATGGCCGCAGTTGCCGGAACTGACGGTGGACGCCGCCCGTGCCGCGGCCGCGTCGGTGCGCCAGGCGCCCTTCGTTGCGCGCCTGGACATGGCCGATTGTTTCGGCCGCGGCGAAGCGGTCTGGGTGCTGCGCTGCGCCGCCCCGCCGCCGGATCTGCATGCCCTGTACGATCGCTTGGCGACGGCGCTGGTCCGGCAGCGGATCCGGCTGCCGTCCACCAGTCCCTTCGTGCCGCACGCGACGCTGCGCCGACGCGCCAGCATCCGTTTCCCGGCGCGGGCGATTCCGCCAGTGGGCTGGCCCGCGGCCGACTTCGCCTTGGTGCACAGCCAGCGCGACGCCGCCGGCACGGTGTACCGCGTGCTCGGTCGCTGGCCGCTGCGGGCCGCTTGACCGCCCGGTCAGCCGCACCGCCGCAGCCGCTGCGCGGCAGCCAGCCCCGCGCGGCGGCCGCTGGCGAAGCAGGCGGTGAGCAGATAGCCGCCGGTCGGGGCTTCCCAGTCCAGCATCTCGCCGGCGCAGAACACGCCGGGCAGGGCGGCCAGCATCAGGCTCTCGTCCAGCGCTTCCAGGCGCACGCCCCCGCCGCTGCTGATGGCCTCCTCGAGCGGGCGCGGCCGCCGCAGCACCAGCGGCAAACGCTTGAGTGCGTCGGCCACGCGGTCCATGTCGGCCAATGCGGAGGGATCGAGCGCCTCGCGCAGCAGTGCGGCCTTGACCCCGCTCACGCCGGCATGGCGCCGCAGATGCTCGCCCAGGCTGCGACCGTTGCGCGCACGCGCCAGGTCGCGGCGCAGGCGGCCGGCCTCGCGGCCCGGCACCAGGTCCAGCCAAAGCCGCGCCCGGCCGTCGCGGGCGATCGCCTCGCGCAGCGGCACCGACAGTGCATAGATCAGGCTGCCCTCGATCCCGGTGGCGGTGGCCACGCATTCGCCCTGCAGCGCATGTTCGCGGCCGTCGGCATCGCGCCAGTGCGCGACCACCGGCTTGAGCGGTGCGCCGGCGTGGCGCTGGGCGAAGTGCGCGCTCCAGCCGATGTCGAAGCCGCAGTTGGACGGGACCAGCGGCGCCACGTCCACCCCCTGTGCCTGCAGCGCCGGGACCCAGGCGCCATCGGAACCGAGCTGCGGCCAGCTGCCGCCGCCCAATGCCAGCACGGTGGCGCCGGCGCGGAAGGCGCGTTCGCCCTCCGGCGTGGCGAAGCGCAGCGCGCCGTCTTCATCCAAGCCCAGCCAGCGGTGCTGCACATGGAAGCGCACGCCCTGGTCCTTGAGCCGGCGCACCCAGCCGCGCAGCAGCGGGGCGGCCTTGCGGTCCAGCGGGAACACGCGGTCGGAAGTGCCGACGTAGGTATCCACGCCCAGGCCGCGCGCCCACTCGCGCAGGTCGTCCGCGCCGAAGTCGCGCAGCCAGGCGGCGACCTCGGCCTCGCGCACGCCATAGCGCCGGGCGAAGCCGGGCATGGGTTCGGCGTGGGTCAGGTTGAGGCCGCCCTTGCCGGCGATCAGGAACTTGCGCCCGACCGAGCCCTTGGCCTCGAACAGGTCCACTTCCAGGCCGGAAGCGCGCGCGGTTTCGGCGGCCATCAGGCCGGCCGGGCCACCGCCGACGACGGCCAGGCCGGGGAGTGCGGTTGCAGGAGACATGGCCGGCTCAGCGCGGCTTGACGTCCAGCAGCTCGACCTCGAACACCAGCGATGCGTTGGGCGGGATCACCCGGCCGGCGCCGCGGCGGCCGTAGGCGTAATCGGAGGGGATGAGCAGGGTGCGCTTGCCGCCCACGCGCATGCCCGCCACGCCGTCGTCCCAGCCGCGGATCACCTGGCCGGCGCCGAGCAGGAAGGTGAACGGTTCGCCGCGGTCGCGCGAACTGTCGAACTTGCGGCCGCGCCGGTCCGGCGCGCTCTCGTCGTACAACCAGCCGGTGTAGTGCACGGTGACGTCGCTGCCGCTGGTGGCGATCGCGCCATCGCCGACCTGCTCGTCGATCCGCTGCAGTTCGGCGACGCTGCCGCCGGGCGGAATGCCCGGTTCGCCGGCGCACCCGGCCAGGAACAGGAAGGACGACAGCAGCAGGACGGTCAGGCGGCGCATGGCGGGCGGGGAGAGAAGACGCGGGCGGCAAGGGTAACCGATGCGGCCTTGCCGGCCGCCGTATCATGCGCGCATGGCGAGGCTGCTGTTCCCCCTGCGCAACGTGCCCGAGGACGAGGCCGACGAGGTCCGCGCCCTGCTGACCCGGCACGGCATGGACTGGTACGAAACCCGCCCCGGGCCCTGGGGCATCTCCGCCGGCGGCCTGTGGCTGCGCGATCCCGCTGCCTATCCCGAGGCGCGTCGCCTCCTCGACGAGTACCAGCAGGCGCGCCGCGAGCGCGTCCGCGCGGAGCTGCGCGAACACGGCCAGCCCGGCTTCCTCGACCTGCTGCGCGAGCGCCCCGGCTACGTCGTGCCGCGACTGCTGGCGATGATCGCCATCATCGCGCTGATGCTTGCGCTGCCCTGGCTGCTGCTGCGCTGAACCGTCGCGCCGCGGCCGGCCGCCTACAATAGGCGGATGCTGAACGTTGCCGCTTACCACTTCTTCGCCGTGGACGATCCGACGGAGCTGGCCCGCACCCTGCGTGAGGCCGCCACCGCAGCCGCCCTGAAGGGCACCGTCCTGGTTGCCCCGGAGGGGCTCAACCTGTTCCTCGCCGGCGAGGAACCGCTCCTGCGCAAGTTCATGAAGATGCTCGCCGGGCTCCCGGGCGTGGAAGGCCTGCAGGCCAAATACAGCCACAGCCGCCGCGCCCCGTTCGGCCGGCTGCGGGTGAAGGTGAAGCCGGAGATCATCAGCTTCCGCCGTCCGCAGGCCACGCCGCTGGCCACCGGCGAGCGCGCCCCCGTGGTGAACCCGCCGACCCTCGCGCGCTGGCTGGGGCAGGGTGGCCGCGACGACCAGGGCAGGCCGGTGGTGCTGCTCGACACCCGCAACGCGCAGGAAGTGGAGTACGGCACCTTCGCCGGCGCGCTGACCCTGCCGATCACGCGCTTCACCGAGTTGCCAGCCGCCCTGGAACCGCACCGCGAGGCGCTGCGCGACGCCACCGTGGTCAGCTTCTGTACCGGCGGCATCCGCTGCGAGAAGGCCGCACTGTGGATGCGCCAGGACGGCATGGACAACGTGCTGCAGCTGGACGGCGGGATCCTGGGTTACTTCGAGCAGGTCGGCGGGCTCGGCTACGACGGCCGCTGCTTCGTGTTCGACGAGCGGGTGGCGCTGGACCCGGCCCTGCGGCCGCTGACGGACTGAGTGCCGCGGACGGCTTCCTGAAAAATCTTTCACGGAAGGCTTGCGCGGGGCGGAAAGCCTGAATACAATTTCGCTCCTCAGCTTCGTGGGGCCATAGCTCAGCTGGGAGAGCGCTTGCATGGCATGCAAGAGGTCGCCGGTTCGATCCCGGCTGGCTCCACCAAACTCTTCGTCACCCGACGCGAGTTGCGACAGTTCCAAGTCCCCATCGTCTAGAGGCCTAGGACATTACCCTTTCACGGTAGCGACCGGGGTTCGAATCCCCGTGGGGACGCCATCTACACCACCGAGGGCTGCCGCAAGGCGGCCCTCGGTGTTTCTGCGCCAGGTGTATCGGTGGTGCATCATCGGCACGCGGAGCACAGGTCGGATTGATCGATCGCCCGTGCGACGCACATGCCAAAGGTCGAGTGCGACGCACATGCCAAAGGTCGAGCCACGCCCGGTCCGGTAACTGGCACCTGATGGACCCCCTGTTTTCCTGACCCCGGCTTCCTATACAATCTCGCGCCTCAGCTTCGTGGGGCCATAGCTCAGCTGGGAGAGCGCTTGCATGGCATGCAAGAGGTCGCCGGTTCGATCCCGGCTGGCTCCACCAAACTCTTCGTCACCCGACGCGAGTTGCGACAGTTCCAAGTCCCCATCGTCTAGAGGCCTAGGACACTACCCTTTCACGGTAGCGACCGGGGTTCGAATCCCCGTGGGGACGCCAACTGCATACACGAAGGGCCGCCGGAAGGCGGCCCTTCGTGTTCCTGCGCCGGAACATCCGCGCCGTGTCATCACGTACGCAGGAAGTGGCGGCCCGCTTCGATTGCGTGGCCGGCCCGGTCGCACCGCGGCGCTCATCCCCGGGCAACCGGGCGCAAGCGCAGGCGCAGCGCGTTGCCGACCACCGAGACCGAGCTGAGGCTCATTGCCAGCGCCGCCAGCATCGGCGACATCACCAGGCCGGTGAACGGGTACAGCACGCCCGCCGCGACCGGCACGCCAAGCGCGTTGTAGAACAGGGCGAAGCCCAGGTTCTGGCGCATGTTGCGCACGGTCGCGCGCGAGACCCCGATGGCGTCGGCGATGCCGCGCAGGTCGCCACGCACCAGGGTGACCTGGGCGCTGGACATGGCCACGTCGGTGCCGGTGCCCATGGCGATGCCGACGTCCGCCGCGGCCAGCGCGGGCGCGTCGTTGATGCCGTCGCCGGCCATCGCCACGCGCCGGCCTTCGCGCTGCAGGCGCGAAACCAGTTCGACCTTGGCGGCCGGGGTCATCTCGCCGTGAGCCTCGTCGATGCCCAAGCGCGCGGCGGTCCAGCGCACCGTGGCCTCGCCGTCGCCGCTGGCAACGATGATGCGCAGGCCGGCCGCGTGGAGGCGTGCAAGGGCCGCGGCCGTGGTCTCCTTGATCGTGTCGGCGACCGCGAGCAGGCCCGCCGCTGCGCCGTCGATCGCCAGGAACACGACGCTGGCGCCTTCGCTGCGCAGCGCTTCAGCGCGGGCCTGCAGGGACTGCACGTCGACGCGTGCCTCCTGCATCAACGCCGCCGAGCCGAGCAACAGCGCGCTTCCATCGACCCGGCCACGCACGCCGGCACCGGTATCCGCTTCGAACTCCTGTGTCGGCAGCAGGGCGATGCCGCGGCGTCGGGCCTCGGCGACGATCGCGATCGCCAACGGATGCTCGCTGCCGGCCTCCAGGCTGGCGGCCAGTTGCAGCACGCGGTCTTCCGCGTGCGCTGCGATAACGACGAGTTCTCGGAACGCGGGGCGGCCTTCGGTGAGGGTACCGGTCTTGTCGACCACCACGGTGTCCACCTGCTGCAGGCGTTCGAGCGCCTCGGCGTCGCGGAACAGCACGCCCAGCCGCGCGGCGCGGCCGGTGGCCACCATCACCGACATCGGCGTGGCTAAGCCCAGCGCACACGGGCAGGCGATGATCAGGACCGAGACGGCGCTGAGGATGGCGCGGCTCCAGGCCGGGTCCGGTCCGAACAGGCCCCAGGCCAGCAGGCTGGCCACGGCCACGACGGCCACGCCCAGCACGAACCAGCGCGCCACCCGGTCGGCCAGCTTCTGCATCGGCGCGCGCGAACGCTGCGCCTGCGCCACCAGCTGCACGATGCGGGCCAGCACCGTATCCGCGCCGACCCGGGTCGCGCGCACCACCAGCGCGCCGGTGCCGTTGAGGGTCGCGCCGACCACGGCATCGCCCGGTGCCTTCGCCACCGGCATCGGTTCGCCGCTGAGCATGGATTCGTCCACGTGCGAGCGGCCCTCCAGGACCACCGCGTCGACCGGCACCTTCTCGCCGGGGCGCACGCGCAGGCGGTCGCCGGGCCGCAGCTCGGCCACGGACACGTCCTCCTCGCTGCCGTCGTCGCGCAGCCGGCGCGCGGTGGCCGGCGCCAGCTCCAGCAGCTCGCGCAGCGCCGAGGAGGTGCGCGAGCGCGCGCCCAGTTCCAGCAGCTGCCCGAGCAGGGTGAGCGAGACGATGGTCGCGGCCGCCTCGAAGTAGACGCCGGCGCGGCCATGCTCGTGGAAGGCGGCCGGGAACCAGCTCGGCGCCAGCGTGGCGACGACGCTGTAGCCGTACGCGGCCAGCACGCCGGTGCCGATCAGCGTCCACATGTTCGGGGTGCGCGTGGCCAGCGACGTGGCCCAGCGCTGCAGGAACGGCCAGCCGCACCACAGCACCACCGGCGTGGCCAGGACCAGCTCGATCCAGCTGCGCGTCGCCGCGCCCACGCCGGGCAGCAGCTGGTGTCCCCACATCGCCAGCAGCATGGTCGCCGCGGTCAGCGGCAGCGAGACGATGAAGCGGCGGCGGAAGTCGGTGCGTTCCGGATTCTCGCCTTCGTCGAGCGAGGGCATCATCGGCTCCAGCGCCATGCCGCAGACCGGGCAGGTCCCGGGGCCATCGCGCACGATTTCCGGATCCATCGGACAGGTGTACAGCGTGCCGGCGGGCGCCGGTTCCGGCGTTGGCGCCGGCTTCTCGCCGGTGTAGCGCGCCGGGTCGGCCAGGAAACGTTCGCGGCAGCGCGCCGCGCAGAAGTACCAAGTGCGGCCACGATGCGCGACATGGTGCGGAGTGCGTTCCGGGTCCACGCTCATCCCGCAGACCGGGTCGATCTCGCGGCGCCCGGACGGCGGGGCAGCATGCGCGGCCGCGGCTGCCTCGTGGCCCTTCGGAGCGCCGTGCTGGCAGCAGCAGCTGCGGGCGGGGGAGGGGGCTGCGTCGTGGCCGTTCATTCGCGCTCTCCGGCCAGGGCGGACATGATCGGGCACTCGCTCAGCGAGCCGTGCCCGGGGCAGGCCGCGACCAGTTCCTGCAGCGCGTTGCGGACGCGCTGCAGCTCCTCGATGCGCTGCTCGATCAGCTGCAGTTTCTCCCACGCCGTGGTGCGGACCGCCGCCATGTCGCCGCTGCGGTTGTCGCTGAGGGCGAGCAGGCCGCGGATCTCGTCCAGGCCGAAGCCCAGCTCCTTGGCGCGGCGGATGAAGCGCAGCCGGCGCACGTCGTCCGGTCCGTATTCGCGGTAGCCGTTGGCGGCGCGGCGCGGAGGCGGGAGCACCTGCTCGCGTTCGTAGTAGCGGATGGTGTCGATGGCGACCCGGGTCTGCCGGGCAAGCTGGCCGATGTTCATGGCGGCACCAATGGAGAGGGAGCCCTATTGTCGACCCTGGACCTTGCTCAAGGGTCAAGGGTCGCCAGCTCTGCTCGCATCACTTCAAGTTGTCGACATACGTAATTGATATAAAGTGAAATTGCTGATTCCCTGGTTCTGCAATCCGGAGAGCTCCCGGCCCCCCGGCCTCGCCATCCAGGGCCGGAAGCGGCGCCGACGGGCGCGCGACCTTTCATGCGCCCATAACAGGCGGGCGAAGCAGCATGGTCCCCGGCCAGCCCCGGTGCGGGCGGGGCAGCGGAGCGAGCCATGGCATCCGATATCAAGATCTCCAGGCTCCACCTCACCGCGATGGTCGTCGGCAGCATGGTCGGTGCCGGCATCTTCGCCCTCCCGAGTACCTTCGCCGGCGCCACCGGCCCGCTGGGTGCGCTGATCGCCTGGGTGATCGCCGGCACCGGCATGTTCATGCTGGCGCGGGTGTTCCAGTTCCTCGCCGAGCGCAAGCCGGACCTGGACGCCGGCGTGTTCGCCTACGCGCGGGAAGGCTACGGCGACTACCCCGGCTTCCTGTCCGCGTTCGGCTACTGGATGGGCAGCTGCATCGGCAACGTGTCCTACTGGGTACTGATCAAGTCCACCCTCGGCGCCTTCTTCCCGGTGTTCGGCGACGGCAACACGGTGGTCGCCATCCTGGTCGCCTCGGTGGGCATTTGGCTGTTCCACTTCATGATCCTGCGCGGGGTGAAGCAGGCCGCGGCGATCAACTACGTGGTGACGATCGCCAAGGTGGTACCGATCTCGGCGCCGGCTACGCGCTGCACGTGGTGGCCAAGGTCGCGGTCATGGCCGATTCGGCCGACCTGCAGAAGGCGGTCGGCAGCGGCGACGGTGCCTGGTCCGCCACCGCCGACGGGCGGGGCAGGGGACAGCTGCGCGGGCTGGATGGCAGCGCCGTCGACCCGGACCGCCACGACAGCTTCCTGCCCACGGTCTACCTCTACGACAACTATCCCGGCGGCATGGGCCAGAGCGAGCCGCTGTGGCACCGCCAGCGCGAACTGGTCAAGCGCGCCCGCGAACTGGTCGAAGCCTGCGGCTGCAAGGGTGGCTGCCCGGCCTGTGTCGGCCACGCAGGAAGATGCCGAAACCACACCGCGTGCCCTGGCGCTGCGCGTGCTGGCCGCGCTGGAGGCTGCGTGAGCGTTTCCCTGGCCAAGCTGCAGCAGCTCAAACGCCAGGCCGGCGCGGCACCAGCGCGCCCGCCGCGGCCGGCGCAGGCAACCGGAGCGGACCTCTCGCTGGACCACTTGCGCAGCCTGCTGCGCGTGCGTGGCCGCGGGCCGGAGCCCGTGGTCCGCGGCGACCGCAGCCTTCCCGGCACCGAGATCGCGCCCGGCCTGTTCTTCGTCGAAGAGTTCCTGCCGGATCCGGAGGTGCCGCCGGTACTCGACGGAAGCTTCGACCGGGGCGAACCGGTCGCGACCGGCGACGTGCTGTTCTTCGACACCGAAAGCACCGGCCTGGCCGGTGGCACCGGTACCCGCGCATTCATGATCGGCGCAGCCGACTGGTGCGGCCCGCGCCTGCGCATCCGCCAGCTCACCCTGGCGAGCATGGGCGCCGAGCGGGACATGCTCGACGCCTTCGCCGGCTGGCTGCAGCCGCACACCGTCCTGTGCAGCTACAACGGCAAGTGCTACGACGCGCCGCTGCTCAACACCCGCTACCGGCTGGCCCGGCGCACCAGTCCGCTGCCCGGCCTGCGCCACGTCGACCTGCTGTACCCGACCCGCCGCAGCTACCGCGGCGTCTACGAGAACTGCCGCCTGGCCACCATCGAACGCCATGTGCTGAAGATCGTGCGCGAGGACGACCTGCCGGGTTCGGAAGCGCCGGCGGCATGGCTGGGCTACATCCGTGGTGGCGGCAGCGCACTGCTGCGGCGGGTGCTGGTGCACAACCGGCAGGACGTGATCACGCTGTCGCGGCTGCTGGGGTGGCTGGCAGCGGCCGCGGACTGAGCCCATCGCGCAGTGCCAGCCGTGTTCGCGGGGAACCGGAGCGTGCGCATGCGACCGACGGGTCGTGATCGTCATGGGCCGTTGTTCGCTTCCTGCGCGGGCGCGGCTGAAGCATGATGGGCCCATGACCCTGATCGCCCCGAGGTGGAAACGGTCCGGCGCGCTCGTCGCCGCGTTGTCGATGTCGGTCGCCGTCGGCGCCGGTCATGCAAAGGCTCCGGAATGGCCGGTCCAGCAGCTCGAGGCCGCGCCGATACCGGCTCCCGTGGACCGCGGCTTCGCCGGGGTCATCGAGCTCGATGTCGATGCGACCGACGTGGACAGGATGCTGTTCAACGTCCGCCTGCGCCTGCCGGTGCAGCAGCCGGGGACGGTCACGCTGCTGTATCCGCGCTGGGAGACCAGCAGCCATGGTCCCAGCCTCACGGTGACCGATCTCGCCGGGCTGGTGGTGTCGGTCGACGGGCAGCCGCTGCGCTGGCGGCGCGATCCGGTCGAGCCGCATGCCTTCCATCTCGATATCCCGGCCGGTGCACGGACGATCGAGGCGAAGTACCAGGTCGTGGCCGGCGCCGACGTGCTGGCCCCGGACCTGGTCGTGGTGCCATGGCAGCGCCTGGTGGTGTACCCGGCAGGCTGGTACGCGCGGAACCTGCCGGTGCGTGCGAGCGTGGCACTGCCTCCCGGGTTGCAGGCGGTCTCGGCACTGGATGCGGCCGCGGGGCAGGGCGGGGTCGTGGTGCTCCCGGACACCCCGCTGGAGACGCTGCTCGATTCGCCGCTCTACGCGGCGCGTCACATCACGCAGGTCGCGCTGGACTTCCCCGGCGCGGAAGCAGCGAGCTTCGACCTGATGGCCGCCCGCGCGTCGGACCTCGCGATACCGCCGGGCCAGATGGCTGCATTGCAGCGGCTCCTCGACGAGACCGCTGCGGTGTTCGGTCCGCCACCGTTCCGCCGTTACCGCTTCCTCGCGCGGATGGAGGACGACGCCGCAAACGGCGGCAGCGAGCATCGCAGCTCCAGCGAGCTGTCGTTGCCCACCGGTTACTTCAGCGACTGGGCCAGCCAGCTCAACGGACGAGACATCATCGCCCACGAGCTGGTCCATGCCTGGAACGGCCTCTACCGCGTGCCCGCCGACCTGTGGACGCCCACGCCGAACAGCCCGCAAGGCGGCAGCCTGCTCTGGGCCTACGAGGGACAGAGCGAGTTCTGGGCGCGGATCCTCGCCGCGCGTGCCGGGCTCCGCAACCACCAGGAGACGCTGGACCAGCTGGCCCTCGACGCCGTGCTGGTCTCCGCCCGGCCCGGGCGCACCTGGCGGAGCCTGTCCGACGACGTGAACTATCCGGCCTTCATGCTGCGCAAGCCGGTCCCCTGGCAGGACTGGCAGCGGCGCAAGGACTACTACCCGGAAGGCGTGATGCTCTGGCTGGCCGTGGATGCACGGCTGCGCGAGCTCAGCGAGGGAGCCAAAGGCATCGACGATTTCGCGCGCGCCTTCTTCGCGGGGGCGGCTGCCGATGCACCGGCGAGGACGTACACCTTCGACAGCCTGTGCGACGCGCTCGAGTCCATCGTTCCCGGCGACTGGAGCACCTACCTGCGTGGCTGGATCGACGGCCACGGCGAATTCGACACCCTGGCCGGACTGCGCCAGCACGGCTGGGCGCTGGCATACGCCGAGACGCCGACGGCCACCTTCCGCCAGCACGAGGCGGAGGAAGGCATCACCGATCTCTCCTACTCGCTGGGACTGAAGGTGAACGGCAACGGCGTGGTCCGCGCCGTGTCCTGGGAGGGACCGGCCTTCCAGGCGCGGCTCGCGCCCGGCAGCCGGATCCTCGAGGTCCACGGTGAGCCTTTCAGCAACGCACGCCTTGCAGCCTGGACGACATCGAGGGGCCGCGGGGTGGTGTGCCCGCGCCCGGCCCGCACGCCCTCGCAGCAGTGTGGACGGCGCGCAGCGGTTTGCTAGCATCCGCCCCAGGAGAACCACCCACGGTCAAGGAGAGACCATGGCATCCTGCAGGCTTGCTGCGTCCAGTCTGTTCGTCACCTTGCTGGCAATGGGGCCGGCCTTCGGCCAGGCCATCAACAAGTGCACGCATCCGGTCACCGGCAAGGTGGCGTACTCCTCTTCGCCATGCCCGACCACGGCCGAGGAATGGCGACGCGAGTTCGATGGCACCGGGAACCCGAATGATCGGGACCGGATGTCGGCGGCCGAGGCCAATGCCCGCATCGCGTCCTACGAACGCCAGGCCAGGCCTGCGCAGGCAGTACGTGTGCCGGCCGCCGGTCGCAGCGCCTCCCAGGGCGGCGTGATCCCGGTAACCGGCGGCAGCCAATGCCGGGACGCGAAGGCCCGCCGGGACCGGCTGCTGTACGAAGCCGGCCCACGCCCGTCGATCGAGTACCGCCGTGCCCTCGACAAGGAAGTGCAGGCCGCCTGCAAGTTCTAGCTGCAGGCAGACGCGAGAACCGGACACCGCCTGACTGGGGGAACTGTTCCCGGCTCAGACGCCCAACGCGGAAGCGCCTTCCGTCCGCTCTTTCCGGCTTGCCTCGAACGGGTCCAGATGTGTCTCTTCCTGCTCCTGCAAACCAGCTCCGGCGCTGCGCGCGTAGCGCGCCGGCGGACTCCCGACATGCCGCGAGAAAGCGACGCTGAAGGTGCTGGCCGAACTGTAGCCCACGCGCTGGGCGACCTCGGCTATGCCGATGTCGCCGTGCCGCAGGAGGTCCCTGGCCAGCGCCATGCGCCAGGCCAGCAGGTACTCCATCGGCGGCATGCCCATCACCCGGTTGAAGCGGTCGAAGAAGGCGGAGCGGGAGAGGGCGGCTTCCCTGGCCAGCTCGTTGATGGTCCAGCCTCGTGCAGGTTCCGCATGCATCGCCCGGATCGCCGCGGCCAGGCGCGGATCCGACAGCGCCTGGACCAGGCCGCGGTCCACGCCCGATCCGCTGGCCGAACGCAGCGCCTCGATGAACAGCACGTCCAGCAGGCGCGCCAGCACGAGGTCGCGCGCGGGCCTGCTGTCGCGCGACTCCTCGCCCAGCATGCGCACCAGCGTGGCCAGCCGGTGCTCACCGCGGATATGGATCAGCTGCGGCATCAGCGGGACCAGCAGGGCCGCGTCTGGCGAATCGAAGCTGCAATGCCCGGCCAGGATGCGCATGTCGGTCGGTCCGTGCTGCACCCCGATGCGGTAGAAGCCCTTGTCCAGTTCGACCGGAATCGAGTGGGTCGTGGAGTCCACCTCGTGCACGCTGGACATGGTGACGCCGTAGGCGGCCGGGACCAGCACGAAATCCCCGGCCTGCAGGACCACCGTGTCGCTACCTTCGAGCATCAGCCGGCAGCCGCCCTCGATGACGACGCAATAGAACGGGTCCCCGCCATCCGAACGGCTGACCCGCCACGGCCCGGCGCCGACCACCTGCTTGGAAAAGCGGGCGGTGGGCTTGAGGAGCAGGACGATCTCCGCCAGTGGATCGACTATTGCCGGACCCCTGCAAACGGAAAAAGGACTTTCGATTGTAGGCAGTACGGGCTCCGTCGCATACCTTGGTGACTCGCCCACCACTCGCGAGACCCCGCATGAAGACCGTACTGATCACCGGCTGCTCCTCCGGCTTCGGGCTGGACACCGCCCGTTACTTCCTGGAACGGGACTGGCGCGTCGTCGCCACCATGCGCACCCCGCGCGATGACCTGCTGCCGGCCTCCCCGAACCTGTGGGTGATTCCGCTGGATGTCGCCGACCCGCAGGGCATCCAGGCCGCGGTCGCCGGGGCAGGGGAGGTCGATGTGCTCGTCAACAACGCCGGCTTCGGCGCCCGGCGCCGTTCGAGCTGATGGACATGGAGACCGTTCGGGGCCTGTTCGAGACCAATATCTTCGGCACCATCGCCATGGCCCAGGCCGTGCTCCCGAGATGCGCGAGCGCGGGTCGGGCGTCATCATCAACGTGACCTCCAGCGCGATCTACAAGCCGCTGCCGCTGAGCGGCGCCTACCGCGCCTCCAAGGCGGCGGTGAACGCCACCACCGAATCGCTGGCCGCCGAGATCGCCCAGTTCGGCCTGCGCGCGCACCTGGTCCTGCCCGGATCCTCCGGCGAGACCCGCTTCCGCGAGTCCGCGCGGAGCGGCCTGCGCGGTTTCGACGACCCGGTGTACGGCCAGTTCATGCAGCACACCATCGCCCGCATGGCCAACTCCGTCGGCCCAGGGACGCGTTCCCGGGACGTCGCCGAAGCGGTCTGGCGCGCGGCGACCGATCCGGCCGCGCCGCTCTACATCCCGGCCGGTGCGGACGCGGAGCAGTGGGCAGCCGAGGCGAAGTGAGCCGCGCATGCTGGGCCCATGCGCCAGGCTTTCGTGGACGCGGCCGCACAGCGGAGCAGCCGCGCTTCCAGCTGGCTGCGGCCGACGAGCCCACCGGTTTCGATACGCGCCAACCGTGCCCGGACGGCTGTGCAGAACGCCAGGACTGTCCGAACCGCATCGCAAAGCCATCGGGGGAAGCCGTGCCGCTGCATGCCCCAAGGGCCCACCGTCGAGCGGGAACACCATGCGACAGGCCGTCAGGGGAGCTGGCAACCCTGGAAACCAGCGGCGATGGGGCGCAGCAGATATCGCCCTCCGCACCCATCCTTAATTTCGCATAATGCACATTATGTCAACGCGGCTGGGCTACTACTGGAACCTGCTGTCGGTGCTACCCAAACTCTGTCGTCTGCTCCTTAACCATGACGTGACCCGTAACCATGTCGTCGTCCGACAATCACTCCCATGTAGATCAATGACATAGAGCCTCCATGCAGTGACCTTTGTCGTAGCCGATTCGAGCGCCTTGCCCCCCTTAACCGTGTCGTGCTCCGATACGATGTCGCGCCCCGACACCTTGAGAATAGATCAATCGGCCACTTTCGCACGACGCCGGCGTGCCGGCTGGCTGGATTGCTTCGTAGCTTTGGTCTGCTTCGAGGGCGCAACTTTGCTCCGGCTGCGCGACTTCCGAGCCGCGGACCCAGGGGCAGCCTGGGGGAATGCCGCTCTGAGCGCCGCGGGCAGATCCCGCAGCACGCCCAGCTGACCCTCAAGCGCGTCCGCGCGGGCCCGTTGCGCCGAGGCCTCGCGAGAAGCTTCAACCGCCTTGGTGTTCGCCTGGTCGATCAGTTCACGTAGCGACTTCTCGGCAGCAGCCGATTGGCGCACGGCGGCCGTCAGTCTCCCTTGCAGTTCCTTTGTCTCCTGACGAGCTCGGTCGATCTCTTTGAGGGCTCGATCCTCCACCGCACGGACATGCTGACCGAGTGACTCGCGTTCAGCCAGGGCGGCATCCTGCAACGAGCGGACCCTGGCCTCCAGGGCGTCGCGGGTGCTTACGCCGTCTGCTGCGTGGGCGACGGCCGCATCGCGCTGGCGGCCGACTTCTTCAACCTGCTCCTCAAGCCTGTCGACCAAGCGCTGGAGCTCTGCGGCCCGGGTGGTAGCCAGCTCCGCCTTGTGGCCTGCGGCCGCCACCTGTTCCCGCAAAGTGGCAGCTTCCGCCAGAAAGGCCTCGCGATCACTTTCAAGCGCTTGGATCTCACGCCCCAGAGCTGCGCGGTCAGCCCTCAACGCATCGTCCGCAATGCTTTGAGCGTGCCTCATAGCCGACGCCCACAATTCGCTCGCCAAGCGCGCGACCGCATCTGGGGCGTCTGGAACGGCGACGCTGCGGTGATGCGCGTCCAGCCGCCTTCCGAGTCCTTGCCACCAAGTTTCCAGCCACCGCGTAACCGTGTTCGGCGAGCCGGTACCTAAGTGCGCACGGACGCGCTCCACAGTCGGCCGTTCGCCCAAGCCGACGATCTCGTCGGCAGCGGTGTGCACGTCGGATTCGGTGATGCCTCGGGCCATGGAAGTGCCTCCTACTCGGTCGCCCTACTCTGTTGATTCCGTACTGGTGATAAGTGATGATTATCGCGTGTATACGGTCTATACCGTAGTGGATACTACATATTATGAATGATAATCACGCACTTCCGGTCCTCGTGCAACCGGCGTCTGGCATGGTCCTCCCCGACCAGCTCGCCGAACAGGCCGCCGATGCCGTGCGCGAGCTGTTGGCCGAAGCGGCCGCCGAGAACACGACCCGCAGTTACGCCACGGCCTTGCGCTACTGGGCCGGCTGGCATGCGGCGCGCTACGGCGTCGAACTGGCACTCCCGGTTTCGGAAGCGGCCGTGCTGCAGTTCGTGGTCGACCACGTCCAGCGGCGATCTGCCGATGGTGACCTGGCGTGGGAACTGCCGCTGGCCGTCGACAAGGCGCTGGTGGCCGCCGGTCTCAAAGCCAAGCCAGGCCCGTGGACGCTGGCCACGGTCCGGCACCGGGTTGCGGTCCTGTCCACGGCGCACCGGCTCAAGCAGGTCCCGAATCCCTGCGAGCAGCCAGCGATCCGGACCGTGCTGAGCCGCGCTGCCCGGGCGGCGGTCAAGCGCGGCGAGCGCCCCCGTAAGAAGACCGCGATCACCCTGACTGAGCTGGAGGCCATGCTGGCCACCTGTGACGACAGCCTGGAAGGCCTGCGCGATCGCGCCCTCCTCTGCTTCGGGTTCGCTAGCGGTGGACGCCGCCGGAGTGAAATCGCCGCCGCGGACATGCGGGACCTGCGCCGGATCGGTGACACCGGCTACATCTACCGGCTCGAACACAGCAAGACCCAGCAGGCGGGGGTTACCGCGTCCTCGACCCCGGACAAGCCGGTGCTGGATCGGGCCGCGCTGGCACTGGAGGATTGGTTGGAGGCGTCCGGGATCACCGAGGGCGCGATCTTCCGGCGGCTCTGGAAACAGCGCATGGGCCCTGCCCTCTCCCCCGCCGCGGTCGGCGAGATCGTGCAGCGGCGGGCGCGCCTGGCAGGGCTGGAGGGGGATTTTGGGGGGCACAGCCTGCGCTCGGGGTTCGTGACCGAGGCGAGCCGTCAGGGCGTTGCGTTGCCAGCGATCATGCAGCTGACCGAGCACCGGGCGGTGTCGAGCGTGATTGGGTACTTCCAGACAGGCGGAGCTGCAGACAATCCCGCCGCGCGCCTGCTCGAAGACTAGGCGCGGATAAAAAGACGGATTGCAAAACTACTGCCGCGACACGGCTGCCAGAACACCCATCAAACTCGAGCGAGCCCGCCGACGCTCTGCGTTCTCGTGCAATTTATCAACACCCAGCTTGCCCAGCATCGCTACCCCCGCGGCCAGTGGCGGAGCTGGCCCGAATGCAGAAAGCATTGGCAGGAGCATCGCTCCGAAACCGAGCCCAATTCCGGCGGCTCCGGTCCATTGGGTCGCCGCATACTTCGGCGCATACTTTGCGTCGATCTCACCGATCGTCTTGTCGTGCGATTGCGCCATCGCATTGATCGCGTGGCAGACCTCGCGTACAACACGATCTAGTTCAGCAGGACCTGCGAGCGAAAGCGCTCTCGTGTGCTCGCCGAGTTGCCTGCGGAACGCCAGGTTTTCCTGGTTAGCGAGTAGTTCCACCAGTACCGGCATCGGAATATCTCCCAGCCAAGCTAAACGCGCGTGTTGAAGCGCCTGCAGCGCCTTGAGACCGCCTTCCGAGAGGATGTCCTGCCGATGGAGGTCGACCGCGCTGGCAGCGGATGCCCTCTCGAAGAAATGCCAGTGCGTTCGCTGCGTCAGCATCGGTTGGGCCGACAGTTCGCTGGCGTTCTCCAGGAGGTGATACTGGGGCGCGAAGCGCTCGGCGATGCCGGTAAGCAGTACCCGCGGCAGCGGCGCCTCTGCCAGCGCCCGCACCGACTCGGGTCGGCGGTACTCGGCGATCTCGTCGAGATAGCGTTTCACGGCTACGCGGGGATCCATGATCTCGCCTGGAACGACGCCAGGCGGCAGGAAGAGTTGCGCGCGCATCACGTCGGTCACGAATCGCTCCGGATTCTCGCGAACGAACGCCTGCAGTTCGTCGAGTTCAGAGAACGTAGCGTCGCACGCGGCGCCTACCGCCTGCAGCACGAGATCACCGATTCCCACTTGGGTATAGACGTCAAGGTCCTCCAGGCCCTTCTCGAAGCTGGGGAACACCAGCACCGGAGGCACCGGCAGCCCTGCCTCCACCAACGGCGTGAGCTGCAACAACTGGTACAGCTGCCGGAGCAGCTCCACATGTTCCGCACCGAGATCGAGATCGCGTTCGAAGAAGGGGTACACCGGGTCGGCCACCAGCTGCGTGTCGGCGTACAGTGCCATCCTGCGTAGGCCGGAGAACGCGGATGAGCCGAACTGCCGCTGACCGCCGAGCACTAGCTTGAGTCCGCCGAGTTCGCGCGCGTAGTTCCACAGAGTGCGCGCATGCGCTTGGTAGAACCCGGCCAAGCCATTACAGGCATTCTCGTAGTTACGCGCTAACGTTGCTGAGCTCCCCCGAGCGCGCTTACGTACCGCCGTCGCCAAGTCGTCTATGGTGGCGAAAGCGTGATAGGGCCTGCCCGCAACCGCGACGAACACCTCGGAGAAGTGGCGGAACAGCTCAACCTGTGCGTCTGCAAGCTTGATCGGCGCTCGACTGTCTCCCTCACCGGCACACCGCTCGGCATCGTATGTCAGCGCCATGGCGGCGGTGCGCACCATGCCGAATGCTTCGGGCGACAACGCATTGCGATTGATCAGCTGCCCCGGCTGCAGGCTGATTGCCATGATCTCGTCCACCACGCCGGCCAGGGATTCAGGAAAGCGCATCTGCCCATCGCGGATGGCCCGCTGAAGCGTATGCAGACGCTGGGTAGTTTCGATTCGCCATGGTCGCTCGCCGCGAACATCGGCACCAGGCGTTGCAAAATCCGCCTCTCTGGCACGTTGGTCTCCTGAGCTAGTCGTCGTCATCACATGCCTCGTGGGTCGGCCTACGCGATCCCCGCAATTATCCCCCACCCGCGGTCAGCGCGGGGCGCTCCGCATGATCTCGTCTGCCTGTCCGTTCCGGGGGACAGGTCATTACATGGAGTGCTGGATTCGATCTGTCCTAGTCATGAAGCGACGTCTCCTCGAAAGCGTCGGCAGCTCGTGACTCCAACGTTAGCTTCGGATTCCCCCAAGCACTGGCGGGCCCTTCTTGATCCACGAAGCCGAGTGCCCGCCAGAATCCTTCGGAACTCCTCGGGGCGCATTCCAGATCAATTCGCGGAGCCCCTTGGGACACGAGCATCCGGACGATGTGCGCGGCTAGATGACGACCGAATCCGCGGCCGCGATACCCGGGCCGGACTTCTAGGATGTCGACCTTCGCACGGCCCTGGCCGAGGGTGACGACCGCGAACCCAATGATTGTCTTGCCGTCGCGCAGGCACGTCATCTCGCCATTTCGGGCGGCCTGCCGAATGATCGATCGGTTGTGGTAGAACCCGGCGCCGTCAGGGTTGCCGACCCACTCTCTCTTGAGCCAACGGATGACGGTCTCCGCTTGCGGTGGCCCGCCAACGACGATGCTGGTTTCTATCATGACGCCATAGTAAACGAGACAGGAGAACCTCCTTACCAGCTTTGCCGGCAAACAAGCGGCCCGCAGACGGATGCTGCGCGATCGGGCTGCCGCGCCGCATTGAAAGCAGATTTCGTCCTCAAACGGACAGACATGACTTACAACTACTCCACCTTTCGCGTGGCTCTGGGTCACTACATGTCAAAAGTCTCAGCAGATGCGAACCCTCGCAAATACAGTGGCTCAGACTCTTCTGCGGGCCAAGGAAGCTCGCAATCAGACTATTCCTAATCCACAATCCACTGGCAGAATGGGAGTCCGGTGCGGCTCGCCTCCGTCGAGACGGGTGGTCGGCGACCGGAAGACGCTTCACAGGGGGAAAGCGATGGACGTTGACGTCGAGTTTTACCGGGAGAACGTGGTTTACCGCAGTTGGGCCGACCACGCTGTCAATTTCGCTATCGAAGGACCAGCCAATGGGTTCGCCGGATTTCGGAAGCCCCAGCGCGCTGCTGCATTTGCTGTTTTTTCCCACCTCGATTCCGATGCCGACGTGTCAGCGACCGTTGTGATGCCCACCGGCACGGGAAAAACGGACACCATCTTCGCAATCATCATAGCGGGTCGATTCCGACGCACGCTGATGATCGTGCCGTCCGATGCGCTCCGTACCCAGATAGGCGATCGACTGGCCAGCTTGCAGCGCCTACGAGCCATCAATGCGATTTCCGACGATATTCTTTCACCGATCGTCCATCGCATCGATGGTCGCGATGCTGCAATCGACGCGCAAGCCATCGAAGCTTCAAATGTCACTATTGCGACGCCTGCCGCCCTGGCCCAATTGGATGACGACGAACTGGAGACCTTTGCAGCCCACTTCAGTCACCTCATCTTTGACGAGGCTCACCACGTTGCCGCCATGACGTGGGGACGTATTCGAAATGCTTTCGGCTCCAAACCAGCCATCTACTTCACTGCCACACCGTTCCGTCTCGACCAGCAACGGCTCGACGGCAAGATCATCTTCAACTATACCCTGAGCCAGGCGCAGCGAGACAATTACTTCCAGAAGATCGATTTCTTTCCTGTGCGCGAGTATGTGACTAGCGAGATTGATCGGACCATCGCCACCAAAGCCGTTGAGCTGCTAGCTACCGATTTGGAAGCAGGCTTCGATCACATTCTCATGGCGCGATGCGCCAAGATATCCAAGGCTAACCAGATCTTCGAGCTGTACCGTGAGTTGGGACCCGAATTTGAGCCAGTCGTCATCCACAGCAAGAGCAAAAGAACGAAGGAGCGGGATCTCGACCGCATCCGAAGCCGGCAAAGTCGCATCGTAGTTTGCGTCGACATGTTCGGCGAAGGCTTTGACCTGCCTGAGCTAAAGATAGCCGCGATCCACGATCAGCATCAAAGCCCGGCCGTCACACTCCAGTTTATTGGTCGCCTGACCCGAACGGACGCGCGCCTGGGAACCGCGAAGTTCGTCGCCAACGTTGCTAACCAGCGTGCGGACAGCCCCATGAAGCGCCTCTTTGAGGAAAGCGCGGACTGGAGTTTGATCATTCGCGAGGTAAGCACTGAGCGCATCGGCCGCGAGCTCCAACGTCAGGAATTCGAATCACGATTCGAAGGAGATTCTGAGGGCGCGAGGATCGCCGCACTCAACCCAACGCCTAACATCAGCTGCCTGGCCTACCGCCTAACCAGATCGAATTGGAGTCCCCACGCCGTAAATAAGCTAGGGTCAGCGAAGGAGAAGCTTGAGCTGCATTCGGTAAGCGACGACGGCTGGATTGTTATGGCTGTTTCCCATGAAACTTCTCCCGTTGCCTGGGCGCGTAGCGAGTCGATCTATGGCTCGACTTGGAACCTCTACCTGGCCTACTACCGACAAAGCGATTCGACCCTCTTTATCTCGTGCACCGGAGACGAGCGGCAGACGTCGCGCTTCCAAACCCTCGTTGCCCCCTCGGCACGTCGTATCAATGGCGACGACGTATTTCGCATCATGCACGGGATCAACCGACTGAAGCTACAGAATGTGGGCCTCAGTCGATCCGGCCGTGACGTACGTTTCACCATGCACGTTGGGCAAGACGTCAATCGGGTCATGGACGACCTCGAGAGTGGCCGGTCCATCAAGTCCAACATTTTTGGCGTCGGCCACGCCGACGGGGAAAGTACCACCGCAGGCTGCTCGGCCAAGGGCAAGCTCTGGAAAATGGATTCCGGCGCCATTGACGAATGGGTGCGCTGGTGCGATGTCGTCGCCTCGAAGATCAACAACTCTTCTATCGATACGGCCGCCATACTTCGAAACGTCATGCGGGCGGAGAAGCTGAGCGGACGCTGGCCGGACGGAATCTTCTTCGCTGACTGGCCGGATGCCATAGGTGTTGAAACCGAAAGGCGCTGCGCGATCACCCTCAATGGGGTGTCCTATCCATTGCTCGACACCAAACTTGGGCAGCCAGTTAAGGAGAGTGATGACACCCTAGCCATTGCATTGTCGGCTATTTCAGTCAGCGGCGACGAACAGATACTGACTACCATTCGAATCCGTCTTGAGACTGATGGCTACCGATACTCATGCGGTCGTGCAACTTTGCTTATCGGCAGTCAGGAGCACGAGCTCAGCGAGTATCTAGATCGTGAACGCATGCGATTGCTTCAGGCCGATGGTTCCATACTTATTGGCGACTATCGCTACTTCACCCACGCGGCGCTCAACGTACCGCTCCCGGCCACTCTCCTGTCGACCTGGGATTGGGGCACTACCAACATACATAAGGAATCGATGGCCCATCCTGAGGATTTCGATTCAGTCCAAGGCTTCACACTCCAGAAGATTTCCGATAGCTACGACATTGTCTTCAACGACGACGGTGCTGGTGAAATTGCCGATCTTGTCGCGATCCGGGAAGCACCCGATCACATTGTGGTGGACCTCTATCACTGCAAGTACTGCGGTAGTGGTCAACGACCGGGGTCGCGCGTGGACGATGCCTACGTGGTGGCGGGGCAAGCAAGTCGGTCTGCAAAATGGCTCCATAAAGGTCCCGCACTCTTCCAGCGTCTGTTGGAACGCTATAGCACGGGCAACGGTGCTGGAACGCAACGACTGCTTAAAGGTACTCCGCAGCAAATCGACATCTTGAGGTTCAAAGCGCAAGATATCGAAATGCGAATGGGGTTCTTCATCGTCCAGCCTGCTTTTTCGGCCGTTAACATTACGGATAGTGTCATGACGGTGCTCGGTACCAGTTACATGTATCTGCGTGACATAGCAAACGTCGACCTGCGCGTAATTGCCAGTCATTGAGACAACTGAATCGGTCAGGTAGGTATAGACATCCAATGCCCGAAATGTTTGAAGATCACCCTCCCTACCCCTGATAAATCAATCTAATCCCCTCAGGGAGGGGTGATAGGGCGCGTGAGCATGTAGTGGTGCTCGGATGAAGGGCGCCGGACGTCGAGAAGGCGGCAGAGGTCGACTAGAACGACGAGCGTTGTAGAGAGCTCGGTAGGGACAGTAGCCTGACAGCGCGCAATCAATCCTCTCTGCGTAGTTGGACCATGACGCCGTGTTCCGCTTGCCGCGAGTACGCCATGAGGCGACACTGCAACGTGCGCTAAAGGCTCCGCCCAACCATCAATGGTCTCCCTTGTCACCCAAAAGGCTACCAACCGCGCACGGCGAGACATGGCGTTCATCTTTCGGCAGCTAGTCCGATTCGCAAGAATGACGACCAGCGAACGAAAGAGTCATTACGACAGGAACCCCATGGACGTTTTTCGGCAACTTCCTCATCCCGAGGGGAGGGGCCACATCCCAGTTGGAGATCTTGGGTGGGCCAGGATGGGCGCACTTGCGGATCTCGCCTTGGACCTGGATCGCCCTCTCGCGCTCCGTATCAGTCGCCAACTTGCTCGAAGTGCGGTGTCGGACTCGTTCGTAAGGCTCGTGCTGCAGGAGGAGCGTCCGATTGACCAAGAAACAGCAGCCCTACTGCTCGAGGACGCACTGAACTCGTTGAGGAAATCCCTCGTCGTGACGGAACACCACATTCCATGCGTGCTGTTCTCGGATGGCGAAGCCGAGGAGTTCATGGTGGGACCGGTCACCTTCACAAGAAGGAGGAGGTTCTTTAATGAGCAGCGATCAGCGCTGAGAAGGAGCGTTGACGCGGGCACCCGCAACCACGTAGATCTCGTTTCCACGGCGGTAGAGAAAGGTTTCCCGCGCGAGAGAGCGTACACTAGGGATGAATCACGGCAGCTAATCCGTCACCTTCATGCTGGCGCAATCGCTACATATCGACGCTATCCTTGGGTTGCGAGCGTCCACGTGACTGATTGTGAGGAGGAGTTTTCTCGACAGCGGGCGGCTGAAGCAGTCGAGATGGCGCTTCACGTCGTTCGTGTTCTTTTGGGATCCGAGCCAACTCGCAAACTGCGGGTCGCATGGGCCAAGAGTGATGCATTGCAAACGGCACACCTCTTCGCTGATGCCGACGGAGTTATTCACGCGAGTGTTGGCAGAAGTGCAATGGGGGCGGTAGGGACGAAGAACTGGTACGAGGCACTTCGACAGAGCAATTACTATCTTGAAGTGCTGGGCTCTGCGGTGAGATCGATCGTAAACCCCATTGACATCCATCACCTGCATCAACGACTACTAGATGCTATACGCTGGTTCGGTGACGCCGCTACTGACTCAAACCCTTCGTCAAGCATCGCAAAGTACGTATCAGCGATCGAGCGCTTGTTCTTTGGGACGTTTCAGCGGGACCGCACGAAGCATTTCGCTCGTCGCATTAGTGGCATTCTAATTTCCTTTGAGTGCGATGACGATGTAAGAGAATACGAACAGGTTTTGGGCGTTTATCGTATCCGTTCCGAGCTATTGCACGGAGAGATCTCCCCCATCGACACCAGCGTTCATGAAGCTGCTCATCGCGCAGCACGGTTAAGTCGGTTGTGTATTTTGTGCGCAGCGCAGTTGTACCCACTCCTGATCCGCGTTTTCGGGAGCATCACACCCTCTACTCTTGAAGAAGTGATGGAACGGACGACAATCGAGGGGTTGAATTGGCTTGAGGATTGCAAAGAAGGAGAGGGGTAGTCTGACCCCGTTACGAGCTCCCGTGCTGTGTCTGACGTACCGCTGATAAACATCCCTAATCCCCTGCCCTATCGATGTTCGCTTCCGGCCAAAGCGGCCTACGATCACGGCGCCGGTATCGTTTACTCGGCGCCCCAACGGCTAGCTGTTGCTGAGCGATTTCAGGTCAGCGACGAACTGCTCGGGATGCGGTGGGTGTGGTAGACCATGACCAACGGGGGCATCCTCCGCCGCGCGAGGAAATCGCCCGGCGCGCGCCGCAATGACAACGTGTACGTACGGGCCACGTGGAGATTCCGGGCGACCCTGGTGATCGTAAGGCGACAGGCTTCGGCTGGCCGGACTCGCGCGCACAGCAGACAATGGTCGCCATGAAACCCCGCGACAGACCGGCCGAAGCCACGCCGGACCTGAGGAAATACGCCTGGCTGGCCATCGTGACCGCGGTGCTGACGGTGCTGCTCAAGGGCAGCGCCTGGGCGATCACCGGCTCGGTGGGCCTGCTGTCGGACGCCGCCGAATCGATGGTCAACCTGGTGGCCGCCATCGTCGCCCTGGTCTCGCTGACCATCGCCGCCCGGCCGGCCGACGACGACCACCACTTCGGCCACAGCAAGGCGGAGTATTTCTCCGCCGCGCTGGAAGGGATCATGATCTTCGTCGCCGCGGCCTCGATCATCTACCTGGGCATCGATCGCCTGCTCAACCCCCGGCCGCTGGGATCGCTCGGCATCGGCCTCGCTGTTTCGATCATGGCCGCCGTCCTCAACGGCATCGTCGGGCGGATCCTGATCAAGGTCGGCACGCGCCACCGCTCCATCACCCTGCGCGCCGACGGCAAGCACCTGATGGCCGACGTGTACACCTCGGTCGGGGTCGTGGTGGGCCTGGGGTTGGCGTGGCTGACAGGCTGGAACTGGCTGGATCCGGTGATCGCGATCCTGGTGGGCGTGAATATCCTGGTTGTCGGCTACCGGCTGATGTCCGAATCCGCCTCCGGCCTGATGGACGCGACCCTGTCCCCCGAGGACAACGCCCGGATCCAGGCCATCCTGGACGCGCACGCCGAACCGGGCCGGATCGAATTCCACGCCGTGCGCACGCGCGAGTCCGGGGCCCGCCAGTTCATGGAGATGCACATGCTGGTGCCCGGCGACTGGACGGTGCTGCGCGGGCATGACGCCATGGAAGACCTGGTGGAGAAGATCGTGGCGGAGTTTCCCGCCATGCGCGTGACCGGGCACCTGGAACCGGTCTCCGATCCCCGCAGCTACGAAGACATGGCCCTGTAGCCGAAAAGCGGGAGGCGACGTTGGGTCAGGCAGGCGACGAAGACCCGCGGCTCGATCCCCCGTGCGTTGTCACTGTATTCATCCGGAGTTTATATCCGCACGTATACTAAGGCGCATGCCTTTCCGCGCGCTCCTGATGCGGTTGTTCCTGGTCGTTGCCTTGCTCGCCAACGGTCCGGGCATCGCTGGCGCGTCCATGCACATGGAGCACGTGCGCGACTCCGCCGGTGACGTCACCTCGGCACCGACAGCAGCCGAGGCCATGGCGGCCTGCCATGGAGGAGCAGCGGCTGCTACGGGGGCCAATGAACACCATCACCCCCAGGCCACTGACGAGGCCGGAGCGGTATCGCCGTTGGACGACTGCTGTCAGTCAGGCGATTGCGATGCGTGCATGCACCATTGCTCCGCGGCACTTGCCGGGTCGGCACTCGCCGACTTCACCGTCCGGTACCGGCAGACCGCCGAACCCTTCCTGTCGGTTCACGCGTCCGCGGCACTGAGAAATCTCTTCCGACCTCCGATCGGCTAAGTGTCCCTGCGCGCCTTCCGAGGCGCTGATGGATCCTGTCCGCTGCTCCGCACTGACAGGGTAACGCTCGTCCCGCGAGCCTTCGACCTTTCCCGGAGTTCCCATGTCATCCGATTCTTTCGGCCGTGCCGAGGGGCTGTCTGCCCCGTCGCGCCGCCGCTTCGTCCAGGGCCTTGCTGTTGGCGGGGCCGTCGCAACCTTGGGCCTGTGGCCCCGTTCCAGCTGGGCCGTCAAGGCCGAGGGCCTGCCCAACGTGCTCTCGGGCACCGAGTTCGACCTGACCATCGGCGAGACGCCGATGAACTTCACCGGCGCCACGCGCCCCGCGATCACGGTCAACGGATCGATTCCCGCACCCTTGCTGCGCTGGCGGGAAGGCGCCACCGTCAACCTGCGGGTCCGCAATGCCCTGCCCCGCGGCTCGATCCATGGCGAGCAGGCGTCGATCCACTGGCACGGCATCCTGCTGCCAGCCAACATGGACGGCGTGCCCGGGCTGAGCTTCAACGGCATCGACCGTGGCGAGACCTACCAGTACCGCTTCAACGTCGTGCAGGGCGGCACCTACTGGTACCACAGCCACTCCGGTTTCCAGGAGCAGGCCGGCCTCTACGGGCCGCTGGTGATTGAGCCGCTGGAGCCCGAGCCCTTCGCCTATGACCGCGATTACGTGGTCATGCTCAGCGACTGGACCGACCTCGATCCGAAGCGCCTGTTTGCCCGGCTCAAGAAGCGGTCGGATTTCGACAACTTCTCCAAGCGGACGGTTGGCGACTTCTTCGCCGACGTGAAACAGCACGGCCTGGCCGCCACGGTCGAAGACCGCAAGATGTGGGGCCGGATGCGGATGACGCCGACCGACCTGTCGGACGTCAACGGCAACACCTACACCTACCTCATGAACGGCATGACCTCGCTCGGCAACTGGACCGGGCTGTTCCGGTCGGGCGAGAAGGTCCGCCTCCGCTTCATCAACGGCTCCGCGATGACCTACTTCGACGTGCGGATCCCGGGCCTGAAGATGACCGTGGTCGCAGCCGATGGCCAGTACGTGCATCCGGTCACGGTCGACGAATTCCGCATCGCCACCGCCGAGACCTTCGACGTCATTGTCGAACCGACCGGGCAGGATGCGTTCACCATCTTTGCCCAGGACAGTGGCCGTACCGGCTACATCAGCGGCACGCTCGCCGTCAGGCAAGGGCTGCGGGCTCCCGTGCCCAACGTCGATCCCAAGCCGATTCTCACCATGGACGACATGGGCCACGGCGGAATGGGGGGCGGCGGCCATGACATGTCTTCGATGTCTCACAGCGCAATGGCCGGTGGTGCAACCGGCGGCATGGATCACAGCGGTCACGACATGTCGGCGATGGCTGGAGGCGCAATGGCCGGCGGAAGCATGGCCGGCATGGATCATGGCACCGGCGGGAGCATGGCCGGGATGGACCACGGTGCCGGCGGCATGCAGGAACACCCTGCCACCGAAACCGGCAACCCCCTGGTCGACATGCAGACGATGGCGCCCGCGCCCAGGCTGGATGACCCGGGCATCGGCTTACGCGACAACGGCCGCCGCGTGCTGACCTACTCCGACCTGCGCAGCACGTTCAGCGACCCGGACGGGCGTGAGCCCGGTCGCACGGTCGAGCTGCACCTGACCGGGCACATGGAGCGTTTCGCCTGGTCGTTCAACGGAGTGAAGTTCGCTGATGCCGAACCGCTGCGCCTGAACTACGGCGAGCGCATGCGGATCGTGCTGGTCAACGACACGATGATGTCGCACCCGATCCACCTCCACGGCCTGTGGAGCGACCTCGAGGACGAATCGGGCAACTTCATGGTGCGCAAGCACACCATCGACATGCCGCCGGGCACCAAGCGCAGCTACCGCGTGCGTGCGGATGCCCTTGGCCGCTGGGCCTACCACTGCCACCTGCTCTACCACATGGAAGCCGGCATGTTCCGCGAAGTGCGGGTGGAGGAATGAACGCCATGATCCTTTCAAGTCGTCATCCCCTGGCCGTCGGCCTGGCCTCCGCATTGTCTCTCGCAGCGGGCTTCGCGCCGGCGTGGGCGCAGGAGACGGACCACGCCTCGCACCACCCGGAAGCGAAGCCCGCTGCGACACCATCGTCACCCAAACCTGTTGACCCACACGCCGGACATCAGCCGACTCCGACAGACAAAAGCTCCAATGATCACGGGACCATGGACCACGGAAACATGGACCACGGCGCCATGAAACACGGGGCTACGGACACTGCCGGCAGCGATCACTCCACGATGGATCACTCCACGATGGATCACTCCACGATGGATCACTCCACGATGGATCACTCCGGAATGGATGACTCCGGCATGGACCACGCGTCCATGGGCCATCAGCCTGGTGCCAGCCAGGATCTCCCGGCGAACGCGGAGCCGCACGAGCCCATTCCTGCCATCACGCCGGCCGATCGGGCCGCGGCGTTCCAGGACCTCGATGCGCACGTAATGCACGGCGAATCGATCAACTCCTACTGGTCGCTTGACCGGCTTGAGGCCTGGGACGCGGATGAGGACGGCACCGGCATGGCCTGGGAAGCGAAAGCCTGGGTCGGCTCCGACTTGAACCGGCTCTGGCTCCGCAGCGAGGGCGAGCGTGCGAGCGGATCCACCGAGTCGGCGGATGTGGAAGTCCTGTACGGTCGGGCCATCGCCCCCTGGTGGGACGCGGTCGCCGGTGTCCGCCATGACTTCGGTTTCGACGGCGGTCCATCGCGCACCTATGCCGCGCTTGGTGTCATCGGTCTCGCCCCGTACAAGTTCGAAGTCGAAGCGACCGCCTACGTGGGCGAGTCCGGCCAGGTCGGGCTTGGGGCGGAAGCCGAATACGAAATGCTGTTCACCAACCGGCTGATCGGCCAGTGGCTCGTCGAGGGCGAAGCCTGGAGCAAGGACGATCCGGCGGTTGGAATCGGCAGCGGACTGAGCAAGGTCGAAGCCGGTTTCCGCCTGCGCTACGAGTTCCATCGGCAGTTCGCTCCCTATGTCGGCGTCGTCAGGGAGCGTGCCTACGGCGGAACGGCGGACCAGCGTCGCGCACGGTCCGGGGACGTCGACGACACCCGGGTCGTGGCCGGCGTCCGAATCTGGTTCTGATGGGAGAACACACATGCAACCAAAGACACGCAAGCGTGTTTGGTTGATCGGGGTTCCGCTGGTTGTCGTGGCCGGTACGGCGGGCTTCATCTGGGGCGGCGTGTACAACGTCGCCGCCGATGACATGCACACGAAGCCCGTGTATTTCCTGCTCGAGACCGCACGCGAGCGCTCCATCCTGGCGCGTGCGGGAAGGTTGGACGTCCCGCCGGGCCTGGACGATCCAGCGAGAATCGTGCAGGGCGCGGGCAACTACGCAGCGATGTGCGCCGGGTGCCACCTGGCTCCATCGATGGCCGAAACAGAGATGAGCCAAGGCCTGTATCCAGCCCCGCCCAACCTCAGCCAGTACGGGGTCGATGCGCCAAAAGCGTTCTGGGTGATCAAGCACGGGATCAAAGCAAGCGGCATGCCCGCCTGGGGCAAGAACATGGAGGACGAGTACATATGGAACATGGCCGCGTTCCTGCAGGTGCTGCCCACGCTCGACGCGGCTGCATACAGGGAACTGGTCGACAGCAGCGAAGGCCACGCGCATGGCGGCGGCGAGACACACGACGACGACCATGACGAGGCGGCGACGGAGGATCACCCTGCCCAGCCCACAGCTGGGAGCGACGCGATGCCGCACGCGCAGTCGCCGGGTATGGACGATGACCACGGAACGCGTGTCACCGACACAGAAGTCCGCGCGGTAGAGCATCGCCATGCCGACGGCAAAGTGCAGTCTCCACCTTCACCCCATATGACCGAGGCCGAAGACGGCCCTGCGCACACTCACTGAAAACCTGGAGTTGAACAATGAATGCAACAGCAATTTCGTCTGGCCTCGCGCTGATGCTGGCAATGGTGTCGCCCGCAATGGCGCAGACGGCACAGTCGCATGCACATCACCCCGCCGCTGCGGCAGCGGCGGACGTAGACGTGCCGGCCGCCGCGAAGGCCGCCGTCGACGTGGCGGAGCGCTTCAACGCCGCCCTCTCCAGCGGCGACCTGGCCACGGTCGAAGCCCTGCTCGCTGCCGACGTTCTCATCCTCGAGTCCGGAGGTGCAGAACGCAGCCGCGAGGAATACATGGGCCATCACGCAGTCAGCGATGCGGCGTTCCTCAAGGGCGCCCATCGCCAGCTGCTCCGTCAGCGTGCACGAACCGCTGGCGAGTTCGCGTGGGTCGGAACCGAAAGCGAGCTGCACGCCCAGAAGGACGGCAAGCCACTGACCGTCCAGAGCACCGAAACGATGGTGCTGAAGCAGACCGCCGACGGCTGGCGGATCGTCCACATCCACTGGTCCTCGCGGACCAGGCGCTGAGCGGAGAACCGGAAATGAAAGCCTGCAGATTGAACCGACTGGCGTGGGCGGCTTTTGCGGTCGCCGGCCTGGGTGCCTGTACCCAGGCGGCGACACCCGCGCAGTCCACCATCGCGCCCGCTGTACAGGTCGTCCCGGAAACAGCCGACACCACTCCCGCTGCCCTGCCACGCATGACCGTCCACAAGACCCCGACCTGCGGGTGTTGCGGTAGCTGGGTTGACCACGTGCTGAAGGCGGGCTTCACCGTGGATGTGCACGACATGGATGACCTGGGTCCGGTCAAGGAACGGCTGGGTGTCCCCTATGCAAAGGGCTCCTGCCACACGGCCGAGATCGGTGGATACCTCATCGAAGGCCATGTCCCGGCCGCGGACATCAAGCGCCTCCTCGAAGCGAAGCCGGACGCACGCGGCCTGGTCCTGCCGGGAATGCCGCTCGGCTCGCCGGGCATGGAGGTCCCTGCCGGGCGACAACAGCCGTACACGGTCGAGCTGGTCCGTCACGACGGAACCACTGAACCGTTCGCACAGCACTGATCCGGTGCAGGAACAGGGGGCGGTGTTGCGGGCGCGCCGATTCTCGTCCGCGAGGAAGAAGGAGAACCACATGACTCACCATTCCGCGGCACACCGGTCCCAGGCCATGAACGAGTGCATCGACAACTGCACGCAATGCCATGCGATCTGCTTGGAGACCATCAACTATTGCCTGACCAAAGGAGGTGCCCACGCGGCCCCGGAGCACATCGCACTCCTTGCGACGTGTGCCGATATCTGCGCAACCAGTGCCGACGCGATGCTGCGCGGTACGAGCGTTCATAACGTCATTTGCGGTGCCTGCGCGGAGATCTGCCGCCAGTGCGCGGATGCATGCGATGCCATGAACGACCCCGAGATGACGCGTTGCGCTGAAGCGTGTCGTCGATGCGCGGAAAGCTGCAGCGCCATGGCGGCTTGACGCGTCGAGGATCCCGCCTGAGCGGCGGGATCCTCATCTCCAATATCAAAAGCCGACCAACCGTGGTTTCGGTGACAGCCCGACACCTAACGCTTGTCGGATCCAACACAGCACGGCGCCGAACGGGGCTTTGCATCACATTCGCAATGAGGATTTATCCCTATGAAATCATCAAACGTCCTTCGCTCCTTCGCGCTCGTCCTCGCGATTGCGGCTGGGCAGTTCTCCCTGCAGATCGCGCACGCCCACGCCGCGCTGCAGCAGTCCACACCGGCGGCAAATGCGGTGGTGGCTTCGCCGGGCCAGATCGATCTCGTGTTCAACGAAACATTGATTCCGCGGGCGTCGCGTCTCAAGTTGCTCATGAAGCACGGGAGTTCCACCATGCCGATCGAGAATTTCACGACCGAGATCGTCAACAACGGTAAGACCCTGCGTGCCAAGTTGCCCCAGCCGCTGACTCCGGGCGTCTATACCGTGGAATACCGCGCCGTGGGAGGCGACAACCACCCCATGACCGGCAATTTCAGTTTCACGGTGCGCTGAGGAGCAACAAATGCTCGACCTGTCGGCTTATGCAGTGAGGTTCCTGGAATACCTAGTCCTCATGGTTCTTTTCGGGGTCCCATTGCTCGGGTGGTACGGTTCGCGTCGAGCGGCACTCACCGATGCCCTGGCCGGATGGCCACTTATGGGCATTCTATTGGCAAGTGCCGCTGTCGGTATCGTGCTCACCGGCGCCGATGTGGTCTTCAAGACCGCGGGCATCATGGGGATGCCGCTTGCCGACGTTGATCGCGCATCGCTTGGCTGGTATCTGCTCGAGACGTCCGCGGGCCGGGCAGCGATGGCGAGAGGCGCGCTGCTGCTCGCCCTGATGTTTGTGCTTGGATGGCATCGTCGCCGCGGGAAGGTGGAGCCCGCCTTCCCGCTGGCGGTGACGCTGGCGGGCGGCGCACTCGCTTCTCTGGCATGGAACGGCCACGCGGCCGCTGGTGAGGGCGTGGCAGGCGCGGTCCGGCTTGCTGCGGGCCTTGTCCATCTTCTTGCGGCAGGCGGCTGGATCGCAGCGGTCCTGATGTTCCTGGGGATGCTCCTGCGCGGCAAGGAGGCCTCCGGCAGCGGGCGTCTGCGATCAACGCATGACTTTCTGCATGGATTTTCGACGCTGGGAACGATTTTCGTTGCTGCGCTCGTCGTGTCCGGCATCGTGCACTACGGGGATCTCACCGCGTGGTCGTTTTCGGCCCTGTTTCAGAGCACCTACGGGAAGTTCCTGCTGTTCAAACTGGCTCTGTTCGGCGGAATGCTGGGCCTAGGGGCGCTGCACCGATGGACGCTGGTGCCGCGCCTGGGACGGGCGCTGACCAGCGGAGAACCTGCACAGGAGGCGCGTGCTTTGCGGCAAAGTGTTACGGCTGAGGCCGCGCTAGCCATCTTGATCCTGATTGTTGTTTCAGTGCTCGGGACGCTCAGTCCTGTGTAGCGGTTGCAATCCATACGGCAGCTCGAGGCTGGCACCGAAGGCAACGGGCATCAGCGCGAGGGCCACCACCACTTGACTCTGGACCATGGTCAAGGGCACACACTCGGAATCTGGTCTAGCGGAGCGCCCACCATGCAGATAGGTCAACTCGCCAAGCGGACACACGTGCCCATCGACACGATCCGCTACTACGAGAGCCACGGCATCCTGCCCGCCCCTGCCCGTCGCAATTCGGGATATCGATCCTACGGCGACGCCGACGTGGCGCGCCTGCATTTCGTGCGTCGCGCCAAGGCGCTCGGCTTCACGCTGCGCGAGATCAGCGAGCTGCTGCAGCTCTCCGGGCGGTCTGGCGAGGACATGGCGGCGGTGCGCGCGTCGGCGGCGGCACGCCTCGCCGACGTCGAGCGCAAGCTGGATGAACTCACACGCATTCGCGATGGGCTACGCCAACTGGTCACTGCCTGCCCGGGTCACGGCGGCATCCAGGACTGCCCGATCCTGGGTGCCTTGTCGAAGGAAGACGCATGAACACGCACACACATCAGCAGGCACACGGACATGGCGGCAGCACTGCCGGGCAAGCGCCTGAAGGCGGTCCGCCCTCCGCGCCTCCCGGAACGGTGAAGGATCCGGTCTGCGGCATGAACGTCGATCCGAAGACCTCGCCCCACCACGCCGTAAACGCCGGCACGACGTACCACTTCTGCTCGGCCGGTTGCCGCACGAAGTTCGTTGCCGACCCCGGGAAGTACCTCGCACCTGGGCCGATCGAGCCTGCAGCCGCGGTTCCGGGCGCCATGTACATCTGCCCGATGCATCCCGAAGTCCGCCAGGACCACCCCGGTACCTGCCCGCTCTGCGGCATGGCTCTGGAACCGGAGATGCCCGGGCTTGACGACGAGGAGAACCCGGAGCTCGTCGCCTTCAGTCGGCGCTTCTGGTGGACGCTTCCGCTGACGGCGGTGACGCTCGTGCTGGCCATGTTCGGCCAGTACCTCCCGCGTATCGTGCTGGGCGGCGTGCAGATCCTGCCGCTGTCGATCGACCTGCAAACCTGGGTCGAGCTGGTCCTGACCACACCGGTCGTGCTGTGGGCCGGCTGGCCGTTCTTCGAGCGCTGCGTGCAGTCGATCCGCAACCGCAGCCCGAACATGTTCACCCTCATCGGGATTGGCGTTGCGGCCGCCTTTGGCTACAGCCTGGTCGCCACGCTGGCACCCGGCTTGTTCCCGCCGTCGTTTACCGAGCACGGGCGCGTCGGTGTGTATTACGAGGCGGCAGCGGTAATCGTATCGTTGACGCTCCTGGGCCAGATGCTGGAGCTGCGGGCACGTTCGAAAACCTCCGCGGCGATCAAGGGCCTGCTCGGTCTCGCGCCCAAGGAAGCACGGCGGGTCAACCCCGACGGTACCGAGGAAGACATCCCGCTGACCCACGTGCATGTCGGCGATCACCTGCGCGTGCGTCCTGGCGAGAAGGTGCCGGTGGATGGCGAAGTGGTCGAGGGCCGCTCCAGCGTCGACGAATCGATGCTCACCGGCGAGCCGATCCCGGTCGAGAAGACCGCGGGCGACCAGGTCATCGGCGCGACCCAGAACGGCACTGGCGCACTGGTGATCCGCGCCGCCAAGGTGGGTTCCGATACGGTGCTGTCGCAGATCGTGCAGCTGGTCGCGCAGGCGCAGCGCTCCCGCGCGCCGATGCAGCGGATGGCTGATACCGTCGCCTACTGGTTCGTCCTCGCAGTGCTGGCGATCGCGGTGGCCACCTTCTTCATCTGGGGCTTCTTCGGCCCGGACCCGGCCTGGACCTTTGCCATCCTGAACGCGGTCTCGGTGCTGATCATCGCCTGCCCCTGCGCGCTGGGCCTGGCGACGCCGATGTCGATCATGGTCGCCACGGGCAAGGCGGCGCAGGTGGGCGTGCTGTTCCGCGATGCCGAAGCCATCGAGCATATGCGCCGCATCGACACCCTGATCGTCGACAAGACCGGCACGCTCACCGAAGGGCGCCCGGCCTTCAAGGAAGTCGTGGCCTTCGAGGGCTTCGACGCCGACCAGGTGCTGCACCTGGCGGCCAGCCTGGACCAGGGCAGCGAGCATCCGCTGGCCGATGCCATCGTGGCCGAGGCCCGACGCCGGAACTTCGAGCTCGACCGCGTGGAGGACTTCGACTCGGTGACCGGCATGGGTGTGCGCGGAACCGTAGCGGGTCACGCGCTTGCGTTGGGCAATACCGCACTCATGGATGATATGGGCGCCGATCCCGGTGCGCATCTCGACGTCGCCGAGCGTCTGCGCCGCGAGGGTGCTAGCGTCATGTTCCTCGCCGTGGACGGTCGCTTGGCGGGTCTGATCGCGGTCGCAGACCCGATCAAGGCGTCGGCCGCGACCGCCATCAATGAGCTGCACGCCGCCGGGCTGCGCATCATCATGGCCACCGGTGACGGGCTCACCACCGCACGGGCCGTGGCCACCGAGCTGGGCTTGGACGAGGTGCATGGCGAAGTCCGCCCCGAGGACAAGGCCGAGCTGGTGCAGCGCCTCAAGGGCGAAGGCCGGCGGGTGGCGATGGCCGGCGACGGCATCAACGATGCTCCCGCGCTGGCCGCCGCCGACGTCGGCATCGCCATGGGCACGGGCACCGACGTCGCGATGTCCAGCGCCCAGATCACCCTGCTCAAGGGCGACCTGCGCGGCATCCTGCGCGCCCGCAAGATCTCCCAGGCCACCGTGGCCAACATGAAGCAGAACCTCACCTTCGCGTTCCTGTACAACGCGCTTGGGGTGCCGGTCGCGGCCGGGGTGCTCTACCCCGCGTTCGGGATCCTGCTGAGTCCGATGGTCGCGGCGCTTGCGATGAGCTTGAGCTCGGTGTCGGTGGTGGCCAATGCGCTTCGCCTGGCCAAGTCGGCCGCCGTACCGCCCTCGCCGACGGCACCCGTGCGGGACCGTACCTTGGGCCTCGCCAGGGATTGACTTGAGTCAATTGCATCGGTCCTGGTAAGAGGTAAGCTCAAGTCATGGTCCGCATCCGCCATCGGAATTGGTTCCAGCGCACCGCCCTCCTCGCGATGGCGGCGCTGCTCTGGTCCCAGTTCGCTTTGGCCGGCCATGGCGAGTGCCTGGATCTCCCAGGTACGCCGGCGGCTTGTGTCGCTGCCGCCAGTGACACCCGTCACGACCATGGCCACGCTTGCGATGCCGAGCTCCCCTCGGCGAGCAAGGCCCTGTGCGACGCGCACTGCACCGAGGGTGGCATCTCGGCGGACAGTGGGCGCATCCCCTCGATTCCGCCGCTCCTTGTCGGAGCATGGTTCTCCTGGTTCGCAGTCGCCGAGAGTGGGGATGGTGCACCGGGTGTCACGTCCACATGGGTAGATTCGCCACCCAGGCCCGCCTGGCACCGCCCCACCGCTCATCCCGCGGCACTCCTGCTGATCTGATGCCCGGACGCTGACTGCTCCGCACACCGGTGCGGCGCAGTGCTGTGCGTTCGTGCCGTGCGCGTCACGGCATGTGTTCCTGCCTCGTCCGAGCGACCTGCGTCGCGTCGGCCCAAGGACACTGATATGGCATCCCTGTTCGACCCGATGCAGGCCAGGCGCCTGCACCCTTACCCGCTGTTCCGCCGTCGGCCACTGCTCCGGCACCTGCTTGCCTGCGTGTTCGCCGGCGGCTTGTGGACGCTGGCGCTGCCCGCGACCGCCACCGAACCCATCCCGGGGCACAGCCTCGAGTCGATCCGCACCTGGGTTCTGGAACACAACCCCGAGCTGCGGGCCATGGACTTCGAAACCCAGGCCGCCGAAGCGAGGATCCTTCCCGCAGGTGCCCTGCCCGATCCGATGGCCTCGGTTGGATTCCGCGGCCTCGATCCGGACAAGCCCTGGCGCACCGCCGGTGCCGAGCGCGAGGTGAACTACGCGCTGCGCCAGCGCTTCCCGCTCTGGGGCAAGCGTGGTCTGGCGCGGACCGCGGCCAGCCAGGACGCGGTCGCGGTCGGGCTTGACCGCATCACCGCGGCGCGCGACCTGCTGGCAGAGGCTGAAGCGGCGTACGTGCGCTACTGGCATGCCGATCAGGCCGTGGCCGTGCTCGACCGCCGCATCGCCCTGCTCCGCCAGGTCGAGGAAATAGCCGGCGTGCGCTACGCCCTGGGTCGCGCGGCGCAGCAGGATGCCATCCGCGCCCAGGTCGAGCAGACCAGCCTACAGCGCGAGCGGATCGAACGCCTCGCGACCAAGCAGGAGGCGGCCGCCACCTTGAACGCGGTGCTGGGGCGCCGGTCCGATGCACCGCTGGCGACTCCCGGCGAGGCGCCGCGCCTCGCCGTCCACAGCGCCTCGCTTGCCGAGGCACTGGATGACGCCGATGCGCATCCCGCGGTGCGCTCGCAGCAGGCCCGCGCCGAGGCGGCGCGCACGAACGTGGTGCTGCAGCGTCGCAACCGCTTTCCGGACATCACCCTGGGCGTGGGTGCGATGCAGCTCGGCAACGGCCTCGAAAGCACCGAGCTGATGCTCGAGGTCGAGATCCCGTTCCAGCAGCGTGCACGCCGCGAACGCGAGCGCGAATCGCGCCTGCTCGAAGAAGCGGCGCTGGCGCGGATGGACGCCACGCTGCGGGCCGTCGAGGAACGCGGCGCCTCTGCCTGGGCGCAGTGGACCAGCGCACGCGAGCGCCGCGAGCTGATCGAGAACACGCTGCTGCCGCAGGCCGACGCCACCTGGCAGTCCGCGCTGGCCAGCTACCAGGTCGGCGAAGTCGACTTCGGGACGCTGCTGGAAGCACTCAATGAATGGCAGGGCGCCGACCTCGCACGGCTCGATGCACTGCGTGACGAACTGTTGGGCGCCGCCGCCGTGCGCGCCATCGAAGGAGAGATCCGATGACCCGTGTCCAGACCCTGTCGCTCGCCATCGGCGTCGCACTCGCCGCCCTCGCCGTCGGCTGGATGGCCGGCCGCGCGACGAACGATGCTCCGAGCGCAGCCACGTCCGCCGAAGCGCCGGCCGCGGAACGCAAGGTGCTCTATTACCGCAATCCCATGGGCCTTCCGGACACCTCGCCGGTGCCGAAGAAGGACCCGATGGGCATGGACTACATTCCGGTCTACGCCGGCGACGCGCCTGCCGCGGCGCCGGGAACGGTGGTGATGCCACCCGACAAGGTGCAGGCGCTGGGCGTGCGCACCGAAGCGGTCAAGCGCGGCGCCCTGTCCGCCACCGTGCGCACCAGCGGCACGGTCGAAGTCGACGAGACCCGGCAGTACGCGATCGCGCCGCGCTTCGAAGGCTGGGTGGAGCGGCTGTACGCGAACCAGACCGGAATGCGGGTCCGCGCGGGGCAACCGCTGCTGTCCGTCTACAGCCCGCAGCTGGCCGCGGCGCAGCAGGAATACCGACTGGCCGACGAGACCGCCCGCAGGCTGGCGGCGTCCGACCCCGCGAGCGCGGCGTCAATGATCCGGCTGCGCGATGCCGCCCGCACCCGCCTGCGCAACTGGGAAATCAGCGACGCGCAACTCGGCAAGACGGGGCTGGTGCTCACCGCGCCCGCGGACGGGGTCGTGATCGAGAAGCCGGTGGTCCAGGGCGCACGCTTCGAGCCCGGCGAAACCATCCTGCGCCTGGCGGACCTGTCGACGGTGTGGGTGATCGCGAAGGTCCCGGCGGCGCAGGCCGCGGGCATCCAGCCCGGCCAGCCCGCACGATTTGAAACCGTGGCCCTGCCTGGCCAGGTGGCCGAGGGCGAAGTCGCCTTCGTGCACCCCGTCATCGATGCGATGACGCGCACCGTGGATGTGCGCATCGCCCTGCCCAACCCCGACGGCGACCTCCGGCCGGGGCTCTACGGGACGGTGCTGCTCGAGGAGCCGGGGTCCGGACCGGTCCTGACCGTTCCGCGCTCGGCCGTGCTCGACAGCGGCACGCGCCAGGTGGTGCTGGTCGAGACCGGCCCCGGCCGGTTCGCACCGCGCGACGTCACCCTGGGTCGCCGTGGCGGCGATCGCATCGAAGTGCTCGACGGGATCGCCGAAGGCGAACAGGTCGTGGTCTCCGCCAACTTCCTGATCGACGCCGAAAGCAACCTGCAGTCGGCACTCCAGGGGCTTGAGGGTCATGCAGGACACGGCGCGCCTTCGGGCACCACTGAGGATCCACACGCCGGGCACGGTGAGGACGCCGTCGATCCGCACGCAGGTCATGTTGACGAGGTCGCTGATCCCCACGCAGGCCATGCCATACCGGCGACATCGGGAGATCCACCGGCTGCCGCCAGCGATCCTGGCGCGTCCGACGGCCATGACAGCCATGGCGACCATGGAACGATGAACGACCACGGCACACCTGCTCCCGCCACCAGCCACGAGGGGCACTGACATGCTTGGCCGTCTCGTTGAATGGTCGGTGCGCAACGTCTTCCTGGTGCTGCTGATGGCGCTGGCGATTGTCGCCGGTGGCATCTACGCACTGATGAACACGCCGCTGGACGCACAACCGGATCTGTCGGACGTGCAGGTGATCGTGTTCACGGAGTACCCGGGGCAGGCGCCCCAGGTGGTCGAGGACCAGGTCACCTATCCGCTGACCAGCGCCCTGCTCGCGACGCCGAAGTCGAAGGACGTCCGCGGCTTCTCGTTCTTCGGCGCCTCCTTCATCTACGTCATCTTCGAAGAAGGCACGGACCTGTACTGGGCGCGCTCGCGCGTGCTCGAGAACCTCAACGTCGCGTCGAAAAACCTGCCGGCTGGCGTGGCACCGGCACTGGGACCCGACGCGTCCGGCGTGGGCTGGGTCTACCAGTACGTGCTGCAGAGCGACCGCCACTCGCTGGACGAGCTGCGCGCGATGCAGGACTGGTACCTGCGTTACCAGCTCACCACCGCGCCCGGCGTGGCCGAGGTCGCCAGCGTCGGCGGCTTCGTGCGCCAGTACTCGATCACCGTCGATCCGGTCCGGCTGCGCGAGTTCGACATCCCGATTTCACGCGTGTCCGAGGTGATCGCCGAGAGCAACCGCGACGTCGGCGGCCGCGTGATCGAGCTGGCCGAGACCGAGTACATGGTGCGGGGCCGCGGCTACCTGCGCGGTATCGAGGATATCGAGAGCCTGGTTCTGCGCGCCGAAGGGGGCGCACCGGTGCTGATCGGCGACGTCGCCCGGGTCGAACTGGTACCCGATGAGCGCCGTGGCATCGCCGACCTGGACGGCGAAGGCGACGTTGTGGGCGGGATCGCCATTGCGCGCTTCGGCGAAAACGCCCTGGCCGTGATCGGGGGGGTGAAGGAAAAGATCGCCCAGCTTGCGAGTGGACTCCCCGAGGGCGTCAGCGTCCAGGCGGTCTACGACCGCTCCGATCTCATCGTGCGCGCGATCAAGACGCTACGCACGACGCTGCTCGAGGAGAGCCTGATCGTCGCACTGGTGTGCCTAGTATTCCTGTTCCATGCGCGCAGCGCGCTGGTCGCGATCGTCATGCTGCCCGTCGGCGTGCTGATCGCGGTGATCGCGATGCGCATGCTGGGCATGAACTCCAACATCATGAGCCTGGGCGGCATCGCGATCTCGATTGGCGTGATGGTCGACGCGGCGATCGTGATGATCGAGAACGCGCACAAGCACATCGAGCGCTCCGACGGCTCCCGCAGCCGGACCCAGCTGATCATCGATGCCTGTCGCGAGGTCGGGCCGGCGCTGTTCTTCAGCCTGATGATCATCACCGTCTCGTTCCTGCCCGTGTTCGCCCTGGAGGCTCAGGAAGGTCGCCTGTTCAAGCCGCTGGCCTTCACCAAGACCTTCGCGATGGCCGGTGGCGCGCTGTTGTCGATCACGCTGGTACCGGTACTCATGCTGCTGTTCGTGCGCGGCAAGATCGTGCCCGAGCACAAGAATCCGGTGAACCGGTTCCTGGTTGCGGCCTATCGGCCGGTGATCAACGTCGTTCTGCGGCATCGCATGGCCACAATCATGTTTGCGTTGGTCGCCCTGTTTGCAAGCCTGTGGCCTGCATCGCGGCTGGGCAGCGAGTTCATGCCAACCCTCAACGAAGGCACGCTGCTGTACATGCCCGCGTCGCTTCCGGGCATGTCGGTGACCAAGGCCTCGGAGCTGCTGCAGCAGCAGGACCGGATCATCAAGGGCTTCCCGGAAGTGGAGTCGGTGTTCGGCAAGGCGGGCCGTGCCCTGACGGCCACCGATCCCGCACCGCTGGAGATGTTCGAGACCGTCATCAACCTCAAGCCCGAGGACGAATGGCGGGACGGCATGACCACCGACAAGCTCATCGCCGAGATGGACGCGGCGCTGAAGTTCCCGGGCGTCGCCAACTCCTGGACGATGCCGATCAAGGCGCGCACCGACATGCTGGCCACCGGCATCCGCACGCCCGTGGGCATCAAACTCTTCGGCACGGACCTTGAGCAACTCGACGCGCTGGCCACCGAGATCGAAGCCGTGGTGCGCGAAGTGCCGGGCACGACCAGCGCGTTCGCCGAACGCCTGACCGGCGCCTACTACCTCGACATCACCCCCGACCTTGGCAGCCTGGCCCAGTACGGCGTCACCCTGGGCGAGGTGCAGAACGTGGTGGCCGCCGCGCTGGGCGGCGAGATCGTCACCACCATCCTCCAGGGCCGCGAACGCTTCAGCGCGATCGTGCGCTATCCCCGCGAACTCCGCGACGATCCGCACCGGATAGGCAGCCAAGTCCTTGTGCCGGTGCCCGGCGGCGCCCAGGTGCCGCTGGGCGAACTGGCGCGGATTGAGGTCAGGAAGGGTGCGCCGAGCATCCGCACCGAGAACGCGATGCTGGCGGCGTACATCTACATCGACACCCGAGAGAGCGATCTCGGCCGCTACGTGAAGGCTGCGCAGGAAGCGGTCACCGAGCAGGTGCAGTTCCCGCCTGGCTACTACGTGACCTGGAGTGGACAGTACGAATACATGCAGCGCGCCGCCGACAAGATGCGCGTTGTCATCCCCGTGACGCTGGCGCTGATCTTCCTGCTGCTGTACCTCAACTTCCGCCGGGTCACCGAGTCGTTGATCGTGATGCTGTCGGTGCCCTTCGCACTGGTCGGCGGCGTGTGGTTGATGTGGCTGCTCGACTACAACACCAGCGTCGCGGTAATCGTCGGCTTCATCGCGCTGGCCGGCGTCGCAGCTGAAACCGGCGTGGTCATGCTGATCTACCTCGACCACGCGCTGGAGGCGCGCGCCGCGCAGAGGCAGGCCGAAGGCCGCTCGCTGGATGCTGGCGACCTGCGCGAAGCGATCATCGAAGGCGCGGTCGACCGTGTACGTCCGAAGATGATGACCGTGGTGGCGATCATGGCTGGCCTGCTGCCGATCATGTGGAGCAGCGGCACCGGCTCCGAGGTCATGCGTCGTATCGCCGCGCCGATGGTGGGCGGCATGGTGTCGTCCACGGTGCTGACCCTGGTCGTGATCCCGGCGCTGTACTCGCTGATCAAGCAGCGGCAACTGGCCAGGAAGCCGCCGGCACCCACTGCGCTGCCCGTGGAGATGCGGTGATGCGGCCGTTCAACACATGCACGGACGGATCGTCCGCGCACGCGCGGACGTGGACTTGCGCCCGTTGGCGACAGTCTCGGGCGTTTGTGACTGCGACCACGCTCATGCAGGTTGACCTGTGTGCGAGACACAGGTCTAGCCTGACCTACACCCTGCCGGGAGTGCGCCAATGACGGTCACCGACAAAGCAGTACCGCCGCTGATGACGGTCCGCCAGCTGGCCCGACAGGGCGACGTCACGGTGCATGTGGTGCGCAACTATCTGCGGCGCGGCCTGCTGCAGGCGGCGAGGCACACCGAGAGTGGCTACCAACTGTTCTCGGCTTCGGAGCTCCAGCGCCTGCACTTCATTCGCACCGCCCAACAGCTCGGCTTCACGCTGGCGGAGATCGAGGAGATCATCCGCCACAGCCTGCTGCGACATAGTCCCTGCCCGTTTGTGCGGGACATCATCCGACGCCGACTCGACGACACCCGCCAGCAACTGGACAACCTGCTCGCCATGCACGCGCGGATGGAACATGCCGTCCACGCCTGGTCTTCGCTGCCGGATTCCATCCCGACTGGCAACGATGTCTGCGCATTGATCGAATCCGTTGCCGCCGCTGAGGGCGGCGGGTTCGTCAGGTCCACCCCGCGGCGCCTCCTTGGACGCCGCCCCACTCAGGAGAATTTGCCATGACTGTCCCCGGTCCTGCCACCTCGGGGTCCCGACGTTGGGTCTTCTGGATCTTCCTGGCGCTGGCCTTGTTCTATCTCGGCTTCGAGCACCGCGCCCACCTTGCGGGAACGCTCCGCTGGCTGCCGCTGGCGATCCTGCTGCTATGCCCCCTGTTGCAGGTGTTCATGCACAAGGGGCATGGCGGTCACGGCGGTCATGGGCGCGACAGCAATGCCGACGACACACCTCACGGCCAGCATGAGAGCCGGCGCACGCGGACGCTGGATGACGAAACGTCCGGCCCCTCGAACGGAGGACGATGACATGCACGCACCTGACTCCGGCTACGGTCTTTGGCTCCTCGCCGCCATCGACGCCGCGTTCTTCATCTTCTTCGCCTGGAGCTTCTACAAACCGCTGACCCGGTGGGACTGGCGTGGGTTCGGGATGTTCTCCGCATTCGTCGTGGCCCTGTTCGCGGAAATGTATGGCTTCCCGCTGACGCTGTACGTCCTGGGCGGGTGGCTCAGCGCCAACTATCCGCAGGTCAACTGGCTCAGCCACGACGCCGGCCATCTGCTGGAGATGTGGTTCGGCTGGCGCGCCAATCCGCATTTCGGTCCATTCCACCTCGCGAGTTTCGTCCTGATCGGCGGCGGCTTCTGGCTGCTGTCGGCAGCTTGGCCCGTGCTGTATCGGGCACAGCGTGAGGGTCGGCTTGCCCGGGAGGGCGTCTATGCGCGCTTGCGTCACCCGCAGTACGTCGCCTTCGTATTCGTACTGACCGGTTTCCTCCTGCAGTGGCCCACGCTGCTCACGCTCGTCAGCTATCCGGTGCTGGTGTGGGCCTATGCCCGCCTCGCGCGTCGTGAGGAGAGGGATTGCCTGAGCCGCTTCGGCGAGGACTACGTGAGCTATATGCAGGAGGTGCCGGCCTTCATACCGCGACGCCGGCGCGGTCCTGTCCGATCGGCGGGGGAAGCCCGATGAAGGCCGACCGTCGTGTTCCATCCCTTCGTGCTCTAGCAGTCTCGCTGTTTCGCCTCACATCCATGCAAGGAGTCCACACAATGAACAACGTCACACATGCCGCCTGTTTTTCTGGCCCACGCACCAATCCCAATCGCTGGTTCGCCGCGCTGGCGCTGGCGGGCGCCTTCGCCTTCTCCTTCGCACTGCCGGGGGTTGCTTCCGCGAGCGAAGGCGGGTTCCGCCACAACGTGTTGATGCGCGGCCAGGTTCTGGAGACGCAGGACGACACACTGGTGGTCTGCGTCGGCAAGGCCGACGGAGCCCAGGTCGACCAGGTGCTGGATGTGATCCGGCACAAGCGCCGTAACCGCGGTCCTCGGGATATCGGGCCGCGCTTTCGCCGGGAAGCCGTCGGTCAGGTGCGCATTACCGGGCTGTTCGACGACCACTACGCAGAGGCTGAAGTGATCTCCGGAAAGCCCAAGGTCAATGACATCGTCGAGCTGATTCGACCGTGAGCAAGCCACGCGTCCGGCGCGATCTGCGCCGGACGTGCGCCCGCTCTCCGCCATCACTTCCTGCCAGAACCGGAGCTCATCATGACCTCGACTTCCCGCCCGACGCTGCAGTTCCTCGGTGCCGCCGGCACCGTCACCGGATCGCGCTACCTGGTCGAGGCCAATGGCCAGCGCGTGCTGGTCGACTGCGGTCTCTTCCAGGGCTACAAGCAGCTGCGCGACCGCAACCGGGCACCGTTCCCAGTCGATCCGGCGTCCATCGACGCGGTGGTCCTGACCCATGCCCATCTGGATCATTCGGGCTACCTGCCGGCGCTGGTCAAGCAGGGATTCCGCGGCCGGATCCACTGCACCCACGGCAGCGTGGCCCTGTGCGGACTGCTGCTTCCCGACAGCGGGCACCTGCTGGAAGAAGAGGCGAAGTACGCCGCGCGCAAGGGCTACTCGAAGCACAAGGAGCCGCGACCGCTCTATACGGAAGAGGACGCCCGTCGCAGCCTGAAGCAGCTGCAGGGACATGACCATGAACGCGACATCGAGGTCGCGCCCGGCTTCACGGTGCGCTTCCACCCCGCAGGCCACATCCTGGGCGCCGCCCACGTCAGCCTGGATGTCCAGGGGCAGCGCCTGCACTTCAGCGGCGACTTGGGACGGCAGCAGGAATCGCTGATGAATCCGCCGACGCCCCTGCCCGCCTGCGACGTACTGGTCTGCGAGTCCACATATGGCAATCGCGAACACGTCCCGATCGACCAGGAAGCGGAATTGGCCCCGATCATCCGCCGTGTTGCCGCGCGCGGGGGCGTGATCGTCATCCCCGCCTTTGCCATCGGCCGCGCCCAGGCGCTCATGCTTCACATCGCCCGGCTGCGTGAGCGGCAGGAGATTCCCCGCGTCCCGGTCTACCTCAACAGCCCGATGGCGATCAACGCGACCCGGCACTACCACGCCCACCATTCCGAGCACCACGTGTCCGAAGAGGACTGCCAGCGGATGTTCGACGTGGCCACCTTCGTCAACACGGTGGAAGAGTCGAAGGCGCTCAACCGCCAGCGCGGGCCGATGATCATCATCTCCGCCAGCGGGATGGCGACCGGGGGGCGCGTGTTGCACCACATCGAAGCGTTCGGCCCCGATGACCGCAACGCGATCCTCCTCGCGGGCTACCAGGCCGGCGGAACACGCGGTGCCGCGCTGGCGGCAGGAAAGCGAACCTTGCGCATGTTTGGCCGCGAGGTCCCCATCCGCGCCGAGGTCGTGCAGCTGGAAGGCTTCTCCGGCCACGCCGACGCCGGGGAACTGCTGGACTGGATGCGCACCGCGCCGTCCGCGCCGCGCGTCGTCTACCTCACCCACGGCGAGCCCGATGCAGCCGACACGTTGCGCGGGCGCGTGCAGCGTGAGCTGGGCTGGCGCGCGCGCGTTCCGGAGCACCTGGAGCGCGTTGGACTGGAGGATGCGCGATGAGCGAGCTGGCCGCTGGTCACACCCTGCTGCGCGTCACCCGTGCCGGCATCGACACCTACCAGCAGCCGGTGGTCTATATGCACCGTGACTGCGAAGTCTGCCGCTCGGAAGGCTTTGCCGCGATGACGCGCGTGAGGCTGGACGTCGGCGCGCGCACGCTGGTGGCGACGCTGAACGTGGTCGTGGACGATCGGCTCGGCCTGGACGAGGTGGCGCTCTCGGAGACCGCGTGGACGCTCCTCGAACCCATGCCGGATGCACTGGCCCGGGTTCGGCACGCGGAACCCGCGGCGTCGGCAGGCGCGCTCCGCGCCAAGGTGTTCGGGGCACGGCTGGACGACGCGCAGTACCTCGCCCTGGTGCAGGACGTGATGGAAAGCAGGCTGTCGGACCTGGAGCTTGCCGCCTTCGTCACGGCCAGCGCGGGCGACCGCCTCGACAACGTCGAGACGACCGCGCTGACGCGGGCCATGATCGCGGTTGGCCAGCGCCTGGACTGGGGCGATGGGCCGGTGCTGGACAAGCACTGCGTCGGCGGCCTGCCGGGCAATCGCACCACCCCGATCGTGGTGGCCATCGTGGCCGCGCTTGGCTACCGCATTCCGAAGACCTCGTCGCGCGCGATCACGTCGCCCGCGGGCACCGCCGACACCATGGAGGTCATGGCGCCGGTGGCGCTCGACCTGGCGGCGATGCGGCGGGTGGTGGAGCGCGAGGGCGGCTGCATCGTCTGGGGCGGCAACGTGCGCCTGAGCCCGGCCGACGACATCCTGATCCGGGTCCAACGGCCACTCGACTTCGACAGCGACGGCCAACTGGTTGCCAGCGTGCTGTCGAAGAAGATCGCGGCGGGCTCCACCCACGTGCTGATCGACATGCCGGTGGGTCCGACCGCCAAGGTGCGCAGTGAGGCTGCGGCGGACAGCCTCGGCTCGCGGCTTGCACACACCGCCAGCGCGCTTGGATTGCAGCTGGCCATCCATCGCTCCGACGGCACCCAGCCGGTGGGTCGGGGCATCGGCCCGGCGCTCGAGGCGCACGATGTGCTCAAGGTGCTGCGCAATGCAGCCGATGCACCCGCCGACCTTCGCGAACGCGCACTTGCGCTGTCCGCGGCGCTGCTGGACATGGCACCGGGCAGCAACGCCGGCACCGGACTGGAGCGCGCGCGCGGCGTGCTGGATTCCGGGGCGGCGCTGGCCAAGTTCCTGGCGATCTGCGAGGCCCAGGGAGGCTTCCGCGAACCGCCACGGGCGGCGTTCACCGCCGACGTCCCGGCGCCTGCATCGGGCCGCATCGCGGCGATCGACAACCGCAGGCTGGCCAAACTGGCCAAGCTGGCCGGCGCCCCGACATCCCCCACCGCCGGCCTCGAAACCGGTCTGCGGATCGGCGATACGGTCGAGCGCGGACAGCCCATGATGACCCTGCATGCGGAGTCGCCGGGAGAACTGGCCTACGCCCTGGAGCACGCCGCGACGCTGCAACCCTTTGTGCTTGGAGAGGTTCCATGACCCGTGTGCTGATGCCTTTCCCGGCCGATGCAGCATTGGCCAGCACCATGAACCAGGCTATGCAGGCGCGCATTGCACCTGTGGCTTGGCGGCACTTTCCCGATGGCGAGTCGCTGGTCACCCTGGACGACGCGCTGGCTGGCGCGGATGTGGCCATCCTGGCCAGCCTGCGCCACGCCGATGCTTTGGCCCTCCCGTTGCGTTTCGCCGCCCGAACGGCGCGCGAGTTCGGAGCGCGCTCGGTCGGCCTGATCGCGCCCTACCTGGGGTACATGCGCCAGGACACCCGCTTCCATCACGGCGAGGCGGTCAGTACACCGCTGTTTGCGCAATTCCTCGAAGAGGCTTTCGACTGGCTGGTGACCGTGGACCCGCACCTGCACCGCGTCGAGCGCCTGCAGTCGCTCTACCGCATTCCGACGGTCCACGTGTCGGCGACGCCGGCCGTGGCCCGCTGGATCGCGGAGACGGTCCCAGACGCGGTGCTGATCGGCCCTGACAGCGAGAGCGAGCAGTGGGTAGCGGACATCGCCGCCCTGTCCGGCATGCCCTACCAGGTGCTGGCCAAGGAGCGGCACGGCGACTACGACGTGCGCGTCAGCCTGCCCGACCCGGCAGCCGTGGCTGGTCGGACTCCGGTGCTGATCGACGACATCGTGTCGTCCGGCCACACGATCCTGGAGACCCTCGCACACCTGCGCCGGTTGTCGTTGCCGTCGCCGTTGCTGGTCGCCATCCATCCGGTGTTCGCAGGCGACGCCTACGCCCGCCTGCAGGAGGCGGGCCTGGCCCGCATCGTCAGCACTGACACCATCTCCCACCCCTCCAACGCCATCGCGCTGGGTGCGGACCTCGCCGCCGCGGCATCGACCCTGATGACCGCTTCGACCGATTCCCCGGAGGACCCATGAACCTGCATCTCAACTGCTGCACCGCCGACCAGCTGTCGGCCGCCGAGCGCCAGCGGATCCTTGAACTCGCCGACGCCCACCGGCAGGCCGATCCGGCGTTCGCCCATTGGGCGGCCGGCTACGGCGTGATCCGGCATGACCCGCTCACCCAGCTGCGCGTCCGCCAGATGGTGGACGAGCTGGTGGCCCTGGGCCGCACACCCGATGCCGGCACCGCCTGGCAGCGGCTCGCCGCGGCCGACCGCGTTACCAGCGCCGGCATGTGGCTGGTGGCGCACATGACCTACAGCCAGCGGGTCCGCACCGACGGCGCGGCCCTCGAGGCCGATGACTTCAAGGCCACGCCCGAAGGCCACACCGGCGGGTCCCTCAACATGGTGCCCGCCTACGCCGGCTACCTGCTGATGGATTCCCTGGATGGCGTCACCCGCGCGTGGATGATGGGCCAGGGGCACTGCGTGGCCGCCATCGACGCGCTGAACGTGCTGGTTGGCAACATGACCGACCGGCACGCTGAACGTTACGACCGCACCGACGAAGGGCTGAGCCGGTTCGTAAGCGACTTCTATGCCTACACCCTCAATCCGGACGGAACGCCGGCGTCGCCCCTCGGCTCCCACGTCAATGCGCACACCGCCGGGGGCGTGATGGAAGGTGGCTATCTCGGCTTTGCCGAGCTTCAGTACGTGCATGCGCCGCTCAAGGACGAACGCCTGGTGGCGTTCCTCAGCGACGGTGCGTTCGAAGAACAGCGCGGCAGCGACTGGGCGCCGCGCTGGTGGCGTGCCGAAGACAGCGGGCTGGTCAGCCCGATCATCATCCTCAACGGGCGGCGTATCGAACAGCGCAGCCAGATCACCCAGCAAGGCGGCGAGCGGTGGTTGGACCGGCACCTGCGCCTGAACGGCTTTGATCCGATCGCGCTGGACGGGCGCGATCCGGCCAGCATCGCGTGGGGCATCCACGTGATGGAGTCGCGCCTGCAAGCGGGCGCCGCTGTTCCCGCCGACGTGCGGCTGCCCTATGGCATCGCCGAAACCGTCAAGGGCTTCGGCTTCCCCGGCGCCGGGACCAACGCCTCGCACAACTTGCCGCTGCCGGGGAATCCGGCGAAGGATGCCGCGGCGCGCACGCTCTTCAATGAAGGCGCAGCGGCGCTGTTCGTGGCCGCGTCCGAACTGGATGAGGCCATTGCCGCACTCAACAGCCACGACCTGCAGCAGCGTGTGCGCGAGCGCGACCATGCGCTCGCCGATCGCCAGATAGACCCGCCCCGCGTTCCAGCCATTGCCGATCGCGGCGTCGGCGGCAAGAGCTCGCCGATGACCGCGCTCGACGAGCAGTTTATCGCCATCGCCGAAGCGAACCCCGGGCTGCGCGTACGCGTGGGCAATCCCGACGAGCTGCGCAGCAACAAGCTCGACCGTACCCTGGACACCATGAAGCACCGGGTGCACGAGCCCGAGCCCGGCGTCGCCGAATCGACCACCGGCACGGTCATCACCGCGCTCAACGAGGAGGCCGTGGTCTGCGCCGCGCTGGGCAACAAGGGCGGGCTGAACCTGGTGGTGACCTACGAAGCGTTCGCACCGAAGATGCTCGGCGCCGTGTGCCAGGAACTGATCTTCGCCCGTCACCAGGCACAGGCGGGGCGACCGCCCGGCTGGCTGGGCGTGCCCCTGGTGCTGACCTCGCACACGTGGGAGAACGCGAAGAACGAGCAGTCCCATCAGGATCCGACCATGGCCGAGGCGCTCCTGGGCGAAATGGCCGACATATCGCGCGTGGTGTTTCCCCCGGACGCCAACGGCGCCGCCGCGGCCCTCGCCCACGCCTACGCGCAACGGGGCACGGTCACCACACTGGTCGTTCCCAAGCGTCCGGTGCCTCATGAGCTGACCCCGCAGCAGGCCCAGGCACTGGCCGAGACCGGCGCAACATGCCTCGCCGGCGATCCGGAGACGGCGGCGATCCTGCTGGTGGCCACCGGCGCGTACCAGCTGCAGGAAGTGCGCCGCGCACAGGCGCGTCTGGCCGCACGCGGAATGTCGGCCGCGATCGTCTATCTCGCCGAACCCGGCCGGTTCCGCGCGCCCCGCGATCCGGAGGAGGCAAGGTACGTGCACTCCGACAGTGCGGTCCAAGCGCTGTTTCCGGTGGGCCGGCCGCGCGTATTCGTTACCCACACCCGTCCGGAGCCCTTCCTCGGCGCGCTGCGCCGCATCGACACCGGCCCGGCCACGACCGCGGCGCTGGGCTTCGTCAACCGGGGCGGCACACTGGACGTGCCGGGCCTGCTGTTCGCCAACCGCAGCACCTGGGCGCACGTGGTTGACGCGGCTGCGGGCGTCCTCGGCGAGTCCCGCGACAACCTGCTGTCCGAAGCGGAACTGGCGGCCGTGGATGGTCGCGGCGATCCGACCGCCATCCTGCGCGCGGAAGCGGGGCCGGCATCGTGAGCCGGCCGGCCAGGACCTCGCGCTGATGGCGGGCACGGTGCGGCGCGGAGGGCAGATCGCCTGGGCCGGACTGAAGCTCGGGGCCGCCGTGCTGCGCCTGCGCCGGCGCGCACCCGATCGGCTTCCCGCATACGTCAGCACCACCCTGGTGGGGCTGGGTACCACCTTCGTCAAGCTGGGCCAAGGCTTGAGCCTGCGCTGGGACCTGCTGCCGGCGCCCTATCGCGATGCGCTGTCGCGGTTGCACAGCGACGTGCCGGCGTTTCCGGCGGACGAGGCGAGACGCATGGTTGAACAGGCGTTCGGCGCGCCGGTGGACGCGCTCTTCGCCCGCTTCGATGACAAGCCGTTGGCCGCGGCGTCGGTGGCCCAGATCCATCCGGCGCGCATGCATGATGGTCGCGATGTGGTCGTCAAGATCACCCGCCCCGGTATCCATGCCCAGGTGCAGGCCGACCTGCGGCTCCTGCGGCGCACGATGCGCGTCGCCCAGTGGCTCTGGCCACCACTCAAGCGACACCGCCCGCTCGAACTCGTGGACGAACTGGGCGCATTCCTGCGCGACGAGATCGACATGCGTCACGAGGCGCAGAACATGCGGCGCATGGCCCGGGTGCTTGATGCGCTGCCCGGCATCACCCAGCCCCACGTCGTCGAGCCCTATGCCACCCGCGACGTGCTGGTCCAGGATCGAAGCCACGGCACCCGTCTGGAAGCCGCCTACGGGACAGCGGCCGCTCCCGCGCTGGCGAGCGCGCTGCTCGATGCCTACGTGCATCAGCTCTTCGGCGCCGGCGTGTTCCATGCCGATCCGCATCCGGGAAACCTGTTCTTCTTCGACGACGGTCGCCTGTGCCTGCATGACTTCGGCTCGATCGGCGTGCTCGACCCGGCATCCCGGCTCGCGCTGGGCGGCATGGTCGAGGCCATCGCCGCCGACGACGCCGAAGGCGTGCTGGATGCGGCAATCGCCTTGGGCTTCTTCCCGCCGCAGGTCGAGCGACGCTCGCATGTGCGCGAGATCCACCTGATCCTGGCCGAGATGGCCAGCCGTCCGCTGGCGCAGTGGTCCATTGCCGAGGCGATCTGGCGCGTGGCACGCATTGGGCAGGGCGCAGGATTCCGGCTTCCGGCCCACCTGCTGTCCCTGATCCGGACGCTGTTCCTGGTCGAGAACACGCTGCGGGCGCTGGATCCGGATCTGGACCTGCTGGGGACGCTGTCCGCGCAGGCGGCCGCGATCGCCGACATTGCCGATGCCAGCCGCCCCGGCGGCAACAGGCCGCTTGCCATGCGGCTGGCCCGCACTGCGCGCCAATTGCCACAGATCGCCACCGACCTGTTGCGGCAGGCGCAACTGAGCGACGGACGACCCGCCTTCTCCGTACACCACCATGGCCTGAGTTCCACGCAGGAGGCAATCGCGCGCACGGGCAACCGGCTGGCGTTGGCCCTGGTCACCTTGGGCCTGTACGTAAGCGGTGCGCTGTTGAGCCTGCATTCCGACGGCCCGCAAGTGTTCGGTCACATGCCTTTCCTGGCTATGGTGGCTTTCGCTGCTGCGGGATTGCTCTCGCTGCGGCTGGTGATGGCCATCGCCAGATCGGGACACTTGTAACAGAACACTGATCTATCTCCCCGCTGGTGCCCGGCGCATCAGTGCATCCACGAAGGCAGACCCATGACGCAACACAATCATCATCATCAAGATCATCAGGCGCACGGCGAGCAACCGCCGCATCCCCGCACGGGTGCTGAAGGTGACGTCCATGCCGGGCACGACAAGCACGCCGGCCACAGCGTGGCGAGCTTCCGCGACAAGTTCTGGCTCACGCTGCTGCTGACCATCCCCACTCTGATCTGGAGCGGGATGATCCAGCATTGGTTCGACTACACCGCACCACAGTTCCCGGGGTCGGCGTACATCCCGGCGGTGTTCGGCACGATCGTGTACTTCTACGGCGGCTCGCCGTTCGTCCGCGGCGGATACCACGAGCTGAGAAATCGCCTGCCGGGCATGATGACGCTGATCTCGCTTGCGATCACCGTCGCCTTCCTTTACAGCGCGTTGGTCACGCTCGGCGTTGTCGAGGGCTTGGACCTGTGGTGGGAGCTGGCGACGCTGGTGGCGATCATGTTGCTCGGCCACTGGATCGAGATGCGTTCGATCAACCAGGCACAGGGCGCTCTCAAGGAACTCGCGAAGCTGCTGCCTGATATGGCGGTGCGGTTGGATGAGGCCGGTACCGCGAAGGAAGTCCCTGTCGCGGAACTGAAGCGCGGCGACCTGCTGCTCATCAGGCCCGGCGCGAGCATTCCCGCCGACGGCGTCGTGAAGGAAGGGAGCAGCGCCGTCAACGAAGCGATGATCACCGGTGAGTCCAAGCCGATGAACAAGGCGGCGGGCGACCGGGTGATCGCCGGCACCGTCAACGGACAGGGCTCGTTGCGTGTCGAGGTGACGGGAACCGGCGACGAGACCGCGCTCGCGGGCATCATGCGGCTCGTCGCGCAGGCCCAGACGTCGCGCTCGCGCGCCCAGGCCCTGGCCGACCGGGCGGCGTTCTACCTCACGATCATCGCCATCGTCTCCGCCGCGGTTACCGCCATTGTCTGGCCACTCCTCGGTCGACCGTGGAGCTTCACGATCGAGCGCGTAGTGACCGTGCTCGTGATCGCCTGCCCCCATGCGCTGGGTCTGGCCATCCCGCTGGTGACCGCCATCTCGACCACGATTGGCGCACGGAACGGCCTGCTCGTGCGCGATCGACGCGGCCTGGAAGAGGCCCGTTTGCTGAACACGGTCGTGTTCGACAAGACAGGCACGCTCACCCTCGGTTCGCACCGCGTCGTGAAGACCACTGCCGCCGATGGACTCACCGACGACGAGGTGCTTCGCGTGGCCGCGGCGGTCCAGCGCGACGCTGAACATCCGATCGCGCAGGCGCTGATGACCAGCGCCAAGGAACATGGCATCGACGTTCCGATGTCGCAGGGCTTCGAGTCCATGCCGGGACGCGGCGTGCGCGCAGTCGTGGAGGAGCGCTCGCTTCACGTTGGCGGGCCGGGTCTGTTGAGAATGCTCGCCGTCGAACCGCCGGAGACCCTTCGGCGGGCCGCCGAATCAGCGGCAGCCGATGGTCAGTCTGCAACCTACCTGGTGGAAGGCGACCGGGTGCTCGCCGTATTTGCGATCGCGGATGCCATCCGTCCCGAATCGTTCGACGCGGTCAAGCGGCTGCACGACGAAGGACTGGAGGTTGTCCTGCTGACGGGTGATTCCACGGCGGTCGCAAACGCGGTCGCGAAGGAACTCAACATCGACACCGTCTTCGCCGAGGTATTGCCCGAGGACAAGGTGGCAAAGATCGAGGAGCTGCAGGCCCAGGGCAAGCGCGTCGCGATGGTGGGTGACGGCGTCAATGACGCGCCGGCGCTGCTCACAGCCGACGTCGGCATCGCCATCGGCACAGGCACGGACGTCGCGGTCGAAGCCGGCGACGTCGTACTCGTGCGCAGCGACCCGCGCGACGTCCCTGCGATCATTGCATTGAGCAAGGCGACCTATCGCAAGATGATCCAGAACCTGTGGTGGGCCGCCGGGTACAACATCGTCGCCATCCCGCTCGCTGCCGGCGTTCTCTCTGCATGGGGGATCATGCTGCAACCCGCGCTTGGTGCAGTGCTCATGTCGCTGAGCACCATCGTGGTGGCGATCAATGCGCAGCTGTTGCGCCGGGCGGTACGGTCCCCATGAACATGAACTGGCGACACCTATGACCACGCGCCGGCTTCTGACACTCAACGTTGGCTCGTCCACCCTCAAGGGCGCGTGCTATCTGTTGCACGCTGAGGGGCCAGGCGCGCAGCCACGCGTCGTGGAGCGCTCCCGGGCCGAGATTGCCGTCGGCGCGGATGCGCAAGAGCGACTTGCCACCCTGCTCGAAATATTGTCGATACCGGCGCCCGGCCCCGACGTGGTGGTCCACCGAATCGTACATGGCGGCGACCTGCGCAACGCCAGCGAGCTCGACGAAGATGTACTTGCGAAACTGGATGCCTTGGTGCCATTCGCACCCTTGCACCAGCCGGTCGCCCTCGCGTTCGCGCGTGCCGCGCGCCTGCGTTGGCCGCAAGCCCGCCAGGGCGTGGCCTTCGACACGGACTTCCACGTGACACTCGCACCCTGGAGCCAGCGCCTGCCCATCCCCGAAGCATGGGATGCGCTGGGCGTCCGCCGCTACGGTTTCCACGGACTCGCCTTCGCCTCTGCACTGCGAGTCGTGGCCAGCCAGGACGCCGGAATCCTGCGGAGCCGCGCCGTCTTCGCGCATCTGGGGGGTGGTTGCAGCGTCTGCGCCGTCGAGGACGGTCGGAGCCGCGACACCACCATGGCGCTCACTCCGCTGGGGGGAATCCCGAGCCCTACCCGCTCCGGGGATCTCGATCCCGGTGCGTTGCTGTACCTGCTCAGGCACGAACGGCTGGACGCGCAAGCGATTGAAGATGGTTTGTCCCGCACTGCAGGTCTTGCCGGCATCGCCGGGCACGGCGATATGCGCGTGCTGCTTGCCGATCCTGGCCCGCAGGCCCAGCTTGCCGTGGACCTCTTCGCAGTCCGGATCGCGCAGTCCATCGCGGCCATGGCCACGGGAATCGGCGGACTCGACCATGTCGTCTTTTCCGGCGGCATCGGCCACCGCGCGCCGGGTCTGCGGGCGCGGATCATCGCGCGCTTGGGCTGGCTTGGCCTGGCGCTGGCACCTGACGACAACGATGCTGGGGCCACGCGGATCGATGCCGCGAGCGGGCCGGCCATCTGGAACGTCGCGATCGATGAGGAACGCGAGCTGGCCGAATCAGCATTGGCCTGGCTGTAGTCCAGGGCATACCGCCAGGGCGGCCCCAGCCAGGATTACTCGCCGATCAGTGGCGTCGTGAGCACCGCTGCGAATCCACCACCTGGGGTGCGCATGTTCGTAGTCTGGCCCTGATAAAGCCGGGCCGCGAACAACAGCACACCCGCCTCGGACGCGAAGCAGCGCACGTCCGCCTTGAGGGACTGGCCCCCATGCACGATCCGCATGCTCGGTGGCGCGAAGGCCTGTGCGATGTAGGTCGCCGACGCCATCGACTCCCACGTTCGCCGGGTGAGCTTGTCGCCCCGATAGCTGCCACGGCTGCCGAACCCTGCTGCAGGCTTGAAGAAGTAGCCGTTGCGCGCTGCCCACAGCGCATCCCGGTTTCCGGGGACGACTTCAACCGTGGGCGGGATCACCTGGGCCAGCAGGGCCGCCGAGCCCGCATCCACCCCGAACCCGCCGATCAAGGTCGGGTCTCCAAGCACCGCAAGGTTGCGCTTGTCGGCGAACAACGCGTGCGCACGTGGATGCGGGGTGAATGCGACGTCCCCCGCCAGGTAAGCCTGACGAAGGTCTGCATGCGAAGCTTCCTCGAGCGCGAAATCGGTCAACCGGTTGTAGACCATGTCGATCCGGCCATGGGCATCTGCAAGCCCGTCCGGGCCAAGGCTCAGTTCCTCGGGTGCGCGTATCACGCAGTCCACCCCATGCTCCTGGAATGCGTCCGCGTACAGCTCGAACTCCGGGTAAAGGAACTGCTCCCGCGGGGCGCTGTCCACGATCGCCAGACGCGCAGGCGCGCGGCCGAACTGCTGCCGGGCATCGTCCAGCCAGGCGGCGACAGCCGCGTTGCGGGCCTTCGCCGTCGTTGTCCAGGTGGTCCACGCAGCCGGCGCGCAAGACCGCACGCCATCGAGCAGCACTGCATTGAGGAGCAGGCCGCCGGGATTGGTGTTGACCTCGATCAGCCGCGGGCCGTCGACCGTCAGGTGAAAGTCCAGACCCAGGACGCCCCCCGCAGAACCCGGATCATGGGTTGCAATGTCGGGGGCCCATTGCAGGACCCGTTGGCTATATCCCGGGTTTCCTGCGACGTCGAAGACCGCCGCCGCGACTCGTCCCATGGCCTCCAACGCGGGCCGATCAACGAACAAGGCATAGGGTGAAAATAAGTGCGCGTGTACGGCGGGATCAGTCGTGAACTCCGGAAAGGCACCCCGGATCGACTCGTGCAGACGGAGGATGTCGACCACTTCGCATGCACACCGCTGGTTGAGCGGCGCGCTTTCCAGGGTGGCACAGTCGATCTCGCAGCCTGTCTGTCCAACTATTATCGGAGTCCGCGGTTCAACCACGACAGGGATTGTTCTGTTGGATCGGTGGACATGGCACTGTTCCGAACGAGCAGAACACACAGCAGTCGCCTTGATGCGGACGCAAAACCGCTCCACAGCCCGTGCACTCATAGAAGAATTGACACGCTGTGATGGGCATTGTCTCGGTCGCCCGATGGCCGCACTCCGGGCAGGTCAAGACGCTTTCCAGCTTGACGTCACTCACCGCGAGTCCGCACCTTGGCCGGGAAGCCTGCTTCCGTGACTGCACGCGCGATTCCGGCTGCATCGGTCTGGCTCGATTCGAACGTCACCGTGACTGTTTCAGCCCGGGTGTCCACCTTCACATCGGCCACGCCCGGCACCTTCTCCAGCGCCTTCCTGATGGTGATGCCGCAGGCGGGACAGGTCATGTTCTCAGCATCGAGCATCACTACGGTTGCGGGCGTCGCAAGAGCGGCACCGACCGACAGAGCAGCCACCAGGGCCAGTATCCACTTGTGCATCGCGCCTCCTACAGAATCCAGACGATGTAATAGGGAAACAGCAGCAACAGGACGATGAGGGCTGTCGCCAACCAGAGCCAACGTCGCCTGCGTCGCAGAGCGTCCGGGGCGATGCAACTGCCATCCACACCGCACCGTGCCGCCGGTCGATACAGCATCCAAAACGCCACGGCCAAGGACAGTACGGCGGCGGCGCTGAACCAGGGCCTCAAGGGATCGAGAGCTGTCAGGGTGCCGATCCAGGCGCCACTGATGCCCAGCAGGACCAGCACCAGCGGCACGACGCAGCAGACCGATGCGCCAATGGCGGCGATGCTCGCGCCAACGATGGCTGGAACAGACGATTTGGCCGGGGTTGTTTGCATCAGAGTATACTAGCCTCTGTACCTAGCTACGGAGTCAAGCCGTGCGTCCGAACACGTTTACGATCAGCCGGCTGGCGGCGGCGGCCGATGTGCACGTCGAAACCGTGCGCTACTACCAGCGACGTAGGCTGCTGCGTCAACCCGAGCGACCCATAGGAGGCGTGCGTCGTTACGACGAAAACGATGTCAATCGGCTTCAGTTCATCCGGCGCGCTCAGATGATGGGATTCAGCCTCGACGAGATCGCTGGCCTGCTAGAGATCACAGGCGAACGTTCTTGCGAGCAGACCCGTCAGCTGACCGAGCGAAAGCTCGTCGATGTCCGTCTACGAATCCGCGAGCTGCGACAGCTGGAGAGGGATCTCGAACAGAAGATAGCGCGGTGCGCCCAAGTGCCGGCGGGAGAGTGCTGCCCAACCCTCGATTTTCTGGAGCGGCCAAGAAAGCCAGCTGCGACAGGCAGTTAGCTCACTTTCGGCCCGTTTTTACACGAATCCCTGCCGACCCTCTCATGGCTTGAACCGGCGGTCGAGCTCCGCCTGGGCAAAATACGCTGACGCCTTGCGCAGGATCTCGTTGGCCTGGCGCAGCTCGCGTACTTCCCGCTCCAACGCCTTTATCCGCGCCTGCTCGTCGGTAGTCGGCCCGCTGCGCAAGCCGCGGTCACGCTCGGCCTGACGGACCCAGCGACGCAGCGACTCGGGCGTGCACCCTACCTTGCCTGCGATCGAGACAATCGCCGCCCACTGCGATCGGTGCTCGCCCTGATGCTCCAGCACCATCCGTACCGCGGGGTTCTACCCCGAAATCACGGACGGCTGTAAAAGAGCTGACAGCTTCCGGTCTTTCCTGGCCACCCTGCGCCGCATCCTCGGGTTGTGGAACCGCTCGATGTATTCGAACACATCAGCCCTGGCGGCATCGGGTGTCGGATACGTCATGCGGTGGACCCGCTCGCGCTTGAGCAGGCCGAAGAAGCCTTCGCACGCCGCGTTGTCACCGCAATGGCCCACCGCGCTCATCGAGCACACCAGTTCGTTGGCCGCCAGGTAACGCTGGTAGTCGCCGCTCCGGAACTGGCTGCCGCGATCGGAATGCAGGATCACCGGGTCGCTGCCCTGACGCTGCCAGACCGCCATCTGCACGGCCCGGATCACCATCTGCCGATCCTGCCGATGGTGCATCGACCAGCCCACCACGCGCTGGTCGAACAGGTCCAGCACGATGCACAGGCACAGCTTGCCCTGCCGGTCTTGAGTTCGGTGATGTCGGTGACCCACTTGGTCTCCGGCTCCAGCGCAGTGAAGTCCCGTTCGAGCAGGTTGCGCACGCCCGGCGGCGTCAGCGCGGGCCGGCCACGCTGCCCACGCCGCTTCGGCCGCGGCCAGCCCTGCAGGCCATCTTCAGCCATCAGGCGCGCCACCCGGTTCAGGCTGACGGGTTCGCCGGCATCGGCCAGATCTTCCTGCATCCGACCGGCGCCCAGCGTGCCCCGGCTGTCTTCATGCAGCTCACGGATGCGGTCGAGCAAGCGCTCGTTGTCGAGCTGGCGGGTGCTTGGCAGGCGCTTGCTCCAGTCGTAGTAACCACTGGCCGAGACCCGCAGGCAGCGGCACATCAGCCGAACCGGGAACTCATCGCGGCAACGTTCGATCGCCTGATACCTCAGGACGATCCCTTGGCAAAGAACGTCGCCGCTTCTCTTAAAAAATCCCGCTCCTTCTTCACCCGGGCCAGCTCGCGCTTCAGGCGGGCGAGTTCCTCATCCCGGGGCGTGCCGGTGCCGCCGAAGGCCACCTTGCCTTGGCTCTGGGCCTCTCGCTTCCAGCGGGTCAGCAGCGTGTCCCGGATCCCCAGCTCCCGTGCCACCTGAGCGCAGCTGACGCCCGGCTGGCTCGCCTGCTCAACCGCGCCACGCTTGAACTCTGCACTGAACTTCCTTCGCTTCGACATGAACACTCCTCATGGCCTCGATCGGCCTTCTCGTAAGTGTCCGTGAAAACGGGGGTGAACCCTCGGTGGCCATGTGAGCCGCGTCGGACAGCAGCGCCAAGCTGTTGGTGACGAGGCCACCCACCACCTCGGCGACCAGGAAGGCGGCGGTGAGTCCGAAGGCCCACCACAACGGTTTCTCATGCTGGACTTCGCCCAGCCCGTGATCGTGTCCTGCACCCATGTCTTGTGCTCCTAAGTGGCCGCAGCCTGCATGAAGTTTCGATCAAGCGTTCGCAGCCCGCGGTGAACCCTCCGCCTGCCGATGCAGCCAGCGATACAACGCCGGCAGCACGAGCAGCGTCAGCAATGTCGAGGACACGATGCCGCCGATCACGACCGTCGCCAGCGGGCGCTGCACTTCCGAACCTGCGCCTACGTTGAGCGCCATCGGCAGGAAACCCAGCGAAGCCACCAGCGCGGTCATCAGCACCGGCCGCAACCGGCCCAGCGCGCCGTCGCGGACCGCGTTCTCGAGCGGATCGCCTTGCTCGCGCAGGCGACGGATGAAGGCGATCATGACCAGACCATTGAGCACCGCCACGCCGGACAAGGCGATGAAGCCGACGCCGGCGGAAATCGACAACGGAATCCCGCGCAAGGCCAGTGCGATGACGCCGCCGGTCAGCGCCAGTGGCACGCCGCTGAACACGATCGCCGCGTCCTTGGCCGAGCCGAAGGCCATGAAGAGCAACGCGAAAATGAGCGCCAGCGTGACCGGCACGACCACTGCCAGGCGCTGGCTCGCGGAGATCAACTGCTCGAACGTGCCGCCGTAGTCGATCCAGTAGCCCTCGGGCAGCTTCACATCGCGACCGATGCGTGTGCGCAGTTCCGCGACGAAACCGCCCAGGTCGCGTTCGCGCACGTTGGCGGTGATCACCACCCGGCGCTTGCCGTTCTCGCGGTTGATCTGGTTCGGTCCGCGCTGGATCTGTACCTCGGCCACTTCGCGCAGCGGTACCGTGCGCGGACCGCCGCTGCGCCAGGCGGCTTCGCGGCTGGATTCGTCAGCGTTCGCGCTCTCGGGCAGCGGGATCGGCAAGTCCGCCAACACCGCCGGATCCTGGCGCAGCGACTCCGGCAAACGCACGACCAGCGCGAAGCGGCGATCGCCCTCGAACAGCTGGCCAGCGACCTCGCCGCCAATGGCCGTAGCAACGGTGTCCTGCACGTCGCCCGGGTTGAGGCCGTAGCGCGCCAGTGCGACGGGGTCCGGCGTCACGGCGAGCAGTGGCAATCCCGTGACCTGTTCGGCTTTCACGTCCTCTGCACCGGGCACTTGGCGCATCACGCGCTCGACCCGCGCGGCCAGTCGCGCCAGCTGACCGAGATCGTCGCCGTAGACCTTTACCGCCACGTCCGAGCGCACGCCGGAGATGAGCTCGTTGGTGCGCATCTGGATCGGCTGGGTGAACTCGTAGTTGCTGCCCGGGATCTCGCGGGCCGCGGTTTCCAGTTCCTCGATCAGTTCCGCCTTGGGCTTGCGCGGGTCCGGCCACTGGTCGCGCGGCTTGAGCATCAGGAAGGTGTCGGCCATCGACGGCGGCATCGGATCGGTGGCCACCTCGGCGGTGCCGATTTTGGAGAACACATTGGCCACTTCTGGGAACTGGGCCAGACGCTTCTCCAACGTCTCCTGCATCGCCACCGACTGCTCCAGACTGGTGCCTGGGATGCGCATCGCCTGCACGGTGATGTCGCCTTCGTCCAGGCTCGGCACGAACTCCGAGCCGAGACGCGTGGCCAATAGTCCGCAGGCGACCACCAGCAGCGCGGCGCCGGCCAGCACTGCGACGCGGTGATGCAACGCCCAGTCCAGCAATGGCGTGTAGCAGGCCCTCGACCGGCGCATCAGCCAGTTGTCGTGCTCCGCCACACGGCCGCGCAGGAAGGTCGCAATCGCCGCTGGCACGAAGGTCAGCGACAGCATCATCGCGCCGGTCAACGCCAGCACCACGGTGATCGCCATCGGATGGAACATTTTTCCTTCCACGCCCGAGAGCGCGAAGATCGGCAGATATACCGCGGCGATGATGCCCAAGCCGAACAGGCTGGGCCGGATCACTTCTGCGGTCGCCGAGGCGGTCAGGTCGAAACGCTCCTCGTCGTTGAGATCGCGGCCGAGTGCGTGCTGCGCTTCACCGAAGCGGCGCAGGCAGTTCTCGATGATGATCACGGCGCCGTCGACGATGAGTCCGAAATCGAGCGCGCCCAGGCTCATCAGGTTGCCCGACACGCCGCCGCGCACCATGCCGATGATGGTGAACAGCATCGCCAGCGGAATCACCGCGGCGGTGATCAGCGACGCACGAACATTCCCCAATAGCAGGAACAACACCAGGACTACCAGTAACGCGCCCTCGATCAGGTTCTTGGCGACGGTGCCGATGGTGCGGTCGACCAGCGCGGTACGGTCATAGACCGCCTTGGCACGTACGCCTGCCGGCAGGCTGGCATTGGCGGCCTCCAGCTTCTCGGCCGCGGCACGGGACACCTCGCGGCTGTTGGCGCCGAACAGCATGAAGGCGGTGCCGACCACGACCTCGTGACCGTTCTGCGTAGCTGCGCCGGTGCGCAGTTCCTTGCCTTCGCCGACCGTGGCGACATCGCGCACCCGAATCGGCACGCCTTCGCGCCGGTCCAGCACGATATTGCGGATCGCTTCCAGGTCCGCCAGTTGCCCAGGCACGCGCACCAGAAATTGCTGGCCGTTGCGCTCGATGTAGCCCGCGCCGATGTTCTGGTTGTTGCGAGCGATCGCCTGCACTACGTCATGCAGGGTGAACCCCAACGCGACCAGTTGAGCCGGATCGGGCGTGATGTGGATCTGCCGCTCGAAGCCGCCGATGGTATTGACCTCGGTGACGCCGGGCGTGTTGCGCAGCTGCGGGCGGATCACCCAGTCCTGCAGGGTGCGCAGGTCGGTGGCCGTATACGGGGTTCCGTCCGGCTTGCGGGCATTCGGCTCAGCCTCCACGGTGTACATGAAGATCTCGCCAAGCCCCGTGGAGATCGGCCCCATCTCCGGGTCCAGGCCTTCGGGCAGTTGCGAGGCGATCTGCTGCAGCCGCTCGGCGACCTGTTGCCGGGCGAAGTACAGGTCCGTGCCGTCCGCAAAGACCACGGTGACCTGCGAGAGTCCGTAACGCGACAGCGAACGGGTGTAATCCAGCTTGGGCAGGCCGGCCATTGCCGTTTCGATCGGGAACGTGACGCGTTGTTCGGCTTCCAGCGGCGAGTAGCCCGGCGCCTGGGTATTGATCTGGACCTGTACGTTGGTGATGTCGGGCGTGGCATCGATCGGCAGATGCCGATAGCTCCATACGCCCAGCGCGATCAGCGCGACGGTGAGCACCAGCATCAGCCAGCGATGGCGGATGGAGAAGCGAATGAGGCGTTCGAGCATGGCGGGCCTCAGTGGTCTTCTTCAACGGTGGACTTTTCGATGTCCGCCTTGACCAGGAAGCTTTGCGCCACGACCACGCGCTCACCCGCCTTGAGCCCATCCAGTACTTCCACGCGCTCCGCATCACGGCGGCCCAGCTTCACTGGCCGGACGCGGTAGGTGTCGCCCTGCTGCACGTAGACCACGTCCTGGTCCTCGGCGGTCTGCAAGGCGGTGACGGGCACAACCAGCTTCGCCGGCGCTTGGTCCACGGTGACGCGGGCCTTTACCGCCGAGCCCGGACGCCACAGGCCATCGAGGTTGCGAATCGTTGCGCGCGCCACGGTGCTCTGGCTGGCGGTCGCAGTGCCCGGCAGCACGCGTTCGAGCGTCGTTTCGGCAGTAAGTCCGTCGCTCAAGCGCGTGACCCGCACCGGCACGCCAGCCGTGATGTGCTGAGCATCCGCACCGAAGATGTGCAGGTCCACCCATAGTTCCGACAGGTCCGCGATCTCGTACAGCGCCGCGCTTTCGCTGGCCACCGTGCCGATCGATGCATTACGAGCGAGCACGACGCCGGAGATTGGCGCGGGGACCGTGTAAGTCGTGAGGCTAAGGTTGCTTTCGATGGTGGCCAACGGCTGCCCCGCACGCACGCGATCACCCACGTTGGCACGCAGTGAACGGATCGGACCGGGAAAGCGCGCCATGACCTTGGCGACGCGGCCTTCGACCGGTGTGAGCAGGCCCTGGACTTCGTGCTCGTCGGCGATGATGCCGGCTGCCGCCGGTGCGACACGAATGCCGGCGTCCTGGGCGACTTTCGCCGCGATGGTGGTGCGGTCGGGCGCCTCCTCGTGGCCTTCCTCTGCGGCGTGTGCTTCGCCTTCTTCGTGATCGGTTTCGTTGGACGGCTTCGCGCCGCCGCATGCGCTCAACAGAACGGCCAGCGTCAGTGCGCTGATCCAGTGTGTCCACTTCATGGGGTACCTCCCTGCGTCGCCTGTGCCGGTGCTGCCACGAACGGCGCACCGGTCAGGCGCTGGATTTCGATAAGGGCGCGCTGGGCTTCCAGCGCGGCGTCGAGTTGCTGTTTGCGGGCTGCGGTGCGTTCCGACTGCAGCTGCGCCCATTCCAGGTAGCTGATGGCGCCGGCGCGGTAGGCGCGTTCCGCCGCGGCTTCGGCTTTGGCGAGCTTGGGCAGCACGTCGGTGCCCAGCCGGTCCACCTCCAGCTGTGCCGTGAGGTAGCGCCCGTGCGCTTCGGCCAGTGTCGAATACAGCGACAGCCCCTTGGACTCGCGTTCGATCTCCAGCGCGGTGAGTTCGGCCTCGGCCACGCGGATCTCCGGCTGCGCGCGGCGACTCGCGCCCAGCGGCATCGACACACTGCCCACGAGGGCCAAGTCGTCTGTTGACTGCAACCTGCGGATGCCGACTTCCCAATCCAGATCCGCCTTGGCATCGGCACGCGCGAGTTGCAGGCGCGCCTCACGGATACGGCGCTCACCGACGAACTGCGCAAGCTCGGGCGTCTGTTCCAGCAAGCTCGCCAGGGTGGCAAACGCAGGCACCTCGGGCAGGACCGTCGGGTCGCCAGCCACCGCGTCGAAGGTGGGTGATCGCTCGCCCCACAGGGCGGCCAGGTGCTGCCGCGCCGCCGCATGGCGTTGCTCGGCACGGGCACGATCCAACTCCGCTCGGGCCAGGGCCGCCTGCGCGGTCAGCACGACCGACTCGGGCGAAGCGCCGGCCTGCAGCCGTTGCCGCGCTCCGGCGACGGTACGTTGCCGCTGGGCAATGTCGAGCTCGGCGATCTCGCGCTGGCGTTGCGCGGCGACCATCGCCAAGTAGCGACGCGCGACTTCCGCCAGCAGGTCGAGGCGCCGGGCCTCGCGCTCGACCGCCAGGGCATCGATGCGACTTTGCGCCAGCGTGCGACGCGCATCGAGCTTGCCGCCACGCTCCAGCACCGACGCCAGGGTCAGGGTCAGCTCCGCGCCGCTCAGGCCACTCGCCTCGCCGGTGCCGAAAGCGTTCTCGACGCTGGCGCCGGCGACCAGTGGGGGGCGCAGGGTTGCGCGGCCCAGTTCGGCGGCGAGCACGTTGTGTCGCGCCCCGAGCAGGCGCAGATCGGGATGGGATTCGGCGACGCGCGCAAATGCGTCGTCCAGGGAGAGTCGATCAGCCGCGTTCGCCGGCCATGCAATGGCGGACACGGCGACCAGTGCGGCGAACGCCGCAAGTCGCACAGACATGGAAACACTCCAATCGGAAAGGGCCAGAAGCCGGCATCAGCGCCGGTGGGGCGTCAGGCCGAGATCGGAGGTCGGAAGGGGGCGAGCCATCGCCCGCTAGGCACAAGGCGCGAGTCCGTCAGGTTCGTGGGTTCGCTGTGACTGATCCGGGGCAGCACCAGCGGTGCAGCGGGTGTAGGCACCACATGCCCGCAGCAGTGAGCCAAGTGGTGCATGACGTGCAGCGTGCCGGCGGCATTGCCCTCTTCATCGGGCGCTCCGGTTTCGCTGATGTCGTGCACGCTCGCGGCGCCGTGCGACAGCTCGTGCAATTCGCTCACCGAGCCCAGCACCGGCTGCAGGACCACGCTCAACGCCAATGCCGCCAGCATCAGCCAGCGACAGAGGGACAGCGGGGGACGACGCGAGGTCATGCAGAGGGCGATTTCGATTCGGCGCGGGCACGGCGGGCATCGCCGAGGATCTCGATGGCTTCCTTGATCACGTACAGGCCGATCAGGGTGCCGATGACGTAATCCGGGTACGGGGTGGCGAGCCAGAGTACCAATACACCGGCCAGGATGACGCCGATGTTGGCCACCACGTCGGCGCGGGTGAACAGCCAGGTGGCACGCAGGTGGACCTCGCCCGCCTTCAGCGGGGCAAGCAGGCGCAGGACGGTGACGTTGACCGCAAGCGACAGCAGCGCGGTGCCGATCATCCAGCCGCTGAGCGGCTCGGCGCCATAGACGACGCGCCGGCCCACCTCCACCAGCACGCCGATACCGAGCACGAGCAGCACGCTGCCACTGAGCCAGGCCGCGTTCGCCTTGAAGCGGGCGGTGCGCCCAATGGCCACCAGGCCGATCGCGTAGGCGGTGGCGTCGGACAGCATGTCCAGGGCGTCGGCCAGCAGGCCGGTCGACTGGGCGATCCAGCCGGCAAGGCCGCCGATCACCGCCATGGCGGCGTTGAGCACCAGGGCGATGCGCAGTACGCGCCGCTCCTGTGCGTTCTTTGCCTCATGGTGGCAGCCGCAATCGCTCATCGGGGTCCTCGTCGAACAGATGCCACCCGGCCAGGGTGGCGGCGGAATGCGGCGAAGGATAAAGTCTGTAGTAGCTACGGAGTCAAGCACGTGAAGATCAGCGAAGCGGCCGCCGCCAGTGGCTGCCACCTGGAGACCATCCGCTACTACGAGCGCTCGGGCCTGGTGTCGCCGCCCAAGCGCACGCACAGCGGCTATCGCTCCTACACCCCCGCCGATGTCGACCGGCTGCGCTTCATCAGCCGAGGGCGCGAGCTGGGCTTCAGCCTGGAGGAGATCCGCAGCCTGCTGCGCCTGGACGACGACCCCACCATGTCGTGCCGCGACGTCGACGCCATGGCCCGCACCCATCTGGCCGATATCCAGGGGCGCATCGCAGAGTTGCAGCGTATGGCGTCGGAACTGGAACGGGTCATTGCCGACTGCGCCGGCGGCGAGCGCGGAACGTGCACCATCCTGGGGGCACTGCGCCGGCCGGGCAGCGCCCAGGTTTCATGTCCGGAACCGGGGTGCCGCTCATGAGCCTCGAACGGTATCTGGAGGCCGCCGGACGCAAAAACACGCAGCGCAGGCGAACTTGTCGGCTGCTAGCCACGATAACGGCCCCTAATCGCGCATAGCTGCTTCACCTGGAAGATGGCCGATGCGATACATCGGCCACACCAAGCAGGCCTGCAGTTCACCGCAAGCTTGATGCGCACATCAGGTTCTTGGCTGGCCGACGGCGATGGGCGGCTGATGGCTAGGCACGTTGCTGATCAACAACGAATTCTGCCAGCACTAGCCCTCGCTCAGGATCATTCCGCCATCTTGTGCCCATTTGACGTTCTTCAGCTCGCCCTCAACGTGCTTGGCGACCTCGGACTTGACGGCGTCGATACTTGACAGCGGCTCAGTTTCGATCCGCTTGGCGCCCTTTAGGTATACCACCCCGACCCAACGGCCACCGTCTACCGGATGCAGATGAAGCTCGTTTGCCGCATTGGACACGGAATCAGTCAAACCCTGGCTGCTCATCTTCCACCTTCTCATTTCGCGGCATGGGGCCGGGCCAAAGCCCTCGCTCGAACGCAGGATTCAGGAACTGGGACAAAGCTTCGATCTGCTCGCCAGACAATGAAGCACGCACTTCCTTGGCTATGCGGGCGTGCTGCTGTTCCGGTAGTTCTTGTGGCGCACCAGCGTCGTCCGCATCCGGCTGACCGGTTCCGGCACGCTGCAGCGGCATCGCTGCGCGAGCCAGGTCGTCCAGCAGGAGATGAAACACCTCGTCCTCTACTCGGCACTCCGCAAGGACACGTTCGCGGATGTAGTCGGCGAGTGATCGGCCTTCCATGCGGGCGGACTCGACGAGCTTGCGCTTCTCCTCGGAGGTAAAAGCGACCTTCACCGATGCGTTCCGGACGTCAGGCATTCACGTCTCCCGAGTCACCGTCCGAATGGACGGCGCGCACACCGTCAGTTCGGCCGTTACTTGCTTGTGGCAGTTGACTGCTCGACCTGCTTCACCAGATCGCGCTTCTGCGTCTTGCTGAGATCGTTCCAGCGCAGCAGCAGCTTGGCCAGCATCTCGTCCTCGGTATACAGGAACGCGGCAGGGACATTCAAGGCTTCCGCAAGCTTCTTCGCCATCTCGGCGCGGGGCTCGTGCACGCCGCGTTCGTACTGGTTGACGCGAGGGCTCGCCACTTCAGGCTCCATACCGGCCAGAACGCCAAGCTGAGCCTGGGAAAGACCCGCACGACTACGTGCTTCGGCCAGTCTCTGGGCAAAGATTGGACGCGTGGTGTCGGACACTGTGCCCCCTACGGTTGGAACCATAGGATGGCGCAAGCGTCCACGCTTTCACACTAAGATATCCTTAGTGTCCGGTCAAGTCTTCAAGGATCCAACTGCTCCATGGGCCTCTACCTGGTCGCACCTGAGCACGGCATAGCCCTCGAGGTCCCGATCTCGGAGTCGGACGAGCGCGCCCTCCTTCGTCAATGGGCCCGGTTGCGAGAGGCTGCCGCGCGCGAGCGATTCAACGTCAGGCTTGGCAAGCACTTGACCAGCGCACTGTCTGAAGCCTTGGACTGGGATATCAAGGCACCAACTGATGCCCAGATGGCGCTGGCGGCGGTGCTCGCCCAAAAGCTAGCGACGGATGTCCCGCCCGGGGCATTGTCCTCCCGCTTGGAGATGTCACTCTTCATCGACAAAGCGTCCGCTCGCCTCCGCGACGGCTGACCGGTGCGCCCGCTGGTGCTTTTGTGGCTCTCGTTCCGGCTCATCGAATGTGGTCGGGAGGCAGGCGCACGCATTGACCGGATGCGAGTACTGAGGCACCCCAATCGCATCTCGCGTTGTTCTCTGCGATGAAAGCGGACAGGCGCGGCTGAACCGCGTCCGATGGCATGAGCGTCCTGAGACGCGGCCCCAGGCCATACAGAAGATCAAAGCCGAAGTCGAGCTGCAGTAACCGTCGCAGCTGCCGAGTATTGCCCACCAGGGAGAAACCTGGCCGACCACGCATGTGAAGGTTCAACGCTGTCCGTCTGAGCCATTCTGATTGTGACTGGAGCATATTTCGGTCCAGGTCCATCTCGAACTCCTCCCCGGCAGCCATCGGGAAGATGTATCGGATAAAGAACTCGAACAGCTCGACCGAAATGAACTTAAGCGGGCTTGCAACTGCCGCCATCAGCAAGGTTCGATGCAGTGATCGACCAATCGTGAAGGCTCTCGATCTATCGCCATTCACATAGGCGTCCTGCAACAACACCACGGTAGCCGCCAACGACTGCAGCCCCGCTTGTCCTTCCAGGCTCCTCAACGACGTGCCCAATGCTTTTCGAAGAACGTAGCGTCCTTTTGCCAACTCCCGCTGGTCGAACACGGCAGTCTGGATACCAGGCCCAAGGGCTCGCAGAAGGGTGTCTCCATTGCCCTTCGGTGCTTTGCTGATGTCCAGGGCACACCAGGCGGGGCTCATAAGCGGCTCATCCGATCCGGGGAGCTTCTCCGCGCACGCCCGTACCGTTTCGGCTCCCGGGAGGTGCAGCCCACCGGCGTACTTCGCCCAGAGGTTGTTGTGGTGAAACCCGTCCTTGTAGGTCTGCGGCTGAAGCAGGCGACCGAGGCCGTATGCCGTTTCGCAACCTGATTGCGCGCGCAACTCCTCGAACCACAGGCCAACTCTGAGCACATCGAGCGCCCTGCGTGCAGAGTCCGGCTGTCCAGCATCTGCACGCCGAATCAGCTGCTTCAGACGTGTATCGCCGTAGGATTTCAAGCGATTCAATGGCTTAGGCTCGCAGGAGAGGTGGCGCAATAGAGTAACGACGGCCTTCGTCGTTCCTTGTGGGCCCAAATCCTAGCAACCGTTACGCTACGTGCGTGACCTGCCATGACAAGCCAGCGGATCCGCTCGCCGACGCCTTGCAGCAAGACTTGCTGCACCGGTATGGGCCTGTAATTGGTCAAGACGAGCTGCGTCAGGCGCTGGGCTACGCCTCCGGAGACGGCTTTCGCCAGGCGTTGGCACGGGGCCTGGTCCCGGTCCCTGTCTTCGCCATCCCACACCGGCGGGGGAAGTACGCGCTCACCAAGGACGTTGCCTCATGGCTTGCCGGGCTGAGGCGCCGAGCGACTCCTCCGGCGGCCGCATGAGCCCGAAAGGAGCGCGAGCCGGGCGACACGGGGCCCGCATCAGGAAGTACCGAGAGATTTCCCGGCACGAACGGACGCGTGCGGATCATCCGGGGCAAGGGAACGAACAGAGAAGGAGCCGACGATGAGCGAGTGAGATTCCATCGCTCGAACGAACTGGGCCCCGCACGCCAATGCGGGGCCCAGTAGCTGAAACGGATTCACGCCCGTTGAGGCTATGTTCCGAGCGCCCTCCTAGGAAGTCAAGTTCCCCTGCCCTGTTCAAACAGGGCGGGATGTATCTGAACGCGCCGGTTCGCCTCAAGGGGGCCGGCAGGGAGAGCTCAATGCCCACCAAGTCCTATTCCCGGCGCATGCCGGGCTCCTCAGCTATGCCGGCACGTCTGCAGAGATGCTGCGTGGGTGGCAGCAACCGCAACCACGCAAGGTCGGAGCAAGAACTCAACGTCGATCAAGGAGGTGTCGAATGAGCCTCCTACTGAACCCGGGAACCGTCTGCATGGCCAACGGGCGAGTGATCCAGATCGACGGGGCGAGTTCGATTTCGCAAGTGGATGCGCGAGACATGGGGACGGGGAAGATGATCACCGTTCCCATTGCCCAGATCGAGGCACTTCCTTCGACCGGCGCTGATAGGGAGGCAGGAACCATCCACGAAGCGGAATGGAGGCGGTGTACCGAGCTTGCCAAGGATCTGAGTGCCCTGCTTGATTGCAGGGAGGTACCTCGAGTTGCTCTCACGAAGCTAGCCAAGCGATACGAGCTGAGTGTCCGCCAGCTGCAGCGCATCCGTGCCGCCTTTGCGAAAGATCCAAGGGCCAGCACCCTAGCCAGGAAACCAGGTGGCCGGCCGCTCGGATTCTGTCGGCTCGACCCACGGGTCGATGCATTGATCCGGCACGTCATCGCCAAGCACTACATGCGTCGCGAAAAGCCGCCCAAGGAATACGTGGTGGTCCGTGCCCAGTCGATGGCGCGCCGACTTCAGCTGCCGATGCCGTCACGCAAGGCGATCTTGCTGCGCTTGAACCAGGAGATCGGTGTCGCCTCGGACATGGCACGCGAGGGCGGGCCAGCCGCCCATCAAAAGTGGCGGCCACGAGTGGGAGGTCTGAGGGTCGAACGGCCTCTGGACCTGATCCAGATCGATCACACTCGCGCTGACGTCATGGTCCTGAGCGACGACCGTCTCGAAGTGTTGGGCCGTCCCTGGATCACCTTGGCGATCGACGTGGCGACTCGCTGCGTACTCGGCATGTACATCTCGATGGAGGCACCTTCATCGGTGTCGGTCTCGCTGTGCATCGAGCATGTCGTCCTGCCAAAGCCGGAGAACGCCACGGATCCTGGAATCTGGCCGATGTACGGCAAGCCGAGAAGGATTCTGGTCGATAACGGAAAAGACTTCCGCAGCATGGCGCTGGAGCGAGGCTGCGACGAACACCAGATCGACCTGACGTGGCGCCCGGTCAGGACACCGCACTACGGAGGTCACATCGAGCGGCTGATCGGCACGCTCATGAAAATTGCCCATCTCCTGCCGGGCACCACTTTCAGCAACGTCCGGGAACGGGGGAACTACGACAGCGAAGGCAAGGCCCGCCTGACCCTGGAGGAGTTCCGTCAATGGATGACGCAGAAGGTCTGCAGGTTCTATCACCAGCGCAACCATCGCGTGCTTGGCTTGCCCCCGATCGTTGCGTGGGAGCGCAGTCTCACTGATGCGGCAGGAAACATCACCAGTCCCCCATTGATTGCGCGGCCAAGGGACTTCCGGATGGATTTCCTGCCCTTCGAAACGCGCCTAGTGCGTCGCACCGGGATCGAGCTCAGGGGGTCGCGCTACTGGCATGACGATCTGGTTCCCATGCTCCGCTCGGATGCGCCTGTACGGGTCCGCTATGACCCAAGAGATCCGAGCGAGGTCTGGATACGACGCTCGGACGGGGTGCTGGTGACGGCAGCCCTGATCGGCGGCCGCGCGGCGGAAGCTACTCTCGGCAGGAAGGTCGATCGGATCACGCAAGCCAGACTTCACGCCGAAACAGACAAGGGGTTCGAGGCCACCGACCGCATCGAGGCCATTGCGCAGAACGCTACCCGTGCGGCTCGCGGCGGGAAACGCCCCGACAAGCGTGGCGCGTCTTCTAGAGAGGCAAATCCCGCAGAGCCGTCGCCAATCGTAGGTGTGTCGATCCCCAGCCATGCCGCCCTTCAGCTTGAAGAATGGAGCTGACGGACATGAGCGATTTCAGGCACCTTGACCCCTCGGCACGTGGGCAACTTGACCTGCCTGATGAAGAGCGAGCCGGCCGCATGCTCATCGAGCGATTCATCATGCACGAACGGCTGGTCCCAGTTCTTGACCACATCGAGTTCCTCATCCGAATGCCTTCCCGGACAAGGGCCAATGGGCTGGTTGTCTCCGGCAAGCCTGGTTCCGGAAAGACCATGCTGTCCCGTGCCGTCCTTCGCCGTCACCCTCCGACGCCGGCAATGGCCGGAAGGGCGGCCGGCCAACCAGTGCTGGCCATCAACATGACCAATGCCCGGGAAGCGAAAACGCTCTACAGCCGGATCCTGGTCCGGTTCGGAGTTCCTGAGCCCAGCCGCTACTCGGGAAGCGACCGGGAGCGCATGGTGATCAAGCTCTGCCGAGCAGCGAATCTCAGGTTGCTGGTCGTCGACGAGATCCAGGACATCCTGACGACGACAGCACGCCAGCAGCGCATTGCATTGGACACCATCAAGTTCCTCATGAACGAGTTGTCTTTGCCGATCCTCATATTGGGGACATCCCACGCACCCGCGGCGATGCAGGTCGATGAGCACTTGAACGCGCGTTTCAAGTACCGGGAGTTGCCTATCTGGACGCGCGATGCGTACCTGAAGAACTTCCTCGATGCATTGGAGAAGGCGCTTCCGTTGCGCAAGCCCTCCTATCTGTCTTCGCCGACGCTCTCGACGGAGTTGACGCGACTGTCGAGGGGCGTTCTGCAGACGATCGTTCAGTTGGTGACCCACGCCGCTGCCCATGCCGTCGAGTGCGGAGAAGATCGGATCACGGCGGCGCTATTGGAACGCGCCATGATCGAACCGCCGCTGGCTGCTGCGAGACAAGCGGCTCTACAGATCGAACTTCGGAGGATCGATGCTTGAAGCTGAACCCGCCCGCCAGCGTTGGTGGATTCGACCGCCGATGCCGGACGAAACGCTGCGTTCGGTCATCAACCGCGCCGCCGCGCTATACGAGTGCCCGCCCAAGCGGCTGTGGGAATGCCTGAACTGGGACGACCCGCAACCGTACGGGGAAATCGACTCACCCGCTCTCCGCGTGCTGCGCAGGATGGCCATCGCTATGGGGCTGCCACCCTCCGACCTGTCTGCTCAGCGCCTGCCGGACGCTCCTTGGCTCCTTGCCCCACAAGCGGATGAGGTCTATTGCCCCTTGTGCTGGACAGACGACCGGCGCCGAGGTGACCCCCTATGGTTCCGTCGCGGGTGGAGGCGGGTTCTTCGCACCCGGTGCGCGGTTCATGGATTCCCGCTCCTTCTCTGCCCAGAGCAGTGGACTAGCTGGCCCCAGGTCCGCGAGTTCCAACTCCCCGACCTGACCGCTCACGAGCAGCGGATTCTTGAGTTGATTGCGTCATTTGGGGAAAGCCTCGAGCGCAGCTTGTATGAGGGCGCTCCCTGGCCCGCAAACCTGGCCGGTAATCCTCATGCCGCGCGCCAGCTGCTCATCGCCGTCAGCTTCAACATGAACAAAGTCAGGGACATCCCTTTAACGAAGTGCATCCAGACCAGCGGGAACCTCGCGATGTACGTCCACGGTCCTTCGCACCACCAAGAACCGGTCAAAAAGCTGCGATGGGACGGGTACCGGGAGATCGCCGATCCGTCGATCCGGCGCGCAAGCCTTTGGATCGCAGCATGGGAACTGATGCGCGAGCGTCCAGATGAGTTGTCGCCAGGATTGAGCAGGCTCCCGCCCGTGGTCGAACGCGCTGTCTGGCGTGTTTGACGCATCCTTAACCCTTTGAAGGGGTGATTGATCCGTAGCCATGGCGCGCAGTCCGGTCATGGCCCTTAACCGCGTCGCTTCCCAAACGTGCAGGCGCGAGGCGCTCCTGAGATCGCACCAAAGGATCCTTACAATTCAATTGGTTACGGTGAAATGATCTTCTGCGACATGGTTAAGGGGTTACCGACACTCGTACGGCGTCGGGCTTGGGGCTTCGTGCGGCCCATCCGGGCGCCCGCCTCCATCCACGGGGTTCGTTCGACATCAGACTCGCTGCCTGATTGTCGGCGCCTATGGGACCGGGATCCATGCCAGCACAGACGGCTCCAAGGATGCCGCGGCTTTGCCCGCGTCCTGCCTTGCACCGTTGTGCCGCCCTGGTAATGGCATTGCATGCCTCGGCGTGGCCGCTGGCTGTCGCGGCAAAGGACGACCGGGACCTTTCCGGGTTCGAACATGCCGAGTGGACGGCCAGGCGCGGACTGCCTGGCCAGGTTTCGGAGCTGGCCCAGACCAGGGACGGTTTCCTGTGGCTTGCAAGCGGCCACACCCTGTTCCGGTTTGATGGCATGACCTTCGAGCCGGTCCGCTCGAACGATGGCGAGCCGTTTCCGCGGGTGATGGCGCTGGCGGCACATCCCGACGGCTCGCTCTGGGCCGGCCTGCGCCGCGGCGGCCTGGCCAGGCTTGAGAACGGACAGGTGACGTCTTTCGGAGTCGCGCACGGCGTACCGGAGGGCGTTGTGCTTCCAGCGCTGCCGGGAGGGCGTCGATGAGCGCTTATCCCAGCCCATTGTCCACGATGGTCTTCGACCTGGATGGCGGACTCTGGATCGGCACGACCGGTGACGGCATCCGGTATGTCCCCTCGCCCGGCGGCAACGTTGCCGATGCGGACTCGACTCTCTTCGGCAGCGCCGAGGGGCTGAGTGGCGAGGTGGTGGGGGCTGCGCTCAGGGATCGCGAAGGCAACCTGTGGTTCGGAACCAATGCGGGACTGGGCCGCTTTCGCCAACCCGAGCTGGCCAAGGTCGGCTTTCCGGCGGCCGCCTACAACTTCGCGTTGGCCGTGGACTCCGAAGGCGCGGTGTGGGCCGGCTCGATGAGCCGGAATGCGATGCGCCTGACGCAGGCAGGACGGGTGAGCTCGCAGGTGCCGCCCCCGGTCACCGTGGCCCACCGCAATCCGCAAGGCGACGTCTGGCTGGCCGGGCCAACGGGCTTCTGGAAAACCCGTGGCAGCAGAGTCGAACCCGTGACCGGCCTGCCCCCGGGCATCGCATCGAACAGCGTCGTGCGTGCGCTGGTGGACGACGGCAAGGGAAGGTTGTGGGCTTCCCTGCACGATGAAGGCCTGTACCGCTGGCAGGCAGGTCGCTGGTCGCGGGAGCCGGTGCAAGGCCCCCTGCCCTCGCAGAAGATGCCGGTACGCGCCGTGCTCGACCGCGCAGGTCATCCCTGGTTCGGATACCGCGACATCAGGGGCCTCCACGGGCTGGTCGAGACGGTGACCGGCGAACTCTGCATGTGGACGACGGGCTTTTCCGTATCGAGGCCGGGCAGCTCGCGGGGTTCCTTCGCGATCCGGCTTACCTGGTCACCCCGAAGCGGCTCGGGCCCACCGAGCCGATGGCCGACGACTCCTGGCAGCTGCGCCCGCTACCGACCGCGCTGTCCGGCGCTGACGGAAGCATCTGGATTGCCACCAGTGCAGGCGTACGCCGGGCAGACCCCCACCGCGTCGCCGCCGGACTGGCGCCCCCCGCGCCCCAGATCGTCTCGCTGCTCGGCGATGACAACGCGCCACTGGCCGGTCCAGAACCGGTCCTGCCCGCGCAGGTGCGCCGGGTCGCCATCGCCTATACCGCGCCGGGACTCAAGGCGCCCGAGATCCTGCAGTTCCGTTATCGCCTCCATGGCTACGACGACGACTGACATCATCCCGGGGGTTCGCGCGAGGCCACCTACATCGCGGGCTTCCTCCGGGGCGATACGGGTTCGAGCTGGCGGCCGCCTACGGCGATGGGCCATGGAGCGAGCCGGCGAGCATCCATTTCGAGATACCGCCCGCGCTGCACCAGACCTGGCAGTTCATGGCCTTCTGCGCGCTTGTCGCCATCGCATTGCTGTGGGTCGCCTATCGTGCGAGGGTCCGGTACCTGGCCTCGCGGCTGCTGGCGCGGCTCGAGGTACAGCACCAGGAACGCGAGCGCATCGCCCGTGAACTGCACGACACCCTGCTGCAGGGCGTGCAGGGCCTGACGCTCCGGCTGCATAAGGCAGGGACCGGGTCATGGACCTTCGCCTGCCGCACTACCGCCCCGGGGCTCTGCTGGAATCCCTGGCAGCGATTGGTGCAGACCTGTCGGCGGTCCCCGGGATGCGATTCCGGGCGCTTGCAGGAACGCGCGCGCGCCGGACATTGGGGCGTCACCGGCATGCAGGAACGGGCCGGGAAGATGGGTGCCCGCCTGCGCATCTGGAGCCGCGAAGGCTCAGGCACGGAGATCGAGATCTGCCTGCCCTGGACGAGCATCCCCACCCGGGTCCGTCCGCACCGGCATCTGGTGCGCTGGCTCCAGCGGACACGCCGGGAATAGCGCTCCAACCACTAGCCCCGCCGCGCTTGCCGCGAGCGCAAGCGCGATTGCAGTAGCGCGTCCGCCGGAATGACCCGCGCCCGGACCTCGCCGGGCGCACGTAATCCGTTGGCCCCCGGCCTACGTGGCAAGAGCCTGCCGGCGACCGGCCGCCAGATGCACCCCAGCGGTCAGATCGCCGCCGTCACCACGATCTCGACCTTCCATTCCGGGCGCGCCAGCCTGGCCTGCACGGTGGCGCGGGGTGGCGTGTGGCCCGGAACCACCCACTCGTCCCAGGCGTGGTTCATGCCCTGGAAGTCGGCGATGTCGGCCAGGAAGATCTCCGCGCGCAGGATCTTCGATTTGTCGGTGCCCGCCTGGGCCAGCAGCGCGTCGATCGCTTCCAGCACCTCGCGGGTCTGGCCGACGATGTCCTTGGTCGGGTCCTCCGGCACCTGGCCGGCCAGATAGGCCACGCCGTTGTGGATGGCCATCTCCGACAGGCGCGGGCCAACCTCGAAACGCTGGATCATGGGTAACTCCTGAATAGGGATGCGATAGCGAGCGCAGCATACAACGCCGCGCTCCGGCGGTTCCGGCGTGCCTCCGATTCCCTGCCCCGGACGCCGGTGTCCCACGCGGTTGCGCCACGAACCGGCGCCGGCCAGGGCGCGCGCGGAATTGCCCGAAGTTGCGCTTCCGACCAATGGGGTACGCGGCACTGCCGGCCTTCAGCCAGCAGCGAGGCAAGCGGCATAGACTGGCGGTGCAGACAGGCATTCGGGAGGTTGCCATGTTCGCAAGCCTGACCCTCGCGGCGACCCTGGCGCTGGCCCCGACCTCGCCGGCCTCGCCCTTGCCCGACATCACCGATATCCCCTCCGTACCCGTCACGCCCATCGCGCCGTTGACCATGGAACAGGTCATGGCGGTGCCGGAAGAACTGCGCGCCGAGGTCCGCAAACGCGTCGTCGAACCCGGCGGCGGTTCGCGCAGCCGCAAGCTGGACCTGCTGGCGGCCTACGTGTTCGGCGACGACGGTCTGGCCCTGGTTTACGACAACGACTACACCCGCACCGTCTCCGAGGTGTACCGGGACCGCAAGGCCAACTGCCTGTCCTTCACCCTGCTGTTCGTGGCCCTGGCGCGCGAGGCCGGGCTGGATGCGCAGGTCCAGGAAGTGGGCGAAGTGCTGGCCTGGTACCAGGACGAAGGGGTGATCTACAACGCCAACCACGTCAACGTCGGCGTGCGCACCGGCGCGCAATGGCAGGTGGTGGACGTGGACACCAACATCCTGGCGGCGCGCAACCGTCCGTTCGGGGTCGACGACCGCCGCGCCCTGGCCCATTTCCACAACAACCGCGGCGCCGAGCTGATGGCCGACGGCGACCTGGCCTCCGCCCGTCTCGCCCTGCTGGCCGCCCTGCAGGACGACCCGGAATTCGTCCCGGCCTGGAACAACTACGGCGTGCTGCTGCTGCGCATGGGCGACGCCAGGGCCGCCGAGCACGCGTACCTGACCGGCCTGCGGCACAAGCGCGAACACGCGGCCACGCTGAGCAACCTGGTCTCGCTGTACCGCCGCACCGGCGACGAACGCCAGCAGCGCCGTTACGAGTGGCGGCTGGACCGGGTGCAGCGCACCGATCCGTTCCACCAGTTCATGCTGGCCCTGGAATGCGAGCACAACGCCAACTACGAGTGCGCGATCACCCGCTACCGGCGCGCGATCGCGCTGCAGGGCGAGGAACACCAGTTCCACTTCGGGCTGGCACGCGTGTATTTTCTCTCCGGCGACCTGGGCGCGGCCCAGCGCGAACTGGGCCGCGCACTCAACCTCGGCGACAACGACAAGGTGCGCAGCGTGTACAAGCAGAAGCTGGACAGCCTGCGGCGCTGGCGCGAACAGGCCTCGACCCGGCTGCAACACTGAGGACAGGGATGACCGATACGCTCGAGTTCGAACTGGAAGGCGACTACGTCGAACTCAACCAGCTGCTCAAGCTGGCCGGGCTGTGCGACAGCGGCGGCGCCGGCAAGCAGCTGGTCGCCGCGGGCCTGGTCCGTGTGGATGGCGAGGTCGAGTGGCGCAAGACCTGCAAGATCCGCGAGGGCCAGCGCGTCGAACTGGACGGCACCACGATCCACGTCGTTGCCGCGCCCGTCGGCTGACCCTGCCCTCCTCCGGGGCGACTCCTGACTCCACTGCCCATGCTTCGCTACCCGGGCATGGACCGCCCACTCGCCCTTAGAATGCCAGCCAAGCGGCGCCAACGCCGCGGGAACGACGGGACGAGGACGGATGAAGCAGGCGTTGCCCACCTGGATACGTGACTGGCTGGACGTGATCGTGCCGGTCGGCGAGGTCGTGCTGGTGCTGTTGGGCGCATGGCTGCTGCAGCGCCTGGTGCGCTCCCTGGTCGTCCGCCTGGGCAACACCCGTGGCCTGCCGCGGGAAATGGCCACGGTGATGCGCCGCGTATCGGCGACGTTGATCAGCTTCGGCGCGGTGCTCCTGGTTCTGGATCGCCTGGGCGTGTCCGGGACGGTGCTGTGGACCGCCTTCACCAGTTTCGCCGCCGTCGGCGCGGTGGCGTTCTTCGCCGCGTGGAGCGTGCTGTCGAACATCTTCTGCGCGGTGCTGATATTCAGCACCCGGCTGTTCCGCCTCAGCGACTACGTCGAGGTGCTGGAGAACGGCGAGAAGCCCGGGCTCAAGGGCCGGGTCGTGGACATCAACCTGATCTACAGCACGCTGCAGGAAGTCGGTCCCGACGCCAGGGACGCCGGAAGCGTGCTGCAGGTGCCCAACAGCATGTTCTTCCAGCGCACCGTGCGGCGCTGGCGCGGGACCACGGTTCCAGCGAAGTGGCTGGATACGCCGGCCGCCAACGCGGCCTCGCAGGAGAGCCGCTGAGCGCGAAGCCGGATCGGGCACTCAGCGCAGCTGGCTGTCCTTGCTGCCGCGGCGGTTGTAGGCGCTGAACGAGGCCTCCTCGTCGTGCGCTTCCTGGCAGGGCACGCACAGGCGCACCCCGGGCATGGCCCGGCGCCGTGCCAGCGGGATCGGCGCGTCGCATTCCTCGCATCGCTCCAGCCCCGGCCCCTGCGGCAGCTGCCGGCGCGCGCGTTCCACCGCGTCCTTCACCGTCGCGTCGATCTGGTCGTTGACCGCGCCGTCGCCTGCCCAGCCTGTCGCCATGTCCGTCCTCCAGCCCTCACTCTCCCTGACAGCATGTGGCCGCCGGGAGGGGGTTTCAACCTGCCCTGCTCCGTCCGGAACGGCTTCCCGTCCCGGCCTTGCGTGCCTTTCCGCCAGCGGCCGTCTTCCCTGGACCGCGCGCCGGACCGTCGCCGGCGACCTTGCGACCACCCGAGGTACGGGTTGTCGCGCGGACCGTGCCGGTGGACGCCTTCTTCGCTGCTTTCGCCGGAGCCTTGCGCGCGGCCTTGGCGATGGCGGCCTTCTTTGCGGTCGCCTTCCGCGCCCCTCCCGCCTTCCCTGCCCGGCTGCGGCTGTCCGCCTTCTTCGCCGGTGCCATCCGCAGCTGGCCGCTGTCGCCCATGGCCGAATCGTCCTTGCGCACCCGCGAGACGACGAAGGCGATGGCCTTGCCCAGCAGGGTCGACGGACCGTCCCAGTATTCGACCGTGTGCACGGTGACCTTGATGAGGGCCAGGTCCGGATCGGTGCGCCCGCCCGGGAAGAACGCCTTCATCGCGTCGTTCCAGTAGGCATCGATCAGCGCCTGCTCGTCGATCGCCTCGGCGGTGCCGGCCACCGACAGGTAGACGTTGCGCTCCTTCGAGGCGTAGGCGACGTTGACCTTCGGGTTGCGCCGGATCTCGTCGACCTTGGCGCTGGAGCGGCGGGTGAAGAACCACAGCACCTTGCCGTCGAACTCGGCCTCCTGGGTGCTCAGTGGCCGACTCACCGGGAAGCCGTCCTCGCCCCAGGTGGTGAACATCGCGATGTCGATGCCCTTGATCAGGCCACGCAGTTGTTCGCGCTTCTCGGTGGCGGTGGCCATGTCCTTCCTCGCTGGCGTTGGATCGCAGGTCGCGATGCCGTGACGCTAGCGGGACGGATGGCGATCCGCCGTGAAGGAGCCACGGCCGGTTGCGACGGCCGGACGGATGCCGGCGCGCGGTTCACCCCGCACGCCGGCCATGACGAAGCTCAGGCCCGCCCGGTACGCGTGCCGCGCTGGTGCCACGCGGCCAACAGCTCGGCCTCGCGCTCGCGGCTGATGCCTGCGCGCAGCTTGGCCTGGCGTTCGGCCGGCAGCTTGCCGAACCAGTCCATCAGGTCGGCGATGGTGGTCTCCAGCGGACGGAAGGTCAGGCCGGCGGCAACGGCGCGTGCGTTGCTGACCTGGCCGTACCCACCGTAAGGGCCCTCGTTGCGCGGCACCCAGATCGGCAGCTCGATCTGCTTCTCCTCGACGAAGGCGCTGTCGACATGGGTAAAGCGCGGCTGCCCGCCGGTGGCCTTGCGGCTGGCCTCGAGCATCGCGTCCATGGTCAGCGCGTCGCGCGGGCCGCAGGCGTTGAAGGTGCCGAAGGTGCGGTTCTCGGCCAGGCGGATCATCCACTCGCCCAGGTCGCGGCCGTCGATCACCTGGATCGGATCCTTGCCGTCGCCGGGCACCAGCATCTCGCCGCCCTGCGCCACGCGGTGCGGCCAGTAGGTGAAGCGGTCGGTCTCGTCGCGCGGGCCGACGATGTAGCCCGGACGCACGATGGTCACCGCCTTGCCGAACTGGCGGAACGCCTCGGCCTCGCTCAGCGCCTTGAGCGGACCGTACAGGTTCTCCATGTCGGCGATCAGGGTCTGCCGGGTCTCGGCCATCGCGTCCTTGCCGCGATACTGGGCCAGCGGCGCGTCCTCGTCGATGCCCGGCTTGCTGCCGTCGGCGTAGACCGAGATGGTCGAGATGAACAGGTAGTGGCCGACGTTGCCGGCCAGCACCTGGCCGGCGTCGCGCACCCACGACGGCAGGCTGGTCGGGTTGTCGATACACACGTCCCAGGCGCGGCCCTTGAGCGCGGACAGGTCGCCGGTCTCGCGGTCGCCGTGCAGCTGCTCGACCTCGCCCGGCCATTCCGGCGAAGGCCGCTTGCCGCGGTTGAACAGCGTGACCTGGTGGCCGCGGGCCAGCGCGTACTGGACCTGGAACGGGCCGGTGAAGCCGGTGCCGCCGAGGATCAGGATGCGCAGCGGACGCGCGGCGCGGGCGATCGGCGCCCACGACGGCAGCGCGGCGCTGGCGGCGGCCAGCGCGCCGATACGGAGCAGGTCACGACGGGTGGTGCGCATGGGTCTCTCCTGTCTGCGGGATCAGCCCCAGGCGGGCCGCCCTATCGACGGGATTGAAGCACCGGGCCCCGTACTGGCGCCCATGATGAAAGTCGGGGGGCCGCCCGGCACGCCTTCCGGCCAAGGCGCCAACGCCCGGCGTTGCGGCCGCCACCTTCAGGCATGGCGGTACGTCACTGGCCGGAGCGACAACGCGGACCGGGGATCGTGGTCGACCGGCTCGACCTGGCGCTGCGCGGCCGCGCCCGGGCGCGGCCGGGGCCTTCAGGCCTTGCGCAGGAAGATGGTCTTGAGCACCAGGCCCTTGATCTTGTCCGAGTTGCCCTCGATGTGCTCGGGGTCGTCCTCGACCAGGCGGATGTTGCGGATCACCGTGCCCTGCTTGAGCGGGATCGAAGAGCCCTTGACCTTGAGGTCCTTGATCACGACCACCGAATCGCCGGCGGACAGCACGTTGCCGTTGCTGTCGCGCACCACCACGCCGCCTTCAGCCGCCTCGGCCACGGAGGACCATTCGTGGCCGCATTCCGGGCAGATCCAGAGCGCGCCATCGGCGTAGACATTCTCAAGCCCGCATTGCGGGCAGGCGGGGAAATCGGCCATGCGTGGCGGTCCGTTCTATGGGGCCGCGCATTTTAACCGACGCCTGCGTACGGCTGGCAGCCGGCTCAGTCCGGCTCGCCCGGCGGCGGCATCCACGCCGGACGCGCGCAACCCTGGATCGGCGCGCCGCCGTCGATGACCAGCGTGCCGGTGAACGGGAACGACGCGCCCGCCATCGAGTCCTGGCACGGTTCCTCGGTCACGCGGAGCTCGACCTTGCCAGAGGCATCGTTGGCCACGACGGTGCGCGTGCCTTCGGTGAGCACGCTGCTGACCACGTCCAGTTGCCGCTGGCCTTCGATGCCGCTCAACGCCAGCTCCGGTCCATCGGTGCGCGCCTGCCAGAACGGTTCGTTGGTGAGCAGGACCAGTTCGTCCTGCAGCGAAGGCGTGCGTTCGCCGGCGGCGGCGCTCGCGTCCACTGGCGCGGCAGGCGCGGTAACGCCCTGCTCCCCTGGAACCGGAGCCTCCTGGTCGCGGCCGCACGCGGCCAGGGCCAGGCAAATGGCGCCTGCGAGGATCGGCGGGAAGGCGGAGAGTGACGTGCGCATCGTGCTTCTCCTCTTGCGGTTGCGGCAAAGGCCGCGTGTGCGCCCTCAGGGCGATCCCAGGGTATGCGCCTCGCGTACCAGCTCGTCGACGGGATAACCCAGGGCGCCCAGCTGTTCGACCAGCCTGGCATAGAGCTGCGCATCCATCTCCGGTTCGCGCGCCAGGATCCACAGATGGTCGCGGTCCGGGCCGCCCACCACCGCCCACTGGTAGTCCGGGTCGACGGCGAGCACCCAGTACGGCGCCCAGGTCATCGGCAGCCACGTGGTCCATTTCGGCGCGAAGGTCACCCGCAGCGAACCCGGGTTGCCCGGCACCGGCTCGGCCACGCCCAGCGCTTCCATGCGCTTGCCCTTCGCGGTGGTGCAGGCGTTGAGCACCTCGATGTTGCCGTCTTCCTGCAGCGTGTAGCGGGCCGTGGTGTCGCTGACGCACTTGCGCTGGAAGAAGAACGGCAGGTGCGCGACCTGGTACCACTGGCCGGCATAGCGCCCCAGGTCCAACACCGGCACCGGCATGTTGCGGGTGATTTCCTGCGATGCGGCAGGGCCAGGCAGCGACAGCAGGGAGCACAGCAGGACGGCGGGGAGCAGGTTCAGGCGCATGCAACGGTTCACGTAACTCAAGGTGGTGCGACCCTGACACCGCCGGCGTTAGTACGCCGTCGTGGCGGCCAGGGCTGCTTCAGCGTGCGGAAAGCGTCCTCAGGCGCCGAACCTCAGCACCCGCCAGGTGTACAGGCCGAGCAGGGTCAGCAGCAGCGAACCGCCCAGGTGCAGGGCCACGCCGGACAGCGCACTGCCGTACTGCTGGCGCACCAGCTGCTGGACGATCTCCGCCGAGAACGTGGAGAAGGTGGTCAGCCCGCCCAGCAGGCCGGCGACCACGAACAGGCGCCATTCCGGCGCCAGGCCCGGCCGCGAGGCGATCCAGCCCATCGCCAGGCCGATCGCGTAACCGCCGATCAGGTTGGCGGCCAGCGTGCCCAGCGGCACCGGCGAGCGCGCAGGGTTGAGCCACACCGACAGGCCCCAGCGCATCCACGCGCCGATCGCCGCGCCGGCGCCTACCGCGATGAAGGAACGCACCATCTCCACTGCCCTGCCCCTTGCGCACGCCGCGTGACGCGCCGCTCAGCCCTTGCCCCGGCGCGCTTCGGCGCGCGCGGCCCGCAGCCGGTCGAGCTTTTCCTTGAGCTTGATCTCCAGCCCGCGCTCGACCGGTTCGTAGTAGACCCGCTCGCCCATCGCATCGGGGAAGCCGGTCTGGTCCAGCGCCACGCCGCCGGCGGCGTCGTGGTCGTACTGGTAGCCCTTGTTGTAGCCGAGCTGCTTCATCAGCTTCGTCGGCGCGTTGCGCAGGTGCATCGGCACCTCTGCGGTGCCGTACCTGTGCACGTCGGCGCGCGCGGCATTCCAGGCGGCGTAGGCGGCGTTGGACTTGGCCGTGCTGGCCAGGTAGATCGCGACCTGGGCCAGGGCCAGGTCGCCTTCCGGGCTGCCCAGGCGCTCGTAGGTATCCCAGGCATCGACCGACATCTGCAGCGCGCGCGGGTCGGCCAGGCCGATGTCCTCGACCGCCATGCGGGTGAGCCGGCGCGCCAGGTAGGACGGATCGCAGCCGCCGTCGAGCATGCGCGCCAGCCAGTAAACGGCCGCATCGGGATTGGAGCTGCGGATCGACTTGTGCAGCGCCGAGATCTGGTCGTAGAACTGTTCGCCGTCCTTGTCGAAGCGGCGGGTGCGGTCGGCCAGCACCTGCAGCAGGGTCTGCTCGGTGACCTGGCCGCCCTCGTCCAGGGCCAGCTCGGCGGCGATCTCCAGCAGGGTCAGGGCGCGACGCACGTCGCCGTCGGCGGCCGACGCGATCTCGCGCAGCAGCGGCGCCTCGACGGCGATGCCCTGCCCGCCCAGGCCGCGCTCTTCGTCGGCCAGCGCCCGCTGCAGCGCGGCGGTGATGTCGTCCACCGACACCGCCTCCATCACGTGCACGCGGCAGCGCGACAGCAGCGCCGAGTTCAGTTCGAACGAGGGGTTCTCGGTGGTGGCGCCGACGAACACGATGCTGCCGCGCTCGATGTGCGGCAGGAACGCGTCCTGCTGGGTCTTGTTGAAGCGGTGCACCTCGTCCACGAACAGCACGGTGCGGCGCCCTTCGGCGAAGCGCTGCGCGGCCTCGGCCAGCACCTGGCGCACCTCCGGCAGGCCGGAGAGCACCGCCGAGATCGCGCGTAAATCGGCGTCGGCGTACTGCGCCAGCAGCAGCGAGAGCGTGGTCTTGCCGCAGCCCGGCGGCCCCCACAGGATCATCGAATGCACGCGCCCGGATTCGACCGCGCGGCGCAGCGCCGAACCCGGCGCCAGCAGCCGGCGCTGGCCGACCATCTCGTCCAGGGTGCGCGGGCGCATGCGCTCGGCCAGCGGGCGCATCGCCTCCTGCCGGGCGGAGTCGGCGGATAGCAGGTCGGTATCGGCGGCAGCGGCGCGGCGCGGACGGCTCATGCCACCATCCTAGCGCCTGCGATCGCGCAGGCCGCGACCGCGGCGCCGTCGATCATTCCCCGACCACATCCACGCCCGGGCCCGGGGTGAACTTGAACGTGCCGGCGGTGAAGGCCGGGTTGCGCTTCCAGCCCTGGAAGCTGATCTCGGTCTTCTGGCCGACCAGGTCCAGCACCTGCATCCGCGCCAGGCCCTGCGCATCGAACCCGAGGCGCGCCATCTGGAAGTTGGTCTCGGCGTCGACCTTCGGGGTCAGGGTCAGCCACTGCAGGCCATCGCTGGCGGTGGCTTCCTCGCTGACGTCGAACTGCCTGTCCAGGCGTGCCGGGTCGAACAGCGCCACCAGCGGGCTGTTGCGCTCCTCCTCGCCCTGCGGCTTGACCGTGGCCTGCTCCAGGTCCGGCTCGTAGATCCAGACCTTCTGCCCGTCGGCGACGATCAGCTGGGCGAACGGCTTCGTGTACTCCCAGCGGAACAGCCGCGGCGCGGACACGGCGACCTTGCCGCTGCTCTTCTCCCTGGCCCTGCCGTTGGCGTCGAACACCTGCTGGCTGAACTGCCCTTCCAGGCCCTTGAGGCCGCTGGTGAAGCGGACCAGTTCGTCGCGGGCGCCAGCGCTGGCGTTGCCGGCCAGCAGCAGGCCCAGCCCCAGGCCGAGAACGAGACGGAAGGCGTTGCGCGGAGTGCGATGCATGGGGATGACCGGAGTCGTGATCGGATGGCGGGAGTGTGCGACAGGAAACCTGAACAGGCGTCGATGCCGCCGGGCGCCCGCCCTCGCTCAGTCGCGCGGCGGCGGCGGAGCCAGCACGCTGCGGTCGCCGTTGTGCTCCGGCCCGCTGACCACGCCGGCCGCTTCCATCGCTTCGATCAGTCGTGCGGCGCGGTTGTAACCGATCTTCAGCCGGCGCTGCACGCCGGAAATCGAGGCGCGGCGGGTCTCGGTGACGATCCGCACCGCCTCGTCGTACAGCGGGTCGGATTCGTCGCCGCCGGCGCTGGTCTCGGGCAGCCCGGTGGCGCCGACCACCACGCCGTCGCCCAGGGTCTGGACCTCGTCCAGCACGCCCTCGATGTAGTCGGCGCGGCCGCTGGCCTTGAGGTGCTCGACGACCCGGTGCACCTCGTCGTCGCTGACGAAGGCGCCGTGGATGCGCTCGGGCATCGCCGTGCCCGGCGGCAGGTAGAGCATGTCGCCATGGCCGAGCAGGGTCTCGGCGCCGGACTGGTCCAGGATCGTGCGCGAGTCGATCTTGCTCGAAACCTGGAAGGCGATGCGGGTCGGGATATTGGCCTTGATCAGGCCGGTGATGACGTCCACCGACGGACGCTGGGTGGCCAGGATCAGGTGGATGCCGGCAGCGCGGGCCTTCTGCGCCAGGCGTGCGATCAGCTCCTCGACCTTCTTGCCGACGATCATCATCATGTCGGCGAATTCGTCGATGAAGATGACGATGAACGGCAGCGGTTCCAGTGGGCGCGGCGCCTCGCCCAGTTCCGGGTTCGGCCGGAACAGCGGATCCATCAGCGGCTGGCCGGCGTCCTGGGCGTCCTTGACCTTCTTGTTGAAGCCGGCCAGGTTGCGCACGCCCACGGCGCTCATCAGCTTGTAGCGGCGCTCCATCTCCGCCACGCACCAGCGCAGGCCGTTGGCGGCCTCCTTCATGTCGGTGACCACCGGCGCCAGCAGGTGCGGGATGTCCTGGTAGACGCTCAGCTCGAGCATCTTCGGATCGATCATCAGCATCCGCAGTTCTTTCGGCGTGGCCTTGTACAGCAGGCTCAGGACCATGGCGTTGACCGCCACCGACTTGCCCGAACCGGTGGTGCCGGCGACCAGCAGGTGCGGCATGCGCGCCAGGTCGGCCACGGTCGGACGGCCGGCGATGTCCTTGCCCAGGGCCAGGGTCAGCACGCTGGCGGACTTGTCGTACTCCTTCGAGCGCAGCAGCTCGGAGAGGAAGATCATTTCCCGGCTGGTGTTGGGAATCTCCAGGCCGATCACCGACTTGCCCGGGATCACGTCGACCACGCGCACCGACTTCACCGACAGGCCGCGGGCGATGTCCTTGTCCAGCGAGCTGATCTGGCTGACCTTGACGCCCGGTGCCGGCTCCAGCTCGAAGCGGGTGATCACCGGGCCCGGGTAGGCGCCGACCACCTGCACCTCGATGCGGAAGTCCTTGAGCTTGAACTCGATCTGCCGCGACAGCGCCTCGAGGGTCTCCTCCGAGTAGCCGCGCGCCTGCGGCTTGGGCTCGTCGAGCAGGGCCAGCGGCGGCAGGCCGTCGGCCGTGGCGCCGGCGCCGTGGAACAGCGGGATCTGGGTCTCGCGCTTGGCGCGCTCGCTCTTCTCCACCACCGGCGCGGCCGGCGGCTCGATCTTCACCGGCTCGCGGCGCGCCTGGCGCACCGCCTCGGTCTTGCGCGTTTCCTCGCGCTCCTCGCGCAGGTCGCGGGTGCGCTTCCACTGCTCGGCCTGCTGGGTCTTGCGCCGGACCAGGTCCGGCAGCGCCAGCACGAAGGCGCCGATCTTCTCCATCACCCAGAACCAGGACAGCCCGGTGGCCAGGGTGACCGAGACCAGCAGCAGCACGACCAGGAACATGTTGCCGCCCAGCTCGCCGAAGCCGGTGGCCAGCGACTTGCCGACCAGCTGGCCGATCACGCCGCCGGCCTGGCCCGGGTCGCCCACGCTGAGCGCGCCGATGTGGCGCAGGTGCAGCAGGCCGGTCAGCGAGATCAGGAAGCCGACGATGCCGACCAGGCGCAGCGCCGGCCCGAGCTCATCCTCCTCGCCCAGGCCGAACAGCGCGATCCAGGCGACCGCACCGAGGATCACCGGCAGCACGAAGGCGGCGTATCCGAACAGCTGGATCAGCACGTCGGCGATATACGCGCCGGCGAAGCCGCCCAGGTTCTGCACCGGCGCGGTCAGGCTGCCGCTGTGCGACCAGCCCGGATCGTCCGGCGAATAACTGGCCAGGCAGGCCAGCAGGTACAGCAGCAGCGGCGCGATCACGATCAGCGCCAGGTCGCGCCACAACCGTTGCCGGCGCGCGCCGGCGGCGGAAGCGTCGGCGCGTGGAGCTGCGCCACGGCTGGACTTGCTGCGTTCCGTCAATGCCTTGGCCACGGGGTTCCGGTTCTGGAAGTTGCTCGCAGAATGCGATGTTAGGCCTTGATCTTAAATGCTTCTGTCCACTATTGCCTAGCGCTGTCCGCGCTGGCCGGGCTCCCCTGCCCCAAGGCTTGCCGGCCCATCCTACCGGCCCGCGGACGCGGCGCATACCCGCGTTCCGAAGCGCCGCATGGCGACCGCGCATGCCTGCGCCGACGACGCAGTGTCCGGATGTTCGCCTTGATTCGCCCCCGTACGGCCGCCACTCTATGCGCTGCCTTCTGACCCCCTTTGGATTGCATGACCTCCACCAAGCACTCGCGCCTGCTCATCCTCGGTTCCGGCCCCGCCGGCTGGACCGCCGCCGTCTACGCGGCCCGCGCCAACCTCAAGCCGGTGGTGATCACCGGCCTGCAGGTGGGCGGGCAGCTGATGACCACCACTGAGGTCGACAACTGGCCGGGCGACGCCCATGGCCTGATGGGCCCGGACCTGATGGCGCGCATGCAGGCCCATGCCGAGCGCTTCGACACCGAGGTCGTGTTCGACCACATCCACACCGCCGACCTGTCGAAGAAGCCGTTCACCCTGGTCGGCGACAACGGCACCTACACCTGCGACGCCCTGATCATCGCCACCGGCGCCACCGCCAAGTACCTGGGCATCCCCTCGGAGGAGAAGTTCAAGGGCCGCGGCGTGTCCGCCTGCGCCACCTGCGACGGCTTCTTCTACAAGGACCAGGACGTGGTCGTGGTCGGCGGCGGCAACACCGCCGTGGAAGAGGCGCTGTACCTGTCCAACATCGCCCGCAAGGTCTACCTGGTCCACCGCCGCGACACCCTGCGCGCGGAGAAGATCATGCAGGACAAGCTGTTCGCCAAGGTCGAGGCCGGCAAGATCGAGCCGGTCTGGCACCACACCGTCGACGAGGTGCTCGGCAACGACGCCGGCGTCACCGGCGTGCGGGTGAAGTCGGCGCTCGACGGCAGCACCCGCGAGATCCCGTGCCACGGCTTCTTCGTCGCCATCGGCCACCATCCCAACACCAGCCTGTTCGAAGGCCAGCTGGCGATGAACAACGGCTACCTGGAAATCCGCTCGGGCCTGGGCGGCAACGCCACCCAGACCTCGGTCGAGGGCGTGTTCGCCGCCGGCGACGTGGCCGACCAGCACTACCGCCAGGCGATCACCTCCGCCGGCTTCGGCTGCATGGCTGCGCTGGACGCCGAGCGCTACCTCGACAAGGGCGCCTGATGCCTGCCCGGCCGCGGCGGCAGCCTGGCGCCGCGGCAGGCGCTTCCGCACCCCGGCACCGGGGCCGGACACCGCGATGAGGGCAGGGCCGTGAGCCTGCAGGTCCGCGAACTGGACGCGCTGGCGTCGATCGAAGCGCCGCAGTGGGACGCCCTGCACGACGGCGGCAACCCGTTCGTCTCCTACGCGTTCCTCGAAGGTCTGGAGCGGTACGGCTGCCTGCGCCGCGACTGGGGCTGGACGCCGCGTCATCTCACCCTGTGGGACGGCGATAGGCTGGCCGCCGCGGCGCCGGGTTACCTGAAGACCAACTCCCACGGCGAGTTCGTGTTCGACCATGCCTGGGCCCATGCCTACGCACGGCACGGCATGGACTACTTCCCCAAGTGGCTGTTCGCGGTGCCCTACTCCCCGGTCACCGGCCCGCGCCTGCTCGCCCGCGATGAGGCCACCCGGCGCGCCCTGCTTGCCGCGATCGGCGAACGCGTCGCGGCCGCCGGGCTGCCCTCGGCCCACGTCAACTTCCACACCGACGCCGAGGACGCGCTGTTCGGCGAAGACTGGCTGCCGCGCAGCGACGTGCAGTACCACTGGCGCAACCGCGGCTGGGAAAGCTTCGACGCCTTTCTGGCGGCCATGGACCACCGCCACCGCAAGAACATCCGCCAGGAGCGGGCCAAGGTCGCCCGTGCCGGCGTGGAGTTCCGCCGCCTGCACGGGGACGAGGCCTCCGAAGCCCAGCTGGACGCGATCCACCATTTCTACCGGCAGACCTTCGCCGAATACGGCAACGCGCCCGCCCTCACCCGCGATTTCATTGAACATCTGGCGCGAACTGTTCCGCGCAACTTACTGATAATACTTGCTTATCTTGGCGAGACACCCGTCGCGGGAGCACTGTGCCTGCGCGGCGCCGGCACCCTGTATGGCCGCTACTGGGGTAGCGACGCGGTGCTGCCGGGGCTGCACTTCGAGACCTGCTACTACCAGGGCATCGAGTACTGCCTGGAGCAGGGCCTGGCCCGCTTCGAGCCCGGCGCCCAGGGCGAGCACAAGATCGCCCGCGGCTTCCTCCCTGCCTTCGTGTGCAGCCGGCACTGGATCGCCGATCCCGCATTCCGGACGGCGCTACGCCAATGGTGTGCCGAGGAAGGCGAAGCCACCCGCCGCTACGCCGCCACCCTGGCCAGGCACAGCCCGTTCCGCGAGGCGGGCTGAGCCGCCGGATCCGACGCCATGCACCGCCTGCCCTTCGTACTGCCGGACGACCCGCACGCGCCCTTCCCTCCCGTCGAGCAGGCGCTGGACGAGCCGGACGGGCTGCTCGCCATCGGCGGCGACCTGTCCGTGCCGCGGCTGCTGCAGGCGTACCGGCACGGCATCTTCCCCTGGTACTCGCGCGGCCAGCCGATCCTGTGGTGGAGCCCGGACCCGCGCACCGTGTTCCGCACCGACGGCGTGCGCCTGTCCAGCCGCTTCCGCCGTGAACTGCGCCGCAGCCGCTGGCAGGTGCGCGCCGATACCGCGTTCGCGGAGGTGGTCGCCTGCTGCACCACGATCCCCCGCCCCGGCCAGGACGGCACCTGGATCCTGCCGGAGATGCAGCAGGCCTACCGCCGCCTGCATGCGCTGGGCCACGCCCATTCGGTGGAGGTCTATGACGAGGACGGCGCGCTGGCCGGCGGGATCTACGGCGTCGCGGTCGGCCGGATGTTCTTCGGCGAGAGCATGTTCAGCGCGCGCTCCGGCGGCTCCAAGATCGCCCTGGCGGCGCTGGCGCGGCGCCTGCACGAATGGGGCTGGCCGCTGCTGGACGCCCAGGTGGCCAACCCGCACCTGGAGACCCTCGGCGCCGAGGCCTGGCCACGGGCCCGGTTCCTGGCCGAGGTAGCCACCCTGGTCCGCCAGCCGGGGCGCGAAGGCCCGTGGACCAGGGCTTTCGGCACCATGGCGGCGGCCGGCCTGGCCGCGCCATCCAGCGCCTGTTAACACATTTTTTGCCTTTGTCGCCAGCCTGGCGTAAAATGCCGGGCTTTCGCCCCAGAAGCGCTTACCGGAACCGCATGTCGAAAGACGATTCCATCGAGTTCGAAGGCACCGTCATCGAGACGCTGCCCAATACCACCTTCCGGGTCCGCCTGGAGAACGGGCACGAGATCATCGCCCACATCTCCGGCCGCATGCGCAAGAACTACATCCGCATCCTGACCGGCGACCGCGTGAAGGTCGAGATGACGCCCTACGACCTGACCAAGGGCCGCATCACCTACCGCATGAAATGACGGCTGGCGCACCGCGCCGGATCGTAGTAAGAAAGGCGGCCACCTGGCCGCCTTTTTTCTTGCGCTTTGCGCCGGTTGGCGCCAGCGCGTGCCGCAAGTCACCGGGACCTGCGACGCAGTGTCCAAGGTCATTGTCACCTCAGGCAGATTTGCCGCCGACGCGCGGCGCATAGCCTGTGCGCGGTCCAATCCGGACCGGACCAAGAACCCTTTCCCCATGAACAAGAAGCTCATTCTCGCCGCCGCCGCGATGTTCGCCGGCTTCGCTGCCAATGCGTCGGCCGCCAATGGCAACGCCCTCACCGACTGCGTCGACCTGGGCGGCAACCAGGAAATCGTCCGCTCGGGCGGCACCCAGAATTTCCTGCTGCGCGATGGCGACGAGCACTACCTGGTCGGTTTCCGCGGCGACTGCGCCTCGCTGCCGACCACCTCGAAGCTGGAAATCATCACCGCCGGCACCGCCAACCGCCTGTGCGCGACCGGCACCATCGTCAAGACCAAGCGCGAGAACTGCCAGGTCGGCAAGGTCGAGTCGATCGACGCCGAGCAGTTCGCCGCCCGCAAGAAGCGCCTCTCGCGCTGACCGCTGCGCCCGGGTCGCCCGCCGCCGCCTACTCGTCGTGGCGGCCGGCGGCGACCCGGCCAGAACCAAAAAAAAGGTTCATCTCCCAACTCCGGGGAAGGCCGCCCGGATCTTGAGGAAGAAGTAGGCGTCATCGCGGAAGCCGTAGGCCATGCGCTTGATGACCTTGATCTTGTTGTTGATGCCCTCGACCAGGTTGGTGCCCAGCGGCCACCGGCAGTGGGCCAGGATGCCGGGCAGGTAGGGCTCCAGGCGCCGGACGAAGATCTTCAGCGGCTCCAGCCCGCTGCGCAGGGCCCGGCGCTTCCACTGCTTCCAGGCGCGTAACGCCCAGGCGCGGCTGCGATATCGCCACAACTGTT
>NZ_AZVB01000009.1 GCF_000513995.1 Pseudoxanthomonas sp. J35
CAGGCGCAGCCGTTGCACCCGCAGCTCCACCGACTCCTCGAACACCGGCAGGTCGCGGATCCGCCGCACCGCGCGGTCGTGGATCGCCGCCACGGGCTGGCCGCAGCCGCTGCAGCAACGCCGCACGCCCTCCTGCGGATCAAGCTCGATCACCAGCCAGCGTTGGCCGCCGCGCGGCTCGCGATGCCAGCGGCTCACGCCATATCCCGCCCAGCCTCCCAGCGGGAACATACAATCCAACTCGGCCACGGCCGGCCCCAGTTTGTTGCTTCGACACCAGCAAGTCTGCCGGGTCGGCCGTGCGCCTCTCTCCCTCACTTGGGAGAAGAACCTTTTTTGTGGCGACGCGCCGGCGGCGTGGCGGACGGGTCCGGGGCGGCATGCCGGTTTCGCCGGGACGCACGCTGGCGACCCTTCACCGGGCGGCCGCCAGGGGTTCGTGCAGGAGCGATCGCGAAGAACGTCCGCGGGCAGGGCGCCCGCGGCCTGGCTGGTCAGCGCGGCGAAGCGGTCGCCGTGGTGCCGGAGCTGCCGCGCTTGGCCGGGGCTTCCGGCTGTTCGGTGCTGCGCTCGACCATCAGGTTGTCGGCGCCGAACTCCACGTCCACGTCCAGCCAGCGTTCCGGCGGCAGGCCGAGGGCGCGGTCGAGGATGGTCGGCAGCAGGCCGCTGGGCAGCGAGCTCTCGCTGTTCCAGAGGATGGCGATGCCCAGGTCGCGGCCCGGCAGCATCGCGGTCATGCCGCGGTAGCCCTGCACCGCGCCGGCATGGAACACCAGCTCCTCGCCGGCGTAGTCGAACACGCGCCAGCCAAGCGCGTAGCTGGCCGCCTGCACGCGGTCGCGGCGCCAGCCGGAACGCAGCTCGCCCGGGGTCGACACCACCGGCGCGTGCAGCGTGGCCAGCAGCGGCGCCGGCAGCACGTCCGGGCGATGGCCGGTATGGGCGAGCAGCCACTGCGCCATGTCGCTGATGCTGGCGTTGACGCCGGCCGCCGGCGGCAGGCGGTAGTAGGTGGGCTTGGGCCTCAGCGAGACCCAGCCGTTGCGGCTGCGCACGTGCGGGCGCGCCCAGCGCGGGCTGGATTCGATCCCGGCCAGGCCGAGGCTGGCGTCGTTCATGCCCAGCGGCTTGAACACGCGCCGCTGGACTTCCTGTTCGTAGAAATTGCCGGAGGCGGCGAAGACCACGTCGCCGATCAGGCTGAAGGCGACGTTCTGGTAGGCGTAGCACTCGCCCGGCGCGCAGGCCAGCTCGGCGCTGCCGAGCTTCTGCGAGACCGTGTAGTACTCGGCGTTGCCCTCGATGTCGCGGTCGAAGGCGTTGTGCGCCTTCAGGCCGACGCGGTGGCTGAGCAGGTCGGCGACCGTCACCTGGCGGGTGAGCTGCGGATCCTGCAGCTGGAAGCCGGGCACGTAGTCGGCCACGCGGCTGTCCCAGCGCAGGCTGCCGTCGTTGACCAGCAGGCCGGCCATGGTCCCGGCGAAGGCCTTGGACAGCGAGGCCAGGCGGAACACGGTGTGCGCGTCGACCGGCTGCGGGCGGACCACGTCGGTGACGCCGTAGCCGCGCGCGCTGAGGATGCGGCCCTCGTGCACGATCGCCATCGCCAGGCCTGGCACGCGCTGGCCCTGGACCAGCTGTTCGGCCATCGCCTCGAACAGGGCGACATCGAAATCCGCCGCCAGCGGCTTGCGGGCGGTGGCGTCGTAGGTGCGATACGGAAGCGGCTGGGCCGGCGGCGGCAGCGCCCCCGGCGCAAGGGTAGGCGTGCGCGCGGTCGACGGCAGCGCCATGGCGAGCATCAGGGCGAGCGCACCCAAGGTCAGCGGTCGGATTCCCCGCGGCCGGTCCGGCCCCACGCGCCCGTCTTTCATGTATTTGATGCCTGTAAGCTACCGCTGCAACCGATTCTAGCGCCGGTTTCCGGGGAATGTACAAACCAGGAGAAGATGAATGGGCACTATGTTGATCCTGTTGGTGTTTTTGGGTCTCGTCGTGGTCCTCGCCCTGTGGGCGGTGGGGGTCTACAACGGCCTGGTCACCAGCCGCAACGCGTGGAAGAACGCCTTCGCCCAGATCGACGTGCAGCTGCAGCGGCGCTTCGACCTGATCCCCAACCTGGTGGAGACCGCGCGCGCCTACATGGCCCATGAGCGCGAGACCCTCGAGGCGGTGGTCGCCGCGCGTTCGGCGGCGCAGGCCGGCCTGGCCGCGGCCAAGGCGCACCCGGGCGACGCGTCGGCGATGGCGGAACTGGCCTCCAGCCAGGGCCAGCTCAACGGCGTGCTCGGCCGCCTGCTGGCGGTGGCCGAGGCCTATCCGGACCTGAAGGCCAACCAGAACATGATGCAGCTCACCGAGGAGCTGTCCTCGACCGAGAACCGGGTGGCGTTCGCGCGCCAGGCCTACAACGACGCGGTGATGGCCTACAACAACAAGCGCGAGGTCTTCCCGTCGAGCGTGGTCGCCGGCATGTTCAACTTCGCCCCGGCGGCGCTGCTGGAGATCCCGGCGGACAAGACGCAGGTGCGCGAGGCGCCGAAGGTCCAGTTCTGACCGGCACGGACGGCCGACCAACCGGGACGTGGGGCAGGGGGCGATGAACTTCTTCGAGCATCAGGCCGCGGCGCGCCGCGGCTCGGGGCGGCTGGTGCTGCTGTTCGCGGCGGCGGTGGTGGCGATCGTGCTGGCGGTGGACCTGGTCACGCTGGTGCTGACCGGCAGCGTCGGCGCGACCGTGGCGGCGACCTTCGCCACGCTGGCGGTGATCGGGCTGGGATCGCTGTACCGGATCGCCTCGCTGCGCGGCGGCGGCGCGGTGGTCGCGGCGCAGATGGGCGGCACCTTCGTCCCGGAGGACACCCGCGACCCGTCGCTGCGCCGCCTGCGCAACGTGGTGGAGGAGATCGCGATCGCTTCCGGCGTGCCGGTGCCGGCGCTGTTCGTGCTGGAGAACGAGGCCGGCATCAACGCCTTCGCCGCCGGCTACGGCACTTCCGACGCGGCCATCGCGGTGACCCGCGGCGCGCTGGACCGGCTCAACCGCGACGAGCTGCAGGGCGTGATCGCGCACGAGTTCAGCCATGTGCTCAACGGCGACATGCGCCTGAACATCCGCCTGATCGGCCTGCTGTTCGGCATCCTCATGCTCAGCCTGATCGGCCAGCGCATCCTGGTCTACGGGCGCCTGGGCCGCTCGCGCGACGCCACCCCGCTGCTGGTGGCGGCGCTGGTGGCGATGGTGGTCGGCAGCATCGGCGTGTTCTTCGGGCGCATGATCAAGGCCGGCGTCAGCCGCCAGCGCGAGTACCTGGCCGATGCCTCGGCGGTGCAGTTCACCCGCCAGACCCGCGGCCTGGCCGGCGCGCTGAAGAAGATCGGCGGGCTGCAGTCCGGATCGGCGCTGCAGGACCGCGCCGACGCCGAGGAGGTCAGCCACATGCTGTTCGGCCCGGGCGCGGCGCTGTCCGGGCTGTTCGCCACCCATCCGCCGCTGGTCGAGCGGATCCGCCGCCTCGAGCCGACCTTCGACGCCAGCCAGCTGCAGCAGCTGCAGGCGCGCTGGAAGATGGCGCCGCCCGACGGCCTGGCCGAGGACGTGGCGCTGGGCCTGGCCGCGCGCGACGCCCAGGCCGGCGGTCCGCCGCCGCTGCCGCCGGCCGACGCCCAGCTGGTCGTCACCCCGCCGATGGTCGCCGGCCAGGTCGCGACGCCGGCCGAGGACGACTACCAGCGTGCCCACGACCTGGTGGAGGGCCTGCCGCCCGAACTGCGCGAGCTGGCGCGCCAGCGCGGCGCGGCGATGCCGCTGCTGCTGGGCATGCTGCTGGACGCCGACCCGGCCGTGGCCGCGCGCCAGCGCACCGAGATCGCCGCGCGCTGCGGCGCCGAACTGGCGCAGCAGGCCTTCGACCTGCGCGACCTCCACCTGCGCGGCCTGCACCCCTCGCTGCGCCTGCCGCTGGCTTCGCTGGCCTTCCCGGTACTGCGCCAGCGCCCGCGGCCGGAGCTGGACGCCTTCCTCGACGCGATCGAGGCGATGGTCCATGCCGACGGCCGCGTGTCGGTGTTCGAGTACTGCCTGTCCAAGCTGCTGCAGGTGCAGGTGCGCGAGGCGCTGGATCCGTCGCGCCACGCCCGCTTCGGCCGCAGCAAGGCGCCGGGCGTGCGCCAGGAATTCGCCACCCTGCTGGCGGCGGTCGCCGAGGCCGGGCATCCGGGCAAGCCGATGGACGCGCAGCGCGCCTACCTGGCCGGCCTGCAGCGGGTGCTGCCGCGCGACCACCTGCCGTACACGCCGCCGGCCGAGGGCGTGCGCGCGCTGGACGCGGTGTGGGAGCCGCTGGACGCGCTGGCGCCGCCTGCCAAGCAGGTGCTGGTGGAAGCGCTGGTCGACGCGGTCTCGCACGACCGCCGGGTCAGCGTGGCCGAGGCCGAGCTGCTGCGCACGGTGTGCGCGCTGCTGCACTGCCCGCTGCCGGCGATGCTGGAGCGGGCGTAGGAGCCCGCGGGCGTCCACCGCGCCGGCGGTGGATGCGACGGCCGCCGTCTACGCGGCAGGTACGGCGAGCTGCGGCGGCGAGGCCGGGTCCGAGGCGATGGCCGGCACGCGCCCGCGCACGATGTCCGCCGCGCGTTCGGCCATCGCGATCACCGGCGCGTTGGTGTTGCCGCCGACCAGGGTCGGCATCACCGAGGCGTCGACCACGCGCAGTCCGTCCACACCGCGCACGCGCAGCTGCGGATCGACCACGGCGTGGTCGTCCACGCCCATGCGGCAGGTGCCGACCGGGTGGTAGATGGTCTCGGCCTTGGCGCGGACGAACTCGGCCAGGCCGGCGTCGTCCAGGTCCTCGCGCGCCGGGTGGATCGGCGCGCCGCGGTAGCGGTCGAACGCCGGTTGCGCCAGCAACTCGCGTGACAGCTTCGCGCACTCGGCCATCATGCGCAGGTCGAAGCCTCCAGGGTCGCTCAGGTAGTTGGCCTCGATCCGCGGCGCGCTGCGTGGATCGGCGTCGCGCAGGGCGATGCGGCCGCGGCTGCGCGGGCGCAGGAAGCAGGCGTGCACGGTCATGCCGTCGCCTTGCAGGCGGTTGCGGCCGTGGTCGTCGAGCATCGCCGGGACGAAGTGGAACTGCACGTCGGGGCGGTCGTCCGGCGCCAGCGCGGAGCGGACGAAGCCGCCGGCCTCGGCGATGTTGCTGCTGCCGGCGCCGCGGCGCCCGCGCAGGAAGTAGTCGAAGGCGATCTTCAGCTCGCTGGCGCGGTCGTAGCTGAGGCCGGGCGGGCAGTGGTACAGGGTGCAGATGTCCAGGTGGTCCTGCAGGTTGGCGCCGACGCCCGGCAGGTCGGCGTGCACCTGGATGCCGTGGCCGCGCAGCTGCGCCGCCGGGCCGATGCCGGAGAGCATCAGCAGCTGCGGCGAGTTGATCGCGCCGGCGCTGAGCAGGATCTCGCCGGCGGCCCCGGCGCGGTGCAGGCGGCGCCCGGTGGCGTACTCGACCGCGGTGGCGCGGCCGTGTTCGACCACGATCCGCCGCACCAGCGCGCCGGTGGCCACGTGCAGGTTCGGCCGCGCGCGCGCCGGCGCCAGGTAGGCGACCGCGGCCGAGCAACGCGCGCCGTCGCGCTGGGTCACCTGGTAGAAGCCGAAGCCGTCCTGGCGTGGGCCGTTGAAGTCGTCGTTGCGGCCCCAGCCGGCCTGCACGCCGGCCTCGACGAAGGCTTCCGAGAGCGGGTTGCGGTGACGCAGGTCGGAGACCCGCAGCGGGCCGCCGGTGCCGTGCAGCGGCGAGGCGCCGCGCGCGTTGTCTTCGGCGCGCAGGAAGTACGGCAGCAGCGCGTCCCAACTCCAGCCGGCCGCGCCGGCCCGCTCCCATTCGTCGTAGTCGCCGGGGACGCCGCGGGTGTAGCACATCGCGTTGATCGAGCTGCAGCCGCCGAGCACCTTGCCGCGCGGCCACCACAGGCGGCGCCCGTGCAGCTGCGGCTCCGGCTCGGTGCTGTAGTTCCAGTTCACCGTGCGGTTGTTGGCCAGGCGGCCGAGGCCGGCGGGCATGTGGATCATCGGGTTCCAGTCGCGCGGCCCGGCTTCCAGCAGCAGCACCCGGCAGGCCGGGTCCTTGCTCAGCCGTGCGGCCAGCACGCAGCCGGCCGATCCGGCTCCGATCACGATGAAGTCGTACATGGATCCCCCGTCGTCCGCCGCCATCGCGGCACCGGGATGCTGTGGGCAGGCGGCGCATGCACGCAAGGCCCCCGGGCGTACGGCGCGGGGCGCTCTGGCGATGTTGCGCTGCATCGTATACTTCGAGCCAAGGACGGACCGTGTGGGCCGGCCGGTTCTACACCCCGGGAACGCCCATGACCCCTGCAGACACGGCGCCCAGCCGCCTCGGCCGTCTCCGCTCGGCGATGTCCGAATCGCCGCCGCTGGTCTGGGCGTTCGTGTACTTCTTCTGCCTGCTCAGCGGCTACTACGTGCTGCGCCCGGTGCGCGAGGCGATGGGCGCCTCGGCCGACGTGGAGGCGATCTTCCCGCCGGCGATGATCGGCTTCTTCGCCGAACGCGGCATCGCCCTGCGCGAGTTCACCCTGCAGGTACTGTTCACCTGCACCTTCCTGATCATGCTGGCGCTGCAGCCGGTGTACGGCTGGCTGGTCAGCCGCTTCCCGCGGCGGGTGTTCCTGCCGGTGGTGTACGGCTTCTTCATCGCCACCCTGCTGGGCTTCTACGTGCTGTTCGACAGCGGCGTGCCGGGGCGGGGCATGGCCTTCTTCCTCTGGATCACGGTGTTCAACCTGTTCGCGGTGGCCGTGTTCTGGAGTTTCATGGCCGACGTTTTCAGCAACGCCGAGGCGCGCGCCTACTACGGCTACATCGGCGCGGCCGGCACCCTGGGCGCCTTCCTCGGGCCGATCCTCACCCGCAGCCTGGTCGAGCGGGTCGGCATCGCCAACCTGATGCTGGTGTCGGCCGGGTTCCTGGCCATGTGCGTGGTCTGCCTGCTGCGGCTGCGGCTGTGGGCGGTGGCCCGCGAGCAGGCGCGCGGCGTGGCCAGCGGCGAGGTGCCGATGGGCGGCGAGGTGCTGGCCGGGCTCAAGCTGGTCCTGCGCGAGCCGCTGCTGCGCTGGATGGCGCTGATGGTGGTCGGCGGCGTCGGCGTGGGCACGCTGCTGTACAACGAGCAGGCGGCGATCGTGCGCCGCGCCTACAGCGACCCGGCCGCGGCCACCGCGTTCTACGCGACCCTGGACCTGGCGGTGAACGCGCTGACCCTGGTGGTGCAGCTGCTGGTCACCCGCGGCCTGATGTCGCGCTTCGGCATCGCCCCGGCGCTGCTGATCCCCGGCTGCGCGATCATCGTCGGCTTCTCGGTGCTGGCCGCCTCGCCGCTGCCGCTGATCGTGGCGGTGGTGCAGGTGGTGACCCGCGCCAGCGAGTTCTCCCTGGCCAAGCCGGCGCGCGAGACGATCTATACCCGGGTCGGCCGCGAGTGGCGCTACAAGGCCGGCGCGGCCATCGATACGGTGATCTACCGCGGCGCCGACCTGAGCTTCGTCTGGCTGCACAAGCCGCTGTCGCTGATCGGTTCCAGCGCGGTGTTCGGCGCCGGCGCGCTGGTCGCCGCCGCGATGACCTTCTCCGCGTTGCGGCTGCTGCGCCAGGAGAAGAAGCTGCCCGACGAGCGCGGCGCGGCGGTGCCGGCGGCCGACGCGGCCGCCTGAACGGGCAGCCTCCCGCCCGTTACCGGCGGGACGCGACGGCCGGTCGCGCCGGCTTCGGCGAGATCCACATCATCACCCGCGCGCGGAACACCACCTCGCCGGCCGGGTTGCGCGCCTCCACCGCCACCGGCAGCTCGTAGGCCTCGCCGGCCTCGACCAGCGCGCCTTCCGGGGTGGCGGTGGCATGGATGCTGCCCACGGCCTTCTTCAGGTACTCCACCGTCATCCCGCGCGGGATCCAGCGCATCGAAGCCGGCACGGTGGCGTCGGTCATCACCCCGGCGACCAGTTCGGCCAGGTTGCACAGCGCGATGGCGTGGACCGTGCCGAGGTGGTTGGTGACCTTGCGGCGGTGCCCGATCGTCGCCTCGCAGCGGCCCGGTTCGAGCACGGTGATGCGCGGGGCGATGGTGGCGAAGTAGGGCGCCTTGAAGCAGACCGCGCGCGAGAACAGCCAGCCTCCGGCCGGCCAGCGCTGCATGCGGCGCCAGGTGTCGAGCAGGCGGTTGGACATCGGTTCGCTCCTGTTGCGTGGGTCCGGATATGCGGACGGCGGGCCCGGGGGCCCGCCGTCGTTGGTGTCGCTCTGCCGGTGTCGCGGCGGATCAGGCCGCTTCGCGGGTACCCGGCTTGTGCTGGTCGTAGTAGCTGGCCGCGCGCAGCTCGTGGGCGTCGAAGTCGTCCACGGTGATCGCCTCGAGGGTGATCTGGCGCAGTTCTTCCAGCTGCTTGCGCTCTTCGGCGGTGATCACGCCCTCGCCCACGGCCTCGTCCAGCTGCGCCGGGAAGTCCAGCGCCTCGATGCCCTTGGTCTTGAGCGCCTTGAGGAACTTGCGCTCGACCGGCTCGGCGGCCACGGCCTTGGCCAGGTAGCTGTCGATGCGGCCACCCGGGTTGTTCTCGCACGGGGTCAGGAACACGCCCTGGCCCAGGCGGTCGCGCGCTTCGTTCGGCGACATCAGCAGCGAGGCCACGCGGTGGTTCAGGCGGTCGCCGGGGGCCTCGGCGCGACGGCCCAGCGGGAACACCAGCGCCCACAGCAGCCAGCCCACCGGGCGGATCGGGAAGTTGCGCAGCGCGTCGGACAGTGCCTTCTCGATCACGTAGAAGCTGTTGTACATGCTCCACGCCAGCAGCGGCTTGTCCGCTTCCGGGCAGCCCTCGTCGTGGTAGCGCTTGAGCACCGCGCCGGCCATGTACAGGTGGCTCAGCACGTCGCCCAGGCGGCCGGACAGCGATTCCTTGAACTTCAGCTTGCCGCCCAGCAGCAGCATCGACAGGTCGGTCATCAACGCCAGGTTGGCCGAGTACCGGTCGAGCTTGCGGAAGAACGGACGGGTGTAGTCGTCGCCCGGGACGCTGCCGAACCTGGAGCCGGTCAGGCCCATCCAGAACGAACGCACGGCGTTGGAGATGCCGTAGCGGACGTGGCCGGCCAGGCTCTCATCGAAGGATTCGACGGCGGCCTTGCGGTCCTTGTCCTGCGCCGCCTTCATTTCCTTCATCACCCACGGATGGCACAGGATCGCGCCCTGGCCGAAGATCAGCAGGCTGCGGGTCATGATGTTGGCGCCTTCCACGGTCACGCCGATCGGCGCAGCCTGCCAGGCGCGGCCGGCGAAGTTGCGCGGGCCGAGGATGATGCCCTTGCCGCCGATCACGTCCATCACGTCGGTGATCACTTCGCGGCCCATGGTGGTGCAGTGGTACTTGGCGATCGCCGACGGCACCGACGGCACGTCGCCGCGGTCCACAGCCGCGGCGGTGGCCTGGGCCAGCGCGCTGGCGGTGTAGGCCTTGCCGCCGATGCGGGCCAGCGCTTCCTCGACGCCCTCGAAGCGGCCGACCGACAGGCCGAACTGCTTGCGGATGCGGGCGTAGGCGCCGGTCACGCGGGCGCCGAACTTGGCACCGCCGGAAGCGGTGGAGGGCAGGGTGATCGAGCGGCCCACGGCCAGGCACTCGTTGAGCATGTTCCAGCCCTTGCCGGCCATCTCGGCGCCGCCGATCAACTGGCTCAGCGGGATGAACACGTCCTTGCCGCGGATCGGGCCGTTCTGGAACGGGGAGTTCAGCGGGAAGTGGCGGCGGCCGATCTCCACGCCGGCGGTGTCACGCGGCAGCAGCGCCAGGGTGATGCCGATGTCCTTGGTGTCGCCCAGCAGGCCGTCCGGGTCGTACATGCGGAAGGCCAGGCCGATCAGGGTCGCGACCGGGGCCAGGGTGATGTAGCGCTTGTCGAAGGTCAGGCGCACGCCGAGCACGTTGGCGCCATTCCACTCTCCCTTGCAGACGATGCCGTAGTCCGGGATCGAGGTCGCGTCGGAGCCGGCGAACGGGCCGGTCAGGCCGAAGCAGGGCACTTCCTGGCCGACGGCCAGGCGCGGCAGGTAGTACTCCTTCTGCTCCCTGGTGCCGTAGTGGTTGAGCAGCTCGCCCGGGCCCAGCGAGTTGGGCACACCGACGGTGGAGCTGACCACCGAGGAGACCGAGGCGATCTTCTGGATGACCTTGTGGTGGGCGAGGGCCGAGAAGCCCAGGCCGCCGTACTCCTTCGGGATGATCATGCCGAAGAACTTGTTCTTCTTGATGAAGTCCCACAGCTCCGGCGGCAGGTCCGCGTGGACGTGGGTGATCTCCCAGTCGTTGATCATCCTGCACAGCTCCTCGACCGGGCCGTCGAGGAAGGCCTGCTCTTCGGCGGTGAGCTGCGGCTTGGGATAGTCCAGCAGCTTCTGCCAGTCCGGATCGCCGGTGAACAGTTCGCCCTCGAAGCCGACCGAACCGGTCTCCAGGGCGATGCGCTCGGTCTGCGACAGCGGCGGCAGGATCTTGCGGAACACGTCCAGCAGCGGCGCCACCAGCAGCGGCTTGCGGATGAACGGCAGCAGCAGCGGCACGGCGATGACCGCTGCGACGATGGCCACGACCGCGGTGGCGGTCTGGTTGGCGCCGAGCAGCCAGCAGGCGACCAGGGCGGTGGCGAGGAGGGCTGCCCACGCGGCGAGGCGCCAGCGGTGGTATGCGGCGAATGCGCTGATCAGTATGAATGCCAGGATTGGCGCGGCGATGCTCATGGGTCTGCTCCGGTGACGGGCGCTGGAGCCCGGTCTGCGGTGGAAGTCCCGGAACTTTCGCTCCGGTCCAGTTCCGCCAGATATTCCAGCACGGTGGCGGTAAAGCGGTCGTTGTCGTCGCCGGCCAGCATATGCGTGGCATCGGCGAGCTGCACATGGCGCGCGTGCGGCGCCAGTTCGAGGAAATGCCCGATGGTCTGCGCGGACACCAGGTCGCTGCGGCCGCCGCTGACCAGCAGCAGCGGGCAGCGCACCGCGCGGGTGGCCGCGGCGATGTCGTCCTGGTGGCGTTCGGCGTCGCGCGCCAGCTCGTCGACCAGGCGCGGGTCCCAGTGCCAGCGCCAGCGGCCGTCTCCGCCCTGGCGCAGCAGTTCGCGCAGGGTTCCCGGCGACTTGCGGCCGCGGCGGTGCGGCAGGTAGGCGGCGATCGCGTCGGCAGCCTCGTCCAGCGAGGCGAAGCCGTGCGGGAAGGCGGTCATGAAGCCGAGCACGCGCTCGACCCCGGCCGCTTCCCAGCGCGGGGTGATGTCGACCAGCACCATCGCCCGGAACAGGCCGGGCCAGCGCGCCTCGGCGAGCAGGCCGAACAGCCCGCCCATCGAGGCGGCGACCAGCACCGGCGGCTGCGGCAGTTCGCCGGCCAGCACGATCAGGTCGTCGGTGAACTGGTGCCCCGTGTAGGGCTCGCCCGGTGCATTGCGGTCCGAGCCGCCATGGCCGCGGGCGTCGTAGGCCAGGCCAGGGAGGCCATGCGCGGCGAGCGTGGCGGCGGTGGCCGACCAGGCGCCGCGGGTCTGGCCGAAGCCGTGCGCGTACACCACGGCGGGGGCCTCGTGGCCCTGCCCGGCGGCGTGGCAGCGGGTGGCAGCCAGCGCCAGTCCCGCGCCTTCAAGGCGCAGGTCGACGACCGTGGGGACGGTAGTGGCAGCCAAATCCATACCTGATGGTATGGACCGCGTCGACGGAAAGTCAATACGAAGGCGTATGGCGGTGCAGCATCGGCCGTATGGTTCGTGATTGGCTGCAGTTTCCCGAGAAACCGCGTACTGCAACGCACTACTGCGTATGGTTAAATCGGGGAATGAACACGAGCCCCGCCGCCCCGATGCCTTCCGCTCCCGCGCGCAGCAGTCGCCTCAGTGCTGCCGACTGGGCCCAGGTGGCCCTCGACGTGATCGCCGAGCAGGGCGTCGCCGCCGTGGCGGTCGAACCGCTCGCCCGCCGACTCGGCGTCACCAAGGGCAGCTTCTACTGGCACTTCCCGTCGCGTGACGCGCTGCTGCAGGCGGCGCTGGAACGCTGGGAAGAGGTCGAGCAGGAACAGGTCTTCGGCAGCCTGGAAGAGGTTCCCGATCCGCGTGAACGCCTGCGCCGCCTGTTCCAGCTGGTCGGCCACGAGACCAAGCCGCACGCGATCTACAGTGAACTGCTCAAGGCGCTCGAGCATCCGGCGGTGGGCCCGGTGATCCAGCGCGTGTCGCAGCGGCGCCTGGACTACCTCACCGCGTCTTTCCGCCAGGCCGGTCTGGGCCGCACCGAGGCGGTGAACCGCGCGCGCCTGACCTATGCGGCGTACGTCGGCTTCCTGCAGCTGCGCCCGCACCAGCCGAAGATGACCCACGAGGAGTTCGAGGAGTACCTCGAGCACGTGATCAACACGCTGATCCCGGTCTGAGGCCGGGATCGCCCCGGCGCGCCGCGCGCCGGGACGCCTGGCCCCCGTGGGCGCGGGGGCCTTCCACCGTCGCCGCTCAGGCGAAGGCCGGCCGGGTCAGGTTCTCCGGCGCGCCGTCGGTGCACACCACGTCGTCCTCGATGCGGATGCCGCCGTACGGGCGGAAATGGTCCACGCGCGCCCAGTCGACGCTGTCGGCGTGGCCGTTCTTCTTCACCTCGTCCAGCAGCATGTCGATGAAGTAGATGCCCGGCTCGATGGTCACGACCATGCCCGGCTCCAGTACGCGGGTCATGCGCAGGTAGGGGTGCCCCTCCGGGCGCGGGATGGTGCCGCCGCGGTCGCTGGCGGCGAAGCCGGCCACGTCGTGCACCTGCAGGCCGATCGGGTGGCCCAGGCCGTGCGGGAAGAACGCCGCGCTCACGCCGGTGGCCAGCGCCGCCTCCGGCGAGACCTTGAGCACGCCGAAGTCGCGCAGGATGCCCATCAGCACCAGATGCGCGTCCAGGTGCAGCTGGCGGTAGTCGGCGCCGGCGCGCACCGCCGCGCACATGTCCTGCTGGGCGGCGTCGACCGCCTCGATCATCGCCTGGAACTCGCTGCCGCGGTCGGCCGCATAGGTGCGGGTGATGTCGGCCGCGTAGCCGCAATGGCTGGCGCCGGCGTCGATCAGGAAGCTCAGCGATTCGGCCGGCGGGTCGCGGTCCAGCTCGGTGTAGTGCAGCACCGCGCCGTGGGTGTTGAGGGCGACGATGTTCTGGTAGGGGACCTCGGTCGCGTCCTGCTGCGCGGCGGCGCAGTAGGCCATGTGGATCTCGAACTCGCTGGCGCCGGCGCGGAACGCGCGCTCGGCGGCGCGGTGCGCGTGCGCGGCGCGGCGCTGGGCCAGGCGCATCAGCGCCAGCTCGTACGGGGTCTTGTACGAACGCTGGTAGTGCAGGTAGTCCAGCGCCGCGGCCGGGTTGTTCGGCGCGTAGTCGCCCAGGGTGCTGTTGGCCTCGCCGAGGATCGCGCAGCGCGCCGCCGGCGGCAGCAGCGGCAGCGCCTCCTCCGGGGTGCGGATCACGTGCACCTCGCAGTGCTCCACCCACCAGCCGGCGGGCGCCTCGGGCACCACGTGCCAGTAGTCGAACGGCTGCAGGTAGATGACCTTCGGCCGCTGCCCGGGCGTGTACACCAGCCAGCTGTCGGTGACCGTGGTCAGCGGCAGCCAGTGCTTGAAGTGCGGGTTCACCGCGAACGGATAGTCGCGGTCGTCGAACAGCTGGTAGTGGCGCCGGCCGCTGGGGACCAGCAGGTGGTCGTGGCCGCTGCGCGCGAGCGCCTCGTCGGCGCGGGCCTTCAGCACGGCCAGGTGTTGGGGGTAGAGCAGGGCGGGATTGGCGGCGTCCATGGCGGGAAGCAGGTGCGGAAAGGGGCAAGTTTGCCCCATCCGGCCTGTACCGGGACGGGCCGGCGGTCATGGTGCCGCGGCCAGCGACGCGGGACGCTGCGCCGCCGCGGGCGGCGCGGGAGGATCAGCGCACCGTGGCCTCGTCGCCGGCGCGCACCCATTCGCGGATATGGCGGCGCTGTTCGTCGGCGATGGTCAGGAAGCGGAAGCCGCACCAGCTCTGGCCGGGGGTGTTGGCGTCGACCTTCCACAGCAGGTGCACGCCGACGTTGAGCGGCTGCGGCCGCCCGCCGAGGTGGAAGCGCAGCTGGTACAGCGCGTCTTCGACCAGCGGCGCCGTGGCGATCAACAGCATGCCGGTCTCGGAGAGGTTGCCCAGCTGGCCGACGACCTGGTCGGTCATGGTGTCGATCACCGGCACCACCGTGGTGACGTGGCGGCGCGGCGCGCGGCGGGTGTCGTGGATCATGCGCGGGCCCCCCCGGTGGTTTCGTTGCCCATCCCGGCCAGGCCGCGCAGCGCGCGCAAGGTGGCCTGCCAGGCCCGGTCGATCAGGCGGCCGCGGTCCTCGGTGACCACCCGCGCCTGGCCGCGGGCCACCAGCCGCGCAAGTGAATCCATCGAGTGTTCGCCGACCTTGTGGCCGCGCGCGTTCACGAACAGGGCGTTGTCGCTGACCGGGCTGTACCAGGACAGACGTTCGCGGTGCACGTGACCCTGCTGGTTGTGCACGAACTCGAACCAGGTGCCGAACGGCAGCGTGCGCAGGTACTCGTAGCAGGACTGCTCCTCGGCGGTGCGCGGCGGCAGCTTCGGCTTCTTGGTCTCGCCTTCGCCCTCGCCCAGGCGCGCGCGCGCCTTGAGCCGGGCGGTCAGCTCGGTGCGCGAGGTGGCCTCGTCGTCGTCGCTGCGCGCCAGGCGTCGCGCGATCGCGCTGGCCTCGTCCTCGTGGTAGCCGACCTGGCGCAGGGCGGTGTCGATCTGCGCGGCCAGCTCCGGATCCGGCGCCGCGTCGGGCGTGCAGGTCACCTCCAGGATGCGCTCGGTGGCCGCGTCGCGCTCGTGCCATTCCGGCGAGTCCTCGCCGTGGCGCAGCGCGGTCAGGGTCAGCGCGTCGGCCCAGGCCTGGTTGATCAGCGCGCGCACGAACTGCGGCGGATTGCGCCCTTCCAGGCGCGTGGCGATCGCCACCGAGGCGGCGCGCTTGGCCGTTTCCAGGCGGTCGCGGCCGCGCGCGGCCTCGACCTGGCGGCGTTCGGCGATCTCGGCCTTGCGCGCCTGCGCGCGGTAGTGTTCCTGCACCTCGCGGTTGGCGCGCTCGAACACGGTCTCGTCGCCGTCGTACTCCTCGACCACGCGGTCGACCGCCTGCTCCAGCTGCAGGACCAGCTGCGGGTCGTTGTCCTCTTCCGCCAGCCAGGTCGCGCCGGACTCGGCCACCGAGTTGAGCAGTTCGCGCGCCGGGTGCTGGTCGCGGACGAAGAAGCTGCGGTCCTGCACCGCCGCGCGCATCACCGGGACCTGCAGGCGTTCGAGCAGGTCCTGGGCCGGCGCGTCCTCGTGCACCTCGCGGCCGATCTCGCGGTACAGCATGCCCAGCAGGTCGAAGGTGTCGTTGTGCTCCTGCGACAGCCCGGCCTGCGGGCCATGCTGCTCGCGGGCGCGCGCCAGCATCGCCTGGCGCAGGTCGTCGAGGGTGCGGCGCGGCCGGCCCGGCGCGCGCTTCGGCGGCGGCGCCGCCTGCATCGCGCCCAGCGCGTTGACCACCGCGTCCAACTGCAGGATGTTGCCGGCGGGCGCCGCGGCGGGCGCCTGGCCGCTGGCGGCCCGGCGTTCGGAAAGCAGTTCCTGCAGCGCCGCGAACAGCGTCTCGGGCAGTTCGACGGTGGCGGGGGCGCCGGCGTGCGCGCCCGCTTCGTCCGGCGCCACGGCGGTGGCGGTCGCGGCGCCGCCTGCGCCGGCTCCCGTGGCCGCCGGCGATCCGGCTTCGCCGGTATCGCCGCCGTGGCGCGCGGCCAGCCCGGCCATCAGCGCGCCGCTCCAGGCCGAAGGCGCCGCCTGGCCGTGCCAGCCGGTCAGCGGGCGCTGGCCCGGCGTGCCGGTACCCGGCGGCGGCACGCGGCTGGCGCCCGCGGTGCGCGGGCGGTAGGGCATGTAGGCCAGCCCGGGGAGGATGTCCTCGTGGGCCAGCAGCACGTTGAGCCGCTCGACCAGTTCGCCGTAGCGCTCCATCACCTGGCGTTCGAACACCCGGTACAGCAGCAGCTGCGAATCCAGACTCAGTTCCAGCGCCTCGCCGGACTCGCGCAGGATCCGGCACAGCGCATGCGGACCGATCGGCAGGGTTTCCGGATCGTAGGCCGGGCGCGCGGCGAGCACGGCGAAGCGCTGGCCGAGCAGCAGCAGCGGGGTGCCGCCGCGCTGCGCCTCGCGGCGCGCGATCTCGTTGAGGACGATGTCGCGGTCCAGGTCGGTGTCCTCGACCAGGGTCAGGTGCTGGAACTGCAGCGACGGCGCCGTCGCCGGCGCGGCGGCCGGTTCCTGCGGATCGCGCAGGCAGGCCAGTTCCGCCTCCAGGCCGGCGAGGAAGCGCGGTACCAGGTCGGCGCGGTGCTTGCGCAGGTGCTGCAGTTCGGCGAAGTGCTCGGACTGGTCCTGGCTGCTGCGCGCGCGGTCGGCCTGCTTGAACAGCTGCCGTTCGAACTCGGCGAGGGCCAGGTTGAGCGAGGTGGTCAGCGCCTGCCCGGCGTGGGTGTTCACCGCCTCCAGGACGTGGCGGACGCGCGGCGGCAGCGGTGCACCCGCGAGCGTTCGCAGGCGCGCCCCGGCGTTGGAAACAGGCCGATCAGTCGCAGGCATCCGTGGTACCCCCTGTGGCGCGGTATTTAGCACGTTTGCCCCGGTGCGGCCACCGAACGGAGCAAGCGGGTCCCGGGCTCAGAGGAACAGGGCGATGACGTCGTTGGCGAAGCGGCGTCCCAGCACGGTCGGCGCCACCCGGTTGGCCTCGATCGACAGCCATTCCCGTTGCCGTGCCGTTTCCAGCGCCGGCGCGATGCTGTCCCGGGACAGCCCGGTCCGCACCTCGAAATCGGCCAGGTCGAAGCCCTCGTGCAGGCGCAGGGCGTTGAGCATGTATTCGAACGGGCGCTGCTCCGGGGCGATGCGGTCGTCGCCACCGATCGCCTGGTCGCTGCCGGCGGCGGCCATCCAGGTGGCCGGGTGCTTGTGCTTCCAGCGGCGCAGGATCGCCTGTTCGGCGCCCAGGGTAATCTTGCCGTGGGCGCCGGCGCCGATCCCCAGGTAGTCGCCGTAACGCCAGTAGTTGAGGTTGTGCGCGCACTGCCGGCCCGGGCGGGCGTAGGCGCTGGTCTCGTAGTGGCCGTAGCCGGCGTCGGCCAGCAGGGCCTGGCAACGTTCCTGGATGTCCCAGGCGAGGTCGTCGTCCGGGATGCCCTGCGGCGGCCGGGCGTAGAACACCGTGTTCGGTTCCAGAGTCAGCTGGTAGTGGCTGATATGCGCCGGCTGCAGGGCGAAGGCGCGCTCCAGGTCGCGCTCGGCCATGGCCAGGTCCTGGCCGGGCAGGGCGTACATCAGGTCCAGGTTGAGGTTGTCGAAGCCGGCGTCCTGGGCCAGCTTCACCGCCGCCTCGGCCTCGGCGCTGTCGTGGATCCGGCCCAGGCGCTGCAGGCAGCCGTCGTCGAAGCTCTGGATGCCGAAGCTGATCCGGTTGACCCCGGCGGCGCGGTAGTCCTCGAAGCGGTCGTGCTCGGCGGTGCCGGGATTGGCTTCCAGGGTGATCTCGGCATCGGGCGCGAAGCGCAGGCGCGCGGAGGCGGCCGACAGGATCGACTCGATCGCCGCGGCCGGGAACAGGCTCGGCGTGCCGCCGCCGAAGAACACGCTGTGCACGGTGCGGCCCCAGACCAGCGGCAGGTCGTGCTCGAGGTCGCGCACCAGCGCGGCGACGTAGTCGTCGAACGGCAGTTCGCCCCTGGCGCCGTGGGAGTTGAAGTCGCAGTACGGGCATTTGCGCACGCACCAGGGCAGGTGCACGTACAGCGACAGCGGCGGCGGGATCAGGTCGGGCATGGTTGGCTCGCGCCGGGCGCTCAGCCGAGTACTTCGGGCAGGCGCGCGCGCAGCTGTTCCAGCGCCTTGCCGCGGTGGCTGATGCGGTTCTTCAGCGCCATCGGCATTTCCGCCGCGGTCTGCCCGTGCTCCGGGTCGAGGAACACCGGATCGTAGCCATGGCCGCCTTCGCCGCGGCGCTCACGGGTGATGCGGCCGCGCCACTGGCCCTCGACCAGCAGCGGCTGCGGGTCCCCGGCATGGCGCAGCACCACCAGCACGCACTGGAAGTGGGCGCCGCGGCGCGCGTCGTCGATGCCATCCAGCGCGGCCAGCAGCTTGTCGATGTTGCGCTGCGGATCGGCCGGCTCACCGGCGTAGCGCGCCGAGTACAGGCCCGGTGCGCCGCCGAGCGCGTCCACGCACAGGCCCGAATCGTCGGCCAGCGCCGGCAATCCGGTCACGCGGCTGGCGTGGCGCGCCTTGAGCAGCGCATTCTCGATGAAGGTCAGCCCGGTTTCCTCGGCGTCCTCGACGCCCAGGTCGGATTGCGCGAGCAGCTCGATGCCGCTGCCGCCCAGCAGGTGGTGCAGCTCCTCGAGCTTGCCGCGGTTGGAGGAGGCCAGGACCAGCTTCATCGGCCGCGCCCTCAGCCGGCCAGGGCCTGGCGCTGCAGCTCCAGCAGCTGGCCGATGCCGCTCTCGGCCAGCGCCAGCAGCGCATCCAGTTCGTCGCGGCGGAAGGCATGGCCCTCGGCCGTGCCCTGCAGCTCGATGAAGCCGCCGCCGTCGTTCATCACCACGTTCATGTCGGTGTCGCAGTCGCTGTCCTCGGCGTAGTCCAGGTCCAGCACCGGCACGCCCTTGTACACGCCGACCGAGACCGCGGCGACCGCGCCGAACACCGGGTCGCGCTTGATCTCGCCACGGCCCTGCAGCCAGCGCACCGCGTCGACCAGGGCCACGTAGGCGCCGGTGATCGCCGCGGTGCGGGTGCCGCCGTCGGCCTGAAGCACGTCGCAGTCCAGGGTGATGGTGCGCTCGCCGAGGGCGCCGCGGTCGACGCAGGCGCGCAGGGTGCGGCCGATCAGGCGCTGGATCTCCAGGGTGCGGCCGCCCTGCTTGCCGCGCGAGGCCTCGCGGTCGGAGCGGGTATGGGTGGAGCGCGGCAGCATGCCGTACTCGGCGGTCACCCAGCCCTCGCCCTTGCCACGCAGGAACGCCGGCACCTTGTTGTCGATGCTGGCGGTGCACAGCACGCGGGTATCGCCGAAGCTCACCAGCACCGAGCCTTCGGCGTGGCGGGTGAAGCCGCGCTGGATGCGCACTTCGCGCAGCTGGTCGGGCGCGCGGCCACTGGGACGGACTACGGTCATTCGGGGGTTCCGGTCGGGAAGTACGGGGGGGCGCAACGGGCGCGCGGGCGGTCGCGGGCAGGCGGCCCGGGGTGCCGTGGCGGGCCGGCTAGATTACCATTCGCGCCTTGCCGCAGCGCCCGCGCGCCTGCGCCCCGTGACACAAGGACCCCGCATGATCCGCAGCATGACCGCCTTCGCCAGCGGCGAACGCGCTACTCCCTGGGGCGTGCTGGCCTGCGAGCTGCGCTCGGTCAACCATCGCTTCCTCGAGACCGGCCTGCGCCTGTCCGACGAGCTGCGCGCGCTGGAACCGCTGCTGCGCGAGCGGGTCGCCGCCCGCATCCAGCGCGGCAAGCTCGACCTGGCGCTGCGCCTGCGCGCGCCGGAGTCGGCCGCCTCGCTGGTGGTGAACGAAGCGCTGCTCGGCCAGCTTGGCGAGCTGGCGGCGAAGCTCGACGGCCAGTTTCCCGGCCTGCGGGTCGAATTCACCCAGCTGCTGCAGGTGCCCGGCGTGATGCAGGTGCAGGCCGCCGACAGCGAGGCCCTGCAGGCCGAGGCGTTGTCGCTGCTGGACGAGGTGCTCGACGGCTTCGTCGCCGCGCGCGAGCGCGAGGGCGCCAAGCTGGCCGCGGCGATCGTCGAACGCGTCGACGGCATCGAGCGCATCGCCGCGCAGGTGCGCGAACTGATCCCGGCGATCCGCGAAGGCCAGCGCGCCAAGCTGGCCGCGCGCCTGGCCGACCTGCCGCACCCGGTCGAGCCCGGCCGCGCCGAGCAGGAACTGGTGCTGTGGCTGCAGAAGCTGGACGTGGACGAGGAGCTGGACCGCCTCGGCAGCCACATCGCCGAGATCCGCCGGGTCCTCGCCCAGCGCGAGCCGGTCGGCCGCCGCCTCGACTTCCTGCTCCAGGAATTCAACCGCGAGGCGAATACCCTCGGCTCCAAGTCGGTGGACGCGCGCACCTCGGCCGCCGCGGTCGAGCTGAAGGTGCTGATCGACCAGGTGCGCGAGCAGGCGCAGAACATTGAATGACAGCCGGGATTGGTGATTCGTGATTCGGGATTCGGGATTCGAGAAAGCAACGGCAACGGCAACGGCAGGGGCGCGGGTGGGCGAGGGTGATGCTGTGACCAGTCCCCAATCCCCAATCCCGAATCCCGGCCCGATGCGGGGCACCCTGTTCGTCGTGGCCGCGCCTTCCGGGGCGGGCAAGTCGAGCATCGTCAACGCGGTGCTGGCCCGCGATCCGCAGATCCGCCTGTCGATCTCGTTCACCTCGCGCGGGCCGCGTCCGGGCGAACGCCACGCGCAGCACTACCACTTCGTGTCCGAGGAGGAGTTCCAGCGCATGATCGACGCCGGCGACTTCTTCGAGTACGCCCGCGTGCACGGCGACTGGAAGGGCACGGCGCGGCAGTCGGTGGAGCCGCAGCTGGCCGCCGGCCACGACGTGCTGCTGGAGATCGACTGGCAGGGCGCGCTGCAGGTGCGGCAGAAGGTGCCGGACGCGGTCAGCCTGTTCATCCTGCCGCCGTCGCGCGAGGCGCTGGAGCAGCGCATGCGCGCCCGCGGCCAGGACACCGAGGAGGTCATCGCCCGCCGCCTGGCCGCCGCCCGCGAGGAGATGTCGCATTACAGCGACTTCGACTACGTGATCGTCAACGAGGTCTTCGAAACCGCGGTGGACGAGGCCTGCGCGGTGTTCACCGCCAGCCGCCTGCGCTGCGCCCAGCAGCAGCAGCGCCATGCCGCGCTGATCGAGGCGCTGCTGGCGCCGGAGGCCTGAGCCCGCCGTGCAAGGTCGGACTCGGCCCCTGCCTGCGGCCTAAGCGTTTGATTGCAAAGGTCCGTTCAGCCGGAAGGCTTGCCCGGACGGCCGGCCAGGGCGTACACTCCGCGCCCGATCCCCCTTTCACGAGCGGCGACCGCAGTCGCCTGGAACCCCTATGGCCCGTATCACCGTCGAAGATTGCCTGGAAGTGGTCAACAACCGCTTCGAACTGGTCATGATGGCCGCCAAGCGCGCCCGCCAGCTGGCCAATGGCGTGCCGGCCACCCTGGACAACAGCGAGAGCGACGACAAGCCGACCGTGCTGGCGCTGCGCGAGATCGCTGCCCGCACCATCGACAACGCCCTGATCGACGAGGTCGAGAAGGCCGAGCGCGAGCGTGCCGAGCGCGAAGCCCTGGAATGGGCCGCCGCCGAAGTGGTCGCCGACGAGGACATGTCCAAGGGCGACGACTGACGCCGCGCCACCGCGCTGCCTGCTTCCCCGGACGGCCCGCCTCGCGCGGGCCGTTCGCGTTTCCGTGACCGCCGGCTGACGGCGCCTGCACGGGGCCGGGAGCAGGCTCCGCCCATGGCCAGCCTCCCGATGGCGCACATGCGGTTACGCGAAGGCCCGCGCGGATTCCCGGCGATGGCCGCCGCCTGGCGGCGGCACTGGCAGGGCCTGCTCGGCGCGCTGGTGGTGTGCGCGGCGCTGCTGTTCGTCGTGCGACAGCCCCTGGCCGAACGCCTCTGGCCGCAGGCGCGGCTGGACCGGCTGCTGGCCGAAGCCGACGCGGCGCTCGCCGCCGGCTGGCTGGACGGCCCCGAGGAGCGTCCCGGCGCGCGGCAGAAGTTCGAGGCCGCGCTGGCCCTGGACAACGACCGCGGCGAGGCCCGCGACGGCCTGCTGCGGGTCGGGGGTGCCGCCCTGCTGCGCGCCAACGCCGCGATCCGTGCCGGGAATCTGGACGAGGCGCGGCGCTGGGTCACACTGGCCCGCGAGCTGCAGCTGCCGCGCAACCAGGTCGAGCCGGTGGCCGCCTGGCTGCACCGGGCCGAGGCCGCCGCCACCGACCTGGACGCGCTGCGCCAGCGCGCCGGCGCCGCGCTGGCCGCCGGCGACGTCGAAGCGGCGTTGCCGCTGTACGCGCGCTGGCTGGAGCTGCAGCCCGACGACGGCATGGCCCTGGAAGGCCGCGAGGATGCCCTGGCCCTGCTGCTGCAGCCGGTGCGCGCGGCGCTGCGCGACGGCGACCTGGCCGGCGCCGCGCAACGGCTGGCGCTGGCGCGGCGTTACGACCCCGGCTACATTGCCTTGCCGGACCTGCAGGACGCCTATGCCCAGGCGCTGGCCGCGCAGGTCCGCGCCGCCGGCGAGGCGCTGCGCCGCGGACGCCTGGAACAGGCCGCGGGTGTCTTCCTGCGGTTGCAGCCGCTGGCGCCCGAGAACCCGGTGGTGCAGGATGGCGCGCGCGATACCGCGGTGGCGCTGGCGGCGCAGGCCCGGCGCGAGGCGGCCGGGTTCCGCTTCGAGGCGGCCGCCAGCCTGCTCGGCCAGGCCCGCGCGCTGGCCCCGGAGAACGCCGCGGTCGAGGCCGCCGCGCGCGCGGTCGAACAGGCGTGGCAGGCACGTTCGCGGATGCCGCCGGGGCAGGGCTCGGCGCGCGCCACGCGCGGCGCGGTGCGCCGTTCGCTGGGGGCCTTCGATGCGGCGCTGGAGCGCGGCGACTGGACCGATCCGCCCGGCGCCAGCGCCTACGACCACCTGCATGCCGCGCAGGCGCTGGCGCCGGCCGATCCGGACGTGCGCGCCGCGGCGAAGCGGATGCGCCGGGCGGCGGCGCAATGCGTCGATGCCGCGTTGCGCGACAACCGCCTGCGCCTGGGGCAGCGCTGCCTGGATGCCTGGCAGGCGCTGGCGCCGTCGGATCCGGCCCTGGCCACGGAACGCCAGCGCCTGGCCCAGCGCTGGCTGGCGGTGGGCGAGGAGCGCCTGCGTGCAGGCGAGGTCGACGTGGCCGCGCGCGCGCTGTCCTCGGCGCGCGGGCTGGACCCGGCCACGCCGGGGCTGGCCGAATTCGACGCGCGGATGGACCAGGCGCAGCAGGCGACGCCGCTGTAGCCTGCGCGGCCTCAACCTGCGAAGAACACCCGCTGCACCGTGGCCCGCGCCGCGTCCAGCGAGAAGTGCCGGGCCACGTTGTCCAGGCCCGCGGCGGCCTGGCGTTCCCAGCGCTCGCGGTCGCCGTACAGCGACACCACCGCCTCGGCGAAGTCTTCCGGCGTATCGGCGACGGCCACGTCCACGCCGTCGTGCAGGTGCATGCCTTCCACCGCGCACGAGGTGGCGACGACGGGCTGCCCGTGCGCCATGCTCAGGTTGACCTTGCCCTTCACCCCGGCGCCGAAGCGCAGCGGCGCCACCGCGATCCGCACCTGGTCCATGTACGGATCGAGGTCCGGCACGTGGCCGTGCACCTCGATCCCCGGGATGTCCGCCAGGGCGCGGATTTCCGCGGTCGGGCCCGCGCCGATGCAGTGGAAGCGCACGTCCGGCAGGCGCAGGCGGATGCGGGGGAACACCTCGCGCCCGAACCACAGCACCGCGTCCACGTTCGGCGGATGGCGGAAGCCGCCGACGAAAACCAGGTCGCGGCGCGACTCGAAGGGCGCACCGGGGCCGGCGACCTCGTGCAGGTTGGACAGCACTTCCACGCGCACGCCCGGCGCGTCGACCGCCAGCTGCGTGCGCTCCTCGTCGCTGACCACCAGGGTGAGGTCCGCCATCGCCATCGCCGCCAGTTCCGACGCGCGCGTGGCATCGGCCGTGCGCAGCGCCGTCGCGTCGCCGGCCAGCTGCGCGCCGCGGCGTTCGCGCACGTAATGCAGGTCGATGGTGTCGAACACCAGCCGCGCGCCTGGCGCGTGCCTGCGCAGCAATGGCAGCAGGGCCGAGGCGAGGTGGTGGCGGGTCACCACGATGACGTCGAAGCGCGAAGCGTTGGCGCGCAGCCAGCTCGCCGCGCTGCCGGCGAATGGCGCGTACCAGGTCTCCACGCCTAGCTGCTGCAACGCGACGGTGGCCGCGCCTTCGTGGGCCAGGCCGGTGGGGAGGAAGGCGACGTGCGCGCCGGCGTCGCGCAGCATGCGCAGCAGGTTGAACTGGCGCAGCGAAGCCGAGTCGCGGTCCGGATGCGGCACGCCCTCGTCGACCACCAGCACGCGCCGCTGCCGCGCGTGCAGCAGGGCCGGGCCGGGCACGCTGCCCGGCGGCGGATGCGCCTGCAGCGCCTCGGCCCACCTGGCGGCGAACACGCCGCGGTTGCGCACCTGGTAGGCCTTCACCCCGCTGCCGGTGTCGGTGCCGGCGGTGGTGCCTTCGTCGTGGACCACGCGCGCGGCCGGCTGGTAGCGCACCGCATGCCCGAGCGCGCGCACGGCGAAGGCCAGGTCGGTGTCCTCGTAATAGGCCGGCGCGTATCGCGTGTCGAAGCCGCCGGCGCGCACGAACAGCTCCCGCGGCAGCGCCAGCGCCGCGCCGGAGCCGTAGTCGCAGTCGCGCAGGTAGGCGTAGCGCGGGTCGTCGGCCGATTCGAAGCGGCCGTAGCTCCACGCGCTGCCGTCGGCGAACACCACGCCGCCGGCTTCCTGCAGGCGCCCGTCCGGGTACAGCAGCTGCGCCACCGCCATGCCGGTGCGCGGATGCGCGAAGGTCGCCAGCAGCGCGTCCAGCCAGCCCGGCTGCGGGAGGGTGTCGTTGTTGAGGAACACCAGGTATTCGCCGCGCGCCAGCGAGGCACCGTCATTGCAGGCGGCGATGAAACCGCCATTCGATGCGCGCGGGTGGTAGCGCAGGCCTTCGACCTGGGACATCCACGTGGCGGTGTCGTCGCTGCTGCCGTCGTCGACCACGATCACCTCGCAGGCGGCGGCCGGCGGATGCGCGGCGAGGGCGCGCAGGCAGGCGAGGGTGGCCTCGCAGTGGTTGTAGACAGGGATGACGATGCTGGCCCGCGGCGTCGTGCCGGCGGCCGGGGCCGGCGCCGCGAACGGGGCGAACGGCGCCGGTTCCGGCAGGTACAGCGGGGTTCGCGGCGGCGGCGGGGGCGGGCGCAGGTGGACCAGCAGGCGCTGCCAGGTGGCGCGCCAGCCGCGGCTGCGCAGGCTCGACAGGCCGCGGCGCAGCAGGCCGCGCAGGTGGGCCAGCCAGTAACGGGGGACGGCGAGCCGGTCGGGGGACCGTGGCGTGGACGGCATTCCGCTTCGCAACTCCGACTGAAGGGGGGGCGGCGGAGGCGCGGCACGGACGGGTGCGTGCGCTAGACTCGGCCGACTGCAGCATTCTCGCATCCCCGTGCCCCGACGCCACGAGCCGGAAGACATCGACGATTTCGAGGACTCCCCCGACGCGCCCGCGCCGGCCTGGCGTCGCCACCTGCTGACCGCGGTCCTCGCCGCTGCGGCGCTGGCCGCCGGCTTCCTGATCCCCTACGTCCTGTACCTGAACCACCAGGTCAGCGAGCGCTTCGCCGCCCTGCAGTGGCAGATTCCCACGCGCGTCTATGCCCGCCCGCTCGAGCTCAAGCCGCAGCTGGCGATGGACGCGGGCACGCTGAAGACCGAGCTGGCCGCGGCGGGCTACCAGGAGGACGAGGCCGGCGAGCGTCCCGGCAGCTACCACGCCGACGGCGGCCGCTTCACCATCGCCAGCCGCGGCTACACCGACGTCGACGGCGTGGTGCCGGCGCGGCGGATCGAGGTCACCCTGTCCGGCGGGCGGGTCAGCGCGCTGCGCGACGCGGCTACCCGCAAGTCGCTGAAGGCGGCCCGGCTCGACCCGGCGCGCATCGCCACCCTTTACGGCCAGCGCCAGGAAGAGCGGCGCCTGGTCCGCATCGAGGAGATGCCGGAACTGCTGGTGACCGGCCTGCAGGCGGTCGAGGACCGCGACTTCGCCCACCACCATGGCGTGGACCTGTCGGGCATGGCGCGCGCGGCCTGGGTCAACCTGCTCGCAGGCGAGAAGCGCCAGGGCGCCAGCACCCTGACCCAGCAGCTGGCCCGCAGCGGCCTGCTGGGCATCGGCAAGGAACAGACCTGGACCCGCAAGTTCAACGAGATCCTGTACGCGCTGATCCTGGAGGCGCGCTACGACAAGCGTACGATCCTGGAGACCTACCTCAACCAGGTCTACCTGGGCCAGCGCGGCAACCAGGCCATCCACGGCGTCGCCTCCGGCGCCGAGTTCTGGTTCGGACGCGACCTGGGCGAGCTGAGCACCGAGCAGGTGGCGCTGCTGCTGGGCCTGGTCAAGGGCCCGTCCTACTACGACCCGCGCAAGCACCCGGAGCGCGCGCTGGAACGGCGCAACGTCGCCCTGTCGATGGTCCACGCCACCGGCCTGATCGACGACGCCGAGTACGAACGCGCGCGCAAGGCCCCCCTGGGGGTGACCGCGAATCCCGGCGTGGCCGCGGCCAACCGCTTCCCGGCCTACATCGACCTGGTCCGCCGCCAGCTGGCCAACGACTACCCGGAAAGCGCGCTGCAGGGCGCCGGCCTGACCGTGCTCACCGGGATGTCGCCGTCCGCGCAGGCCTATGCCGAAGGCGCCGTCGTGCGCGCCATCGAGGCGCTGCAGACCGGCAAGCGTCCGCCGCTGCAGGCCGGCGTGGTGGTCACCGACGTGCACGGCGGCGACGTGCTGGCGGTGGTCGGCGGCCGCGACGTGGCCGACCACGGTTTCAACCGCGCGGTCGAGGCCAGGCGCCCGGTCGGTTCGCTGCTCAAGCCCTACGTCTACCTGCTGGCGCTGGCGCAGCCGCAGCGCTGGTCGCTGGCCAGCTGGGTCGAGGACACCCCGGTGACCGTGCAGCTGTCGCGCGGCCGCACCTGGTCGCCGGACAACTCCGACCGAACCAGCCACGGCACCGTGCGCGTGGTCGACGCGCTGGCCCATTCCTACAACCAGGCCACGGTGCGGATCGGCATGCAGGTCGGTCCGGAGCGCGTCGCCCAGCTGATCCGCGTGCTGGCCGGGCTCAAGGCCGAGCCGAACCCGGCGCTGATCCTCGGCTCCACCGACCAGAGCCCGTACGGCATGGCGCAGCTGTACCAGTTCCTGGCCTCCGGCGGGCAGGTCCAGCCGCTGCGCGCGGTGCGCGGCGTGCTCGATCCCGAAGGCAGGCTGCTCAAGCGCTACGACACCGCGCCGGCACCGGCGCAGGAAGGCGATTCGATCGCCGCCAACCTGGTCACCGTGGCCCTGCAGCACGCGGTCAGCGAAGGCACCGGCCGGCGCCTGCTGTCGGACGGCCTGGGCCGCCTGCAGCCGGCCGGCAAGACCGGCACCAGCAACGACGGCCGCGACAGCTGGTTCGCCGGCTACACCGGCGACCACCTGGCGGTGGTGTGGATGGGCAACGACCAGAACGCGCAGACCGGCCTGTACGGCGCCACCGGCGCGATGCGGGTGTGGTCGGGGCTGTTCGCGCGCCTGCCCAGCTCGCCGCTGCGCGTGCCCGGCAAGGGGCTGGACTGGCAGTGGGTGCACCCGCAGGGCAGCGCGATCACCGACGCCGACTGCCCCGGTGCGCGCCGCCTGCCGTTCGTGGCCGGCACCGCGCCGGGGTACCTGCCCTGCGCGCCGGCGTACTACGACCCCGCGGTCGGCGGCGAAGGCCAGGCGCAGCCCGGCCAGGAGCAGGGGCAGGGGCAGCGCGAAGGCGGTTTCTGGCGGCGCCTGTTCGGGCGCGACCGCCCCGCCGAGCCGCCGCCTTCGCAACCGGCCACGCCGCCTGCGCCATAATGCCGGCATGAACTTCCGCTTCCGTTGCGCGGCGATTGCCGCGATGGGCCTGTGGCTGTCCGCATGCGCGCCGGTGTCGACCGCGCCGCCGCTGCCGGCCGGGCCGACCCCCCTGGAACGCCTGGCCGTGGTCGAGGCCGCCGGTGGCGTCGACGACACCGAGGTGGACGTGCAGCCGCTGGGCGATCCGCAGGTCGGCGACCTGCGCGAGCACGCCGCCCGTGCGCGCGCCGCCGGCGATGCCGCCGCCGCGGCGAAGGCGCTGGACCATGCGCTGCAGCTGGTGCCCGACGATCCGGCGGTGCTGCAGGAACGCGCCGAGATCGCCCTGCTGCAGGCCGACTACGCCACCGCCGAGCAGCTGGCGCGCCGCGCCTATGCGGGCGGCTCCAGGGTCGGCCCGCTATGCCGCCGCCACTGGGCCACGATCGAGCAGGCCGCGCTGGCGCGCGGGCAGGCCGAGAACGCCGCTTCCGCGCGCGTCCAGATCGGCACCTGCACGGTGCCGGGCATCAAGCGGATGTAGGACGCAGCGGCGGTCCGCGGGGCGCGCGTCACGGTCCCGGTTCCTCCATCGCGCGTGCACCGATGTCACGCCTTGCCCATGCCAGCCGCGAAGCGCTCAGCGAAGGCGGCGCGCTCGCCTCGCGCCTCGACGGTTTTGTCGCCCGTCCCGCGCAGCAGCGCCTGACCGCCGCGGTCGCCGAGGCGATCGAGCAGCGCGAAGTGCTGCTGGCCGAAGCCGGCACCGGCACCGGCAAGACCTACGCGTATCTGGTCCCGGCGCTGCTGTCGGGGCTGAAGACCATCGTCAGCACCGGCACCCGCGCGCTGCAGGACCAGCTCTACCACCGCGACCTGCCGCGCGTGCGCGAGGCGCTGGGCGTGGGCCTGCGCAGCGCCCTGCTCAAGGGCCGCGCCAACTACCTGTGCCACTACCGGCTCAACCAGGCCAAGGGCGACGCGCGCTTCGCCACGCCCGAGCAGGCCAGCCAGTTCCAGCGCATCGTCGCCTGGTCCGGGCGCACCCGTGCCGGCGACATGGCCGAGCTGGAAAGCCTGCCGGACGATTCGCCGCTGCTGCCGCTGGTCACCTCCACGGTCGACAACTGCCTCGGCAGCGAATGCCCGTTCTACGAGGACTGCTTCGTGGTCGCCGCGCGCCAGCGCGCGCAGGCGGCCGACCTGGTGGTGGTCAACCACCACCTGCTGCTGGCCGACCTGGCGCTCAAGCAGGAGGGCTTCGGCGAGATCCTGCCCGGGGCGCAGGCCTTCGTGATCGACGAAGCGCACCAGCTGCCGGAGCTGGCCGCCAGCTTCTTCGGCGAAGGCTTTGGCATGCGCCAGCTCCAGGAACTGGGTCGCGACTGCCTGGCCGAATGCAAGCAGACCACCGGCGCGCTGGCCGTGGTGCAGGCGCCGGTGCGCGAGCTGGAGCAGGCGCTGCGCAGCCTGCGCGCGGCGATGGAAGCGCTGCCGCCGCGCGGCACCCGCTATCGCGCGCTGACCCTGCCGGCGGTGGTCGATGCCTTCGACGTGCTGGCCGACGCACTGGCTGCGCTGGAGCATGCGATGGAGCCGCTGGCGCAGACCTCGCCGGGCTTCGATGCCTGCGTGGCGCGGGCGCGCGACCTCGGCGAACGGCTGGGCCGCTGGCGCGACGGCGGCGATGCGTCCGATGCCTTCGACGACGAGGCGCCGGAGGAGGAAGAGCAGGCCACGCTGGCGGCGCTGGGCGACGACGGCACGCCGCTGGATGCCACCGCGCTGGCCCGCGTCACCGCCCGCGGCGGGGAGGTCTACTGGTACGAACTGAGCGCGCGCGGCTTCCGCTGCCAGCGCACGCCGCTGGACGTGTCCGCGCCGCTGCGCGCGCACCGCGAGCGTTCGCAGGCGGCGTGGATCTTCACCTCGGCCACGCTGGCGGTGGGTGGCGGGTTCACCCATGTCTCGCGCAAGCTCGGCCTGTTCGATCCGGACACGCTGCTGGAGCCCAGCCCGTTCGACTGGCAGCGCCAGGCGCTGTGCTACCTGCCGCGCAACCTGCCCGAACCGAACAGCCGCGAGTTCGGCGGCGCGATGATGGCCGCGGTGCGGCCGGTGCTGGAGGCTTCCGGCGGCCGCGCGTTCCTGCTGTTCGCCTCGCACCGCGCGCTGCGCGAGGCGGCCGAGGCGCTGCGCGGCGGGCCGTGGCCGCTGTTCGTGCAGGGCGAGTCGCCGAAGGCCGAGCTGCTGCGTCGCTTCCGCGAATCCGGCAACGGCGTGCTGCTGGGCTCGGCCACCTTCCGCGAAGGCGTGGACGTGGCCGGCGACGCGCTGAGCGTGGTGGTGATCGACAAGCTGCCGTTCGCCGCGCCGGACGACCCGGTGTTCGAAGCGCGCCTGGAAGCGGTGCGCCGCCGTGGCGGCAATCCGTTCCGCGACGAGCAGCTGCCGCAGGCGGTGATCGCGCTCAAGCAGGGCGTGGGCCGGCTGATCCGCACCGAGTCCGACCGCGGCGTGCTGGTGCTGTGCGACCCGCGCATCACCGGCAAGCCCTACGGCCGTGTGTTCATGCACTCGCTGCCGAAGTTCGCGGTGACCCGCCGCATCGAGGACGTGCAGGCCTTCTTCGCGGGGGCGTGATCCGCGCCGCCGGGACCGCATCGTTTACCCTTCCGCTCCAAGCCGTGATCCGCCCGCCATGAAGCTGCTCGCCTTCGAGACCTCCACCGAAGCCTGTTCGGTCGCCCTGTACCTGGACGGGGAGGTGCGCGAGCGCTTCGACATCGCCCCGCGCCGCCACGCCGAGCTGGCCCTGCCCTGGGCCGGGGCGCTGCTGGCCGAGGCCGGGGTGGCGCGCGCGCAGCTGGACGCCATCGCCGTGGGCCGCGGCCCCGGTGCCTTCACCGGCGTGCGCCTGGCCATCGCCCTGGCGCAGGGCGTGGCGCTGGCGCTGGAGCGGCCGGTGGTGGCGCTGTCGACCCTGCAGGTACTCGCCGCCGGCGCGCCCGCGGACGGCCCGGAGCACATCCTGGCCGCGATCGACGCGCGCATGGGCGAGGTCTATGCCGCCGCGTTCCGGCGCGAAGGCGCGGCGCTGTTCGCGCTGGATGCCGAGCGGGTGCTGCCGCCCGAGGCCGTGGAGCTGCCAGCCGGCCTTGCCGGCCCGTGGCAGGGCGTGGGCACCGGCTTCGCCGCCGCCGGCGGGGCGCTGGCCCGGCGCCTCGGCGACGCCGTGGCCCCGATCGATGCCGCGGCGCTGCCGCGCGCGGGCGAGCTGGCCCGGCTGGCCGCGGCCGCGTTCGCACGCGGCGAAGCGGTGGTCCCGGAACGGATCGAGCCGGCCTACCTGCGCGACAACGTCGCCCTGACCCTGGCCGAGCAGCAGGCGCTGCGCGCCAGGCGCTAGGCCACCCACCGTGGACCGGCAGGCCTACAGCGCCCTGCTTGCCCACGCCCGGCGCCCGGCCGGCAACGCCGAGGACGCCCGCGACCTGGTCCAGGACACCTTGCTGGTGGCGGTGGAGAACGGCCGCCTGGGTCTGCGCGGGGACGCCGCCTGGCTGGCCGGGGTGCTGCGCCGGCAGGCCGCGCTGCGGTTCCGCCGCGACGGGCGGCGGCGCCGCCGGGAGGCGCTGGCGGCAGAGACCGGTGCCATGGCTGCCACGGCGTGCGCCCCGCCGCTTCCGGGCCACGCCAGCTTCCTGCGTACCCAGTCGCCGGCCTCGCGGCAGCTGGCGGTGCTGGCCCTGCACGGCCTGCAGCCGGCCGAGATCCGTTGGGTCCTCGGCCTCGACGCGGCGGCGCTGCGCCAGCGGATCGCGCGCTTGCGGCGCGCCCTGGCCGCGCTGGAGCCGGACCTGCGCGAGGAGGCACAAGCCCTCGCCGCCGCGCCGCCGGCCCGGCTGGAGACCCACCACGGCGCCCGCCTGCGCCGGCGGCTGCGCCAGGCACTGGGCGCGGGCACCCTGGCCACGCACGATCCGGACGGCCACCTGCTGGTGCTGCGCGGCGGTCACGCCCGCGCCTCCGGCGGCAACTGACACAGGGCCAGGGCGGCATGCGGCCGCCCGGTCCGGCGCCCCGGCGCCGGTCCCCAGTTCCCTCCAGGGAGAGTCCCGATGCTCGCGCAGTCCCGCCTCGATACCGTGGTCCTGTTCGTTTCCAGCCTCGCCCGCAGCGTGGCCTTCTACCGCGACACCCTGGGGCTGGCGGTCACCCGCCCGCCGAAGGCCACGAGGGCCCCTACGCCACGGCCACCGCCGGCGCGGTGACCCTGGTGTTCATCCAACGCCCGGCCCGCGCCGGCGAATCGCCGGTGCTGGTGTTCGGCCTGGATGGCGGCATCGACCGCTGCGCCGAACGCCTGGCCGGACAGGGCATGGAGATCGTGGTGCCGGTGAGCGAGGCTCCCGACGGCGGCCTGACCCTGGACTTCCTGGACCCCGACGGCACCGTGCTGAGCCTGTACCAGCCGCCCGGCGCGCCGCGCTGACGGCCGGCCGGACGCCGGGTTGTCAGGGTGGCGACGGAGGGGATGTGGCAAAATTGCGGCTTCCGTTTCCTCGAACCCGCGCATGCCGTCCCAGCCCCAAGCCTGGCCCAGCCAGCAGCAGCGGTTCCCCGAAAACGCCCCGGCGGGTGCGCGGAGCGCGGCCCATGGCTGACATCACCGGGCACCTGCCGCGTGGTCCGGGCAGGATGTTCAAGGCGCTGAAGTGGTCCTTGAAGGGCCTGGCCGCGGCCTGGCGCCACGAGTCCTCGTTCCGCCTGGAGGTCTACCTGTTCGTGGTCCTGGCGCCGCTGGCGCTGTGGCTGGGACGGGACGGGATCGAACGCGCGCTGCTGGTCGGCTCGATGCTGCTGGTGCTGTCGGCCGAGCTGCTGAACTCGGCGATCGAGGCGGTGATCGAGCGCTACGGCGCCGAACACCACGAACTCGCCGGCCGGGCCAAGGACATGGGCTCGGCCGCGGTGTTCGTGCTGATGATGAACGTGCTGCTGGTGTGGGGCCTGGTACTGGTCCCGCGCGTGCTCTGAACCCCGCTGTGAAGGATTGACCCCCCGATGAATCTGGAATTCCTGGCCGACCCGAACGTCTGGCTGACCCTGGTGACCCTCAGTGCCCTGGAGATCGTCCTGGGCATCGACAACCTGGTGTTCATCTCGATCGCGGTCAGCCGCCTGCCGCCGGAGCAGCGCGCCTTCGCGCGCAAGTTCGGCATCGCCGTGGCCTGCATCACCCGCATCTGCCTGCTGGTCTCGCTGGCGTTCCTGGCGCGGATGCAGACCGACCTGTTCTCCGTCGCCGGCATGGGCATCTCGGTGCGCGACCTGGTGCTGGTCATCGGCGGCGCTTTCCTGCTGGTGAAGGGCATCATGGAGATCCGCGAGATGATCTCCGGCGGCGAGGACGAGGACCCGCGCACCACCAAGAGCTCGCAGGTGTTCTGGATCGTGATCGCGCAGATCGCGGTGATCGACATCGTGTTCTCACTGGACTCGGTGATCACCGCGGTCGGCATCGCCGAGCACATCCCGGTGATGATCGTGGCGATCCTGGCGGCGGTAGCGATCATGCTGCTGGCGGCCAACCCGCTGGGCCGCTTCATCGACGCCAACCCGACCATCAAGATGCTGGCGCTGGCCTTCATCCTGCTGATCGGCGTGGTGCTGATCCTGGACGGCTTCGACGTGCACGTGCCCAAGCCGTACATCTACTTCGCCATGGCGTTCTCGGTGCTGGTGGAGGTCCTCAACCTGCTGATGCGCCGCCGCGCCGCGCAGAAGCGCGTGCCGGGCGCCGGCGAGTGGTGATCGCCGCCTGAACCCGGCGTGGAGACGGGCCCGGCAGCTCGCTTGCGTGGCTTCCGGGCCGGTGCTGGAATGCCCCGGAGCGGCGGTCCGCCGCGCAGGAGCAATGCCATGCAGGGAATCGTCCGCAGGTCCTTGGCCGTCCTGGCCATGCTCGCCGCCGCCGTGCTGCTCTCCGGCTGCGGCTACAACGACATCCAGCAGAAGGACGAGGCGACCAAGGCCGCCTGGTCCGAGGTGCTCAACCAGTACCAGCGCCGCGCCGACCTGGTGCCGAACCTGGTCAACACGGTCAAGGGCTACGCCGCGCACGAGAGCCAGGTGCTGGCCGAAGTCACCGAGGCGCGCGCCCGCGTCGGCCAGGTCCAGGTCAACGCCGACGATCCCGAGTCCCTGCAGCGTTTCCAGGCCGCGCAGGGCGAACTGTCCTCGGCCCTGTCGCGGCTGCTGGTCGTCAGCGAGAACTACCCGACGTTGAAGGCCGACCAGTCCTTCCGCGACCTGCAGGCGCAGCTGGAAGGCACCGAGAACCGGATCACCGTCGCCCGCGGCCGCTACATCGCCGCGGTGCAGGACTACAACACCTACATCCGTTCGTTCCCGCAGCTGGTCACCGCCAAGGTGTTTGGCTACGCGGCCAAGCCGAACTTCAGCGTGGAGAACGAGGCGCAGATCACGCGCGCGCCCACGGTCGACTTCGGCACGGCGCCGCCCGCGCCGGCGCAGCCGCAGCCGCCCGTGCCGGGCAACTGAGCCCGCCCGTCCCGATGCACGCACCGCTGCTGTTTCGCCTGTGCGGGCTGTGGCTGCTGCTGGCCAGCGCGCCTGCGTTCGCGCAGGCGCCGGCCGCGGCGATCCCGCCGCTGGACGCGCCCGTGGTCGACACCACCGGCACCCTGGACCCTGCCACCGTGCAGCGCCTCGATGCGCAGGCGCGCGCGCTGCAGCAGCGCAAGGGCAGCCAGCTGCAGGTGCTCGTCGTGGCGTCGACCCGGCCGGAGAGCATCGAGCAGTACGCGGTGCGCGTGTTCGAGGCCTGGAAACCGGGGCGCGCGGGCGTCGACGACGGCGTGCTGCTGCTGGTGGCCAGGGACGACCGCGCGGTGCGCATCGAGACCGGCTACGGCCTGGAGGGCGCGATCCCCGACGCGGTGGCCAACCGGGTGATCCAGGAGTACCTGGTGCCGAAGTTCCGCGACGGCGACTACGACGGCGGCATCGAGGACGCCACCGCGGTGCTGGTGAAGCTGGTCGATGGCGAACCGTTGCCGGCGCCGGTCAGCCGCAACACGCCGCGGCCTTCGCCGGGCGGCGCCCTGTTCCTGCCGGCGCTGTTCGTCGCCTTCGTCGTCGCCCAGGTCGCGCGCGGCCTGCTCGGCCGCCTGCCGCTGGGCCTGCGGGGCCTGCTCAGCGCCATCGCCGCGGGCGCAGCGGCCTGGGCGGTGTCGTCGATCGTGCTGGCCGGGCTGGCCGGCGCGGTGCTCGGCGCGCTGGTGGGCATGGTCAGCTTCGGCGGCGGCCGCTACGTCGGCCGGGGCGGCAGCGACTGGGGCGACTGGGGCGGCGGCTTCGGCGGGATGGGGAGCATGGGCGGCATTGGCCGCGGGGCGGGGCGCGGCATGGGCGGTGGTCGCCGCTCCGGCGGTTTCGGTGGTGCCGGCGGCTGGTCGGGCGGCGGCGGTCGCTCCGGCGGCGGCGGCGCGTCGGGGCGCTGGTGATGCGCTGGCTCCGCCACCTGTCCGCGCCCCCGGCGGCGCGGCGCTTCCCGGCCGCCAGCCTGGAGCGCATCGCCGCGGCGATCGCCGAGGGCGAGCGCCGGCACGACGGCGAGGTGGTGTTCGCGGTCGAGGCCGGGCTGCCGCCGGGCGAGCTGTGGCGCGGCGGTACGCCGCGCGAGCGCGCGCACGAGGTCTTCGCCCGGCTGCGGGTCTGGGACACGCGCGACAGCAATGGCGTGCTGCTGTACCTGCTGCTGGCCGACCACGCCATCGAGATCGTCGCCGACCGCGGCCTGCACGACTGCGTCGTCGCCCGGGAATGGCAGGCGGTGTGCGAAGCGGTGGAGGCCGGGCTGCGTGCCGGCGACGCCGAAGCGGCGGTGATCGACGGCATCCACCGCATCTCCACGCTGCTGGCCGCGCACTTTCCGGCCGGCGCGGAAAACCGCGACGAACTTCCCGACCGCCCGGTGCTGCTGTGAGGCCGGCGCGCCGCAGCGGCCGGGTCGGGCACAATAGGCCACGATGACCCGGAACCCGGCACCATGATCGTCCTGCACCAGATCGACCCGATCGCGTTCTCGCTGGGCCCGCTGCGCGTGCACTGGTACGGACTGATGTACGCGGTCGGCTTCCTGGTGGCCTGGTGGCTGGGCCGGCTGCGGATCCGCGCCGGGCGCCTGCCGGGCGTCGACGGCGACGCCTTCGCCGACCTGCTGTTCTATTCGATGCTCGGCGTGATCCTGGGCGGACGCCTGGGCTGGGTGCTGTTCTACGGCCTGGGCGAGCTGGTCCGCGATCCGCTGATGATCGTCCGCGTCTGGGACGGCGGCATGAGCTTCCACGGCGGCCTGCTCGGCGTGCTGCTGGCCTCGTGGCTGTGGTCCCGCAGGCACCGGCTGCACTTCTTCGACACCATGGACTTCGTCGCGCCACTGGTGCCGCCGGGGCTGGGCTTCGGCCGCATCGGCAACTACATCGGCGGCGAGTTGTGGGGCAAGTACACCGAGGCCGGCTGGGGCGTCGTGTTCCCCAGCGGGTTGCCGCGCGAGCTGCAGGGGATGGAGCCGGCGATGCTGCGCGCGCAGTTCGAGGCCGGGGCGCTGGACGCGTACGCGCGCCATCCTTCGCAGCTGTACCAGGCCGTGCTGGAGGGGCTGGTGATGTTCTGCGTGCTGTGGTGGTTCTCGTCCACGCCGCGGCCGCGCTACGCGGTGTCGGGGATGTTCGCGCTGCTGTACGGGCTGTTCCGTTTCGCGGTGGAGTTCGTGCGCGTGCCGGATGCGCAGCTGGGCTACCTGGCCTTCGGCTGGCTGACCATGGGCCAGGTGCTGAGCCTGCCGCTGGTCGCGCTGGGCCTGTTCCTGCTGTGGCGGTCGCGCGGCGCGCCGGTGCTGCAGTCGCAGCCGGTGGTGGAGGAGGCACGATGAGGCAGTATCTGGATCTGCTCGGGCACGTGCTCGAGCACGGCACCGAGAAGTCCGACCGCACCGGCACAGGCACGCGCAGCGTGTTCGGCTGGCAGATGCGCTTCGACCTGGCCGAAGGTTTCCCGCTGGTCACTACCAAGAAGCTGCACCTGCGCTCGATCATCCACGAGCTGCTGTGGTTCCTGAAGGGCGAGACCAACATCGCCTACCTGAAGGACAACAAGGTCAGCATCTGGGACGAGTGGGCCGACGAGGACGGCGAGCTGGGCCCGGTGTACGGCAAGCAGTGGCGGCGCTGGACCGGCAGCGACGGCAGCGAGATCGACCAGATCCGCTGGGTGGTCGACGAGATCCGCCGCAACCCGGATTCGCGCCGGCTGGTGGTCAGCGCCTGGAACGTGGCCGACCTGCCGAAGATGGCGCTCATGCCGTGCCACACCATGTTCCAGTTCTACGTGGCCGGCGGGAAGCTGAGCTGCCAGCTGTACCAGCGCAGCGGCGACATCTTCCTCGGCGTGCCGTTCAACATCGCCAGCTATGCGCTGCTGACCCACATGGTCGCGCAGGTGACCGGGCTGCAACCGGGCGACTTCGTCCACACCCTGGGCGATGCGCACCTGTATTCGAACCACTACGAGCAGGCGCGCGAGCAGCTGTCGCGCACGCCGCGTGCGTTGCCGCGGCTGCGGCTCAACCCGGAAGTGGGCGACCTGTTCGCCTTCGGCTTCGACGACATCGCCATCGAAGGCTACGACCCGGCGCCGGCGATCAAGGCGCCGGTGGCGGTCTGAGCGCGATGCGCCTGGTCCTCGTCGCCGCGCTGGACCGCGACCGCGCGATCGGCCGCGGCAACGACCTGCCGTGGCGGCTGCCCGACGACCTCAAGCGCTTCAAGGCGCTGACCCTGGGCCGGCCGGTGCTGATGGGCCGGCGCACCGCCCAGTCGCTGGGCCGCGCCCTGCCGGGGCGGACCAACCTGGTACTGACTTCCAGTGGCGCCGTGCCGTTCGAAGGCATGCGCGCGGTGGCCTCGCTGGACGAGGCGATCGTGGCCGCCGCCGCCGAAGGCGCGGACGAGCTGTGCGTGATCGGCGGCGGCAAGGTCTACGCGCTTACCCTGCCGCACGCCGACGTGCTGCAGCTCACCCACGTCGATACCCGCGTCGAGGCGGCCGACACCTGGTTCCCGGCATGGGACCCGGCGCAGTGGCAGGCTGTGTGGCGCGAGGCGCATCCGGCCGACGCGCGGCATGCGCATGCGTTCGAGTTCGTCGAATACCACCGGGTCGCCGGCGGCGACCGCTAGCCCCGCCTCAGTCCTTGTCCTTGCGCAGGTGCGGCGGCAGCGCGGCCACGTCGCGGCCCGGCACCTGCAGCACGCGCAGTTCCTCGCTGTCGAGCTGCAGGGCGGTCAGGCGCCCGCCCCAGACCGCACCGGTGTCGATCGCGTGCACGCCCTGGGTGATGGTCAGGCCCAGGGTCGACCAGTGGCCGCAGACGATCTTCAGGTCGCGCCCGGCGCGGCCCGGTGCCTCGTACCAGGGATACAGGCCCGCCGCCTGGGTGCCCGGTGGGCCCTTCTCGTCGATGGCGATGCGCCCGCGCGGCGTGCAGTAGCGCGCGCGGGTGAGCCAGTTGATGATCGAGCGCCAGCGGTCGTGGCCGCGCAGGCCCGGCGACCAGTTCGGCTTGTCGCCGTACATGTTGCGCAGCAGCCCGCGGTAGCCGTCGCCGCGCAGCTGGCGCTCGACTTCGGCGGCGTACTGTTCGGCCTGCTGGGTGGTCCACTGTGGCGCAAGGCCGGCGTGGATCATCATCCAGCCCAGTTCGCGGTCGGCGTGCAGCAGCTTCTGCCGGCGCAGCCAGCCCAGCAGCTCGGTGCTGTCGTCGGCGAACACCACCCGCTGCAGGTCCGGGTTGACCTTGCGCCGCTCGGCCGGGGTGCGTTCGCCGATCGCCAGCAGCGACAGGTCGTGGTTGCCCAGCACCACCACGCTGCGCTCGCGCAGCGAATGGACCAGGCGCAGCGTTTCCAGCGACTGGCCGCCGCGGTTGACCAGGTCGCCGCAGAACCACAGCGTGTCGGCGGCCGGATCGAAGCGGATCTTTTCCAGCAGGCGCTGGGTGGCGTCGTAGCAGCCCTGCAGGTCGCCGATGGCCCAGATGCTCATCGTGTGGCCTCAGTGCAGGGTGCGCGGGATGGTGAGCAGGAACGGAGCGATGGGCGCGTCGAAGCGGGTGCCGTCTGCGGCGAGCATGTCGTAGCGTCCCTGCATCGCGCCTTCGCCGGTCTCCAGCACCACGCCGGAGGTGTATTCGTAGTCCTCGCCGGGCTCCAGCCACGGCTGTTCGCCGACCACGCCGTCGCCGTGCACTTCCTCGGTGCGGCCGTTGCCGTCGGTGATCTGCCAGTGGCGCGCCAGCAGGCGCGCGGCGACCCGGCCGCGGTTGTGGATGCGGATCGTGTAGGCGAAGACGTAGCGGCCGGCTTCCGGCGCGGACTGCTCCGCGAGGAAGCGCGGTTCCACTTCCACGTCGATCGAGTAGGGCGGCACCGGTTGCTGCATGGCCGACAGTGTAAGCAAAAAGCGCGTGATGGCCGAGGCGAGGGCCCCGGCGGCGTGACGCAGGCGCGGTTTCAGGCGCCGGCGTTGGCCAGGCGGATGAAGGCGGCCACGTCGATCTGCTCGGCGCGGGCGTCGGCGGAGACACCGGCGGCGTCGAACTGCGCCGCGTCGCAGACGCCGTTCAGCGCGTTGCGCAGGGTCTTGCGGCGCTGGCCGAACGCGGCGCGGACCACGTTGGCGAAGCGCTCGCGGTCGCGGATGGCGATGGTGGCCGGATCGCGCGGCACCAGCCGCACCACCGCCGAGTCCACCTTCGGCGCCGGGCGGAACGCACCGGGCGGCACCACGAACAGCGGCGTGACCGTGCAGTAGGCCTGCAGCATCACGCTCAGCCGCCCGTAGACCTTGCTGCCCGGGCCGGCGCCCATGCGGTCGACCACTTCCTTCTGCAGCATGAAGACCATGTCGCGGATCGCCGCGGCGTGCTCCAGGGCATGGAACAGGATCGGCGAGGAGATGTTGTAGGGCAGGTTGCCGGCCAGCTTGATCCGTTCGCCGCCGGCCAGCGCGGTCAGGTCCACCTGCAGCACGTCGCGGTGGACGATGGCCAGCTCGCCGACGCCTTCGGCCATCGCCGCCAGCGGCCCGACCAGGTCGCGGTCGAACTCGATCACGGTCAGCGCGCCGTGGCGGCGCAGCAGCGGCAAGGTCAGGGCGCCCTGGCCGGGGCCGATCTCGACCACCCGGTCGCCGGGTTGCGGGTCGATGGCCTGGACGATCCGCTCGATGTAGCTGCGGTCGTGCAGGAAGTTCTGGCCCAGCGACTTCTTGGGCGTGTGGTTCGAGGTCATGCGCCATTATCACTGCTGGCGGGGCGGTGGCGCAGCCGATGGGCCGTCCGGTGCGGGAAGGCGGCGCGCGGCCGCCTCAGTCCATGCCCAGTTTCTTGAGCTTGTAGCGCAGGGCACGGAAGGTGATGCCCAGCTGCGCCGCGGTGCGGGTCTTGTTCCAGCGGTTCTCTTCCAGCGCCTTCTGGATCGCCGCCCGCTCCAGCTGCTCGATGTAGGAGGGCAGGGCGCCGGTGCCCGGATCCAGGTCGATCACCGCCTCGGCCTGCACCGGTGCGGCGGGGTTGCCGCTGGTCGTCGCGGCGGCGGTGCGCGGCGCCGGCTGCGGGAGGTGCAGGTCGGGTGCGTCGATGCTGTCGCCCTCGGCCAGGGCCAGGGCGCGCTCGAGGATGTTCTCCAGCTCGCGCACGTTGCCCGGGAAGGCGTACCCGGCCAGCGCGGCCAGCGCGGCCGGGGTCAGTTCGGGGCTGGGGCGGCCCTGCCCGGCGGACAGGCGTTGCAGGATCGCGTCGGCCAGCTGCGGCAGGTCGGCGGTGCGTTCGCGCAGGGGCGGCACGCGCAGCTCGATCACGTTGATCCGGTAATAGAGGTCGTGGCGGAAGCGGCCGTCGGCGACCAGGCCGGACAGGTCCTTGTGCGTGGCCGAGAGGATGCGCACGTCCACCGGCACCTCGCTGGAGGCACCGACCGGGCGCACCGACTTCTCCTGGATCGCGCGCAGCAGCTTGACCTGCATCGGCAGCGGCAGCTCGGCGACTTCGTCCAGGAACAGGGTGCCGCCGCTGGCGGCCTGGAACAGGCCGGGCTTGTCGGCATGGGCGCCGGTGAAGCTGCCCTTCTTGTGGCCGAAGAACTCGCTTTCCATCAGCTCGGCCGGGATCGCGCCGCAGTTGACCGGCACGAACGGCCCGGCCGCGCGCGCCCCCTGCTCGTGGATGGTGCGGGCGACCAGCTCCTTGCCCACGCCGGACTCGCCGAGGATGTAGACCGGGGCCTGGCTGCGGGCGACCTTGGCGATGGTCGCGCGCAAGGTGGCCATCGCCGGCGACTCGCCGCGCAGGCGGCTGGCCTGCTCCGGCGGGGTCGGCGGCGGCTTCGGCCGCTCGGCGTTGTTGAGTTCCAGCGCGTGGCGGACCAGGCCGCGAAGCACGTTGATGTCGACCGGCTTGCTGACGAAGTCGAAGGCGCCGGCCTTCAGCGCTTCCACCGCCAGGTCCATGTTGCCGAAGGCGGTGATCATCGCCACCGGCGTCTGCGGGTGGTGGCGGGCGATCTCCCCGACCAGCTCGATGCCATTGCCGTCGGGCAGGCGCATGTCGGTGAAGCAGAGGTCGTAGCGGTTGCCGGAAAGCAGCTCGCGCGCCTCGGTCAGGTTGGCCGCGGTGTCGACCCGCAACCCCATCCGCCCGAGCGTCAGTACCAGCAGTTCGCGGATATCGCGCTCGTCATCGACGATGAGGGCACTGCGATTGGGCGTCATGCCTGAACGATAGCCGACCAGGGCCGCCGCGGCCAAGCCCGCGAAGGCCCGGTCATGGCGGCAGGATGGTATTGGGGCCCTGCATGGCGACCCGGAAGCAGGCGCCGCCGCCGGGGACCGGCACGTACTCGAGCGTGGCCTGGTTGGCCCGGCACAGCTCGCGGGCGATGTACAGGCCCAGGCCGGTGCCGTGCTCGGAGGTGGTGAAGAACGGCCGGAACAGCTGCGCGGCCACGCCCTCGGCGATGCCTGGGCCGCGGTCGAGCACGTCGACGAAGGCGTTGCGGCCGTCCTGGAACACCCGCAGGCGCACCCGCGCCGGTTCGTCCATCAGCCGTCCGTACTTGAGCGCGTTGTGGACCAGCGCGGTCAGCAGCTGCTGCAGGTGGCGCGGGTCGACCATGGCCGGCACCGGCTGCGCCGGGACCACCGCCTCCAGGCTGTCGGTCTCGATCGACAGGGTCAGCCGGTAGTCGTCGACGAAGCGGCGCACGAAGGCGCACAGGTCCAGGTTCTCCGGGTTGGCGCGCTCGCGCCGCGCCAGCCCGAGCACACTCTCGACGATGCCGTTGGTGCGCTGGCACTGCTGGTGGATGATCTGCAGCAGGCGGCGGTCGGCCTCGTCGATGTTGCGCGACTCCTCCAGCAACTGGGCGGCGTAGTTGATCGCCGCCAGCGGGTTGCGGATCTCGTGGGCGAGGCTGGCCGAGAAGCGGCCCAGCGCGGCGAGGGTCAGCGATTCGGCGCGGCGCGAGACCACGGTGGTGTCGTCCAGGAACACCAGGGTCAGGTCGCTGTCGGCCAGCAGCCGGGCGAAGCGCGGCTGCACTTCCGGCTGGTCCGGCTGCAGCTGCATCGGCGTCTCGTCCACCTGCCAGCCGTTGCGCCAGCGCTGCAGGCGGCGGGCCAGTTCCGGCGCGATCTGGTTGAGGTCCATGCTCGCGGCCTGGCTGCCTTCGCCCAGCAGCAGCGCGGCGGCCTCGTTGGCCAGGGTGATCCGGTTGTCGGCATCGACCACCAGCACGCCGGTGCGCATGCGCCGGATCACCAGCTCGTTGATCTCCACGAGGTTGGCGACTTCGGCGGTGCGCTTCTCGGCCAGCTGCTGGCTGGACCGGGCGCGCTGGCCGATCCGGTAGCCCAGCCAGGCCAGGGCCAGGTAGCTGGTGACGAACATGCTCAGCTCGGCCAGGGTGCGCGGCGCGCCGCCGTCGACCAGGCTGCTGAGGATGTATTCGCCGACCAGCGCCGCGCTGGCCAGCAGCGCCACCACCAGGCCCTGGCGCAGCGGCAGCAGCATGGAGGCGGCGGCCACGTTGAACAGCAGCATCATCGCGATGCCGGCGGCCACCGTGGGCAGGGCGTGGGTGGCCAGGGAGGCGGCGAGGATGTCGATGCAGGCCCCGCCGAACACCAGCTGGGCGAACCAGCGCTCGTTGCGCCCCAGCACCAGCAGGACCACCGCCACGACCAGGTAGGCCACGGCCACCGTCGAGGCCAGCCCGGGGTTGCGTGGAGCACCAATGAGTTCCGCCATCGGGCTGAATACGAGGGCGGCGATGATCCCGGCTTCCAGGGTCCGGTACAGGCCGAAGAAATAGAGTTCCCGCCGCGGAATCGACTCGATGCGATCTATGAGCGAAGCGTTCGGCAAGCCCTGATCTCCCCGGTCCCGGCCGGGGCCAGTATAGGCTCAGGCGGGGCGGGGGAGCCGGGGATTCCCGGGGGCGTTTTGCACCGCCGAGGCCTTGTCGGCGACAATATCGCCCCCGCCCGCCAGCCCCCCCCTGGCCGCAAGGCCCCGGCCGGACCAGCGTGGCGGCGTCCCTCTCCTCCACTGGTGAAGCATGAATTTCCACGAGTACCAGGCGAAACAACTGTTTGCCGGCTACGGCATTCCGGTCCCGGCCGGGCAAGTCGCGTCCACCCCGGCTGAAGCGGTCGATGCGGCCAAGGCCCTGGGCAGCGGCCCGTGGATGGTCAAGGCGCAGATCCATGCGGGCGGTCGCGGCAAGGCCGGCGGCGTCAAGTTCTGCAAGACCACCGACGACGTGTTCAACGCCGCCATCGGCATGCTCGGCACGAAGATGGCCACCTACCAGTCCGGCGGCGTGGCCCTGCCGGTCAACCAGGTGCTGGTGACCGAGGCCGGCGAGATCGCCAAGGAACTGTACCTGTCGGTGCTGGTGGACCGCGGCAGCAAGTCGATCACCTACATCGCCTCGTCCGAGGGGGGCGTGGAGATCGAGAAGGTCGCCGCCGAGACCCCGCACCTGATCCACACCCTCAACGTGAACTTCGTCGAGGGCCTGCAGCCGTACCATGCGCGCAACATCGGCTTCGCCCTGGGCCTGAACGCCAAGCAGGTCAACCAGCTGGTCAAGATCATGACCGGCCTGTACCGGCTGTTCAACGAGAAGGACCTGTCGCTGGTCGAACTGAACCCGCTGGCCATCCTCGACAACGGCGACCTGTACGCGCTCGACGGCAAGGTCAACTCCGACGACAACGCCAGCTTCCGCCATCCGGACCTGGTCGCCATGCGCGACAAGAGCCAGGAGGACGAGACCGAGGTCCTGGCCAGCCAGCACGACCTCAACTACGTCACCATGGACGGCAACATCGGCTGCATGGTCAACGGCGCCGGCCTGGCGATGGCGACCATGGACGTGATCAAGCTCAACGGCGGCGAGCCGGCGAACTTCCTCGACGTCGGCGGCGGCGCCACCAAGGAACGCGTCACCACCGCGTTCAAGCTGATCCTGTCCTCGGACAAGGTGAAGGCGATCTTCGTGAACATCTTCGGCGGCATCGTCCGCTGCGACATGATCGCCGAGGGCATCATCGCCGCGGTCAAGGAGGTGGGCGTGAAGGTGCCGGTGGTCGTGCGCCTGGAAGGCACGAACGTGGAAGAGGGCAAGAAGCTGCTGAAGGAAAGCGGCCTGGCCATCATCCCCGCCGACGACATCAACGACGGCGCCAAGAAGGCCGTCGCCGCCGTCGCCGCCTGATCCCCGACGGCGACCGGATGGCGTGAATCCCGACCCCATCCCCCTTGAGTCGAGGGGGTGGCCCGCCGCGAAGCGGCGGGATAGGGGATCTGGAGGCACGCTGCGGGGCATCGGCGCAGCCGATGTCCGGTCTCCGGAGCCGGCGTCCAATACGAACTACTAAGGACTAAAGAACATGTCCGTTCTGGTTAACAAGAATACGAAGGTGATCGTGCAGGGCTTCACCGGCCAGCAGGGCACCTTCCACGCCGAGCAGATGGTCGAATACGGGACCAAGGTCGTCGGCGGCGTCACCCCGGGCAAGGGCGGCCAGGAACACATCGGCCTGCCGGTTTTCAACACCGTCGCCGACGCGGTCGCCGAGACCGGCGCCGACGCTTCGGTCATCTACGTCCCGCCGCCGTTCGCGGCCGACGCGATCCTGGAAGCGGCCGCGGCCGGCATCAAGGTCATCGTCGCCATCACCGAGGGCATCCCGGTGCTGGACATGCTGCGCGTGAAGAACGTGCTGAAGGGCTACGACGACGTGGTCCTGATCGGCCCGAACTGCCCCGGCATCATCACCCCGGGCGAGTGCAAGATCGGCATCATGCCGGGCCACATCCACAAGCCGGGCAAGATCGGCATCGTCTCGCGTTCGGGCACGCTGACCTATGAAGCGGTCAAGCAGACCACCGACGCGGGCCTGGGCCAGTCGACCTGTATTGGTATTGGCGGCGACCCGATCAACGGCCTGAACTTCGTCGACTGCCTCAAGCTGTTCAACGAGGACCCGCAGACCGAGGGCATCATCATGGTCGGCGAGATCGGCGGCAGCGCCGAGGAAGAAGGCGCCGAGTACATCAAGAACCACGTCAGGAAGCCGGTCGTCGGCTTCATCGCCGGCGCTTCGGCCCCTCCGGGCAAGCGCATGGGCCACGCCGGCGCGATCGCGTCGGGCGGCCAGGGCACGGCCGAGGGCAAGTTCGCGGCGATGGAAGCGGCGGGCATCACCACCGTCCGTTCGCCGGGCGACCTGGGCGCGGCCATGAAGGCCCGCCTGGGCGGCTGACCCAGCCGACCGCGTCACACGGAAAGGCCGCCTCCGGGCGGCCTTTTCTTTTGACCTTCGCGCGGCCCTTTCCGAAGTGGTTATCGGACTTTCCCGATAGACGTCCAGCGAGCCATGCGTTGGGATTGTGGTGCGCGGGACACTTGCGTTCCGGCCCCGGTGCGCAGGGCATCGCGCCAAGTACCCTGAGGAGGCAATGGAAATGCGCGAACTTGAATCCGATGAGACCCACGGTGTCGAGGGAGGCCTGGGCACGTTTGTCCGCCTCGTGGGCGGCGCAGTGGTGAGATACATCCTGACCGGAGACAACTCGGGAAACTCGTTCGAACAAGGGGACCCGTCGATCGTTTCCAACGTATACGGGGCATGAGCTTGGCTTGTACGCGACGGCGGGCGGGGTTGGGGTCCCGCCCGTCACCTGCAAGAAGATCGGGAGTGCATATGCTGGACGAGGCAGTACGCTTCCTCAGGCATTACAGGTTCCCTTTTCCATCGATTCCGGCCTGGAGTCTGGCGACTTTCCTCGCCGGCCTGCTCGTCTCCGGGGTTCTGTATCTTTCCGGTGTGGAGATTCCGGAAGACCTGGTGGATCGTCTCTGGACCAGTCCGGCCCTCGACTTTGCCCTCGATGTGGTCGTGGTGCCACTACTGGAGACGCTTCTGCTCCTCGGCCTGTTCGGCCTGCTGTCGCTTGGTCTCAAACCCCTCGCTGCCGCCCTGGCGAGCGCCTTGGTGATGGCCGGCCTGCACGCCGTGGTGTGGTGGGGATGGGGGGTGATTTCCCTCCTCCCGTTCCTTGCCTTCTCGCTGCCGATGGCCGCGCGCATCAGGAGGGGCAGGGCGTTCCTGGTCTCGGCCTCGATGCACGGCTTCCACAACCTCTACGTGCTGCTCCTGTCGGGGCTGATGCTCCGGTTCGGCATCTAGGCCCAGGTCCCGCTAACCCTGTCGTGCAGTGTGGTGGGGTGGCGGCGCGTGGCATCAAGGACCGTTCACTGCGCCGCCTCCGGGCCGACCGGTATCATGGCCGCGCCCCCACGAACGGTAGTCGCCATGAAGGATTCCCTGCGCATCGCCCTGGCCCAGTTCGACTTCCCGGTCGGCGCGGTGGCCGGCAACGCGGAGCGGATCGCCGAGATGATCGTCGACGCGCGCGACGAGTACGGCGCCGACATCGTCCTGTTCCCGGAGCTGGCGCTCAGCGGCTACCCGCCGGAGGACCTGCTGCTGCGGCCGTCGTTCCTGGCCGAATGCGAGGCGGCGCTGCAGCGCATCGCCGCCGGCGTGCACGGCATCGTCGCGGTGGTGGGCTGGCCGGAGTCGGCCGGCCCGGTGCTGTACAACTCCGCCAGCGTGCTGCGCGACGGTCGCATCGAGGTGACCTACCGCAAGCGCGAGCTGCCCAACTACGCGGTGTTCGACGAGCGCCGCTACTTCGAGGTCGATCCGGACGGCGGCCCCTGCGTGTTCGAAGTGGAAGGCGTGCCGGTGGGCGTGGTGGTGTGCGAGGACCTGTGGTTCCCCGAGCCGCTGGCCGACACGGTGAAGGCCGGCGCGCAGCTGGTCCTGGTGCCCAACGCCTCGCCGTTCGAGCGCGGCAAGCACGCCCAGCGCGATGCGCTGCTGGCCGAACGCACCCGCGAGACCGGCGCGGCGCTGGCCTACCTCAACCTGGTCGGTGGCCAGGACTCGGTGGTGTTCGACGGGGCCTCGGTGGTCGCCGACGGCGACGGCACCGTGCACCCGGCCGCGGCCGCCTTCACCGACCAGTGGCTGCTGGTCGACTACGACACCGCCGGACGCCGCTTCGTCCCGGTGCAGTGGATGGACGACGGCGACGAGAGCATGGACGCGCTGGCCTGGCGCGCCATCGTGCGCGGCATCCAGGACTACTTCCGCAAGAACGGTTTCTCGCGCGCCTGGCTGGGCCTGTCCGGCGGCATCGACTCGGCGCTGGTGCTGGCGCTGGCGGTGGACGCGCTGGGCGCGGAGAACGTCACCGCGGTGCGCCTGCCTTCGCGCTATACCGCCGACCTGTCCAACGACCTGGCCGCCGAGCAGTGCGCGGCGCTGGGAGTGAGGCTGGAGACGGTGGCGATCGAGCCGGCGTTCCAGGGCTTCCTGCAGGCGCTGGAACCGCTGTTCGCCGGCCACGGGGTCGACACCACCGAGGAGAACCTGCAGTCGCGCAGCCGCGGCGCGATCCTGATGGCGCTGTCGAACAAGTTCGGCGGGCTGCTGCTGACCACCGGCAACAAGAGCGAGTACGCGGTCGGTTACGCCACCATCTACGGCGACATGTGCGGCGGCTACGCGCCGCTGAAGGACCTGTACAAGACCGAGGTGTTCGGCCTGGCCAAGTGGCGCAACACGGTCGGCGGGGCGCCGGTGATCCCGCCGGCGGTGATCTCGCGGCCGCCCTCGGCCGAGTTGCGCGCCAACCAGTTGGACCAGGACTCGCTGCCGGCCTATGACGTGCTCGACGGCATCCTCTACCGCTACGTGGACCAGGAACAGTCGCGCGGGGAGATCGTCGCCGCCGGCTATGCGCCGGAGGTGGTGGACCGGGTGCTGCGCCTGGTGCGGACCAGCGAATGGAAGCGCCACCAGGCCGCGCCGGGGCCGAAGGTCTCGCGGCGCGCGTTCGGACGCGAGCGCCGCTATCCGATCAGCAACGGCTTCCGCCACTGACGGCCCGGCCGGTCGCCCGTCGGCCGGCCGTCCTGCTTCGGACACCGGAAACGGAAAGGGCGCGCCTCGCGGCGCGCCCTTCGTGCCTGCTGCGGCGTGGCGCTTACTGGCGCTGCGCGTTGCGCTCGCCGGTCGGCGACTTCTCGCCGGCGAACGGGTTGAGGCGGCGGATCGCCCACGGGTAGTCGGGCCACTTGCCCTGCAGGGCCGGGTGCGACGGGTCGTTCAGGCGCAGCACGCGCTCGGCGTCGGCGGCCAGGGTTGCGTTGTCCAGTTCGCGGTAGGACACGGCCAGCACCGCGACGGCGTCGTTCTGGAACTCGCTCTGCGGGTAGGTCTCGAGGATGTACTGGGCGCGGGCGATCGCCGACAGCCAGGCGCCGCGGCGCATGTAGTACAGCGCCGTGTCCAGCTCGTGGCGGGCGAACATGTTGCGCAGCTGGACCATGCGCTGGCGCGCGTCGGTGGCGTAGCGGCTGTTCGGGTAGCGCTGCACCACGCGCGAGAAGTCGTCGTAGGCCTGCTGCGGCGAGGCCAGGTCGCGGCGGGCCGGGTCCAGCGACCAGACGCGCTGCAGGAACACCGCGTCGCGGTTGGAGTTGGACAGGCCGCGCAGGTAGTAGAAGTAGGCGATGTTGCGGTGGGTCGGGTAGGTGCGGATGAAGCGGTCGATGGTCGAGACCGCGTCCTCGTGCTTGCCGGCCTTGAACTGGGCGTAGGCGGTTTCCATCAGCGCCTGCTCGGTGTGCGGCCCGTACGGGTACTGCGCGACCAGGCGCTTGAAGGTCTTCTCGGCGCCGGCCCAGTCGCCGCGCTGCATCTGCGAGTGGCCCTTGTCGTACAGCTCGGTGACCGGCAGGCCCTCGTCGGCGTCCTTCTTGCTGTTGCGGCCGCAGCCGGTGGCGACGATGACCACGGCCAGCAGCAGGGCGGCCAGGCGCAGCGGGGCGGGGAAGATGGAGCGGGAGCGGTGGGCCATCGGAGGCTGCGGCACGTATAAACGGAAGGCCGATGATAGCCTAGTGGCCTGTCCGGCGACTGACTCCAGCCGCCGGCCGTCCCCCGCAGCGACTTTCACATGCCCCAGCCGACCCCCGCCCCCCGCCAGGCCATCGTTCCCGACGAGGCCGCCGGCCGCCGCTTCGACGCGGTCCTGGCCGAACTTTTCCCCGAATACTCGCGCTCGCGCCTGGCGGCCTGGATCAAGTCCGGCGACGCCCTGCTGGACGGGCAGGCGGCGCGCCCGCGCGACCCGGTCAAGGGCGGCGAGACGGTCAGCCTGGCCGCGGTGGCCGAGGTCCAGACCGAGGCGGTGGCCGAGGACATCCCGCTGGACATCCTGTACGAGGACGAGCACCTGTTCGTGCTGGACAAGCCGGCCGGGCTGGTCGTCCACCCCGGCGCCGGCAACCCGGCCGGGACCCTGGTCAACGCGCTGCTGCACCGCGACCCGGGGCTGGCGGTGCTGCCGCGCGCCGGCATCGTCCACCGCCTGGACAAGGACACCAGCGGCGTCATGGTGGTCGCGCGCACCCTGCAGGCGCATACCGCCCTGGTCGCGCAGCTGGCCGCGCGCGAGGTGCACCGCCAGTACCTGGCCGTGGTGGTCGGCTCGCTGGTGTCCGGCGGCACCGCCGACGCGCCGATCGACCGCCATCCGCGCGACCGCCTGCGCATGGCCGTGCGCGAGGACGGCCGCGAGGCGGTGACCCACTTCCGCCTGCGCGAGCGCTTCCGCGCCCACACCGCGCTGGAATGCCGCCTGGAGACCGGGCGCACGCACCAGATCCGCGTGCACATGCAGCACCTGCGCCACCCGATCGTGGGCGACCCGCTGTACGGCGGCCCGCTGAAACTGCCTCGCGGCGCCAGCGAGGAGCTGGCCGCCGGGCTGCGCGGCTTCCGGCGCCAGGCGCTGCATGCCGAGGTCCTCGAGTTCGCCCACCCGGTGATCGGCGAGCCGGTGCGGGTGTCGGCGCCGCTGCCGGCGGACATGGTCCAGCTGCTGCAGGTCCTGCGCGAGGACACCCGCGCCTGGGAAGAGAGCCAGCGGCGCTGAGCGCCCTGGGCGAGGCCATGGCCGGTTCCGCTTCGACGCACGACCTTGCCACCGATCCGGCCCTGCTGCCGGCGGACTGGCCGTCGCCGCCGGGCGTGGTCGCCTTCACCACCCTGCGCCACGGCGCGGGCGTGTCGGCGGCACCGTTCGCGACGTTCAACCTGGGCACGCGCAGCGGCGACGATCCGGCCGCCGCGATGGCCAACCGCGCCGAACTGGTGCGCCGGGCCGGCCTGCCGTCGACGCCGCACTGGCTGCGCCAGGTGCACGGCACCGGCGTACTGGGTTTCGATACGCCGGCGCGGCCCGAGGCCGCCGAGGCCGCGGAACCGCAAGCCGATGCGTCGGTGACCTCCGCCCCAGGCGTGGTCCTGGCCATCCTCACCGCCGACTGCCTGCCGGTCGTGTTCGCCGCGGCCGACGGCAGGGAGGTCGGCGCGGCCCATGCCGGCTGGCGCGGGCTGGCCGGCGGGGTGCTGGAAGCGACGGTGGCGGCGATGCGCACGCCGCCGGCACGGCTGCAGGCCTGGCTGGGCCCGGCCGCGGGGCCGCAGGCCTACGAGATCGGCGCGGAAGTGCGCGACGCCTTCGTCGGTCCCGACGAAGCAGCGGCATCGGCCTTCGTGGCCACGCGCCCGGGCCACTGGAAGGTGGACCTGTACGCGCTGGCGCGGCGACGGCTGCAGGCCGCGGGCCTGGCGCCGCGGGCCATCCACGGCGGCGGCCTGTGCACGATCTCCGATCCGGCGCGCTTCTATTCGCACCGTCGCGACCAGCGCACCGGGCGCATGGCCACGCTGGTGTTCATCGCGCCGGGCGCCGCGAAAGGCGCACGCGGCTGACGCGCGCGCTGCGCGTGCCGGCCGGGGCGTGCCGAAGCCGGCGCAGGCAGGGGCGGCTTCAGCGGAAGGTGTAGACCAGGTTCACCGTGGTCAGCGTGTCGGTGCGGCGGGTCGCCGGGTCCTCGACCTCGGTGTTGTGCCGCGCCTGCAGGCCGGCCTTCAGCGCGAAGCGCTCGTTCATCGCCACCGACACGCCCAGGTCGTTCTGGGCGAAGGTGTTGTCCTTGCCCGATTCCACCAGCAGGGTGTTGGACAGCTCGGTGTTGCCGGTGAGCTGGTGGCGGAGCTCGAGCATGGCGCGGCCGATCAGGCTGCTCTGGAGTTCGCGGTCGACCGAGGTGCGCGCGCGGCGGTAGCCGGGACCGATCTCGCCGCTGAACCGGGTGCGCTCGCTGTCGATGAAGCGGCGGCCGTAGCCCAGCGCGACGGTGCCCTGGTAGTCGAATGACGAGAAGTCGTCGTGTTCGTAGCGGGCATTGCCCGAGAGGTGGTTGCGCTCGTTGAAGCGGTAGGCGGTGGAACCGGCCAGGTCGTAGCGGTTGGCGCTGGTCTCGTAGCGGCGTTCCTCGACGCCGTCGCCGTCGAAGTCGCCGCTGACCTCGGCGCGCGAGCGCAGCGCCGACAGGCCGAAGCTGTTCTTCCACTGCTCGTCCTCGCGGGCGAAGCGCAGGCGGGTGTTGAGGCTTTCCGAGCGCGAGTTGCCGCGTGTCATGGCCAGGCCGAGCTCGCCGGTGCCGGTCCAGCCGTTGGGGGATTCGGCCAGTTCCTGGGCGTGGATGCCCAGCGGGACAAGGGCGGCGAGGAGGAGCAGGGTGGAGTGGCGTTGCATGCGGGGGAGCCTCTTTGCGGATGGAGGCGCGTACCGGCGTGCCGCGGGGGGGGGGGCGTGGCACCGACCGGTGCGCGCGGACGCCCATCATCCACATCCCGCCTGAGGGGAACCTGTCAGGCCGATTCCAGCGCGGCCAGGTAGTCCTTGCGCCACGCGTTGATATCGTGCTTCCGCAGGTGTTCCATCATCGCGTGCCAGCGTTCCTTGCGCCGCGCCAGCGGCATCGTCGCCGCCGAGGCGATCGCGTCGGCCACGCCGTCCAGGTCGTGCGGGTTGACCAGCAGCGCCTCGCGCAGTTCGTCGGCGGCGCCGGCCAGCAGCGACAGCACCAGCACGCCCGGGTTCTCCGGGTCCTGCGAAGCGACGTATTCCTTGGCCACCAGGTTCATCCCGTCGCGCAGCGGCGTGACCAGGCCGACCCGCGCGCTGCGGTAGAAGCCGGTGAGGGTGGCATGCGGGAAGTTGCGGTTGACGTAGCGCAGCGGGGTCCAGTCCGGCTCGGCGTGGGCGCCGTTGATGTGGCCGGCGATCTGCTCGAGCTGGTTGCGCAGCAGCTGGTATTCGTTGACCTCGCCGCGCGACACCGGCGCCAGCTGCAGGTAGGTCAGGCTGCCCTTCTGGTCGGGATGGCGCTGCAGGTAGCGCTCGAAGCCGTGGAAGCGCTCGGGCAGACCCTTGGAGTAGTCGAGGCGGTCCACGCCTATCGCCAGCAGGCGGTCCTCCAGGCTGGTACGCAGCCCTCGCACGGCCGGTTTGTTGACCGCGGCGGCGGCCTGCGCCGCGATGTGCGCGGTATCGATGCTGATCGGGAACACGCCGGTGCGGAAGCGGTGTCCGCCCGGCGCCTGCAGCAGGTCCTTGCCGACCACCTCGCCGCCGCCGTACAGGCGCACGTACGACTGGAAGCGGTCGTTGTCGCGGCGGGTCTGGAAGCCGAGCAGGTCGTAGGCGTACAGCCCGGAGAACAGCCGCTGGTGGTCGGGCATGGCCATCAGCAGGTCGGCCGAGGGCATCGGCACGTGCAGGAAGAAGCCGATCCGGCAACCAATCCCGCGCTCGCGCAGCAGCGACGCCAGCGGGATCAGGTGGTAGTCGTGCACCCAGACCGTGTCGTCATCGCGCAGCATCGGCGCCAGCCGGTCGGCGAACATGGCGTTGACCCGGCGGTAGCCCTCGCGGGTGGCGCGGTCGTAGTCGACCAGGTCCAGGCGGAAGTGCAGCAGCGGCCACAGCGTGCGGTTGGAGAAGCCGTTGTAGTAGGCGTCCAGGTCGGCGCGACCGAGGTCGACGGTGGCATAGCGGATGTTGCCTTCGGCCTGCTCCTCCAGGTTGCCGCCGGGCCCGCGCACGGCCTTGCCGTTCCAGCCGAACCACAGCCCGCCGCGCTCGCGCAGCGCGGCCTGCAGCGCCACCGCCAGGCCGCCGGCCATGCTCTGGCCGGGCAGGGCGACGCGGTTGGACACCACCACCAGCCGGCTCATGAAGCCTCCTGCCAGGAGCGCGACAGGCGCATCGCGGCGATGATCAGGCCCACGTGCGAGTAGGTCTGTGGGAAGTTGCCCCAGCCTTCGCCGTCCTCGAAGGCCATGTCCTCCGAAAGCAGGCCCAGGTGGTTGCGCCGCGCCAGCACCCGCTCGAACAGTTCGCGCGCCTCGTCCTTGCGGCCGATCGCCGCCAGCGCGTCGATGTACCAGAAGGTGCAGATGGTGAAGCTGGTCTCCGGCGTGCCGAAGTCGTCCGGTGCGACGTAGCGGAACATGCCGTCGCCGTGGCGCAGCTCGCGGCCGATGGCCTCGACCGTGGCTACGTAGCGCGGGTCCTTCGCCTCGAGGAAGCCGAACTTGGCCAGCAGCAGCAGCGAGGCGTCCAGGTAGTCGCTCTGGAACGAGGCGCTGAAGTGGTTGCTCTGCGGGCGCCAGGCGCGCTCCACGGTGGCGGCGTGGATGATGTCGGCGCGTTCCCGCCAGTATGCCGCGCGGTCCTCCAGACCCAGCCGCAGCGCGATCTTGGCCAGGCGGTCGCAGGCGACCCAGCACATCGCCGCGGTGTAGGTATGGACCTCGGCGCGGTTGCGGAACTCCCACAGGCCCGAATCGGGCACGTCGTACAGGGCGAAGGCGCGCTCGCCCAGCGGTTCCAGGCGGGAGAACGTGTTGATGTCGCCCGGGTCGGCCAGGCGCTGGTCGAAGAACAGCTGGGTCGAGGCCAGCACCACGCTGCCGTAGACGTCGTGCTGCTTCTGCATCCACGCCAGGTTGCCGCGCCGCACCGGGCCCATGCCGCGGTAGCCGAGCAGCGAGGGCACCTCGTGCTCCTCCAGGCGTTCCTCGAAGCCGATGCCGTACAGCGGTTGCAGGTGGCCGTCGTGGGTGGCGATGTTGAAGATGTAGCGCAGGAACTCCTCCATGGTCCGCGTCGCGCCCAGGCGGTTGAGCGCGCGCACCACGAAGGCCGCGTCGCGCAGCCAGCAGTAGCGGTAGTCCCAGTTGCGCGAGGAACCCGGCGCCTCCGGGATGGAGGTGGTCATCGCCGCGATGATCGCGCCGCTGTCCTCGTACTGGCACAGCTTGAGGGTGATGGCGCTGCGGATCACCGCTTCCTGCCAGTCCAGCGGGATGGACAGGTAGCGCACCCATTCGCGCCAGTACTCGGTGGTCTGGGCCAGCGCCTCGGTGACGTAGCCGGAGATCGAGCGAGCCAGCGGCTCGTCCGGACCCATCACCAGGTGCACGGGGTGGGTGAGCACGAACGGCAGGCCGTCGCGCACGAAGCGCACCGGCATGTCGGTGGTCAGGCGCAGGGTGAATTCCGGCAGCAGCCAGCGGATGTGGTTGCTGCCCCAGGTCCGTTCGGGCACGCGCGCGCCCCAGTCGGCCAGCGGCCGCACCCGCACGCGGATGCGCGGGTTGCCGGACAGCGGGGTGAGCCGGCGGATGATCGAGACCGGCCGGTAGAAGCGGCTGTTCTGGCGCCAGCGCGGGGCGAAATCGAGGATCTCCACCGAGCCGCCATGGCTGTCGTGCAGCACCGTACGCAGGATCGCGGTGTTGGGCACGTAGGCCTGTTCGGAACGGGAAAAATCCTCCAGCTCGATGCCGTAGTCGCCGCCCTCCTGCACCGGCGTCAGCAGTCTGCAGAAGGCCGGGTCGCCGTCGAAGGCCGGCAGGCACGACCACACCACGCATCCGCGTTCGTCGACCAGTGCGCCGAAGCTGCCGTTGCCGATCACGCCGAGCTGGAGGTTGGAATCGTGTACGGGTACTTGCATGCGTGCTCCTCGTCCCTGGTGCAGGTGCGCGGCTATCCGGCGCCGGCGAGCGGCAGCGCCGCGCTGGCGCGCAGCCAGGCGTGCACCGCGTGAATGTCCGGCAGCGCGTGGCGGGCAACGCTGGCGGCGCGCCCGCCGACCAGCACGCTCCAGCCGCCGGCGCGATGGGCCGCGGCGAAGCCGAATTCGTCGGTCAGGTCGTCGCCGACGAACACCGGCACGCGGCCGGCGAAGGGCGGGCGCGCCATCAGCCGCTCGACCGCGCGGCCCTTGTCGCTGCCTTCCGGGACGAACTCGACCACATGGTCGCCCGGCTGCAGGCGGTAGCCGGGCAGGCCATCGATGCGCTCGCGGGCAAAACCGGTCACGACCTCGGCCGCATGCGGTGCTGCCCGCCAGTGCAGGGCCAGGCTGCTGCCCTTGTCCTCCACCAGCACGCCTGGATGGGCGGCGGCCAGGTGCGCGGCGGCGCGATGCAGCTCGTGCAGGAAAGCGGAGGTGTCGTCGGGGATCGCCGCCGCGGCCTCCGCATCGCCACGGATCTGGTGGCCATGCAGGCCGGCGGCGGGCAGCCGCAGCGGCGCGAACAGCGCGTCGAGCTGTTCCAGCGGGCGGCCGCTGACCAGCGCAACCGCGCCATGCAGGCGGTCGCTGACCGCGCCGATGGCCTCGAGCACTGTCGGGGGCACGCGTACGGCGGCCGGATCGGTGGTGAAGCCGACCAGGGTGCCGTCGACGTCGAGGAACAGGGCGCAGGCGTCGTCGATGGGGGGCGGCGGCATGCGCCGGGGGGTCGCGTCGACCATGGGGGGATTGTGCATGGCGTGCCATGATGTCCGGGTTATACGGGTGCGTGCGCCGCGGCGGGCGATGAGCAGGGATCGGCGATGGCCGGTGCGGCGGCAGCTCCGTGGCAGGCTATCATCCGCCTGCGTCCGGCGCGACCGCGCCGTGGCATATGCTCATTACGCGGCGTTGTTTGCCGCCATGCAACCCGGACCGACACCCTGCGGAGCCCCTGGAACCGCGCCATGTGCATCCGATCCGCCCTGCTGTCCGTACTGGTGCTCGCCGCCTGCGCGGGTGGACCGCCTGTCGTCGCCGGCGGCCATGCCACGGGGCAGGGCGCGGCGCCGGTCGCCGCATCCGCGTCCGGATGGGTGCGCAGCGAGCTGTATTTCGGGCTCGGCAGCGAAGAGGGCGGGGCCGCCGACGCGCGCACCGCGCGGATCGACGAGGCCGGCTGGCGCGAGTTCCTCGACCGCGAGGTGACGCCGCGTTTCCCCGACGGCCTGACCGTGTTCGATGCCTACGGCCAGTGGCGCTTCCGCGATGGCGAGGCGCCGGAGCGGCTGCGCACGCGCGTGCTGGTGATCCTGCACGAAGACAGCGCGCCGCGCCTGGCCGACATCGAGGCCATCCGCCAGGCCTGGCTGCGCGCCACCGGGCACGAATCGGTGCTGTGGTCGAGGCACCCCGTGGAGGTTTCCTTCTGACCCGGCGCTGTCGGGCAGCTTTGCACCATCGTTGTGCCGTCCGCTCCCCACCCCGAGGACATGCCGATGAACCCGAGGTCTACCGTATTCCACCGCCCCTTGCCACGCCGCCGTGCGCTGGCCACCACGCTCGCCGCCCTCCTGCCGCTGGCCGCCGCGGCGCAGGACAGTCCCACCACCCTCGACGCGGTGCAGGTCACCGCCCAGCGCAAGGTCGAGAACATCCAGGACGTGCCGGTGTCGATCACCAGCATCGACCCGGAAAAGCTGCACGTGCTCGGCTCCGGCGGCAACGACATCCGCTTCCTGTCCGGGCGCGTGCCCAGCCTCAACATCGAATCCTCGTACGGCCGCGCCTTCCCGCGCTTCTACATCCGCGGCCTCGGCAATACCGACTTCGACCTCAATGCCTCGCAGCCGGTGTCGCTGGTATACGACGACGTGGTCCAGGAGAACCCGCTGCTCAAGGGCTTCCCGCTGTTCGACATCGAGCGGGTGGAAGTGCTGCGCGGGCCTCAGGGGACGCTGTTCGGCCGCAACACCCCGGCCGGCGTGGTCAAGTTCGACTCGGTGCGGCCGTCGCAGGAGTTCGGCGGCTACGCGCAGCTGGCCGTCGGCAACGATGCCATGGTCAACTTCGAGGGCGCGGTGGGCGGGCCGCTGGGCGCAGGGTGGTCCGGGCGCGTGTCGGCGCTGTACCAGCGTCGCGACGACTGGGTCAGCAATACCTATCCCGGCCCGAACGACGGATTCGAGGGTTACGACGAGTCCGCCGCACGCGTGCAGATGCTGTACGAAGGCGACGGGTTCGAGGCGCTGTTCAACCTGCACCGGCGCGACCTCAATGGCACCGCGCGGCTGTTCCGCGCAAACATCATCCAGCCGGGCAGCAACCGCTTCGTCCCCGGCTTCGACCGCGACAAGGTCGCGCTGGACGGCGTCAACTTCTCCGACCTGGAGACCTGGGGCGGCAGCGCACGCCTGCGCTGGGACTTCGGCGACCTGAGCCTGCATTCGATCACCGGCTACGAGACCCTGGAATCGCTCAACCGCGGCGACATCGATGGCGGTTACGGCGCGGTGTTCCTGCCCGATTCCGGCCCGGGCCTGATCCCGTTCGCCTCCGAGTCCGCCGACGGCATCCCCGACCACAAGCAGGTGAGCCAGGAGTTCCGCCTCGAGTCCGACTACGGCGGCCGCTTCGACTGGCAGGCCGGCCTGTTCTGGTACCGCGAGGAGCTGACCATCGACAGCTTCAACTACGACTCGCTGGCTCCGGGCAATCCGCTGGCCGGCCACGCCGTGCAGGAGCAGGAGAACACCGCTTGGGCGGTGTTCGCTTCCGGCGAGTACGCGGCCACCGAGCAGCTGAAGTTGCGCGCCGGTGTGCGCTACACCAAGGACGAGAAGGACTTCTCGGCCAGCGTGCTGGAGCCGGCGCCGTTCGGCGCGCCGGCCGGCGGCCCGTACACGGTGGACACCAGCGTCGACGACGTCAGCTGGGATGCCAGCGCGGTCTATTCGGCCAACGACGATGTCAACCTCTATGCGCGCGTCGCGAAGGGCTTCCGCGCCCCGTCGATCCAGGGGCGGTTGCTGTTCGCCGCGCCGGGCGCGCCCAATGGAGGCGTGTCCACCGCCGATTCGGAGAAGGTGATCTCGTACGAGATCGGCGTGAAGGCGGACCTGTGGGACCGCCGCGCGCGGGTGGGGTTCAACGTGTTCCGCTACGAGGTCAGCGACCAGCAGCTGATCGCGGTCGGCGGCGGCTCCAACATCGCCACCCTGCTCAACGCCGACAAGACCCGCGGCCAGGGGGTGGAGCTGGACCTGCAGGCGTGGCTGGCTGAAGGCCTGCTGCTCACCTGGGGCACCAGCTACAACGACACCCGCATCGACGACCCGGGCCTGGCGGTGGCGATCTGCGGCGGCGGCTGCACCATTACCGACCCGACCACGGTGATCGCCGGTGCGACCTATGCGCTGATCGACGGCAACCCGCTGCCGCAGGCGCCGGAGTGGATCCACAACCTGACCCTGCGCTACGGCGTGCCGGTGGGCGACGGCGAGTTCTACGCCTTCACCGACTGGGCCTACCGCAGCGCGGTCAACTTCTTCCTGTACGAGTCGCCGGAGTTCCGCGGCCGCTCCTCGCTGGAAGGCGGCCTGCGCGTGGGTTACGGCTGGGGCGATGGCGCCTACGACCTGGCGGTGTTCGGCCGCAACATCACCGACCAGACCCGGATCGTCGGCGGCATCGACTTCAACAACCTCACCGGCTTCATCAACGAGCCGCGCACCTGGGGCGTGGAGTTCCGCTACGGGTTCTGATGGGGCGAGGCGGGGCGCCACCGGGGCGCCCCGCCGTCGCGTTCGTCCACAATTGCCCGCTTCGTGCCGGCCCATGCGCGGGCCGGCCAGCGCCTGCCCGAAGCCCGTTACCAGGACCTGACATGCCGATATCCACGCAGTCTTCCCGCCGCCTGCCCTGGTTCGTCGCCGGCGACCTCAACGGCTTCTTCGGCCTGGTGGTCGACAACCTGTCCATCCTCGGCTTCATTGCCGCGGCGCTGGTCGGGATCTTCGGGTTCCCGGCGGAGGTGGTGTTCCTGCGCATGTTCCCCGGCACCGCGCTGGGCGTGCTGCTGGGCAACCTGATGTACACGGTGATGGCGCGGCGCCTGGCCATGCGCAGCGGTCGCGACGACGTGACCGCGATGCCGCTGGGCCTGGACGCGCCGACCAGCATCGGCATGGCCCTGCTGGTGCTGGGCCCGGCTTTCGCCGGCTTCCGCCAGCAGGGCATGGACGAACAGGCCGCGGCGTTGGCGACCTGGCAGCTGGGCATGGCCTCGCTGGTGGTGATGGGGCTGCTGAAGCTGGCGCTGTCCTTCGCCGGCGACTGGATCACCCGGATGCTGCCACGGGCGGCCCTGCTGGGCTCGATCGGCGGCGCGGCGCTGGCGCTGCTGGGCTTCCTGCCGCTGCTGGAGACCTTGCGCAACCCGGTGGTCGGCATGGCCAGCTTCGGCGTGCTGCTGTACGTGCTGCTCGGCCGGGGCCGGCTGCCCTGGCGGGTACCCGGCGTGCTCGCCGCGTTCGTCGTCGGCACCGCGCTGTACTACGGCCTGGGCCTGGCCGGCCTGGGCCTGCCCGGCTTCGCCGTGCCGCAGCCGCAGCCGCTGCAGGCGGTGCTGCCGTTGCCGGACGCCGGCTTCATCACCGGGCTGCCCTACACCGTACCCTACCTGCCGCTGCTGCTGCCGTTCGGGCTGCTGATGGTGATCGGCGGGATCAATGTGGCCGAAAGCGCGCGTGCGGCCGGCGACGACTACCGCACCCGTGACGTGCTGCTGGTGGAGGCGGTGGCGACGTTGCTGGCCGGGATCTGCGGAGGCGTGGCGCAGACCACGCCGTACATCGGCCAGCCGGCGTACAAGCACATGGGCGCGCGCCACGGCTATACGCTGCTGACGGGACTGTTCATCGGCCTGGGCGGCATGCTCGGCTACGTCTCGCTGCTGGTGCAGTGGCTGCCGGTGCCGGTGCTGGCGCCGATCATCGTCTACGTCGGCCTGGGCATCACCGTACAGGCCTTCCAGGCCAGTCCCCGCCAGCACGCGCCGGCGGTGGCGCTGGCGTTCCTGCCGGCGCTGGCCTACCTGCTGGTGATCAAGCTGGGCAACCCGGCGTGGATCGCGCCGGACAGCTTCGCCGCACTGTACGCGGGTATCGATGCGCACGGCCTGTCCGACCTGGCCGCGATCGTGAGCCTGGGCAACGGCTTCATCATCACCGCGATGCTGTGGGGCACCGCGCTGGTGGCGATCATCGACCGGCACCCGCGCCGGGCCGCGGCGGTCCTGCTGCTGGCGGGCGTGCTCACCCTCTTCGGCGTGATCCATTCGGTCGATCCGCGTGGCGGCATCTACCTGCCGTGGATGCTGGAAGGCGTACGCGCGACCATCGCCTGGCAGTTCGCCGCCGGCTATGCCGTGCTGGCGCTGCTGCTGGGCCTGCTCTCGCTGCAGCGTCCCGTCGCGGAAGAAACGGAAGCGCGCGATCCGCATTGAGCACGGAGGCCGGGGAACCCCCGGCGCACCCGGCTGTCACAGCTGCATGTCCGGAGCAGAAGGAGACGACATGCAGCAGGTACGCAAGCCGCCGGCACGATGGCCCTGGCTGGTGGTTGCCGTGGTGGCAGGGGCGGCCGGCTGGTGGCTGTTGCGGCCGGCGATGCCGGTGCACCAGGCGCCGGCGTCGGCGGAAACAGCCGCGCCCGGGGGCGCGCCGCCGCCGCCGGTCGCGACGGGCAGCGATGCCCCCCGCATCCAGCATCCGCTGGAGCCGCTGCCGGACGCCGCCGACGAAGCGATCCCCGCGCTGGCCGACAGCGATGCGCTCGTGTTCGGGGAGCTGGAAGCCCTGTCCGGCGATCCTTCGCTGCTGGGCCTGCTGATCCGCGAGCACCTGGTGCAGCGGCTGGTGGTGATGGTCGACAACCTCACCGAACCGCGCGTGCAAACCTCGGTGATGGCCCTGCGCAGTCCGCCGGGGCAGTACGCGGTGGTCGAAGGCGAGGGGGCGGCCGTGGACGACATGCAGGCCAACACGGCGCGCTATGCGCCGTACGTGGCCGCGTTCACCGGTGCCGAGCCGCAGCGCCTGGCCAATACCTACCGCCGGCTGTATCCGCTGTTCCAGCAGGCCTATGCCGAGATCGGCGGTCCGGATGCCTACTTCAACGACCGCCTGGTGCAGGTGATCGACCACCTCCTGCAGGCGCCGCCTCCGCCGTCCGCCGCCGCCCTGGTGCGCGACGAGCGCGGTCGCTGGCGCCACGTCGATCCGGCGCTGGAGTCGGCCTCGGTCGGGCACAAGGCGTTGATGCGGCTGTCGCCCGGGCAGCAGACTGCGGTCAAGCAGCAGCTGCGTGCGCTGCGGCGGGCGCTGGCCCGGCCCTGAGTGGTCCACGCGGGGGCGTTGCGGGAGTATCCTGCGCGCCCTCCCGTGCCTGCCTCGCCCGATGACCGGCGTCCCGCGTCCGCTGCCCCTGTCCACCGCCGCCGAGCCCACCGTGTTCCAGCAGGTGCTGGGCGCGCCGTTCTTCAAGCTGCCCGACAGCCTGCGCGCGCTGCATTCGATCCGCGGCCACGGCGCGTATGCGGGGCGGGTGGAGATCGAGCGCGGCGCAGGGCTGCCGGCGCGGCTGTGCGGCGCCATCGCCGGCCTGCCGCCATCGATGCGCGACGCGCCACTGCGGGTGGAATTCGAGGCCAGTCCGCGCATGGAGACCTGGCGCCGCGACTTCGGCGGGCACCGCCTGGTCTCGCGCCTGCGCTGCCGCAAGGGCCTGCTGCGGGAACGGATGGGGCCGCTGCAGTTCCGCTTCGCCCTGCATACCGCCGGCGGCGCGATCTACTGGAACGTGGTCGGTGTGCGCCTGCTGGGCATCCTGCCGTTGCCGGCGCGGTTGTTCGCCGGCGTGCAGTGCCGCGAGCGCGAACAGGCCGGGCGCTACGAGTTCCAGGTCGAGGCCCGGCTGCCCCTGGTCGGCCGCCTGGTCCGCTACGAGGGCTGGCTGGAGCCGGCCTGAGAGGCCATGCCCGGCCCGTCCGGCGGGCCTTCCAGCAGGAACGCCAGCTTGTGTTCGCGCGGCAGGCGCTTGATCTCCCACTCGGCCCGCGAAGCCGCGGCCCGGTCCGGAAAGGCGCGGCTGCCGAGCAGGCGCAGCGGCGGGTTGGCACGGGTGTAGCGCGCGCCCTTGCCGGCCAGATGGGCCTGGAAACGGGCGTCCACGTCGGTGCTGATGCCGGCGTACCAGGCGCCGTTGCGGCATTCGAGCAGGTACAGGAACCAGGGGCGCGGGGCGGTCATGGCGGGATTATCCGCCGGCGGAGGACTTTCCCGCGCTTGAACGGCCGTCGCATCCGGGCTTGAAACCCCCGCCGACAACCGCATCTGGAGGATATCGCCGGCGTGGCCGGCCACCACCTTCGGGGGACCAATCGATGCGGATGGACAAGCTCACCTCGCGTTTCCAGCAGGCGCTGGCCGACGCGCAGTCGCTGGCCGTGGGCCGCGACCACAACCTGCTCGAGCCGGTGCACGTGCTCGTGGCCCTGCTGGACCAGGCCGGCGGCAGCACCCGGCCGCTGCTGGCCCAGGCCGGCGTCAACGTGCCGCTGCTGCGCGAGCGCCTGGGCGAGGCCCTGGAAAAGCTGCCGAAGGTATCCGGCCAGGCCGGCAACCTCTCCGTCGGCAACGACCTGACCCGCCTGCTCAACCTCACCGACAAGCTGGCCCAGCAGCATGGCGACCAGTTCATCGCCAGCGAGTGGTTCGTGCTGGCCGCGCTGGAAGGCGGCGGCGAGACCGCGCGGGCACTGAAGGCCGCCGGCGCCGACAAGGCGAAGCTGGAGGCGGCGATCGCGAAGATCCGTGGAGGCGAGACCGTGCAGTCGGAGAATGCAGAAGACCAGCGCCAGGCGCTGGAGAAGTACACCATCGACCTGACCGCCCGTGCCGAGTCCGGCAAGCTGGACCCGGTGATCGGCCGCGACGAGGAGATCCGCCGCACCATCCAGGTCCTGCAGCGCCGCACCAAGAACAACCCGGTGCTGATCGGCGAACCGGGCGTGGGCAAGACCGCGATCGTCGAAGGCCTGGCCCAGCGCATCGTCAAGGGCGAGGTGCCCGAGCAGCTCAAGGGCAAGCGCGTGCTGAGCCTGGACATGGGCGCGCTGATCGCCGGCGCCAAGTTCCGCGGCGAGTTCGAGGAGCGGCTCAAGGCCGTGCTCAACGACCTGGCCAAGAACGAAGGCCAGATCATCCTGTTCATCGACGAACTGCACACCATGGTCGGCGCCGGCAAGGCCGAGGGTGCCATGGACGCGGGCAACATGCTCAAGCCGGCGCTGGCGCGCGGCGAGCTGCACTGCATCGGCGCCACCACCCTGGACGAGTACCGCCAGTACATCGAGAAGGACGCCGCGCTGGAGCGCCGCTTCCAGAAGGTGTTCGTGGGCGAGCCGAGCGTCGAGGACACCATCGCCATCCTGCGCGGCCTCAAGGAGCGCTACGCGGTGCACCATGGCGTGGAGATCACCGACCCGGCGATCGTGGCCGCGGCGACCCTGTCCAACCGCTACATCACCGACCGCCAGCTGCCGGACAAGGCCATCGACCTGATGGACGAGGCCGCCTCGCGCATCCGCATGGAGATCGACTCCAAGCCGGAGGAGCTTGACCGCCTCGAGCGCCGCCTGATCCAGCTGAAGATCCAGCGCGAGATGCTGAAGAAGGAGAAGGACGACGCCTCGAAGCAGCGCCTGGCCGACCTGGAGAACGACATCGACAAGCTCGAGCGTGAATTCTCCGACCTCAACGAGGTGTGGAAGTCGGAGAAGGCGGCGCTGCAGGGCGCCACCAGGATCAAGGAGCAGATCGAGCAGGCCAGGCTGGAGCTGGAGGCCGCCCAGCGCGCCCAGGACTTCGCGAAGATGAGCGAGATCCAGTACGGCCGCATCCCGGCGCTGGAGAAGCAGCTGGCCGCTGCGCAGGAGGCCGAGCAGAAGGAGTTCAGGCTGGTCCAGGACAAGGTGACCGCCGAGGAGATCGCCGAGGTGGTCAGCCGCTGGACCGGCATCCCGGTCAGCAAGATGCTGGAAGGCGAGCGCGAGAAGCTGCTGCGCATGGAGAGCGAGCTGGGCCAGCGCGTGGTCGGCCAGGAAGAGGCGATCCGCGTGGTGTCCGACGCGGTGCGCCGCTCGCGCGCCGGCCTGTCGGACCCGAACCGCCCGATCGGCTCGTTCCTGTTCCTGGGCCCGACCGGCGTTGGCAAGACCGAGCTGTGCAAGGCACTGGCCGAGTTCCTGTTCGACAGCGCCGACGCCATGGTGCGCATCGACATGAGCGAGTTCATGGAGAAGCACTCCGTGGCCCGCCTGATCGGCGCGCCCCCGGGCTACGTCGGCTACGAGGAGGGCGGCTACCTGACCGAGGCGGTGCGCCGCCGGCCGTACTCGCTGATCCTGCTGGACGAGGTGGAGAAGGCGCACCCGGACGTGTTCAACATCCTGCTGCAGGTGCTGGACGACGGCCGCCTGACCGACGGCCAGGGCCGCACGGTGGACTTCCGCAACACCGTCATCGTGATGACTTCGAACCTGGGCTCGCACCAGATCCAGGAGCTGTCGGGCGACGACTCGCCGGAGGCCTACGTGCAGATGAAGGCCGCGGTGATGGGCGTCGTGCAGGCCCACTTCCGCCCGGAGTTCATCAACCGGCTGGACGACATCGTCGTGTTCCACCCGCTGGACAAGGCGCAGATCAAGTCGATCGCCAGGATCCAGCTGCGCGGCCTGGAGAAGCGCCTGGCCGAGCGCGGCCTGAAGCTGGAGCTGTCCGATGCGGCGCTGGAGCTGCTGGCCAACGTCGGCTTCGACCCGGTCTACGGCGCGCGCCCGCTCAAGCGCGCGATCCAGGCCCAGGTCGAGAACCCGCTGGCGCAGAAGATCCTCGCCGGCGAGTTCGCCAACGGCGACACGGTGAAGGTCGATGCCTCCGGCGGGCAGCTGGTGTTTGCCCACGAGTGAGCTGACGATGCCCGCGCTACCAGCGCGGGCCTTTCTCCGGGCCGGGCGGGATCACGTTCATTGAAACCCTGCCCAAGAAGCTGGAGCTTCAGCGCGGCTCGCTCCGGAAGGAGCCGCGGCACTCCGGGGGTATGGCGCATCGCGCGGTTCCGCGTCCTGCTCCAACGCGCGAGCGCGGCACATCCATGTGCCGCTTGCGCCATGCCCCCGGAGCGCCACGTCTTCCAGCACGTCAAGGACGTGGCTTCGATCGGTCCTTCCCCGGAAGGGGTAGAGAGGAGGGCGGCCATCCGCCGGAGCCCGCGTAAGACGCAAGGACGCATCGGGGGCAATGCCGCCCACCTTCACGGATGCGCCGAACCTTGCGCTGCCGCGGCTCCGCCCGAAGCGCGCCACGCCCTGGGCCGTTGCTCTCGGAACCAGCTCGCGGGAGCGCCCAAAGAAACGGCCGCCCTGCGGCGGCCGTCGTGGTGTCACGGGAGAGCCTGCTTCACTCCAGCAGCGAACGCAGCATCCACGCGTACTTCTCGTGGGTCTGCAGGCGCTGGGTCAGCAGGTCGACGGTCGGGTCGTCGCCGGCGTCGTCGGCGGTCTTCAGCACGGTGCGCGCGGTGCGGCACACCGCCTCGTTGCCGGCGACCAGCTGCTGGACCATGCCCTTCCAGTCGGGCACGCCGTCCGCGCCTTCCTCCTCGCGGATCGAGGTCAGGCGGATGAATTCCGCGTACGAACCGGGCGCGTTGTAACCCAGCGCGCGGATGCGCTCGGCGACGTCGTCCAGCGCGTTCCACTGCTCGGTGTACTGGTCCATGAACATCGCGTGCAGCGAATTGAACATCGAACCGGTGACGTTCCAGTGGAAGTTGTGGGTCTTCAGGTACAGGGTGAAGGCATCGGACAGGAAGTGGGCGAGGCCCTCGGCGATCTCCTTGCGGTCGTCGTCGGCGATGCCGATGTTGATCCTCGAAGGCGAGGCGACCTGGTCCAGGACCTTGCCCTTGCCCTTCGGGGCGGCTGCCTTGTCCTTGATGGTGGTCTTGGTCTTGGCCATGAACGGGCTCCTTGGCTGGGGTCTACAGGGTGCAGATGGGGCTGTCACAATAGATGTTAAACCCCGCAGCGTTATGCAAAGTTTCACACGGCCCGATAGATGGAAGCGATCCCCGCCGAATTTCGAGCAGCCCTGGAAGCCGGCCGGCGCGGCATCGACCAGGCCCTGAGCCGCGACCGCGGGCGCCTGCACGGCGCCTGGTCGCGCTGGCGTGGGCGTCCGGCCGATGCCGCCCTGCGCGAACGCTTCGAGCAGGCCCTGGCCGGCTCGGTGGCGGCCCGCCAGGCGCGCGCTGACAGCGTCCCGGCGGTGCAGGTGGACGCTGCGCTGCCGATCGCCGCCGAGGCCGAGCGCATCGTCGCCCTGATCCGCGAGCACCCCGTGGCGGTGGTGGCCGGCGAGACCGGCTCGGGCAAGACCACCCAGCTGCCCAAGCTGTGCCTGGCCGCCGGCCGCGGCGTGGCCGGCACCATCGGCTGCACCCAGCCGCGCCGCATCGCCGCCCGCGCGGTGGCCGCGCGCGTGGCCGAGGAGCTGAAGACCCCGCTGGGAGGCCAGGTCGGCTACCAGGTGCGCTTCACCGACAACGTCGGCGAGGACACCCGGATCAAGTTCATGACCGACGGCATCCTGCTGGCCGAGATCGCATCGGACCGCTGGCTGTCGGCGTACGACACGATCATCGTCGACGAGGCCCACGAGCGCAGCCTCAACATCGACTTCCTGCTCGGCTACCTCAAGCAGCTGCTGCGCAGGCGCCGCGACCTCAAGGTCATCGTCACCTCGGCGACCATCGACACCGCCCGCTTCGCCAGGCACTTCGGCGACGCGCCGGTGGTCGAGGTGGCCGGCCGCACCTACCCGGTCGAGGTCCGCTACCGGCCGCCGGGCGGCGGGGGTGGCGACGCGCCGGAGCCGGTACCGGCCGCGCCCGGCCGCGGCGCGCGCGGAGGTCGCCCGCGTCGTGAACCGGACCCGGGACGCGAGCTGGACCCGCTGGCCGCGATCGGCGCCGCGGTGGACGAGATCACCGCCGAGGACCCGCGCGGCGACGTGCTGGTGTTCCTGCCCGGCGAGCGCGAGATCCGCGACCTGCACCGGCTGCTGGAGAAGCGCCAGTACCGCTCCACCGAGGTGCTGCCGCTGTACGCGCGGCTGTCGGCCAGGGACCAGGACCGGGTGTTCAACCCCGGCCCGCAGCGGCGCATCGTCCTGGCGACCAACGTCGCCGAGACCTCGCTGACGGTGCCGCGGATCCGCTACGTCATCGACCCGGGCGAGGCGCGGATCAAGCGCTACAGCCCGCGCTCGAAGATCGACCGCCTGCACGTGGAACCGGTCAGCCAGGCCAGCGCCAACCAGCGCAAGGGCCGCTGCGGCCGCGTCTCCGAAGGCGTGTGCTACCGCCTGTACTCGGAGGCGGATTTCCTCTCGCGCCCGGAGTTCACCGACCCGGAGATCCGCCGCTCCAGCCTGGCCGGCGTGATCCTGCGCATGCTCCACCTGGGCCTGGGCCGGATCGAGGATTTCCCGTTCCTCGAACCGCCGGACGAGCGCGCCATCGCCGATGGCTGGCAGCAGCTGCTCGAGCTGGGCGCGGTGGAGGAGGCGGCCGACGGCCAGCGCCGCCTGACCGCGATCGGCCGGCAGATGGCGCGCCTGCCGGTGGACGTGAAACTGTCGCGGATGCTGGTGGCGGCGCAGGCGCATGGCGTGCTGCGCGCCATGCTGCCGATCGCCGCCTTCCTCGGCGTGCAGGACCCACGCGAACGCCCGCCCGAGGCGCGCGAGGCGGCCGACAACGCCCATGCGCAGTTCGCCGACCCGCGCTCGGAGTTCGTCGGCATCCTGCGCCTGTGGCAGGCCTACGACGACGCCCACGGCGAGCTGACCCAGTCGAAGCTGCGCGACTGGTGCGGCAAGCGCTTCCTCGGCTTCCTGCGCATGCGCGAATGGCGCGAGCTGCACCGCCAGCTCAAGCTGCTGTGCGAGGAACTGGGCTGGCGCGAGGAACCGCAGGAACAGGCGCTGGCGCCGCTGCTGGCCGGCGCGCCAGTGGCGGACGAGGGCCGTGGCGCTTCCGGCGAGCGGCCGACCCGGGGCGAGCTGCACCGCGCCGCGCGCCTGGCGCGCGAGGGCAAGGCCGCGGCGGTCGCCGCGCCGGCCGGCGCCGGGGGAAATACGGGGTCGGAGCCACTTGTCCCCCAGGCGGGCGAAGGCGGGAGGAGGCGATCGGGGAAAAGTGAACCTGACCCCGTTCCTGGCCCCCGCATCAGCGCCCGCGAGCGTGCCTCCGCCTACCAGTCGCTGCACCGCGCGCTGATCGCCGGCTTGCCGACGCAGCTTGGCCACCGCACCGAGAAGGGCGACTTCCAGGCGCCGCGGCAGCGCCGCTTCCAGCTGTTCCCGGCCTCGCCGCTGGCGAAGAAGCCGCCGCCGTGGGTGCTGGTCGCGACCCTGCTGGACACGCAGAAGGTCTGGGGCCTGACCGCCGCGGCGATCGAACCGGACTGGGCCATCGCCGAGCTGCCGCACCTGCTGGCACGCAAGCACTACGACCCGCGCTGGTCGCGCGCGCAGGGCAACGTGCTGGCCTCCGAACAGATCAGCCTGTTCGGCCTGGTGCTGGCGCCCAGGCGCCCGGTGCACTACGGCCGCATCGACCCGGCCGGTGCGCACGACCTGTTCGTGCGCCAGGCGCTGGTCACCGGCGAGATCGACACGAAAGCCGCGTTCCTCGCCGCCAACCTCAAGACCCTGGAACAGGCGCGCGAGGAGGAAGCCAAGCTGCGCCGCGCCGGCCTGGTCGCCGACGAGGACTGGCAGGCGCGCTGGTACCTGGACCGCGTGCCGGCGGAGATCCACTCGGCCGCCGGCCTGGACGCCTGGTACCAGAAGCTGGCGTGCGAGAAGCAGCAGGGCTTGCGCTGGTCGACGGTCGACCTGTTGCCCGGCGAAGGCAGCCAGCAGGACCTGTACCCGAAGTACTTCCCGCTGGGCGATGCGCGCCTGCCGCTGCACTACAGGTTCGAACCGGGTGCCGCGGACGACGGCGTCACCCTGGAAGTGCCGCTGCCGCTGCTCAACGCGCTGGATCCGGCGCGGCTGTCGTGGCTGGCGCCTGGCTTCGTCGCCGACAAGGCCGCCGGTCTGATCCGCAGCCTGCCCAAGGCGATGCGCCGCAACTACGTGCCGGCGCCGGACTTCGGTCGTGCCTTCTTCGAGGCCTTCCCGCAGCCGTCCGCCGACGCGATCACTGGCGAGCTGGCGCGTTTCCTCAGCAGGACCACCGGCGCGCAGGTAAGCGCCCTGGACTTCGACGAGGCCGCGCTGGAGCCGCACCTGCGCATGAACCTGCGCCTGCGCGAAGAAGGCCGCAACGGCAAGGTGCTGGCCGAGTCGCGCGACCTCGACGGGCTGCGCGCCCGCTTCGGCGAACACGCCAGCCGCGCCTTCGCGGCGCGCGCGGCGAAGGCGCTGGCCAGCGGCCCGCGCGAGCTGCGCGAGTTCCCGGACGAGCCGCTGCCGCCGCAGGTCACCGGCGACGCCGGCGTGCCCGGCTACCCGGCGCTGGTCGACGAGGGCGAGCACGCGGTCATGCGCGTGTTCGCCGACCGGACCGAGGCCGCCGCCGCGCATCCGCGCGGGGTCGAGCGCCTGCTGCGCATCGCCCTGGCCGACAAGGCCCGGCAGGCGCGCAAGCAGCTGCCGGTGTCGCCGCGGCTGGGCCTCCTGTACGCGGCGATCGAGCAGTTCGGCCAGGGCCCGGAAGCGAAGGCGAGGGAGAAGGAACAGCTGCGCACCGACCTGGTCGAGGCCGCGCTCAACGCGGTGCTGGCCGAAGGCCTGGAAGACATCCGCGACCGCGCCGCGTTCCAGAAACGCGCCGAGGCCGCCGGCCGCGCGCTGTTCGGCGAGGCGATGGCGCGGCTGCAGCTGGCCGAGCAGATCCTCGGCGCGGTGGCCGAACTGAAGCCGAAGCTCGAGGCGCCACTCATGGGCTGGGCCGGTGCCAACCTCGACGACCTGCGCGCGCAGCTCGATGGCCTGGTGCACCCCGGCTTCCTCCGCCACACGCCCGCCGCGGCGCTGGCGCAGTTCCCGCGCTGGCTCAAGGGCATGGCCCTGCGCGCCGAACGCGCGCTGCGCGACCCGGCCCGCGACCAGGCGCGGATGCTGGAGATGAAGCCTTTCACCGACGCGCTGGAACGCGCCCGCGCCGCCGGCAACGGCGATTCGCCGGAATGGCAGGCGCTGCGCTGGGACCTGGAGGAGCTGCGGATCTCGCTGTTCGCGCAGGAGCTGGGCTCGCGCGGCGGGATCTCGCCGAAGAAGCTGGCCCAGCGCCTGGCAGCGCTGGGCTGACGACGCACCGGTACGGCGGCGGTGTCCCGCCGCCGGCGCGGCGGCTCACTTGACCCGGCGCACCTTGGCGGGAGTGTTGTAGCCGTCGATGCGCAGGTACCAGACGTTGAACAGGCCCGGCTTGATCGTCACCGCCGGGTCGGTGCGCTTGACCCCGTCCAGGCGCGCCGGCTCGATCTGTTCCCAGACCTGGCCGTTGGCGAGGGTGTAGGTGCGGCCCTTGGCGAAGCCGCGGAACTCGCCGACGAGGGTGCTGCGGATCGGCTCGTCGGAACCGAAGTCGAAGAAGCCGCGGCTCTCCTCCTTAACCTCGCGACGGCCTTCCTCGCGGGCCTGCTCGCGGATCCGCTCGATCTCCGCTGTGTCCAGCGAGGCGGCGCCGGCGACCGCGGGGGCCGCCGTGGCGGCGCCCGGAGCCGGCTGTCCCTGGGTGGCGACGCCGGCCTGCTGGCGGCGGATCCAGTCCTGCAGCGCGGCCAGTTCTTCGGCGCTCAGCTTGTGCAGGCCGGCGGCACGGAATTCCTCCGCGCTCATCTGCTGTTCCAGCGTGGCGGCACCGTCGGACTGGGCCAGCGCGGCGGGCGCGCAGGCGGCCAGCGCGAGCGCGAGCGGCAGGGTGGACCACAGCGGCAGCGGACGACGTTTCATGCTTGTTCCTCCGGTACGTTGGCCGCTAGTGTAGTCGCAACCCCACGCGCCGGAACGGCCTTGTCTCGCCCTGCCATCGACGGTCTGCCTGCCCTGCTGCGGGGTCCGGTTGCGGACCCGCTGTCCGCCGCGCTGCGCGCGCTGTTGCTGGACGCCTGGGAAGCCGTCGCCGACCGCACGCAGCGTTCGTCGTGGCCGGTGATCGCCGATACCCTGCAGACGCTCGAACGCCTCGACGCGGACGAGTCGGCGCTGCTGGCCGCGCTGCTGTTCGAGCTGCCCGGCCTGCGCGCGGCGGTGGCCGCGCGCGTCGCCGCCAGCCATCCGGCGGTGGCCGGCCTGCTCGACGGCCAGGACGCGGCCGACCAGGTCTGGGCGCTGCACGCCGGCCGCGAGGCCGGGCGCAATGGCGAGGGCCTGCGCCGGCTGTTGCTGGCCATCGTCCAGGACCTGCGGGTGGTGCCGATCCTGCTGTCGCGGCAGCTGGCGAAGATGCGGGTGGCCGACCGCCTGCCCGACGTCGAACGCCGTGCGCTCGCGCAGCTGACCCGCGACATCCACGCGCCGCTGGCCAACCGCCTGGGCATCTGGCAGCTGAAGTGGGAGCTGGAGGACCTGGCGTTCCGCTTCCTTGAAGCGGACACCTACCGGCACCTGGCGCGCGAGCTGGACGAGAGCCGCACCGCGCGCGAGCGCTACATCGAGGCGGTGAAGAAGGAGCTCGGCCGCACCCTGGCCGGACACGGCATCCGCGCCGAGATCAGCGGCCGCCCGAAGCACATCTACAGCATCTGGCGGAAGATGCAGAAGAAGAACCTGCCGCTGGACCGCCTCTACGACCTGCGCGCGGTGCGGGTGATGGTCGACGACGTCGCCGCCTGCTATGCCGCGCTGGGCGTGGTCCACGCCCTGTGGGCGCCGGTGCCCGGCGAGTTCGACGACTACATCGCCCGGCCCAAGCCCAACGGCTACAGCTCGCTGCACACCGCGGTGGTCGGCCCGGAAGGGCGCACCCTGGAAGTGCAGATCCGCACCCGCGAGATGCACGAGCAGGCCGAGCTGGGCGTGGCCGCGCACTGGCGCTACAAGGAGACCGGCGGCAGCGCCGCGGGCAAGGGCGCCGGCCGCGCGTTCGAACGCAAGATCGCCTGGATGCGCCAGCTGCTGGAGCAGGCCGGCGATGGCCGCGACGAGGGCCTGGCCGGTGCGCTGGACGCCGAGCTGGTCGAGGAACGCGTGTACGCGCTGACCCCGAAGGGCGAGGTGGTCGACCTGCCGCAGGGCGCCACGCCGCTGGACTTCGCCTACCACGTGCACACCATGGTCGGGCACCGCTACCGCGGGGCCAAGGTCAACGGCCGCATCGTCCCGCTGGGCTACCGCCTGCGCAGCGGCGACCGGGTCGAGATCCTCACCGGCAAGGAGCCGGACCCCAAGCGCGACTGGCTGCTGCCGGCCAACGGCTACCTGGCCAGCGGCCGCTCGCGCGACAAGGTCCGCGCCTGGTTCCACAAGCTGGACCGTTCACGCAACGTCGCCGCCGGCAGGGAAATGCTCGAGCGCGAACTCAAGCGCCTGGGCCTGCACCAGGCCGACCTGGTGGCGGTGGCGAAGAAGTTCCACGCCGAGACCGTGGACGACCTGTACATCCAGGTGGCGCTGGGCGACGTCGGCCCGCACCAGATCGGCCGCGCCCTGCACGAGCTGTCGCGCGCCGTCGAGCCGGCGCCGGCGGCCGTGCCGCCGCCGCGGGTGCCGCGCCAGGTGCGGAGGAAGAAGGCCGAGGCCGGCTTCACCGTGCAGGGTGTCGGCAACCTGCTGGTGCAGCTGGCGCGCTGCTGCCAGCCGCTGCCGGGCGAGCCGATCGCCGGCTACCTGACCCGCACCCGGGGCGTCACCGTGCACCGCGCCGACTGCGCCGCCTTCGCGCGCCTGGCCGCCGCGCAGCCGCAGCGGGTGCTGCCGGTGGAGTGGGGCCACGGCGGGGGCGGCTACGAAGTCGACGTGGAAGTGGACGGCGTCGACCGCAAGTGGCTGCTCAAGGATGTGACCACGCTGATCGCCCAGGAGGACGCGCACGTGTCCGACATCCGCAGCGAACTGGGCGACAGCGGCCGGGTCCGCCTGCGCCTGCGGCTGCGCGTGACCGACTACGGCCAGCTGTCGACCCTGCTGGGCAAGCTCGATGCGCTGCCGGGTGTGGAGCGCGCGTACCGGCTCGGCTGAACGGAGTCAATGGAATGGCGGCGAACGGCGCATGTCGACGTGGCATTTCCGGTTTGCCGTTCACCGGTGGCTGGCATAACCTCTGCACATGAATACCGGCCTTTCCGCCCACGCAGTCGACAGCGCTCCGCCGTCCGCCGGCGAGCCCCTGCCCGACTACGTCCTGGAGCTGGAACGGGCGGCCTCCTACCTGCCGCGCGAGCAGCTGCCGCTGCTGCGCGAGGCCTGGCGGGTGGGCGCGATCGCCCACGCCGGGCAGACCCGCAAGTCCGGCGAGCCGTACATCACCCACCCGGTGGCGGTGGCCGGCGTGCTGGCCGAGCTGGGCCTGGACGTGGAGACGCTGATCGCGGCGATCCTGCACGACACCATCGAGGACACGCCGCTGACCCGCGAGGAGCTGGCGGCGCAGTTCGGCGAGGACGTGGCCGAGCTGGTCGACGGCGTCACCAAGCTGGACAAGCTGAAGTTCCGCGACCGCCAGGAGGCGGCCGCCGAGAGCTTCCGCAAGATGCTGCTGGCCATGTCGCGCGACCTGCGCGTGATCATGATCAAGCTGGCCGACCGCCTGCACAACATGCGCACGCTCGGCGCGCAGAGCCGCGAGGCGCGTGTCCGCATTGCCCGCGAGACGCTGGAGATCTACGCGCCGATCGCGCAGCGGCTGGGCATGAGCCTGGTCAAGTCGGAGCTGCAGAACCTCGGCTTCCGCGCGCTGCACCCGTGGCGCCACGCGATCATCGAGAAGCACATCCGCAGCCAGCCGGTGGTGCGCCGCGAGGCGATGGCGCAGGTCGAGGTGAAGCTGTCGCAGGGCCTGGCCCGCGACGGCCTCGAGCACCGCCTGGTCAGCCGGATCAAGACGCCCTGGAGCATCTACAACAAGATGCAGGGCGAGGGTAAGAGCTTCGACCAGGTGATGGACGTGTTCGGCTTCCGCGTGGTGGTGCGGTCGGTGGCCGACTGCTACCGCGCGCTGGGCGTGGTCCATGCGCAGTTCAAGCCGCTGGACGGGCGCTTCCGCGACTTCATCGCCATCCCCAAGGCCAACGGCTACCAGTCGCTGCACACGGTGCTGTTCGGGCCTTACGGGTCGCCGATCGAGGTGCAGATCCGCACCGAGGAGATGGACCTGATCGCCGAGCGCGGCATCGCCGCGCACTGGACCTACAAGCACGGCGGCGACAGCCCCAACAGCGCGCAGAGCCGGGCCCACGCCTGGATCGTGGAGCTGATCGAGTCGCAGCGGGCGGCCGGTTCGTCGCTGGAGTTCCTGGAGAACGTCAAGGTCGACCTGTTCCCGGACGAGGTCTACCTGTTCACGCCGAAGGGGCGGATCCTGGCGCTGCCGCGCAATTCGACGGCGCTGGACTTCGCCTACGCGGTGCACACCGACGTGGGCAACCAGGCAGTGGCGGCGCGCGTGGACAAGAAGCTGGTGCCGCTGAAGACCAAGCTGTCCAGCGGGCAGACGGTGGAGATCATCACCGCCAAGTCGGCCGCGCCGAAGCCGCAGTGGCTGGAGTTCGTGGTCACCAGCAAGGCGCGCACCTCGATCCGCCACCAGCTCAAGCAGCTGGAGCACGAGGACGCGGTGCAGCTGGGCCACCGCATGCTCGACCGTGCGCTGGAGGCGATGGGCAGTTCGCTGGAGCGGTTGCCGGCCAAGCGCCTGGAGTCGTTCCTGGTCGAGCACCGTTTCCCGCGGCTGGAGGCGTTCCTGGCGGAAGTGGCGCTGGGCAACTGGATGCCGAGCCAGGCGGCGCAGGCGCTGATGGCCTACGCGGAGCTGCGTGGCGGCGGGCATTCGAAGCATTCGCAGGAAAAGATCCTGATCAACGGCACGGAGGGCGGGGTCGTGAGCTTCGCCAACTGCTGCCAGCCGATCCCGGGCGACGAGATCATGGGGTACCACACCTCGGGCAAGGGCGTGGTGGTGCACCGGCTGGATTGCCCGAACCTGGCGGAGTTCCGCAAGTCGCCGGAGCGCTGGGTGCCGATCGACTGGGATCCGAACGTGACGGGCGACTACGACACGTCGCTGATCGTGGACGTGGAGAACCACACCGGCGTGCTGGCGCAGCTGGCGGCGGCGGTGGCGCAGAGCCAGTCGAACATCGAGCGCGTCGACTACCTGGACCGCGACATGAACGCGGCGCAGCTGCGCTTCGCCATCCAGGTCCGCGACCGCAACCACCTGGCCGAGGTGATCCGCCGGCTGCGCCGGCTCAACGTGGTGCAGGCGGTGCGCCGGCAGTAAGGGGCGCACGGGTTGCGGCGGCGCAACAGCCGGCAGCAACAGCGAAAGCGCAGCAAGAGCACCGGCAACTGCGTTCTGGTCGCTGGCTCCGGATGGAGCCGCGGCAGCGCGGGGGTATGGCGCATCGCGCGGTTCCGCCGTCCATGGCTCCACGCGCGAGCGCAGGCCGCGCCGGGAATGAACACGGACGTTGGCGACGTCCGTCGCGTCGCCACGCGCCAACTACCTGGCCGCTGCGCTGCAGTCTGATGGGTGGAGGGGATCGGCTTCGGACGGAGCCGCGGCACTCCGGGGCATGGCGCATCGGCTGGTGCCGCCATCCATGGCTCCAACAGCCGACCGCAGGCCATCCATGGCCTGCTTGCGCCATATCCCCCCGGAGCACCGCGTCTTCGGGAGCTTTGAAGTCGTGGCTTCGTTCTTTGCTCCCCTCGCCCTTCATGTGAGGGGTAGGGGGGGAGGGCGGGTGCCGACCAGGTGCCGACTTGCGACGACGCCAGAGGCCAACGGTCCAACCCGGTAGAATCCGCCGACGCATTCCCCCTTCGGAGACACGCATGTCCCAGATCATCCAGACCGACAAGGCGCCGGCGGCGATCGGCCCGTATTCGCAGGCCGTGCGCAGCGGCAACACGGTGTATTTCTCCGGGCAGATCCCGCTGGTCCCGGCGACCGGCGAGGTCGTGGAAGGCGACATCACCGCGCAGGCGCGGCAGGTGTTCGACAACCTGCGCGCGGTGGCCGAGGCGGCCGGCGGTTCGCTGGACCGGATCGTGCGCCTGGGCCTGTACCTGACCGACCTGTCGCAGTTCGCCGCGGTCAACGCGGTGATGCAGGAATACTTCTCGGCGCCGTTCCCGGCGCGTTCGACCATCGAGGTCTCCGGCCTGCCGAAGGGCGTGGGCTTCGAGGCCGACGCCATCATGGTCCTGGACTGAGTGGGTAACGCGGGGCTGGCCACGGGTCGTCGCTTCCGCGTGGCGGAGGGGCGCCGGTGAAGGCGTCCCGGCCCGCGCCGCCCGTGCTGGCCGGCGGCGATGCGCCGCTGACCGTGTTGCGCGGCGTGGGCGCCAGCGTGGCCGGGAAGCTGGCCGCGCGCGGCCTGGTCACGCTGCAGGACCTGTGGCTGCACCTGCCGCTGCACTACGAGGACCGCACCCGCCTGACCCCGATCCGCCAGCTGCAGCCGGGCGTGCCGGCGCAGGTGGAAGGCACGGTGGAGGCCGTGGAGCGCGGTTTCCGCTACCGGCCGATGCTGCGCGTGGCGCTCGGCGACGGTTCGCGCGCCACCGTGGTGCTGCGCTTCTTCCACTTCCGCGCGGCGCAGGTGGCGCAGTTCCGGCCGGGCGTGCGGCTGCGCTGCTACGGCACGCCGCGGCCCGGCCAGCACGGGCTGGAGTTCGTGCATCCCAGCTACCGGGTCCTGGGCGATGGCGAGGATCCGGCGCTGGGCGAGGCGCTCGACCCGGTCTATCCGGCGGTGGAGGGCGTGGGGCCGGCGGTGCTGCGCCGTCTTATCGGCCAGGCGCTGGACCGGTTGCCGGAGGCCGCGGCGCTGGAACTGCTGCCGCCTTCGCTGCCGCAGATGGAAGGCCTGCCGGGCCTGCGCGAATCGCTGCTGACCCTGCACCGTCCTTCGCCGGACGAGGACCTGGCGGCGCTGGCGGCCGGCACGCATCCGGCGCAGCGACGGCTGGCGCTGGAGGAGCTGCTCGCCCACCACCTGAGCCTGCGGCGGCAGCGCCTGGCCCAGCAGCAGCTGCCGGCGCGCGCGCTGGACGGTCCCGGAGCGCTGGCGCGGCGCCTGCTGGAAAGCCTGCCGTTCAAGCTCACCGGCGCGCAGCGGCGGGTGTTCCTGCAGGTGCGGGCCGACCTGGCCAGGCCGGTGCCGATGCAGCGCCTGGTGCAGGGCGACGTCGGCTCGGGCAAGACCGTGGTCGCGGCGCTGGCGGCGACGCTGGCGGTGGAGCAGGGCTGCCAGGTCGCGCTGGCCGCACCGACCGAGCTGCTGGCCGAACAGCACCTGTCCAACCTGCGCGCCTGGCTGGAGCCGCTGGGTATCCGCGTGGCCTGGCTGGCCGGCAAGGTCACCGGCAGGGCGCGGGCGAAGGCGCTGGCCGAGGTGGCTTCGGGCGAGGCGCAGGTGGTGGTCGGTACCCACGCGCTGATGCAGGAGGGCGTGGCCTTCCACGACCTGGCCCTGGTGATCGTCGACGAGCAGCACCGCTTCGGCGTGCAGCAGCGCCTGGCGCTGCGCGACAAGGGCCCGGCCCACGGCTACGTGCCGCACCAGCTGGTGATGACGGCCACGCCGATCCCGCGCACCCTGGCGATGACCGCGTATGCGGACCTGGACGTGTCGGCAATCGACGAGCTGCCGCCGGGGCGCACGCCGGTGACCACGGTGGTGCTCAGCGGCGAGCGCCGGCCGGAGCTGGTCGAACGCATCCGCGCCGCCTGCGCCGAGGGCCGGCAGGCGTACTGGGTCTGCACGCTGATCGAGGAGCAGGAGGACGACGGCCAGCCGGGGCAGGGCCTGCGCCTGCAGGCGCAGGCCGCCGAGCGCACCTTCGAGCAGCTGTCGGCGCAGTTGCCGGGGCTGCGCGTGGGCCTGGTCCACGGGCGCATGAAGGCGGCGCAGAAGCAGGCGACGATGTGCGCGTTCAAGGACGGCGAGCTGGACCTGCTGGTCGCCACCACGGTGATCGAGGTCGGCGTCGACGTGCCGCGCGCCTCGCTGATGATCATCGAGAACGCCGAGCGCCTGGGCCTGGCCCAGCTGCACCAGCTGCGCGGACGGGTGGGGCGCGGCGCGGCGGCGTCCAGCTGCGTGCTGCTGTACCAGCCGCCGCTGTCGCAGATGGCGCGGCAGCGCCTGGACACGCTGCGCAACACCAGCGACGGCTTCGTCATCGCCGAGAAGGACCTGGAGCTGCGCGGTCCGGGCGAACTGCTGGGCACGCGCCAGACCGGCCTGGCCGGTTTCCGCATCGCCGAGCTGGGCCGCGACGCCGGCCTGCTGCCGCAGGTGCATGCGCTGGCCGCGCACCTGCTGGAGCATGCGCCGGAGGTGGCCGAGCGCATCGTCGCGCGCTGGGTGGGCGGGGCCGCGCGCTACGCCGCTGCCTGATCCCGCCCGCGCCCGGTACTTCCGGGGTTTGCCGTGTGCGCTTGCAGCGGCCAAACTGGCCGGCCAATCGTCACGAGTCACGCATGAGCGAGAAGATTCCGCTGCTGATCGACACCGATCCGGGTGTCGACGACGCCCTGGCCCTGCTGATGGCCTTCAACTCCGACGCCCACGAGGTGGTCGGCCTGACCATCGCCGCCGGCAACGTCGGCCTGGCCCACACCGTGCGCAACGCGCTGAAGCTGCGCGAGGTGGCCGGCTGCGGACACGTCCCGGTATTCGCCGGCTGCGGGGGGCCGCTGGTCCACGCGCCGCGCGAGGACGCGGCGCACGTGCACGGCCGCGACGGCTTCGGTGACGTCGGCTACCCCGATCCGTCCGGCCGCGCCGAGGCCGAGCACGCCGCGCTGGCGATCCTGCGCCTGTCGCACGAGCACGCCGGCCGCCTGCTGCTGGTCGCGCTCGGTCCGCTGACCAACCTGGCCCTGGCCCTGCGCCTGGACCCGACCCTGCCGCAGCGCGTGGCGCGGCTGGTGGTGATGGGCGGGGCGGTGACCGCCCACGGCAACATCACCCCGGTGGCCGAGTTCAACGTCGGCTTCGATCCGGAAGCAGCGCACGTGGTCCTGTCCGGCTTCCCGAAGTACGACCTGGCCGACTGGGAGGCGACCCTGGCCCATGGCTTCCACCATCGCGAGGTGGAGAAGTGGCTGGCCGCGCCGTCGCCGCGGGCGGCCTTCTACGACGCCATCTCGCGCCAGACCCGGCTGTGGTCGGAGGACCGGCGCGGCCAGTACTGGCATTCGGCCGACTCGCTGGCCATGGCCTGGGCGCTGGAGCCGGACGGCGCGGTGGAGATGGCGGAGCGGCCGCTGGCCGTGGAAACCGGCTTCGGCCTGGCCCGCGGCCTGACCGCGGTGGACTGGAACCGGCAGACCGGCGCCGCCGACAACGCCCGGATCCTGCTGCGCTACGACCAGGCCCGCTTCGAGGCCCGGGTCCAGGCCGCGCTGGCGGCCGCCTGACCGCGGAACGACCCCGGCCTTGCGCCGGGGCCGCATGGCCGGCTAAAATGCCGGGCTCTGTTCCCCTTACCTGTACGGTGTACGCCATGAAGGCCGGCATCCATCCCGACTACCGCGAAGTCGTCTTCCACGACGTCACCTCCGATTTCAAGTTCCTGACCCGCTCGACCCTGGCCGGCAGCGCCAAGGAAACCGTGAAGTGGGAAGACGGCAACGAGTACCCGCTGGTGAAGATCGAAATCTCCTCGGCTTCGCACCCGTTCTACACCGGCAAGCACAAGGTGGTCGACACCAGCGGCCGCATCGACAAGTTCCAGCGCCGCTACGCGCGCTGAGGCCGGCCGGCGCGCCGCAAGGCGCACCGTGGCGACGCTGATGCACCGGAACGGCCGCGCCTGCGCGGCCGTTTTGCCGTGCGCGTTTGCAGGACGGTGCAATACGACTTCCGTACCGGGTATCTGGACGGTGGGGTATGCGATAATTCCAAGGCTTCGCGGCCGTGGCCGCGGACTCCCTCGCAAACCACGCCGAGCGCATCCCCTGCGCGAACGTGCGAAGCCTACCCCATAAGAGGAGTGCACACCGTGTCCAATCTCGACCAGGTCACGTTGAATGCCGGCGACAAGTCGGTGTCCCTGCCGGTTCTCAAGCCGACCCTGGGCAACGACTGCATCGACATTTCGAAGCTGACCAAGGAAACCGGCCTTTTCACCTACGACTCCGGTTTCACCGCCACGGCCAGCTGCAAGTCGGCCATCACCTACATCGACGGCGACAACGGCGTGCTGCTGTATCGCGGCTACCCGATCGAGCAGCTGGCCGAGAAGTCGAGCTTCCTCGAGGTGGCCTACCTGCTGATGAACGGCGAACTGCCGACCAAGGCCGAGTTCGCCAGGTTCGAGCACGAGGTCACGCATCACACGATGATGCATGAGTCGCTGAAGAACTTCCTGCAGGGCTTCAACTACGACGCGCACCCGATGGCCATGCTGGCCGGCAGCGTCGCCTCGCTCTCGGCGTTCTACCACGACACCCTGGATCTCAACGATCCGGAGCAGCGCCGCCTGGCCGCCATCCGCCTGCTGGCGAAGATGCCGACCCTGGCCGCCGCCGCCTACCGCTACTCGATCGGCTGGCCGATCCGCTATCCGCGCAACAACCTCGAGTACGTCGACCGCTTCCTGCACATGATGTTCGAGGTGCCGAGCGAGCCGCTGGAACTGAACCCGGTCGTGGCCAAGGCCCTGGACCTGCTGTTCATCCTGCACGCCGACCACGAGCAGAACGCCTCGACCTCGACCGTCCGCCTGGTCGGTTCCACCGGCGCCAACCCGTACGCCTCGGTCGCCGCCGGCATCACCGCGCTGTGGGGCCCTGCGCACGGCGGTGCCAACGAGGCGGTGCTGAAGATGCTGGAAGAGATCGGCACCCCGGACAACGTCGATTCGGCCGTGGCCAAGGCCAAGGACAAGAACTCCGGCTTCCGCCTGATGGGCTTCGGCCACCGCGTCTACAAGAACTTCGACCCGCGCGCCAAGATCATCCGCGAGATGACCCACAAGGTGCTGGGCGAGCTGGGCGTGGACGATCCGCTGCTGGAAGTGGCGATGAAGCTGGAAGAGGCCGCGCTGAAGGACGAGTACTTCATCCAGCGCAAGCTCTACCCGAACGTCGACTTCTACAGCGGCATCATCTACAAGGCGCTGAAGATCCCGACCGAGATGTTCACCGTCATGTTCGCCATCGGCCGCACCGCCGGCTGGGTGGCGCACTGGCTGGAACAGCAGGTCGACCCGGAAGCCAAGATCGGCCGTCCGCGCCAGATCTACACCGGCTACGACGTGCGCGACTACAAGGCCGCCGACCAGCGCTGAGCGCCTGGACCGACGTCCGCGTGACCGGAAACGCCCCGCATCGCGGGGCGTTTTCTTTCGATGGGTGCGAACGCTGCCGCTGGGTCCAGGGCTAGGCCCGGGCCCGCCCGCTGGCCAGGGATCCCTCGTAACCGGCGATCTCATCCTCGGCCAGCAGCTGGCGCAGCTGCGGCAGCGAGGCGCGGCGCATCGGTTTCTCGTCCACCGCCGACAGCGGTGCCTGGCGCAGCGCCTGCAGCGGCAGCACCGCCACGTCGAAGGCCAGTTCCTCGGCGCTGAACAGCCACACCGGCACGTCGAGGCTGCGTTCGCGATCCAGGCGCAACCGCCGCGTGCGCGATTCGGCGGGGATGCCGTGCTCGTCGAGGAAGCGCGCCACCGCCTCGGCGTCGTCGCTGTAGGCGTGCAGCTGGACCGGCGAGGCCGCGTCGGCGGTGCCGTCCAGCACTGCCCCGACCAGGCGCGGCTCGAACCGGGAGAGGAATTCCAGGGCGCGGGCGGCGGCCTCGCGGCGCTGGCGCAGCGCCTGCGCCTGGCTTTCGCCGAGGAAGATGCGCTGGTATTCGCGCAGCGCCTCCTCGATCTCGCGGTTGCGCGGCAGCGAGGCGTCGTCGTGGATGCCCAGCCGCGCGGCGGCCTTGAGCTTGGCCTGGTGGTAGTCGCGGATGCCGCCTTCGGCCATCAGCCGCGCGGCTTCGTGGGCCAGGCGCCGCCGGCGTTCGCGGGTGCGCGTCTCGGCATGCTGGCGGGCGCGATGCATGGCTACAGTCCCCCGGTGAGCCCAAGGGACTGTAGCGTATCGCCGCGCGCGGTCAATCACGAGGCCTGCACGCCTTGCGGCGTGCGGCCTCAGAAGATGTCGAACGCTTCCTCGTCGCTCTGCTCGGGGCCGAGCAGGTCGAGGCTGTTGCGCATGCGGTCGAGGTCCTCGACCTTCACGTACTCGACCAGGCCGCCGCCCACGGTGGACATGCGCCCGCTGTTGTCGACGTAGACCTGGACCATGCCCGGCGGCGGTTCGTTCGGGGCCAGCGGCTGGCCTTCCAGGGCCACGCGCATGTACTCGATCCAGATCGGCAGCGCGGCCTTGCCGCCGTACTCCCGGTAGCCCAGCGACTGGAAGTCGTCGCGGCCGACCCACACGGTGGTGGCAAACGGGCCACCGAAGCCGGAGAACCAGGCGTCGCGGTGGTCGTTGGTCGAACCGGTCTTGCCGCCGACGTCCTCGCGGCCGAGCACCTTGGCCGCGGTACCGGTGCCGCGCTGGACCACGTCGCGCATCATCGACACCAGCTGGTAGGCGGTGCGCTCGTCGATCGCGCGCGGGGCGACCTTGCCGTCTACCGGCGGCGGGGCAGGCATTGCCGCCTGCTGGCCGGCCTCGCCCGTGGCCTGCGCCGGCGGCGGGGTCGCCGGTGCCGGCGCGCCGAAGTTGAAGCCGTCCACCACCTGCGAGGCGACCTGGGTGCCGCCGCTGCCCGGCACCACGCCGCAGCCGCGGCAGGCCACCGCCGGCGACTCCTTGAACAGCACCTGGCCGGCGCGGTCGCGGATCTCGTCGATGTACCACACGTCCACGCGCGAGCCGCCGTTGGCGAATACCGCGTAGCCGCGCGCCACCGACAGCGGGGTCAGCGAGGCGGTGCCCAGTGACATCGACAGGTTCGGCGGCAGCTCGGCCTCCTCGAAGCCGAACTGGGAGATGTAGGTGCGGGCGAAGTCCACGCCGATCGCGTCCAGCAGGCGCACCGAGACCAGGTTGCGCGACTGCACCAGCGCCTCGCGCAGGCGCATCGGGCCGCGGAACTCGCCGTCGTCGTTCTGCGGCTGCCAGGTGTTGCCGCGGCGGTCGCGGAACACCACCGGGGCGTCGAGCACGATCGAGGCCGGGTTGAAGCCCTTCTCGAACGAGGCCGCGTAGAGGAACGGCTTGAAGCTGGAGCCGGGCTGGCGCCGGGCCTGGGTGGCGCGGTTGAACTTGTTGCCGGCAAAGCTGTAGCCGCCGACCAGGGCGCGCAGGGCGCCGTTGTTGGCGTCCAGCGAGACCAGGCTGGCCTGGCCGCGCGGCACCTGGTCGAGTAGGTATTGGCCTTCCTTCTCGCCCGGGCGGATGCGGACCACGTCGCCGCGCTTGAGCAGGGCGGCGGGGTTCTTGCCGGTCCAGCGCGCGGCCGAGGCGGGCAGGGCCACGCTGCTGCCGTCGGCCAGCACCACGCGGGCGCCGCCGTCGGGCGTGGTGGCGGCCACGATCGCCGGCAGCAGCGGGCCTTGCGGCGAGGTCCCGGACAGGGCCTTGGCCAGAGTCGCATCGTCGGCGTCGGCGGCCACCTCGGCGCGGCGCTCGACGCCGTGCCAGCCGTGGCGGTGGTCGTACAGGTGCAGGCCGTCGCGCACCGCCTTCTCGGCGGCGGCCTGCAGGTCCGGCAGGATCGTGGTGGTGACCTGGTAGCCGCGGGTCACTGCTTCCGGCCCGTAGCGGGCGATCATCTCCTGGCGGACCATCTCGGCCACGTACGGCGCCGAAACCTTCACCGGCGGCTCGTGCGGGCTGGCGTGCATCGGCACCGCCTTGGCGGCGGCGGCCTCGGCGGCGCTGACGAACCCCAGCTCGGCCATGCGGTCGAGGATGTAGTCGCGGCGGATGCGGGCGCGCTCGGGATTGCTGATCGGGTTGCCGCTGGAGGGGAACTTGGGGATGCCGGCCAGCGAGGCCATCTCGTCCAGGTCCAGTTCGTCCAGCTTCTTGCCGTAGTAGTACTCGGCGGCCGCGGCCACGCCGTAGGCGCGGTTGCCGAAGAAGCTCTTGTTGAGATACAGCGCCAGGATCTCGTCCTTGCTCAGCGCCCGCTCCATCTTCATCGCCAGCAGCATCTCGGCGAGCTTGCGCTGGTAGCTGTACTCGGAGCTCAGGTAGAACTGGCGCGCGACCTGCTGGGTGATGGTGGAGCCGCCCGGGACGCGCTTGTCGTCGGTGGTGGCCAGCAGCCAGATGGCCCGGGCCACGCCCTTGTAGTCCACGCCGCCGTGCTCGTAGAAGCGGGCGTCCTCGATGGCGATGAAGGCCTGGCGCAGCCGCTCGGGGACGTCCTCGATGGCCACCGGGTAACGGCGGGTCTCGCCGAACACGGCCATCAGCCGGCCGTCGGCGGCGTAGACGTAGAGGGGCTCCTGCATCTCCAGCTCGCGCAGGGACTCCACGTCCGGCAGCCGGGAGGACAGCACGAAATACAGGGTCCCCAGGCCGATCGCGGCCAGCAGGGCCAGGCCGGCGGACGCGATCAGCGCCCAGCGCAGCAGGCGGCGGAATGGGGGCATCTGGGGGTCCGATTGCAGATTTCGCGGCCGCAGAGTATAGATGACGCGCGGGCACCGACAGGGGGGTGCCCAGGGGGACGCCGTAGGGGGCAGGCAGCGTATACCGCGCGTGACAGGCATCGCAGCCTGCGTGCCGGAGTGTTGCCAAGCCTGAAAAAACCATTATTTAATGCCTGGGCGCAGGTTGTTCAGCCAAGTGCCTGTCGGCTGGGGGGAAACTGTGGGGCTCATCCCGAAAAGTCAGTCGCCGCTGATCGGCGTCGACATCAGTTCGACTGCGGTCAAGCTGCTGCAGCTTTCCCGCAGCGGCAACCGCTACCGCGTGGAGCATTACGCGGTCGAACCGCTGCCGCCCAATGCGGTCGTCGAGAAGAACATCGTCGAGGTGGAGGCCGTGGGTGAGGCCATCCGCCGCGCCGTCAACCGCTCCGGAACCCGGGCCAGGTACGCCGCCGCCGCGGTGGCCGGTTCGGCGGTGATCACCAAGATCATCCCGATGCCCGCCGACCTGGACGAGAACGACATGGAAGCCCAGGTCGAGCTCGAGGCGGTCAACTACATCCCGTACCCGATCGAGGAAGTGAACCTCGACTTCGAGGTGCTCGGGCCGATGCCCAGCAACCCCGAGATGGTCCAGGTCCTGCTGGCGGCCTCGCGTTCGGAGAACGTCGAGCTGCGCCAGTCGGCGCTGGAGCTGGGCGGGCTCACGGCCAAGGTGATGGACGTGGAGGCCTTCGCGGTCGAGAACGCCTTCGCGCTGATCGCCGACGAGCTGCCGGTCGGCCGCGACGGCGTGGTCGCGCTGGTCGACATCGGCGCCTCGATGACCACGCTCAACGTCCTGCGCGGTGGCCGCAGCCTGTACAGCCGCGAACAGCTGTTCGGCGGCAAGCAGCTGACCGACGAGGTCATGCGCCGCTACGGCCTGACCTACGAGGAAGCCGGGCAGGCCAAGCGCCAGGGCGGCCTGCCGGAGACCTACGAGATCGAGGTCCTGGAGCCGTTCAAGGAGGCCACCGTCCAGCAGATCAGCCGCCTGCTGCAGTTCTTCTACGCCGGCAGCGAGTTCAACCGCGTCGACCAGGTGGTCCTGGCCGGCGGCTGCGCCGCGATCGCCGGCCTGCCGGAGATGGTCGAGGAGCAGCTCGGCGTCCCGACCCAGGTCGCCAACCCGCTGGCGCAGATGACCCTCGGCCCGCGCGTGCAGGCGCACGCCCTGGCCCAGGACGCCCCGGCGCTGATGATCGCCACCGGCCTGGCCCTGAGGAGCTTCGACTGATGGCACGGATCAATTTGTTGCCGTGGCGCGTCGAGCGCCGCAAGCAGCGCCAGCGCGAGTTCCAGGGGATGCTGGGCGTCGCCGCGCTCGGTGGCGTGCTGCTCTCGTTCCTGGTCTGGTTCCACTTCGACCGGCAGATCGCCGGCCAGCACGAGCGCAACGCGTTCCTGCAGGCGGAGATCGCCAAGGTCCAGAAGCAGAACGAGGAGATCAAGGAACTCGACGCCAAGAAGGACCGCCTGCTCGCCCGCAAGAAGGTGATCGAGCAGCTGCAGGCCAACCGCTCGCAGATGGTCCACCTGTTCGATTCGCTGGTGCGCACCATTCCCGACGGCGTCACCCTGACCTCGATCAAGCAGGAAGGGGACCTGCTGACCCTCGAGGGCAGCGCCCAGTCCAACGCCCGGGTCAGCGCCTACATGCGCAACCTCGAGGTGTCGGGCTGGATGACCAAGCCGGACCTTTCGGTCATCGAGGTCAAGAAGAACGGCGGCCCGGCGGTGGCCGGCGCCCCGGCCCTGCCTTACGCGTTCTCGCTGAAGGTGCTGCTGGCCAACCCCAACGCGACCGCCGAGGGCGAGGGCGCGCTGCCTCCGGTGGAAGACCCGGCCGCGGCCGCCGCGCCGGTGGATGCCGCGGCGCCCGCGACTGATCCGGTCCCGGCCAGCGCCCCGGCGGATGCCACGGCCGCGCCGGCTCCGAACCAGCCCGTCGAACAACCGGCCGCGCAGACCCAGGGGAGGCCGGCGTCATGAGCCAGAAGAAGAAGATCAAGGTCAGCGAACTCGATTTCAGCAACATCGGTGGCTGGCCGCAGCAGGCCAAGGTGGTGTTCTGCATCCTGCTGGCGGCCTTCATCCTGGTGATGTCCTACCTGCTGCTGATCCGCGGCAAGGTTGACGAACTCGAAGGCCTGGAGAGCCAGGAAGCGACCCTGCGCCGCCAGTTCGAGGACGAGCAGGGCAAGGCCGCCAACCTGGAGCCGCTGCGCCAGCAGCTGGCGCAGATGGAGCAGGTCCTGCAGCAGATGCTGCGGCAGCTGCCGAGCAAGACCGAGATGCCGGACCTGATCATCGACATCTCGCAGACCGCGCTGTCCAGCGGCCTGACCAGCGAGCTGTTCAAGCCCGGCGCCGAGACGCCCCGCGAGTTCTACGCGGAGAAGCCGATCGCGCTGCGCATGGTCGGCAACTACCACCAGTTCGGCGCCTTCGTCAGCGGCGTGGCCTCGCTGCCGCGCGTGGTCATCCTGACCATGCACGACATCCAGCTGCAGCCGAAGGGCGGCAAGTCGATCGGCCGCGGCAGCCAGCTGGAGCTGTCCGGCACGGTCAAGACCTACCGTTACCTCGACGAAATGGAAATCCAGGAACAGGCACAGCCCGGCAGCGCGAACAAGGGGGGCGGCGCATGATGGCCATGAACCGTAACGCCGTCGCGCTGCGCTGGCTGGGTGCGTCGATGCTGGTCCTGGCGCTGGGCGCCTGCGGTCGCGGCGTCACCAGCACGCCCGGCGACGCGCCGAACCTGGAGCGCTGGGTCGCCGACGTGCGCGCCCGCCCGGCGCCGCCGCTGGAACCGTTGCCGGTGATGCAGCAGTTCGAGACCTTCGAATACGCCGCGCAGGACCTGCGCGATCCCTTCAGCGATGCCTGGAGCAATCCGGACGGTGGCGCGGGCCTGCGCCCGGACCCGAACCGGCCCAAGGAACCGCTCGAGCAGTACCCGCTGGACAGCCTCGACATGGTCGGGTCCATCGGCGAGGGCGCCGGACTGGTGGCCCTGGTCATGGCGCCGGACCGGGTGACCCACCGGATCCGTCCGGGAGCCTATCTGGGGCAGAGCGACGGCCGCGTCACCGCAGTGCGTGAAGACAGGATCGAGCTGGTTGAACTGGTGCCGGATGGAGCGGGCGGTTGGCTGGAACGTCCGGCTGCCATCGCGCTTGAAGACTAATGATTGGGGGATAGCACGATGACCTTTTCCAATGCCCAGCGCCTGAGCAGCCGGTGCCCGGCGATCTTCCGGGCCTGCGGCCTGGGCCTCGCGCTGGCCCTGACGGTCCCGGCGATGGCCGCGACTGCCGGCGTCACGGCGGAGCAGCCAGCGACGGCCAAGTCCAAGGTGGCGCAGATCGACTTCAAGCGCGGGGATGGGGGCGCAGGCCGCCTGATCCTGCGCTTCGACGGCGACGGGGTGGCCCCGGACCTGCGCAAGCAGGACGGCAACGTCGTGGTGGACGTGGCCAACGCCACCCTGCCGGCGGAGCTGCAGCGGCCGCTCAACGTGACCGACTTCGCGACCCCGGTGCAGCGCATCGAGGCCCGTCCATACGCCGGCGGCACCCAGGTGGTGCTGAGCACCCGCGGCGACTACACCTCGCTGGCCTACCAGACCGCCGGCGAGTACGTGGTCGAGATCGCCCCGCGCAGCGGCGCGGCGGCGGTGGGCGCGGTCAGCGGCGCGGCGGTGAGCAGCGCCCAGGCCAAGGTCGCCAAGCCGGCGTACTCCGGCCGCCCGGTGACCTTCAACTTCCAGGACGTGCCGGTGCGCACCGTCCTGCAGCTGATCGCCGAGGAATCGAACCTCAACATCGTCGCCTCGGACACCGTGCAGGGCAACGTGACCCTGCGCCTGGTCGAGGTGCCGTGGGACCAGGCGATGGACATCGTCCTGCGCGCCAAGGGCCTGGACAAGCGCCGCGACGGCAACGTCATCTGGGTCGCGCCGCAGCCGGAACTGGCCTCGTTCGAGAAGGCCAAGGAAGACGCGCGCATCGAGCTGGAAAACCGCGTCGACCTGGTCACCGACTACATCCAGGTCAACTACCACTCGGCCGCCGCCATCTTCAAGGCGCTGACCGAGGCCAAGGGCGTGGGCAACCAGGGTAGCGGCGGCAACAACCAGGAGAGCGGGTTCCTGTCGCAGCGTGGCCGCATCGTCGCCGACGAGCGCACCAACACCCTGATGATCAGCGACATCCCGAAGAAGGTCGCGCAGATGCGCGAGCTGATCGACGTGATCGACCGCCCGGTCGACCAGGTGCTGATCGAAAGCCGCATCGTCATCGCCACCGACACCTTCGCCCGCGACCTCGGCGCCCGCTTCGGCGTGGTCGGCCGCCGCACCGGCAACAACACCGGCGCGATCAGCGGCTCGCTGGAGGACACCGCCACGATCGTCCAGAACGGCGTCACCGAGCTGCCCGGCAGCCTGAACTTCGACCTGCCGGCGACCACCTCGACCGGCCTGCCGCCGGGCGCGCTGGCCTACACCCTGCTGGGCGCCAACTTCGCCATCGACATCGAGCTGTCGGCGCTGCAGCAGGAAGGCCGCGGCGAGGTGCTGTCCAACCCGCGCGTGGTCACCTCCAACCAGCGCGAGGCGGTGATCCGCCAGGGCCGCGAGGTCGGTTACGTGACCCTGACCGGCGGCGGCACCACCGGTGCGGTGACCCCGAACGTGCAGTTCAAGGACGTCGTGCTCGAGCTGAAGGTCACCCCGACCATCACCAGCGACGACCGCGTGTTCATGGACGTGCACGTGACCAAGGACGAGGTCCTGCGCTACATCGACACCAGCATCGGCCAGGTGCCGGAAATCGCCACCCGCGAGATCAACACCGCGGTGCTGGTCGACGACGGCCAGACCGTGGTCATCGGCGGCGTCTACGAGTTCACCGACGCCAACAGCGTGGCCAAGGTGCCGTTCCTGGGCGACGTGCCCTTCCTCGGCAACCTGTTCAAGAAGAAGAGCCGCAGCAAGGACAAGGCCGAGCTGCTGATCTTCCTGACCCCGAAGGTGATGCGCGTCGAGAAGCGCGCCTGACGGGCCGGCCGGAAGGCCGCCAGGTGAAGCTGACGACGACGGGGCCTGCGGGCCCCGTCGCTTTTTCCGTTCACCTGCCGCGGGAACTCGCCGCGCGGCGCTGGGTCACAATGCGACCATGGACAACGCCCCCGACCAGCTCTCCCACGCCGGCCTGCACGCCGCCTTCGCCCACCTGCGCGACCGCCTGTCGGCCGCGATCGTCGGTCAGTCGGCGCTGGTCGAACGCCTGCTGATCGCCCTGCTGGCCGACGGTCACCTGCTGGTCGAAGGCGCGCCCGGCCTGGCCAAGACCACCGCCATCCGCACCCTGGCCGCGCACCTGGAGGCGGACTTCGCCCGCGTCCAGTTCACCCCGGACCTGCTGCCGGCCGACCTCACCGGCACCGAGGTCTGGCGCCCGCAGCAGGGCAGTTTCGAGTTCCAGCCCGGGCCGGTGTTCCATCCGCTGCTGCTGGCCGACGAGATCAACCGTGCCCCGGCCAAGGTGCAGTCGGCGCTGCTGGAGGCGATGGGCGAACGCCAGGTCACCGTCGGCCGCCACACCTACCCGTTGCCGCCGCTGTTCCTGGTGATGGCCACGCAGAACCCGATCGAGCAGGAAGGCACCTTCCCGCTGCCGGAGGCGCAGCTGGACCGCTTCCTGATGCACGTGCGCATCGGCTATCCGGACGCGGACGTGGAAACGGAGATCCTGCGCCTGGCGCGCGAGCGCGCGCGGCAGCAGAACCTGCAGGTGCCGCCGGCGCCGGTGCGGCGCATGCCGCAGGCGCAGGTGTTCGCCGCGCGCGAGCAGGTGCTGGACCTGCACGTGGCCCCGGCGCTGGAACGCTACCTGGTCGAACTGGTGCTGGCCTCGCGCGACGCCGGCCGCTACGACGCCGCGCTGGCCCGCCGCATCGCCTGGGGCGCCAGCCCGCGCGGTTCTATCGCGCTGGAACGCTGCGCCCGCGCCCGCGCCTGGCTGGCCGGGCGCGACTACGTGACACCCGATGACGTGCGCGCTGTGGCTCCGGACGTGCTGCGTCACCGCGTGCTGCCCAGCTACGAAGCCCTGGCCGAAGGCTGGGATGGCGACCGCCTGGTGGCGGCGCTGCTCGAGAAGGTGCCGCCGCCGTGAACGCGCCCGGCCCGGCGCCGGCCGTGGCCGAGGCCACGGCCGCGGGCATCGTGCCGACGCTGGCCGAACTGGTCGCGCTGCGCGCGCAGGCCCTGCGCGTGCCGCCGCCGCGCCAGGGTCGCCATGGCGTGCATGGCCCGGCGCCGTCCAGCCTGCGCGGGCGCGGCATGGAATACGCCGAATCGCGCGAATACGTGGCCGGCGACGACGTGCGGCGCATGGACTGGCGCCTCACCGCGCGCAGCGGCCGCGCCCATACCAAGCTGTTCCAGGCCGAACGCGAGCGCCTGACCCTGCTGGTCGCCGATACCGCGCCGGCGTTGTACTTCGGCACCCGCACCCGCTTCAAGTCGGTGCAGGCCGCACGTGCCGGCGCGGTGGCGGTGTGGGCGGCGCTGCAGGCCGGCGACCGCATCGCCGCCTTGCGCGCCGGCGAACCGGCGATCCCGCCGGCCACCGGCCTGCGCGGGGCGATGCGCGTGCTCGATGCGCTGGTGCGCTGGTACGAACGCCCGCCGGAAGACGACGTCGGCCTGGCCCTGGCCCTCGAACACGCCCAGCGCCTGTTGCGCCCCGGCGCGCAGCTGGTGGTGCTGGCCGACCCGGCCAGCGCCGCGCAAGTGCCGGCGCTGCGCTGGACCGCGCTGGCGCGCCACCACCAGGCCATCCTGGTGCTGCTGCAGGATCCGCTGGAAACCGCGCCGCCGCGCCGGCCGCTGGTCTTCCTCGCCGGCGTGCGGCGCCTGCAGCTGGCCCTGGACCGTGGCGGCGTGCGCCAGCGCTGGGAACAGGCCTTCACCGCACCCGCGCGCGAACTGGCGGGCACGCTGCCGGGGCTCGGCTGGCGGGTGCGTACGCTGTCGAGCGACGCCGGCAGCGCCGACTGGCTGTGGTCGGCAGGCGAGGCTCGTGGTGATGCCGCGGCGGACGCGTCCGCGGCGGCAGGCGGGGAGCGCTGAGTGGATCCGGCCAACCTCCCGTTGCGCGACGTACACCTGCCCGGGTCGCCATCGTGGTGGCCGCCGGCGCCGGGGTGGTGGCTGCTGGGCGCGGCGATCGCCCTGGCACTGCTGGCCTGGGCCGGATGGCTGGCGTGGCGACGCGCGCGCCGGCGCCGCTGGCTGCGCTGGTTCGAGCACGCCAGCGCCGGACCCGGCACGCTGCCCGGACGCCTGGCGGCCATGTCCGCCCTGCTGCGCCGCGCCGCCCGACGCCGCCAGCCCGGTGCGGAACTGCTGCAGGGCGAAGCCTGGCTGCGCTTCCTCGATGGGGCGGACGGCACCGGTTTCAGTGCCGGCCCGGGGCGCCTGTTCCTTGAAGGCGGTTTCCGCCGCGACGTCGACGCCGATGCATTCGCCGCCGCGCGGGCGCTGGCCCGCGCGCGTTTCCTCGAACTGATGGAAGGTCGCCGGTGAGCGCCTGGTGGCCTGCATGGCAGCAGGGGTTCGCGGGCTTCGCCTGGCCGTGGGCCTGGGCGCTGCTGGCGCTGCCGCTGCTGGCCTGGATGCTGCCGCCCCGGCAGCCTGCGGTTGCCGCGTTGCGCGTCCCGTGGGGCGCGCGGCTCGAGGAAGTGGCGGGCGCCGAGGCGGGCAGTGCCGCCGTCGCCTGGCTGCTGCCGCTGCTGGCCTGGCTGCTGCTGTGCGCCGCCGCCGCGCGCCCGCAGCAGCTGGGCGAGGCGCAGCTGCCGCCGCACCAGGCGCGGCAGATGCTGCTGGCGGTCGACCTGTCCGGCAGCATGAGCGATCCGGACATGGAACTGGGCGGTCAGGTGGTCGACCGCCTGACCGCGGCCAAGGCGGTGATCGCCGATTTCCTCGAACGGCGCGCGGGCGACCGCGTCGGCCTGCTCGTGTTCGGCCAGCGCGCCTACATGCTCGCCCCGCTCACCCTCGACCGTGAATCGGTGCGCCTGCAGCTGCGCGACAGTGTCGCCGGCCTGGCCGGTCGCGAGACCGCGCTGGGCGACGCCATCGGCCTGGGGGTGAAGCGCCTGCGCGAGCAGCCCGAAGGCCAGCGCGTGCTGGTGCTGCTCACCGACGGCGTCAACACCGCCGGCGTGATCGAACCGCTGCGCGCCGCCGCGCTGGCCCAGGCCGAAGGCGTGCGCGTGTACACCATCGCCTTCGGAGGCGGCGGCATGCGTTCGCTGTTCGGCGTGCCGTTGCCGGTGCAGGGCGAGGAAGTCGACGAGGACACCTTGCGCCAGATCGCGGCGATGACCGGGGGCCGCTTCTTCCGCGCCCGCGATACCGGCCAGCTGGCGGACATCTATGCCGAGCTCGACCGGCTCGAGCCGGTGGACGTGGCCGCCGCGCCGGTGCGTCCGCGCATCGAGCTGTATCCGTGGCCGCTGGGTGCAGCGCTGCTGCTGATGGTCGTCGCCGTACCGCTGCGGAGGCGTGCCGCATGAGCATCGCCTGGCTGCAGCAGCTGCCCGCCGTGCACCTGCAGCGCCCGCTGTGGCTGTGGGCGCTGTGCGCGCTGCCGCTGCTGTGGCTGCTGTGGCATCGCCACCGCCGCGAGGCCTGGCGGGACGCGGTGGACCCGCACCTGCTCGCGCACCTCATCGAACCCGGTCGCGGGCGCAGCGGCTGGCGGCTGGCCGGCATCTCGCTGGCGTGGGTCCTGTCCGTGCTCGCCCTGGCCGGTCCGGGTTGGCGCCAGGAGGCGCAGCCGCGCCAGGAATCGCGCACGCCGCTGGTCGTCGCCCTGGACCTCTCCGCTTCGATGCTCGCGCCCGACCTGCCGCCGACGCGCCTGGCGCAGGCGCGGGCCAAGATCGAGACCCTGCTGCGGGAGCGCGAGGGCGGCGAGGTCGGGCTGGTGGCCTGGGCCGAGGACGCGTACCCGGTGGCGCCGCTGACCGCCGATGCCGGCAACGTCGCGCTGTTCCTCGAAGCGCTGGCCCCCGACCTGATGCCGGTCGACGGGCACCGCGTCGAACGCGCGTTGACCCACGCCGCCACCTTGCTGCGGCAGGCCGGCTTCGAGCATGGCGACATCCTGCTGCTCACCGGCGAGGCCGAAGCGGAGGCGCAGGCCATCGCGGGCGCGATCGCGACGCAGGGCTACCGGATATCGGTCATCGGCCTGGGCACGCCGGCCGGCGCGATGTACCGCGACGGTGCCGGCGCGACGCGGCCGGCGCGGCTGGACGAGGCCGCGCTGCGCGCCCTCGCCGCCGCGGGCGGTGGCGGCTACGCCAGGCTCGCCGCGGACGATTCCGACCTGCGCGCGCTGGGCGTGCTGGTGCCCCGCGCCGAGCAGGAAAGCCTGCGTGGCGACGGCCAGCGCGTCTGGCTCGACCAGGGCTATTGGCTGCTGCCGCCGCTGCTGGTGCTGGTGGCGCTGCTGGTGTTCCGTCGCGGCGCCGGGGTGCTGGCCGCGCTGCCGCTGGCCGTGCTGCTGGCGATGCCGGGCCCGGCGCGCGCCGCCGGCGCGGAGGACGAGGGCGGCTGGTGGCGGCGCGCCGACCAGCAGGCGCAGCAGCGCATCGAGCGCGGGGTCGAGGCCTACCGCCAGGGTGACTACGCCACGGCAGGAGAGGCTTTCGCCGGCGCCAGCGCACGCGGCGCCGATGCCGATTACAACCTCGGCAACGCGCTGGCGCGCCAGGGCCGCTACGACGAGGCCATTGCCGCCTACGACCGCGCCCTCGCGCGGTCGCCGGGCATGGAGGATGCAATCGCCAACCGGCGCGTGGTCGAAGCCGCGCGGCGCCAGCAGCAGGAAGGGCAGGGCCGGTCCGGGAAACGGCAGGGTGGCGAACCGCAGCCGGCGCAGGACGGCGAACCGGAACAGGGCGACGACCCGTCGCAGGATTCCCAGGGCCAGCAGCGTCCTCCGGATGATCCCGGCCAGCCGCAGGATCGTGGCGATGCCGGGAAGCCCGACGAAGGCCCCGAGCCGCAGGCGGAAGACGGACAGGCGCGCCAGCGCCAGGAACAGGCCGACCGCGAGCAGCGCGAGCGCATGCAGGAGGCGCTGCAGCAGGGTGGCGAAGAGCCGCAGGAACAGGTCCCGGCGGAGGCGCAGGAGGACGCGCAGACGCGCGAGGAGCGCCAGGCCCGCGAGGCCTGGCTGCGGCGCATTCCCGACGATCCCGGTGGACTGCTCCGGGCCAGGTTCCGCCTCGAATACGAACGCCGCCTGCGGGAGGGACGATGACAATGCATGAGCCGTCGCGCTATCGACCCGCCATCCCGGGTGCGCCGTGCCCGCCCGCGCGGCGCGGCCTGGCGTGGCTCGCGGTGCTGGTCTTCGCCTGCCTGCCCGCGTTCGCCGCGCTGGGCGAAACGCGCGCGTGGCTGGATCGCGAAACCGCCGCGATGGGCGATGCGGTGACCCTCAACATCGAGACCGACCAGGCCGGCGTGGCGCCCGATTACCGGCCGCTGGCGGCGGGATTCGAACTTGGCCAGCCCTACCGCAGCGACCGCAATGGACGCACGCTGTTCGGCATCGCCCTGACGCCGCGGCGCAGCGGGGCGCTGGACGTGCCGGCGCTGGCGGTCGGAGCCGAGCGCACCGCGCCGCTGCGCCTGCAGGTGAGCGAAGCGCGCGCGCAGGTACCGCGCGGCGACGCCTTCGTCGAGGTCGTGGTCGACGATCCGGCGCCCTATGTGCAGCAGGGCGTCGGCCTGGTGGTGCGGCTGCACTACGCCACGCCGCTGCTGTCCGGCGAACTGGTCCAGGATGCCCCGGACGGGGCATCGCTGCAGCGCGTCGGCGACGACGTGCAGAGCAGCCGTGAGGTCGGCGGCCGCCGCTACCACGTGGTCGAGCGCCGCTACCTGCTGGTGCCCGAGCGCAGCGGCCCGCTGCTGCTGCCGCCGGCGCGTTTCCGTGGCCGCGCGGCGGCGGGGTTCTTCGAGGATTTCTTCGGTGGTGGCGGCGGCCGCCGCGAACTGTCGGCGCAGTCGCCCCCGCAGACCTTGCAGGTGCGCGCGCAACCGGCCAACGCGCCGCAGCCGTGGCTGCCGTTGCGCGAGCTGCGCCTGCGCTACCTGGCGGCGCCGGCGGCCGGACGTGCCGGCGAAGCCGTCGAGATCGCGGTGGAAGCGGTGGCGCGCGGGGTCACCGCGGCGCAGTTTCCGGACATCCCGGTGCCGCGGGTGGACGGGGCCCAGGTGTTCCCCGAACGTGCCGAGACCACCGAGCGCTTCATCGACGGCGGCCCGCAGCTGACCGTCGTGCGCCGCTACGCGGTGGTGCCATTGGCGCCGGGCCGATTGCGCGTGGCCGGGCCGCGCATCGACTGGTGGAACGTGCGCGAGCGGCGCGCGGAGGCGGCGACGCTTCCGGACCTGGCGCTCGAAGTGGCGCCCGGCAACCCGGATGCCACGTCCGCGGGTGGCGGCACGGTGGCGCCGTCCCCGTCCGACGCGATGGCGGGGAACGCCGTGCCATCGTCTCCGGCTTCCGCGGGCAACCGGCTGTGGCCCTGGCTCGCGGCGGTGCTGGCGGTGCTGTGGCTGGCCACGCTGGCCTGGGCCTGGTCGCTGCGGCGCCGGCATGCGCGTGGCGCGGCCAGCGAAGATGCGACCGCTGGCGCGTACCGGTCCCGGCCCGTGCTGATGGACCTTCGACGCCTCCTCGATGCCGGCAGCTTCGACGAGGTGGTGCGCATGCTGCAGCGCATGGCCGACCCGCCGGCGGCGGACCTCGATGCGCTGCTGGCGCGGCTGGACGATCCACGCCAGCGCGAGGCACTGGAGGCGATGCGGCGGGCGCTGTGGGCCGGCGATGGCGATGCCTCCGCCGCACGCGTCGCGCTGCGCTCGGCGTTCCGCGAGGGCCCCCGCTGGAAGGCGACGCCGGCGGCGGCGCGCGAACCCCTGCCGCCCCTGTATCCGGAGCGGTGAAGCCGGGCACGGCGGTTTGCTAGGATCGGGATTTCGTTTCTCAGGGGGGAACACCGGATGTCCGACAAGCCGCGCAAGAGCTGGCCGATGCCGTGGAAGATGGGACTGGGCTTCGGCCTGGGCCTGGTGCTCGGCCTGCTCGTACACGTGGCCGTCGGCGCCGATGCCGGCTGGGTGCAGGCGTTCACGAACTACGTGACCACACCGGCTTCGCGGCTGTTCCTCAACCTGATCTTCATGCTGATCGTGCCGCTGCTGTTCTCGGCGCTGGTCATGGGCATCGCCGACATGGGCGACATCCGCACGCTGGGGCGGATCGGCTGGAAGACGATGGCCTACACCATCCTGCTGTCCGGCGTGGCGGTGCTGCTGGGCCTGGTGCTGGTCAACCTGCTCAAGCCCGGCGCGGGCGTGGATCCGGCGCTGGCGCAGCAGCTGCTGGCACAGAACGTCGAGCGCAGCCGCGAGATCGTGGCCAGCATCGACACCCAGCCGCGCGGCATGGACGTGCTCCTGTCGATCGTGCCGAGCAACGTGATCCAGGCCGCCTCGGACAACGGCTCGATCCTGGCGCTGATGTTCTTCGCGGTGATGTTCGGCGTGGGCATGGTCCTGACCGACGACGACAAGGTCGCCACCCTGCGCCGCGGCATCGAGGGCGTGTTCGAGGTGTCGATGACCCTGATCGGCCTGGTCATCCGCCTGGCGCCGTACGCGGTGTTCTGCTTCATGTTCAACCTGGCGGCGATCTTCGGCTTCGAGCTGCTGGTGCGGTTGGGCGCCTACGTCGGCGTGGTGGTGGTGGCGCTGGCCATCCACATGTTCGTGACCTACGGTATCGCCGTGCGGATGGCCGGGCGCTCGCCGCTGGCCTTCTTCCGCGACATCCAGGAAGCGGCGGTGATGGCCTTCTCCACCGCCTCGAGCAACGCCACCCTGCCGACCGCGCTGCGCGTGGCCGACCAGATGGGCCTGCCGCACAAGGTCTCGCGCTTCGTGCTGACCGTCGGCGCCACTGCCAACCAGAACGGCACGGCCCTGTTCGAGGGCGTGACGGTGATCTTCCTGGCGCAGTTCTTCGCCGTGGACCTGAGCGTGGGCCAGCAGTTCATGGTGATGCTGGTGTGCATCCTCGGCGGCATCGGCACCGCCGGCGTGCCCTCCGGCTCGCTGCCGGTGGTGGCGCTGATCTGCGCGATGGCCGGCGTGGATCCGATCGGCATCGGCCTGATCCTCGGCGTGAACCACTTCCTCGACATGTGCCGGACCACGCTCAACGTCAGCGGCGACCTGACCCTGGCGACCCTGGTGTCGCGCGGCGAGCAGGACGATCCCGCGCCGGTGGAGGGCACCCGCAGCGCCGGATGAGACGCCGCGGCCGCGCAGGCCCACGATAGTTTCGCGGCCAACCGTGCCCGGGAGGGCCGCGGGACGGCGTTCTTCGCTGCAGTGCAGGACAGGCGTGGACAAGGATGGGACAATAGGCTGCCCGCAGCGCCGCGGGCGCCTCCGACCCTTCCAGCCCCCGACATGACGACGCCGACCCGCCGACAGCTCGCCAACGCCATCCGTTTCCTCGCCGCCGACGCGGTCGAGGCCGCCAAGTCCGGCCATCCGGGCATGCCCATGGGCATGGCCGACATCGCCGAAGTGCTGTGGAACGACTACCTGCGGCACAACCCGGCCGACCCGCATTGGGCCGATCGCGACCGCTTCGTGCTGTCCAACGGCCACGGCTCGATGCTCCACTACGCGCTGCTGCACCTGAGCGGCTACGACCTGCCGCTGGAAGAGCTCAAGCGCTTCCGCCAGCTGCACAGCAGGACCGCCGGCCACCCCGAACGCCACGAGACCCCCGGCGTCGAGACCACCACCGGTCCGCTGGGGCAGGGCTTCGCCAACGCCGTCGGCTTCGCCCTGGCCGAGAAGCTGCTGGCGCAGCGCTACAACAAGCCCGGCCTGGACCTGGTCGACCACCGCACCTGGGTGTTCATGGGCGACGGCTGCATGATGGAAGGCGTGTCCCACGAGGCCGCCTCGCTGGCCGGCACCTGGGGTTTGGGCAAGCTGACTGCGTTCTGGGACGACAACGGCATCTCCATCGACGGCGAAGTCCACGACTGGTTCACCGACGACACCCCGGCGCGCTTCGAGGCCTACGGCTGGCACGTGGTCCGCGGCGTCGATGGCCACGACCCGGAGGCGATCAAGGCGGCGATCGAGGCCGCGATCGCGGTCACCGACAGGCCCAGCCTGGTCTGCTGCAAGACCGTGATCGGCTTCGGCGCCCCGAACAAGGCCGGCAAGGAAGAGTCGCACGGCGCGCCGCTGGGCAAGGACGAGATCGAAGGCGCACGCAAGGCGCTGGACTGGCCGTATGCGCCGTTCGAGGTGCCGGAAGAGATCTATGCCGGCTGGCGCCGCGGCGACGGCGCGCAGCGTCAGGCGCAGTGGCAGGCGCTGTTCGAGCGCTATGCCGCGCAGGACCCGGAGGCGGCCGCCGAGTTCGCCCGCCGCATGCAGGGCAGGCTGCCGGAAGACTTCGCCGGCAAGGCCGACGCCTACATCGCCGCGGTGCAGGCCGAGGGCCCGACCATCGCCTCGCGCAAGGCCTCGCAGAACGCGATCGGCGCCTTCGCCCCGCTGCTGCCGGAACTGATCGGCGGCTCGGCCGACCTGACCCCGTCCAACCTGACCCAGTGGAAGGCCAGCAAGTCGGTGACCGGGGCCGATCCGGACGCCAACTACGTGCACTACGGCGTGCGCGAGTTCGGCATGAGCGCGATCGCCAACGGCATCGCCTTGCACGGCGGCTTCCTGCCGTTCGACGCCACCTTCCTGGTGTTCAGCGACTACGCACGCAATGCGCTGCGCATGAGCGCGTTGATCCCGGCGCACGTGATCCACGTCTATACCCACGACTCGATCGGCCTGGGCGAGGACGGCCCGACCCACCAGCCGGTCGAGCACCTGGCTTCGCTGCGCTACATCCCGAACAACGACGTGTGGCGTCCGTGCGACGCGGTCGAGTCGGCGGCGGCGTGGAAGGCCGCGATCCTGCGCCAGGACGGCCCGAGCGTGCTGGTCTTCAGCCGCCAGAACCTGCCGCACCAGCCGCGCGACGAGGCCCAGGTGAAGCTGATCGAGCGTGGCGGCTACGTGCTGGCCGATGCCGAGGGCGGCGCCCCGGACGTGATCCTGATCGGCACCGGTTCGGAAGTGGGCCTGGCGGTGGAAGCGAAGAAGGCGCTGGACGCGGCGGGCCTGAAGACCCGCGTGGTCTCGATGCCGTCGACCGAGGTGTTCGACCGCCAGGATGCGGCCTACCGCGAGTCGGTGCTGCCGAAGTCCGTGCGCAAGCGCGTGGCGGTCGAGGCGGGTGTGACCGACTACTGGCGCAAGTACGTGGGCCTGGACGGCGCGGTCGTGGGCCTGGACCGCTTCGGCGCCTCCGCTCCGGCCGGCGAGCTGTTCAAGTACTTCGGCATTACCGCCGAGGCGGTGGTCGAGGCGGCGAAGTCGCTCTGACGCGACCGCGATGGCTGCAACGGAAAAGGGGACGCGCAGGCGTCCCTTTTCTTTTCCGCGCCGCGTGGCGCGATCGCGCGATGCGGCTCAGGGCAGCGGCGCCTCGCCGCGCAGCACCGGATACGGGTTCACCGCCGTGCCTTCCCACCAGCGCCGTTCCGGGCCGAGCACGAAGATGGCGAAGTGCAGGTGCGGCGCATCGGGCGAGGCATTCCCGGTGGAGCCGACATAGCCGATGACCTGGCCGCGGCGGAGGGCCTGGCCTTCGGCGATGCCATCGGCGTAGCCCTGCAGGTGCGCGTAGTAATAGGCCAGGCGCCCGCTGGGCTCGAACTGGTACAGGGTCAGTCCGCCCTGCCTGCTGTCGAACAGCTTCTCGACGGTGCCGTCGGCCACCGCCAGTACCGGCGTGCCGGCTGGCGCCATGATGTCGATCGCATCATGCTGGCGACCGGCGCTGCGCGCACCGGCGAAGGTGTCCTGCAGCGCGCTGGCCTCGATGCCCTGCACCGGCACCAGCAGCGGCGATGGCGAAGCTGGCGGCACGGACCGCGGCGAGAGCGTCACCGGGGGCGTGGCCGGTTGCGGCGGGTAGCCGGGGGTGGGCGCCGGCGCACTGGCGACATCCGCCATGGGGGCCGGCGTGCGGGTCGGATTGACCTCCACCAGCGAGCCGCTGGCGCCATCCAGGCGCACCAGCAGGAAGAGCACCAGGGCGATCAGCAGCGCTCCGGCCAGCAATGCGAGCATCGTTCTCATCGGCAGCGTCCGTTACGGTCCCGGCTCATTCCTGCAGCGTCACTGGCACGCTGACATCGACCAGCGCCGCCAGCGCCTTCGCATCCCAGTTGGTCAGGCGGATGCAGCCATGCGACTGGTGCTTGCCGACGGTCGCCGGCTCCGGCGTGCCGTGGATGCCGTAGTGCGGCTTGGACAGGTCGATCCACACCGTGCCTACCGGATTGTTCGGCCCGGGCGCGAGCTTCGCCTTGCTGTGCGAAGGGTCCGCGTCCCAGAACAGGTCCGGGTTGTAGTGGAACACCGGGTCCTCGACCACGGCGACGATCTTCCAGTCGCCGATCGGCAGCGGATCGTGCTCGCTGCCGGTGGAGGCCGGGAACTGCGCAAGCGTGCGCTCTGCGCCATCGACCACGCGCAGCACCGATTCGCTGCGGTCGACGACGATGCGCGCGGGCTTCCCTGGCAATCCGGTCCCTGTGGCGACGGCCGGGACCTTGATCGCATCGCCCGCTCGCGCCGTCCCGAGTCCGGGGTTGAGGCGGCGCAGCAGCGCCGGGCTGGCGTGGAAGCGCTCGCCGAGGGCCTCCGCCAGCGAGGTGTAGCCGAGGGCCTCGAGCTTCGCCTTGTCCATCGCGTCCTCGGGCAGCTCGACATAAGGACCGTCGATGTCCGCCGCGGTGAGGGTGTAGTCGGCCAGTACCGGGGAAGCGTCGCGCTCGAGCGCTTCCCACGTCGCCCCGTCCGGCTCGCCGGTGACCGCCAGTCCATGCGCCTCCTGGTAGCCGCGGAGTGCACGGGCCTGGTTGGAACCGGCCAGGCCATCGATCTCGCCAGGCGAGAACCGCGCCCGATCCAGCAGTATCTGCAGGCGCAGCAGGGCGGCTTCGCCTTCGCGGACGGCGCGGTCTTCGGTGGCGGCAACCAACCCCGGAGCGTCTTCAGCGGAAGCGGCTGCGGACGCGGCCAGCAGCATGGCAAGGGCGAGGCACGTGAATGGCGGGCGAGGCATGGGCAGGTCCGTTCCTGGGTTGCCCGTCAGGCTGCGGATGCCCGTGCACGCCGCGCGTGAAGGCGCGCCGTCGTCGTTCAGCGAAGTGGGAGCCGCGTTGCGGCGGCCGGAGCCGGCCGGCTCAGAGGTCGTGCTTGCTGCCGCCGCGGCAATGTGGCGAATCCGGCACCTGCGCGCCGTCGCCCCACTCGGCCGGCGTGTACGTGTGCATGGTGAGGGCGTGGATCTGCTGCATGAGCGGGCCCACGGCGGCGTACACCGCCTGGTGCCGCTGGATCAGGCGCCGGCCTTCGAAGGCATCACTGACGATCACCGCCTTGTAGTGTGTCTCCAGCCCGCGGCTGTGCATGTGGCTTTCGTCCAGCACCTCCAGGTGGGACGGCTGCAGGGCGGTGGAGATCGCCTGGTGGATCTGGTCGGCGCGGGTGGTCATGGCAATCCGGGGTGGGGGCGTACGACAGAGATGATGGCGCAACGGCGGGCTTCAAGCCGCCACGCCGGATCGATCAGTGCCCTGGCCAGTTCGCGGGGACACTGAAGCCCGGGTCGTCTGCCGGCTGGCGCAGCAGGTGGCGGCGGATGGCCGCCCGCGCCGGTGCGTCCCACTCCGGACGCCAGGCGCAATGCCGGGGATCGGCGACGTCGGCGTGGTAGCCCAGGTTGCCGGGGACGCCCAGCGCCGCGTAGACCGGCACGGCGGCGCGAGCACTGGCATGGCCGGCTGGCGCGCCGAGCCAGGCCACGTGCGGGTTGTCCAGCACCAGCAGGCCACGGGGGGCGACCAGGGCCAGGACCTGGTGCTGGTCCACCGCGAGACGCCGCGGATCGTCGATGTACCGGCCGAAGGCATCGCCCAGCCACGGTTGCTCGCCGAAGGCGCTGGACGCCGGCTGTGCGCCTTCGGGGGCGCCGCGCCACGTCGGCACGCCGCCGGCGCCGGATTCGATAGGCACGGTCAGCGCCACGCGCTGGTCGAAGGCGCCAGCCGCGAGCGCGCCCTTGCCATGCCGCGAGCAGCCGCTGACGCCGACCGCATCCGCGCGCAACAAGCGGCCGTCCGACGCGGCGATCACGTCGATGATCCGGCTCACGCCCCAGGCCCAGGCCATCAGCGTGCCGGTGCCGGCCACCTGTTCGCCGTACAGCCGGTAGAAGGCCCCTTCCTTGCGCCGTCCTTCGCCGGTCTCCGCACCGAGCACCGTGCCGGGAAACTCGATCCAGGCCACGCCTTCGGCCGCCAGCAGTTCCGGGCTCACCCCGGCCACCCCGGCCATCACCAGCATTGCCGGGAACGGCCCGGCGCCTTCCGGCAGGTGCAGCCGCGCGCTGAAGCGCTCGCTGCGTCCGGCGTGCCGTACTTCCACCTCGATGCGGTCGGTGCCGACCGTGCCGGTCACGGCGGCGGGTGCTGGTCCCTTCGTCCCGTATACCTGTGCTTGCAGCGCACGCAGGGTCTGCTGGCGCAGGCAGCGCCACTGCGCCGGGTCGGTCGCGCGCATGCCGTCCGGAAGGAGAAGCGGGTCCGGCAGTCCAGCACTGTGGCCCGCCGCGGGCGCGACGACCGGGCAACCGCCACCGTCGTTCTCCGCCGCGGAAACGAACGCACCGGCTGCCGCGCTGCCATGCGAGGCAAGCAGGAGCAGGCCGGGCAGAAGGGTCCGCCAGGGGTTCCAGCGCATGCGCATCTCCAGTCCCGGGAAGTGCGGATCATGCCAGCTGCGCCAGGGGACTTGACGCGACCTCCGTTTACGCTTGTAATCCAATTTGGATTACGTGTGTAAACGGAGCTCCCATGTCCGAACCGATTCCTGTCACCGAAGCCGAGGCCGCGGTCATGGAGGTGTTGTGGCAGTCCAGCCCGCGCAGCTCGGAAGAGGTCGTGGCCGCGCTGGCGCCGGCCACCGGCTGGGCCGAGCCCACGATCAAGACCCTGCTCAACCGCCTGCTCAACAAGGGCGCGATCAGTGCCGAGCGCGAGGGCCGGCGCTACCTCTACTCGCCCGTGCTGGCGCGTGAGGCCTGGGTGCAGCAGCAGAGCGAGGGCCTGCTGGCGCGCCTGTTCGGCGGCCGGGTGGCGCCGCTGGTGGCGCATTTCAGCGAGCGCGGCCGGCTCTCGGCGGCGGACATCGCCGAACTCAAGCGGCTGGTATCCCGGCTGGACGAAGGACAAGGCGATGGACGCTGAGCTTTCGATGCTGTTGCGCGCGACCCTGGCCCTCACCGCAGCCTGCGCGCTGGTGCTGTGCCTGCGCCGCCCCGCCCGCAGCCTGTGGGGCGCGCAGGGCGCCTACCTGCTATGGGCCTGCGTCCCGGTCGTGCTCGTCGCGGCCCTGCTGCCCCGGGGCGGCGTTGCGATCCAGCTGCCGGTGGCCGACGCATGGCTGGTGCCGCTGCAGGCCAGCGTTGTCGCCGCCGGGACCAATGCGTCGGCGTGGCAGGCGTGGCTGCTGCCGGCGTGGCTGGCCGGCGCGCTCGCCACCGCGCTGCTGATGGCGTGGCAGCAGTGGCGTTTCCGGCGTGCGCTGGGGCGGCTGCAGGAGTGGCGGCCCGGCGTGTTCCAGGCCAGCGGCGACGGGGCCGCGCTGCCGGCGGTGGTCGGCGTGCTGCGGCCGCGGATCCTGTTGCCGGCCGATTTCGAGCAGCGCTACAGCGAATCCGAGCGCGCGCTGATCCTGCAGCACGAACACCTGCACGTGCGGCGCGGCGACCTGCTGGCCAACGCCTTCGCCGCGCTGCTGCACTGCCTGTTCTGGTTCCACCCGCTGCTGCCGCTGGCGCTGCGGCGCTTCCGCCACGACCAGGAGCTGGCCTGCGACGCCGGCGTGGTCGCGCGCCATCCCGGCCAGAGGCGTGTCTATGGCGAGGCCATGCTCAAGGCGCAGTTGCTGCAGTCGTCCCCCGTCCCGCTGGGCTGCCACTGGCCGTTCCAGCATCCACTGAAGGAGCGCATCGAAATGCTGAAGCATCCGGTCCAATCATCGCGGCAGCGCATCGCCGCCGTGCTGTCCGTGTCCCTGCTGGCCCTCGGTACCGCCTGCATGGCCTGGGCGGCGCAGCCCGCACGAGCCTCCGTTTCCGCCGGCAACGCGGCGCAGCAGCAGGCGCAAGTACCCCATGAATCGTCGCCGCTGCCGTCCACGCACATGCCAGCCCCGCGCTATCCCAAGGACGCCGCGGATGCCCGCGTCGCCGGCCTGGTGGTGCTGCTGCTCGACGTTGACGCCGAGGGCCGCGTGACCGGGGTGGAAGTGGAGGATGCCAAGCCCGCGGGCGTGTTCGAGGCGGCGGCGATGGAGGCGGTGCTGCAGTGGCGCTTCAATCCGGGGAGCAGGGATGGGGTCGTCCTGCCCAGCCGCGTGCGGGTGCCGATCAGCTTCGAGCTGGACAAGCCGGCGGCCGAAGAGGGCGGCCAGGCGTGATCCCGGTGCACGGCCCGCGCGCTGCGCGGGGCCTGGCCCGGAAGGGCGAGGCGGGCTTCCGTGGATGGCGGGGATGCCTGCTGGCGCTGTCCCTCGCGGGCTGCGCCAGCACCGCCGATACCGGCGCCTCTCCCGATGACATCAGCACCGGCGTGGGCCAGCACATGATCATGCCGGCAGGTGCATCGCGCTATGAACTCGCCCCGCACCAGGGCTTCTCGCTGCCGCAGTTCCTGGCCACCGATGCGCCGGAGTTCCCGGCGCATTACCGGCCCGCCAGCCCGTTCGACCTCACCGTGTGCGCATCGCTGGTGGTTTCCGACGACGGCGCGGTACGCGACGTGCGCCTGGTCGACGCGCCAGGCTGCGTGCCTGCCAGCGAGGCGCCGGAGCCGCTGGCCGAAGCGGTGCGCGGGGCGATGGCGAGCTGGCAGTTCCGGCCGGCGCTGATGTGCGAATACGCGGATGCCGCCACCCGCAACCGCTCCTGGACCGGCGACGGTTGCGCCGGGCCGGTGCTCGAGGCCAGGCCTGTCCCGGTGACCCTGTCGTGGGCGTTCACCTTCGAGCTGCGCGATGGACAGGCGCGGGTGACCCGCAACCGCGCCGTGGCGAACTGATCAGGACTCGAGCATCTCCGGGCGGAACAGCCGCCGGCGGCTGGTCTCGTCGCCGGACGCCATGAACCGGCCTTCGCCGCGGTAGTGCACGGTGCGCGGCCACTTCGGCCGCGACGCGACGTGCGCACGCACCACCTGCCACACGAACAGCGGGTAGTCGTCGTTGATATGGGTGCGGCGCAGCCGGCATTCGAAGCTGGCATGGCACTCGCCGACCAGTGGCGCCTCGACCTCGTCGGCCGGCTGCGCGGTCAGGCCGAAGCGCTCGAACTTGTCGACCTCGGCGCTGCTGCAGTTGCCGATCCGAGCCACGGTGTCCAGCAGCGGTTCGGTGGGCAGGTTGATCACGCATTGCCGGCTGCGTCGCGCCAGCGCGTGGCTGGTGTTGGCCTCCCAGATATACGTTCCGACGAGGTCGTAGCCGAGCATCATGTGCCAGCCGCAGGTCATGATCGCGCGCCGCTCCTTCCATGCGGTGCTGATCAGCACCAGCGGGCCAGGCTCCAGCAAGCGCCGGGTGTGTTCGACGGGGAATGCGGTCCTGCGGGGCAAGGCCATGGCCGGTTCCGGTGCGCGCCTGGCGCCAGCCTGTGCGCACCCGCGGCAAGGATCCGTCAATCCAGCACGTGCACCGCGTCGGCCAGCCGCCGCACCTCGTCGGGGTGGTGGCTGACGTAGAGCATCGGCAGCCGCACCTTGTCGCGCACCCGCTGCAGGTAGGGGATGAGTTCTTCGCGCCGCGCCTGGTCCAGCGCGCTGAGCGGTTCGTCGAACAGCAGGATGGCCGGCTGCGAGAGCAGGGCGCGGCCGATCGCCACGCGCTGCGCCTCGCCGCCGGAGAGGTTGGCGGTACGCCGTCCGAGCAGGTGGTCGATGCCGAGCAGACCGACCACGGAATCGAAGCCGAAGCGCGCGCCGGCGCCGCCATGGCGCCCGTAGAGCAGGTTGCGGCGCACGTCCAGGTGCGGGAACAGGCGCGCGTCCTGGAACACGTAGCCGATGCGGCGGCGATGGGTGGGCACGTCGATGCCGCGCGCGCTGTCGTACAGCACGCGGTCGTCGATGCGGATATGCCCGGATTCCGGGCGCACCAGCCCGGCGATCGCGTTGAGCACAGTGGTCTTGCCGGCGCCCGACGGACCGGCCAGCGCGACCACGCGCGCCTGCTCCCCGATCCGCACGTGGCGGTGGAAGGCGCCGCGGCGCAGCTGCACGTCGACGTCGAGCACGGCTCAGTCCTCCTCCGCGCGGCGCGGCCGCCGCACCAGCCATTCGGACAGCAGCAGCGCGCCCAGCGAGATCGCCAGCGACACCAGCGCCAGGCGCCAGATCCCGGCCTCGCCGCCGGGCACCTGCATCAGCCCGTAGATCGCCGAGGACAGGGTCTGGGTTTCGCCGGGGATCGCGGAGACGAAGGTGATGGTGGCGCCGAACTCGCCCAGCGCCTTGGCGAAGGCCAGCGCCGCGCCGGCGACCAGGCCTGGCCAGGCCAGCGGCAGGGTCACGGTGAGGAACACCCGCCACGGCGCCGCGCCCAGCGTCGCCGCGGCCTGCTCGAGGCGGCGGTCGACGTTCTCGATCGACAGCCGGATCGCGCGCACCATCAACGGGAAGCCCATCACCGCGCAGGCCAGCGCCGCGCCGGTCCAGCGGAAGGCGAGGGTGATGCCCAGCACGTCGTGCAGCCAGCGTCCGACCGGGCCCTCGGTGCCCAGCATCACCAGCAGGGCATAACCCATCACCACCGGCGGCAGCACCAGCGGCAGGTGCACCAGCGCGTCGAGCAGGGCCTTGCCGGGGAAGCGCCGGCGCGCCAGCAGCCAGGCCACGGCCACGCCGACCGGCAGGCTGCCCATGGCGGCGACCAGGGCCACCTTCAGGCTCAGGGCGATGGCGGTCAGTTCCTCGGGCGTGAACCAGGCGGCCAAGCAGCTACCTCAGTCGCGCGCTTTGAAGCCGCGGCGGACGAAGATCGCGCGCGCCTCGGGCGAGGACAGCCAGCGCACGAAGTCGCGCGCGGCGGCGGGGGAGCCGCGCAGCGCCGCCACCGGATACACGATCGGCGGATGGCTGGAGGCGGGGAAGGTGGCGAGCACGCGCACGCGTGGCTCGGCCTTCGCGTCAGAGGCGTAGACGATGCCCAGCGGCGCCTCGCCGCGCGCCACCAGCATCAGTGCCGCGCGCACGCTTTCCGCCTCGGCCAGGCGCGGCTTCACCGCATCCCACTGGCCCAGCGACTGCAGCGCGGCGCGCGCGTACCTGCCGGCGGGCACGGTCGCGACCTGGCCCACGGCGAGGCGGCGATCGCCGAGCGCGGCGGCGACCGAGCCGGGGCGCGCGAGGTCGATCTTCGCGGTGCTCGCGGCAGGGGCCACCAGCACCAGCTGGTTGCCGAGCAGCTCGCGGCGACTGGCCGCGTCGACGCGGCCGCGCTGCTGCAGGTAGTCCATCCACTCGCGGTCCGCCGACACGAATACCTGCGCCGGCGCACCCTGCTCGATCTGCCTGGCCAGCGCCGAGCTGGCCGCGTAGGACACGCGCACCTGCGTGCCGCTGGCCTTGCCGTAGGCGGCCGCCGCCTCGTCGAGCGATTCCTTGAGGCTGGCGGCGGCGAACACCGTCACCTGTTCGGGCCCGGAGGCATGGGCGACCACGGGCACGGATGCCGTCACCGCGGCAAACAGCAGCACCGGCAATCGGAGCAGGGTGGCCAGGATTGGCATGGGGCTCCCCGGTCGGGCGGCCACGCGGGGCCGGGACAGGTACATGCTGCTTGATCCGGGCTGGGCGCGCACGTGTTGACCCGAAGGTCAGTCCTTGCCGCCGAGCGCGGCGTTGAGGGTGGCCGCCAGGCGCTCGCCGCCCAGGCGCAGCTGCTGTTCGGCGGTGGGCAGGTGCTGCTCCACATAGGCATCGTCGACCGCATGGCCCGGCGGATAGAACCCCGGCGCGGCGGCGATGCGGCAGGACTGCTCCGCCCACAGCCGTGGCGCGCCGTCCGGCAGCGGCGACGCTGCCGTGGCCGGAAGCGCCCGCAGCCGTTCCAGCCAGCGTTCCTCGTCCAGGCGCCGGCTGTTGAGCATGCCGCTGTCCCACAGCGAATGCATGTTGCTGCCCTTGCCGCGCCAGTTGACCTGGTAGTCGTTGCCACCGCGGTCCTCGCCACGGCCGGCGTGCAGCGGCTGGTGCAGGTCGCCGACAAGGTGGACGACGAACTTCAGCGCCTGGCGGCGCGCGGCGTCGTCCTGCGTGCGGTCGGCAAGGATGGCGGTGTGCACTTCAAGCGCCTCCACCGCGCAGTTGCCGCCGGGGCAGTCGCGCGCGGCGTCGTAACGGCAGTCCGGATCGGCGATGTTGACGTAGTGCCAGCGCGCGGAGCGCTTGCCCAGGCCCGGGTCCGAGCCACGCAGGTTGTCGGCCCAGTTGGCGATGCCGGCGAGGCTCGGGTCGGCTTCGCCCTGCAGCAGCCGTTCCACTTCGGCGCGGGCCTGCGGATCGAGTCCGGGCTCGGCCAGGCGCGCGACCAGGCGGTGGCCGAGCGGACCCCACGCGTGCGCGGGAAGGGTCAGGGCGAATGCGAGCGGCAGGCACAGCAGCGCGAGGCGGCGCCCGCGTGGTGCGGAAAACGGAACGGGAGCGGTGGCAGTCATGCCGGCACTTTAACCGGTTCGACGCCGCCGCTCCCGTGCCCGGGTCAATTTTCCCGGGAAAACCGCATCAGAACTTCATGACATAAGCCGCGCCGTACACCAGCGGGTCGATGTTGGCGGTGCCGAGCTTGGCGCCGTCGACCTTGACCTTGGTGTCGATGTCGGCCCAGCGCACGTCGACGCGGATCGACGACTTGTCGCTGACCTTGAAGTCCAGGCCGGCGTGCGCCGACAGGCCCCACGAATCACCCAGCTTCAGCCTGGCGTCCTCGAGCGCGCCGGTGGTGTTCTCGCTGAAGAAGGTGGTGTAGTTCAGGCCCACGCCCAGCAGCGGCGAAACCTTGCCCTTGCTGTTGAAGTGGTACTGCAGGGTGAAGGTCGGCGGCAGGTGCTTGGTGTCGCCCACCTTGCCCACGCCCTTGACCGCGATGTCGTGCTTGAACGGCAGCGCGCCCAGCACCTCCAGGCCCAGGTTGTCCTTGAGGAAGTATTCGAAGGCGATGCTCGGCTTGGCGTCGCTGTCGATCGCCAGCGGCAGGGTGCCATTGGCCAGCTTGCCGTTGTCCGACTTCGGGTCGACCTGGTGGACGCCGATGGCGACGGTCCAGTCGCCGGCCGACTGGGCGGCGGCGGGCAGCGCGGCGGCGGCGAGGGCGGCGGCCAGGAGGGCGGGGACCAGCTTGTTCGTCATGTGCAGTGCTCTCTGCTTGGGGTTGCGGCCAGTCTCCGCCCCTGCCCGGCGCCCCGCCTTGATCACAGTCAAGGCGGAAGCCTCCGGCGGGCCCGGCTGCTAGAATGGCCGCCCCTTTCCACCACCAATGGCCGTGCAGCGGCGCGGCCGCCAGGAGTCACGCGCAATGGCGATCAAGGTTGGCATCAACGGGTTCGGCCGCATCGGCCGCAACGTCCTGCGTTCGGCCGTGCAGAATTTCGGCGACGACATCGAGATCGTCGCGATCAACGACCTGCTCGAGCCGGACTACCTGGCCTACATGCTGCAGTACGACTCGGTGCACGGCCGCTTCAAGGGCGACGTCAAGGTCGAAGGCAACACCCTGGTCGTGAACGGCAAGCGCATCCGCCTCACCCAGGAGCGCGATCCGGCCAACCTGAAGTGGGACGAGGTCGGCGCCGACGTGGTCATCGAATCCACCGGCCTGTTCCTCGACAAGACCAGCGCGCAGAAGCATCTGGACGCCGGTGCGAAGAAGGTGATCCTGTCGGCCCCCTCGAAGGACGACACGCCGATGTTCGTCTACGGCGTCAACCACGACACCTACGCCGGCCAGGCGATCATCTCCAACGCCTCGTGCACCACCAACTGCCTGGCCCCGCTGGCCAAGGTGATCCACGACAAGTGGGGCATCAAGCGCGGCCTGATGACCACCGTGCACGCCGCCACCGCCACCCAGAAGACCGTCGACGGCCCGTCCAACAAGGACTGGCGCGGTGGCCGCGGCATCCTCGAGAACATCATCCCGTCCAGCACCGGCGCGGCGAAGGCCGTGGGCGTGGTGATCCCGTCGCTGAACAAGAAGCTGACCGGCATGTCGTTCCGCGTGCCGACCTCCGACGTGTCGGTGGTCGACCTGACCGCCGAACTCGAGAACCCGGCGACCTACGAGGAGATCAAGGCCGAGATCAAGGCGCAGAGCGAAGGCGCGCTGAAGGGCATCCTCGGTTACACCGAGGACAAGGTCGTCGCGACCGACTTCCGCGGCGACACCCGCACCTCGATCTTCGACGCCGACGCCGGCATCCAGCTCGACCCGACCTTCGTCAAGCTGGTGGCCTGGTACGACAACGAGTGGGGCTACTCCAACAAGTGCCTGGAGATGGTCCGCGTCGTCGCCGGCAAGTAAGCCTGGCGATGATTGCATCGGAAAGGGCGCCTTCGGGCGCCCTTTTCTTTCAACGGCCCGCTTACGGGAGCCGCGCCGGCTTGCGTTACCGTCGCGCATCGCCGACGCTGCCGGCGCCGCGCGATCGCCGATACCGACGGGGGACGGATGGACGGACTGGTGGGGTTCCTGGTGCTCCTGGGCCTGGCATTGCTTGCCGCGCCCGTGCTGCTGGTGGTCGTGCTGGTCTCGCTGTCCTCGCTGAAGGCGCGGGTGGCCGGACTGGAGCGTGAACTTGCTGGGATGCGCGCGGCGGGCGGCGCCCGGACGCCGGAGTCCGCCGCCGCGGCGGCGCGCACCCCGGCGCCGCCACCGGCCGCGGCGTCCGGCGAGGCGCCGACGCTGGCCGAGCTGATGCGTCACCAGGCGGGTGCGGCACAGCCCGCGCCGGCTCCCACGCCGGGCGCAGCGGCCGCGGAGCCTGCGCCCGCGCCCGCGGCCGGCGCGCGCGCCGCCGGGCCGGCTGCCGGAGCGGACGCCGCCGCGGCAGCGCCGCCGCCGTTGCCGCCCACGGCGCCGCCGCGCCCGGCCACGCCCCGCGCCGCGCCGCCGGCGCCCGCGGAAAACCCGGTCCTGCGCGCGGTGCGGCGCTGGTTCACGGTGGGCAACGTGCCGGTGAAGATCGGCATGCTGGTGCTGCTGGCCGGCGTGGCCGCGCTGCTGAAGTACGCCAGCGACCGTGGCCTGTTCACCCTGCCGCTGGAGCTGCGCCTGGCCGCCGTGGCCGCCGCCGCGCTGGCGGCGCTGGGCTTCGCCTGGCGGCGGCGCGAAAGCAACCGCGTGTTCGCGCTGAGCCTGCAGGGCGGCGCCATCGGCGTGCTGCTGCTGACCGTGTACGCGGCCGCGCGGCTGTACGAGCTGCTGCCGCCAGCCGCCGCGTTCGCGCTGAGCGTGCTGCTGGTGGCCGGCATGGGGCTGCTGGCGGTGCTGCAGGACGCGAAGGCGCTGGCGGTGTTCGCGCTGCTGGCCGGCTTCCTCGCGCCGGTGTGGCTGTCCACCGGCGGCGGCAGCCACGTCGCGCTGTTCTCCTACTACGCGCTGCTCAACACGGCGATCGTGGCGATCGCCTGGTTCCGCTCGTGGCGCATCCTCAACCTGCTCGGCTTCGCCTTCACTTTCGGCATCGGCGCAGTGTGGGCGGCGGATCGCTACCACCCGGAGCTGTACGCCAGCACGCAGCCGTTCCTGGTGCTGTTCTTCCTGTTCTACCTGGCGGTGCCGGTGCTGTTCGCGCGGCGCCAGCCGGAAGGCCGCCGCGACCTGCTCGACGGCTGCCTGGTGTTCGGCACGCCGCTGGTGGCCTTCGCCATGCAGGCGGGGTTGCTGGACAGCATCCAGCCGGACGGCAGCCGCATGCCGCTGGCGCTGTGCGCGCTCGGCCTGGGCCTGCTCTACGCCGGCCTGGCGTGGGCGCTGCTGCGGCGTGGCGGCTACGCGGTGCTGGGCCAGTCGCACGCGATCCTCGCGGTGGGCTTCGCCACCCTGGCGGTGCCGCTGGCGCTGTCGGCGCGCGCCACCGCCAGCGTGTTCGCGCTGGAAGGCGCCGGCCTGGTGTGGCTGGGCCTGCGCCAGGGACGCGTGCTGCCGCAGTTCTCCGGCGCGGCGCTGCAGTTGCTGGCCGCCGGCGCGCTGGCGATCGGCGTGGCCGACCATGCCGGAGAAGACCTGCGCTTCCTTGCCAATCCCACCGCGATGGGCGCGCTGCTGATTGCCCTGGCCGGCTTCGCCAGCGCGCATGCCATGCGCGCGGCGGGCGAGACCGGGTACGCGCGGCTGTTCTACCTGTGGGGCCTGGCCTGGTGGTGCGGCAACGGCGTGCACGAGGTCGACCGTTTCGTGGCCCCGGACAGCCGCGGCGACGCGCTGCTGGCGTTCGCCGGACTCACTGCCTGGCTGGCGGCCGAAGCCTGGCGCCTGCGCCCGGCGCGCCTGCTGGCCTGGACCGTTGCCGCGGCGTTCGTGGCGATGCCGCTGCTGGCGCTGTGGCAGGACACGGACCACGTCCATCCTTTCGGCGGCAGCTGGGGTGCGGCGGCGTGGCTGGCGACGACGCTGCTGGCGCTGCGCGCGCTGTGGTGCCTGCGCGAGGAGGCCGGCGCGGCGGATGTCGCCCGCTTCGCCTGGTGGATGCTGTGGCCGCTCGCGCTGTCGCTGTGGCTGGACAGCGTCGCGGTCGGCGCCGGGCTGGCCCAGGGCTGGGCGCAGGCGACGTGCGCGCTGCCGTGGCTGGCGCTCCTGGCCGTGGCGCTGTGGCGCTGGGGCTGGCTGGCGTTCCCGCGCGAGGCGGAGGCCGGTGACGGGCTGCACGTGGTAGTGCTGGGCGCGGCCGTGGCCGTGGTCGCGGTGGGCTGGCTGCAGGCACTGGTCCTGCCGATGCCGTCCGCGCCGCTGCCGTGGCTGCCGCTGCTCAACCCGGCCGAGCTGGCGCAGCTGGTCGCGCTGGGCCTGGTGGGCGCCTGGCTGTGGTCGGAACATGCGCCGGCCGGCCTGGCCCGCTGGCGCAGCGGGATCCTTGCCCTGGGCGGCTTCCTGCTGGCCAGCGCCAGCACGCTGCGCACGGTGCACCACTGGGGTGGCCACCCCTGGGTCGAGGGCCTGCTGTCGACCAGCCTGGCGCAGACCAGCCTCACCGTGGTCTGGAGCGTGCTCGGGGTGATCGGCTGGATCGCCGGTTCGCGCCGCGGCCGGCGCGGCCTGTGGCTGGCCGGTGCGTTGCTGATGGGCGTGGTCCTGGCCAAGCTGCTGCTGGTCGACCGCCAGCACCTGGGCGGGATGCTGGGCATCGTCTCGTTCATCGCCTACGGCGTGCTGTGCACTATCGTCGGTTACCTGGCGCCGGCCCCGCCGCGCCCCGCGCAGGCTGCAGAGGGAGAAGCGAACGCATGACCGCAACCAGGGCCATCGCACGGGGCGCGCTCGCGCTGTTCGCGCTGCTGCCGCTGCTCGCCGCCGCCGGTGAGCGCGGGCAGTACGCACGGCAATGGCCGCTGGCGCTGGGCCAGGAGGAAAGCGGCGCCTACCGCGTGGTGCTGGACGAGGCGGTCTACCGCAGCACCATCGACCCGGCGCTGGGCGACCTGGAGGTGTTCAACGCCGCCGGCCGGCCGCTGCCGGCCGCGCTGCTGTCGCCGGAACAGCCGCTGGCGCAGGCGCCGCGCACGCTGGTCCTGCCGTGGTTCCCGCTGCCGGCGCAGGACCCCGCCGTCGGCGGCGGCGACCTGCGCCTGGTGGCCGAACGCGACGGCGAGGGCGGCATCGTCCGCATCGAGGCCGGGGTGGTCGCGCGCGACGGCGAAGCGCATGCGCCCGGGCAGTGGCTGGTCGATGCCAGCCGCCTGCGCGAACCGGTGCGCGCGCTGCTGCTGGAATGGGAACAGCCACAACAGTCGCTGCAGGCGCGCTACCGCGTCGAAGGCAGCAACGACCTGCGCCAGTGGCGCACGCTCAACGGCGGCACCACCCTGCTGGACCTGGAACGCGGCGGCGAACGCCTGCGCCAGGGCCGCATCACCCTGGACCGCCAGGCGCGCTACCTGCGCCTGCTGCCGGTGGGCCCGGGACCGGTGCCGGTGCTGACCGGGGTGGTCGCCGAGCTGTCCCCGCCGCCGCCGGAGACCCGCTAGGAATGGCTGGAGATCCGCGGCAAACGGCGCAGCGAAGGCGGCCAGGAGCACTTCGATTTCGTCCTGCCCGGGCGCTTCCCGATGGAGCGTGCCGACGTGCGCCTGCCGGGCAACAACGCCGTGCAGTGGAGCCTGTACAGCCGCGAGCGCGACGACGGTTCGTGGCTGTGGCGCGCCGGGCCGTGGATGGCGTTCCAGGTCGGCGGCGCGGAAGGCGCCAGCCAGTCCGAGCCGAAGCCGCTGCCGCGGGCGGTGCGCGACCGCCACTGGCGGCTGTCGCCGGGCACGCCGGTCGGCGATGCCGAGCCGGTGCTGCGCCTGGGCTACCGGCCCGAGGTGCTGGTGTTCCTGGCGCAGGGCGAGCCGCCGTTCGCGGTGGCCGCCGGCAGCGCGAACGCACGACGCACCGAGGCCCCGATCCCCGGCCTGCTCGAGGCGCTGCGCAGGCAGCGCGGCGCCGGCTGGCAGCCCGCGCCGGCCTACCTGGCCGAGACCCCGGAGGAACTGGCTGGCGACAGCGCGCTGCGCCGGCAGCGGCAGGTCGACTGGAAATCGCTGCTGCTGTGGGGCCTGCTGGTCGCCGGCGCGGTGCTGGTGGCCACGCTCGGCCTGAGCCTGCTGCGCCGCCCGCCCGCCCAGGGCTGAGCCGGTTTGCGCATCGCGGCGCGGGGGCGGGACAATGCCGCTCCCCGGCGCGCCTGCTGCCGCCGTTCGTGGCCGCGTTGCAGCGGCCGCGCCGCCACCCCGAACACTCCCCACCCAGCGAGAGCCCGAACGATGACGATCCTGCGGATGACCGACCTCGACCTTGCCGGCAAGCGCGTGCTGATCCGGCAGGACCTCAACGTGCCGATCGAACACGTTGACGGACAGCCGGGCCGCATCACCTCCGAGCAGCGCATCACCGCCTCGGTGCCGACCCTGAAGCTGGCCCTGGAGAAGGGCGCGGCGGTGATGGTCACCTCGCACCTGGGTCGCCCGAAGGAAGGCCAGTGGAGCGAGGCCGACTCGCTGGCGCCGGTGGCCGCGCGCCTGTCCGAGCTGCTGGGCGTCGAGGTGCCGCTGGTGAAGGACTGGGTCGACGGCGTCGACGTCAAGCCGGGCCAGATCGTGCTGCTGGAGAACTGCCGCATGAACGTCGGCGAGGGCAAGGACGACGAGGCGCTGGCGAGGAAGTACGCCGCGCTGTGCGACGTGTTCGTGATGGACGCCTTCGGCACCGCGCACCGCGCCCAGGCCTCGACCCACGGCGTGATCCGTTTCGCCCCGGTCGCTGCCGGCGGCCCGCTGCTGATGGCCGAACTGGACGCGCTGGACAAGGCGCTGGCCAAGCCGGCGCGCCCGCTGCTGGCCATCGTCGCCGGCAGCAAGGTCTCGACCAAGCTGGAACTGCTCAGCAACCTGGTCGGCAAGGTCGACCAGCTGATCGTCGGCGGCGGCATCGCCAACACCTTCATCGCCGCGGCCGGTTATCCGGTGGGCAAGTCGCTGTACGAGGCCGACCTGATCGAGACCGCGAAGAAGATCGACGCCGACGCCAGGGCGCGCGGCGTGCAGATCCCGCTGCCGGTCGACGTGGTGGTGGCGCCGGCGTTCGCCGCCGACGCCCCGGCCACGGTCAAGCCGGTCGACCAGGTGGGCGCCGACGACATGATCCTCGACATCGGCCCGCAGACCGCGGCGCAGTACGCAGGACTGATCAAGGCCGCCGGCACCGTGGTGTGGAACGGCCCGGTCGGCGTGTTCGAGTTCGACGCCTTCGGCAAGGGCACCGAGACCCTGGCCCGTGCCATCGCCGAATCGAAGGCGTTCTCGATCGCCGGCGGCGGCGACACCCTGGCCGCGGTCGACAAGTACGGCATTGCCGACGACGTCAGCTACATCTCCACCGGCGGCGGCGCCTTCCTCGAGTTCCTCGAGGGCAAGACCCTGCCGGCGGTGGCGGCGCTGGACGCACGCGGCGCGTAAGACGGCGCGACCGGGCCCGCCACCGGGTCCGGTCGTCAGCGCAGGCAATGGAAGCGGGGCCGTGCCCCGGGCGGGAGGCCCGCCGCGCTGGGCGATACGCGCCGGCGGCGGGCCGACCGCGGCTCAGCGATGGAAGTCGCCGGCCGCCTCGGGCTGGTAGCGCACCGACTTCACGCGCAGCTTCAGGCGACGGCCGCCCGGTGCGTCCCAGTCGATCTGCTGGCCGACCGACAGGCCGAGCAGGGCGCTGCCGACCGGCGCCAGCACCGACACCCGGCCGCGTTCGACGTCGGCCTCGTTCGGGTACACCAGGGTCAGCATGTGGGTCTCGCCGCTGGCCATGTCCTCGCATTCGACCTGCGAATGCATGGTGACCACGTCGGCGGGGATCTGTTCCGGCGGCAGCACTTCCGCGCGGTTGAGCTCGTCCATCAGCGCGATCGCGGCCGGATGGCGGCTCAGCACCGGGGAATCGAGCAGGGCCTCGAGCCGCGCCAGGTCGCGACTGGAAATGATCAGGGAAGGCGGCAGGCCGCTGGCGGGAACGTTGGTCATGGATACTCCTCGTTGCAATGCGCGGCAGGCGCGCACGTATGAAGAAAAGGCGGCGCGTTTCCGCACCGCCCGGGGTCATCTGGTTGTCGGGCTAAGCTAGCCCGGAAGCGGCGCGGATTCAACCGCGCGCGCGGGCCGCATTCAGGCCCAGTCGCTACGCGGCGGGGGCGCCGCCGGAACCACGCTGCGCGGCGTCGGGGGCTCCTCCACCGGCGACAGCAGGCCCGGCGGCAGGTCGCGGAACACCTGCGCCAGCCGCTCCAGGAAGCCGGCCATCGCCGAGCTGCGGCGCCAGGCCATCGCGATGCTGCGGCTGGGGTGGGAGTCGGAGAAGCTCAGCAGGTGGATGTTGTCCGAACGCGCCACCGGCGGCTTCACCGCCAGGGTCGGCAGCAGGGTCACGCCGACGTTGGCGGCGACCATCTGCCGCAGCGTCTCCAGGCTGGTGGCGCGGAATTCGGTCTTCTCCAGCGCGCCGGACAGCCTGCACACGTCCAGCGCCTGTTCGCGCAGGCAGTGGCCATCCTCGAGCAGCAGCAGGCGCTGTTCGCCCAGCTCGTCGAGGGTCAGGGTCCGGCGCTTCGACAGCGGGTGGGTTTCCGGCACCGCGAGCACGAAGGGTTCTTCGAACAGGAATTCGGTGTGCAGCTGTTCGTCGTGCACCGGCAGGGCCAGGATCGCCGCGTCCAGCTTGCCCTCGCGCAGGCGCGCGAACAGCTCGTCGCTCTTCTCCTCGACCAGCAGCAGCTCCAGCTGCGGGAAGCGCGCGCGCACGCGCGGCACCACGTGCGGCAGCAGGTACGGCGCCAGCGTCGGGAAGATGCCCAGGCGCACCGCACCGGCCTCGGGATCCTGGCTGCGGCGCGCGGCCTCCTTCATCTGCTCGACCTCGGCCACGATCCGGCGCGCGCGCTCGGCGGCCTCGCGGCCGGCTGGGGTCAGCATCACCTTGCGCGGGGCACGCTCCACCAGCGGCACGCCCAGTTCGTCTTCCAGTTTGCGGATCTGGGTGGAGAGGGTGGGCTGGCTGACGTAGCAGGCCGCGGCGGCCCGGCCGAAGTGCTTGTGGTCGGCCAGGGCCACCAGGTATTTGAGGTCGCGCAGGTTCATTGCAGCATCCCTCCCGTTTCCGGACTGTAGCACCGGGCGGGCGCGGGGCCCGCCGCGGTGCGTCAGATCGCCGTTTCGACCTCGACCGGCACCGTTTCCCTGGGCGCCGAGGTGCGGACCAGGTGGTCGAACGCCGCCAGCGAAGCCTTGGCGCCTTCGCCCATGGCGATGACGATCTGCTTGTACGGCACGGTGGTGCAGTCGCCGGCGGCGAACACGCCCGGCACCGAGGTCTGGCCGCGCTCGTCGACCACGATCTCGCCGCGCGGACTCAGTTCCACCGTGCCCTTGAGCCATTCGGTATTGGGCAGCAGGCCGATCTGCACGAACACGCCTTCCAGGTCGACCCGGTGGCTGTCGCCGCCGACGCGGTCCTTGTAGACCAGGCCCACGACCTTCTGCCCGTCACCCAGCACCTCGGTGGTCTGCGCGCTGGTGATGATGGTGACGTTGGGCAGGCTGCGCAGCTTGCGCTGCAGGACCTCGTCGGCGCGCAGCTTCGAATCGAACTCGACCAGGGTGACGTGGGAAACAATGCCGGCCAGGTCGATCGCCGCCTCCACGCCGGAGTTGCCGCCGCCGATCACCGCCACGCGCTTGCCCTTGAACAGCGGGCCGTCGCAGTGCGGGCAGTAGGCCACGCCCTTGTTGCGGTACTCGTCCTCGCCGGGCACGTTCATCTGCCGCCAGCGCGCGCCGGTGGACAGGATCACGGTCTTGGACTTCAGCGAGGCGCCGTTGGCCAGCTTCACTTCGACCAGGCCGTCGGCGCCGGCCGGGACCAGGGCCTGCGCGCGCTGCAGGTTCATCACGTCGACCTCGTACTCACGCACGTGCTGCTCCAGCGCCGCGGCCAGCTTCGGGCCTTCGGTGTGCGGCACCGAGATGAAGTTCTCGATCGCCATGGTGTCCAGCACCTGGCCGCCGAAGCGCTCGGCCGCCACGCCGGTGCGGATGCCCTTGCGCGCGGCGTAGATCGCCGCCGCAGCGCCGGCCGGGCCGCCGCCGACCACCAGCACGTCGAACGCGGCCTTCTGCGCGATCTTCGCCGCCTCGCGCGCTTCGGCGCCGGTGTCGAGCCTGGCGACGATCTCCTCCAGGCCCATGCGGCCGTAGGCGAACAGCTCGCCGTTGAGGAACACCGCCGGCACCGACATCACCTGGCGCGACTCGACCTCGTCCTGGAACAGGGCGCCGTCGATGGCCACGTGCCTGATGTTGGGGTTGAGCACCGCCATCAGGTTCAGCGCCTGGACCACGTCCGGGCAGTTCTGGCAGGACAGCGAGAAATAGGTTTCGAAGCGGAACTCGCCTTGCAGCGACTTCACCTGCTCGATGACGTCGGCCGCGGCCTTGGACGGGTGTCCACCCACCTGCAGCAGCGCCAGCACCAGCGAGGTGAACTCGTGGCCCATCGGCAGGCCGGCGAAGCGCAGGCTGATGTCCTGGCCGGGGCTGGTGATGGCGAAGGACGGCTTGCGCTCGGCGTCGTGGCGGCGCACCTCCAGGCTCACCTGCGGCGACAGGCCTTCGATGTCGTTGAGCAGCTCCAGCATCCCGGCCGAGGCATCGCTGTCGTCGAGCGAGGCGACCAGGTGGACCGGACGGGTCAGGCGCTCCAGGTAGGCCTGCAGTTGGGTCTTGAGGGCTTCATCCAACATCGATCGACTCCGAAGGGAGAAAAAGGGGGCAGGGCGGGCGTCGGGCAAACGCTCCGCGGGGCGGACCTGCGTTGCAGGCCACCGGGAATGCGGGGAAGTGGACCGGAACCCACGCCGGCCTGCGTGGCGCGCCGCGCGGCAGCGGTGGCTGCGTGGGAGCGAGGGCTCCGGTCCACTCCCTCGTCGATGTACCGACGAAGGAGGGATGCCGCTCCCGGCAGGCGGGAGCGGCGGGTACCGCTTAGATCTTGCCGACCAGGTCCAGCGACGGCGCGATGGTCTTGGCGCCTTCCTTCCACTTGGCCGGGCAGACCTGGCCCGGGTTGGCGGCGACGAACTGGGCAGCCTTCAGCTTGCGCAGGGTCTCCGAGACGTCGCGGGCGATCGCGTTGTCGTGGATTTCCAGGGTCTTGATCACGCCTTCCGGGTTGATGATGAAGGTGCCGCGCAGGGCCAGGCCTTCTTCCTCGATGTGCACGCCGAAGGCGCGGGTCAGCTGGTGGGTCGGGTCGCCGACCAGCGGGAACTGGGCCTTGCCCACCGCCGGGGAGGTCTCGTGCCACACCTTGTGCGAGAAGTGGGTGTCGGTGGTCACGACGTAGACCTCGGCGCCGGCCTTCTGGAACTCGGCATAGTGCTCGGCGGCGTCCTCGACCTCGGTCGGGCAGTTGAAGGTGAAGGCGGCCGGCATGAAGATCAGGACCGACCACTTGCCCTTCAGGCTGGCGTCGGTGACTTCGATGAACTCGCCATTCTGGAAGGCGGTGGCCTTGAACGGCTTGACCGTGGTGTTGATCAGGGACATTCGATGGTTCCTCTGAGGGGTGGGTGAAACTTGGTGATCGCCATCCTAGGGTGGTTCGATAGGTATAGCAAATCGATTAAAAGGATTAGATAGATAGACTGTGTCTATCGGAAGCCTATAAGCCGTCTTTGCTGCGCCGCGAAAGCTTGGCTTCCGGACGCCGCTCGTCCATCGTCCCCGCATGGAATCCGCCCCCCTGAACCCGCCCGACCCCGTCCGCCTGGACGCCCTGCTGCGCGAGGCCGCCGCCCGCATCGGCCGCGAGGACGCCGAGCCGCTGCTGGTCCACGCCCTGGGCGTGGACCGGGCCTGGCTGTTCGCCCACGCCAGCGACCCGGTGCCGGCGGACGAGGCGGTCCGCTATCGCGCCCTGGTCGAGCGCCGGGCCGCCGGCGAGCCGGTGGCCTACCTGACCGGCCGGCGCGGCTTCTGGACCCTGGACCTGGAAGTCACCCCGGACACCCTGATCCCGCGCCCGGAGACCGAGTTGCTGGTCGAGCTGGCCCTGGCCCGGATCGGCCCCAAGCAGCCGGCGCGGATCGCCGACCTGGGCACCGGCAGCGGCGCGATCGCCCTGGCCCTGGCCCGCGAACGGCCGGCGGCCGTGGTGGTCGCCACCGACATCGACAAGGCGACCCTGGCCGTGGCCGTGCGCAACGCCCGCGCCCATGCGCTGGACAACGTCTGGTTCCGCCGCGGCGACTGGGAGGAGGCGCTGGGCCGCGACCGCTTCGACCTTGTCGCCAGCAACCCGCCGTATATCGCCGAGGGCGATGCCCACCTGTCCCAGGGCGACCTCCGCCACGAGCCGCCACGCGCGCTGTCTTCCGGCCCGGACGGCCTGGATGCGATCCGCACCATCGTCGCTGCGGCGCCGCGGCACCTGGTGCCCGGCGGCTGGCTGCTGCTCGAGCACGGGCTCGACCAGGGCGCGGCGGTGCGCGCCCTGCTGGAGCAGGCCGGGTTCGTGGATGTGGAGACCGCGCGCGACCTGGAGCAGCGCGACCGCGTCACCCTGGGGCGCCTGCCCGGCTAGCGCCTGTTCCGCCGGTGGCCGTGGGGCGCCATCGCGTCACCCGGCGCCGGCGCGATGGCCGCACCGCGCCGCGAACCGTCCGCGCGCGGTCGATACAATGCGGGTTTTCCGTCGCAGGATCCGTGCATGCGCACCCTCTATCCCGAGATCGAACCGTTCCAGTCCGGCACCCTCAAGGTCGACGGCCGCCACGAGCTGTACTACGAACAGTGCGGCAATCCCGAGGGCAAGCCGGTGGTGCTGCTGCACGGCGGTCCCGGCGGCGGTTGCAGCCCGAAGATGCGCCGCTTCCACGACCCGGCGAAGTACCGCATCGTGCTGTTCGACCAGCGCGGCGCCGGCCGCTCGACCCCGCACGCGGACCTGGTCGACAACACCACCTGGGACCTGGTCGCCGACATCGAGAAGCTGCGCGAGCTGCTGGGCATCGAGCGCTGGCAGGTGTTCGGCGGCAGCTGGGGCTCGACCCTGGCGCTGGCCTACGCCGAGACCCATCCGCAGCGGGTCACCGAGCTGGTCCTGCGCGGCATCTTCATGCTGCGCCGCTGGGAGCTGGAGTGGTTTTACCAGGAAGGCGCCAACCGCCTGTTCCCGGACGCGTGGGAGCACTACATCGCCGCGATCCCGCCGGTGGAGCGCCACGACCTGATCTCGGCCTTCCACCGCCGCCTGACCAGCGAGGACGAGGCCACCCGCCTGGCCGCCGCGAAGGCGTGGAGCGTGTGGGAAGGCGCCACCAGCTTCCTGCACGTGGACGAGGACTTCGTCAGCAGTCACCAGGACCCGCAGTTCGCCCTGGCCTTCGCCCGCATCGAGAACCACTACTTCGTCAACGGCGGCTTCTTCGAGGTCGAGGACCAGCTGCTGCGCGACGCGCACCGCATCGCCGGCATCCCCGGCGTGATCGTGCACGGCCGCTACGACGTGGTCTGCCCGCTGCAGAACGCCTGGGAGCTGCACAAGGCCTGGCCGAAGGCGAAGCTGGAGATCACCCCGGCCTCGGGGCATTCGGCGTTCGAGCCGGAAAACGTCGACGCGCTGGTGCGCGCGACCGACGCGTTCGCCTGACGGAGGCCCGTCGAACACTTGCGGGCCGGGTGATGCCGGTCCGCAGGTACCGCGCTCAGCCGCCGGACGGCGGCTGGGCGGGCTGGGTCGGCAGCGGATTGACCATCACCGGCGGCGGCTCCGGCAACGGTTCCTCGCGCGGCAGCTCGGCCGCCGGCTCCGGCGCCTGGTACTGCGGCACCGCGAACAGGCTCGGCTGCGCCTGCGTCGTGGCCGCCGGCTTGGCCGGGCGCTCGATCTCCTCCGGCAGGAAGCGTTCGAGCACGGCGAAGAAGCGCTTGTAGAAGTTCGGGTCCTGCAGGGTGGCGCTGGCCACCTTGACCAGCGAATCCTCGCTGGAGCCGATCGGCACCGACAGCGAACCCAGCGCGCTCACGCCGAGGCTGGCGTTGCTGTTGCTCTTGCGCAGCGCGTAGCGGTCCTGCACCGCGTTGACGAACACCACGGTCTGCTGCGCGCCGCGGTACTGCGGCATGCACACCGCGCGGAACTCGACCTGCTCGTGGCTCTCGTTCTGCTGGAAGTACTTGCGCGCCTCGACCACGTCGGCCTCGGCGCGGCCGACCACGAAGCCCTGGCTGAGCAGGGCGCGGCGCGCGGCCTCGCAGGCCTGCGCCGGCGAGTGGTCGAAACTGCGCGAGTAGGTGTTGGCCGAGTCGAATGCTTCGGTGGCGGGCGGTTCGGAGGACTTGGTCAGTCCGCCCATGGAGCAGCCGCCCAGCAGGGTGGCCAGCAGCAGCGGCAGGAGGAGCGGTCGCGGCGAGGGCATCGTGCGGTGTGCAGGCGTGAAGGAGGGGACAACCTCCCGAGTATGCCGGATCGCGGGGCAGGTGGACCTCCCCGGCTGGTACCGTTTACAGCGGCAACGGTCACGGATTCATTCACGGCTCAGCCTGCCGGGGCGGACGGCACCTGGCCGGCGACGAACGCCGCTTCCAGTCCGCGCAGCAGCCGGGCCAGGCGCTGCGCCCAGGCGACCTGGCCGGCGGCGTCGGCGATGAGGTCCTGGCGGATCTCCAGTTCCACATGCGGCAGGCCGCGGCGTTCGCCATGCACGGGGATGGCGTAGTCGCTGCTGTCGCTCACCGAGTACGGCTGGTTGTCGCCGACGACGAGGTCGCCCTCGGCCTGCAGCGCATCGCGCAGGGCGTGGGCCAGGCGCGTGTCGCGGTTGTAGAGCACGCCGCAGTGCCAGGGACGGGCCACGCCGCCCATGGCGGGGGTGAAGCTGTGCAGAGTCACCAGCAGGGTGGCGCGGCCCTGGTCGCGGCGCCGGTCCAGGGTCTCGCCGATGCGCGCGTGGTAGGGCAGGAAGATCTCCGCCAGGCGCGCCTGCCGGGCGTCGGCGTCGAGGCCATGGTTGCCGGGGACTTCGGTGCCGTCGCTGCGCTCGACGATCAGGGTCGGCGAATCGAGCGGCCGGTTGCAGTCGACCACCAGCCGCGAATACGCCTGCACGATGGTCCAGGCGTCCAGCAGCGCCGCCAGCTCGCGGGCGACGCCGGCGATGCCGATGTCCCAGCCGATGTGGCGGTCGATCTCGCCCGGCGGCAGGCCCAAGTCGCCGAGCGCGCGTGGGATCGCCTGGCCGGCGTGGTCGGCGGTGAACAGCCACGGCGAGGCGCCGTCCGGCCGCAGCACCTCGAACGGCGGCGGATCGCCGGGCTGCAGCAGGCGCACGGGGGCGCTATCGGGGCTCACGCGGCGTGCCGTCCAGGTTGTGGTCGATCATCCACAGGCCGGCCCAGAGCTTGGCGTCCAGCTCGTAGCCTTCGCGCAGCTTGCCCGCCAGCCAGGCCGCGGCCTGGGTGCGCGGGACCTCGTGCACGGTGATGTCCTCGCTGCCGTCGCCGCCGCCGGCGCCGACCTTGCGCAGGCCGGTGGCGCGGACGAAGGCGATCTTCTCGCTGCTGGCGCCGGAGGAGGTCGGGCCGGTCATCAGTACTTCGGCGCGCTCGGCGGTCCAGCCGGTCTCTTCCTCGAGCTCCCGGATCGCCGACTGCTCGATCGACTCGCCGGCATGGATGTCGCCGACCAGGCCGGCCGGCATCTCGATCGTGCGCGCCTGCAGCGGCACTCGGAACTGCTCGACGAACAGCACCCGGTCCTCCGGGGTGACCGCGATGATGATCGCGGCCAGGCCGCCGGGGTGGGTGCGCTCGGAATATTCCCAGGTGCCGCGCACGACCATGCGCTGCCAGCGCCCTTCGTAGACCACGCGGGGGGTGTTGTCGGGGGAACGGGAATCGTCGGCCATGCGCCAATGCTAAGCGGGAAGGGGAACCGGTGGCGCCTCGCCGGCGCCGCTGTCCAGGCCGGCCGCGGTGCGCAGGCGGCGCCGGGTCATCGGGCCGAAGCGCAGGGTATCGGCCAGCGCCTCGAGCATCTCCGGATCGGCCTCGGCGCGGGTCGCGGCCGGGCCGTCGTAGGGCAGCGGCACGTCGCAGGCGATGGTGGTCAGCTGCCGCCACAGCAGTGCGTGCTCGCGCTGCTCGCGCAGGCGCGCGGCGACCTGGGCGGCGCCGCGCAGGCGCAGGAAGGCGACCTCGTCGACCTGCTCCAGCAGCGCGTCGAGGCTGCCGAAGTGGGCCAGCAGCACCGCCGCGGTCTTGGCGCCGACACCGCCGATGCCGGGGATATTGTCGACCGCGTCGCCGGTCAGGGCCAGGTAGTCGGCGATCTGGTGCGCGTGGACGCCGTGGCGCGCCTTGACCCCGGCCGCGCCCCAGCGCTGGCCGCGGGCGAAGTCCCACTGCTCGTCGTGCTCGCCCAGCAGCTGCGACAGGTCCTTGTCGGCGGAGACGATGATCCCGCGGTAGCCGGCCGGGCGGGCGCGGTGCAGCGCGCTGCCGATCAGGTCGTCGGCCTCGTAGTCGTGGTCGGCGAGCACGGCCAGGCCGAGCGCGGCGCACAGCGCCTTGCAGTGGGCGAACTGGCGGCGCAGTTCCTCCGGGGCCGGATCGCGGTTGGCCTTGTAGGCCGGATAGAGGCGGTTGCGGAAACAGCTGTCCAGCGCCTCGTCGAAGGCGATGGCGATGTGGCGCGGACGTTCGCGCTCGAGCAGTTCCAGCAGGAAGCGCGCGAAGCCGTGCACGGCGTTGGTCGGCCAGCCGTGGGCGTCGCGGAACTCGTCCGGCATCGAATGCCAGGCGCGGAACACGTACAGGCTGGCGTCGACCAGGTGCAGCGGCGCGCGAGTCGCGCCCGGCGCCGGCGTGCCCTCCGGGTTCACGGCGTCCAGTCCGTCAGCAGGGCGCGCGGATCGGGGCGGTCGCGCTCGGGCACGTCCACGCTGGCGGTGCCGATGTGGACGAAGCCAGCGATCCGCTCGCCTTCGCCCAGGCCGAGGACCTTCGCCACCTCCGGGTCGTAGGCCATCCACGCGGTCAGCCACTGCGCGCCGAAGCCCAGCGCCTGCGCGGCCTGCAGCAGGGCGAAGCAGACGCAGCCGGCGGTCAGCAGCTGCTCCTGCTCTGGCACCTTGTGCCCGGCCTGGATCCGCGCGACCACGGCGATGATCATCGGCGCGTGCGAGAAGCGGCTGCGGTCCTTCTCGACCAGCGCCGGCGGCGCCTCGGGGTTGCGTTGCAGCGCCCGCGCGGCGAGGAACTCGCCCAGCGCATGGCGGGCATCGCCGGTGATGCGCACGAACCGGAACGGGACCAGCTTGCCGTGGTCGGGCACGCGCACGGCCGACTGCAGCATGCGCAGCAGGGTGGCGTCGTCGGGTCCGGGTTCGCCCAGTTCCAGCGAGGGAACCGAGCGGCGCGCGTCGAGCAGTTGCAGCGCGGGAGGGGTATGCATTGCGTGTGAAGGCTCCGCTCCGGCCTACGGCCGGCAGGCGGCAATTATAGGCGGGCGCGCGCCTGTCCCCCGGGACAGCGCGCGCAGCCATCGCTCCGGCGGCGATCGACGAGGCGCGGCGAAGCGTCTTCACGCCTGCGTGAAACGCCGGATGCGTGCATCCGCTGCGCGCGTGCATAGGGGTAAACCCCGATTGTCATCGCACCATGAATATGAATTGCTGACTGGGTCACGGTTGCGGATGCGCGCTGCCCTTACGATGCCATGGCGGCACAAGGGGAGCCGTATCCGACCGACGCCCTGGCCAGCGCGGAGCTGTTCGCATGTCCCCCGCCCAGCAAGACCCCCTCGACCACCCCGCCCGCGACGCGAGGCTGCTCGCCCTGGTGCGCGACGCCTTCCTGCCGCCGCTGGGCGATGCCTTTGCCGCATCGGTGGCCCGCTACGACGACGTCCTGTTCGACCGCGCCGAGCGCGCCGGCGGTTCGCAGCTGCTGTTCCTGGACGGCATGCGCGAACTGCGCCGCCGCCGCGAGGAGATCGTCGCCCGCTTCCGCGCCCAGCTCGGCCGGGCCTGGCAGGCGCTGGAGTCCGGCGAGTCGCCCTCCGCGGAAGCGGCCCTGGCCAGCCAGTCGACCGGGCTGAGCCTGGTCGCCGAACACGAACTCGAATCGCGCCTGGCCGTGCGCAACCTGGCCAGCGTGATGCTGCGCGACTGCAAGGCCGTGCTGTCGCGGCTGGACCGCCGCCTGGGCTGGATCGCCGGCGCGCTGCAGCTGGACGCCGACCGCAACCCGATCGGTCCCGAACACATCGGCGTGGCCGTGCACGAGGCCTTCGCCACCTGCGACCTGGCGCCGGAAGTGCGCCTGGTCCTGATCAAGCTGTGCGAGCGCGACCTGTCGCCGGCGGTGGCCAAGCTCTACGAGGGCCTGGACCAGCGCCTGGTACGCGAGGGCGTGCTGCCCGGCGCGCCGGCCGGTCCGCGCCAGGCGCCGCCGCCGCGCCCGGAACGCATGGCCGAAAGCGCGGCTGCGGCCGCGGCCGGCGGTTACGCGGGCAGCTACGGCGGCGGCTGGGAAGAGCCGGCCGGCGGCGGGGAGGACTATTCCCCGGCCTGGGCGGCGCGCTTCATGCAGCGCTGGCAGGACACCCGCGGGGCGATGCAGCACGGCCTGGACGGCGGTGCCGGCGGAGCGGCGGCGCCGGGCGGCGCGGGCGCGCTGCTGGACGCCCTGCACCAGCTGCTGCAGCAGAGCCGCGGTGCGCGCGGCGACGCGGCGCAGGGTGCCGGCGGTGCCCCGGGTGGACAGGCAGACCAGCGTCCGCTGAGCCACCGCGAGATGCTCTCGGTGCTGTCGCTGCTGCAGGCCACGCCCAGCCCGACCCTCAGCGCGGCGATCACCGACGACCAGGAGTCGCTGTCGCAGCGGCTCAAGAGCGAGGTGCTGGCCAACGCGCGCCAGCTGGGCGTCGACCCGTCCAGTACCCGCCTGGACCCGAAGGACGAGGACGCGATCGACTTGGTCGGCATGCTGTTCGACGTGCTGCTGGACGAGCGCGACCTGGCCGGTCGCCCGCGCGAGCTGATCGGCCGCCTGGTGGTGCCGTTCGTGAAGGTGGCGCTGCTGGACCGGCGCATGTTCGTGCAGAAGACCCATCCGGCGCGGCGCCTGCTCAACGCGCTGGCCGAGGCCTGCGAGGGCAACCAGGGCGAAAGCGCCGCCGAGCGCTCGCTGCTGGCCAAGGTCGAGGAGATCATCGAGCGGCTGGTGACCGAGTTCAACGAGAACCTGGCCATCTTCATGACGCTGGAGGAGGAGTTCCGCGATTTCCTCGAGCAGCACCGCCGCCGCGTCGAAGTCACCGAGCGCCGCGCCGCCGAGATCCAGCGCGGCCAGGAGCGGCTGGAGATGGCCCGCCGCCGCGCCGAGTTCGAGGTCGCCAGCCGGCTGGAGGAACGCGCGCTGCCGCAGGCGGTGGCCGAGTTCCTGCGCAATCCGTGGCAACACCATATCACCCTGGCGCTGCTGCGCGAGGGCGAGGTCGGCGACACCTTCACCGAGGCGCTGGAACTGGCCGACGGCATCCTCGAGGAGGTCGACGAGGCGCAGCGCCACATCGTCGGCAAGCCGTGGCTGCAGAACTGGCAGCCCGGCCTGCGCCGGGTCTTCGCCAGCGTCGGCCTGCATGGCGACGCCGCCGATGCGGCGATCGGCGCCCTGCACGACACGCTGCAGGCGGTGGCTGACGCGCGTCCGGAACTGGAAAAGCCGCTGCCGGAACTGCCGGAAGTGGCCCTGCCGCAGGCCGCACCGGTCGAGCGCAACCCGGTCGAGCTGGTCGCCGGCACCGATACGCTGGACTTCGACCACGCCGATGCCGAGCGCATCCGCGCGCTGCCGATCGGCACCTGGCTGGACTTCATCGACAAGGACGGCCGCGTGCAACCCGGCAAGCTGACCTGGGTCAGCCCGATCTCCTCGCGCCTGCTGTTCGTCAACCGGCGCGGCGTGCGCTTCTGCGTGGCCTCGCCCGAGGAACTGGCGGTGATGGTGCGGATGGGCCGCCTGCGCATGCACGTGGCCGACGACGGCGACGCCTTCGACAACGCCATGCAGGGCGTGATCGAGCGCCTGGACGCCGTCGCTCCGCAGCAGTCGGCGACGCTGCACTGAGCCGTCGGGCGACGCCACGCCGCCCGGCATTCCACTGGCGTACTTCCCGCTGGCCGTGCCGGCCAGGGTGGGCTGCGCGCCGTGCCCGCTGCCACGCCGGGCCGCCGTATTCCTGTCCGCGCCGACCCCGGCGCCGGCCGGTCCCCGGGCCTCGGCCGCCATTTGCTAGCATCGCGGCTCGGCTGACTTGCAGGCGAGGGGCGCATGGCGGTGGATGTGCTGGTGCTGAAGGAGACCGCGGCGGGCGAGAAGCGCGTGGCGGCCACGCAGGAAACGGTGAAGAAGCTGGTCGCCGCCGGGGCCCGGGTGCGGGTCGAGCCCGGTGCCGGGCTGGGCGCGGGCATCACCGACCAGGCCTACCTCGATGCAGGCGCGCAACTGGCCGCGGCCGATGCGCGCGCGACTGCCGACGTGGTGCTGTGCGTGCAGGCGCCGCCGGCCGATGCGATCGCGGGCCTGCGCGAAGGCGCGGTGCTGGTGGGCGTGCTGCATCCGCAGGCCGACGCCGCCCGCGCGCAGGCGTTGCAGGCGCGCGGCATCCGCGCCTTCCCGCTGGAGCGGCTGCCGCGCACCACCCGCGCGCAGGCGATGGACGTGCTGAGCTCGCAGGCCAGCATGGCCGGCTACAAGGCGGTGCTGATCGCCGCGCAGCTGGCGCCGCGCTTCTTCCCGATGCTGACCACCGCCGCCGGCACGATCCGGCCCTCGAAGGTGCTCATCGTCGGCGCCGGCGTGGCCGGCCTGCAGGCCATCGCCACCGCGCGCCGGCTCGGCGCGCAGGTGGAGGGCTTCGACGTGCGCCCGGAAACGCGCGAGCAGATCGAATCGCTGGGCGGCAAGTTCCTCGACCTGGGGGTGAGCGCGGCGGGCGAGGGCGGTTATGCGCGCGCGCTGACCGACGAGGAGCGCGCGCTGCAGCAGCAGCGCCTGGCCGACCACCTCAAGGGCATCGACGTGGTGGTCTGCACCGCGGCGGTGCCGGGGCGCCCGGCGCCGAAGATCGTCAGCGCGGCGATGGTGGCCGGGATGAAGCCCGGCAGCGTGATCGTCGACCTGGCCGCCGAGACCGGCGGCAACTGCGAGGCCACCCGCCCGGGCGAGACCATCGAGGTGGGCGGCGTCACCGTGGCCGGCCCGCTCAACCTGCCCAGCATGGGCGCGGTGCACGCCAGCGAGATGTACGCGCGCAACGTCTACAACTTCGTCGCGCTGTTCCTGAAGGGCGGCGGGCTGGCGTTCGACTGGAACGACGAGCTGCTGGCGAAGACGGCGTGGCCGGAACCGCCGCCGGCGGCCGCCGCGCAAGCGCCGGCCGGAGCGGACGCGGCCGGCTGACGGCGCGCGCCCGCTCCCCGCGGGCGCGACCGGCTCAGTCCTTCTTCGCCGGCGCCGGGTGCTCGCGCAGCCACTGCTGGCGCTGTTCCGGGGTCATCTTCGACCAGCGTTCGCGGAAGGCCTGGCGCTGCTCCGCCGGCAGGTCGCGGGTGTAGTGGAAGATCGCGCGCGCCTGCTCGCGCTGCGCCGGGCTCATGTCCTCGAAGCGGCGCATGCCGCGGCGGGCGCGTTCGCGTTCCTCGGGCGGCAGGGTCTTCCAGCGCTGCGCGTGCTCGTACATCCGCACCCGTTCCTGCGGCGAGGAATTCCAGCGTTCGCGCAGCGGCGCGATCAGCAGCTCGCGCTGCTCCGGGTTGAGCTGTTCCCATGCCGGCAGCTCGGCGCCGCGGACCTTGGCGGCGGCCGGCTTGGGCGCGGCGGGGGTGGCCGGCGCGGAGATGGCCGCCACCGGCAGGAGCAGGGCCAGCGCCAGCAGGCCGGGGAGGAGGCGTCGGGATTGCATGGTCTTACTCCATTGCCAGGGCCGTGGCGTCGACCGAGTCCAGCCACAGGTAGAAACCGGGGTCGTTCTCCAGCGCCACGGCCGGGTCGGTTGCGGGGGCGAGGAAGTCGGCCGGTACCTCGCCTCCGTCGGCGTAGCTGGCCGGCGCGTCGGGCGCGGGCGCGCCGGGGCGCAGCATCACCGCGACGGCGAGCGTCGCCGCCACCGCGCCGCCGGCCAGCCACGAGGCCAGCAGGGGGCGGCGGCGGGGCGGGGCCGAGGTCGCGGCATGGCGCGCCTGGCGCAGGCGCGCCAGGGTGGCCGGCGAGACATTCGCCAGGGCGGCCTGGTGCAGCTGCCGGGCATGGCGGTCGATGGAATCGCCGGACGATTCGGTTGCGGTCGTCATCGGACGTCCTCCAGTTGCGATTGCAGGGCCTGCCGCGCGCGCGACAGGTGGGTCTTGACCGAGCCTTCCGAGCAGCCCATCACCCTGGCGGTGGTGGCCACGTCCAGCTCCTCGAGCACGCGCAGGGTGAAGGCCTCGCGCTGCCGCGCCGGCAGGGCACGCAGCGCCTCCACCAGCCGCGCGTAGGTCTCGCGCTGCTCGTGCGCCTGGGCCGGGCCGGCGCCCGGGGCGGCCCAGTCGATGCCCTCGTCCTCGCCCACCGGCATCTCCCCGGCCGGGCGCAGCCAGCGCAGGCGGAAGCCGGCGCGGCGCTGCAGGTCGATGATCCGCCGGCGCAGGATGCTCCAGAACAGCGGCGTCCATTCGCCGGCCGGACGCTCGCGATAGGCGAGCATCTTCATCATCGCGTCCTGCACCGCGTCGAGGGCATCGTCGCGGTTGCGCAGTCCGGCCTCGGCGAAGCGGAACGCGCGCGGGCCCACCTCGGCCAGGAACGCATCCAGCGACGCCCAGGTGGGCGTGGCCTGCGTTTCCCAGCCGGGGTCGAGGGGCGTCGTCACCAGCACAGCTTAGCCCTGCCGGCGGGGGCGCCGTGCCACCGGGGCGGGAAGCCTCGTGCCTGGCCGTGCTGCGTCATGGGAACTCCGCTCGGGTCGCCTGCAGCAGGAAACGCTCGGGGGCGCCGCCGGTTGACCGGCTGTGCGCTGTTCATCCTGCGGTTATCATCCGGAGCGGGCGCCCTGCCCGGGAGAGTGGCGGATGAACGACGGTTTCGTTGCGCTGTACATCTTCATGCTGGCGGCCATCGCCGGCCACGTGATCATCTCGCGGGTGCCGGTGATCCTGCACACGCCGCTGATGTCGGGGTCCAACTTCATCCACGGCATCGTCCTGATCGGTGCGATGGTGGTGCTGGGCCATGCGGATACCCCCCTGGAGAAGGCGATCGGCTTCGTCGCCGTGGTCCTGGGCGCGGGCAATGCCGCCGGTGGCTACGTGGTCACCGAGCGCATGCTGGAGATGTTCAAGAGCAGCAGGAAGCCGTCCACCGGCGAAGGTGGCAAGTGAGCGCCCATGGCGCGGCGCACGGCCGTTCCGGGGCGCGCCGGCTGTTCCAGGCGGCGAGCTACCTGCAGTACCCGTTCATGCTGCTGGCACTGTTCTACGTGATGCGCCCGTACTTCACCGGCTTCGCCTCGATCTTCGCCGACTTCAACCTTGCCCTGCTGCATGCCGGCGTCGGCATCGGCTTCTCCTCGCTGCAGGACCCCACCACCACCCAGAACGAGGTCTCGCGCAAGGTCTGGGAAGACCCGCGCAAGGGCGGCCTGGCGATCGGGGTCATCGTCGGCGCCGTGGCGCTGGCCCTGGGCAGCGGCCTGGCCGGGCTGTACCTGGGCGGCGCGCGCTGGTCGCAGCTGGCGATGGGCCTGGTGGGACTGGGCCTGGGCCTGTTCGCCCTGCTCAAGACGGCGATCGAGATGTTCGAACACCATCGACTGGACCGTAACCCGTCGCGCGCGGGGCACACGGGCAACGAAGGGGACGAGGCATGAGTGGCGGCGAATTCGGTATCCGTACCTGGCTGGTCGGCGCCAGCTACCTGGTGGCGGCCACGCTGTTCCTGCTGGGCCTGCAGCGCATGGCCTCGCCGGCCACGGCGCGCAGCGGCATCCACTGGGCCGGCGTGGGCATGCTGCTGGCCACCGCGGCGACCTTCCTGCTGCCGGGCCTGCACAACCTGCCGCTGATCGTGGTGGCGCTGGTGATCGGCACGGTGGCCGCGTGGATCTCCGGCAAGAAGGTGGCGATCACCGATATGCCGCAGATGGTCGCGCTGTACAACGGCATGGGCGGCGGTTCGGCCGCGGCCATCGGCGCGGTGGAGCTGCTGCGCTTCTCGGCGCTGGCGCGGGGTGGCGAAGTCGCCGTCGCGGGACCGGGCGTGGTGGTGCTGACCCTGGCGGTACTCGGCTCGGCGATCGGCGCGGTGTCGCTGTCCGGTTCGATCATCGCCTGGGCCAAGCTCGACGGCCGCCTCGACAAGCGGGTGGTGTTTCCCGGGCAGCAGGCGCTCAACCTGCTGGTCGCGGTGGCGATGGTGGTGCTGGGCGTGCTCGCCGCCACCACGTTGCAGCCGTGGGCGATCGTCGCCTTCTTCCTGGTCGCGCTGCTGCTGGGCGTGCTGATGACCCTGCCGATCGGCGGCGCCGACATGCCGGTGGTGATCTCGCTGTACAACGCCTTCACCGGCCTGGCGGTGTCGTTCGAGGGCTACGTGCTCGGCAACGAGGCGCTGATCATCGCCGGCATGATGGTCGGCGCGGCCGGCATCCTGCTGACCCGGCTGATGGCCAAGGCGATGAACCGGCCGATCTCCGGCGTGCTGTTCGGCAGCTTCGGCGGCGGCGGGCAGGCGCAGGAGATCAGCGGCTCGCAGAAGCCGATCGAGGCCGGCGACGTGGCGGCGATGATGGCCTACGCCGAGCGCGTGGTGATCGTGCCCGGCTACGGCCTGGCCGTGGCCCAGGCCCAGCACAAGATCTGGGAGCTGGCGCAGCGCCTGATCGACCGTGGGGTCAAGGTGAAGTTCGCGATCCATCCGGTGGCCGGGCGCATGCCTGGCCACATGAACGTGCTGCTGGCCGAGGCCGGCGTGCCCTACGACCTGATCGCGGACATGGACGACATCAACCCGGAGTTCCCGACCACCGACGTGTCGCTGGTGATCGGCGCCAACGACGTGGTCAACCCGGTGGCCAGGACCGACCCGGCCAGCCCGATCTACGGCATGCCGATCCTGGACGTGGTCGAGTCGAAGAACGTGGTGGTGATCAAGCGCGGGAAGGGCACCGGCTTCGCCGGCATCGAGAATGCGCTGTTCTACGCCGACAACACCCGCATGCTCTACGGCGACGGCGCGGAAATGGCCAGCGCGCTGGTCAGCGAACTGAAGGCGCTGGACGGCGGGCACTGAGTCCGGTCCCGATGAAAAGGCCCGGGCAGATGCCCGGGCCGGGTCCGCGAGGCGACGGTCGCATGCATGCGCATGGGCCGGGCGCACCCGCCTGGGAGGGGAAGGTCGCGGCCCCGTCCAGCATCGCCGGTCCACGCCGCATCCGGTGTGCCGGCTGGCATCAGCCGCATGTACGCAGGTTGCGATCCGGCAGCCACGCCACGTGCATGTGACCGGACCAGCCACGGCACCAGGTGGTGCCGTGGCTTCCCTGCTTCGGCCGGCTCAGAAGCGCTGCTGGTACTTCATGTACACGAAGCGGCCGATGTCGAACTGGCCGGAGTAGGACACGCTGGAGCTGGGCTGGCTGTACAGCACCGGGCCGACGTGGTCGAACGCGTTCTTGGCGCCGACCGCCACGGTGCCCCGCCATGGCGTGTTCCAGCGCAGCTCCAGGTCGTGGAAGGTGTCGGCGCCGACCCGCCGGATCGCGCGGGTCTGCGCCGGGTTGGCGGCCACGTAGTCCGGGTCAGAGCATTCCTCCGGGAACAGCGCCGCCGAGAGGCAGGTTTCCTTCTGCGAGGAGTAGTAGCGCGCCCCAGGTCGCGCCCCACGGCCCGTGCTCCCAGCTGAGGCTGGCGTTGGAGCGGACGCGGAAGGTGCCGACGAAACCGGGCGAGGTCGCCCAGCCGACCAGCTGCTGCGGCAGCGTGTCGGGGCTGGTGTCGGTCTTGATTTCGTCGCGGACGGTGTAGGTGCTTTGCCACATCAGGGCGAAACGGCCGAAGTCCGTGTCCATCCGGTAGCTGAGGTCGAAGTCGAAGCCCTCGGCCTGGGGGCGCGGGCACGACGCCGCCGACGGCGACGCGCTGATCGCCCATGCCCGCACCCGTGGGCTGGCGCTGTATCCGATCGCGCCGTACTACCTCGAGCCGCCCGACCGCGCCGGCCTGCTGCTGGGCTTCGCCAGCCTCGGCACTGCCGAGATCCGCGAGGCAGTGGCGCTGTTCGCGCGCTGCCTGGACGACATGGAGGGAAGGTCCGCCACGCCGGCGGCGTGACCCGTGGAACTCAGCGTCCCGCGCGCCACGCCAGCAGCGGCGCGGCGGCCAGGCACAGCAGGTCCAGGCCGGTGTTGGCCATCCGCGACAGGAACCAGACGTGCCAGGCGCCCATCTTCGGCGCCGCTTCCCATGGCGCCAGGCCCATCTGCCCGCCGATGTGGCCGGCGGCGACGAACCACTGCACCGCCACGACCATCGCCACGGTGGCCAGGGCCGCCAGCAGGCGCCGCGGCCAGCCGGCCGCCATCCCGCCCAGGCGCAGCATCCACGCCGCTTCCAGCCCCGCCAGCAGCGCCACCCAGCCGTGCTGGCGGTCGGTGGCCAGGGCCAGCGACGTCCACGCCACGACCATGGTCACCGTCCCCAGCACGAGCATGAACGGCCACAGCCAGCGCGCGGGCGGCGGGTGGGCGGATGGCCGGGGAGATGGTGCGGGCGACATCGACGGGGGGTCCGGTAAGAGGCCGTCAAGGATACGCGCAGGCCGCGTGAGGCGGGGCATCGGCTAGAATTGACGGCCTCCCCCCACGCCGGCCAGGGCCTGCCTTGCAGGTGCGAGCCTGCAGCCCCATATCGGTCCCATGTACTCCCGCAGCAGCGAACCCGTCCGTTTCGAGCGCGACTGCGCCGCCGTCATGGTGCCGCAGGGCGAAGCCGTGACCCTGCCCGCCGGCAGCGTCGGCTACATCACCCAGGGCCTCGGCGGCAGCTACACCGTCTTCGTCGAAGGCAACCTGTTCCGGATCGCCGGCAAGGACGCGGACGCGATCGGGAAGGAGCCCGAGCCCGAGCTGGAACTGCCTGCCGACGCCGGCGACGAGGAAGTCGAGGCGATGGTCTGGCGCCAGCTGCGCACCTGCTTCGACCCGGAAATCCCGTTCAACATCGTCGACCTGGGCCTGGTCTACGAGGCCAACCTGCGCCACCGCGACGACGGCACCCGCGCGATCGACGTGAAGATGACCCTGACCGCGCCCGGCTGCGGCATGGGCGAGATCCTGGTCGACGACGTGCGCAGCAAGCTGGAGCAGATCCCGACCATCAGCGAGGCCGACGTCGAGCTGGTCTTCGACCCGCCGTGGGGCCGGCACATGATGTCCGAGGCCGCGCGCCTGGAAACCGGGATGTTCTGATCGCGCCAGCGATCGGAGCAGCGGCGTTGCCGCGGAGGCGACCGCCCCCCGTAGAGTCGGGCTTGCCCGACTCCCCCGCATGATGTCGCCATTCCCCCCGAGAAAAGCAGCGGGGCAAGCCCCGCTCTACAAAGGCGCCGGCGAGGCTGCAAGGCGGCTGGCGCGCGCAACGTCGCCAGCGCCCCCGTCCATTCCGGTTACGCCCGGCTGATCGGCGCCACCTGCGCCCGCAGCACGCGCACCGCGTCCGCCGGCGCCAGTTCCAGCAGCAGGCCGCGCTGGCCGGCGTTGATGTAGACGCTGGCTTCGGCCGTCGCGTCCTGCTCGAACCACACCGGCGCCGGTCGCTGCTGCCCGAACGGACTGATGCCGCCGACCTTGTAGCCCGTGCGGCGCTCGGCCTCGGGCACTTCCATCATCCGCGCCGCCTTGCCGCCGGCCGCCGCGGCCAACGCCTTCGGCTGCAGCTGGCGGTCGCTGGGCAGGACCACGCATACCGCGCGCGAATCCACCCACGCCATCAGCGTCTTCAGCACCCGCGAGGGTGGCACGCCCAGCGCCGCGGCCGCCTGCAGGCCCTTGCCGCCCGCGCTGGCCTGGGCGTCGGCGTGGTAGTCGTACGGGTGCAACCGGTAGGCGATCCCGGCCGCATCGAGCGCGCGCGTGGCCCGGGTCGCCATCGACATGGGCCTGGCCTCAGATCGACTCGAAGCGGTTGGCGGCGACGTTCTTGCGGACCTTGTCGGGGTCCCAGATCAGCCCGTTCATGGCGATGTACACGCCTTCCGGCAGCGACTGCACCGCGCCGATCGCGCAGCCGATGTTGAATTCCGCGTCCGAGCCGCGGAAGCGCGCCGGGCTCAGCGCGCCGGTCATCACGATGGTCTTGCCGGGGATCGTCTTCAGCACCTTGCCGGTCTGCACCATGCTGTCCGTGCCGTGGGTGACCAGCACGTGGCGGGTCGGCTGGGCCGCGATCGTGGCGCGGACCAGCTCGCGGTCCTCGTCGGTGATGTGCAGCGAGTCCTTGCGCAGGATCGGGATCACGCTGAAGCGGAAGCTCACGCCCAGCTCGCGCAGGATCGTGCCGATCTGCGGTTCGCCGATCTGGTAGTCGGACTTGTCGTCGAAGTAGATCTTGTCGATGGTGCCGCCGGTGGTGACGATCAGCAGTTCTTCCATTGCATTGCCCTGGCGCCGGCGCGGGCGCCGGACATGATCGGTGGGCGGGCCGGCAGGCCGGCGCCGCGAAGTGCGTCCATTATCGGTCCAAAGCCGGTGAAGGCCGTAGGCGTCGCATGCCGGAACGTCCAACGGCGCCACGCAACGCGTGGAAGCCTCAGCCGCGGCGCCGCCCGAAGCGCGCCTGCAGCCCCGGCCAGCTCACCGTGACGACCACGACCAGCGACAGCACGATCGCCGGCCACGCGAACAGCGCCTCGCCCGGTCGGGTCCAGGCGACCATCACCCCGTGGCTGAACCAGCCCAGCGCGAACACGCCGCCCCAGAACGCCGAACGGCGGCCGCCGCGCCAGGCCGGCACGGCCAGCAGCAGCGGCGGCAGCGCGAACACCAGCAGCGCGGCGGCGGCATGGCGGTCGGCATGGAACCAGGCCGCATAGAGCAGGGCCAGCGCCAGCAGCGCGATGCCGGCGATGCGCGCGGAGGTCGGCGTTGCCATCAGCGCGCCAGCCGCGAGGCGATGTCGGCCAGGCGCCGGCCCAGCGCGCGGGCCAGCACCGCCTCCTCTTCGGTCGGCTGCGGATCGTCCTGCAGGCCGGCGACATGGCTGGCGCCGTAGGGCGTGCCGCCGCCGCGGGTGGTGTTGAGCGCCGCCTCGGTGTACGGGATGCCGACGATCACGCAGCCGTGGTGCAGCAACGGCACGTGCATGGTCAGCAGGGTCGATTCCTGGCCGCCGTGCTGGGTGGCGGTGGAGGTGAACACCGCCGCCGGCTTGCCGGCGAGCGTGCCGCTGGCCCATTCGCCGCCGAGGCCGTCGAGGAAGTGCTTGACCGGGGCGGCCATGTTGCCGAAGCGGGTCGGGCTGCCCAGCGCCAGGCCGGCGCATTCGGCCAGGTCCGAGACCTGCACGTAGGGCGCGCCGTCCTCGGGCACCGGCGGGGCCGCCTGCTGGGTCACCGCCGCCACCGGCGGCACCGTGCGCAGGCGCGCCTGCATGCCCGGGACTTCCTCGACGCCGCGCGCGATCTGCCGCGCCAGGCGCGCGACCGAGCCGCCGCGGCTGTAGTACAGGACCAGGATCTCCGCCATCGGGACCATCCACTGGAAGGGGCCGCCATTATCGACGAAGCGCCGCCACTGCGGCTTTCGCCGTGCATCGGGTAGGCTTGCGCCGATGGCCATCGGTCCGGACTTCGCAAGCTGGCGCCAGCGCGTGCACGAGCGCGTGCGCGACCGTGCGCGCGCGGTGTCCTTCGCCCGCTTCCTGTGGCGGCGCTTCCTCGACGACAACCTGTTCCAGGCCGCCGCCGCGCTGGCCTACACCACCGCATTCGCCCTGGTGCCGCTGGCGGTGGTGGTGCTGGGCGTGCTGTCGGCGTTCCCGGCTTTCCGTGACCTCAGCGGCGAGCTGGTCGACTACGTGACCTCCAACTTCGTGCCCAGCGCGGCGCGGGCGATCAACGAGCACATCGCCGGGCTGCGCAACCGGACCGGCCAGCTCACCGCCGCCGGCATCGTCGCCCTGGTGGTCTCGCTGCTGGTGACGCTCAACAGCGTCGAGGCCACCTTCAACCGCATCTGGCGGGTGGCCAGCGCGCGTCCGCGGCTGTCGCGCTACCTGGTGTACTGGACCGTGCTGACCCTGGGTGCGCTGCTGGCGGCCGCGTCGCTGTCGGTGTCGGCGCGGTTCTTCTCGATGGAGCTGTTCCAGTCGCCGCAGGGCCAGTGGCTGGCCAGCCTCAGCCTGGGCATGACCCCGGTGCTGATCGAACTGGCGGTGGTGGTGATCGCCTACCGGGTGGTGCCGCACCACACGGTGAAGTGGCGGCACGCCTTCGCCGGCGCGGTGCTGGCGGTCCTGCTGCTGGAGGCGATCAAGTCGGCGCTGGGCCTGTACCTGGGCAGCTTCGAGGGCTACCAGAAGCTGTACGGCGCGATGGCCTTCATCCCGGTGCTGATGCTGTGGATCTTCCTGGGCTGGGTGGCGATCCTGCTGGGCGCCTCGCTGGCCTCGTCGCTGGCCGCGTTCCGCTACCAGCCGGCGTCGATGCGGTTGCCGCCAGGCTACGAGGGCTATGCGCTGCTGCGCCTGGTCGGCCGCTTCCAGCAGGCGCGGCGCGCGGGCGAGGGCCTGCACACCGAGCAGATGCTGGCGCTGGAGCCGATGCTCACCGATTCGTTGCTGCAGGAATTCCTCACCCGTCTCGATGCGATCCGCCTGGTGCGCCGCGACGAGCAGGGCGAGTGGCTGCTGGCCCGCGACCTCGACGACCTGACCCTGTCCGAGCTCTACGAAGCCTGCCAGCTGCGCATCCCGATCGACGAGGCCTGGCTGCCTTGCCGCGACGACCCGCTGGGCGAGGCCGTGCACGCGGTGTTCGACGACCTGCGCCTGCCGTTGCGCGATGCGCTCAAGCGCCGCGTCGGCGGCATCTTCCCGTCCCCCCAGGACCCGACCGGAGCCTGACCATGCGTCTTCCCTTCCCGCTCGCCGTGCTGGCGCTGCCGCTGCTGCTGGCCGCCTGCACGCAGCAGTCGCCGGCACCCGCCGCGCAACCCGACTCGACCTCCGCGGCTCCGGCCGCGCCCGAAGCGACGGCTGCGCCTGCCGGACCCGAAGCGCCGCCACCGGGCGTGGTCGAGCGCACCGCGGAGCAGCCGCGGTTCTCGGCCCTGGCGGTGGACGGGAAGATGTACGACCTGGCCGCGCACCGCGGCCGCTGGGTGGTGGTGAACTTCTGGGCCACCTGGTGCAAGCCGTGCCTGAAGGAAATGCCCGAGCTGTCGGCGCTGCACACCATGCGCGAGAACATCGAGGTGGTGGGCCTGGCCTACGAGGACGCCACGGTCGAGGAGATGCGCGCCTTCCTCGCCGAGCACCCGGTTTCGTACCCGATCGTGATCCTCGATCCGCTGAGCCCGCCGCAGGATTTCGCCACGCCGCGCGGGCTGCCGATGACCTACCTGCTGTCGCCGGACGGCAAGGTCGCGCGCCAGTTCCTCGGGCCGGTCACCGCCTACGACATCGAGACCGCGATCGGTTCCGGAGGCGGGGCGCCATGAACGAGCCGCGCCAGGCCCGGCGCTGGCGGGTGCGCGGCCGCGTGCAGGGCGTGTACTTCCGCGCCTCCACCCGCGAGCAGGCGCTGCGGCTGGAGCTGGACGGAAGCGCGGTCAACCTCGACGACGGCAGCGTGGAAGTCGTGGCGGCAGGCCCGGAAGTTGCCCTGGGCGAGCTGGAGCGGTGGCTGCGGGTCGGTCCGCCGGCGGCGCGGGTCGAGGTGCTGGAGCGCCTGGAGGCGCCGGATGCCGGCCAGGTGCCGGCGGGATTCGCGATCGGCTGATCGCCGGCCGAGCGCGGTCGCGTCACTCGCGCAGGCGCGGGCGCAGCGTGGCGAGGTTGCAGGGCCGCGTCCGCGAGTCGAGCTGGTGGCGGATGATCCGCTCCCAGGCGGTGCGGCAGGCCGAGGTCGAGCCGGGCAGGGCGAACAGGAAGGTGGCGTTGGCCAGTCCGGCGAAGGCGCGCGACTGCAGCGAGGAGGTGCCGATCTCCTCGAAGCTCGCGGCGCGGAACAGTTCGCCGAAGCCGGGCATTTCCTTGTCGAGCAGGGGCAGCAGCGCTTCCGGGGTGGAATCGCGCCCGGTGAAGCCGGTGCCGCCGGTGACCAGGATCCCGTCGACCTGCGGATCGGCGATCCACTGCGAGACGACGGCGCGCAGGCGGTAGCGGTCGTCCGGGAGCAGGTCGCGGGCATGGACGCGATGTCCCGCCTCGGCGAGCGCGCCGGCGAGCCAGTCCCCGGAGGTGTCGTTGTCCGGCGTGCGCGTGTCCGACACGGTCAGCACGCAGACGTTGAGCGGAATGAAGTCGGGGCTGGCGGTCATGGGCATAGCCTATACGCGCCGGCCCCTTTGCGTGGCCAGCGCCCGAGTTCATTCCCGGCGCGGCGCAAGCAGCACAGGGATGTGCTGCGGTCGCGCGTTGGAGCAGGACGCGGAACCACGCGATGCGCCATACCCCCTTGGGGCGGCGGCCCCGTCCGGAGCCTGCGCTGCCACCAGGTGTGCTTGCCGATGCTTCCACTCCTGCCGTTGAGGGCGCGAGCAGAGGTGCGGTGAACTCGGGGCGATGGGGACGCGGCAGGCAGTCACCCGGATGCGGCCTTCGGCCTTATCCGGGCTACGTACAGCCCGCTGATGCTTTCGCTCTTGCCGTTCAGGGCGCGGGCAGGGTGCGGTGAACTTGGAGCAACCGATGAGGACGCGGCAGGCAGTACCCCGGATGCGGCCTTCGGCCTTATCCGGGCTACGTACACCTCGCGTCGTCGTGGACTTCGGCGCAGCGCCCGTCCGGGGCCCTTGTCGCGTGTGTTGTGGTTGGTAGCGGGCTTACTCCGCCGTCAGGCGCGCCAGTTCGTCGGCCTGGTGTTCCTGCTGCAGGCGGGTGACCAGCGGATCGAGGTCGCCTTCGAGGATGTTGGGCAGGTCGTACAGGGTCAGGCCTTCGACGCGGTGGTCGGTGATGCGGCCCTGCGGGAAGTTGTAGGTGCGGATGCGCTGGCTGCGGTCGCCGCTGCCGACCTGCAGGCGCCGGCTTTCGGCCTGCGCTGCCTGCTGTCTGCTGCGCTCGGCGTCCAGCAGTTGCGCCTTCAGCCGCTTCATCGCCTTGTCGCGGTTGGCGTGCTGGCTGCGCTCGGTCTGGCTTTCCACCACCACCCCGGTCGGCAGGTGGGTGATGCGGATCGCCGAATCGGTCTTGTTGACGTGCTGCCCGCCCGCGCCCGAGGAGCGGAACGTGTCGATCTTCAGGTCGGCCGGATTGATCGTGATCTCCTCGATCTCGTCGGCTTCCGGGATGATCGCCACCGTCGCCGCCGACGTGTGGATGCGTCCCTGCGACTCGGTCGCCGGCACCCGCTGCACGCGGTGCGTGCCCGACTCGAACTTCAGCTTCGAATACGCGCCGCGGCCGACGATGCGCGCCACGATTTCCTTGTGCCCGCCGTGCTCGCCCGGGTTCTCCGATTCGACCTCGACCTTCCAGCCCTGCCGCTCGGCGTAGCGCGCGTACATGCGGAACAGGTCGCCGGCGAAGATCGCCGCCTCGTCACCGCCGGTGCCGGCGCGCACTTCCAGGAACAGGTTGCCGTCGTCGCGCGGGTCCTTCGGCACCAGCAGCAGGGCCAGCTCGCGGTCCAGTTCCTCCAGGCGCTGGCGCGCGCCGGCGATCTCCTCCTCGGCAAGCTCCGCCAGTTCCGGGTCGTTGCGCATGGCTTCGGCCGCGGCCAGGTCGGCCTTGGCCCGGGCCTCGGCGGCCAGCGCCGCGGCGACCGGCTCCAGCTGCGCGAACTCCCGCGACAGGTCGCGGAAGCGCGCGGTGTCGGCGACCACGGCGGGGTCGGCGAGGAGGCGTTCGAGTTCTTCGCGGCGCTCGGCCAGCGCTTCAAGCTTTCGGCGCAGGCTCGGGGTCATCGGGCAGTCGCGGCGTCGGGGTCTGGATGGACGGGTGGGAATAGGGCGGCTGCAGCGGGAACAGCCGGTCGGCGGCGCGGGCCAGTTCGGTGTCGCCGGTGAGCGCGGCCTCGCGCAACGCGGCGGTCGGGGGGTGCAGCAGGCGGTTGGTCAGGCTGTGCGCCAGGTGCTGCAGCACCTCGTCCGGATCGCGGCCGGAGGCCAGCTGCTGGCGGGCGCGGGCGAGCAGTTCGTCGCGGGTGGCATCGCCGAGCGCACGCAGGCGGCGCAGCGAATCCTGGCGGCCACCGGCGCGCAGGGCTTCCATGAAGCGGGAAACCTGCATGTCGATGATCGCCTCGGCCGCCTCGGCCGCCTCGTGGCGACTGCGGCGGTTCTCCTCGACGGCCCGCTCGAGGTCGTCGACGGTGTACAGGTAGGCGTCGGACAGCCCGGCCACGCCGGCTTCGATGTCGCGCGGCACGGCCAGGTCGAACAGCAGCACCGGCTTGCGCCGGCGCGCGGCCAGCGCGGCCTCGACCTGGGCCTGGCGCAGCACCGGCTCACGGCTGGCGGTGGCCGAGAACACCACGTCGGCCTCGGCCAGGTGGCGGTCGATCTCGGCCAGCGGCAGCGCATAGCCGCCGTGGCGCGTGGCCAGGTCCTGGGCGTGGGCGAGGGTGCGGTTGGCGACCAGCAGGCGGCCGACGCCGCCCTTGGCCAGGTGGCGCGCAGCCAGCTCGATGGTCTCGCCGGCGCCGATCAGCAGCACCGTCGAATCCGGCAGCGAGGCGAAGGTGTCCTGCGCCAGGCGCACCGCGGTGGAGGCTACCGAGACCGGGTTCACGCCGATCCGGGTGTCGGTGCGCGCGCGCTTGGCCACGGCGAAGGTCTGCTGGAACAGCCGGTCCAGGTTGCCGCCCAGCGCGCCGTGCTCGCGCGCCAGCACCCAGGCGTCCTTCACCTGGCCGAGGATCTGTGGTTCGCCCAGCACCATCGAGTCCAGCCCGGTCGCCACCCTGAACAGATGGCGTACGGCGTCGGCGTCGCGGTGCCGGTACAGGTAATTGCACAGGCCTTCGGCGTGGCTGTCGAGCCAGCTGGCGAGGACGTCGCCGTCTTCGGCCACCGCATAGATTTCGGTACGATTGCAGGTCGACAGCAGCGCCGCCTCCGATACCCGGGGCAGGGCGCGCAGCGAACCCAGCGCCTGGCCAAGCGCATCGCCGGCAAAGGCCACCCGTTCACGCAGGTCGACCGGCGCGGTCTGGTGGTTGAGGCCGATCAGCCACAGCGTCATGTTCAGGGGCTTGCGATAATCTGCTGGCTTCTTGGGTCCCATTTTACGGCCCGGTGGGTGCCAATGCCCGTACCTGAGCTTTCCGTTGTCGACACTGGACGCCCGCGTCCGCCTCTCCATCGCCGCCGGCTGGGCGCGCTGCTGCTGGTCCTGGCGGCCATCTCGGCTCCGCTGCAGGCCAAACAGGCTCCGGCCGGGGGCGATATCCCGCTGGAACCGCTGCTGGCCGGCGAGTACGCCTTCCAGGTCGGGCAGCTGGCCGACGCGGCGCGCTGGTACCTGGAGGCGGCCCGCGCCGCCGATGGTGACGTGCTGCTGGCCGAACGCGCCACCCGCATCGCGATGCTGGCCAACGACGATGCCCGCACCGGCCAGGCGCTGGCGCTGTGGCGGCAGCGGGCGCCGGACTCGCTGGCGCTGCGCGCGGCGGGCATCTCCCTGGCCCTGCGCAAGGGCGAGACGCGCAAGGCGCGGCGCGAACTGGTGGCGCTGATGAAGACGCCGGATCCGCGCGCCTGGCGCTATGCGCTGGTGGCGCTGGGCGACGGCCGCGACCCGTCGGTGGTGGCCAGGGTCATGGACCAGATGGTCGGTTCCGGCGCGATCCCGGACGAGCTGGTGGCCTGGCAGGAATTCGGCCGGCTGTCGCTGCGCCTGGATGCGCCGAAGCTGTCGCAGCGCATCGTCGCCGAGATGGTGCGCCGGTTCCCGGGCGAGCCGCGGGTCGCGATCCTGCGCGCCGGCCAGCTCAACCAGGTCGGCGACAAGGAACAGGCCCGGGCCCTGCTGGCCCTGGTCGAGCCGCGCGCGGCCGAGGATCCGGAGATCCGCGGCATGCTCGCCCTGGCCTACGAGACCCTCGGCGACTACGGCGCCGCCGCGCGCGTGGTGGCAGCCGGTCCCCAGGACATGCGGACCTGGGGCATGCGCGCCTCGCTGCTGGCCCGCGCCGACGACAGCGAGGGCCTGGCCGCGCTGTACCGCGACCTGTCCGAGTCCGACCGCGGCCAGCCGAACCCGTCGCGGCGCATGCTGCTGGGCCGGATCGCCGAATTCCTCAAGCGTCCGGCCGAGGCCGTGGACTGGTACCGCGGCGTCGCCGGCGGGCCGGAACGGGCCGAGGCACGGATCCGCATCGCCGTGGCCCTGTACGAACTGGGCCGCGCGGAGGAGGCCTACGCAGAGGCCCGCAGCCTGCAGAACGACGCATCCAGCAACGACGACGCCCGCCGCAACGCCTACCTGCTGGAGGCCGAGCTGCGCCAGCGCGCCGGCGACGCCGACGGCGAGATCGACGCGCTCGGCCGCGGCCTGGCCGCCTATCCGGACGAGCCGGCGCTGCTTTACGCCCGCGCCCTGGCCTGGGAGCGGATGGACCGCATCGACCGCGCCGAGGCCGACCTGCGCAAGGTGCTGGTGGCCGACCCGGAGAACGTGGCCGCGCTCAACGCGCTGGGCTACACCTTGGCCGACCGCACCCAGCGCTACCAGGAAGCCCTGGAGCTGATCGACCGCGCCCGCGTGGCCGAACCGGACAGCGGCGCCATCGTCGACAGCTACGGCTGGGTGCTGTACCGGCTCGGACGCACCGAGGAGGCGCTGGTGGAGCTGCGCCGCGCCTGGGGCCTGCAGAAGGATCCGGAGATCGGTGCCCACCTGGGCGAGGTGCTGTGGGTCATGGGCCGGCGCGAGGAAGCGCAGCGCTACTTCGACGAGTCGCACCGGCTGGATCCGTCCAACCGCTCGCTGCGGCGCGCGCTGGAGAAGCTGGGCCTGCCGCTGCCGGCGCCGGCGGAAACGCCGGATGAGGGCGCCGCCGAACCCGCCGGGCCGGCCGGTGACGCCGTGGGCCAGCCGTCTGCGCCGGCAAGGGCGACGGGCACGGAGCCCGATAGCCCGGCCCCCGCGACCGCGCCGGAGCCCACGCCGTGAGCCGCGCCTGGCATGCGGCCGGCCTCGGGCTGGCCCTGCTCCTGCTTGCCGGCTGTACCGCCGCGCCGGTGCGCGACACCGCGCCGGCCGTGGACCCGGCCCGGGCGCGGGCGCACCAGGAGGCGCGGCGCGTGCAGCTGGAGGCCATGCCGGCCTGGTCGCTGCAGGGCCGGCTGGCGGTCAGCGTCGGCGACAAGGGCGGCAGCGGCCGCCTCGACTGGCAGCAGGACGGCGGGCAGTGGCGGGTGGCGCTCAGCGCCCCGGTCACCCGGCAGAGCTGGCGGCTGAGCGGCGGGGCGGCGGGGGCGACCTTGGAAGGCCTGGAAGGCGGGACCCGTTACGGCCCGGATGCCGGCGCGCTGCTGCTTGAAGCCACCGGCTGGCCGATCCCGGTCGAGGAGCTGTCTTGGTGGGTCCGCGGCCTGGCCTCGCCGGGCGCGGAACTGGAATTCGGCGCCGACGGCCGCCCGCGCCGCCTGCTGGCCGGTGGCTGGACCGTGGACTACCAGGAATGGTCGGCTGCCACCGACGGCTGGCCGGACATGCCGCGGCGCCTGCAGGCGCAGCGCGAGGGCGTCCGCGTGCGCCTGGTCGTCGACCAGTGGGGGACTCCGTGACGGAAGGCTGGAGCGAGTGGCCGGCCCCGGCCAAGCTGAACCTGTTCCTGCGCATCACCGGCCGTCGCGCCGACGGCTACCATGAGCTGCAGACCGTGTTCCGGATGCTCGACTGGGGCGATACGGTGCGCCTGCGCCCGCGCGCGGACGGCCGGATCGTCCGCCATGGCGACCGCCTGCCGGGCGTGGAGGACGCCGCCGACCTCGCGGTCCGCGCCGCGGTCCTGCTGCAGGAAGCCGCGAACTGCGCGCAAGGTGCCGACATCCACGTCGAAAAGCGCATTCCTGCAGGCGGGGGGTTCGGCGGCGGCTCGTCCGATGCGGCCACCGTCCTGTGCGCCCTGGACCGGCTGTGGGGCCTGGACCTGGGCGAGGACAGGCTGGCCGCGCTGGGCCTGCGCCTGGGTGCCGACGTCCCGGTCTTCGTCCGCGGCCGCAGCGCCTGGGCCGAGGGGGTGGGGGAGCGGCTGGTCCCGCTGGACCTGGCCCCGGCCTGGTACGTGCTGGTCGACCCCGGGGTCCACGTGCCGACCGCCGCCCTGTTCCAGTCCCCCGATTTGACGCGGGATTCCCCGCCCGCGAAAATATCGGACTTCGCTGACGGATCCGCGCTCGAGAACGCGTTCGAGCCGGTCCTGCGCCGCCGCGAACCGGCCGTCGAGGCCGTGTTCGCCGAGCTGGCGCGGATCGGCAGGCCGCGCCTGACCGGAACCGGAAGCGGTTGCTTCGTCGAATTCGCCCACCGTGACGCGGCGCAGGAAGCACTGGCGCGATTGTCGCGACGGTTGCATGCCTGGGTCGCGGCCGGCGTTTCGGATTCGCCGCTGCGCACCGCGCTCGCGCGGACGCGGCGGGATTGATCCAGGGGCGTCGCCAAGAGGTCCAAGGCACCGGGTTTTGATCCCGGCATCCGCAGGTTCGAATCCTGCCGCCCCTGCCACACAGGCGCCGCCCGCGGCGCCGGAAGGAAACACGGAAGTCCGCCATGCGGTTTTCCAGCCCCTACAACCTGATCCAGGCCGACGCCGGCATGTCGAAGATCCAAGACGAACGCAATCTGCTGGTGTTCAGCGGCAACGCCAACAAGCCGCTGGCCGAGAGCATCTGCCGCGAGCTGGGCGTGCGCCCGGGCAAGGCGCTGGTCTCCACCTTCTCCGACGGCGAGGTCCAGGTCGAGATCGAGGAGAACGTCCGCCGCCAGGAAGTCTTCGTGATCCAGCCGACCTGCGCGCCGGTGGCGGAGAACCTGATGGAGCTGCTGGTGATCATCGACGCGCTCAAGCGCGCCAGCGCCGCCTCGGTCACCGCGGTGGTGCCGTACTTCGGCTACTCGCGCCAGGACCGCCGCCTGCGTTCCTCGCGCGTGCCGATCACGGCCAAGGTCGCGGCAAAGATGTTCACCGCGGTGGGTACCGACCGGGTGCTGACCGTGGACCTGCACGCCGACCAGATCCAGGGCTTCTTCGACATCCCGGTCGACAACGTCTACGCCTCGCCGCTGCTGCTGGCCGACATCTGGCGCGCCTACGGCACCGAGAACCTGATCGTGGTCTCGCCGGACGTGGGCGGCGTGGTCCGCGCCCGTGCGGTGGCCAAGCGCCTGGACGACGCCGACCTGGCGATCATCGACAAGCGCCGCCCGCGCGCCAACGTGTCGACGGTGATGAACATCATCGGCGACGTCGAGGGCAAGACCTGCGTGATGGTGGACGACATCGTCGACACCGCCGGCACCCTGTGCGCCGCCGCTGCCGCCCTCAAGGCGCGCGGCGCGACCAAGGTCGCCGCGTACTGCACCCACGCCGTCCTGTCCGGGCCGGCGGTGGACAACCTCAACAATTCGCAGCTGGACGAGCTGGTGGTGACCGACACCATCCCGCTGTCGCCGGCGGCGCGCAGCTGCCCGCGCATCCGCCAGGTCAGCGTGGCCGAGCTGCTGGCGGAGACCATCCGCCGCATCGCCTTCGGCGAGTCGGTCAGTTCGCTGTACGTGGATTAAAGGCCGGGATTGGGGGTTCGGGATTGGGGATTCGCAAGAGCTTTTCCCAATCACGAATCCCGAGTCACGAATCCCGGCTCTCACTGGCCTCCCTGGTCGCGGGGAAGCCACCCAAGCCGCCGCGAGGCGGTTCATCAACCTAGGTAGTTAAAACAATGGCAACTCATGTGATCAACGTCGAACGTCGCGAGGACGAGGGCAAGGGTGCGAGCCGCCGCCTGCGTCGCGACGGCAAGGTCCCGGCGATCGTCTACGGTGGCGACCTGGCCCCGGTCAAGATCCAGCTGGACCACGAGAAGCTGTGGCTGGCCCAGCAGAACGAGTGGTTCTACTCCTCGATCCTGGACCTGAGCCTCAACGGCGACGTGCAGAAGGTCCTGCTGCGCGACATCCAGCGCCACCCGTACAAGCAGCAGCTGATCCACCTGGACTTCCAGCGCATCAGCGACAACGAGATCCTGCGCGCCGCCGTGCCGCTGCATTTCGTCAACCAGGAGAAGTCCCCGGCCGGCAAGACCGCCGGCGTGGTGATCATGCACGAGCTGACCGAAGTCACCGTGGCCTGCCTGCCGAAGGACCTGCCGGCCTCGATCGAGGTCGACCTGGCCGAGCTGGCCGTCGGCGCCGTCGTCCATCTGTCCGACCTGAAGCTGCCGGCCGGCGTCGAGCTGCCGGAGCTGAAGCTGGGTGCGGACCACGACGTGGCCGTGGTCGTCGCCAAGCAGGCCCGTGGCGAGGAAGAGGCTCCGGCCGAAGGCGAAGAGCAGAAGTAAGCCCCTGCGTTCCCGCCCGGCATGCCGGGCGGGAACCGTGGCTGCGTCATCACGATGGCGGAACTGCGACTCATCGTCGGGCTGGGCAACCCCGGTCCCGAACACGCGAACACCCGGCACAACGCCGGGTTTCGTTTGGTCGACGCGCTGGCCGAACGGGCCGGCGTGCGTTTCGGCCTGGAATCGAAGCTGTTCGGCGAGACGGCCAAGGTCGACATCGGTGGCCGCAACGTGTGGCTGCTGAAGCCGGCGACCTACATGAACCTGTCCGGCAAGTCGGTGGCCGCGGCGCTGCGCTACTGGAAGATCGCGCCGGAGGAGGCGCTGCTGGTCCACGACGAGCTCGACCTGCCGCCGGGCACGGCGCGGCTGAAGTTCGACGGCGGCCACGGCGGCCAGAACGGCCTGCGCGACACCATCCAGCACCTGGGCCACGGGAAGTTCCACCGGCTGCGCATCGGCATCGGCCATCCCGGGCACAAGGACCGGGTGACCGGCTGGGTGCTGGGGCGGGCCGGCAAGGACGACCAGGTCCTGATCGACCGCGCCATCGACGAGGCCATCGAGGTGCTGCCGCTGGCGGTGGCCGGCGACTTCAGCGAGGCGATGAAGCGGCTGCATACCAGTAAACCGTAATTGGTCATTGGTGATTGGTGATTCGCAAAGGCCGCTTTGGCTGTTCCGAATCACCAATCACGAATCACGAATCCCGGATTTCCAATGGGCATCAAATGCGGCATCGTCGGCCTGCCTAACGTCGGCAAGTCGACCCTCTTCAACGCGCTGACCAAGGCCGGCATCGCTGCGGCCAACTTCCCGTTCTGCACGATCGAGCCGAACGTGGGCGTGGTGCCGGTGCCGGACCCGCGCCTGGGCCAGCTGGCCGAGATCGTCAAGCCGGAGCGGGTGGTGCCGACGGCGGTCGAGTTCGTCGACATCGCCGGCCTGGTCGCCGGCGCCGCCAGCGGCGAGGGCCTGGGCAACAAGTTCCTGGCCCACATCCGCGAGGTCGACGCCATCGCCCACGTGGTCCGCTGCTTCGAGCACCCGGACATCGTCCACGTGGCCGGCAAGGTCGACCCGGTGTCGGACATCGAGACGATCGACACCGAGCTGGCCCTGGCCGACCTGGACAGCGTGGAAAAGGCGCTCAACCGCGCCGAACGCTCGGCCAAGGCCGGCGAAAAGGACGCGATCGCGCGCAAGCCGGTGCTGCAGAAGCTGCACGCCGGCCTGAGCGAGGGCAAGCCTGGCCGGGCGCTGGGCCTGGACGAGGAGGAGCGGGCCCTGGTCCGCGACCTGTTCCTGCTGACCCTCAAGCCGGTCATGTACGTGGCCAACGTCCTGGAGGACGGCTTCCACGACAACCCGCTGCTGGATGCCGTGCGTGCGCGCGCCGCCGCCGAGGGCGCCGAGGTGGTGCCGGTCTCGGCCGCCATCGAGGAGGAGCTGGCCCAGCTGGAGGACGAGGACCGGGACACCTTCCTGGCCGACCTCGGCCTGGAGGAGCCGGGCCTGAACCGGGTGATCCGCGCCGCCTACAGGCTGCTGGGCCTGCAGACCTACTTCACCGCCGGGGTGAAGGAGGTCCGCGCCTGGACGGTCAAGGCCGGGGCCACCGCGCCGCAGGCGGCAGCGGTGATCCATACCGACTTCGAGAAGGGCTTCATCCGCGCCGAGACCATCGCCTTCGACGACTTCATCCGGTACCGGGGCGAGGCCGGGGCGCGCGAGGCCGGGCGCATGCGCCTGGAGGGCAAGGAGTACCGGGTGCAGGAGGGCGACATCCTGCACTTCCGGTTCAACGTCTGAGCAAAAAAGTGAAAAAAAGATGCCGGATGCGTTGACAGAAACCTCCGGCATCGCCAGAATAGCGGGCTGTTTCACCCCGGTCGTAAATGGCCGCGGTGGAAGGTCAGGAGGGATACCCAAGCGGCCAACGGGGGCAGACTGTAAATCTGCTGGCTTACGCCTTCGGTGGTTCGAATCCACCTCCCTCCACCAGTTTTTTTCGGGTAGCGGCAAGGAACAAAACGAGGCAAAATCCCGGGGCGGCAAGCCGGGAAGCTGGTCCCCCTCGCGGGAGTAGTTCAATGGTAGAACCTCAGCCTTCCAAGCTGATGGTGCGGGTTCGATTCCCGTCTCCCGCTCCATTGCACTGCAGGTCCGGCCGCACGCAAAACCAGGTTTCCAGGCTCACGTAGCTCAGTCGGTAGAGCACCTCCTTGGTAAGGAGGAGGTCGATGGTTCGATTCCATTCGTGAGCACCATATTCGGCGGGTCCAGGCCCGCAGGACCCGGCCCTTCATGGGCCGGGTTTTCCACCACCACAAGCAGTACTCCACCTACAACCGTCAGCGAGATAGGCAGCCATGGCCAAGGGTAAGTTCGAGCGCACCAAGCCCCACGTGAACGTGGGCACCATCGGTCACGTTGACCACGGCAAGACGACGCTGACGGCGGCGCTGACGAAGATCGGTGCGGAGCGTTTCGGTGGCGAGTTCAAGGCGTACGACGCGATCGACGCGGCGCCGGAAGAGAAGGCTCGCGGCATCACGATCTCGACNGCGCACGTNGAGTACGANTCGCCGACCCGNCACTACGCGCACGTGGACTGCCCNGGNCACGCCGACTACGTNAAGAACATGATCACCGGTGCCGCGCAGATGGACGGCGCGATCCTGGTGGTGTCGGCGGCTGACGGCCCGATGCCGCAGACCCGCGAGCACATCCTGCTGGCCCGCCAGGTGGGCGTGCCGTACATCGTGGTCTTCCTGAACAAGGCGGACATGGTGGACGACGCCGAGCTGCTGGAGCTGGTGGAGATGGAAGTCCGCGAGCTGCTGAGCAAGTACGATTTCCCGGGCGACGACACCCCGATCATCAAGGGTTCGGCGCTGAAGGCGCTGGAAGGCGACCAGTCGGAGATCGGCGTGCCGGCGATCATCCGGCTGGTGGACGCGCTGGACAGCTACATCCCGACCCCGGAGCGTGACGTCGACAAGCCGTTCCTGATGCCGGTGGAAGACGTGTTCTCGATCTCGGGCCGCGGCACCGTGGTGACCGGCCGTATCGAGCGCGGCGTGATCAAGGTGGGCGACGAAGTGGAGATCGTCGGCATCCGTCCGACCCAGAAGACCACCGTGACCGGCGTGGAGATGTTCCGCAAGCTGCTGGACCAGGGCCAGGCGGGCGACAACGCGGGCCTGCTGCTGCGCGGCACCAAGCGTGACGAGGTCGAGCGTGGCCAGGTGCTGGCCAAGCCGGGCACGATCACCCCGCACACCGACTTCGAGGCCGAGGTGTACGTGCTGTCGAAGGACGANGGCGGCCGNCACACCCCGTTCTTCAAGGGNTACCGTCCGCAGTTCTACTTCCGCACCACCGACATCACTGGCGCCGTCCAGCTGCCGGAGGGCGTGGAGATGGTGATGCCGGGCGACAACGTGAAGATG
>NZ_AZVB01000010.1 GCF_000513995.1 Pseudoxanthomonas sp. J35
CAACGGCAACGGCAACGGCAACGGCAACGGCAACGGCAACGGCAACGGCAACGGCAACGGCAACGGCAACGGCAACGGCAACGGCAACGGCAACGACGGAAGCAACGGCAACCGCAGCCGCAACCGCAACGCAGCGGCGTCGACGGGCGCCGGATGCGCCGGGCGTGCGGGGCCTGGGTACTCATGTCCCCCGGTGCCGGCCTGCGGCCGGCACCTCCTCCTTTACTTCGCACCCGGGCCCCGCACACCCGACGCCCTGCGCGTTGCTGGCGCTCGCTGACGAGCAACGACGCCGACAACAGCAACAGCGAGAGCCAAGAATCGGAGACCGCAGCCCGGTTTCCGCATGATTGGAGCACCCAGCCCCGGCACGGTGGGCGGGCCGGGGCCCTTCAGGTGGCGACGCTGTCGGGCACCGCCTGGGGCCCGCTGCGACGACCAAAAACAAAGGCCCGGAAAACCGGGCCTTTGTTTTAACCATGCCGGAAGCGGGGATCAGGAACGGCGCTCCATCATCAGCTTCTTGATCTCCGCGATCGCCAGAGCCGGGTTGAGGCCCTTCGGACAGGTGCGGGTGCAGTTCATGATGGTGTGGCAGCGGTACAGCTTGAACGGATCCTCGAGGTCGTCCAGCCGCGCACCGGTGTCCTCGTCGCGCGAGTCGATGATCCAGCGGTAGGCCTGCAGGAGGATCGCCGGGCCCAGGTAACGCTCACCGTTCCACCAGTAGCTCGGGCAGCTGGTCGAGCAGCAGGCGCACAGGATGCACTCGTACAGGCCGTCGAGCTTCTTGCGGTCCTCCGGCGACTGCAGGCGCTCGCGGTCCGGCGGCGGCGGGGTCTGGGTGCGGATCCAGGGCTTGATCGAGGCGTACTGCGCGTAGAAGTGGGTCAGGTCCGGGACCAGGTCCTTGACCACGTACATGTGCGGCAGCGGGTAGATCGGGACCTCGTCCTTCTTGCAGTCGCCGATCGCCTTGGTGCAGGCCAGCGTGTTCGTGCCGTCGATGTTCATCGCGCACGAACCGCAGATGCCCTCGCGGCAGGAACGGCGGAAGGTCAGGGTCGGGTCGACCTCGTTCTTGATCTTGATCAGCGCGTCCAGGACCATCGGGCCGCACTTGTCGAGGTCGAGCTCGTAGGTGTCGGTGCGCGGGTTGGCGCCGTCGTCCGGGTTCCAGCGATACACCTTGAAGGTGCGCACGTTTTTCGCACCGGCCGGCGCGGGGAAGTGCTTGCCCTTGGTGATGCGGGAATTCTTGGGGAGTGCAAACTCTGCCATTGGTCTTTCTCTCGCCCTGGCTCAGTACACGCGTGGCTTGGGCGGCACCACATCCACATCCTTGCTCAGGGTGTACATGTGCACCGGACGGTAGTCGAAGCTGGTCTTGCCGGTCTGGGCATCGACCGTGACCAGGGTGTGCTTTTGCCAGTTGGCGTCGTCGCGCTCAGGATAGTCCTCGTGCGCGTGCGCGCCGCGGCTTTCCTTGCGCTGTTCGGCCGAGTTGATCGTGGCGACGGCGTTGAGCAGCAGGTTGTGCAGCTCGTAGGTCTCGATCAGGTCGGAGTTCCAGACCAGCGAGCGGTCGGAGACCTTGACGTCCTCGAAGCTGGCGAAGATGTCGGCCATCTTCTCGCAGCCTTCCTTCAGCGTCTTGCTGGTGCGGAACACCGCCGCGTCGGCCTGCATGGTGCGCTGCATCCGGTCGCGGATGACCGCGGTCGGGGTGCCGCCGTTGGCGTTGCGCAGCCTGTCGAGCTGGGACAGCGCCTTGTCGCAGGCGTCCGAGGCCAGCGGCTTGTGCGGCGCGCCCTTCCTGATCGTCTCGGCGCAGCGGTTGGCGACCGCGCGGCCGAACACCACCAGGTCCAGCAGCGAGTTGGAGCCCAGGCGGTTGGCGCCGTGCACAGACACGCAGGCCGCCTCGCCGATGGCGTACAGGCCCGGCACGACCGCATCCGGGTCGTCGCCGACCTTGCGCACCACTTCGCCGTGGTAATTGGTCGGGATGCCGCCCATGTTGTAGTGCACGGTCGGGATCACCGGGATCGGCTCCTTGTGCACGTCGACGCCGGCGAAGATACGGGCGCTCTCGGCGATGCCCGGCAGCTTCTCGTCGATCACCTCCGGGCCCAGGTGGGTCAGGTCGAGCAGGATGTGGTCCTTGTGCTCGCCGACGCCGCGGCCTTCGCGGATCTCGATGGTCATCGAGCGCGAGACCACGTCGCGCGAGGCCAGGTCCTTGTAGTGCGGCGCGTAGCGCTCCATGAAGCGCTCGCCGTTGGAGTTGCGCAGGATGCCGCCTTCGCCGCGGACGCCCTCGGTGATCAGGCAGCCGGCGCCGTAGATGCCGGTCGGGTGGAACTGCACGAACTCCATGTCCTGCATCGGCAGGCCGGCGCGCATCACCAGGCCGCCGCCGTCGCCGGTGCAGGTGTGGGCGGAGGTGGCGCTGAAGTAGGCGCGGCCGTAGCCGCCGGTCGCCAGGACCACGCCGTGGGCGCGGAACAGGTGCAGCGTGCCTTCGGCCATGTCCAGGGCGAGCACGCCGCGGCACACGCCCTCTTCGTCGAAGATCAGGTCCAGCGCGAAGTACTCGATCATGAAGCGCGCGTTGTGCGCCAGCGACTGCTGGTACAGCGTGTGCAGCATGGCGTGGCCGGTGCGGTCGGCCGCGGCGCAGGTGCGCTGCGCCGGCGGGCCCTCGCCGTAGCGGGTGGTCATGCCGCCGAACGGGCGCTGGTAGATCTTGCCTTCCTCGGTGCGCGAGAACGGCACGCCGTAGTGCTCCAGCTCGATGATCGCGGGGATCGCCTCGCGGCACATGTACTCGATGGCGTCCTGGTCGCCCAGCCAGTCCGAACCCTTGATGGTGTCGTAGAAGTGGTAGCGCCAGTCGTCCTCGCCCATGTTGCCCAGCGCGGCGGAAATGCCGCCCTGCGCCGCCACGGTGTGGGAGCGGGTCGGGAAGACCTTGGTCAGGCACACCGTCTGCAGGCCCTTCTGGGCCAGGCCGAAGGTGGCGCGCAGGCCGGCGCCACCGGCGCCGACGACGACCATGTCGTACTTGTGTTCGGTGATCTTGTAGGCGGACATCGGGTCTGTGTTCCTTGGCTGCCGGCGGTCAGTGGGCCAGCGCGATGCGGGCCACGGCGAAGATGCTGACGATCGCGCCGAGCACCGCGATGAACTTCACGCCGGTCTGCAACACCAGGGCCAGCAGCGAATGATGGATGTAGTCCTCGAGCACGACCTGCAGGCCGAGCTGCGCGTGCCAGAAGGCGGCGACCAGGAAGCCGACCAGCAGCACGGCGTTCCACGGGCGGGAGACGGCGTCGGTGGCGGCCAGGTAGTCGCTGCCGACCAGGCCCAGGACGAACCAGACGAACCACAGGCCGAGGATGACCAGCGCGGTGGCGGTCAGGCGCTGGTGGATGAAGTGCTCCGTGCCGGTCTTGGCCGAGCCCCAGCCACGCACGTTCTTCAGGGGGGTACGGTAGCGGCTCATGCGGCACCTCCGTTCAGCGCGCAAACCCAGATCAGGGCGGTGATCACCAGGCTGCCCACGACCGACAGCCAGCTGTTGCGCACGAAGGCCGGGATGCTGAAGCCGATGGCGAAGTCCTGGACGACGTGGCGGACGCCGTTGCACAGGTGGTAGGCGAAGGCCCAGCTCCACCCGAACAGGAACAGCTTGCCGTACCAGGCGCCGGCGACGCCGGTGAAGCAGGCCCAGGATTCAGGGCCGATCATCAGGGACAGCAGGCCGGCGGCGATGACCAGGGCGCCGGCGGCCAGCACCACGCCGGTGGCGCGGTGCAGGATCGAGGTCACCATCTGGATCTGCCAGCGGTACACCTGCAGATGCGGTGACAGGGGGCGTTCGCGACTGCTCATGCGCTGGTATGTCTCGGCTGTGCGGCCGTCATGGCCGCGTGGCTTGTAGGCGCCGCGTCAGAAATCGACGCAGCGTCCGTTCTTTTCCCAGTCCCCGTAGCGGGTAGGTTCGGGGCCCTCGCGCCCGCCGATCTCGCGCGGCAACGCCGGCGTGGCGCCATCGCTGGACGACTGCGTTCCACGTTCCTCGGGCTTCTCCGCCTCGGGAACGCCAGGGCTTTGGCCTATCATGGGACTCCTTGCAACGCACAAAATTTTAAGCCCCGGTTCACCGGCTGACAACCGCCACGCCCACCATCCTTTGGTATCCCCCTTGATTCCCGCGGACTTTTTCGCACTCGACGAGCATACGGTACTCGCCCTCGACGGACCGGAGGCGCTGGTGTTCGCGCAGGCGCAGTTCGCCAACGACGTGGCTGCGCTGTCACCCGGCCAATGGCAGTGGAACGCCTGGCTCAACGCCAAGGGACGCGTCATCGCCGTGTTCGCCTTGCTGCGCTGCGGCGACGCCCTGCGCCTGGTCCTGCCCGACCACGATGTCAGCGGACTGGGCGACGCGCTGCGCCGCTTCGTGTTCCGGCGCAAGGTGACCGTCACGCCGCGCCCGGACCTGCACGTCGCCGGCGCGTTCGCGGCGTCCGCCACCGCCTCCGGCGCCCGGCTGGCCGGCGACGAGGGAGCCGGCCTGGAACTGGATTACGGCGCCCCCGCCCTGCCCCGCACCCTGCGTCTCGGCCCGGTGGCCGCACCGGCGGATCCGGCCGCGCGCGAAGCCTGGGCCGTGGCCGACCTGCGCCTGGGCCTGCCACGCCTGCCGGTGTCGCAGCGCGAGCAGTGGACGCCGCAGCAGCTGGCGCTGGACCGGCTGCGCGCCTACAGCGTGAAGAAGGGTTGCTACCCGGGCCAGGAAATCGTGGCCCGCACCCACTTCCTGGGAAAGGCCAAGCGCGAACCGCTGCTGGTGCACGTGCCCGCGGCCGTGGAAGCCGGCGCGGAAGTGCGGCAGTCCGGGCGCGCGATCGGCCACGTGGCCAGCGTCGCCGGCAGCGCGCCGCGGCTGGCGCTGGCGGTGCTGCCGCTGGACCGCGGGGACGCGCCACTGGAAGTGGCCGGCGTGGCCGCCCCGGTCGAGCCCTTCGTCGAAGGCCTGGCGCGCTGAGGTCAGGCGGCCAGCCGCGCGCCGCCGACCGGATCGAAGAAATGCAGGTGCGCCGGATCGGCGCGCAGGCGCAGCGTGCTGCCCGCTTCGGGCAGGGCCTGCGGCGGCAGCCGCGACACCAGCGGGCGGCCGCCGAAATCCAGGTGCAGGTAGGCCTCGCTGCCGACCGCCTCGACCACGTCCACCCGCGCCTGCAGGCCCTCCTCCGCCGGCAGCAGGTGTTCCGGGCGTACGCCCAGCGCCACCCGCCGGCCCAGCCAGGACGGCGGCACTTCGGCCCCGGGCAGCGGCACCTGGCCCTGCCGGTCCAGCACCAGGCGCAACCCTTCGACCGCCTGCAGTTCGCCCTCGAGCACGTTCATCGCCGGGCTGCCGAGGAAACCGGCCACGAACAGGTTGGCCGGGCGCTCGTACAGCGCCATCGGCGTGTCGATCTGCTGCACCTTGCCCGCGTCCAGCACCACGATGCGCTGGCCCAGGGTCATCGCCTCGACCTGGTCGTGGGTGACGTAGACCATGGTCGCGCCGAGGCGCTGGTGCAGGCGCGCGATCTCGGTGCGGGTGGAATGGCGCAGCTTGGCGTCGAGGTTGGACAGCGGCTCGTCGAGCAGGAACACCGCCGGTTCGCGCACCAGCGCCCGGCCCAGGGCCACGCGCTGGCGCTGGCCGCCGGACATCTCGCGCGGCTTCTTGCCGAGCATGTCCTGCAGCCCCAGCATCGCCGCCGCCTCGCCGACCCGGCGCTCCACCTCCGCGCGCGGCAGGCCGCGCAGCTTCAGGCCGAAGGCCAGGTTCTCGGCCACGGTCATGTGCGGGTACAGCGCGTAGCTCTGGAACACCATGGCGATGTCGCGGTCCTTCGGGGCCACGTCGTTCACCACGCGGTCGCCGATCCTCAGGGTGCCGGAGGTGATCTCCTCCAGCCCCGCGATCATCCGCAGCAGGGTCGACTTGCCGCAGCCGGACGGCCCAACCAGGACCATCAGCTCGCCGTCGGCGATGTCGAAGGTGGCGCCGTCCACGGCCACCTGGCCGTTGTCGTAGACCTTGCGCACCCGGTCCAGCTGCAAACCCGCCATCACGCCTCCGCAGGAATACGTATGCGGACACGGTATACGGCGTCCGCGCACGCCGGGATGATGTCACGCTGTGGCGGCGATGGCGACCGCCGCCGCGGAGGCGCCCGACCGTGCGCCGCGGCATGGAAGAACCGTTTCCACGGAGACGTTCCTGACCACTGGACAAGAGGCTTGCCGCACGGCGATATTCCAATGGTTTGCACGCGACCAGGCGTGTCCCCACGCCATCCCCCGCCGCCCTTCCGCGCGCCCGCCAAGGCGGGCGCCGCGGCCTCCAGAGAATCCACGGACCCGATGTCGAACGCCACGGAAGCCCACCGGATGCATGACACCCTGCTGCTGTTCGGCGCCACCGGCGACCTCGCGCAGCGCTACCTGTTTCCCTCGCTGCTGCGCCTGCAGGGCGACGGCCTGCTGCCGCCGGACTTCCGCGTGCGCGCCCTGGCCCTGTCGCCGCACGACACCGGGAAGTTCCGCCAGATCCTGCGTGAGCGCTTCGCCACCCTGTCGCACTACACGCCCACGGCGGAGCAGGTCGAGGAATTCCTGGCGCGGGTGGACTACCGCTCGGTGGACATGCGCACGCCGGCATCGGTGGCCGAGGCGGTGGCCGACTGCGTCGACCGCCCCTGCGTGAGCTACCTGTCGATCCCGCCGGGCCTGTACATCAGCACCTGCGAAGGCCTGGCCCTGGGCGGCGCGTTCAAGGCGCCCAACCGCCTGATGCTGGAAAAGCCGATCGGCCACGACCTGGCCTCGGCGCGCGAGATCAACGCCACCATCGGCCGGCTGATCGACGAGGACCGGATCTTCCGCATCGACCACTACCTGGGCAAGGCGGCGGTGCAGAACCTGCTGGCCCTGCGCTTCGCCAACACCCTGCTGGAGGCGGTGTGGAACCGCAACTACATTGACTCGGTCAACATCCTGGTGTCCGAGACCGAGGGCGTGGACGGGCGCAATTCCTACTACGCCCGCTCCGGCGCGCTGCGCGACATGGTCCAGAGCCACATCCTGCAGCTGCTGTGCCTGGTGGCGATGGAGCCGCCGGCCTCGCTGGCCGCCGACCGCATCCGCGACGAGAAGGTCAAGGTGCTGCGCGCCCTGCGCCCGTTCACCGCCGCCGAGGCGCAGCGCCACAGCGTGCGCGCCCGCTACATCGCGGGGACGATCGAGGGCCAGCCGGTGCAGGCTTACATGCCCCCGGATGACAGCGATGTCGAAACCTTCGTCGGCGTCACCGCGCACATCGACAACTGGCGCTGGGCCGGGGTGCCGTTCCACCTGGCCACCGGCAAGCGCATGGCCGAGCGCTCCACGGTGGTGACGGTGACGCTCAAGCCGGTCACCCACTGGCTGTTCGAGCGCCCCGATGGCGCGCATGCGGCGCCCAACCGCCTCACCTTCCGCCTGCAGCCGCAGGAGGACATCGAGCTGGGCTTGATGAGCAGCCTGGCCGGCCCGGAATGGGGCACGCTGGAACTGCATCCGCTGGAGCTGGAACTGTCCTCGCAGACCGGGCAGAACCGCCGCATCGCCTACGAGCGCCTGTTCCTCGACGCCATGCACGGCAACCACGCGCTGTTCGTGCGCAACGACGAGGTCGAGGCCGCCTGGGCCTGGATCGACAGCGTGGTCGAGGGCTGGAAGGCCGGCGACGTGCCGCTGGAGTACTACCCCGCCGGTACCTGGGGCCCGCGCGAGGCGCTGCCGTTCCTGCCGGCGCAGTTCGACGCGATCGTCCCGCGGCGCGAGGCGTGAGCATGGCCGGCCACCTGCTGATCGCCGACATCGGCGGCACCAACGCCCGTTTCGCCCTGGCCGATCCGGACGCCAGCGTCCCGCTGCTGGACGACAGCGTGCGCGAGTTCGCGGTCGCCGAGTTCCCGTCGCTGGCCGACGCCGCGCGCCACTACCTGGAACAGGTCGGCGCCGAGGCCCGCCGCGGCGTGTTCGCCGTGGCCGGGCGCGTGGACGGCGACGAGGCGCGGATCACCAACCACCCCTGGGTGATCTCGCGCACCCGCACCCGCGACATGCTCGGCTTCGACCAGGTGCACCTGGTCAACGACTTCGCCGCGCAGGCGATGGCGATCAGCCTGTTCCGCGCCGAGGACGTGGTGCCGATCGGCGGCACCGGCTGGGCCCCGGCTCCGCTGAGCGAGCCGCGCACCTACGCCGTGCTCGGCCCGGGCACCGGCCTGGGCGTGGGCGGCCTGATCATCCGCGACGGCCGCTGCTATCCGCTGGAAACCGAAGGCGGCCACGTCAGCTTCCCGCCGGGGACGCCGGAGGAGATCCGCATCCTCGAGATCCTCTCGGCGCAGTTCGGCCGCGTTTCCAACGAACGGCTGATCTGCGGCCCGGGCCTGGTCAACATCCACCGTGCGCTGTGCGAGATCGCCGGCGTCGATCCGGGCCTGCTCGAACCGAAGGACATCACCGCCCGCGCCGCCGCCGGCGACGCCCTGGGCATGCGCGCCGTGGACGTGTTCTGCGCGCTGTTCGGCGCCATCGCCGGCGACCTGGTGCTGACCCTGGGCGCCTGGGACGGTGTGTTCCTCACCGGCGGCCTGGTACCGAAGATGCTCGACTCGCTGCGCCATTCCGGCTTCCGCCAGCGCTTCGAGTACAAGGGCCGGTTCTCGCCGAACATGGCCCGCGTGCCCTCGCTGGCGGTGATGCATCCGCGCGCCGGCCTGCTCGGCGCGGCGGCCTACGCGGTCGACCTGCTGAAGCGCGAGGCGGCGGCATGAAGGCCGACCCGCGCGTCGAATGGTTCGAGCACCGCGACGCCGAGGCGTGGATCCACGCCGTCGCGGCGGACATGGAACGCATCCTCGCCGTGGAGCTGGCGATCCGCGGCGAGGCGCGCATGCTGCTGTCCGGCGGCACCACCCCTGCACCGGTCTACGAGCAGGTCGCGGTCGCGCCGCTGGACTGGCCGAAGGTCACCGTCGGCCTGGTCGACGAACGCTGGCTGTCGCCGCGCGACAGCGCCAGCAACGCCCGCCTGGTGCGCGAGAGCCTGCTGGAGCGCGCCGACGTCGGCCATTTCGAGCCGCTGGTGCGCGAAGGCCTGACCCTGGCCGAATCGGTGCACGCGGCCAACCTCGAGGCCAGCCACGCCGCCGACGCCTGCCTGGCCGTGCTGGGGATGGGCAACGACGGCCACACCGCTTCGCTGTTCCCCGGCTCGGCCGACCTGGACCGCGTGCTGGCCAGCGACCAGCCCTACGCCGCCCTCGACGCCACCGGCTGCCCGGTGGCCGGCGAATGGCCGCTGCGCATCACCCTGACCCCGGCCGGCCTGGCCCGCACCCGCCACCGCCTGCTGCTGCTGCGCGGCCAGACCAAGCGCGAGGTGTTCGAACGCGCGCTAGCCGGCGACGATGTGCGCGAACTGCCGATCCGCGTGGCGCTGGGCCTCGGCATCGAGCCGCTGCGGGTGCACTGGTGCCCCTGACCGCAGCCCCGCGGCGCGTGCGCCCCGTCCTGACCCGACCCATGCACGCCCTGCACGGAGTCGCCTCCCCGGCCCTGCCTAGAATGGCCGCAGGGCCTTCCCCCCGGGTTTCACCAGCCATACGCCCATGAACCTGCATCCCCAGATCGAAGCGGTCACCGAGCGCATCCGCAAGCGCAGCGCGCCCTCCCGCGCCGCCTACCTGGCCGGCATCGAGCAGGCCGTGCGCAACGGTCCCAACCGCACCCGGCTCAGCTGCGCCAACCTGGCCCACGTGTTCGCCGCCTGCGGCGACCACGACAAGGCCCGCCTGCGCGGCGCGGCCACGCCCAACCTCGGCATCATCACCGCCTACAACGACATGCTCTCGGCGCACCAGCCGTACGAGCCCTACCCCGAGCGCATCCGCGCCCTCGCCCGCAGCCTCGGCGCCACGGCCCAGGTCGCCGGCGGCGTGCCGGCGATGTGCGACGGCGTCACCCAGGGGCGCCCGGGCATGGAGCTGTCGCTGTTCTCGCGCGACGTGATCGCCCAGGGCACCGCGGTCGGCCTCAGCCACGATGCCTTCGACGCCGCCCTGTACCTGGGCATCTGCGACAAGATCGTGCCGGGCCTGCTGATCGGCGCGCTGGCCTTCGGCCACCTGCCGGCGCTGTTCGTCCCGGCCGGGCCGATGCCGCCGGGCATCCCCAACAAGAAGAAGGCCGAGGTGCGCGAACGTTACGCCGCCGGCGAGGCCACCCGGGAGGAACTGCTGGAGGTGGAGGCGCAGTCCTACCACTCGCCGGGCACCTGCACCTTCTACGGCACCGCCAATTCCAACCAGGTGCTGCTGGAGGCGATGGGCGTGCAGCTGCCGGGCAGCTCGTTCATCAACCCGGGCACGCCGCTGCGCCAGGCGCTGGACGAGGAGGCGGTGCGCCGCGTGCTGCAGATGACCGCGCTGGGCGAGGACTACCGTCCGCTCGGCCGGCTGATCGACGAGCGCGCCATCGTCAACGCCATCGTCGCGCTGATGGCCACCGGCGGCTCGACCAACCACACCATCCACTGGATCGCCGTGGCCCGCGCCGCCGGCATCGTCCTGACCTGGGACGACATGGACCAGATCTCGCAGGTGGTGCCACTGCTGGCGCGCGTGTATCCCAACGGCGAGGCGGACGTGAACCGCTTCCAGGCCGCCGGCGGCGTGCCGTTCGTGTTCCGCGAGCTGCTCGACGCGGGCCTCATGCACGACCTCACCACCGTGGTCCCGGAGGGCATGCGCGCCTATACCCGCGAGCCGCGGCTCGAGGACGGCATGCTGTCCTCCGCGCCGTCGGCGACCGTGTCGGCCGACGAGACCGTGGTGCGCACCGTGGCGGCGCCGTTCGAGGCGCAGGGCGGCCTGCGCCTGCTCCGCGGCAACATCGGCCGCGGCCTGATCAAGCTGTCGGCGGTCAAGCCCGAATACCGCTTCATCGAAGCGCAGGCGGTGGTCGTGGACGCGCCGCAGAAGCTCAACAAGCTGCACGCCGCCGGCGTGCTGCCGCGCGATTTCGTTGCCGTGGTCACCTACCAGGGGCCGCGCGCCAACGGCATGCCGGAGCTGCACTCGCTGGCCCCGCTGCTGGGCATGCTGCAGAACCAGGGCCGCAAGGTCGCGCTGGTCACCGACGGCCGCCTCTCCGGCGCCTCCGGCAAGATCCCCGCGGCGATCCACGTGACGCCGGAAGCGGCGCGTGGCGGCGCCATCGGCAAGGTCCGCGACGGCGACATCGTCCGCCTCGACAGCGAGGCCGGCACGTTGGAAGTGCTGGTCGATCCGCAGGAGTTCGCCGCGCGCGAAGTGGCGCCGAACACCAGCCCGGTCGCCCACGACCTGGGCCGCAATCTGTTCGCCTTCAACCGCGCCAACGTCGGCCCGGCCGACCAGGGCGCGCTGTCGATCTCCTGCGGCCCGCCCGCCCACGACGGCAGCGCCTGGGACTACGACGCCGAGTACGAACTCGGCTGCGACAGCGAGGCCGCACTGGCGCCGCACGATTCGAAGGACGCCTGAGCCCGCACCTGGCGCGCCGCCTGGCGGCGCGCCATCGCCGGCAGCGACCGCGCGCTGATGGATGCAGCCGCAACCGACATCCGTCCCCGCAATGGAGGCGGGTAGAATCGCCCCACCCCCGCATCCTGGAGTTCCACGCCCCATGAGCATCGCCGACACCCAGTCCCAGGCCGAACAGCTGCTGCGCAGGTCCGGCATCCTGCCGGTCGTCACTGCCGACAGCGTCGACGAGGCGCGCAAGCTGTCCGCCGCGCTGCTCAAGGGCGGGCTCACCGCGATCGAACTGACCCTGCGCACGCCGGCTGCGCTCGACGCGCTGGTCGCGCTGAAGAAGGAACTGCCCGGTATCGCCGTGGGCATGGGCACGGTGCTCACCGTCGAGCAGATGCAGAAGTGCATCGAGCTCGGTGCCGACTTCCTGGTCACCCCCGGCACCCCGCCGGAGCTGGCCGATGCGCTGGCCAAGGCGCAGATCCCGGTCGTGCCGGGTGGCGCCACGCCGACCGAATTCCTCTCGCTGATGGCGCGTGGCTTCCGCGTGTGCAAGCTGTTCCCGGCCACCGCCGTCGGCGGCATCACCATGCTCAAGGGCCTGGCCGGCCCGCTGGCCGAGCTGAAGATCTGCCCCACCGGCGGCATCACCGAGGACACCGCGGCCGAGTTCCTCTCCCAGCCCAACGTGGTCTGCGTGGGCGGCTCGTGGATGGTGCCGAAGAACTGGCTCAAGGCCGGCGAATGGGACAAGGTCGAGGCCAGCGCGGCCAAGGCGGCGGGCATCGTCGCTTCGGTCCGCGCCCGTTGAGAACCCGAAGGTCGTAGCCCGGATAAGGCCGCATCCGGGAAGGCCTGCAAGGGCAACCGGCCGGCCGGTCCCCGAGCGGCGATAGCGCGGCAACCACAACAGCAAAGGCGCATGCCGGCCTCGGACGGGGCCGTAGGCCGCATCCGGGGAGCCATGCCCTGCTACGCCGCTGCCATGGCTGGCTACGTATGAAGTGCCAGCTTGGAGCCCCTCTCCCACCGGGAGAGGGGGTTAGGGAGAGGTAGGTACACCGGCGCCGCTGGCCACCCGACCCTCACGCCCCCCCGCTCCGCGCCCAGGCCCACGACCACGGGACGCGGGCGTTCGACGGCACGCGCCAGTCGCGCGCAGATATGCCGCCTCACCGGGAGGGAGAAGAGGAACGAGCGAAGCCACGACCTGAAAGCGACTGAAGACGCGGTAGCGCGGGGGTATGCCGCAAGCAGCACATGGATGTGCTGCGTTCGCGCGTTGGAGCCAAGGATGGCGGAACCGCGCGATGCGGCATACCCCCGTGCTGCCGCGGCTCCGTCCGAAGCCGACGCGGCCTTTGCCTTTGCCGTTGCCGTTGCTGTGCTTTTGCTATGCACGTAACCCCCAAGAACGCACGCCGCATCCCGGTGACTGCGTGCCATTCCTGGCCAAGCGCCTGTCGCACACCTCCCCGGATGCGCTGCGCTTATCCGGGCTACGGATCGAGCGACAGGACGAGGCGTTGGCCGCGCCAGGCCCAGGCCTGCAGGAGGTGCAGCGACAGCCACCAGGCCAGGTGCACGGCCACGAACAGCAGCAGCGCGATCGCCAGGGGCACGGTCCACAAACGGATGGCCACGCGCGGCATGCCACCTCCACCGTAGAGCGGGGCTTGCCCCGCTGCTCCCGCCCTCTACCTACCCGGCGGACGCCACCCGGCCCGTCGCCTACTGCGTGTCGCCCACCTCGATCCGCACCTTCGCTCCCGGCCGGTCGATGCGCAGCTCGCCGTTCGACCACTTCGCCGGACGCCCATCGATGGTCGTGGCTCCCGGCGTACCCGCATACGGCCATGGCAGCACCAGCCCGCCACGCGGGATCCCGCTGCCCGCATCCACCTGCAGATCGAGCCAGCGGCCATCGCGCCGGAGCGAATAACCGAGGCGACCGTGCGGCGTGTACAGCCCTTCCACCGCCATCCCCTCGCCTTCGAACCAGGCCACCGGCACGCCCGCGGCCAGCACCAGGCTGTCGTCGCGCTCGCGCGCGTAGGCGAACATGTCCAGCGCCGAGCGCAGGAAGTCCGAGGCCACCCATGCGTGCGGCAGGTCGCCGACGAAGAACGGCTTGCGCGGGGTCGAGGAAACCACCTCGGCCCACTGGTTCCAGTCCCGTGGCGCGCGATCCCTGAAGAAGTACTCCACCGCCTCCCAGGCGCGCTCGCGCCATCCCAGGCGGACGAAGGCGGCGACGTTGCGCCACTCGTATGGCGTGTAGTCCTTCCATTCGCGCTGGCCGTCGCGGCGCTGCACGAACTCGTGCCAGTAACGCTCGAAAGTGTTCTCCAGCAGGTCGTGCGGCAGCCAGTCCTGCTCGCCGCCGGGCGCCAGCGCGATCGTGGTCGAGGTCGGGTCGAAATCGCCGAGCTCGGCCGCGCCAGGCAGGTACCCGATGCCGTGGCGCCGCGTCGCCGCGCTCAGCGAGGCGGCCAGGTCGGCGCGGAACTCGTCGCGCGCGGCGGCCATCCGCCGGGCATCGTCGTCCCGGCCCAGCGCCCGCGCGATCTCGACCGCATCCTTGTAGCCGCGCAGCGCCCAGAAGTTGTCCCAGTACGAGTGCATCGGCTTGGCCGAATAGCCCTCGTGGCTGATCGACACCGGCATCATCCCGTAGAACGCCGGGTCGAGCCTGCGGTTGGCATCGGTGCGCTCGCTGGCACGCAGCTGTTCCATGTAGGCGAACGCGCCTGCCACGTGCGGCCACATCTTCTCCAGGAAGGCGCGATCGCCGGTGTAGCGCCAGTACTCGGCGATGTTGAAGACCAGTTCGCCATGGCTGTCGTTCTCCGGTACCGGGTCGCTGCCGCGGTCGTCGACGCAGCACGGCACCTTGCCGTTGTCGAACTGGAACGGCGCGTACCACTCCAGGTAGCCGCGCACCACCTCGGGCCGGCCGAGGCGCAGCAGGCCTTCCGAGATCATCGCGCCGTCGCGGATCCAGCTGCGCGAATAGGAGCGCGTGCCCGGCTGCAGCCGCGCACCGACGCGCGAGACCAGCATGTGCGCCAGCGCGGTATGCACGGTGTCGGCGAAGGCCTGGCCATCCGCGGGCAGGCGCAGCCGGACCTGGCCCAGCAGGTCGCGCCAGTACGCCTCCGCTTCAGCCGTCGCACGCGCGACGTCGAATCCTTCGGGGATACGGGCCGCACCGGACAGCGGCGCCACCAGCGCGACCTCGCGCGATTCGCCCGGCGCCAGCCGCCAGCGGTACAGCAGCATGCCCGAGGCCAGGCCGGTGGGATCGTCCACCCCGGCAGCCCCGGGGATGTCCTCGTCGGCCAGCCGCATTACCTCCAGCCCTGCATCGAAGGGCGTGGTGAAGCCGGCATCCGGCGCCGGCGCCGCGAACACGCGTGGCCTTCCGTCCACCACCACCGTCCCGCCGGCAATGGCCAGCTGGCGGATCGGGCTGATGCCGCCGATGGTGTTGAGGAACTGGCTCGGCGGGTTGACCTGCAGCGGCCGCACCGCCAGGGCAAGCACGAAGTCGCGCGGCTGCGGATGCGGGTTGGCGAGCCTGTAGCGCGCCACCAGCTGCGAGTCCGCCGCCGTACCCTGGGCGAAAGCGAGCACCTCCAGCATCGGCTTCGCGCCCCCGGCCGCCTCCGGCAACGTCCAGGTCACCTCCGGCATCGGCAGTCCACCGTCCGGCAGTCCCTGCCCGGTGCGCACGTCGGCCCAGGTGAGCAGCCGGCCGTCGTCGACCACGAACGGCTCGATGCTGAAGCCGCCGCGCGCCACCTCGACCGCGCCGTCCTCGCCGATGAGTCCCTGCTCCACTCCGCCATCGATACCGACGATGGTCCAGTACGGCTGTTCGCCACTGAACCCGCGCGGCAGCCAGCCGCGGGGCAGGTCGGCCGCCACCGCCTTGATGAAGTCGTTCGGATGCGCGGAGAAGGCCAGCGGTTGCACCTGCGCCTCGGCCAGCGCGTAGCGGCCGCTCTCGAACACCAGCGCGATGCGCCGCGCCTCGGCTTCGGGCAACGCGATCCAGTCCGTCTTTCCGCGCCCTTCGTCGACGCGGCGCACCTCGCGCCAGCCGTCGCCGCCCAGGTCTTCCAGCTCGATCCGGTAGCGCGCCGGCCGCCGTTCCGCGTCGGCCCAGTGCAGTCGCAGTCCGCCGAACTCGCGTACCTCGGCCAGGTCCAGCACCAGGCGCTGCTGGCCGCGGGCTTCCCAGGCGGTGGCCAGGTCGCCATCGATCGCGCGTCCCGCCGTGGCCTGCGCGGTACTCGCCACCACCGCCATTGCCCGCGGCGGGGTCTGCGGATCCGGCGGCAACGCCTCCAGGGTGAGCTGGTCGAAGCAGACCGAGCCGGCTCCGCCGGCGTTGTTGTAGACGGTGAACTCGACCTTCGCGCTGCGCCGCAGGACCTTGTCGGGGTCCGGGCCCCAGGCCTTGTCAATATGGCGCTTGCGGTAGCGCACCCCGGTCCATTCCCCCGGGAAGGCCAGGCGCGGCCGGTTCACCCACCACACGTTGTCGCCGCTGGCATCGACCAGCTTGAACTGCAGGTCGTTGGCCGGCGAATCGCCGCGCAGGTGGAAGCCGAAGCGGTAGTTCTCCGGGAACTCCAGCGGCAGGTCGCGCTGGAGGCCGACGTAGCCGGACACACCGTTGAAGTCGTAGTCCAGGCACAGCGCGCCGCCCTCGACACCCTCGACCTGGCGGATCGAGCCGCTGACCTGGTTGGAAGTGACCACGCGCCACGGCGCCGGATCCTCGAACCCGTCGAGCAGCCTCGGCTGGGCCTGCGCGGATGCCGCCGCGAACCCGGCCGCCACCAGCAGCGCCCACCCGGCTCCGCGTACCGCGCCAACCACGCCCTTCCGCACCGCCATCGCCACCACCTCAACCCTTGACGCTGCCCAGCAGCAGCCCCTGTATGTAGTAACGCTGCAGCACCAGGAACAGCAGCAGCACCGGCAGCACGGTCACTACCGCGCCGGCCATCATCATCTCCACGTCCATGATGTGTTCGCGCGAAAGCGAGGCCAGCGCCACCGGCAGGGTGTAGTGCTCCTGGTCGATCAGCACGATCAGCGGCCACATGAAGTCGTTCCACGCGGCCATGAAGGTGAAGATCGCCAGGGTCACCAGCACCGGCTTGAGCATCGGCAGCACGATGCGGAAGAAGATCCGCCACTCCCCCGCCCCGTCGATCCGCGCCGCCTCCAGCAGCTCGTCGGGAATCGAGCGCGCGTACTGCCGCACCAGGAAGATGCCGAACACGCTGGCCAGCGCCGGCGCCACCACGCCGCCGTAGCTGTTGACCAGGCCCAGCTGCTTCATCATCAGGAACAGCGGCAGCATCGCCACCTGCGCCGGGATCACCAGCGCCGCCAGCAACAGCTGGAACACCCGCTCGCGGCCGGTGAAACGCAGCTTGGCGAAGGCGTAGCCGGCCAGGGTATTGAACAGCAGCGAGCCGAGGGTGATCGCCGAGGACACCAGCAGGCTGTTGGCGAAGTTCCTGGCCATGCCGGTGCGCGCGAACATCTCGCGGTAGCTGTCGAAGCTCGCCTGCGACGGCAGCAGCGGTGGCGGGAAGCGGCTGGCTTCGCCGGCGGGCATGAACGACACCGCCACCATCCACAGCAGCGGCGCCAGGCTGACCACGGACAGCGCCAGCAGCGCGCCGTTGACCAGCAGTCCGTGCCAGCGCAACTGCCCGACCTCGCGGCTCATACCAGCTCCTTGCGGCGGCCCAGCCGCAGCATCAGCGTGGTCACGCCGAGGATGATCAGGAACAGCAGGAACGCCACCGCCGAGGCGCGACCCAGGTTCCACCACTTGAAGCCTTCCTCGAACATGAAGTAAAGCACGCTGACCGTGCTCTGCAGCGGGTCGCCACGGGTCATCACGTATGGCTCGGCGAACAGCTGGAAGTAGCCGGACACGGTGATCACCCCGACCACCAGCAGCACCGGCCCCAGCTGCGGCAGCGTGATGTGCAGGAACTGCTTCCAGCGCGAGGCGCCGTCGATCCGCGCCGCCTCGTACAGGTCGCGCGGGATCGCCTGCAGACCGGCGAGGAAGATGACCATGTTGTAGCCGAAGTTCTTCCACACCGCGAACAGGATGATGGTCGGCATCGCCCAGCGCGGGTCTCCCAGCCAGTCGACCGGGCCGATGCCCACGTGGCCCAGCGCCCAGTTCACCAGGCCGTAGCTGGTGTGGAACAGGTAGCGCCAGATCACCGCCACCGCCACCAGGGTGGTCACCACCGGCGCGAACAGCGCGGTGCGGAACAGCGCGCGGAAGCGCGCGGCCGGCGCGTTGAGCAGCAGCGCCGCGCCCAGCGACACCGCCACCGACAGCGGCACGCCCACCACCACGAAGTAGGTGGTGTTCCACAGCGCCTTCCAGAACATCGGCGCCTGCAGGAGCTCCAGGTAGTTCCGCAGCCCCACGAAGCGCAGGTTGGCCGGATCGGCCAGCGCGTAGAGGTCGAAGTCGGTCAGGCTCAGCGCCAGCGCCGACAGCACCGGCAGGCCGAAGAACAGGCCGATCACCAGCAGCGCCGGCGCCGCGAACACCCATCCGGCCAGGGACGGCTTCATGGCGTGCTCCCTCCCGCGGCCGCTGCCCGGTCCCGTTCGCGCAACCAGCGGCGCTTCTCCAGGATCGCGTCGACCCGCTCGTCCAGCTCGCGCAGCGCCTGGTCCTGCGACTGCCCGCCGCGGACCACGCGTTCGCTGGCGATGCGCATCTCCTGGGCGATGCGCTCCCATTCCAGCACCCGGGGCGCCGGGCGCACGCGTTCGAGCTGGTCGCGGAACGCGCGCGACAGCTCGTCCTGCGCCAGCGCCGGGTGTTCCCAGGTGCTGCGCCGCGGCGGCAGGTTGCCGATCAGGGCGTGGAAGCGCTGCTGGATGTCCGGCCGCGACAGGAACTCCACCAGCTTCCAGGCCTGCTCCTTGCGCGGCGAATCGCGGAACACCACCAGGCTGGTACCGCCGGCAATGCCCGCGCCCGGCCCGTCCGGCCCCGGCAGCGGCATCGTGCCCCACTCCCCCGCCAGCGCCGGCGGCTGGCGCTTGCGGAACTCGCGGATGTTCCAGGGGCCGGACAGGTAGAACGCGTAGAAGCCGTTGAAGAACTCGTCCCACACGTTGGAGATCTGGGTTTCCGACATCTTCGGCGCCCAGCCCTGCTCGAAGATGTTGGCGTAGAACGCCATCGCCCGGCGGAAGCCGGGGCTCTGGAAGTTGCCGCGGGTGTCGTCGTCGCGCAACAGCGGATCGTCCTGCTGCAGGCCCAGCGACAGCAGCTGCTCGAACTCGTTGACCGGCATCAGGATCGCGTAGCGGCCGGGGCCGACGTGGCGCTTGACCGCGGCCATCGCCTGTTCCCATTCGGCCCAGTCGCGCGGGGTCCCGGCGACGCCGGCCTCGCGCAGCAGGTCGCGGCGGTAGAACAGCAGGCGCGTGTCCACGTACCAGGGGATGCCGATCAGCTCCCCGTCGATCACGCTGGTTTCCCACACGCCGGGGAAGTAGTCGTCCTGCGCGACCACCGCCGACGCATCGACCCTGCCCTGCAGCGGTTCCAGCACGCCAAGCGTGGCGAACTCCGGCAGCCAGGTGTTGCCCAGCTGGCACACGTCCGGCAGGGTCTCGGCGGCGAAGGCGGTCAGCAGCTTCTCGTGCGCCGCCGACCAGGGCACCTGCTGGATCTCCACCCGGATCCCGCTCTCACGCTCGAACTCCGGCAGCAGCGTGGCCACCACCTCGGCCTCGCGCCCCATCGCCCAGAAGCGCAGCGGCTCGTCCTCCTGGCGGCCGCAGCCGGCGAGCAGCACCGACGCCAGCAGCGCCGCCGCGACGATGCCCAACCGTTCCCGCAACCGGCGCATGCGCCCGCTCACTCCGGCGGCTGCGCCCGGTTGCTGGCGGGCTGGTCGTGCTGCTTCTGCGCCTCGGCGGCCGCCGCGCGCGACTCGGCCACGCCCAGCGCGCGGGCGGCCGCGGAGCCCGGCGCGGCGTCGTCCACCGGCGCGGCCTCCTCGTCCTCCGGGGCCAGCCAGCCGCCGCGGAAGCCAGCGCGTTCCAGGCCGCGGCGGATGTACGGGTTCTTCTTCATCACCGACCAGACGAACTCGTTCCGGTAGTTGGCGATCATCGCCAGGATCGGGCCCTGGTCGATGCCGATGTAGTCGCTGGCCACCCAGCCCTTGCCCGGCACCAGGCGCCCGGTCTTCAGCGGGATGTCGAACTCGAAGCTGGGATTGAATGAATCCAGGAAGCCGTAGCTGGAGTACAGGTAGTCGCCGTAGCGGCGGTGCATCTCCTCGGTGGCCGGGATCACCACCTCCGGCGCGAACACGATCGAGGAGATCGCCGCGGTCGGGACGATGGTGCCGTCGTCGAAGTTCTCGCGCAGGCCGGCGCCGCGCGAGGAATAGTGGCGGAACTCGCGCTCCTCGCCGCGGTAAATCTGGCGGGTGTTCTGCGGGCCGTCGCCGGCGGTCAGGCCCCACACGTTCTCGCCGTAGTCCTTCCACTTCATCGGGTTGGCGATGGCGTATTCGCGCTGCGCCAGCACGGCGCGGCGGCTGTTGAGGAAGTAGTCGATCCCGCGCGCCCGCATGTACTGGTCCTGGATGTCGCGGAAGTCGATCCAGACGTGGCTGTACTGGTGGCCGAACAGCGGACCGAACGACAGGTACTCCTGGCCGTAGTACACGCCCCAGTCGTGGTCGTACGTACGGGTCCACACCGTCCACGCGTCCGGGTCCACCGGGTGCGTGGGCGAACCGAGCGCCAGCACGTACAGCAGCATGGCCTCGTTGTAGCCCATCCAGTCGTGCTCGATGAAGCCGCTCTCCGGGAACCAGCCCATCGAGATCAGCGGCTTGCGCTGCTGCAGCCAGGTCCACTCCACCTTGCGGTAGAGCTGGTCGGCCAGGCGCCGGATCTCGCGCTCGCGCGGGTCCTCGCCCTCGTAGTAGGACTGCGCGAACAGCACGCCCATCATCAGCAGCGCGGTGTCCACGCTCGACAGTTCCACCCAGCTGTCGTAGCGGTGGCCCTGCTGCATGTCCAGGAAGTGGTAGTAGAAGCCGTGGTAGCCGCCGCGCCCGGTGCGCTGCGGGCCCTGCGGGATGTCGCGCAGGAAGCGCAGCGTGGTCAGGGTGCGGTCCACCGCCTGGGTGCGGCTGATCCAGCCGTTCTCGATGCCGATCGGGTACGCGGTCAGGGCGAAGCCGATCGAAGCGATGCTGGCGAATGGCCGCGACGGGTAGCGGTCCGGGGTGAGGCCGTTCTGCTCGTTGGTGACGTCCCAGAAGAACTGGAACGTGCGCTTCTCGATGTCGCGGAACAGCGGCGGCAGCTCCGGCCGCGGCGGGCGCTCGGGCAGAACCGGTTCGATCAGGATCACGTCGGGCTTGGGCGGCGGCGGCGCGGCAGGCGGCGGTGGCGGCTCACGTCCACAGGCGGCCAGCAGCCACATTGCCATGGCCAGTCCCGCCGCGATTCCCAGTTGCCGCCATTTCACCCTTGCGCCCTCGATGCCACGCCACTCCCCCGCCCTGCCAGGTTGTCCGCCACGCCGTGGAACGGCGGGGGCGGGAAACGCGACGACCGTCCCCGGCGGGAGAGGTGGCCGGGGGCGGCCGCCGCGCTTTTCGCGGTCACCAGTCGATGCCGATGCCCAGCTTGAACGTGCGGGTCGGCAAGGCGATCGCATTCGGCGTGCCCCAGAGCGGATTCTGCGGCTCGCCGGCGCCCCCGCGCCAGTCCTCGTACCCGGAGTAGTTCGACCAGTTGAACACGTTCAGCACGTCGAAGCGGATCCGCAGGGCGATGTCGCTGCCGGTGTCGAACACCTTCTCCATCGCCAGGTCCAGCTGCTTGAAGTCCTCGCGCGGGGTGTAGGCGTCGAAATGGCAGAACGCCCAGGCCGAGACGTTGCAGTTCTGGTAGTAGCGCGGGGTCGCGTCGGACCACACGCCCTTGCCGGAGAAGGTCAGGCCCCACGGGCCGTCCCAGATGCCGGTCAGCACCACCCGGTTCTCCGGCACCTTGCCCGGGAACCAGCCGTAGTCCTCGATGAACTCGGCGTTGAACGCGCCCGGCCAGCCGTCGATCGGGCTGTTCTGCTCCGAATCGGTCCAGGTGTAGGCCAGCGTCGCGCCCCAGCCGGAGTTGCGCGTGTACGGTTTCTCCAGCTTGACGTACACGGCCCTGGTCCGGGTCTCCAGCGCGTTCTGCGCCAGGATCAGGTTGGAGAACGGCGCGAAGCCCTGCCCCCACGGCGGCGGATCGCTGGCGCCCGGCGGATCCGGCGGGAAGAACAGCCCGTCGTCGCGGCGGTTGCCGAGCAGGAAGGCGATGCCGTCGTGGCTGCGCACGTAGGAGTACATCACCTCGGTGTTCCAGTCGTGGCCCCACAGCTCGAACATGTTGCGCATGCCCAGGCTGTACTGGTCCGAATACGGCACCACCAGGTTGTTGTTGTTCAGGAAGATCTCGCGGCTGCCGGCCACCGAGGAGGCGCGCAGGAACTCAGGGTCGAGGTAGCGCGGATCCCACTCGCGGCAGGTGGCGTCGACGCCGACCGCGCACGGGTGCATCGGGGTGTTGAAGTTGTAGACGTACTGGCCCCAGCTGCCCTTCGATATCTCGTTCTGCAGGTAGTCGAACAGGTTGCGGTCGTACGAGCGGCCGGCGCCGCCGAAGACCACGTGGCGCTGGTCGGCGTTGAGGTCGTAGGAGAAGCCGAAGCGCGGCGCCCAGTTGTTGCGGTCCGGGTCGCGGTTGCCGCCGGTGCTGATGTAGTCGTTGATGTCGATGCCCGAGTTGGGCAGGTTGGTGTTGGAGTTCTGCAGCGCGGTGACCACCTCGGCCGGGGTCACGTAGTCCTCGTAGCTGGGCGTGCTCTCCACGTCCCAGCGCACGCCCAGGTTCAGGGTCAGGTGCTCGTTGACCTCCCAGTCGTCCTGGACGTACAGGCCCAACTGCTTGTTGCCCGAGCTGACCGTGCCGTCGCCGTAACCGGCCACCGGCGCGCCGAACTCCACGTGGGTGGGCACCGACAGGCTTTCGTGGATGTCGTAGTAGAACTGCGGGTTGTAGCGGTTCTGCTCGAGGGTCTCCAGGTCGACCCGCTTGTACTTGATGCCCATCTTCACGGTGTGGCCGGAGAAGCCGGTGAAGGTCAGGTCGTCCTGGAACGACCAGCCCTTCTGGCCCTTGTCCTGGTAGTTGTCGCCGCCGCCGCTGCGGACGATGGTGTCCCACCAGTTGCCGTCGCTGAGGAAGTAGCCGGGCTCGAAGCGCGCCGGCCGCGGGCTCCAGAACGCGTCTTCCCATGTCAGGTGCGCGTCGTTGAGCCAGTCGCCGAAGGTCCACTGCCAGCGCAGGTCGACGCGGGTCTCCTCGTTGGTGTTGAGGGTGGCTGCCGGCGGCAGGCGCTGCCCCTCGACCTGGATGGTCTCGCTCTCGTCGCGGTACTTGCCGGTCAGCTCGAAATAGTGGTTCTCGCCGATCGCCCAGTCGATCTTGGCGAAATACAGGTCCTCCTTGAACGGCGAGGTATAGGTGCCGGTGCCGAACTGGGCCTGCAGGTCCGGCGGCAGCTGGTCGACGGTGAAGCCGCGGCCGAGGTTGAAGGTGCGCGGGCTGCTGAACTCCTTGGCCTCGTAGGCGACGAAGAAGTGGGCCACGTCGGGGATGATCGGGCCGCCGAAGGAGACGCCGTACTGCTCCTGCTTGCTCACCGCCTTGGTCGCGCCTTCGCGCTCCTCGAAGCGGCTGCGCGAGCGCCAGCCGGTGTGGGTGCGGTCCCAGAAGAAGCTGCCCTCGAACTCGTTGCTGCCCGAGCGCGTCGCCGCGACCACCGCGGCGCTGCTGAGCTGGTCGTACTCGGCCTTGTAGTTCTGGGTGATGACCTTGTACTCGCCGATCGCCGACTGCGGGAACGGGTTGCCGCGACTGGTGTCCTGGCCGCTGATGCCGCCGGTGGTGACGTAATTCTTCTGCCCCACGCCGTCGATGAACACGTTGACGGCGTTGGCGTTCTGCGCGCCGGAACGCAGCCGGGTGTTGCCGCTGGCGTCGGTGATGAACTGCACGCCCGGCACGGTGTCGGCGAAGGCGAGGAAGTTGCGGCTGTTCTGCGGCAGCGACTCGATCTGCTTGTTGCTGATGTAGGTGGCGACCTCGGAAGTGCGGGTCTCCACCGCGGTGCCGACCACCTGCACCGCTTCCAGAGTGGTGGCTTCGCCCGGCGCGGCGGTCTCGGCCACGCCGCCCACACCCAGGTCCAGGGTCGCGGTCTGGCCGACCTGGACGGTCAGTTCGCGGGTGGCGGTCTGGCCGGCGGCCTGGACCTCGATACGGTAGGTGCCCGGCGGCAGGCCGGCGACGGCGTAATTGCCGCCGGCGCCCACGCGCGCGGTGCGGCGCAGGCCGGTGGTGGTGTTGACCACGGTCACCACCGCGTCGGTGGCCGGGGCCGAATCGGCCATCACGTGGCCGCGGATGGTGGCGCCGGTGCTCTGCGCCATCGCCGGCGCCGCGCCGAACGCGATGCAGGTGGCCAGCGCCGTGGCCAGAAGGCGTCTTGCGGGTCTGCTCTCACGTTTGCCGTTCATGTTGCGTCCCTCCCAGGATGGTGCAGCGTCAGGATTTCTTCTTCTGTCTGCCAAGCGTCGCGGTGGCGGTCTTCTGTCCGCCGCTGGACTGGCGCACGACCAGTTCCGGCAGCAGCACGTGGCGTTCGTCCGTGGCCGGTTCGTCGCTCTCGATCTGTGCCAGCAACCGTTTCAATGCGTTGGCGCCAAGCTCGGTGATACTCACCCGCATCGTCGTCAATGACGGGTGAACGAAACGCGCCAGCGGAATGTCGTCGAAACCCGCCAGGGCGATGTCGCGCGGCACCTGCAGCCCGGCCTGCGCGAACGCGTACAGGCAGCCCAGCGCCATCATGTCGTTGGCCGCGAACACCGCGTCCGGACGTTGCGCCGGGTCGCCGGCGGCGATCGCGCTGCCGGCGCGGAAACCGGAGGCTTCGTCGAAGTCGCCGGCGAACTCGCTGCCGCGCGCGTCCGGATGCGCGGCGATCGCGTCGCGGAACCCGCGCAGGCGCTCGCGCGCATCGTGGTTGAGCTCGGGTCCGCCGATGAATGCGATATGGCGGTGGCCGAGCGACAGCAGGTGGCCGGTCATCGCCATCGCGCCGGCATGGTTGTCGATCTCGTAGACCGGCCAGGCCGGCTCGGCCTGCCGGGTGCTGATCAGCACCACCGGCAGCGGCTGCGGCAGGTTCTCGGCGAGGAAACCCGGCTGCCCGGCGTAAGGCGACATCACCAGCAGGCCATCGACCCGTCCGCGCATCGCGCGCAGCGCGGCGGCCTGCTCTTCCGGGTCGCCGTGGTAGCTGGACAGCAGCAGGTGGCGCCCGGAGGCTCGGGCCACCGAGTCGATCCCGCGGATCAGTTCGGAGAAGAACTCGCCATGCAGGTCCGGCAGGACCACGCCGATGGTCTGGGTGCTGCGGCTGCTGAGGCTACGCGCCGCCGCGTGCGGGCTGTAGCGCAGCCGGCGCGCGACCTCCAGCACCAGCTGCCGCACCGGTTCGGCCACGTTGGTGTGGCCGTTGAGCGCGCGCGAGACGGTGGCCACGGAGACATTGGCCTCGCGCGCGACGTCGCGGATCGTGACCGCCTGGCGCCCCATCCGCTTCCCCTCCGGTCCGTGCTTTCGGTCGACGGCGCGAATGTAATCGTTTACAGGATGAATGCAAAGAGCCGTGCCGCATACATTAGCCCAACGCTGGCAATCAGCTACGGCGTAAATTTGATACTGCAGTGCAGCAATGCAACGGCGACCGCCCGTCATTGCGCCCCGACGCCCCACCCACTGCCACCGGCGGAGTCGCCGGCTGCATGTACCGCAGCCCTCCGGCCCGCCACGCGGGCGTTCCGGCCTGCTGGACAGCACCCGGCGCGGCGCGTACCCTTGGCTCACACGTTGGCCGGAAGCAGCGGCCCGCCGGCAAGGGAACACCAGGGGACAGCCCGTCACATAGGGATATTCCGGGCACCTGCCACTCCCGGCGACCGATCGCTGCCCCTCCCCGCCACACGCAGACGACCCCCCGGCTATCGGCCACCGCCCTCCTGCGGTGCCGGGCCTGACTTGATGTGCACGTATTCAAGGCGCCGTCCCCGGCTGTTCCCGGCGACGTCCGCCACCGCAGGCGCGGCACGCCCGTATGGCGCCGCCCGCCTTCCGTTCCGGGCTGGCTTCCGAGCAGATGAGTTCCGAACCCGCGCAAGACGCGACCCCGACAACGCAGGCGTCCCCCGCCCCGCAGCAGCAGGAGATGCCGCTGGCGGTCGTGCATGGCCAGCCGCTGCTGCAGATCCCGCAGGACCTGTACATCCCGCCGGACGCGCTGGAAGTCATCCTCGACGCCTTCGAAGGCCCGCTGGACCTGCTGCTGTACCTGATCCGCCGCCAGAACCTGGACATCCTCGACATCCCCGTCGCCGAGATCACCCGGCAGTACGTGGACTACATCAACGTGATGCAGGACCTGCGGTTCGAACTGGCCGCCGAGTACCTGGTCATGGCTGCGATCCTGGCCGAGATCAAGTCGCGCATGCTGCTGCCGCGGCCGCCGGCCGAGGAAGGCCAGGAGGAGGACCCGCGCGCCGAGCTGGTGCGCCGCCTGCAGGAGTACGAACGCTTCAAGCAGGCCGCCGAGGACCTGGACGCCCTGCCCCGCCTGGACCGCGACACCACCCCGGTGCAGGCCTTCGTCCCGGACCGCGCCGTGGTCAAGCTGCCGCCGCCGGTGGACCTGCGCGAGATGCTGCTGGCCCTGCACGACGTGCTCAAGCGCGCCGAGCTGTTCAGCGGCCACCACATCAAGCGCGAGGCGCTGAGCGTCCGCCAGCGCATGGGCGAGGTGCTGCAGCGGCTGGACGACGGCCAGTTCCACCGCTTCGAGACGCTGTTCAGCCCGGAGGAAGGCCGCCTCGGCGTGCTGGTCACCTTCCTCTCCCTGCTGGAGCTGGCCAAGGAACAGCTGCTGGACATCGTCCAGGACGCCCCACTGGCGCCGATCTACGTGCGCTCGCTGGCGGTCGGCAACACCAACGAACCGCTGCAGTTCCACAGCGAGTTCGACGACGGCGACGCCGCCAACGAGCCGGCCGCGGGCTGAACCCGCGGACCTGCCATCCCATCCACCAGAACCTGCGAGATCCATGGACCAGGCGCTGATCACCCGCATCGTCGAGGCCGCCCTGCTGGCCGCCAACCAGCCGCTGGCGCTTGCCCAGCTGCACGGGCTCTTCCCCGAGGACGAGCCGGCCCCGCCGGGCAGCGTCGAGGCGGCGCTGGAACAGCTGCGCGAGGCCTGCGCCGACCGCGGCATCGAACTGGTCGAGGTCGCCTCCGGCTTCCGCTTCCAGGTCAAGGCCGACGTCCACCCATGGGTGGCGCGGCTGTGGACCGAACGCAAGACCCGCTATACCCGCGCCACCCTCGAAACCCTGGCGCTGATCGCCTACCGCCAGCCGATCACCCGCGGCGAGATCGAACAGGTCCGCGGCGTGGCGGTCAGCAGCAACATCATCCAGGCGCTGGAAGAGCGCGAGTGGATCCGCGTGGTCGGCCACCGCGACGTGCCGGGCCGCCCGGCGCTGTACGGCACCACCAAGGCGTTTCTGGACTACTTCGGCCTCAAGCGACTGGACGAACTGCCGCCGCTGTCGGAACTGAAGGACATCGGCGAACTGGAACCGCAGCTGCCGCTGGATCCGGACGCGGCCCCGGCCCCGGCCGGCGTCGCCAACGACGACGCGCCGGCCGCACCGGGCGAAGCGGCGAACGATGCGCCCGCCGGCGAAGGCGCGGACGACGCGACTGCCGCCGGTGCCGGTGAAGCGGCCGGCGACACCGGCAGCGATGCCAGCGAAGACACGCAGGACGGCGACGAAGCCGTCTCCAACGAATCCACCGGCGACCGCGCCGGCGATGACGAACAGGAAGAGCCCGCGGACGCCGACGATGGCGATTCCGGCGAGCCCGCCTCCACACCGCCCGAAGCCGACGAGGCCGAAGGTCCCGCAACACAGGCCGACGATGAAACGTCCGGCCGGAGCACCAACTGATGAACGCACCTACCCCCCGCAAGCCCCTCGGCAAGCTGTCGCTCAAGCGCGGCGAAGAAGCCGCCCCGGCGCCGAAGCTCGAGGAGCGCCTGCACAAGGTCCTGGCCCAGGCCGGGCTCGGCTCGCGCCGCGCGCTCGAGCAGCGCATCGCCGACGGCCTGATCAAGGTCAACGGCGAAACCGCCCAGGTCGGCCAGAGCATCCGCAGCGGCGACCGCGTCGAGCTGGACGGCAAGGCCTTCGTCGCCTCGGCCCTGACCGAGCCGGCGCGCGTGCTGGTCTACAACAAGCCCGAAGGCGAAGTGACCACCCGCGAGGACCCCGAAGGCCGCCCGACCATCTTCGAATCCCTGCCGCGCCTGAAGGGTGCGCGCTGGATCGCGATCGGCCGCCTCGACATCAACACCACCGGCCTGCTGCTGCTGACCACCGACGGCGAGATCGCCAACGCGATGATGCACCCCTCGCACGAGGTCGAACGCGAATACGTGGTGCGCGTGCGCGCCCCGGAAGGCCACGAGAAGGTGCCGGACAACATCGTCGACCGCCTCGCCCGGGGCGTCGCCCTCGAGGACGGCCCGGCCAGGTTCGACCAGATCGAGCGCATCGGCGGCACCGACTCGCACGACTGGTTCAAGGTCGTGGTCAAGGAAGGCCGCAACCGCGAAGTGCGCCGCCTGTGGGAATCGCAGGGCTGCCAGGTCAGCCGCCTCAAGCGCACCCGCTACGGCGACATCGGCCTGCCGCGCGAACTGCTGCGCGGCCACTCGCAGGAACTGCCGGCCGAGCAGGTCGAGGCGCTGCGCAAGTCGCTGGGCCTGGAGGACGCCGGCGCGTCCACCCTGACCCTGCTGCCGGTGATCGGCCAGCGTCGCGCCGCCAAGGCCACCGTGCACGTCGGCAGCGGCCGCGGCACCGGCCAGGCCTACGTCAACGGCCACAACACCGCCGACGAAGGCCGCGAGCTGCGCCGCTTCGATCACGTCCGCGAGGACCGTCGTGGCGGCCGCGGCGGCAAGAAGCCGCACGGCGGCCTGACCGTCAGCGGCGAGCAGGCGGCCAAGCAGTCGCAGAAGCCGTTCAAGCAGCGCAAGCAGAAGGGCGCGCTGAAGCCGCTGCCGGAAGGCAACCCGGCCGCGTTCCGCACCTGGTACGTGCCCGAAGGCGTGAGCACCGGCCCCAGCGGCCATCGCAACGCAGGCCCGGGCGGCGGCGGCAAGCGCTTCGGCAAGGGGGGCGGCGCTGGCGGCGGCCAGGGCCAGGGCCAGAACCCGCGCAAGGCCGCGCGTCCGTACGGCCATCCGGGCAACGCCCCGCACTTCCCGTCCGACCACGCCACCCCCGGCAGCCAGGCTCCGGGCGGCAACCGCGGCCCGCGCGGCCAGGGCTGAGCCCCCGGCGCCGGCAGGCAGATACGGGAACGGCCCGACATCGTCGGGCCGTTCCCGTTCATGCGGGGTCCCTGTACCGCGGGGTTACGCGACGCGGGGCAAAGGCAGCGGTACAAAGGCAGCGGGGCAAGCCCCGCTCTACAGGAAGCGCCGCGCGTGCTCAGCGCGGCTCGATCACGAACTTGCCGAAGGCCACGCCGATGTCCCAGCCCTTGCCGGTGCCGGCCAGCGCCAGCGACACCTCGCCCTTGGTCATCACCTGCGCCTTGCTCGACTTCACCGCGCCCGCGTGCGCCTCCGCCGCGGCGTAGGTGCCGAGCGTCTCGCGGATGCTGTGCACGCCGGAGAACTCGCCGACGCCGTTCTCGATCCGCGACTTGCCGAAGGTGATGCCGCCGCCCTTGGCGCTGACCTTTACCGGCATGCTGGTGCCGTTGTCGCAGGTGACCGTGCCGCTGCCCTGCTGGGTCTTGTAGAACGCCGACCACCCGGACATCGAGAAGTGCAGCTTGCAGTCGACATCACCGGCCGCCTGCGCGGCCGGGGCGGCGGCCAGCGCCAGCAGGCCGGCGACCAGGACTCGGGGGAATCGCATCATGTATGCTCTCCGTGACGGGCCGGCACCAGGCCGGCGGGATGGCCGGCCGAGCATATAGCACGGCAATGTCGCGGCCCCATGCAGGAAGCCCGCCCCAGGTCGGCAGCGGTTCAGCCGCATCGACGAGCCCGTCTCCTTCAGGAGACGGGCGCAGGACGCACCCTGTAGAGCCGGGCTTGCCCGGCTGCCCACGCCTGGCGAAGCGACGTAACGCAAAGGCAGCGGGGCAAGCCCCGCTCTACAGGATGCCCGCGTGCCCATTGCCCCTCTCCCGGAGAGAGGCGGGAAAGGAGGCGCGACCCGTAGAGCCGGGCTTGCCCGGCTGCCCACGCCCGGCAAATCGACGTAACGCAAGGCAGCGGGGCAAGGCCCGCTCTACAAAGACGCCGGCACCGATAGCCCCTCTCCCCACGGAGAGGGGTTGACAGGGTTCTACCCGCGCAGCTCGAATGCGTCCGCGTCCAGCATCGCCGGGAAATGCTCGCGGTGCGCCGCCAGCGCCGCCGCCGAGATGGTCGTGGTCGCCACCTGTTCGCGCCCGTGCAACTCCACCTGCGGCTGGCCGAGGAAATCGATCACCGCGCTGTCGCCGTCGTAGCCCAGCCCGTTGCCATCGACGCCGACCCGGTTCACCGCCGCCACGTAGCACAGGTTCTCGATGGCCCGCGCACGCAGCAGCGTCTTCCACGCATGCGCGCGCGGCGCCGGCCAGTTGGCGACGAAGATCTGCAGATCGAAGTCCAGCGCCCCTTCCCGCTCCACGCCGTAGCGGTTGCGGCAGAACACCGGGAATCGCAGGTCGTAGCAGACCTGCGGATTGATCCGCCAGCCCTTCCACTCCAGTACCAGCCGCTCGCGCCCGGCCGCATAGCGCTTGTGCTCGCCCGCGTAACGGAACAGGTGGCGCTTGTCGTACCACTGCAGCCCGCCGTCCGGCGTCGCCCACAGCAGGCGGTTGAACACCCCCTCCGGCGTGCGCAGCTGCACGCTGCCGGTCACCGCCGCGTCGAGGGCCTTCGCCTGCGCACGGATCCACTCCACCGTCGGCCCGTCCATGCCTTCGGCACGGTCGATCGCGTCGTTGGAGAACCCGCTGGTGAAGGTCTCCGGCAGGATCACCAGGTCGGTCGCGCCGGCCAGCGGCGCAATCAGCGCCCCGTAGTAGTCGCGGTTCGCGGCCGGGTCGTGCCAGCGGGTGTCGCCCTGGACGAGGGAGATGCGGAGATCGGGCATGGTGGGCTTCGGGATTCGGGATGACCGGACATGCGTCCGTTGAAAGTGGGGACTGGGGATTATTGCTTAGTGAGCGCGGTATTTTCCTGGCTGGCCCGGCATGGAGATTCTGTGTTTGCTTTTTCGAATCCCGAATCCCGAATCCCTAATCCCGGCCCCCCAATCACAACGCCGCCAGGCGTTCCACCGCCGCATCCAGCGTCGCCTCGTTCTTGGCGAAGCACAGCCGCGCCAGGCGCTGGCCGGGCGGCGGGGCCTCGTAGAACGGCGACAGCGGAATCGCGGCCACGCCCTTTTCCACCGTCAGCCACTTCACGAACTCATGGTCCGGCAGGTCGCTGACTTCCGAGTAGTCGACCAGCTGGAAGTAACCACCCGGCACCGGCAGCGGCTTCAGCCGCGTGCCCAGCAGCTGCTCGCGGAAGCGGTCGCGCTTGGCCTGGTAGAACGCGCCCAGCTGCTCGTCGTGCCCAGGCTCGTCGCGGATCATCGCCGCGAACGCATGTTGCGCCGGGGCGAAGGTGCAGAACACGTTGTACTGGTGGACCTTGCGGAACTCGGCGGTCAGCGCCGGTGGCGCGACCGCGTAGCCGACCTTCCAGCCGGTGCAGTGGTAGGTCTTGCCGAAGCTGGACACCACGAAGGCGCGTTCGCGCAGCTCCGGCCAGCGCAGCACCGATTCGTGGCGGCGGCCGTCGAACACGATGTGCTCGTAGACCTCGTCGGACACCAGCAGGATGCCGGTATCGCGCAGCAGCTCCGACAGCGCGCGCATGTCGTCGGCCGAGAACATCGCCCCGGACGGATTGTGCGGGCTGTTGATCATCAGCAGCCGGGTCTTCGGGGTGATCGCCGCGCGCACCCGCTCCCAGTCGACCGCGAAGGTCGCCGGGTCCAGCGGCACGTGCACCGCGCGCGCGCCGGCCAGGTCGATCGCCGGCTCGTAGCAGTCGTAGGCCGGGTCGAGCACGATCACTTCCTCGCCCGGGCGCACCACCGCGTGGATCGCGTTGAAGATCGCCTCGGTGGCGCCGCTGGTGACGGTGACCTCGCTGTCCGGGTCGACCTGCGCGCCGTAGCAGCGCAGTGCCTTGCCGGCGATGGCCTGGCGCAGCGCCGGGATGCCGGTCATCGGCGCGTACTGGTTGTGACCGTCGCGCATGGCCCTGTCGAGCTCGTCGACCAGCCGCTGCGGCACGGCGAAGTCCGGGAAGCCCTGGCCGAGGTTGACCGCGCCGTGCTCGGCCGCCAGCTGCGACATCACGGTGAAGATGGTGGTGCCCACCCGGGGCAGCTTGGTCGGTGGGGTCTGCAGCGGCATCGTGGTTCGTGGGGGATCGCGTGGGGGGGACGGCCGAGTGTACGCAATGGCGCCGGCCGGGGATGATGGGGCATGGCGCACAAGTACATTCCAGGCATGAAGCCAGGCGTGGAAACCCGGCCCGCCGCCGTGCCCGTGGCGGACACCGGCGCGCTGCTGGCCGCCTACCTGGCGGCCCGCTACGAAGTGCACGCGGCCGGCGGCCTGCTGCGGCTGCGGATCGGCGTGCCGGCGCCGCCGGCGCTGGCGGAAGCGCTGCCGGCCCGCGGCTGGACGCTGGTCACGGCCTGGAACCCGGGCTCCCGGCCCTGCGACGAGGCCGCCAACCGCCGGGCCGATGCGGCCCTGCAGGCGGACCTGGACGCCTTGGGCCTGCGCCGCCTGGCGGCCAGCAACAGCGACGGCAGCGGCCAGTGGCACGAGCCCGGCTGGCTGGTCGCCGACCTGGCTACCGATGATGCGGACGCCCTCGCCCGCCGTTACGGGCAGGCGGGGATCCTGCACTGGTCCGCCGGGACGGCGGTGCGGTTGCGCATGTACCTGCCGCGGCCGCCTGGGGCCGATTCGCCGTGGGTGGACTGGGTGCGCCCATGACGCCCGCTCCTCCGCGCATCGCCGCTAGCCGACACGCAGGCGGCGGCAATGCGCCCGGGCAAGCCGCCGCCGCGATGCCGCCGCTACAATGCGCGGCGATGACCGACACCGCTTCCGTCCCGCTGCTGGCCGCCCATGGCCTGGCGTTCGCCCGCAACGAGGAGCCGGTGTTCGGCCCGCTGGATTTCGCCGTCGATGCCGGCGAGGCGCTGCTCGTGCAGGGCAGCAACGGCTCGGGCAAGACCACGTTGCTGCGCGTCCTCGCCGGCCTGTTGCGTGCGGATGCCGGCCGCATCGAGATCGAAGGCCGCCCCGCCGATCCGGCGCGCCGGGCCCACGCCATCGCCTACCTCGGCCATCTGCCCGCGCTGAAGGGCGAGCTGACCGTGCTGGAGAACCTGCACTTCCTGTGCGGGCTGCACGGCAAGCGCCCGCACCAGCATCCGGAGGATGCCCTTGCCATCACCGGCATGGCCGGCTACGAGGACGCCCCGGCGCGGCAGCTGTCGGCCGGCCAGAAGAAGCGCGTCACCCTCGCCCGCATGTGGCTGTCGCCGGCGCCGCTGTGGCTGCTCGACGAGCCCTACGCCAACCTCGACCTGGACGGCATCAACCTGGTCAACCGCATGGTCTCGGCGCACCTGCGCGACGGCGGCGCCACCCTACTCACCACCCACGGCGCCTATGCCGCGCCGCCGGTGCGCACCCGCATGCTCGAACTGGGAGCGTCCGCATGAGCGCCAGCCCCGGCCTGCTCCAGGCCGCCCGCGCCCTGCTCCTGCGCGACCTGCGCCTGGTCTGGCGCCGCCGCGGCGACGCCCTGCAGCCGGCGCTGTTCGCGCTGCTGGTGGTGGTGATGTTCGGCCTGGTCCTCGGTGGCGAAAAAAAGGTGCTGGAGAACTTCGTCGCCCCGCACGCGATCTGGGTCGCGGTGCTGCTGGCCGGCCTGCTCTCGCTGGACAGCCTGTTCCGCGGCGACGCCGAGGACGGTTCGCTCGAGCAGTGGATCCTCGCCCCGGTGCCGCTGGCCTGGCTGGTGACGGTGCGCACCTTCGGCCACTGGCTGACCACCGCCGTGCCGCTGCTGGTCGTGGTGCCCGTGCTGGGCGAGTTCCTGTACCTGCCGCGGGCGCAGCTGCCGATGCTGATGCTGACCCTGCTGCTGGGCACGCCGGTGCTGAGCCTGCTCGGCGCGGTGGTCGCGGCGCTGACCGTGGGGCTGAAGCGCTCGGGCATCCTCGTCGCCCTGCTGGCCCTGCCGCTGTACGTGCCGGTGCTGGTATTCGGCGCCGGCAGCGTCGCCGCCAGCGCCCAGGGCCTGGACGCCAGCGGCTCCCTGCTGCTGATGGCGGCGATGCTCGTGGCCTCCGCCGTGCTGGCCCCGCTGGCCGCCGCCGCCGCGATCCGCATCGCCCAGGGCTGAGGGGCCAAAGCCGAAGCCGAAGGCAAATGCGGGGCACGGGCTCCGGACGGGGCCGCCCCCCCCAAGGGGGGCTGGCGCATCGGCTGGCTCCGCCGTCCATGGCTCCGACAGCCGACCGCAGCACATCCATGTGCTGCTTGCGCCAGCCCCCCTTGGGACGACGTCTCGGAGGGCGTTGACGACGTGGCTTCGATCGACCGCGAAAAGCACGCCCCCGCATCGGTCGGGACGCCGATGGGCGCCCGCTCCCTGTAGAGTCGGGCTTGCCCGACTCCCACGCTGGACGTGCCCGCACCCGCCAGGAGCAGCGGGGCAAGCCCCGCTCTACAGGAGGCGCGTGGCCGGATAAAGCCTCGGGCCCGCGCCCTGCAATGCCCGGCCGGTCGAGCAATCTTTCCCGCGACGCCGCTGGCCGCCGGGTGCGCTTCCCTTACCCGGGCCATGCCATCGATAGCCCGTCTCCCATCGGGAAAGGGGTTGGGAGAGGGCCGGGAGCCCGCAACGGTTGTCGGGACACCCACCCTCACCACTAGCCCTGCCCATCCCGTCAGGCGATGGAAATAAAACGAAGCCACAACCGGAACACGCCCGAAGACGTGGTGCACCGGGGGTATGGCGCAAGCAGGCCATGGATGGCCTGCGGTCGGCTGTCGGAGTCATGGACGGCGGAGCCAGCCGATGCGCCATACCCCCGGAGTACCGCGGCTCCGTCCGAAGCCGACCCACCCCAACGCCGTTGCCGTTGCCGTTGCCGTTGCGGTTGCAGTTGCCGTCGCTGTGGCTGTGGCTGTAGCGGACGCTGAAGCAGCCACCCACCCGACGCCTGGCCTGCCAACCGGAGCGCAACAGGGATCCAGAACAGCAGAGCCGTGACCCGCTAGCCCGCGCCCCGGGGCGTACGCCGGCACCCGGCCCTTCCAGCGCCCTCTGGCCGGCTCGCTCCGCGCCCCGGCCCACGTGCCTTGCGCCCGATCAATGCCTCCGCCCGCCGGCGAGGCGAACATGGATACATGGGATGATGCACTCCCGCCCTGCTCCGCAAGGGGTCGGACACTTTGACCCACCCGTTCCCTTGGCCCGGGGGTCCGAGTCTGGAAAAATGCCTCATTCGAGCCTGTCCGGTGGTCCCAGGGCCGCCGGCGCCCAACGCGAGCTGATGCGAACTTCCCCATGAACCCGGTGATCCGCTGGTTCCACCTTCTCGGCTCACCGCCGTACTTCGACCGCTTCGCGGCGCGCTGGGCCCCGTGGTGCTGGGGCGCGGCGCTGCTGACCCTGGCCGTCGGCGCCTGGCTGGCCCTGTTCCACGTGCCCGCCGACTACCAGCAGGGCGACAGCGCCCGCATCCTCTACATCCATGTCCCCTCGGCCTGGATGAGTCTGTTCGTGTTCGGGCTGATGGCGCTGTACGCGGCCATCGCCCTGGTCTGGCGGATCAAGCTGTGCGAGATCCTGGCCATGGCCTGCGCGCCGATCGGCGCCGGCTTCACCGTGATCACCCTGGCCACCGGTTCGATCTGGGGCAAGCCGATGTGGGGCACCTGGTGGGACTGGGACCCGCGCCTGACCACCGAACTGATCCTGCTGTTCCTGTACCTGGGCGTGATCGGCCTGTACCACGCCGGCGACGACCGCCGCGCCTCGGCCCGCGCCGCCGGCCTGCTGGCCATCGTCGGCGTCGCCCTGCTGCCGGTGATCCGCTACTCGGTCGAGTGGTGGGACTCGCTCCACCAGGGCCAGACCATCCGCGTGTTCGGCCAGTCCAGCCTGGACCCGAGCATGATGGCGCCGCTGTGGTGGATGGTGATCGGCACCAAGTTCTGGTTCGCCGGGTCGCTGCTTTCGCGCGCCCGCGCCGACAACCTGCGCCGCGAGGCCGGCAAGGACTGGGTGCGCAAGCTGGCCGGGGAAGGCGCATGAGCTACCTGCCCTACGTGATCGGCGCCTACGCGGTGTTCGCGCTGGTGTTCCTGTGGGATTTCCTGGCGCCGCGCCTGCAGGTGCGGCGCGAACTGCGTGCCGCGCGCCTGCGCGCGCGGCGCGAACGCAAGCCGGCCGCCACCCCCGGCCCGGCCACGGAGTTGAATCGATGAATCCGGTCCGCCGCCGCCGGCTGCTGTTCGTGGCCGTGCTGGTGCTTGCCTCGGGCGTGGCCACCGCCCTGGTCGCCCTGGCCCTGCAGCGCAACGTCGCCTACCTGTACACCCCGGCCGAGGTGCTGCGCGGCGAGGCCGGCGACCACGCCCGCTTCCGCCTCGGCGGCATGGTCGAGAAGGGCTCGTTCGAGCGCGCGCCCGGCTCGATGGACGCGCGCTTCAAGGTCACCGACGGCGATGCACAGCTGCCGGTGGTCTACACCGGCATCCTCCCCGACCTGTTCCGCGAAGGCCAGGCGGTGGTCGCCACCGGGCGTATGCAGGACGGCGTGTTCGTCGCCGAAAACGTGCTGGCCAAGCATGACGAGACCTACATGCCCAAGGAAGTGGCCGACAAGATGGGCGTCGCCCACCAGAAGCACGATGTGCAGGTGCCGGCGGCGGAGGCCGCGCCTTGACCGCGGCGCGCGGTGGCGCGCACCGCCACGCGGGCGTGCGCGGAGGCAACCATGCTTCCTGAACTTGGCCAGGTCCTGCTGGTCCTGGCGCTGCTGGTGGCCTTGCTGCAGGCGGTGCTGCCGATCGCCGGCGCCCAGCGCGGCAATGCCGCGTGGATGGCGGTCGCGCGTCCGGCCAGCTTCGCCCAGCTGGCGCTGGTCGCCGGCGCCTTCGCGCTGCTGACGTACGCCTTCGTCAGCCAGGACTTCTCGGTCCGCTACGTGGCGACCAACTCCAACTCGCTGCTGCCTCTGGTCTACCGCTACACCGCCGTGTGGGGCTCGCACGAGGGCTCGCTGCTGCTGTGGACCCTGGTGCTGGCCTGCTGGAACGGCGCGGTGGCGCTGTTCTCGTGGCGCCTGCCGGAAGCGGTGGTGGCGCGCGTGCTGGGGGTGATGGGCATCGTCGCCTTCGGCTTCCTCGCCTTCCTGATCTTCACCTCCAACCCGTTCGAGCGGCTGATCCCGGCCGCGGCCGAGGGCCGCGACCTCAATCCGCTGCTGCAGGACCCGGGCATGATCATCCACCCGCCGATGCAGTACGTCGGCTGGGCCGGGTTCTCGGTGCCATTCGCCTTCGCCATCGCCGCACTGCTGGACGGCCGCATCGATGCGCGCTGGCTGCGCTGGACCCGGCCGTGGACCAACATCGCCTGGGCGTTCCTGAGCGTGGGCATCGCCCTGGGCAGCTGGTGGGCGTACTACGAGCTGGGCTGGGGCGGCTGGTGGTTCTGGGACCCGGTGGAGAACGCGGCGTTCATGCCGTGGCTGGTCGGCGCGGCGCTGATCCACTCGCAGGCGGTGACCGAGAAGCGCGGCAGCTTCGCCGGCTGGACCCTGCTGCTGGCCATCGCCGCGTTCTCGCTGTCGCTGATGGGCACCTTCCTGGTGCGCTCGGGCGTGCTGACCAGCGTGCACGCGTTCGCCTCCGATCCGGCGCGCGGCCTGTTCATCCTGGTGTTCCTGGGCCTGGTCATCGGCGGTTCGCTGCTGCTGTACGCGCTGCGCGCCGGCCGCCTCGAAGCCGGGACCGGGTTCCAGCCGGCCTCGCGCGAAACCCTGCTGCTGCTCAACAACCTGTTGCTGGCCAGCGCCTGCGCGATGATCCTGCTGGGCACGCTGTACCCGCTGCTGGCCGATGCACTCGAGCTGGGCAAGATCTCGGTGGGCCCGCCCTACTTCGGCCTGCTGTTCTCCGTGCTGATGGCGCCGCTGGTGGCGCTGGTGCCGTTCGGCCCGCTGGCGCGCTGGCAGCGCGACCAGGCCTCGCGCGTGGTGGCGATGCTGCTGCCCTGGCTGGTGGCGGCGCTGGTGATGGGCGTGGTCGCCTTCTTCATGGCGCCGCAGGGCGCGTGGAAGAGCGCGTTCGGCGTCGCCGGCGCGGCCTGGGTCATCCTCGGCACGGCGCGCTTCGTGTGGAGCCGCCTGGCCAATGGCGGGCGCATGACCCCGGAGATGTGGGGCATGGTCCTGGCCCACGTCGGCATCGGCGTGTTCCTCGCCGGCGCGCTGCTGGTGGAAGCGCAGAACGTGCAGCGCGAGGTGGCGCTGCGGCCGGGCGAGTCGCTGCAGGTCGGTGGCCATGAGTTCGTCTTCCAGGGCGTGGACCAGCTGCGCGGCCCGAACTACCTGGCCGACCGCGGCCACGTGCTGGTCAAGCGCGGCGGCCGCGAGCTGACCCTGCTGCACCCGGAGAAGCGTGCCTACGCCAGCGGCGGCCAGGTGATGACCGAGGCCGGGATCCGGCCCGGCCTGTTCGGCGACGTCTACGTGGCCCTGGGCGAGTCGCTGGGCGACGGCGCCTGGGCGGTGCGCGTCCACATCAAGCCTTTCGTGCGCTGGATCTGGGCCGGCGCGTTCCTGATGGCGCTGGGCGGCCTGGTGACCGCGACCGACCGCCGTTTCCGCCGCATTCCGCAGGAGAAGTCCCCATGACCACCCCGAACCGCGAACCGGCCCCGCAGCAGGGCCTGCCCGTTGTCGCCGTGGTGATCGGCGCGCTGTTCTTCGTCGGCCTGGTCGGGCTGATGCTGTACGGCGTGATGCGTTCCGGCGACGCCGAGCGCGACGTGCTGCCTTCGGCGCTGATCGACCGGCCGGCGCCGGAGTTCACCCTGCCGATCCTGCACGACCCGTCGGTGCAGGTCGGTTCGGCCGAACTGCGCGGCGCGCCCTACCTGCTCAATGTCTGGGGCAGCTGGTGCGCGGCCTGCCGCGACGAGCACCCGGTGCTGACGAAGTTCGCCGAGACCCGTCGGGTGCGCGTGGTCGGCTACAACTGGAAGGACGAACCGGCCGATGCGCTGCGCTGGCTGGAGCAGTTCGGCAACCCGTTCTTCGTCGTCCTCGCCGACCAGGAAGGCCGCTACGCGCTGGACTGGGGCGTGGCCGGCGCGCCGGAGACCTTCCTGGTCGACGGCAACGGCATCGTCCGCTGGAAGCACACCGGCCCCCTGACCGAGCAGGTCGTGGCCGAACGCCTGCTGCCGGCGCTGGAACAGGTGGAGCGCCAGCAATGATCCACCTCGCGCGCGCGTTGCTGCTCGGGCTGGCGCTGGCCCTGCCGGCGGCGGGCGGGCGTGCGCAGCCGGCCGGCAACCCGGCGCCGCTGCAGTTCGCCGACGCCGCCGAGGAGGCGCGCTTCCACGCGCTGACCGCCGAGCTGCGCTGCGTGATGTGCCAGAACCAGTCGCTGGCCGATTCCAACGCGCAGATCGCCCAGGACATGCGTCGCGAAGTGCTGGCGCTGATGCGCCAGGGCCGCAGCGACGCGGAGATCAGGCAGTTCCTCGTCGACCGCTACGGCGAGTTCGTGCTGTACCGCCCCGAAGTGGGCGCGCACACCTGGCTGCTGTGGTTCGGCCCGGGCCTGGTGCTGCTGGCCGGCGCCGGCGTGCTCTGGCACGTGGTCCGCCGCCGCGCGCGGCAGGCGCCAGCGGCGAGTGGCGACGATGGAGAACAGGAATGGTGATCCCGCCGACCGCGCTGTTCGCGGCCGTGGCCACGCTGCTGACCTTCGGCGTGCTGGCCTGGGTGCTGCGCCCGCTGTGGCGGACCCGTCGCACCTGGATCGCCGGCGTGCTGGCGCTGGGCCTGGCGACGCTGGCACTGTACCGCGTGGTCGGCACGCCAGCGGCGCTGGACGCGCCGGCCTTCGAGGCGCCGGAGAGCCTCGAAGAAGCGGTCAGGCAGCTGGAGGCCGAACTGCAGCGCAACCCCGCGCAGCCGGACGGCTGGGCCCTGCTGGCCCGTTCGCAGGCGGCGATGGGCAACCCGGTCGCGGCACGCAACGCCTACGCGCGCGCGGTGGAGCTGGCGCCGGACGAGCCCGCCCTGCTGGTCGACGCCGCCGAGTCGCGCGCCCTGGCCGATCCGCAGCGCCACTTCGACGACCAGGCCGTGGCCTGGCTGCAGCGGGCGCTGGAGCTCGAACCGGCGCACCAGCGCGCGACCTGGTTCCTGGGCGTGGCCCAGCGCCAGGCGCGGCAGCCGGCCGAAGCGGCGAAGACCTGGGAATCGCTGCTGCCGGTGGTCGACGCGGCCACCGCGCGCAGCCTGCGCGTGCAGATCGACGAGGCCCGCGCCGAAGCCGGCCTGCCGCCGCTGCCGGCCGGTGCCGAAGGCGCTGCCGCGCCCGCCGGCACGCATGCGCTGACGGTGAAGGTCGCGCTGGATCCGTCCTTCGCCGAACGCGTGCGCCTGCGTGGCGATGCCACCGTGTTCGTGATCGCACGCCTGCCCGACGGCCCGCCGATGCCGGTGGCGGTCGAACGCCATGCACTGGCCGACCTGCCGCTGGAAGTGGTGCTGGACGACGGCGACAGCCCGATGCCGACGCAGAAGCTGTCGGCGCTGCAGGAAGTGGAAGTGCTGACGCGGATCTCGGCCAGCGGCAGCGCCGCCCGCGGCGAAGGCGACCTGGAATCGGCGCCGGTGCGCGTGGCCCTGCCGGCCAGCGGACCGGTCGAACTGGTGCTGGGCGCCCCCGCCCCGTAACGCTGCGTCGCGCCCCGACCGTGGGGCGTGGCGGCCGATGCCGGTAAACTCCGGCCCTATGGTCGCCCCCCCCCACGAATTCATCCCGCCGGGCACGCAGTTCCACGCCCTGCCTTCGCCCTTCCCGATGAAGCGCGGCGGCGTCCTCCACGGCGCCCGCGTGGCCTACGAGACCTGGGGCACGCTCGCCCCCGGCAAGGACAACGCGCTGCTGATCCTCACCGGCCTGTCGCCGGACGCCCACGCCGCCTCCAGCGCCGCCGACCCGACCCCGGGCTGGTGGGAGAACATGGTCGGCCCGGGCAAGCCGATCGACACCGATCGCTGGTTCGTGGTCTGCGTGAACTCGCTGGGCAGCTGCAAGGGCTCCACCGGCCCGGCTTCGGTCGATCCGGCCACCGGCCAGGCCTACCGCCTGTCCTTCCCCGAACTGTCGGTGGAGGACATCGGCGACGCCGCGGCCGAGGTCGTGCGCGGCCTGGGCATCGGGCAGCTGGCCTGCGTGGTCGGCAACTCGATGGGCGGCATGGTCGCCCTGGCCCTGCTGCTGCGCCATCCGGGCATCGCCCGCGCCCACATCAACATCTCCGGCAGCGCCCGCGCCCTGCCGTTCTCGATCGCGGTGCGTTCGCTGCAGCGCGAGGCGATCCGCCTGGACCCGAACTGGAACAACGGCGAGTACGACGACGCCACGTACCCGGAATCGGGCATGCGCATCGCCCGCAAGCTGGGCGTGATCACCTACCGCTCGGCGCTGGAGTGGGACGGCCGCTTCGGCCGCGTGCGCCTGGACGAGGCCATCCCGGTGGCCGGCGCCGGCGAGGAGGATCCGTTCGGGCTGGAATTCCAGGTCGAGAGCTACCTGGAAGGCCACGCACGCCGCTTCGTGCGCCGCTACGACCCCAACTGCTACCTCTACCTCAGCCGCTCGATGGACTGGTTCGACCTGGCCGAATACGCCGGTGGCGACGTGCTGGCCGGCCTGGCGAAGATCAAGGTCGAGCGCGCCCTCGCGATCGGCGCCAGCACCGACATCCTGTTCCCCGTGCAGCAGCAGCAGGAGATCGCCGAAGGACTGGGCCGGGGCGGCGCGCAGGCGCAGTTCCTCGGCATGGACTCGCCGCAGGGCCATGACGCCTTCCTCGTCGACTTCGACCGCTTTGGCCCCGCCGTCCGCGGCTTCCTCGACCGCCTGGCGTGACCGGTTTCACAGGAAACACTTTTCTAACGGCCGCGGGACTACCCTTGACGCCTATTCAGGAAGAGGCCGCCCGCGTGGATTTCCCCGGCAAGCCGAAGCTCGTCAGCACCCTGGACGCCGCCGTCCGGCTGCAGGACGAAGCCGCCATCACCGCCGCGCTGCGCGAAGCGCTGGTCGCGTTCTTCCACGATCCGGAAGTGCAGCTGCCGGCCGGCGTGCTGCGCCCGATCCCCGACCACTACGCCCGCCGCGATCTGCACGTCAGCCCGGAGCTGGGCTACAGCGTGGTCGCCATGGCCTGGGGCCCCGGCCAGGGCACCCAGGTGCACGACCACGGCCATTCCTGGTGCGTGGAAAGCGTGTGGCAGGGTCGGCTGGCGATCACCCAGTACGAACCGGCCGAGCACGACGGCGACCGCTGGCGCTTCGACGCCATGGGCACCATCGAGGCCGGCCCTGGCACCGCCGGCAGCCTGATCCCGCCGCACGAGTACCACGCCATCCGCAACGCCTGCGACGCGACCGTCGCCGTGTCGGTGCACGTCTACCAGCGCCCGCTGGTGCGCTGCCGGGTCTTCGTTCCCGAGGAGCCGGGCGCCGCGGAAGGCTGGATGCGCCGCGAGGAACGCGTGCTGGCCACCGACGCGGCCTGATAGCCGCCCCCTGCCCCGCCGGCTATACTCCACGCCCTTGCCGAAGTGGCGGAATGGTAGACGCAGCGGACTCAAAATCCGCCGGTAGCGATATCGTGTGGGTTCGAGTCCCACCTTCGGCACCAGCACACAGGCCCGCGCAAGCGGGCCTTCGTGTTTCACACGGCAACTTCCGCCGATGTTCCATCCTGCACGCCTCGCCCGATTCGCGGAGCACAGGCATGAACGAGCAACCCGAGCGCCTGCTGGTCGACGACACCGAGATCGCGCGGCTCACGCAGCTGGTCAAGGAACTGGACGACGAGGAACAGGTGCGGCTGACGCTGGACGACGGCACGGTCGTCGAGGGCGTGGTGGCGGTGCGGCCTGCGGTGCAGCTGTTCCGCGATGACGCGGGATCGGGCATGAACGCACTGCTGCGGCTCGACCCGCTGGAGGGCGATATGCCGCCGCGTTATCTGTGGCTGGACCGCGTGGTGGAAGTGTTCCGCCTGGGTAGCGATTGAGGCACAACTGACGACGCGCGGGATTTCCCGCGCGTCTGTTGGCGAACGCAAGATGCCGCCGCATTACGCGGCGGCGGGTTCGGCACCGCCAAAGTGGCGGGTCACCAGACTGTCGAGGATTTCCTCGCACAGCGTTTCCAGCGCCATGATCCGCACCGTGCCGTAACGGGCCAGGCGGACGAAGCGCTCGACGTAGATCTCGCAGCCATGCTCGACGGTTTCCAGCATGGTCTTGGTGAATCCGTTGGGGACATGACCGTGGGTGCCATCCTTGCTGCCACCCACGTAAAGAACGATGCTCATTCGGCCGTTTCCTCTTGTTCTGTACTGCCCTTCGGTCGATGCCGCGCAGTGTGCGCGGCGAGCCGTTAGAAGGTCGTATAGAACGTGGCAACCAGGCGTTGCCGAGGTGCGTCGCGCAGGTTGCGATTGGCTGACCGGTGCAGCTTGGGTTCAGGCCAGCGGCGGCTTCGACCACGGCCACCAGCCGCGGCCCGACATCGCGTAGCGGTCGGCCGCGCGTTCGAACGGATTGCGCACCGAGATTCCGCCGCACAGGAAGTACAGCGGCACGAACAGCGGGCCCAGCAGCATGTACTGGTAGACGTGCGCGCGTTCGTGGTCGCCCAGCCGCACCGGCGGATGCGAACAGCGGCCGGCGCGGTGCTCGTAGGTGATGCACGAGACGTCCAGGTCCTTGCCGGTGGCGAGGATCACGTTGCCCAGGGTCATCGCCCCGCCCGGCCCCCACGGCCAGCGCACGAACACAAGCGCGCGGTCGCGGCGGCCCAGGCGCAGGCGCGCACCGGCCGGCATCGCGGCAACGCCGGCGAGCAGCCCGGCGATGCTCCAGGGCAAGGCCCAGAGGATGCCCAGCAGCATCCCGGTGGCGCGCAGCCAGGCCGGCAACGCCCGGGTACCGGTGCTCAATCGGCTTCGTTCGGGATCAGCAGCCACAGCAGCAGGTAGACGAGGATGCCGGGGAAGGCCGCCGACAGCACCGACACGACCACGTAGATGATCCGCAGCCAGGTGGAACTCCAGCCGTAGCGGTGGGCGATGCCGCCCATCACGCCTGCGATCATGCGGTCGTTGAGCGAGCGGGAAAGGCCGGTGGTGGGATTGCTGGCATTCATGCGCTGGCTCCTTGTAGGGGCTGGCACGGCCAGTCTAGCGCGGTGGCGTAGCCGGCTGGTGATCCTGGCGCAGCTCGCGCAGCTGCGCGCGGAACCAGTCGCCGGCGTCGCGTTCGGGTTGGCCGGCGCAGGCGACCTTGTAGGGACGGCCGGTGAGGCTGCTGCGGCTGGCGGCGCGCCCGATGAACGCCTCGGCGTCGCCGGACATGCCGCGGCGGCGGGCCCAGTCGTACTTGCGCTGCAGGTGGGACTGCGCCTCGTCCGCCTCGTGCCAGCGGCCGTTGCGCTGGAAGCGGCAGGCGGAATCGCCGATGCGCGCGATCAGGGCCTGGATCTCGGCAGCGGCGACGTCGGTGCCCTGCCCGCCCGCGCTTGCGGGGGCCAGCAGGGCCAGCAGGAGCAAGGCGTGGTCGCGACGCATGCGGGACATGGTACGGCCCAGAACCTGTAGAGCGGGCTTGCGCCGCTGCTTCTTCGACACGTTGGGGAATCAGGCCGGGGAGTCGGGCGAGCCCGACTCTACAGGGCGAGCGGGTCAGCGGGCGGCGAGCCAGCGGTGGATGGTGCCCGGCACCTCGCGCTGGGCGCGGCCGGACACGTAGATGCCGATATGGCCGCCCTTGAAGCCCAGCTCGGTGTAATCATCGCTGCCGACCAGGCTGGCCAGCGCCCGCGACGCCGCCGGCGGCACCAGGTGGTCCTGCTCGGCATAGATGTTCAGCACCGGCATGTCGACGAAGCCCAGGTCGACCTTCTGCCCGCCGATGCGGGCGGTGCCGTTGACGAAGGCATTGCCCTGGTAGAACTGCTTGATGAAGTCGCGGAACGCCTCGCCGGCCTGGTCGGGCGAATCGAAGATCCACTTCTCCATGCGCAGGAAATCCTCCAGCGCCTTCGGATTCCCGAAGGTGTCGACCATGCCCACGTACTTCTGCAGGTTCAGCCGGAACGGCTTGAGCATCAGGTAGCTGGCGTTCATCAGGTCGGCCGGGATGTTGCCCAGCGCGTCGACGAACAGGTCCACGTCCAGGTCGCGCACCCAGCCGGACAGCATGTTGTCCGGGGTCTGGAAGTCGACCGGGGTGACCATGGTGACCAGGTTGCGCACCTTTTCCGGGTGCAGCGCCGAGTAACACAGCGAGAACGAACCGCCCTGGCACACGCCGAGCAGGTTGATCGGGCCGCCGGAGACCTCGATGAGGTGGTCGACCGCACCGTCGATGAAGCGGTTGATGTAGTCGTCGAGGGTCAGGTAGCGGTCGGAGCGGTCCGGGTAGCCCCAGTCGATCACGTACACGTCCTGGCCCAGCCCCAGCAGGCCCTTCACCAGCGAGCGGTCGTGCTGCAGGTCGACCATGTACGGCCGGTTGACCAGCGCATACACGATCAGCAGCGGCGGGCCTTTTGCCCGGGTCGTGCCCTCGCCCACGAAGCGGTACAGCACGGCCTTGCCGTCGCGCCAGACTTCCTCGCGCTCGCTGGCGCCGTAGTCCACATCGGCCACCTCGCCGAGCACGCGCACGCCGTCGGCCAGGTGCTTCTGGAACTCCCAGGCCTCGCGGGCCAGGTCCAGCGGGTCGAACTGCAGCGGGCCGGGACTCATCGGTTACCTCCGCGCTTGCCGGTGGAGGTGCCCGCCAGGTTGCGGCTGACCCAGTCCTTGATCGAGACGACCTTGGCCGCGGGCGCGGCTTCAGCGGCGGCGCGCCGGGCCGGCTTGCCGGCGGTCTTGCGGGTGGCCGGAGCAGTTGCCGCCGGCTTGGCGCTGGCCGTGCCGCGCGAAGCGGCGGCCGTCGCGCGCTGGCCCGCGGCCTTGCCCATCGCGGCCTTGGCGGGTGCGGGTCTGGCCGGGCGCGCAGTCGTGGCGGCGCCCGCCTTCGGTCGCTGCACCGCCTTGCGTGCGGCCTGCTTCGCCACTGCCTGGCGGGTAGCGGCGCGCGTTTCCGTCGCGGCGGCCTGTGCCTTCGTCGTGGCCTTTGCCGCAGCCTGGGACGTTCGAGCGGGCCTCGGTTTCGCCGGCGCGGCCTTGGCCAGGGCCTTCAGCGATGCGCCAGCGGCGACGGCCGCCGAAACCGCGCGCTTGGCTGTCGCCTTCTTCGCGACCGTCGCGGCTTTCCGCGTCTTGCCGGGGGCTCGGGCCTTGCGCGCGCCCGCACTTGCCGTGGCGGGCTTCGCCTCCGCAACGGCAGGCGTTGCCGGTTCCTTCGCCGCCGCTCTCGCCGGTGCCTGCGGACGCGTGGGCTTCGCGGCCGGTGCCGCGGCCTTTGCCGGTTGCGACGCCTGCGCGCCCGGCTTTGCCGCCGCCCGTCGCGCCGCATGCAGCGCGCGCTCCAGGTCGGCGACCTTGCGCGCCAAGGCGTCCACTTCGGTGCGGCCGGGCAGGCCCAGCAGGCTGGCGAACTGCTCGGCCTCGCGCTGCAGGCCAATGCGCAGCCGCATCAGCGCATTGGTCATCCCGCCATAGGCGCGGCGGTATTCGTCCGACAGCGCCAGCTCGGCCCAGGCTTCCTCGGCCGCATCGATCCACAGGTCGAACAGCGCCCGCGCCGATTCCAGGGTGCGGCCGTTCTTCTCGCAGTCCTCGAGCATCCGCTCGAAGCGCGCGAACGCCTCCTCCCCCACCTTCGACAGCAGCGCGTTGAACGCGTCGTTGCGCTCTTCCCACTCCTGCCAGGCCAGGGCCAGCGCCTGCAGGCGCTCCTGGTGCTCGCGCGCCGGGCCGAAGGTGGGCCGCTGCAGCCACTCGGCGTTCTGCTGGCGCAGCGGCCGCAGCAGCGCCTCCAGCATCGGCCGCACCTGCTCGATCCAGTGCCCGCCGGCGAGGCCGCCGTGCATCGCCCGCAGCGTCGCCACGAACGGTTCGGTGCCCTCGCCGCCCATCAGGGTGCGCCACGCCGCGGCCACGTCCGCGGCACTGCCGCCGCCGCTGAAATCCGAGGCCAGGCGCTGCATGCGCTGGTACCAGTCGAAGGCGGTCGGATCGAGGCTGCCGAGGCCGGCCGGCATCGCCGCGCCCGCCCCCCCCAGTCCCCAGCCGTCGAAGGTGCCGCTGCGGCCAAGCAGCTCGTTCCAGGTGTTCCAGTACTGCCGGGCCAGCGATTCGAAGTCGCCCTGGAAAGGTGGGAACGGTGCGTTGGCCATGGACCCTCCGGTATGCCCGCTCGATTCTAGCGCCGCCGGACGGTACGCGGGGCCGCGTCAGGGCTTGGGAATGCGCAGGGTCTTGCTGATCATCAGCGAGCCGGACAGGGCGAACATCAGCACCAGCGGGTGCAGCTGCCAGGGGCCCAGGTGCCAGCGCCCGCCCCACAATTCCGCGCCGATGTTGCCGGTGGCCGCGGCGATGGCCAGCACCACCACCAGCAGCAGGCTGGTCGGGATCGGCGTGCCTTCGAAGAACCTGACCTTGTCGCCGCCGCCGGACAGCTGCTCGGCGGTGACGTTGTAACGGGCCAGGCGGCTCACCCCGCAGCAGACGAAGTACGACAGCACCAGCCAGTCCCAGCCGCCCTGCATGCCGCAGGCATAGGCCAGCGCGGCCGGGGCCACGCCGAAGGAGATCACGTCGGCCAGCGAGTCCAGCTCGCGGCCCAGCGTCGAGGCGGATTTGCGCCAGCGGGCCACGCGCCCGTCCAGCGCGTCGAAGACAAAGGCCAGCGGCACCAGGGCCATGCCCAGCAGCAGGTCGCGCACGTGCCCGTCCTGCAGGAAGCGCATCGCCGCGAATACCGCGCCGGTGCCGCAGAAGGCATTGGCCAGGGTGAACCAGTCGGCGAGCCGGAACTCGCGCAGCATCGAGAAGTGACGGCTCATGCGGTCGGCCATGGTCGGGAGCCGACAGCATAACGGACCGCGGGTGTACGCATGGTGGCGGGGCCGGCTGCGCATGGCAGGACCCGAGGGCGGATGCGGGAACGCCGCCCCCCCCAGCGGGCCGGCGTCCCGGGCCAATCAGCGCGGCAACGCCAGCTGGCCCGCCTCCACCGCCCCGGCGCCACGGCCGCGGGCTTCGATCACCGCGTCGGCCGGCAGCGCGGCCTTGCCATCGAGGTAGGCGTCGACACGGTCCAGCGCCGCGTACACGAAGGGCAGCATCGGCGCGTAGCGCGCGCCGTAGGCCGGGAAGGCCAGGAAGGCGTCGAAGTGCTCGCCATTGCGTACCTGCCAGTAGCGCACCTGGTCGCGGCCGGCGGCGCGGGCGGCGGCCACGTACGGCGCGCTGGTGAACGCCGGCGGCACCAGGCCGTCGTCGGTGCCGTGCACCACCAGCACCGGCAGGCCGGCGCGCGGCATCGCGGCGCGGGTCTCGGCGATGCCGGCGCGGACCTTGTCGGCGTCGGCGCCCTGCCCCGTGTAGAGGTCGCGCAGGCACTGCAGGCCCGGCAGGGTGAAGTCCGGCGGCGCCAGCTTCGTGTCGACGATGCCCACGCCATTGCCCGGCGGGATGCCGGCGGCGTCGGCCCACCACACGTTGCGTTCGTCGGCCGTGGCCGCGCGGGGGGTGAAGTCCGGGTTCTGCGCGGAGAAGGCGTAGCCGCACGGATGCGCGCCGATGCCGTAGCGGCCGTAGGCCGAGGCGTAGGTCACCACTACCGAGCGCCACAGGTCGAAGCCGACCGACAGCGCGCCGGCCTGCAGCGCCTCGTCGGTCCAGCCCTTCGCCCGCATCTGCGCGTAGGCCGAACGCGCCTGCGCGGCCACGTCGTCGCCTTCGACCAGGCCGGCCGCGCGCAACGTCGCGCAGCGGCCCTGCCACAGCGGTTCGACCTGGGCACGCAGCGGCGGTTGCGGCAGGCTCGCGGCCGGCAGCTGCAGCAGCGCGCACGGCATCAGCAGCGCCGCCTCGGTGGAGAAGTCGTACAGCGGGCGGCTGCCATGGCCTTCCACGTACACGTTCGGCTCGCCGGCGACCACCGCGTCCAGCCACTCGCCTTCCAGCTCGGCCGCGCGCAGCACCGCGCCGCCGCCGTTGGAGATCCCGGCGGCGATGATCCGGGTGTTGTCGAAGGTGAACGGCGCCGCCTGCGGGAAGGCCTCGCCCAGCGCCGACAGCGCGAACTCGGCGGCCTGCTTCACGTGGCGGCCCCAGTCGGCCTCCGGGTTGTCCTGCGAGTGGGCGTGCTTGAAGGCCACACCCTTCGCGCCCTCGGGGACTTCCGGGGCGAACGCCAGGTCGGTGTCCTTGCCCAGCTGGCCGGTGGTGCCGTCCAGGCGCACGCCGGTGCCGGCGTCGAGGTCGACGTAGTCGCTGCCGGCGCCCTTGTCGGTATAGGCCACCGCGCAGCCGCGCGGCAGCGCCCACGGCGCGGCCACCGCGATGGCGCCGTACACGCCGCGCGAGCCGGAGGCCGGGGCCACCACCACGCAGCGCCTGGCCAGGTCGAACGCGTCGGGCACCTGCACCAGCACGCGGTGCGGCTGCTTCGCGCCCGGTACCGTCGCCAGCGCCGAGTACTCGCGGCCCGGCACGCTGGCCACGCTGCCGTACAGCGAGCCGAAGCCGCCGGTCGGCGACAGGTCGGCGATGCCGCGCCAGCTGCTCCAGATCGCGCGGCGGCGCAGTTCGTCGGCAGTGGGGTTGGTGGCGTCGGCGAAGGCCGGCGGCACCATCGCGCGCAGGCCGTCCAGGCCCAGGCCGGCGGTGAGCAGGTCGTCGCTGCCGCGGTGTTCGGTGACGCGTTGGGGTTCGATCATGGGGGCGGCGGCCTGGCGGGTCGGCGTGCCGCTGCTGCAGGCGGAAAGCAGGCAGGCGCCGAGAAAGGCGGTGAGAACGGAAGAACGGGGCATGTCGGGACCCGGCATGAGGGATGCTGCCACGCTACCGGCGGCGGCCCTCCGGCCGCATCGTACTTTGGTACCACGCCGGTGCCGGGAGGGCTTGCTAAGCTGCCCGGCGACTTTCCAACGCTTCCCGGTAACCCCCATGCGCAGCATCCTCATCACCGGCGCCGCCAGCGGCATCGGCGCGGGCATCGCCCACGAACTGGCCGCCGCCGGCCACCACGTCATCGTCAGCGACCTGTCGCTCGACGGCGCCGAAGCGGTCGCCGCCGACATCCGTGGCAAGGGCGGCTCGGCCGAGGCCGTGGCCCTGGACGTCACCTCCGACGAGAGCGTGGCCGCGGCCCTGGCCGCCATCTCCCGCCCGGTCGAGGTGCTGGTCAACAACGCCGGCCTGCAGCACGTCTCGCCGCTGGAGGAATTCCCGATCGCCAGGTGGGACTTCCTGGTGCAGGTGATGCTGACCGGCGTGGCCCGCCTGACCCGCGCCGTGCTGCCGGGCATGCGCGAGCGCGGCTTCGGCCGCATCGTCAACATCGGCAGCATCCACGCGCTGGTCGCCAGCCCGTACAAGAGCGCCTACGTCGCCGCCAAGCACGGCCTGGTCGGCTTCTCCAAGGTGATCGCGCTGGAGACGGCCGATACCGACATCACCATCAATACGGTGTGCCCCAGCTACGTGAAGACCCCGCTGGTCGACAAGCAGATCGCCGACCAGGCGCGGACCCGCGGCATCAGCGAGTCCGACGTGGTCAGCCAGGTCATGCTCAAGCCGATGCCCAAGGGCGTGTTCATCGAGATGGACGAACTGGCCGGCACCACCACCTTCCTGATCTCGCACGCCGCGCGCAACATGACCGGGCAGACCCTGGTGCTGGACGGCGGCTGGACGGTGCAGTGAGCCCGTGCCTACCCTGCTGATCGCCGACGACCATCCGCTGTTCCGCGCCGCGCTGCGCGGCGCGGCGGCCGGCGCCGTGGCCCAGCTGCAGGTGCTGGAGGCCGAATCGCTGGACGGGGTGCTGGCCACGCTGGAAGCGCATCCGGACGTGGACCTGGTCCTGCTCGACCTGCACATGCCCGGCAACCACGGCCTGGCCGGGCTGGCCGCGATCCGCGCACAGTTCCCGGCGGTGGCGGTGGTGGTGGTCTCGGCCAACGACGATCCGCGCGTGGTGCGCCGCGCGCTCGACCACGGCGCCGCCGGCTACCTGCCCAAGAGTTCCGGCCTGGACGAACTGCGCGAGGCGATCCGCAGCGTCCTGGCCTGCGAGCAGTGGCTGCCGCCGTCGCTGCGCGCGGCGGTGGCGCGCGCGCAGTCCTCGCACCAGGACACCGAGCTGGCCGCGCGCCTGGCCAGCCTGTCGCCGCAGCAGTTCCGGGTGCTGAGCCTGGTCGCCCAGGGCCTGCTCAACAAGCAGATCGCCGACCGCCTGGACGTGCAGGAACGCACGGTCAAGGCGCACCTGTCCGCCATCTTCGAGCGCCTGGGCGTGCGCAACCGCACCCAGGCCGGCGTGGTCCTGCGCGAGCTCGAGCTCAGCGACCCGAGCCGCCAGATCGAAGGCTGAGCGCCTTCCGTGGAACCTCCGCGGCGCGCATCGCCGCCGCGGAGACCGCTGGTGAAATTTTCGCCAAGCCTCTTGACGTCCATGCGCCGCAAGGCGTCGCGGCGGTTATCCACATCTTTGTGCGCAACTGATCCACACCCGGTGTGGAAAACCGCGCACCGCCCCTTCCCCATGCTGGCGAAATTTTCGCCATCCATCTTGACAGCATTGCCCCGCAAGCCGCCCCGGCGGTTATCCACACGCTTTTCCATCCGCTTTCCACATCCGGTGTGGACAAGCGCGGCGCGCGTGGAACCTCGCCGGTTGCGACCGGATCCCCGCTCAGATCCTCGAATAGCTCCAGGACTTCATGCTGCCGTTCTCGTACGGCATGACGCCATGGAAGGCGCGCGGGTCGGCATCGAACACCAGCGGCAGGAAATGGCGGTCGCCGTCCCACAGCGGCAGCTCGGGGATGCGTTCGATCGCGACCCATTCCAGCTCGCCCTCGGCATTGCTCTGGAACGGCTCGCCCTCGAACGCGTCGACCAGGAACACGAAGCCCAGCCAGTCCTCGCCATGCTTGCCGAAGCCCGGCCAGCTGATCGTGCCGCGCAGGCGCATGGCCGTGCATTCGATGCCGGCCTCCTCGCGGATCTCGCGGCGCATGCAGGCGACCACGTCCTCGTCGCGCTCGATCTTGCCGCCGAGGCCGTTGTACTTGCCCAGCTGGTGGTCGTCGGGACGCGCGTTGCGGTGGACCATCAGTACCTTGCTGCGGTCGGGCGAGAGGACGTAGCCCAGGGTGGCGACGATCGGCGTATAGGGCATGGGCGCACCTGCGGTCGAGGGGGAGCCGGCGATTCTAGCCGGCGCCGCGGCCGTGGCCGGCCGCGCGCCCTTCTCTCAGACGCGGGTGGCGGCGAACATGCGGTCCAGCACCGACTTCAGCGCCAGCGGCCGCACCGGTTTGGGCAGCAGCCCCAGCTCGGCCTCCTGCACCGCCGCGCGGGTGGCGGCACTGGCATCGGCCGACAGGATCAGGCACGGCGCCGGGCCGTAGCGGCCGCGCAGGCGCCCGGCCAGCAGCACGCCGGTGTCGCCGCGGTCCAGGTGGTAGTCGAACAGCCACAGGTCGGCCGGCCGCTGCGCCAGCGCCGCCGCGGCCGCCTCGCCGTCGGCGGCGGTGGCGACCTCGCAGCCCCAGCCGGACAGCAGCTGGGCCAGCGCGGACAGCGCGTCGGGATCGTTGTCGACCAGCAGCAGGCGCCGCCCGGCCAGGCCACGCACGCCCTGGGCCTGCGGACGCGCCACCACCGGCGGCTGCGCCCGGCGCAGTTCCACCGAGAACACCGAGCCGCGGCCCTCGCGGCTGCGCAGGCCCAGCGGCGCGTCCAGCAGGCGGGCGATGCGGTCGGCGATGGACAGGCCCAGTCCCAGCCCCTGCCCCGGCGCGTCCTCGCCACGGCGGAACTCCTCGAAGATCGCCTGGCGTGCCGACTCGGGTACGCCCGGGCCGGTGTCGTGCACCTCGATCCGCACCCGCCCGTCGACCCGGCGCACGCCCAGCACCACCCGGCCGCGGCCGGTGTAGCGCACCGCGTTGCCGAGGAAGTTCTGCAGTACCCGGCGCAGCAGTTGCGGGTCGCTGTGCACCCACAGTGTGGTCGGGCGGTAGGCGAAGGCCAGGCCGCGTTCGCCGGCCATGGCGCGGAACTGCTCGGCCAGCGGCGCCAGCACCTCGTCCAGCGGGAAGTCGCGCGGCGCCGGCACCAGGCCGCCGGCTTCCAGCCGCGACATGTCGAGCAGGCCGGTCAGCAGGTCGGAGGTCGAATCGAGCGCGCCGCCGAGCTGGCGCAGGGTCTCGCGCGAGGCGGCCAGGTTGGCCTCCGGCGTGGCGAACTGCCGCGACAGCGAATCGACGAACAGCTGCGCTGCGTGCAGCGGCTGCAGCAGGTCGTGACCGATCGCGGCGAGGAAGCGGCTCTTGGCGTCGTTGGCATGCTCGGCTTCCTGCTTGGCCGTCTCCAGCAGCGCGGTGCGCTCGGCCACGCGCTGCTCCAGGGTTTCGTTGGCGCGGATCAGGCCGCGCTCGGCCTCGCGGAACGCGGTCACGTCGGTGAAGGTGGCGACGAAGCCGCCGCCGGGCATCGGATTGCCGCGGATCTCGACGATGCTGCCGTCGGGGAACACGCGCTCGGTCAGGTGCGGGCTGCCGTGGCGCATGAAAGCCAGGCGCCGCTCGACCATGCGCGTGATCTGGCGCGCGTCGGTGCCCACCGGCGCCTGCCGCCGCAGCGACCACTCGGTGAGGTCGGCGATCGGCCGGCCCACCTGCAGCAGCTCCTCGGGGAAGCCGAACAGCTCGGCATAGCGCCGGTTCCAGGCGACCAGCCGCTGTTCGCGGTCGATCACGCTGATCCCCTGGCTCATGTTCTGCAGTGCCGCCTGCAGCACCTGCTGGTTGAAGCGCAGGTCCTGCGAGGCCTCGCCGACGATGGCGGCGACCGTGTCCAGGTCGCCGCTCTCGCGCCGCGCCGCGTCCAGCAGCAGGCGCGCCGAGGCCGATCCCAGCACCGCTGACAGCTCGCGTTCCACCCGCGCCTCGATCAGCGCCGGTACCGGGCCGCTGCGCGGCGCCTGCGCCAGCAGTTCGGCGACCCGCTCCTCCGGCAGGAAGCGGCGGCCGGCGTCGCGCAGCGCCTCGGCGCCGAGGTTGCGGCTGGCCCGGTGCGGCGCCTCGCGCCGCCAGGCCATCGCCAGCACCGTGGCCAGGGTGCCGGTGAACAGGCTCGCGCCCACCGCGCGCCCCAACGGACTCCAGCCGGTCAGGCCGAACAGCGCGTTCGGGGCCAGCCAGCGCTGGCCGAACGGGCCTTCGACGATCCAGTGCGCGTCCACGCCGGCAGCGGCGGCCAGGGTCGGCGCCAGCAGCACCCAGGCCCAGGTGAGGAAGGCGACGAGCACGCCCAGCACCGCCGCCCGCGGCGAGGTCTGTGGCCGCCACACCGCGAATGCCAGCACCGGCGCCAGGGTGGCCAGCGCCGAGAACGACAGCGCGCCGACATCGGCCAGCGCCTCGCTGCCGGCCACGAGCCGGCTGTAGGCCCAGGCCAGCAGCATGATCGCGGCGATGCCGGCGCGGCGCAGCAGCAGCAGGTCGCCGCGCCGGTCGCCGCCTTCGCCGCGCGCCCACGCGCCACGCAGCAGGCCCGGCGCGAACCAGTGGTTGCCGATCATCAGGCTCAGGGTGAGCGTGCTGACCACGACCATGCCGGTGGCGGCGCTGAGCCCGCCGAGGAATGCGAACAGGGCCACGCCTTCGTGTCCCTGCGAGAACGGCAGCGCCAGCGCGTACATGTCCGACGGCACCGCGTCGCCCAGCAGCGCGCGGCCGGCGTGGGCCAGCGGCAGCGTCGGCGCGGCGATCAGCAGCAGGTACAGCGGGAACAGCCAGCGCGCGGTGCGCACGTCGCGCTCGTCGCGACACTCGACCACGCCGACGTGGAACTGGTGCGGCAGCACGAACATCGCCAGCGCGCCCAGCAGGACCAGCGGGATGAAGCCGCCCGACGAGGCCGGCGGCGCAGGCGGCACGTCCGGCAGCGGTCCCAGGCCGAACCAGACGAACGCGCCCAGCACCAGCATCGCCAGCAGCTTGAACAGCGATTCGGCGGCCATCGCCAGCACCAGGCCACGGTTGTGCTCGGCCGCGCTGGCGCGACGGGTGCCGAACAGCATCGCGAACAGGGCCATGGCCAGGGCCACGTACAGCGCGCCATCGCGCCATATCGGACCACCCTCGGCCGCGCTGCGGGTCAGGGTGGCGAAGCTCATCGTCACCGCCTTCAGCTGCAGGGCGATGTACGGAATCAGCCCCAGCGCGGCTACCGCGGTGACCGTGGCCGCCAGCCACGCGTCCTTGCCCAGCCGGGTGGCGATCAGGTCGGCCAGCGAGGTGGCGTTGGTCTCGCGCGCCAGCCGCACCAGCCTGACCATGAAGCCCACGGCCAGCGCATAGAACAGGATCGCGCCGATGAAGGTCGGCGGCAGCGGCCAGCCGTAGCGGGCGGCCTGGGTGACGGTGCCGTAGAAGGTCCAGCTGGTGCAGTGCACCGCCAGCGACAGCGCGTAGACATGGCGCCAGCGGTCGGCCAGCAGCGCCGGCCGGCGTTCGCCGAACAGCGCGGTGCCGAACATCAGCGCCAGCCACAGCAGGGCGGCGGGCACCACCACCCAGATGCTCAGCATCGCCCCTGCCCCGTCACGCCTTCCGCCCCGTGCTGCTCCACAAGGCGGACAGCATAACGCGGCGGCGGGCACCGGCCCGCCGCCGCGTCGTTACCTGCCGATGGGCCGGCCCGGTCAGAAGTTGTAGCGGACCGAGACGTACCAGTTGCGCGGCAGGCCGTAGTACGCGGTCTGGATGTTGCCGACCGAGGCGAACTCCTGGCCTTCGATCATGTAGACCTCGTCGGTCAGGTTGCGCACGCCGGCGCGCACCTGCCAGTCCATCGACGGCGAGTCCCAGCTGCCGAACGCACCGACCACCGTGTACGCGCCCTGGCTGAGCACGTCGCGGTTGTCGACCGACAACCAGGTGCGGCTGCGGTAGGAAGCGTCGGCACCGAGGGTCAGCGCGCCGGCGGTGTCCAGGTTGAAGGTGTGCTGCAGCGACAGGCGGGCGGTGTACTCCGGCGAGAACGGCACGTGGTCGTGGTTCACGTTCGGGTCGAAGCCCGGGTACGACGGATCCAGGCGGAAGTCGTCGAAGCGGTCGTAGTCGGCGTCCAGCCAGCCGAACTGCGCGGCCAGGACGGTGGCTTCGCCGAGGATTGCGCTGCCCTCGAACTCGATGCCCTGGATGTTGAGCTCGGCGGCGTTGAGCACCGGGAAAGTGCCGACGTCCTGCGAGACGCGGGCCTGGAAGTCCTTGTAGTCGCTCTTGAACGCCGCGACGCTGCCGCGCAGGCGCTTGTCGTCCGAGGTCGCCTTCAGGCCCAGCTCGTAGGTCCAGACGTACTCGGGGTCGAACTTGGCGTGCTGGGTGTCGTACACGGTGTTGGCGCGGCCGTTGAAGCCGCCGGACTTGAAGCCGCGGTTGGCCGACACGTAGCCCATCACGTTGTCGCTGAAGGCCTTCTGCAGGCTCACCGACGGGGTGGTCGCGGTCCAGTCGGCCTTGGCCGAGAACGCGACGGTCGCGTTGAGGCTGGTGAACGGCGCGCCCCAGAAGGTGCTGGTGCTGCGGTCGTATTCCTTGGTGTCCTTGGTCCAGCGCACGCCGGCGGCCAGGGTCCAGGTCGGCGCGAACTCCCAGTTGAGGTGGGCGAAGGCGGCCTTGCTGGTGGTGGTCAGGTCGTCATCGATGGTGCGCAGGAACGGGATGCCGGCGCCGAGCATCGAGAACAGGTCGTCGGCATAGGCTTCCTGGTGCGACGGCACGTTCTCCTTCATGTAGTACGCGCCGAAGGTGGCGTGCAGGTTGCTGCCGTTGTCGTAGTGCAGCTGGAATTCCTGGCTCTTCTGGTCCTGGTCCAGGGCCACCAGCACGTCGCCGAGCTCGTACTCGGAGGCGTCGATGTCGATGAACGAGTGGGTCTTCAGCTTGCGGAAGGCGGTGATGCTCTTCAGCTGCCACTGCGCGTTGAGGTCCCAGTCCAGCGCCAGCGAGGCACCGGAGTGCTCCAGCTCCTGGCCCTGGTGGTCGGCGAAGGAGGTCCTGGCGGTGCGGTCCCACTTGCCGGTCTGGCCCGGCTGCAGGACGACCACGCCGGCCGGGGCCAGGCTGGTCTGCAGCAGCGGCGCCATCGGCCGGCCCATGGTCAGGGCGGCGTCCTGCTCGGTGTGGTCGACGGTCAGGGTGGCGCGGAAGCCGTCGGTCGGGGCCAGCGCCAGCTTGAAGCGCAGCGACCCGGTGTCGTCGTCGTTGAAGCGGCGGCCGGTGTCCGGATCCTTGACGTAGCCGTCGTTGGTGATCTTCGCGCCGGCCAGGCTCACCGCCACGGTGTCGCTGAGGCGGCCGCTGGCATAGAAGCGGCCTTCGAGGCGGCCGTAGTCGCCGGCGGTCACTTCGACTGCGCCGCCTTCGTTGTCGAAGGGGTTCTTGGTGGTCAGCTTGATCGCGCCGCCGGTGGAGTTCTTGCCGTACAGTGTGCCCTGCGGGCCGCGCAGGACTTCGACCTGCTGCACGTCGAACAGCGAGAACAGCGCGCCGTTGATGCGCGAGTAGTAGACGTCGTCGACGTACATGCCCACGCCCGGATCGAAGGTCTGCAGCGCGTCCGGCTGGCCGATGCCGCGGATGAAGACGTTGACGCTGTTGGCCGAACCGCGGCCCTGGACGATGTTCATGTTGGGCACGGCGCCCTGCAGGCCATCGATGTTGCTCGCCTGCAGGTCCTTCAGCTGTTCCTCGCCGAAGGCGCTGACCGCGACCGGCACGTCCAGGATGGACTCGCTGCGGCGGCGGGCGGTGACGGTGACTTCGTCCAGCGTGGTGGCGGTCGCCTGGGTGCCCTCGGCCTGCGCGGCCTCCTGCGACCAGGCCACCGGCGCGTTGGCGGCCAGCAGGCTGCCGATGACCAGGCTCAGATACGTTTGCTTCATTTCCCCTCCTCCCGGGTGCATAGCTAGGGCGGCGGGCACATGCCGCCGATGCTGCGCACCTTAGGCGGCCGGCAGGAAGGCGGGCATCGTCCGTTGGTACAGTGGGCCGCCTGCGGGGTGGTACCGATACTGCCGCGACCGCCATGGGAGGCGGGCGGAGTGTATTGATGTCGTTGCTGATCGTGCTGGCTGCGCTGGCGTTCCTGATGGTGGTCGCCTACCGCGGCTACAGCGTGATCCTGTTCGCGCCGGTCGCGGCCATGGGCGCGGTGCTGCTGACCGATCCTTCGCTGGTCGCGCCGATGTTCACCGGCCTGTTCATGGAGAAGATGGTCGGCTTCCTCAAGCTGTACTTCCCGGTGTTCCTGCTGGGCGCGGTGTTCGGCAAGCTGATCGAGATCTCCGGCTTCTCCAAGGCCATCGTCGCTGCGGCCATCCGCGTGGTCGGGGCCAGGCGGGCGATGCTGTCGATCGTGCTGGTCTGCGCCCTGCTCACCTACGGCGGCGTGTCGCTGTTCGTGGTGGTGTTCGCGGTCTATCCGTTCGCCGCCGAGCTGTTCCGCCAGAACGACATCCCCAAGCGGCTGATCCCCGGCACCATCGCCCTGGGCGCGTTCACCTTCACCATGGACGCGCTGCCGGGCACGCCGCAGATCCAGAACATCATCCCCACCGCGTTCTTCGGCACCACCGCCTGGGCGGCCCCGGTGCTGGGCATCCTCGGCGGCGTCTTCATCCTCGTGCTGGGCATGGTCTACCTGGAGTGGCGCCGCCGCGTGGCCGCGCGCAACGGCGAGGGCTACGCCAGCGGCATCGAGCTGCGCAACGAGCCGGAGCCGTTCCGCGGCGACCGCCTGGCCCATCCGCTGGTGGCGATCCTGCCGCTGGTCCTGGTCGGCGTGGCCAACTTCTTCCTGACCCGCTGGATCCCGCAGCTGTACGGCGCCAGCCACGAGTTCCTGCCTTCGGTGGTCGGCACCCCGGCGCCGGTGGTGCAGGACGTGGCCAAGGTCGCGGCGATCTGGGCGGTCCAGGGCGCACTGCTGGCCGGCATCCTCAGCGTGCTGGCCTTCGCCTGGAAGCCGGTCGTGGCCAGCTTCGCCGAGGGCACGAAGAACGCGGTCGGCGGCGCCCTGCTGGCCTCGATGAACACCGCCTCGGAGTACGGCTTCGGCGCGGTCATCGCCGCCCTGCCCGGCTTCCTCGTCGTGGCCCATGCGCTGGGCGCGATCCCCGATCCGCTGGTCAACCAGGCCGTGTCGGTGACCGCGCTGGCCGGCATCACCGGGTCGGCCTCCGGCGGCCTGAGCATCGCCCTGGCGGCGATGGGCGACACCTTCATCGCCAACGCCCAGGCCTACGGCATCCCGATGGACGTGCTGCACCGCGTGGCGGCGATGGCCTCCGGCGGCATGGACACCCTGCCGCACAACGGCGCGGTGATCACCCTGCTGGCGGTGACCGGCCTGACCCACCGCCAGTCCTACAAGGACATCTTCGCCATCACCATCATCAAGACCCTGGCGGTGTTCTTCATCATCGGTGTGTTCTACGCCACCGGCTGGGTCTGACGGCGTAGAGCGGGGCTTGCCCCGCTGCCCCGGTTTTCCCGGGCTACCCGACGTGGGAGCGGGGCAGGCCCCGCTCTACAGGTGGGCTACGGACGACGACGCAGCGCCGCAGTCGCCGCTGAGCAGGCGCGAACGCTGCAGCCATTCCTTGTCGGGGTAGTAGGCGAACAGGAAGGTGCCGTCGCGCAGGGTGTCGATCAGCTTGCGCGCCACCTGCGGGCGCACTGCCGGGCAGCCGAGGCTGCGCCCGAGCCGGCCCTGCAGCTTCGCCGCCACCGGATTCACGTATGGCGCGCCGTGGATGACGATGGCGCGCTCGCGGGCGCGGTCGTTGAAGCCCGGCTCCAGGCCGCGCAGGCGCAGCGAGTAGCCGTTGCCACCCATGTAGGTTTCCTGCGCGGTGAACGCGCCGAGGCTGGTCATGAAGCTGCCTTCGGCGTTGGAGAACTTCTTCGCCAGGTTCTCGCCGGTGTTGCGCCCGTGCGCGACCCACTCCTCGAACAGCAGCTGGCTGCGTGCCAGGTCGAACACCCACATCCGCGGCTCGGTGGAGGGCCGCGAGTAGTCGATCACGCCCAGCCGCCGCGGATCCACGCCCAGCGCCGGATCGCGCAGCGCGCAGGACATCGCCCGCGCGGCCAGCTCCAGGACTTCGGGGCTGGCGGCCGGCGCCACTTCGGCCAGCCGCGCGGCCAGTCCGGCCCCGGGCAGGCTCGCCACGGGCGTGGCGACCGGCTGCAGCGACGGGACCGGCTGGGACGCGGGAACCGCCGGCGCGGCCACGGCCAGCAGCGGGAGCAGGGCCAGCCGGCGGCCGGCGGATATCGGGAACGACTTCATCCGGTGCACTTCTGTGGGGGATGGGCCTGGCTTCCCCTGGCCCATGGTCCCAGGCTGGGGCCTCAATCGCCGGATTCCAACAGTGGCTGCGGCGTCTGTTCATCGCCGAGCGGACGGATCGCCGGCAGGTCGGTGACCAGGACCGTGGTGCCGGGGACCAGCACATCGTAAAGCCGCCGCGCGAATTCGGGCGGAAGCCGCAGCGGCTGGCTCGGACGGGCCAGCAGGTCCTGGGGCTGCGGCGGCGGCGCGGCGGCCGTCTCGTCGCCCGTTTCGCCGGCCGCTTCACCGCCTGCGGCCGGCGCCCGCACCGGATCGAGGATCGGGTACGCGGTCCAGCGGTGCGAAGGCCGCGTCGGGTCGAGCCGGCTGGCGCCCTCCCCGCTGCCCTCGCCCATCACGAACAGCGTCGTGCCGCGGAACGCCGTCTCCTCCGACAGCACCTCCATCGCCGCCTCGCCGATCGGCACGCCATCGCGCAGCACGTAGACGCGCCGGTCGGCCAGGCTCACCACCACGCCGGCCTGGCCTGCGGGCGAGGCCGAATCGTCCCAGCTGTAGCCGGGGCCGCCGGATTCGGGCACCGCCAGCGGCATGCCCTTGGCCGACACCGGCGCCAGCACCGCCGGATACACCAGGGTGGTCGGCGCCGCGCGCGCGTCGGACACGACCACGGTGTCGCCGTTGCGGGTGATCTCGAACAGCTTCGCGGCGAACGCGTTGGGCAGGCGTACGCAGCCGTGCGAGGCCGGATAGCCCGGCAGCGCGCCGCCGTGCAGGGCGATGCCATCCCAGGTCAGCCGCTGCATGTAGGGCATCGGCGCGTTGTTGTAGAGGTTGGAGCGGTGGTCCCGGTTCTTCTGCAGGATGGTGAAGACCCCGGTCGGCGTCTCCTTGCCCGGCTTGCCCGAACTGATCGTCGACACGCCGATCGCGATGCCGTTGCGGTAGACGTAGGCGCGCTGTTCGTCGAGGCTCACCACCAGCACCACCGGGCCGGCCGGCGCGATCTCCGGATGCCACAGGTACTCGCCAGGCTCCAGGTCCAGCGGTCCGCGCGGCGCGTCCTCGGCCAGGGCCATGCCGGTGGCCAGCAGCCCGACCAGCAGCAGGCCGGCCACGCGCCACATGCGATGCGGCGAGGACGTGCGTTCGGTTGCGGGCATGGGCACCCCGGATGCAGGAACGGCGCGCCGGCGGCGCGCAGGCGGCGCGCAGGCGCGGCCATGATAACGAGGCCGCCGCCGCATCGCCCGGCGCGGAGCGATGCGGGTCGCGGGCCGGGCGCGGCTCAGCCCAGCAGGTGCGCGCGCAGGGCTTCGTAGTCCGGCGGCACCGGTTCGGCGTGGGCCGGTCGCGCCAGCAGTTCCGCCAGCGCCGGCGGCACTTCCACTTCGTGCCCGACCAGCGGCTCGACCACCGACTCGAACTTGGCCGGGTGCGCGGTCGCGGCCACCGCCCAGTCCCCTTCCACCCCGTCAGCGCGCAGGCACTCGAGCACGTGCACCGCGGTGGCGGTATGCGGGCAGAACACCTCGCCATGCACTTCCCAGCGCTCGCGGATGGTCTCGCGGATGGTGTCGTCGTCCACCGACACCGCGTTGAACGCCTCGCGCAGGGTCGCGTCGTCGCCCCCGTAGAGCCAGCGCAGGCGCTCGAAGTTGCTCGGCGCGCCCACGTCCATGGCGTTGGCCAGGGTCGCCACGCTGGCGCGCGGCGCGTATTCGTCGCCGGCGAAATACTCCGGCAGCACGCGGTTGGCGTTGGTGGCCAGCACGATCTGCCCCACCGGCAGGCCCTGCGCGCGGGCGAGGATCGCCGCCAGCGCGTTGCCGAGGTTGCCGGTGGGGATGACGAAGTCCAGCTCGTGGCCGGTGGCGGCGAAGTGCAGCAGCGAGGCGTGCGCGTAATAGCTCATCTGCGGCAGCAGCCGGCCCAGGCTGATGCTGTTGGCCGAACTCAGCGGAACCTGCGCCAGCAGTTCGGCGTCGTTGAGCGCGCGCTTGACCAGGGCCTGGCAGTCGTCGAACGAACCGGCCACGCGCAGCGCCGAGACATTGCCGCCGAAGCAGCCGAGCTGGTGCGCCTGGCGCGGCGACACCCGCCCGTCCGGATACAGCACCACCACGCGCAACCCCGGCTGGCCGTGGAAGGCGGCGGCCACCGCCGCGCCGGTGTCGCCGGAGGTGGCCACCAGGATGGTCAGCGGACGGTCCTCGTCGCGGCGGATGCGCGCCAGGCAGGCGGCGAGGAAGCGCGCGCCGATGTCCTTGAACGCCGCGGTCGGGCCGTGGAACAGCTCCAGCACGTGGTCGCCGGGCGTGGCCAGCGGCCGCAGCGGCACCGGGAAGTCGAAGGCCTCGGCGCAGATCGCCGGCAGCTCCGGCGCCAGCGCGTCGCCTTCGAAGAACGGCGCCAGCAGGCGGGCGGTGGTCGCGGCCAGGCTGTCGCCAGGTTGCAGGTCGCGCCCGACCGGCAGCTTCGCCGGCACGTACAGGCCGCCGTCGGGGGCCAGGCCGGCGGCGATGGCCTGGCTGAGGCTGGCGGCCGGCGCGGCATTGCGGGTGGAGATGAATTCCATGCGTTCGGGTTCCGTGTGGGGGATGGCGCGGCCGCTCAGAGCAGCACCGCGCCCGGGCAGTCGACCGGCGAGACCCAGGCCTGGCTGTCGAAGCCTGCCGCGGCGAAGGCGGCCTGCACCAGCGGCGCGGCGGCCTCGGCGCGTTCGCGCGATTCGAACCAGGCGAACACACTGGGGCCGGCGCCGGAGATGCTGGCGCCCATCGCCCCGGCGTCCAGCGCCGCGGCCTTGGCCGCGTCGAAGCCGGCGATCAGCGGCGCGCGGCGCGGTTCGACCAGCACGTCGCGCAGGCCGGCGCGCACCAGCGAGGCGTCGCCGGCATGGCAGCCGGCCAGCACCAGGCCGAGGTTGGCGCTCTGCGCGACGAAGTCCTTCAGCGCGTAACTGCCGGCCAGCGCCTCGCGGGCGCGCCGCGTTTCCAGCACCGCGTCCGGATGCACCAGCAGGCTGTGCCATTCCTCCGGCACCGGGATCCGCACCAGCCGGTCGGCGGTGGCCAGCACCAGCCCGCCCAGCAGCATCGGGCCGAGGTTGTCGCCATGGCGGCCGCCGCTGGCCACGGCCTCGCCGGCCAGCGCGAACGGATACAGCGCCTGCCGGGTCAGCGGCGTGTCCAGCAGCGCGTTGGCCGCCACCAGCGCAGCCACGCACGACGCCGCCGAGCCGCCCATGCCCGAGCCCAGGGCGATGCCCTTGTCGATCTCGATCTCGAAGCCGAACGGCAGCGCCAGCGCCTCGCGCATCGCGACCAGGGCCGCGCCGGCGGTGTTGCGTTCGGCCTCCAGCGGCAGCGGGAACGGCGCGCCGCGGATCGCGGCGATCCGCACCTCCGGCTCCGGGATGCGCCGCGCGGTGACCGTGTCGCCGACCCCGGCCAGCGGATGGCCTAGGATGTCGAAGCCGACCGCGACGTTGCCCACCGACGCCGGCGAGAACGCCGACGCCTGCCGCGTCGCCTGCACGGCCGCAGCCGGCGTACTGCCCGCCGTCGCCACGCTCACAGGCGCGCCCCCTGCCCAGCCGCGACCCGCAGCACATCGGCGAACACGCCGGCGGCGGTCACCTCCGGCCCGGCGCCGGGGCCCTGCACGATCAGCGGATTGGCGCAGTAGCGGCGGGTGGTGAGCTGGACGATGTTGTCGGTCAGGCGCAGGTTGGCGAAGGGATGTCCGGCCGGCAGTTCGACCAGGCCGACGCTGGCGCGGCCGTCGCCGTCGAGGCGGGCCACGTAGCGCAGCACCTTGCCCGCGGCGCGCGCCGCCTGCAGCCGCGCGGCGAAGGCCGTGTCGACTTCCGGCAGCCGCGCCATGAAGTCCTCGACGCTGGACTGGCGCAGCGCCTCCGGTACCAGGCTTTCCACCTGCACGTCCTCCAGGCTCAGTTCGCAGCCGGCCTCGCGGGCCAGGATCACCAGCTTGCGCGCCACGTCGGTGCCGGACAGGTCGTCGCGCGGGTCCGGCTCGGTATAGCCCAGCGAGCGCGCCTCGGCCACCAGCGCCGAGAACGGCACGCTGCCGTCGTAGCGGTTGAAGAGCCAGGCCAGGGTGCCGGAGAGGATGCCTTCGATCGCGGTGACGCTGTCGCCGGTATCGAGCAGGTCGCGCAGCGTCGAGATCACCGGCAGGCCGGCGCCCACCGTGGCCTCGTAGCGGAAGCGCGCGCCGCTGGCCGCGGCGGCGGCGCGGATCTGGCGGTAGCGCGGCAGCGGGCCGGCGCCGGCCTGCTTGTTCGGGGTGACCACGTGGATGCCGGCGGCCAGCCACTGCGCGTAGCGGTCGGCGACCTCCGCGCTGCCGCTGCAGTCGACGATGACCACGTGCGGCAGGTGCGAATCGAGCAGGTGCGCGGCGAAGCGGTCCAGGTCGACCGGGCCGCTGGCCCCGGCGAAGCGTGCCCGCCAGTCGCCCTCGATCCCGCGCGGGTCCAGCAGCATCCGGCCGCGCGAGGCGACCGCGCGCAGACGCAGGTCCAGGTGGGCGCGTTCGAGCAGGCCCTCGCGCGCCGCGAGCAGCTGGTCCAGCAGCGTGCCACCGACGTTGCCCGGGCCGATCACGCCCACCGCGAAGGTCTGCGGCGACAGGTAGAAGCCGGCATGCGCGGCGCGCAACGCGCGGGTGGCGTGGTCGCTGTCGATCGCCACCGAGATGTTGCGCTCGGACGAGCCCTGGGCGATCGCGCGGATGTTGACCTGGGCGCGGCCCAGCGAGCCGAACAGGCGCGCGGCCACGCCCGGCTGCCCGGCCATGCCGTCGCCGACCGCCGCCAGCACGCTGATGTTCGGCACCAGCTGCACGCGCTGCACCTGGCCGACCGCCAGCTCGTGGGCGAAGGCGTTGACCAGCGCGGCCTGGGCGCGACCGGCGTCCTCCTGCCTGACCACGCAGCAGATCGAATGTTCGGACGAACCCTGCGAGATCATCACCACCGACACGCGCGCGTTGCGCAGCGCGGCGAACACGCGCTCGGCGGTGCCGGGCACGCCGATCAGGCCGGTGCCTTCCAGGTTCACCAGCGACAGGCCCGGGCTCAGGGTCAGGCCCTTCACCGGGCCGGTGAAGTCGCGCTCGGCGGTGATGCGGGTGCCGGGGTGCTCGGGGTGGAAGGTGTTGCGGATGATGATCGGCGTGCCCCGCTCCATCGCCGGGGCCATGGTCTGCGGATGCACGACCTTGGCGCCGAAGTAGGCCAGCTCGCAGGCCTCGTCGTAGCTGAGGCTGTCCAGCTGCACGGCCTCCGGCACCACCCGCGGGTCGGCCGAGAGCACGCCGTCGACGTCGGTCCAGATGTGCAGTTCGTCGGCCTCGAACAGGCGGGCGAAGATCGCGCCGGAATAGTCGCTGCCGTTGCGGCCGAGCGTGGTGATGCGGCCCTGCGGGTCGCGGGCGACGAAGCCGGTGACCACGACCCGCGGCTGCGGGTTGGCCGCACGCCAGGCCGCCAGCTTCTGCCCGCTCATCTCCCAGTCCACGTCCACGCCGAGGTCGCCGTGGCTGACCACCAGCACCTCGCGCGCGTCCAGCACCGCGCAGTCGGCGCCCAGCGCGCGCAGGTGCTCGCCCAGCAGGCGCGCCGAATACACCTCGCCCAGGCCCTGCACCCGCTGCAGCACTTCCTCCGGCAGGCCGCCGATCACCGACAGCGCCGCCAGCACCTGGGCCAGTTCGTCGAAGCGCTGGTCCAGCCACTCCACCGCCGGACCGGCGTGCTCGCCGAGCAGCGACACGGCCACGCCGCGGTGGCGCGCGCGCAGTTCGTGCCAGCGCTCGCGCCATTCGGGGGTGATCTCGTCGGCGCGGGTGGTGGCGGCGGCGCGGGCCAGTTCGATCAGCGCGTCGGTGACGCCCTTCATCGCCGAGACGACGGTGACCTGCACCGGCTCGTCGCGGGCCAGCAGCAGCTGGGCGACGTGGCGGTAGCGGTCGGCGTCGGCGACGGAGGTGCCACCGAACTTGTGCGCGACGGTGCGCGCGGAACGGGAGGGCGAAGCGGCGGCGGGACTTGCGGCTGCGGCAGGGAACGACATCGGAGACCTCGGTTGTGAGGCCCTGCGCGCGTATCCGGTGCGGGTCACCCCGCGCCTGATCCAGGTGCGGGGCCGTGGCTTTCGCGGGTTACACGAACACGACGGACCGCACCGGGCGGGTAATACCGGTGGTGGTAATCGTGGTAGTGGCGGTGCCGGTGGCCGCGGCATGGGCGCGCGCCTGCCTCGGGGGCAGGAAGTTGCGGGCGCTGGCGCAGTCCATCGACATGGGGACCAAGAGGACACGATCGCCACGGCCCGTGTCAAGTGCTGCAGCGCCGCATGCGGGGGAAAGTTTCCGTTGCAAAAGAAACAGTTAGCGGCACCGCATCACGCGCTTCGCCCTCAGCCGGCGGGGCCACCCATGCCCGCCGCCGCGGCCAGCCGCCTGGGCGCCTTGTTGCGCCAGGCCGCGCGGACCAGGTGCGCGACCGCGGCCGCCTCGATCCTCGCCAGGTCGATGCGTACACCCGGCACCTGCTTGCCCCAGTGCAGCGGTTCGATGGCCTCCGGATACATGGCCAGCGCCAGCAGCCGTTCCTGCTCGTCGACGAAGACGTGCAGGTGGCGGCCGTCGGGCGGCACGGTCACGAAGATCCGGCCGCGCACGCGGAAGGAGCCGTAGTCGAAATGCGGCGCCTCGGTGACCCCGGGCAGCGCCAGGGCGATCTCGCGGACCGACTGCACGTTCATCGCGGCTCCGTTCGGACGCAGCGGCCGGCACCGCCATGCGCGCGGCTGCGGGCCGGCGCCGTTGCGATCGACCACGCAACAGCGGAATGGCGGCCCCGACACGATTCGAACGTGCGACCTTCCCCTTAGGAGGGGGACGCTCTATCCAGCTGAGCTACGGGGCCAACGCGCCGGATTGTCGCACGCTGCCCGCGCGCGGCCAATGCCGGCCCGGCGACGTGCCCCGGGCCGAAACCTTGCGGCGGCTGCGTCCGCAGCGCATCCGCGGCGCCGTCCGGGCCCTCCTCCCTCGCTCCGCTGCTGCAGCCCAGCGGGCCTGGCGCAGCGCCGGTTGCTAGAATCCGTTCACGCTTCCGGCGCCCCGCGGCGAACACCACCGCCGGTGCCTGTTTCCACCTTCAGGAGATTCCATGTCCGCTTCGCTGCTCCAGGCCCTGGGCCTTGGCTCCACCAACTCCGGCACCTACCTCGGCGACGGCCGCTGGTCCGATGCCACGGGCGCCGGCGTGCTGCGCCCGGCCAACCCGACCACCGGCGAGGTGATCGCCGAAGTCCAGGCCACCACCGAAGCCGACTACGAGGCGGTCATCGCCCGCGCCCAGGAAGCCTTCAAGGTCTGGCGCACCACCCCGGCGCCGCGCCGCGGCGAGGCCATCCGCCTGTGCGGCGAAGCCCTGCGCCGCAACAAGGACAAGCTCGGCTCGCTGGTCGCGCTGGAAATGGGCAAGAGCAAGGCCGAAGGCGACGGCGAAGTGCAGGAGATGATCGACATCGCCGACTTCGCCGTGGGCCAGAGCCGCATGCTCTACGGCTACACCATGCATTCGGAGCGCCCGGGCCACCGCATGTACGAGCAGTACCACCCGCTGGGCCTGGTCGGCATCATCTCGGCGTTCAACTTCCCGGTCGCGGTGTGGAGCTGGAACTCGTTCCTGGCCGCGATCTGCGGCGACGTGTGCATCTGGAAGCCATCGAACAAGACCCCGCTGACCGCGATCGCCTCGATGAAGATCTGCAACGAGGCGCTGAAGACCGGCGGCTTCCCGGACATCTTCTTCCTGATCAACGACGCCGGCACCGCGCTGTCGGAGAAGCTGGTCGAGGACACCCGCGTCCCGCTGATCTCCTTCACCGGCTCGACCCAGGTCGGCCGCATCGTCAACGAGAAGGTCGCCCGCCGCCTGGGCCGCTGCCTGCTGGAGCTGGGCGGCAACAACGCCATCATCCTCGACGAGACCGCCGACCTGAAGCTGGCCGTCCCGGGCATCGTGTTCGGCGCGGTCGGCACCGCCGGCCAGCGCTGCACCACCACCCGCCGTCTGATCGTGCACGAGTCCATCTACGACACCGTGCTCGACACCCTGGTCAAGGCCTACAAGCAGGTCGAGGGCAAGATCGGCGACCCGCTGGACACCGCCAACCTGATGGGCCCGCTCAACAGCGCCAGCGCCGTGGAGCAGTACCTGGCCACCATCGAGAAGGCCAAGGCCGCCGGCGGCACCGTGGTCACCGGCGGCGCGAAGCTGGACCGTCCGGGCCACTTCGTCCTGCCGACCATCATCACCGGCCTGAAGAACAGCGACGAGGTCGTGCAGCACGAAACCTTCGCCCCGATCCTGTACGTGATGAAGTACTCGACCCTGGACGAGGCCATCGAGATGCAGAACGGCGTGCCGCAGGGCCTGTCCTCGGCGATCTTCACCCAGAACCTGAAGGCCGCCGAGAAGTTCCTGTCGGCCGCCGGCAGCGACTGCGGCATCGCCAACGTCAACATCGGCACCTCCGGCGCGGAGATCGGCGGCGCCTTCGGTGGCGAGAAGGACACCGGCGGCGGCCGCGAGTCCGGCTCGGATGCCTGGAAGGTCTACATGCGCCGCCAGACCAACACCATCAACTACTCCGATTCGCTGCCGCTGGCCCAGGGCATCAAGTTCGACCTGTGACACCTCCGGACGGGGCCGCGATGCGGCCCCGTCCTGCATCGGGACGCCACCGGTGGAAGGGACGTTGGCGCCCCGCCCCGCACCGGGCCATGATCGCCGGGCGCAGCCCCACGAGCGAGGCCACCGATGAGCGACCTCTCCCCCACCGCGCGCTTCACCGACCGCGTCGCCGACTACGTCCGCTACCGGCCCGACTACCCGCCGGCCCTGCTACGCTGGCTGCACGAGGTGCAGGGCGTGGCGCCGACGTGGACCGTCGCCGACATCGGCGCCGGCACCGGCATCTCCTCGAAGATGTTCCTCGACGCCGGCCACCCGGTGGTGGCGGTCGAACCCAACGCCGCCATGCGCCAGGCCGCGCAGGACCGGCTCGGTGCCGACCCGCGCTTCCGCGCCGTCGACGGCCGCGCCGAGGCCACCGGCCTGGCCGACGCCAGCGTCGATCTAGTCAGCGCCGCGCAGGCCTTCCACTGGTTCGACCAGCAGGCGGTGAAGCCGGAGTGGCGGCGGATCCTGCGCCGCGACGGCCTGGTCGCGGTGTACTGGAACACCCGCCGGCTGGCCGGCACGCCGTTCCTGGAAGGCTACGAACGGCTGCTTCTGGAATACGGCACCGACTACAGCAGCGTGGCCGAACGCTACGGCGACGACGCGCACATGCGCCGCTGGTTCGGCGCCGGCATGCGCGGGGTGGCCAGCTTCCCGCATGCGCAGCGGCTGGACTTCAACAGCCTCAAGGGCCGCCTGCTGTCCTCGTCCTACGCCCCGCGCGAAGGCCATCCGCGCCACGCGCCGATGCTGGAGGCGCTGCGCCGCCTGTTCGACGCCACCGCGGTCGACGGCACCGTCGACTTCGCCTACGACACCCGCGTCTTCGCCGGCGTGCCGGAGTGAGCCGGATGCGCCTGGCCGCGATCTCCGACATCCACGGCAACCTGCCGGCGCTGGACGCGGTACTGGCCGACATCGCCCGCCGCGGCTGCGACCTGGTGGTGAACCTGGGCGACATCGTCTCCGGCCCGCTGTGGCCGCGCGAGACCCTCGAGCGCCTGCTGCCGCTGCAGCTGCCGACCATCGCCGGCAACCACGAGCGCCAGCTGCCCGGCGAACCGGCGACGCTGGCCCCTTCCGACGCGCACGCGCGCCAGGCGCTGTCGCCGGCCCAGCTGGAGTGGATCGCCGCCCTGCCGCCGCTGCTGCGCATCGAGGACGTGCTGCTGTGCCACGGCACGCCCGGCAGCGACCTCGACTACCTGCTGGAAGACCTCGACCCGCCGTCCATCCGGCCCAGCGCGGCCACCGCCGTGGCGGCACGGCTGCAGCAGCCGCTGGCCGACGATGCCGGCCTGGTGCTGTGCGGCCATTCGCACACCCCGCGCCTGCTGCGCCTGGACGATGGGCGCCTGGCCTGCAATCCGGGCAGCGTGGGCCTGCCGGCGTTCACCACCGGTTATCCGGTCCCGCACCAGGTCGGGACCGGCACACCGGATGCGCGCTACGCGCTGCTGGAACGCCGCGGAGGCCGCTGGGAGGGCCAGCTGCTGGCCGTGCCCTACGACCACGCCACGGCGGCGGCACGCGCCGCCAGCCTGGGTCGCCCGGACTGGGACTTCGCCCTGCGCCACGGGCGGATGCCGTGAGCCACGACGCGGCCGCCTGGCCGCCATGGGCGACCCGGCCCGTGTTTCTGGAATAATCTGCGCGCACACCGCCCCCCCACGGTCGACTCCCCCGCAGGACACCCCCGTGTCCTGGCCTGCCCCGAGGCCTGCATGAACCAGATCCGCCGTACCAGCAACCTAGCCATCGTCAGCCTCGTCTGCGGGGTCCTGGGCTGGACGCTCGCCCCGTTCCTCGGTTCGATCATCGCCATCGTCACCGGCCACATGGCCCGCGCGGAGATCCGCAGGAGCGCCGGCGACCTCGACGGCGACGGCCTGGCCGTGGCCGGGCTGGTGCTGGGCTGGCTCGCGGTGGGGCTGACCCTGGTCGGCATCTTCATCGTGTTCGCGTTCCTGGGCGGGATCGCCTGGCTGGCCGCCCTCAACTCCTGACCGCCGATGTATTCGATCGCCCGACCGTTCCTGTTCGGCCTGGACGCCGAGCTCGCGCACAAGACCGCGCTCAAATCCCTGGACCTGGCCTGGCGCACCGGCACCATCGGCCTGGTCGCCGAACGCCGCCCGCCCCTGCCCACGCGGGTGTTCGGCCTCAAGTTCCCCAACCCGGTCGGCCTGGCCGCCGGCCTGGACAAGAACGGCGAACACATCGACGCGCTGCTGGCGCTGGGCTTCGGCTTCATCGAGATCGGCACGGTCACGCCGCGGCCGCAGCCGGGCAACCCGAAGCCGCGCCTGTTCCGGCTGGTCCGCGACCAGGCCCTGGTCAACCGCATGGGCTTCAACAACGCCGGCGTCGACGCGCTGGTGCGCAACGTCGAGCGTGCCCAGCGCAAGGGCGGCCTGCTCGGCATCAACATCGGCAAGAACAAGGACACCCCCAACGAGGACGCGGCGGTCGACTACGTGCACTGCCTGGAGCGGGTCTACCCGCTGGCCGACTACGTCACCGTCAACATCTCCTCGCCCAATACCGCCGGCCTGCGCGAGCTGCAGGAGGAGCAGGCGCTGCGCCGCCTGGTCGGCTCCCTGCGCGAGGCGCAGGAGCGGCTGGCCGTGCGCCACGACCGGCGCGTGCCGGTGCTGGTCAAGATCGCCCCGGACCTCAGCGACAGCGACATCGACGCGGCCGCGCGCGTGCTGTCGGACCTGGAAGTGGACGGCGTGATCGCCACCAACACCACCACCGCGCGCACCGCGGTGCAGGGCCACCGCCACGCCAACGAGGCCGGCGGGCTTTCCGGCGCGCCGCTGATGGGCCAGTCGACCCTGGTGCTGCGCCGCCTGCGTACGCGTCTGCCCGAGTCGATCCCGCTGGTCGGCGTGGGCGGGATCATGTCCGGCGCCGACGCGGTGGCGAAGATGGCCGCCGGCGCCAGCCTGGTGCAGTGCTACAGCGGCCTGATCTACCGCGGTCCGGCGCTGGTCGGCGAATGCGTGGAGGCGATGCGCCGGCGCAAGGAATCGCCGAGCGGCGGCACGGCATGACCGCGCTGTACCGACTGCAGCGCGACGCCGACCTGACCAAGCGCAATACCTTCGGGGTGCCCGCCCGGGCACCCTGGCTGCTGGAAGTCAACGACCTGTCGACCCTGGGCGAGGCGCTGGACCTGCCCCAGCTGCGCGGCCTGCCGCTGCTGATGCTCGGCGGCGGCAGCAACCTGCTGTTCGCCGGCGACGCGCCGGGCACCGTGGTGGCACTGGGCGCCTCGGCGCTGGCGGTGGTGGCCGACGATGGCGAACGCGTGCGCGTGCGCGCGGAGGCCGGTGCGAACTGGCATGCGCTGGTGATGTGGAGCCTCGACCAGGGCCTGTGCGGCCTTGAGAACCTGGCGCTGATCCCCGGCAGCGTCGGCGCCGCGCCGATCCAGAACATCGGCGCCTACGGCGTGGAAGTGGGCGACCGCATCGTCGCGGTCGAGGCCTGGGACCGCCAGATGGCGAGCCGCGTGCGCCTGGATCGCGAGGCCTGCGCGTTCGGCTATCGCGACAGCGCGTTCAAGCGCGATCCGGAACGCTGGATCGTCACCGCGGTGGAATTCGAGCTGCTGCGTCCGCGCACGCCCGTCGAGGCGCCGCTGCGCCTGGACTATGCCGGCATCGGCGAGGAACTGGCCGCCACCGGCGTGCAGGCGCCGACCGCCCGCGACGTGGCCGAGGCGGTGATCCGCATCCGCCGGCGCAAGCTTCCCGATCCGGCGCGGATCGGCAACGCCGGCAGTTTCTTCAAGAACCCGATCGTGCCGCTGGCGCAGGCCGAGACGCTGCGCGCCGAGCACCCTCGCCTGCCGGTGTTCCCCGGCGACGCCGGACCGAACCGCAAGCTGTCGGCGGCGTGGCTGATCGACGCCTGCGGCTGGAAGGGTGCGCGCCGCGGCGACGCCGGCGTGTCCGATGCGCATGCGCTGGTGCTGGTCAACCACGGCGCCGCCAGCGGCACGCAGCTGCTGGAACTGGCCCGCGCGATCGCGGCTTCGGTGCACGCACGCTTCGGCGTGGCACTGGAACCGGAACCGCGGGTGGTCGGGGATCGCTGGTAAGGCCATGGCCACCGCCGCGCCGTCCGCTTCCACGCACTGGCGCGCCGCCTGGCTGATGCTCGGCAGCACAGTGCTGTTCGGGATGATGGCGGTGGTGATCCGCCTGGCGTCCGCCAGCCTGCACACCTTCGAGATCGCCTTCTTCCGCAACTTCTTCGGCCTGGCGGTGGCGCTGCCGCTGCTGCTGCGTCACGGCCCGGGACTGCTGCGCACCCGCCAGTTCCCGCGCTACCTGTTCCGCTGCATGATCGGCATCGCCTCGATGCTGGCCGGCTTCTGGGCGATCGGCCACCTGCCGCTGGCGCAGGCGGTGTCGCTGTCGTATTCCACGCCGCTGTTCGTGACCATCGCCGCGGCGGCGCTGCTGGGCGAGCAGGTGCGCGCGCGGCGCTGGATCGCGGTGGCGCTGGGCTTCGCCGGCGTGCTGCTGATCGTGCGCCCCGGCTCGACGGACTTCAGCATGGGCACGCTGGTGGCGCTGCTGGCGGCACTGCTGTCGAGCATCGTCGCCATCCAGATCAAGCAACTGTCGGCCACCGAACCGGCCGACCGCATCGTGCTGTGGACCACCCTGCTGTGGGTGCCGATGTCGCTGGTGCCGGCGCTGGGCGTGTGGACCTGGCCGCAGGGCATCACCTGGCTGTGGGTGGTCGCGGCCGGCCTGTTCGGTACCGGCGGGCACATGCTGTGGACGCGCGCGCTCAAGCTCGGCGAAGTCTCGGCGCTGACCCCGATCAGCTTCATGCAGCTGCCGATCGTCGGCGCGATGGGCTGGCTGCTGTTCGACGAGACCTTCGACCGCTGGAACCTGGCCGGCGCGCTGGTGATCCTCGGCGCGAACGCGTACATCGCCCATCGCGAGGCCACGCTGGCCCGCCGCGCCGCGTCCGGCGCGGCGTCGGCGGCGGCCAAGCCGGGCGAGTAGTGGCCGGCCGCGGGCGCGCCGGCCGCGAACCGCCCACGTGGTGGCCGCCCGGACGGCCGGAAGACGAAAAATTTTCTCCGGAAAGCTTGCCGACCCGATCTTCGACCAGTACAATTTGCGGCCTTGTCGGGGTGTAGCTCAGGCTGGTAGAGCGCTACGTTCGGGACGTAGAGGTCGCAGGTTCGAATCCTGTCTCCCCGACCAATCCAAAAGCGGTAAGCGGAACCGGCCTTGCGCCGGTTTTTTGCTATCCGGGCCCCGCGCCCGCCGTCGTGCCGCTGCCCTTCCTCCGGAACCAATGAACAGCGCCACTCCTTCGCCGCGCGGCGACGCGGCCCACACTTCCGGCCGCCTGCTGGTCCTCGCGGGCATCCTGCTGTCGGCGTTCAACCTGCGTACCGCGGTGACCTCGCTGACGCCGCTGCTGGACGTGCTCGGCACGGAGTTCGGTTTCGGCCCGGCGATCGCCGGCGTGCTGGGCATGGTGCCGACCGCGGCGTTCGCCGTGGCCGGCGTCGGCACGCCGCGCCTGGCGCATCGGCTGGGGCTGGAACGCACCGCGGTGCTGTCGATGGCCCTGGCGGCCAGCGGTCTGCTGTGGCGTTCGCTCACCGGCGGCACCGGCGGACTGCTCGCGGCATCGGCGGTGGCGCTGGCCGGCATGGGCATCGGCAACGTGATCCTGCCGCCGCTGGTGAAGCGCTATTTCCCCGACCGCATCGGCCTGGTCAGTTCGCTGTACATCACCGTGCTGCAGGTCGGCACGATCCTGCCGGCGCTGCTGGCGGTGCCGATCGCGGAAGCCGCCGGCTGGCGCGTGTCGATGGGCGCGTGGATGCTGGTGGCCACGGTGGCGATGCTGCCGTGGCTGGGCGTGCTGCGTGCCGAACGGCGGCCCGACAGCGGGCTGGCGCGCGTGCATGACCACGCGGTGGTACCCGGCGACGCGGCACCGGAGTTGCCTGCCCCCGCGCGCGGTCGGGTCTGGCGCACGGCGCTGGGCTGGGGCATGGCGCTGATGTTCGGCATGACCTCGCTGGTGAGCTACGCGATGTTCACCTGGCTGCCGAAGCTGATGGTGGACGCCGGCGGCAGTGCGGCGTTCGGCGGGGTGATGGTGGCGCTGTTCTCCGGGCTCGGCCTGGTCGCGGCGCTGGGCGTGCCGGCGCTGGCGTCGCGCCTGCGCAATCCGTTCCCGCTGGCCCTGGCCGGCGGCATCCTCAACCTGGTCTCGTTCGTGGGGCTGCTGTGGGCGCCGATGGCGGCGCCGGTGCTGTGGGTGGTCCTGCTCGGGCTGGCCCCGCTCACCTTCCCGCTGTCGCTGACGCTGGTGAACCTGCGCACGCGCAGTCCCGCCGGGTCGGCGGCACTGTCGGGCTTCATGCAGGGCGCGGGCTATGGCTTCAGCTGCCTGGGCCCGCTGCTGTTCGGGCTGCTGCACGAGTACAGCGGCGGCTGGACGCTGCCGTTCGCGTTCCTGGCGCTGTGCGTGGTCGTGATGCTCGCCGGTGCCTGGCAGGCCTGCCGGCCGGGCGTGCTCGAGGAGCGCTGGTAAAGCTCGCGATCCATGCGTGGTCGCAGGTCGTGAGCCGCGTCCGCTGCCGTCCTGCTTGATGGCACCCCGAGCAACGACAACGGCAACGCGCGGACTTCGGATGGAGCCACGGCAGCGCGGGGGTATGGCGCATCGCGCGGTTCCACGTCCTGCTCCAACGCGCGACCGCGGCACATCCATGTGCCGCTTGCGCCGCGCCGGGAATGAGCCCGGGCGCTGGCGACGTCTGGCGCGTCGCCACGCACCAGCTTTCCAACCGCATCATCCAGCGAGACGCTTCGCCATGCCCGCGCTACCGCGTCTTCGGGTGTGTTCCGGTCGCGGCTTCGTTCCTGTCTCCCTTCTCTTCCGGAGGGCCATGACACGGCGCGCTTCTTGCAGAGCGGGGCTTGCCCCGCTGCTTTTCATGCGCGCTGGAACATCAGGCGGGGGAGTCGGGCAAGCCCGACTCTACAGGGGCAGCTCGCTCCCGGCCCTGCGAGCGGTGGGATGACGGGCTTTCCTCGACGTCGATAGAAGCCATGGCCGCAAAGCGCCCGGAGGACGTCGCCCCAAGGGGGCGGGCGCAAGCAGGCCATGGATGGCCTGCGGTCGCGCGTTGGAGCCATGGACGGCGGAACCGCGCGATGCGCCAGCCCCCTTGGGGCGGCGGCCCCGCCCGGAACCAACCACCCCAATGCTGTTGCTGTTGCGGTCGCTTTGCGCTGTCGCGCCTACGCGGGCGTCACGGTTGCCGGCGGCTGTCGTTGCCGGACGCCGGCCACGGGGCGGGTCCGTTCGACAGATGGAAGAGCAGCGGGGCGAGCCCCGCTCTACAGGGGCACCAACCGCGGGCGGCCGGCCAGGGCGCAGCGCCGTTACGTCGATCCGAGCAGGTCCGGGTGCCTCACCTGCCCCTCGCCGCGGACGACGAAGCGCTCGACGGTGAGGGCTTCCAGGCCCATCGGGCCGTAGGAATGCAGGCGCGTGGTGGAGATGCCGATCTCGGCGCCCAGACCGAGCTCGCCGCCGTCGGAGAAGCGCGAGGAAGCGTTGACCATGATCACCGCCGAGCGCAGCGCCTGGACGAAGCGCTCGGCGTGGCTGGCGTCGGCGGTGACGATCACCTCGGTGTGGTCGGAGGTGTAGCGCTGGATGTGTTCGATGGCCTGCTCGAGGTCGTCGACCACGCGCACCGCCAGGATCAGGTCCAGGTACTCGGCGGCATAGTCGTCCTCGGTCGCCTCGACCAGGTCCGGGACGATCGCGCGGCTGCGCTCGCAGCCGCGCAGTTCGACGCCGCGTTCGCGCAGCTCGCGCGCCGCGCGCGGCAGGAACGAGGCAGCCACGTCGGCATGGACCAGCAGGGTTTCCAGCGAATTGCACGCGGCCGGGCGCGAGACCTTGCCGTCGACCAGCAGGTCCATCGCCAGGCCGAGGTCGGCGGGCGCGTCGACGTACTGGTGGCACACGCCCTTGTAGTGCTTGATCACCGGCACGCGCGCGTGTTCGGCGACGAAGCGGATCAGGCCCTCGCCGCCGCGCGGGATCACCAGGTCGACGATCCCGTTGAGCTGGACCAGCTCCAGGATGGTTTCGCGGCGCAGGTCCTCGACCAGGGTGACCACCGCTTCCGGCAGGCCGGCTTCGCGCAGGGCGCGCTTGAGCGCGGCGGCGATGGCGGTGTTGGAATGGATCGCCTCCGAGCCGCCGCGCAGGATCACCGCGTTGCCGGCCTTCAGGCACAGCGCGGCGGCGTCGGCGGTCACGTTCGGGCGCGCTTCGTAGATCATCGCGATCACGCCCAGCGGCACGCGCACGCGTTCGACATGGATGCCATTGGGACGCTCGTAGGCACGGGTCACCTGACCGACCGGGTCCTGCAGCGCAGCGACCTCGCGCAGCGCATCGGCGACGCCCTGCAGGCGCTTTTCGTCCAGGCGCAGGCGGTCCTGCATGGCGCTGCCGACGCCCTTCGCCGCGGCGGCCTCGATGTCGCGCGCGTTAGCCGCGAGGATGGCCGCGGCGTCGGCCTCCAGCGCGTCGGCCATCGCCCGCAGCAGTGCGTTCTTCCCGTCCGTGCCCAGCGCAGCGATGGCCAGCGCCGCGTCGCGTGCCTGCAAGGCCTGGGTCCTGATGTCGGTCATGGTGGCGCCCGTTCCTGTGGGGTGGAATCGCGACAGCCTAGAGCAGCACCAGGTCGTCGCGGTGGATCACGTTGCCGCCATAGTTGTAGCCGAGGACGGCCTCGATGTCGCGCGAGTGGCGGCCGGCGATGCGGCGCACGTCCACCGCGGAGTACTGGCTGAGGCCGCGGGCGATGCGGCGCTCGCCGGCGCCATCGCGCAGCACCACCTCGACCATGTCGCCGCGGCGGAACTCGCCCTCGGCGCCGAGCACCCCGCCCGGCAGCAGCGAAGCCCCCTTCCCCGCCAGCGCGGCGGCGGCGCCGGCGTCGACCAGGATCGCGCCCGGCTCCACCGGTGCGTGGCGCAGCCAGTACTTGCGCGCGGCGATGCGGCTGCGCGCGGCGCGGATGCGGGTGCCGTGCAGGCGGTCGTGGGCCAGTTCGCGCACGACCTCGGCGCGGCGGCCGTTGAACAGCACCGTGTCGATGCCGGCCGCGCCGGCCTTGGCCGCCGCTTCCAGCTTGGTGCGCATGCCGCCGGTGCCGACCGCGCTGCCGCTTCCACCGGCCATGGCGAAGACCTCGGCGCCCAGTTCGGCCACCACCGGCACCAGCTTCGCCGCCGGATGGGTGCGCGGGTTGGCCTCGTACAGGCCGTCGATGTCGGTGGCGATGAACAGCACGTCGGCATCGATCAGCGCGGCCACGATCGCGGCGAGGTTGTCGTTGTCGCCGAGCTTGAGCTCGTCCACCGAGACGGTGTCGTTCTCGTTGACCACCGGCAGCGTACCCAGCGCCAGCAGCTCGTTGAGGGTGGCGCGGGCGTTGAGGTAGCGGCGGCGGTTGCGCAGGTCGTCGTGGGTCAGCAGCACCTGCGCCACCGGGCGCTCGAAGAAGCGCTGCCACAACCCGATCAGCTGCGCCTGGCCAAGCGCGGCCAGGGCCTGGCGCGCCGCCATCGTGGCGCCTGCCTCGGCCGCCTTCGGCAGGATCGCGCGGCCGGCGGCGACCGCGCCGGAAGACACGATCACCACCTCGCGTCCGGCGAGGATGCTGGAGGAGACGAACTGGGCCAGGCCCAGGGCGAAACGCGGCGACAGCCCACCGCCGTCGGCGGCGAGCAGGCTGCTGCCGACCTTGAGCACGGCGCGGCGCCAGGCCGGCAGGGATTGCAGGTTCTCGAGCGGGGACGCGGTGTTCATGCGCTCAGCGGCCGCTCCGGTCGGCGAGCTTCCATTCGTGTACGGCGAGGTCCGAGTTTCCTGCCAGCGCCAGCGGATCGGCGTCGACGATGGCCTGCGCCTCGGCCAGGCTGGCCACGCCCTGCAGCACGTAGGCGCCGCTGGTGCCGTCGGCGAAGCCGCCGGCACTGCCCAGCAGGCCGCGCGCGTGCAGCTCGTCCAGGTACGCCAGGTGCGGCGCGACCACCGCCGGATCGAAGTCCGGGCGACGCGTGGCGATGACGAGGTAGTGCTTCATGGTGCTCCTTCCTGTCGGCGATCCCTGGTGCACTGCCGCGGGCAGCGTGCTGCCCGCGTTACCGCGGTACCTGCCGGCGTCGGGCGCCGGCCGGCCGATGCTTCAGGCCAGCGCGGCCCAGCGCGACTCGAGCTCCGCCAGGCGCAGGTCGGCCGCCGCGCCCGGCGAGGTGCGCGCGGCCAGGCTGCCTTCCGGGGTCCTGCCCTGCCCGGCCGAATCGGCCGAAGCCGCGGCCGCCTTGTAGGCTTCGCGGAACGGCACGCCGGCGATGGCCGCTTCGACCGCGACGTCGGTGGCGTACATTCCGGAGTCGATCGCCGCGCGCAGTCTTTCCTCGCGCCATTCCAGGTTGGCCAGCAGCGCCGGCAGCAGCTCGAGCGCGGCCAGGCCGCGGCTGAAGCCGTGGAAGATCGCGCCCTTGGAAGCCTGCAGATCGCGCTGGTAACCCGAAGGCAGCGACAGCAGCTGCTCGATCTCGGTGCGCGCGGCGGCCACGCTGGCGTGGGTGGCGCGCATCAGCTCGATCACATCCGGGTTGCGCTTGTTCGGCATGATCGAGCTGCCGGTGGTGTACTGCGCCGGCAGCGATACGAAGCCGAACTCGGCGGTGGTGTACAGCGACAGGTCCCAGGCCAGGCGGCGCAGGTCCAGGGTGGCGCTGCCGAGGGCTTCCAGCGCGGCCAGCTCGAACTTGCCACGCGAAAGCTGGGCATAGACCGGGCTGACCTGCATGCGCGCGAAGCCCAGCGCCTGCGTGGTGTGTTCGCGGTCCAGTCTGAGGTTCACGCCATAGCCGGCGGCGGTGCCCAGCGGGTTGCAATCGACCAGCTTGAAGGTGTCGCTGGCGCGGATCGCGTCGTCGATGAAGGCCTCGGCCCAGCCGGCCCACCACATGCCCGCCGAGGACACCACGGCGCGCTGGATATGGGTGTAACCGGGGATCGGCAGGTCCTTCTCGGCGGCGGCGCGGTCCAGCGCCACCCGCGCGACCTCGCGCGACAGCTGGGCGACGCGGCCCAGCTTCTCCTTCAGCCACAGCCGGGTCGCGACCAGGATCTGGTCGTTGCGGCTGCGGCCGGTATGGATCTTGCGGCCGGCGTCGCCCAGGCGCTCGGTCAGTCGCGCCTCGATCGCCGAATGGCAGTCCTCGTAACGCTCGTCCAGCACGAAGGCGCCGCTGCGGAAGTCGTCGGCGAGGACCGCCAGCTCGCGCTTGAGCCCCTCGAGCTCGTCGGCCGAGAGGATGCCGATGCGCTGCAGGCCTTCGGCGTGCGCGGTGCTGGCGGCGATGTCGTGCAGGAAGAACTCGCGGTCCAGGATCACGTCGTCGCCGGCGAGGAAGCGCTGGATCTGCGCGTCCACCGCCACGCCGGGCTTCTGCCACAGCAGCTCAGACATGGGCACTCTCCTTGAACGCCGGGATCGAGGCCAGCTCGGGCAGCCCCAGCGCGATGTTGATGTTCTGCATGGCCTGGGTGGCCGCGCCCTTGAGCAGGTTGTCGAGGGTGGCCACCACCACCAGGCGCTTGCCGCCCGGGGCCACGGTGAAGCCGCCGATCTCCACGCCATGGCGCCCGGCGATGCGGCTGACCCACGGCGCCTGCTCGACCACGTCCACCAGCGGCTCGCCGGCGTAGCGCTGCTCGTAGCGCGCCCTCACCCAATCGGCCTTCAGCGGTTCGCGCAGCCACATGTTCACGGTCATGGTGATGCCGCGGAAATGCGGCGCCACGTGCGGCATGAACTCCACCGGCACGCGCAGCTGCGAGGACACCTCGCGCTCGTGGATGTGGTCGGCCAGCGCGTACGGCATCAGGTTGTCGCGCAGCAGCCCGGGATTGTTGCGGTCCGAGGGCGTGGTGCCGGCGCCGGAATAGCCGGACACGCCGAAGCACTGCGGCGGGCCGGCCAGGTACTCGAGCATCGGCCAGATCGCCAGCTGCATCGCCGTGGCGTAGCAGCCCGGGTTGCTGATCCGCTTCTGCCCGGCGTAGCTGCCGCGGGTGATCTCCGGCAGGCCGTAGTACCAGGCCGGGTCGAAGCGGTGGTCGGCGGACAGGTCGACGACGATGGTGTCCGGGGCGTTGGCATCGATGCCGGCGACGATCTCGCCGGACTTGCCGTTGGGCAGCGCCAGGACCACCACGTCCGCGCCCTTCGCCGCGATCTGGTCGTGGGCCAGGTTCTCGAAGCGCAGTTCGCCCTGGTAGGCGTCGTTGTGCCCGGCCACGCGCTGGCCGTCCAGCTCGCGCGAGGACACGAACGCCAGTTCCAGCTCCGGGTGCGCCGCCACCAGGCGGATCAGCTCGGCGCCGGTATGCCCGCGCGCGCCGACGATGCCGATGGAATATTTCCTGCTCATGCGTGTGAATCCAGTCGGAAGCGGAGGTGGCTGCGCACCCCCGGCCATTCGGTGTCGAGGATGGAGAACACGACGGTATCGCGCAGCGTCCCGTCGGCGTGCCGCTTGTGGTTGCGCAGGACGCCGTCCTGCTTCGCGCCGAGGCGCGCGATCGCCTGGCGCGACTGCTGGTTGAACCAGCTGGTCTCGAAACAGACCGAAGCGCAGCCCAGGTTCTCGAACGCGTGGCGCAGCAGCATCAGCTTGCACTCGGTGTTCAGCCCGGTGCGCTGCACGCGCGGCGCGTACCAGGTGTAGCCGATGGACAGCCGCGGCACCTCCGGCTCGAGCCCGTACAGGCGCGTGGTGCCGACCACCTCGCCGCTGGCGTCGCGGACCGCGAAGGCCAGCACGCGACCTTCGGCCTGCGCCTCCAGCGCCGCCTCGATGTAGGCGTCGACCCGCCCTGTCGCCGGTACGTTGGTGTACCAGAGCCGGTGCAGCCCGCCCTGCGCGGAGACGGCGCGCAAGGCGTCGGCATGGCTCGCGGCCAGGGGTTCGAGCACGGCGTGCCGCCCCACCAGGGTGGGCACCTCGCGCCAGAGGTTCGCCGATGCGCCGTCCATGTCAGCCGACCAGGGTGGGCAGGCGGGTGCCGCAGTGGGCGACGCAGCGGCCGATGCGGTCCAGGCCGTCGATGCCGTACCAGAACACCTTCCACTTCTCCTGCTTGATGCAGCCGTCGGACTCGGCGTAGTAGAAGATGTTCACCTGGTTGTTGTGGCGCGAGCGCCAGAACAGCTCCGGGGTCTCCTCGCGCATCACGTTCCACACCGCGCGGCCCAGGCCTTCGCCCTGCGCCTCGTCCAGCACCGCGAACTTGTCCAGGTACACGCCCTCGGGGGTGCGCACCAGCACCACCGCGGCGCGGTAGTTCTCGCTGACGTAGGCGCGCAGCAGGTCGGTGCGCTCGAAGTAGTCCGGCACCAGCTCGCGGCCGAAGCTGGACTCGATCAGCGCCTTCATCCGGCCCAGGTCCAGTTCCGCCCACGAAGTGGCGCGCAGCACCCGCTCGCCGCGGCGCACCAGGGTGCCCGAACCGCGGTGGGTGAACAGTTCCTTGGCCAGGTCCGCCGGGCGGGTGATCGAGACCGACGACTCCAGCGGCAGCTTGTCCAGCAGGTCCTTGATCTGCTCGATCTTCACCTTCATGCCGCCGTGGATCCACGGCTGCTGCATCAGATGCTCGTACTCGGTGGACAGGTTGATCGAGTCGATCACCTTGCCCTGCTCGTCCAGCAGGCCGCCGGTGCCGGTGAGGAAGATGATCTTGTACGGCTGCAGCTCGCGGACCAGCTCGTTGGCGGCGAAGTCGGCATTGACGTTGAGGATCTGGCCGCCGGCGGTCTCGCCCAGGCTGGTGATCACCGGGATCGAGCCAGCGCGCAGGCTGGCCTCGATCGGCGCCAGGTTCACGCGCCTGACTTCGCCCACCAGGCCGTAGGTCGCCTGGTCCAGGTACTCGGCCTCGAACACGCCGCCCGTAATGGAGGTGGCGCGCGCGCCGTTGCGCTGCAGCGCCTCGACCAGCTCGAGGTTGGCCGACTGGAACACGCGGCGCACGATCGCCAGCGCCTCGGGCGTGGTCACGCGCAGGCCATTGACCGTCTTCTTCTCGATGCCCGCGGCCGACAGTTCGGCATCCAGCTGCGGACCGGCCCCGTGCAGCACGATCGGGGTCAGGCCCACCTCCTGCAGGAACGACAGCGAGGAGGTCAGGTCGTCCAGCTCGTCGCGCAGCACCGCGCCGCCGACCTTGACCACGGCGAAGCGCTTGGCGTCGACCTGGGAGAAGCGCTTCAGGTACTGGCTGATCTCCTTGGCGCTGGCCATGCTCGACAGCAGGCGCACGATGGTCTGGCGGGTCTGGATCTGGTTGGGGGTGGCGGCAACGTTCACGGGAGGGTTTCGGTTTCGGAAGGAGGCCGGCCTGCGCCGGCGGGTCGGAAGGAGGTTCAGCGCGGGCCGTTGATGATGCGGTCCACCGACGCGGCGTAGCCCTGCAGCTGCGCCAGGGTCACGAACTCGTCGGCGGTGTGCGCCTGGGCGATGTCGCCGGGGCCGTAGACCAGCGCGGTGTAGCCGCCGGCGGAGAACAGCGAGGCCTCGGTCCAGAAGTCCACGGCGTTGCCGATCGGCAGGCCCAGGGCGTCGGCGACGTCGCGGGCGGCCAGCCGGCGTTCCTCGGCGCGGGCGATGTCGCCCGAGGGCAGGCTCGGCCCACGGAAGGTTTCCTCGAAGTGCGCGGCGGCCGGCTCGGCGAATCCGGCGAAGGTGGCCAGCAGCTGGTCCACGTCCATCGACGGCAGCGGACGGAAGCCGAAGCGCAGCTCCGCCTCCGGCGCGATCATGTTGGCCTTGATCCCGCCCTCGATGCGGCCGATGTTGAAGCGCAGGCCGGTGAGGCCGCCGAAGCGCGCATGCGCCAGCGACTGCACGTGGTCCAGCGCGCGGCCGCCCCAGCGCACCGCCTGGTGCAGCGCGCTGGCGGCCGCATCCTGCTGCCCGGAGGCATGGCCGGCGCGACCCTTGAAGCGCATCAGCACCGAGGAGATGCCACGGTGCGCCAGCACCGCCTCGCCCATGGTCGGTTCGGCCACCAGCACCGCCTCGTACGGCACGCCACGCTGGAGGAAGGCGGCGATGCAGCGCGGGTCGTTGGCTTCCTCGTCGGAGGAGAACAGGAAGGCCGCGTCGCCGTCGCCGGCATTGGCGGCGGCCACCAGCGCCGCCGCCGCGCCCTTGATGTCGCACACGCCCAGGCCGACCACGCGGTCATCCAGGCGGCGCATCATGTGCGGGTCGGCGCTCCAGTGCGGCGAATCGGGCACCGTGTCCAGGTGCACGTTGAACAGGTACTTCGGCTTGCCACGCACCGCATACAGGCTGACCGCGCCGGCGCCGTGGTCGACGACCTGCACCTCGAAGCCCGGGAGGTTCGCGCGCAGGTAACCGAAGATCCCGCCCTCGGCGGCGATCGCACGCGGCGGGTTGCGGGTGTCGAAGGACACCAGCCGTTCGAGGTGCGCCAGGGTGGATTGCAGCAGGTCGGTCATGTGCGTCTGTATCAGGAGTGGGAGGCCTGCGCCTGGTAGATGTCCGGGCGCACGATTTCCATCAGGGTCTGTGGCCGGGCCGGCGCCTGGAAGCCGAACTGCGCGTACAGCCCGCGGGTGTCCGAGGTGGCCGGCATGAACCGGCGCAGGCCCTGCAAGCGGGGATGGGCCAGCACCGCGGCCACCAGCTGCTTGCTGTAGCCGCGACCGCGCCAGGCCGGCAGCACGAACACGTCGGCCAGGTAGCCGAAGGTCGCGCCGTCGGTGGTCACCCGGGCGAAGGCCACCTGGCCTTCGCCGTCGAGGTAACCGCCGAAGCACAACGAACCGGCGATCGCCCGCTCCAGCGTCTCCCGCGGAATGCCGCGGCTCCAGTACGCCTCCTGCGAGAGGAAGCGGTGGATCATGTCCACGTCCAGCTCGTCGCGGTCGGTACTGATGCGCAGGCGGTCCATGCTCACGGATTCCTCAGGAGTCGGCCGTGCGGCCGCGCCGGCAGGTCAGCCCCGCCGGCGCCGGCAGCCATGCCGCGTCGTCAGTGGTTGACCTCGGCCCACAGGGTGCTGCTCATGCCGAACAGCTTGATGAAGCCTTCGGCCTCCTCCACGCCCCAGTCGGCCGACTGCGCGTAGGTGGCGCCCTTGGCGTTGAGGATGTGCGGCGAACGGATCGCCACCGCGTCCACGCGACCGCCGCGGGTCTCCAGCACCACCTCGCCGTTCACCTTGGCCTGCGAGGAGGCCAGGAACGCCTCCAGGTCGGTCTTCAGGGGATCGTGGTAGAAGCCTTCGTAGACCAGCTCCACCCACTTGCGCGCCACGTCCGGCTTGAAGCGGTTCTGCTGCTTGCTCAGCACTGCCTCCTCCAGCGCGCGGTGCGCGGCCAGCAGCGCGGTCAGGCCCGGGGCCTCGAACACGATGCGGCCCTTCAGGCCGATCACGGTGTCGCCGGTGTACATGCCGCGGCCGACGCCGTACTGGGCGAACATGGTGTTCAGGCGCGCCAGGATCTTCGCGCCCTCCATCGGCTTGCCGTCCAGCTCGACCGCTTCGCCGTTGACGAACTTCAGGGTCACGCTCAGCGGCTCGGCCGGCCAGGCCGCGCGCGGCGCGCACCAGCCGCGGGCGCCCTCGCCCGGGGCTTCCCACTTGTCGATCTCGCCGCCGGACATGGTCACGCCCAGCAGGTTCTCGTTGATGGTGTAGTTCTTCTGCTTGGCGCGCACCTCGAAGCCGCGCTCCTCGAGGTACTTCTGCTCGTAGGCCCGGGTCTGGGTGTGCTCCTTCTGGATTTCGCGGATCGGGGCGACGATGCGGTAGTCGCCCTGCGCCTTGACCGCCAGGTCGAAGCGGACCTGGTCGTTGCCCATGCCGGTGCAGCCGTGGGCGATGGCATTGGTGCCCAGCTCGGCGGCGCGCTTGAGCGCGGCGTCGACGATCAGGTAACGGTCGGAGACCAGCAGCGGATACTGGCCCTGGTAGCCCTCGCCCGCCCACACGAACGGCTTGACGAAGCCGTCCCAGATCGCGCCGCCGCCGTCGACGGTGACGTGGCTGGCCACGCCCAGCTCCGCGGCGCGCTGCTCGATATACGCGCGCTCCTCGGCGTCCACGCCGCCGGTGTCGGCGAACACGGTGTGCACGTTCCAGCCCTGCTCCTTCAGGTAGGGCACGCAGAAGCTGGTGTCCAAGCCACCGGAGAAGGCCAGGACGATGTCGCGGCTGGTGGCGGCGTTATTGGTGATTGGTGATTGGTGATTGGAAGAAGCGGGCTGCTGCGACATGGGGGACGATCTCTCTCGGAAACCAGTAGAAGGCGATGGAACAGGGGATTCGTGGCTGCTCTTTCAAATCACGAATCACCAGTGACGAATCACGAATCACCGGCCGCGCACCAGCGCGGCCATGACCGCCTTCTGCACATGCAGGCGGTTCTCGGCCTCTTCGATGGCGATGCAGTTGGGCGAGTCCATGACCGCGTCGGTGGCCTTGACGTTGCGGCGCAGCGGCAGGCAGTGGCTGAACACGCCGTTGTTGGTCAGGGCCATCTTGGCCTCGTCGACGATGAAGTGCTTGTACTGGTCGCGGATCGGCTTCTCCGGCTCCCAGTTGCCGAAGTACGGCAGCGCGCCCCAGCTCTTGGCGTAGACCACGTCGGCTCCGCGGTAGGCGTCCTCGATGTCGTGGCTGACCTGGAACGAGCCGCCGCTCTCGGCCACGTTCTGCTGCGCCCAGCCGATGTAGCGTTCGTCGAGGATGTACTCCGGCGTCGGACACAGCAGGGTCACGTCCATGCCCAGGCGGGTGGCGATGGTCAGGGCCGAGTTGGCCACCGCGGTGTTCAGCGGCTTGGGGTGGTAGGTCCAGGTCAGCACGTACTTCCTGCCGCGCAGGTCGCTGGTGCCGAAGTGCTCCTGCAGGGCCAGCGCATGGGCCAGCTCCTGGCAGGGATGGGTGATCGTCTCCATGTTGATCACCGGCACCGTCGAATACCTGGCGAAGGCCTTGAGCACGCGATCCTCGCGGTCGTAGCTCCAGTCCTTGAACTTCGGGAAGGCGCGCACGCCGATCAGGTCGACGTAGCGGGCCAGCACCCGCGCCACCTCGGCGATGTGCTCCTCGGTGTCGCCGTCCATCACCGTGCCCAGGTCGAATTCGATCGGCCACGCGTCCTTGCCCGGCTGCAGGACGATGGCGTGGCCGCCCAGCTGGAACGCGCCCAGCTCGAAGCTGGTGCGGGTACGCATGGACGGGTTGAAGAACACCAGCGCGATCGAGCGCCCCTTGAGCTCGCTGCCCAGCTTGTTGCGCTTGAACAGCGCCGCCTGGGTCAGCAACGCGTCCAGGTCCGGGCGGCTCCAGTCCTGGGTATTGAGGAAGTGCTTGAGCGACATCGATCGTTCCTTGCGGTGGTGACGTTCCGGCGGTGCCGGGGTGTTTTCTTGCGGTTGAAACTTTCCGCGGGGGCCGGAAACGAAAAAACCCAGCCTGGGGCTGGGTTTTCGAACGGACAGCACGACGCTCCGGTCACCCAGCGGAAGTGCGGGATTCCGGTCGGCGCGCACGCGAGGTCATCCCGGAGGCCATCCGGGCGGCGCTGGCGGCGTGCGGCTGCAGGTCGGTGTTCATGAGCCCGCGATGTTCTCACGCACCCGCGGCGGGTGCAAGCGGCATCAGGGCGTCGGGGCCGCCGGCAGGGCCGGTTCCTCTTCCCACGGGGTCACCGAAACCCGGACCCTCAGGCGGTTGCCCGGGTCCTCGGCGAGGCGGGAACGGTACTTGGTGCCCTTGTAGACGTAGTCGACGTCATAGGCGATCGGGCGCTGGAACTGGCGGTCGACCTGGACCAGGCGGCAGTTCTGCCGCGTCGCCGGGGCGTGCACCGGGGCCGGTGCCGGCGCGGGCCGCTGTTCGCCCGAGAAGAAATCCTTGACCGAGTCGACCATGCGGCTGAAGACGCCGGGCTCCTCGCGCTGCGCCGGGCGCTCCACCGGGGCCGGCACCGGGTCGCACTGCTCCTCGGTGCGGGTCGCGCGCAGGGTCTGGTAGACCGGCTCGACGCGCAGCACGTGGGCGTAATCGACCTTGACGTTCTCCACCGGCGACACGCGGAGGCGCTCGGGCGGCGGCTGGGCTGGCTCCTGGGCAGCCATCGCCTGCGGCGAACAGCAGGCCATGCCCAGCAATGACAGTTCCAGCAGACGGCGCATCGGGTCCGGTGACGTCGGTACGGAGGCGCCAGTTTAGGCGGGGCGGCTTGCAGCCCGCTGAACCGCTCCACTCCGGCCGGACCGGGCACGGGCGTCCCGGTCGCGCCGCCGCCCGCGCCGGCGGTCGATGCCGCACTGCGGCACGCTAGAATTCCAGGCTTCCGTCCCCGCCGCCCCGTGCCGATGTCCCTGCGCCTGTACAACAGCCTCACGCGCCAGGTCGAACCGTTCCAGCCGCTCGATCCCGCCGCCCCGACCATGTACGTCTGCGGGCCCACGGTCTACAACTACGTGCACATCGGCAACGCCCGCGGGCCGGTGGTGTTCGGCGTGCTGGCGGCGCTGCTGCGGCGCCGCTACGGCGCGCTGAAGTACGCCCGCAACATCACCGACGTGGACGACAAGATCAACGCCGCCGCGCTCGAGCAGGGCGTGCCGATCTCGGCGATCACCGACCGCTTCGCCGCCGCCTACCGCGAGGACATGGCCGCGCTGGGCGTGGCAGGCGAGTTCGCCCCGGACATCGAGCCCACCGCCACCGGCCATATCGCGCAGATGGTGGAAATGATCCAGGGCCTGGTCGACAGCGGCCATGCCTACGCGGCCGAGGGCCACGTGCTGTTCGCGGTGGCCAGCTTCCCCGGCTACGGCAAGCTGTCCCGCCGCGACACCGAGGAGATGCTGGCCGGCGCCCGCGTCGAGGTCGCCCCGTACAAGCGCGACCCGGGCGACTTCGTGCTGTGGAAGCCCTCCACCCCGGAACTGCCGGGCTGGGACTCGCCCTGGGGCCGCGGCCGCCCGGGCTGGCACATCGAATGCTCGGCGATGGCCGGCACCCACCTGGGCCGCACCATCGACATCCACGCCGGCGGCATCGACCTGCAGTTCCCGCACCACGAGAATGAGATCGCGCAGAGCGAATGCGCCCACGGCGGCGCCGTCTTCGCCCGCTACTGGCTGCACAACGGCATGCTCAACCTCGGCGGCGCCAAGATGAGCAAGTCGCTGGGCAACATCGAGAAGGTCCACGACCTGGTCCGCCGGCACCCGCCGGAGGCGCTGCGCTACGCCCTGCTCTCGGCCCATTACCGGCAGCCGCTGGACTGGACCGATGCGCTGATCGAGCAGTCCGTGCGTACGCTCGACCGCCTCTACGGCACCCTGCGCGACCTGGCCGCCATCGAAGCCGCCCCGGCGATCCCGCAGGCGGTGGAGGACGCGCTCGACGACGACCTCAACACCCCGCTGGCGCTGGCCGAAATCGCACGCATCGCCGGCGAGGCGCGCAAGGCCACCGATCCTTCGGGGCAGGCGCGGCTGAAGGCCGAACTGCTCGGCGCCGGCCTGGCCCTGGGCCTGCTGCAGCAGGCACCGGAAGCCTGGTTCAACCGCGGCGCCTCCGGCGACGACGACGCCCGCATCCAGGCCCTGGTCGACGAGCGCGCCGCGGCCAAGAAGGCGCGCGATTTCGCCCGTGCCGACGCGATCCGCGACCAGCTCGCCGGCGAAGGCATCCTGCTGGAGGACACGCCGCAGGGCGTCCGCTGGAAGCGGGCCTGACCCAGGCACCGCTTCCCCATGCCCGGCCGGAATGCCGGGCCAGGCGGTGCGGAACCGCCCGTCCGCGCCAGGGATGGCCGCCAACCACCACGAGAACCCCGTGACCGATACCCCCTTCCCCCTCGAACCCACCGCCGCCGAGGCCCAGGCCGCGATCCGCGAGGAGTTCGCCTTCTTCGGCGACTGGTCCGAGCGCTACCAGTACCTGATCGATCTCGGCCGCAAGCTGCCGCCCTTCCCCGAGGAGTGGAAGACCGAGGAGCACCGCCTGCACGGCTGCCAGTCGATGGTCTGGATCGTGCCGCAGGGCAACCGCCAGCGCCTGGACTTCCATGCCACCAGCGACTCGGCGATCGTCTCCGGGCTGATCTTCCTGGCCCTGCGCGTGTACTCGGGGCGTCCGGCCGGGGAGATCCTCGCCACCGACCCGTCCTACATTGCCGACATCGGCCTGGCCAAACACCTGTCGCCGACCCGCAGCAACGGCCTGGCCGCGCTGCTGGCCTTCATCCGCGACACCGCGCAGGCCCAGGCCTGAGGTGGCGGCGGACGCAGCGACCACCGCGGCGCGTTCGCCCCTGCACGAACCGGGCTACCGGGTCCTGCTCGGCTACCGGCTGTGCGCGATCCTGTCCTACCAGGTGGTCGCGGTCACCGTCGGCTGGCACGTCTACGAACTGACCCGCAATCCCTTCGCCCTGGGCCTGGTCGGCCTGGCAGAGGTCCTGCCGTACATCGGCACGGCGCTGTTCGCCGGCTACCTGGTCGACCACCTGCCGAAGCGGCGCCTGGGCGCGCTGGCCTGCGCCGGCCTGGCGGCCACCGCCCTGCTCCTGGTCCTGGCGGCCTCGGGCCACCTGGCGCCGGGGCGGACCTGGCCGATCTACGGCGCGATCGTGCTGACCGGCCTGGTGCGCTCGTTCCTGACCCCGGTCTACACCGCGCTGTTCGCCCAGGTGCTGCGCCGCGAACAGTTCGCGCGCGGCGCCAGCCTCGGCAGCATCGCCTTCCAGGCGGCGATGGTCTGCGGCCCGGCGCTCGGTGGCGTGCTGGTCGGCTGGGCCGGCAAGACCGCCGCCTACGGCACGGCCGCGGCGCTGGCCATCGCCGCCGGCGCGGTGCTGCTGGCGCTGCGGGTGGAGGAGCCGCGCCCCGAGGGGCCGCGCGCGCCGGTGTTCCGCAGCATCCGGGAAGGCCTCCGCTTCGTGTTCAACACCCAGGTCATGCTCGCCGCGCAGGCGCTGGACCTGTTCGCGGTGCTGTTCGGCGGCGCGATCTCGCTGGCCCCGGCCTTCATCGCCGAGATCCTGCACTACGGCCCGGAGGGCCTGGGCATCCTGCGCGGCGCGCCGGCGCTGGGCGCGGTGGCGGTCGGCCTGGTGATGGCGCGGCGTCCGCCGGGGCGCCACGCCGGGCGCCTGCTGCTGTGGGCGGTGGCCGGCTTCGGCCTGTGCATCATCGGCTTCGGCCTGTCCCGGCACTTCTGGCTGTCGGCCTTCTTCCTGCTGCTGTCGGGGGTGTGCGACGGCGTGTCGGTGGTCCTGCGCAGCACGATCATGCAGCTGGTCACCCCCGACGGCATGCGCGGGCGGGTCGCTTCGATCAACGGCATCTTCATCGGCTCGTCCAACGAGCTGGGCGCGTTCTACGCCGGTTCGATGGCGCGGCTGCTGGGCCTGGTGCCGGCGGTGGTACTGGGTGGCTGCGTGACCCTCGGCGTGGTCGCCACCACCGCGGTCAAGGCACCGAAGCTGCGGCGGCTGGACCTGCGGGAGCTGTGACCCGGCCCCCTCTCCCCGGGAGAAGGGCCCTGGGGAAAAAACAAGGTAATTCCTAACCTTTCCGGACCAGAATTGGGCGTATCTCCTGGATCGAGATCTGCTTGAGAAGCTTGTACAGCAAGGGTTGCAGGTTCTCGTGCCGGTGATTGAACCGGTAGCAAACTTCGGCCAAGTACAGGTGGAAGTATTGCCGGGGCACGCCACGGTACATGTAGAGCCAGTTCTTGGCGTAGCTCCAGAAGCCCTCGATGCCGTTGATGTGATCCCGCCCGGCAGGCCGACCCTTCTCCTTGCGGATCATCACGTGCTCGCCGCGCAGCTTCAGCGTGGCATAGGCCTGCCACTCGTCGGTGTAGTAGAGCGCGCCTTCCCGGGTGTGCGCCTCGATCTCCCGCATGACCGATACCCGGTCATGGGCCGGGATCGGCATCGCCTTGACGCAGCCGTTGCGCTTGACCAGCCCGAACACGATCACCTTGCCCGCCGCGCCCCAGCCCCGTTTGCCCTTACGGGCGCCGCCAAAGGTGGTCTCGTCGCACTCGATGGCGCCTTCGAACGGCTCGCGCAGTTGCTCCACCAGCGCACAGCAGCCACGCACCAGCCGGTAAAACCGCTCCCGCGAGACCGCGCTGGTATCGGATAGGAACCGCTGCCGGTACGACGGCACGCCCAGCACGAACAACTCCAGCAGGCGTGCCTTCGTCGCTGTGGGCAGTCGTACCGAGTCCCACACCGACGTCCACGTGAAACGCAGCCCGCAGGCGCGGCACTTCAGACGTCCGTCCCCCAGGCGATAGTGCCGACAACCTGCACATCCGGGACATCGCTTCATGACCAAATCCTCTCAGATTTGGTCCGGTTTGCTTAGGAATTACCAAAAACAAAGCCCGCCGTGAGGCGGGCTTCGTCGTCATGCTGGCGGCGGGGCTTACTCGCCCTGCTGCTTCTGCATGTGCTCCCAGCGTTCCTGGGCGTCGAGGGTGCGCTCGGCGGTCAGGCGCGCCTCCAGGCGCTCCAGGCCGATTTCCTCGCCGGTGTCGACGCAGTAGCCGTAGTCGCCGGCTTCCAGGCGCTTGAGCGTGCTGTCGATCTTGCCGATCAGCTTGCGGTAGCGGTCGCGGGTACGCAGTTCCAGCGAGTTCTCGGTCTCGCGGGTGGCACGCTCGGCCTCGTCGCCGATGTCGCGCACTTCGTCCTTGAGGTTCTCGATGGTCTGCTTCGATTCCTCGACCAGGTCCGCACGCCACTGCAGCAGCCGCTGGCGGAAGTACTCCTGCTGCAGCGGGTTCATGTACTCCTCGTCCGGCGAGGGACGGTAGCCCTTGGGCAGCAGCGGACGGCCGGTGGCCTCGTCGATCTGGTACTCGACCACGCGGGTCGGAGCACGCGGCGCCGGCGCGTCGGGCTTTTTGGTAACGACGGCGACGGCGACCTTGCCCTTCGGCGGCGGGGCGGTCGTGGTGTTGCTGGACTTCACGGGGGATTTCTGGGGCACGGGGGGCTTGCTTGCTGCTGGAGCGGGCGCCGGCGCCGGCTTGGCGGGAGTGGGCTTCGGGGAAGCTTTTCCTGCGGGGGCCGGTTCGGCGGGCGTCTGCTTGATGGGGGCCTGTTTGGCTGGGGACGGCTTGGTGGCGACCTGCTTGGGTGCCGGCTTCGCCGCGGATTTGACTGGAACCTTCTTCGCCGGTGCCGCCTTCCTGGCGGGAGCGGCCTTGCTGGCTGGAGCAGCCTTCCTGGCCGGTGCCTTGGCGGGAGCCGCCTTCTTCGCCGCCGGCTTGGCGGCCTTGGCCGGGGCCTTCTTGGCCGGGGCCTTGGCCACCTTCTTGGCAGCGGGCTTGGCGGTCTTGGCCGGGGCGGGTTTCTTGGCAACCGCCTTCTTCGTCGCAGTCTTCTTGGCGACGACCGTCTTCCTGGCGGGAGCGGCGGGCTTCTTGGCCGGCTTGGCGGACTTCTTCACGGGTTTCTTGGCAGCCACGTACGAAGGTTCCTCTCTGGTTTTTCCCGTTGCCGGGAAAGCGCGCCTTTATAGCTCACCCCACCCGGGGGGGCAACCTTGTATTACGGACGGTATGATGGCGAAGTGATCGATCGCCTGCTCATCCTGGCACTGCGTGGCTACAAGCGTTTCGTGAGCCCGCTGCTGGGCCCGCGTTGCCGCTTCGTGCCCAGCTGTTCCGAATACGCGATGCAGGCGATCCAGCGCCATGGCGCACTGCGCGGCAGCTGGCTCGCCGCGCGCCGCCTCGCGCGCTGCCATCCCCTCCATCCTGGCGGCTTCGATCCGGTCCCCGAACGCACCGGCGAACCGCCCTGCTCCTGCACAGGAAACCACCGATGAGCACCCTGATCGTCAACGCCCGCCTGGTCAACGAAGGACGCGAACAGGAAGGCGACCTGCGCATCGAGCATGGCCGCATCGCCGCGATCGGCCAGGGCCTGCAGGCCCGCGCCGGCGAGGAAGTCGTGGACGCGCGCGGCCGCTGGCTGCTGCCGGGGATGATCGACGACCAGGTCCACTTCCGCGAGCCCGGCCTGACCCACAAGGGCGACATCGCCACCGAATCGGCCGCGGCCGTGGCCGGCGGGCTGACCAGCTTCATGGACATGCCCAACACCAACCCGCCCACCCTCGACGCGGCCGCGCTGGAAGCCAAGTACGCGGCGGCGAAGGGCCGCGCCTGGGGCAACCACGGCTTCTACCTGGGCGCCAGCAACGACAACCTCGAGGCGGTGCGCTCGCTGGACCCGAAGACGGCGCCGGGCATCAAGGTGTTCATGGGCGCGTCCACCGGCAACATGCTGGTCGACAACCCGGAGACCCTGGACGGGATCTTCCGCGAGGCCCCGACCCCGATCATCACCCACTGCGAGGACACCCCGACCATCGACCGCACCCTGGCCGAATTCAAGGCCCGGTACGGCGAGGAGAACCTCACCCCGGACATGCATCCGGACATCCGCTCGCGCGAAGCCTGCATCAAGTCGACCCGCCTGGCCCTGGAGCTGGCGCGCCGCCACGGCACCCGCCTGCACGTGCTGCACATCTCCACCGCCGACGAGCTGGCCCTGTTCGAGCGCGGCCCGCTGGTGGGCGCCGACGGCAAGGTGCGCAAGAAGATCACCGCCGAGACCTGCATCCACTTCCTGCGCTTCGACCGCGCCGACTACGCGCGGCTGGGCAACTTCATCAAGTGCAATCCGGCGATCAAGGACGCCTCCGACCGCCAGGCCATCACCCAGGCCCTGGTCGACGACGTGATCGACGTGCTGGCCACCGACCACGCCCCGCACACCCTCGAGGAGAAGCAGAAGCCCTACCTGCAGGCGCCTTCGGGCCTGCCGCTGGTGCAGTACGCGCTGCTGGCGGCGATCGAACTGGTCCACGAGGGCAAGCTGGACATCGCCCGCGTGGTGCAGAAGGCCAGCCACGCCCCGGCGCAGCTGTTCGACGTGGCCGAACGCGGCTTCCTCCGCGAGGGCTATTGGGCCGACCTGGTGCTGGTCGACGACCAGCCGCTGACCGTGCGCCGCGAGGACGTGCTGAGCAAGTGCGGCTGGTCGCCGTTCGAGGGCACCACCTTCCGCTCGCGCATCGCTTCGACCTGGGTGAATGGCCAGCTGGCCTGGAACGGCCGCGAACTGGTCGGCGCGCCGCAGGGGCGGCGCCTGGAGTTCGCGCGCTGATGCGGGGTATCGGCGCCGCGTGGCGCATGCTGTCGGTCGCGGCCGGTTCGCTGGCCCGGTCCACGGGTTCACGGCTGGCGCTGGCCGCGTTGCTGGCGGCCGCGGTCGCAGCGCCGGCCTCCGCTGCTGGTGACGACCGGGTGGTGTTCCCGCCCAGCGTGCAGCAAGGCGCGATGGTGATCGGCAAGGTGCCGCCGGGCAGCCGCGTCGAGTACGCCGGCCGCAGCCTGCGCAGCAGCGGCTACGGCACGGTGGTGTTCGGCGTGGGCCGCGACCAGGCCGGGCCGGTGCAGGTGGCCGTGGTGCGCCCGGACGGCAGCCGGGTCGATGCGCGGATCGCGGTGACCCCACGCGACTGGCCGGTGCAGCGCGTAGACGGCGTGCCGCCGAAGACCGTCGATCCGCCGCCGGAGATCGCCGAGCGGATCCGCCGCGAACAGGCCCAGGTCAGCGCCGCGCGCGAACGCGACGACGACCGCACCGACTTCGCCCGCCCGTTCGTGTGGCCGGTCGAAGGCCGGATCAGCGGCCGCTTCGGCAACCAGCGCGTGTACAACGGCAAGCCCGGCTCGCCGCACTCCGGCATGGACATCGCCGCGCCCACCGGCACGCCGATCAAGGCCCCGGCCGCCGGCGTGGTCACCTTCGCCGCCCCGGACCTTTACCTTACCGGCGGCACCGTGCTGCTGGACCACGGCTTCGGCATCAGCTCCAACTTCCTGCACCTGTCGCGGATCGACGTGAAGGTCGGCGACCGCGTCGAACAGGGCCAGGTGATCGGCGCCGTCGGCGCCACCGGCCGGGCGACGGGGCCGCACCTGCATTGGGGGATGAGCTGGTTCGACACGCGCATCGACCCGCTGCTGGTACTGGAGCGCAGGTAACGCGGTCGTTCCCCGCGCGCCGCACGCGGCGGCGCTTTCCCCCAGATCGCCGGCGCCATGACATCGGGGCGCGGCTCCGGACGCGGCCGCCGCACCCGGGTATCGGGTCACCGCCCGGAATAACGTCCATGTCCATGTCCGCGGACCATCCATGGGCCACTTGCCCCGGACACCCGGGGTCCGGCGTCCTCTATGGCGTCCAGCTCCTTGGCTTCGACCGGCAACCCGACGAAGCGATCGCGTAGCCCGGATAAGGCCGCAGGCCGCATCCGGGGATAATTGCCCGCCACTTCGACCCGACGCCTGCCGCGCTCCGGGCCCCGGATGCGCTTCGCTTATCCGGGCTACACGAGCCCCTCTTCGTCCGGGGTGAGGCGCCAGAGGCGCGCGCCGCCGGGGCGCAGAGCAGAGTCGGGAGAGGGAAACAACGACCGAAGCCAGGACCCGGGAGCGCCGGAAGACGCGGCAGTGCGGGGGTATCCCGCAAGCAGGCCATGGATGGCCTGCGCTCGCGTGTTGGAGCCATTGACGGCGGAACCGCGCGATGCGGGATACCCCCGCACTGCCGCGGCTCCTTCAGAAACCTGCATCCCCACCACTGCTGCTGTTGCTTGCAGTAGCAATGCTCCCGCCACACCTGATCCAACGCCTGCCCGAGCCGGTTCCCGGATGCGCTTCGCTTATCCGGGCTACCGCGACGAATGGATGCCGGCGCCTTCAGGTCCCTCTCCCACCGGGAGAGGGGAGCGAATCAGGCCGCCGGGCCGGCGCCGCTGACGGTGGCGACGGCGTCGTGCGGGTGCAGGCTCTCGAAGTGCGAGACCGTGGCCTCGTAGCGCTCCACGTGCGGATCGGACGACAGCACCGAAGCGACCCGGCGCGCCGCATCCTCGCAGAACATCAGGTTGGCCGCGTTGAGCTCGGCGAAGGCCTGCTCGTCCTCGCGCTTGACCGCGGTCTGCACCGGCGTGCCCAGCGAGGTTTCCAGCGCATCGATCAGCGCCACCAGCGGCAGCTCGTCGAACTGCGGGCGCAGCTCCACCCGCACCCGCGCCTCGCTGCGCTGCGCGTGCGGGGTCGCCGCCATGCCGCGGTCCGAGGCCAGCCAGGCGGCGACCTCTTCGACCTTCAGCGTCGGCACGCCCTCAAAATCGGCCAGCAGCCGCGCCGCGTTGGCCTGGCGCGACAGCGCCGCCGAGCACGGGCAGGTACTGGAGTATTCCAGGCCGAAGCCCAGCACCAGCTTCAGGTGGCCATCGGCGAGGATCGCCTCGATCTCCACCGGATAGCTCTTCCAGCCGGCGTTGTCGCTGCGCAGCGCGCCGCGCAGCAGCAGCGCCTCATAGCGCAGGCGCAGGCGCGCGCGGGTGGCCAGGCCGGACTGCGAGTCGATGCTTTCCTGCAGGAAGCGGCGCAGCCCGCCGGGGGTGATCTCTTGGCGGGCCAGCCCCTGCTGCAGGCGCAGGTACAGGCGCGACATGTGGATGCCACGCTCGCCTTCGCGGGCCAGGTTCACCGAGATGTCCGCCTGCGCGGCGACCTGGACCTGGCCGCCCTGCCCGTCCGCGACCCGGATCGGCACGGCGATGCCGTCCATGCCCACCCAGTCCAGCGGGCGCGCGAGCGCCGGCGCCTGGAGGGCGACGTCAGGCAGGGAAGCAGGAGCGATGGCGGGAACGGACATGGCGGCGATCTGGGGGAGCGGGCGGCCCGGCTTCCTGGCGGAAGCGTCGGAGGGGCTGCCGGGAGGGGAAGGTGGCGTGGGACCAGGCAGGTCCGGATGGGCGCCATTGTAGCCGCTGGGGTCGGCACTGCCGGCCGGATCGCTGCAACGGACTGTCGCGTGCCGTTCAGCCGCAACAGCACATCCCGCCGATGCGCGGCCGCCGGACTCAATCCCCGGCCGCGGCCCGCCAGGCATTCCAGAGCACGCGCAGCGGCTGCCGGCCCGGCCGCGGGACACGCCCGGCGGCGACCGGGGCCAGGCGCTGGCGGGCCAGGCTGGCCCAGACCCGGCGCGGACGCGGCCCCGCCCCGCGCGCGGGCCAGGCACGCAGCAGCTCGGCGGCCCAGGCACGCTGGGCCTGCTCGCTGGCAGCCGCCGGGCCGGAGGTGGACTGCAGCGCCAACGGCACTGCTTCCAGCCCCGCCTCGGCCAGGCGCTGGGCCAGGACCTGGGCGATCACCGCCCGCGGCGTGGCCGACTGCCCTTCCAGCACCGCCGCCTCGACCGCGGCCACCGCCGCGCCGAATCCGGCCAGCGCCGCGAACGCGGCCTCGCCGTCCTGGGGGCGCGCCCGCGCCCCAGTCAGTTCCGGCAGCGCCCCGGCCAGCTCGGCCCAGGGCGCGCGCACCGGTTCCAGCACCCGGCCGAGCGGATGGCGCGAGCGCTGCGCCGCCCAGTCGCGCAGCTCGGTGGCCCACCAGCCGAGCTTGGCGTCGGCCGGCAACGGGTCGCCGCCGATGTTGAGGATGTCGTCGAATTCCTGCAGCAGCGCGAACCAGACCAGCGTGCGCTGGCGCTGCGCCGGAGGCACGAACACCTCGGCCACCGTCCATTCCGGCCAGCGGGTGCGCCACTTCTCGATGAAGCTGTCGTAGGCCTGCGACATGTCGGACCTCAACCGCGGCCGCGCGGCCAGGCCTGTGGCTGCAGCAGCTCGGCCGGCTGCTGCGCCAGCACGTCGGCGCGCCAGCTCCACGGGTCCTCGTGGTCCAGCCGGTAGCCCCAGGTGACCGCCACCGAAGGTATGCCCGCGGCGCGCGCGGCGGCCACGTCGCGCTCGTCGTCGCCGACGTAGACGCAGGCCTCCGGCGCCACGCCCAGCCGGCGCGCCGCTTCCAGCAGCGGCATCGGGTGCGGCTTCTTCTCCGGACAGGTGTCGCCGCCGACCAGCACTGCGCAGCGCTGCTGCCAGCCCAGCCCGGCGACCACGTCGCGGGCCAGGTACTCGGGCTTGTTGGTGACGATGCCCCAGCGCGCGCCGGACGCTTCCAGCACCTGCAGCATCGCCTCGATGCCGTCGAACAGCACGCTGTGCCGACCCAGCTCCTCGCGGTAGACGGCGAGGAACTCGGGAACCATGGCCTCGCGCTCGCCCGCGTCCAGGTCCGGGAAGCTGGCGGCGATCATCGCCCGCGCACCCTTGGACACGTGCTGGCGCAGTGCGGCCAGGGTGGTCGGCGCGCGGCCGCGGGCGGCGAGCATGCGGTTGGCGGTCGCCAGCATGTCCGGGGCGCTGTCCAGCAACGTCCCGTCCAGGTCGAACAGGGCCACCGCCGGGAAGCCGGCGCGCGCGGCCTGGCTGAAACCGTCCATGCTCAGGCGCCGGCCTTGACCGCGCAGGCCAGGTAGTTCACTTCGGTGCGCCGCGACAGGCTGGCGCGCTGGCGCAGCGGGTCGTAGAACAGGCCGCTCACGTCCTCCAGCTGCAACTCGGCGGCGCGCAGCCACGCGGCCAGTTCCGAAGGCCTGATGAAGTCGGCGTAGCGGTGCGTGCCCTTGGGCAGCAGCCGGGCCACGTACTCGGCGCCGACGATGGCCAGCGCGAACGCTGCCGGGGTGCGGTTGAGCGTGGACAGGAACAGGCGCCCGCCCGGGCGCAGCAGCTTCGCGCAGCCGGCGATGATCGACGCCGGGTCGGGCACGTGCTCGAGCATTTCCATGCAGGTGATCGCACCGAAGCTGCCCGGCCGCTCTTCGGCCAGCTCTTCGATCGCCTTGACCTGGTAGTCGACCTGCACGCCCGATTCCAGGCCGTGCAGGCGCGCGACCTTGACCAGATCCGGGGCCAGATCGATCGCGGTGACCTGGGCGCCGGCGCGGGCCAGCGCCTCGCTCAGCAGGCCGCCGCCGCAACCGACGTCCAGCACCGGCAGGTCGGCCAGCGCCACGCGCTGCCTCACGTAGTCCAGGCGCACCGGATTGAGCACGTGCAGCGCCTTCTGCGGACCATCCGGGTCCCACCAGCGGTTGGCCAGGGCGGCGAACTTGTCCAGCTCGGCCTGGTGGTAGTTGTGCGGCGCCGTAGCGCCGGCGTGGATCTGTTCGCTCATGGGAACTCCTGTGGCCTCAACGGCCCAGTGCGGCGATGCGCGCGCGCCACTGGCGGGCGTTGGCGATCAGCGCCGCGGTGTCGATGTCGACCAGCTCGCGCTGGTCGAGCTTGCGCTGGCCGGCGATCCACACGTCGCTGACCTGCTGGCGGCCGCAGGCGTAGACCAGCTGCGACAGCACGTGGTGCAGCGGCTGGGTCTCCAGTTCGGACAGGTCCACGCATACCAGGTCGGCGTCCTTGCCCGGCTCGATCGAGCCGATGCGGTCGCCGAAGCCCAGCGCGCGCGCGCCGCCCAGGGTAGCCGCACGCAGCGTGGTGGCCGCGTCGAGCGCGGTGGCGTCGTTGGCCACGGCCTTGGCCAGCAGCGCGGCGGTGCGCAGCTCGCCGAACATGTCCAGGTCGTTGTTGCTGGCGCAGCCGTCGGTGCCGATGGCCAGGTTCACGCCGGCGCGCTGCAGGGCGCAGGCCGGGCAGAAACCGGAGGCCAGCTTCAGGTTGGACTCGGGGCAGTGCGCCACGTGCACGCCACGCGCGGCGCACAGGTGGATCTCGCCTTCCGTCAGCTGGGTCATGTGCACCGCGATCAGGCGGTCGTTGACCAGGCCCAGCCGGTCCAGCCGGGCCAGCGGGCGCTGGCCGAATTCCTTCAGCGAATCGGCGATTTCCTGCGCGGTCTCGTGGGTGTGCAGGTGGACCTGCATGTCCAGCTGGTCCGAGAGCATGCGCACGCGCTCGAAGTTCGCGTCGCTGACCGTGTACGGTGCGTGCGGGGCGAACGCGGTGGCGACCAGCGGATCGTCGCGCCACTGGTCGTGCACCTCGCCGGCCTTGTCGAAGTACTCGTCGTCGCTGCGCGCCCAGGCCGTCGGGAAGTTGATCACCGGCAGGCCGACCAGCGCGCGGAAGCCATGCTTCTTGTAGACCGCCGCCTGCACGTCCGGGAAGAAGTAATTCTCGTTGGCGCAGGTGGTGCCGCCGCGGAGCATCTCGGCGATCGCCAGGCGCATGCCGTCGGCGACGAAGTCCGGGCCGATCACCGCCGCTTCCACCGGCCAGATGTGCTGCTGCAGCCAGGTCATCAGCGGCAGGTCGTCGGCGATGCCGCGCAGCAGGGTCATCGGGTTGTGGGTATGGGCGTTGACCAGGCCCGGGATCAGCACCGCGTCCGGGCGCTGCACCACTTCGGCGGCGGCAAAGCGCGCGCGCGCCTCCGCCACCGGCAGCAGCGCGACGATGCGGCCGCCGGAAACGGCGACGGCGTGGTCCTCCAGGACCACGCCGTGCGGTTCGACCGGAACCACCCAGCCGGCTTCGATCAGCAGGTCGCAGGCCTGCGGCTGGCTGTTCTCGTACAGGCCGGCTTGGGTCATCGGCTTACTTCACGCGCGAGACGTACTCGCCCGAGCGGGTGTCGACGCGGATGACTTCGTCCTGGGCGACGAACAGCGGCACGCGGACCACGGCGCCGGTCTCCAGGGTGGCCGGCTTGCCGCCGGTGCCGGCGGTGTCGCCCTTCACGCCGGGGTCGGTCTCGACGATGCGGAGCTCGACGAAGTTCGGCGGGGTGACCTGGATCGGGTTGCCGTTCCACAGCGTGACCACGCAGTCCTCCTCGCCCTTGAGCCACTTGGCGGCGTCGCCGACGCCGGCCTTGTCGGCCTGGACCTGCTCGAAGGTCTCCTTCTGCATGAAGTGCCAGTACTCGCCGTCGCTGTACAGGTACTGCATGTCGGTATCGACGACGTCGGCGGCCTCGACCGAGTCGGTCGACTTCATGGTGATTTCCTGCACGCGGCCGGTGCGGATCTGGCGGTACTTCACCCGGGTGAAGGCCTGGCCCTTGCCCGGCTTGACGTACTCGGTATCGGTGATGATCGCGGGCTCGTTGTTGACCAGGATCTTCATCCCGTTCTTGACGTCGTTCATGCCGTAAGAGGCCATGGGAACTCCTTGGGTATGGCAGGGACCGCCGCGGAAGACGGCGGCCGGGGCAGTTAGAATGTGGGGAGCCCGCCGGAACCCGGCGGGCGCGTCTTCTCAGGCCCCACATGATACCTGCAGCCCCCCTGCCCCTGCAGCCGGCCCCCGCTCCGGCGCCCCCCCACGACCCTGCCGCCGCCACGCCGCGCTGGCAGCGGCTATGGCGCGAGGGCGTGCGCGACCCGCGGGAACTGCTGCGCCTGCTGGGCCTGGACGAGGCCGCCGCCGGCATTTCCGACGCCGCCGCGGCGCAGTTCCCGCTGCGGGTGCCGCGCGGCTTCATCGCCCGCATGCGCCCCGGCGACCTGCACGACCCGCTGCTGCGCCAGGTCCTGCCGGTGCCCGACGAGGCGCGGATCGTGCCCGGCTTCAGCCTGGACGCGGTCGGCGACGCCGCGGCGAAGAAGGCCGACGGCGTAATCCAGAAGTACCGCGGCCGCGCCCTGCTGGTGGCCACCGGCAGCTGCGCGATCAACTGCCGCTACTGCTTCCGCCGCCATTTCCCCTACGCCGACGAAACCGCCGCACGTGACGGCTGGGCCGGCGCGGTGGCCGCGATCGCCGCCGACACGGGAATCGACGAGGTCATCCTGTCCGGCGGCGACCCGCTGTCGCTGGCCACGCCCAAGCTGGCCGAGCTGACCGCCCGCCTGGCCGCGATCCCGCACATCAGGCGCCTGCGCATCCACAGCCGCCTGCCGGTGGTCCTGCCGGAGCGGGTCGACGACGCCCTGGTGGAGTGGCTGTCGGCCCTGCCCTGGCCGGTGGCCTTCGTCATCCACGCCAACCACGCCAACGAGTTCGACGCCGCCGTCGACGCCGCCCTCGCCCGCCTGCGCCGCGCCGGCGCCCAGCTGCTCAACCAGGCCGTGCTCCTGCGCGGCGTCAACGACAGCGTCGACGCCCTGGCCGACCTGTGCGAACGCGGCTACGCGGCCGGCGTCCTGCCGTACTACCTGCACCAGCTCGACCGCGTGCAGGGTGTGGCCCACTTCGAGGTCGAAGACGAACGCGCGCGCGAACTGCATCGCCAGCTGGCGGGGCGGCTGTCCGGCTACCTCGTGCCGAAGCTGGTCCGCGAAGTCGCCGGCGATCCGGGCAAGCGCCCGCTCTAGCTAGCGCCCTCGCCCACCTGTAGAGCGGGGCTCGCCCCGCTGCTTTTCCTACGGGCGCCGGGACATCCGGCGTGGGAGTCGGGCAAGCCCGACTCTACAGAGGCGTCTGGATTGAGGTGCCTGCGGCGCAGGCGGTAGCCGCCCCGGGGGAAGATGGAGAACGAAGCCGCGGCATCAAAGCGCCTGAAGACGTGGTGCTCCGCGGCTCCGTCCGGAGCTGGCCACCAGAACCCGACGCCCCCACCACCGGGCAGATCGCAGGGTGATGCGGCGAGGCAGATGGCGCGTGGCGACGCGCCACATGTCGCCAGCGCCCTTGCTCAGTCCCGGCGCCGCTCGAACAGCGCGATGCTTTCCACGTGCGCCGTGTGCGGAAACATGTCCATCACCCCCGCCGCCACCAGCCGGTAGCCGCGCTCGTGGACCAGGAAGCCCGCGTCGCGCGCGAGCGAACCCGGATGGCAGCTCACGTAGACGATCCGGTCGATGCCCTGCAGCGGCAGCTGCTTGAGCACCTCGTCCGCGCCCGAGCGCGGCGGGTCCAGCAGCAGCTTGTCGAAGCCGCGGCGCATCCACGGCGTGCCGCGCTGGTCCTGGGTCAGGTCGGCGGCGAAGAATTCCGCGTTGGCCAGCCCGTTGCGCTGCGCGTTCGCACGCGCCCGCGCCACCAGCCCCGCATCGCCTTCCACGCCCACCACCTCAGCCACCCCGCGCGCCAGCGGCAAGGTGAAGTTGCCCAGCCCGCAGAACAGGTCCAGCACCCGCTCGCCCGGCTGCGCGTCCAGCAGCTCCAGCGCCCGCGCGATCATCTTCTCGTTGAGCCGCGCGTTCACCTGGATGAAGTCCAGCGGCCGGAACGCCAGTTCCACGTCCCACTGCGGCAGCCGGAACGCCAGCTGCGGCGCCTCGCCTTCCAGCGGATGCACGCTGTCGATCCCCTTCGGCTGCAGGAAGATCGCGAAACCGTGCTCGCGCCCGAACGCCACCAGCGCCGCCTTGTCGGACTCGACCAGCGGCACCAGGTGGCGCACCGTCAGCGCGATCGCGCCGTCGCCGGCGATGAACTCGATCTGCGGGATCGAATCGCGCGCCTGCAGGCTGTCGACCAGCGCCGCCAGCGCCTGCACCTTCAGGCCGATCTCCGGGATCGTCGTGTAGCAGACCGACAGGTCGGCGACGAAGCGCGGATCCTGTTCGCGGAAGCCGACCAAGGTCTTGTCTTTCTTGTTGACCCGGCGCACCGAGAACCGGCCCTTGCGGCGGTAACCCCAGCTGTCGGCGGTCAGCGGTTCCAGCACCCGGCCCGGCTGGACCTTGCCGATCCGCTCCAGGTTCTCCAGCAGCACCCGCTGCTTGGCCAGGATCTGCTTGGTCTCGTCCAGATGCTGCAGCACGCAGCCGCCACAGGTGCCGAAATGCGGGCAGCGCGGCTGGACCCGGTCCGGCGAGGCCTGCAGCACCTCCAGCGTGCGCGCCTCGTCGAAGCTGCGGCTGCGCGCGGTCTGCTCGGCCATCACCACCTCGCCCGGCAGTGCGCCGGCGACGAACACGGTCTTGCCGTCGTCGCGGCGGGCGACGCCGCGGCCATCGTGGCTCAGATCAAGGATTTCAACGCGGAAGGGGGTGCGATCGAGTCGGGCCACGGAGACGGCTGGGGGAAGCAACAAGGCCGTACATTGTCCCAGATGACATCGGTCGCAGCCATGACTTCCCGGGGATTGCCCCCCGCGGGGCCAGCGCTAACATGGCCCCAGCCGACAGGGAGTCAGCCCGCATGGAATCGCGAGACCCGCTTCCCCGCATCCTGCTGGTCGAGGACGATGCGATCAGCCAGGCCTACTTCACCGCGGTGCTTGAGGCGCTTCCGGCCACCATCGAAGTGGCCGCCACCCGCGCCGCCGCGCTGGACCGCGCCCGCGCCCTCCGCCACGACCTGTGGCTGATCGACCTTACCCTCCCCGACGGCTCCGGCAACGAACTGCTGGCCCAGCTGCAGCGGCAGTGGCCGCATCCGCCGCTGGCGCTGGCGCACACCGCCGATGCCGACCGCAGCGTGCGCAGCCAGGCCCTGCAGGCCGGCTTCCGCGACGTGCTGGTCAAGCCGCTGGCCGCGCGCGAGCTGGTCACTGCGGTGCGCGATGCGCTGGCCGAGGGCATGGACCTGCCCGACTGGGACAACGACGCCGCCGCGCGGGCCCTCAACGGCGACCCGGCCAACGTGAAGGCCCTGCGCGAGCTGTTCCTGGCCGAGCTGCCGGAGGCGCGCCGCGAGGTGGTCGAGGGCGTGGACCGCGGCGACAGCGGCGCGGTGCGCGCGCGCCTGCACCGCCTGCAGGCCGGCTGTGGCCTGGTCGGCGCCAGCCGGCTGGGCGCGGCGGTGGAACACCTGCGCCGCAGCCCTGGTTCGCGCGACGCGCTGGAGCGTTTCGTCGACGCCGCCCGCGCCCTGCTCGGCTGAAACGCGGCGCCGCGCCTTACACTGGCGGGCATGAACTACCGCCACGCCTTCCATGCCGGCAACCACGCCGACGTGCTCAAGCATGTCGTCCTGCTGGCCATGCTCGACGCGCTGCTGCGCAAGGACGCCCCGTTCTTCGTCCTCGACACCCACGCCGGCCGCGGCCGCTACCTGCTGCAGGGCGACGAGGCCCATCGCACCAGCGAGGCCACCACCGGCATCCTGCAGCTGGCCCGGCGCAAGGGCCTGCCGCCGGCGCTGGAGCGCTACCTGCAGGCCGTGGCCGCCGACAATCCGGTCGACAGCCTGGTCGCCTACCCCGGCTCGCCGCTGCTCACCGCCCGCGCCATGCGCGCGCAGGACCGCCTGGCCGCCTGCGAACTGCAGGCGGAGGAAGCGGCCGCGCTGAAGGCCCTGTTCGCCGGCGACGCACGCGTGGCCGTGCACGCCCGCGACGGCTACGCCGCGGTGCGCGCCCTGCTGCCGCCACGCGTGGACGGGGTCCGCTTCGCCCGCGGCCTGGTCCTGGTCGACCCGCCCTACGAGGCCCAGGAGGCCGAGTACCCGCGCGTGGTCGAGGCGGTCGGCGAGGCCCTGCAACGCTGGCCGCAGGCGGTCTGCGCGATCTGGTACCCGATCAAACGCCGCCGCAGCCTGCAGCCGTTCTTCCGCAACCTCGCCAGGCTGCCTGGGGCGCGCGCGGTGCTGCTGGCCGAGCTGCTGGTGCGCCCGGACGACTCGCCGCTGCGTCTCAACGGCAGTGGCATGGCCGTGCTCAACCCGCCATGGAAGCTGGACGAGGCGCTGGCCCCGGTGCTGCCGGTGCTGCAGGACACCCTGGGCGAAGCCGGCGCCTCGACCCGGCTGGAGTGGATCAAGCGCGAGGACGGCTGACCGGCAGGTTCAGCTGCCCGCGTGGCTGCGTACCCGGTACGACCCGGCCACCGAACGCATCGCGATCGCCACCCGGTTCCAGGCGTTGATCGCGGCCACCGCCCAGGTGATGTCGACCAGCTCGCGCTCGCTGGAATGCGGGCGCACCGCTTCGAAGACCTCGTCCGGCACGTGGCCGTCGGTGATCCGGGTCAGCGCCTCGGTCCATTCCAGCGCCGCGCGCTCGCGCTCGTCGTAGTACGGCGCCTCGCGCCAGGCATCCAGGCCGTACAGGCGCTGATCGCTCTCGCCGGCCGCGCGCGCTTCCTTCCAGTGCATGTCGATGCAGTAGGCGCAGCCGTTGATCTGCGAGGCGCGCAGCTTGACCAGTTCCAGCAGCGACGCTGCCAGTCCCGACCCGTGCAGGTAGCCGTCCAGCCCCAGCATCGCCTTGTAGGCATCAGGCGCGATCTTCCAGAACTCCATGCGTGGCTTCATATCGCCTCCTCCGGTACGTCGGCACACCCCTCGGGGGGACTCAGGTGCGCCGGATCACCTGCCTGTGCGTCAGCCGCTCGCCGATCAACGCGGCGCGCCGCTGGTCATCAGGACCGTCCATGACCGCCACCTCTTCCTCGTCGGCGCGCAGGTATCCGCCGGAGGTGCGGGTGTCGACGCCCTCGCCCCGCGTCGTGAACCAGCCCGAGGCGCGCCCGGGCGCCGGTTCCAGCCGGATCTCGGCCGCGCCTTCCAGCTGTGGCGCGTCCGGATGCAGCGGGCGCTCGCCGCGCCAGTAGTAGAAGACCGCTGAGCCGTCGTCCTTTTCGCGGGTCGCCTCGCTCCAGTGGCGGGCCGACAGGCTGCCATCCTCCTGCCAGGCGCGGCCACCGATCTCCAGCGCGCCGGCGCGGTTGCGCGCGACCCGCAGCAGGCTCAGCGCGGACGGTTCCTGCTCGCTGCGCCGGGTCAGCGAGAACTGCCACCACGCGCCTTCGAGCCGGCCACGCTGTCCTTCGACCCCGATGGCGTGGCGCAGCTTGGCGCAGATCGCCTTGACCTCCGCGGCGCTGGCCGCCGGGTCGTAGCGCACGCAGGTCAGGCCGAGCAGGTCGGTCGGCAGCTTGGCGCCGGACGCGTGCAGGATGAAGGTGCGGCGCATGCCCAGCACGCCGCCGAACAGGCCGGCCTCGAACACCACGTTGTCGCGCGGCGAGGCCTGGCCGGCGGACCCGGCCGCGGCCGCCGCCGGATTGCTGGTCCAGTCGTCCTGGGCGAACACGAAGGCGGCGAAGTCGACCTGGCCGGTCAGCTCCAGCAGCCGTTCGAGGGTGGTGGTGCCGGGGTTGAACGAGGTCGTCCACGGCTCGACCCGGGCGACGTCCTCCAGCCCGCGCGCCAGCGCCTGCAGCAGCTTCGCCTGCGCGCCGGACGACCCGAGGAAAATGCGTGGCTTGCCCATCGGAACCTCCGTGCGTCTGCAATGCGGCGACCGACGGGACGGCGGCGGCTCAGGCCGGCGCCGGGTCGTCGCCTTCCGGTTCGAAGAAGCTCCAGCGCACCACCGGGAACTGCTGCTTGAGCGCCCGCTCGACCTGGTCGATGTCGCGCAGCATGGCCTGGCCATCGTGGACCCTGCGCATGCGCGCATGCACCGACACCAGCACCTCGTTGCCCTGCTGCAGGGTGATCAGGTGCAGCACCTGGGCGATCTCCGGCCGCGCGGCGAGGAACTCGCCGATCTGGGTCTGCAGGAACGGGGCCACGCTCTGCCCGATCAGCATCGCCTTCACCTCGACCGCCACCAGCACTGCGATCACGATCAGCAGCACGCCGATGCCGATGGTGCCGATCGCGTCCCACAGCGGGTTGCCGGTCACCACCGCCAGCACGATCGCCACCAGCGCGAACACCAGGCCCAGCAGCGCGGCCAGGTCCTCGCCGAAGATCACCACCAGCTCGGCCTGGCGGCTCTCTCGGAACCACTGCCAGATGCCGCGGCTGCCGCGGGCCTTGTCCACTTCCTGCAGGCAGGCGCGCATCGATATCGCTTCGGCGACGATCGCGAACACCAGCACGCCCACCGCCCACCACCACTGCTGCAGGGGCTCGGGGTGCCGCAGCTTGTGCACGCCCTCGTACACCGAGAACATGCCGCCGACGCTGAACAGCATCACCGCCACCAGGAACGACCAGAAGTAGATCGCGCGGCCGTAGCCGAGCGGGTGTTCGGGCGTCACCGGGCGCCGTGCCTGGCGCAGGCCCAGCAGCAGGAGCAGCTGGTTGCCGCAGTCGGCCAGCGAGTGCACGGTCTCGGCCAGCATCGCCCCGGAACCGGTGACGAAGGCGGCCACGCCCTTGGCCACGGCGATGGCGAAGTTGGCGCCCAGGGCGAAGAAGATCGCGCGTACCGAATCGCCGTTGCCTGCCATCCCGGGCTCCCTCGGGCCGATGTACGGCCGAGTCAAGGGCCGCTACCGCGGGCGCCCGAATATGGGAAACTGCCAGCCATGCCCCGGAACCGCCTACCCCCCTGGCACGAAGAATTCGTCCTCCCCAACCGGCGGGCGATCCTGATCCGCCCGATCCGCCCGGAGGACGCACCGCCCCTGCAAGGCGTGTTCGGCCTGCTCGGCCCGGCCGAACTGCGCGGCCGCTTCGCGCAGGGCCAGGACGTGCTGGACGATGCCGCCGCCGCCCGCCTGTGCCGGCCCGACCCGAAGACCGAGCTGGTCCTGGTCGGCGCCGAGCCGCTGCCGCCGGGCGAGGCCATGATCGAGTCGCTGGCCCGGGCGCGGATCGTCCCGCATACCCGCGAGGCGGAGTACGCCATCCTGCTCGGCAGCCACGTCTCCGGGCTGGGTCTGGGCCGGCACATGATGCAGAAGCTGGTGAAGTGGTCGCGTGGCCGCTTCCTCGACCGGCTCTACGGCGACACCCCGTCCAACAACGCGCCGATGCTCGACCTGGCCGCGTCGATGGGCTTCCGCCGCAGCGACGAACCGGGCATCGCCCCGGGCTTCACCCGCCTGGTGCTGGAGCTCTAGCCGCGCCGCGCTGAACAGGCCCTGCGCGCCGGCCCGCGGCCGCTGCGGGCCGCTCACGGCCGCGGGCTACAATGGAATCCCGATGTCTTCCGCTTCGCCTCCCCTGCCGCGGCGCGGCCAGGCCCGTGCCTGGTGGCGCGCACCCGCATCTCCTTCGGCCCTGGCCTGGCATCTGGCCCAGGCCGCGCGCGCGCATGCCGGGCCGGTGCTGTTCGTGGCCCGGGACAACCAGTCCGCCCACCAGGTCGAGGCCGACCTGCTGACCCTGCTGGGCGCCGACCCGGCGTTACCGGTGGTGCCGTTCCCGGACTGGGAGACCCTGCCCTACGACCGCTTCAGCCCGCACCCGGACATCGTCAGCCAACGCCTGGCGGCGCTGCAGCGGCTGCCGCAGCTGCAGCGCGGCATCGTGGTGGTGCCGGTGCAGACCCTGCTGCAGCGCCTGCCGCCGTTGCGCTACATCACCGGCGGCAGCTTCGACCTGGCCACCGGCCAGCGCCTGGACCTGGACGCGGAGAAGCGCCGGCTGGAGTCGGCCGGCTACCGCAACGTGCCGCAGGTGCTGGATCCGGGCGACTTCGCCGTGCGCGGCGGCCTCCTCGACGTGTACCCGATGGGCGCCGAGGCGCCGCTGCGCATCGAGCTGCTGGACGACGAGATCGACTCGATCCGCCGCTTCGACCCGGAGAGCCAGCGCTCGCTGGAGCGGATCGATGCGGTGCACATGCTGCCCGGCCGCGAGCTGCCGATGGACGAGGCCAGCCTGGCGCGGGTCATGGACACCCTGCGCGAGCGCTTCGACGTCGACACCCGGCGCAGCGCCCTGTACCAGGACCTGAAGGCCGGCATAGCGCCCGCCGGCGTCGAGTACTACCTGCCGCTGTTCTTCCCGCCGGCGCGCGACGGCTCGGCGTCGACCGCCACGCTCTTCGACTACCTGCCGGTGTCGGCGCTGCCGGTGCTGGCCGACGGCAGCCACGCCGCCGCCGACGCGTTCTGGCAGCAGACCCGCAACCGCTACGAGCAGCGCCGCCATGACGTCGAGCACCCGGTGCTGGCGCCGGAGGAGTTGTACCTGCCGCCGGACACTCTGCGCGAACGCCTGAACCGGGGCATCCGCATCGAGGTCTGCGGCGCCGGACACGCGCGCCTGGAGGACGCTGCCGCGCTGGGCGACCAGCCGGCGCCGTCGCTGCCGGTGGCCAGCCGCGAGCAGCACCTGGCCGGCGAGGCGCTGCGCTCGTTCCTGGGCAGCTATCCGGGCCGGGTGCTGGTCGCCGCCGATTCGCCCGGCCGCCGCGAGGCGCTGCTGGAAGTGCTGCAGGCGGCCAACCTGCAGCCGAAGCTGGTCGCCGACTTCACCGCCTTCCTCGCCGGCAGCGAACGCTTCGCCCTGGCGGTGGCGCCGCTGGAAGACGGCTTCGCCCTCGACGATCCGCAACTGGCGGTGCTCACCGAACGCCAGCTGTTCCCCGAGCGCGCCACCCAGCCGCGCCGCGCGCGCCGCGCCGGCCGCGAGCCGGAAGCGATCATCCGCGACCTGGGCGAGCTGAGCGAAGGCGCGCCGATCGTCCACGAGGACCACGGCGTCGGCCGCTATCGCGGCCTGGTGGCGATGGACATCGGCGGCATGCCCGGCGAGTTCCTCGACATCGAGTACGCCAAGGGCGACCGCCTGTACGTGCCGGTGGCGCAGCTGCACCTGGTCAGCCGCTATTCCGGCGCCTCGCCGGAGACCGCGCCGCTGCATTCGCTGGGCGGCGAACAATGGACCAGGGCCAAGCGCAAGGCGCAGGAGAAGGTCCGCGACGTCGCCGCCGAGCTGCTGGAGATCCAGGCGCGCCGCCAGGCCCGCGCCGGCCTGGCCCTGGACATCGACCGGGCCATGTACGAGGCCTTCGCGGCCGGCTTCCCGTTCGAGGAAACCCCGGACCAGCACGCCGCGATCGAGGCGGTGCTGCGCGACCTGCAGTCGTCGCAGCCGATGGACCGGGTGGTCTGCGGCGACGTCGGCTTCGGCAAGACCGAGGTCGCCGTGCGCGCCGCCTTTGCCGCGGCCAGCGGCGGACGCCAGGTGGCGGTGCTGGTGCCGACCACCCTGCTGGCCGAGCAGCACTACCGCAACTTCCGCGACCGCTTCGCCGACTGGCCGCTGAAGGTCGAGGTGCTGTCGCGGTTCAAGAGCAAGAAGGAAATCGAGGCCGAGCTGGAGAAGGTCGCGCGCGGCGAGATCGACGTGATCGTCGGCACCCACCGCCTGCTGCAACCGGACGTGAAGTTCAAGGACCTGGGCCTGGTCATCGTCGACGAGGAGCAGCGCTTCGGCGTGCGCCAGAAGGAGGCGCTGAAGGCGCTGCGCGCCAACGTGCACCTGCTGACCCTGACCGCCACCCCGATCCCGCGCACGCTCAACATGGCCATGGCCGGCCTGCGCGACCTGAGCATCATCGCCACCCCGCCGCCGAACCGGTTGGCGGTGCAGACCTTCGTCGTACCCTGGGACGACAACCAGCTGCGCGAGGCCTTCCAGCGCGAACTGTCGCGCGGCGGCCAGCTGTACTTCCTGCACAACGACGTCGAAAGCATGGGCCGGATGCAGCGCCAGCTGTCCGAACTGGTGCCGGAGGCGCGCATCGGCGTGGCCCACGGACAGATGCCCGAGCGCGAGCTGGAACGGGTGATGCTGGACTTCCAGAAGCAGCGCTTCAACGTGCTGCTGGCCTCGACCATCATCGAGTCGGGCATCGACATCCCCAACGCCAACACCATCATCATCAACCGCGCCGACAAGTTCGGCCTGGCCCAGCTGCACCAGCTGCGCGGCCGCGTCGGCCGCTCGCACCACCGCGCCTACGCCTACCTGCTGGTGCCGCCGGACCGCCGCGCCATGACGCCCGACGCGGAGAAGCGGCTGGAGGCGATCGCCTCGATGGACGAGCTCGGCGCCGGCTTCACCCTGGCCACCCACGACCTGGAGATCCGCGGCGCCGGCGAACTGCTGGGCGAGGACCAGAGCGGGCAGATGGCCGAGGTCGGCTTCAGCCTCTACACCGAGCTGCTGGAGCGCGCGGTGCGCAGCATCCGCCAGGGCAAGCTGCCGGACCTGGATGCGGGCGAGGAAGTGCGCGGCGCCGAGGTCGTGCTCAACGTGCCGGCGCTGATCCCGGACGATTACCTGCCGGACGTGCACACCCGGCTGACCCTGTACAAGCGCATCTCCAGCGCGCGCGACGGCGACGCGCTGCGCGAGCTGCAGGTGGAGATGATCGACCGCTTCGGCCTGCTGCCGGACGCGGTCAAGAACCTGTTCGCCATCGCCGAGCTGAAGCTGCAGGCCCAGGCCCTGGGCATCCGCAAGCTGGAACTGGGCGAAGCCGGCGGCCGCATCGTGTTCGAGGCCAGGCCCAGCGTCGACCCGATGGCCGTCATCCAGATGATCCAGAAGCAGCCGCGCCTGTACGCCATGGAAGGGCCGGACAAGCTGCGGATCAAGCACCCCCTTCCCGAAGCGGCCGACCGCTTCAACGCCGCGCGTGCGCTGCTGGCCACGCTGGCGCCCCGTTGACCGCTCCCCCAACCGATGTTCGATTCCGACCCCTCCCCCGAGTTCGATACGTTCGCCTGTTCGCTCGACGCCCTCGTTGCCAGCATCGACGCCCGCGACCCCTACACCTGCGGCCATTGCGACCGTACCGGCCGCATTTCCCGTGCCCTGGCCCTGCGCCTGGACATGCGCGGCGAAAGCCTCAGGCAGCTGGAACTGGCCGCGCACTTCCACGACATCGGCAAGATCGGCATTCCCGACCACATCCTGCACAACCCCGGCCGCCTCGAGCAGGACGACTGAGAGGTGATGAAGACCCATTCGGCGCTGGGCGAGCGCATCTTCCTGGCCAGCCACCGGCCGGATGCAGCGGCGGTGGCGAAGATCATCCGCCACCACCACGAAGCGATCGACGGCAGCGGCTACCCCGACCGCCTGGCCGGCGATGCGACCCCGCTGGCGGCGCGGATCCTGCGCGTGGCCGACACCTACGACGCGATCACCTCGCGCCGCCCCTACCACGCCGGCTGCGAGCACGAGGACGCCATGCGCCTCCTCCACGCCGAGCAGGACTGGAAGATCGACGGCGACGTGTTCCGCGAGTTCGAGCGGCTGATGCGCGACCGCGCCCTGCAGGCGACCTGAACCCGCGCGCTCAAGCGGCCGGGTGCAGCGGCCACAGCCACGGCACCAGCAACACCGTCACCAGCAGCGCGATCAACGCCAGCGGCGTGCCGATGCGCACGAAATCGCCGAAACGGTAGCCGCCCGGCCCGACCACCAGTGCGTTGACCGGCGAGGACACTGGCGTCATGAACGCCGCCGACGCGGCCAGCGCCACGGTCATCGCGAACGGATACGGCGACATGCCCAGGTGCTGGGCCACCGCCAGCGCCACCGGCGCCATCAGCACGGCAATGGCGGTGTTGGAGATGAACATCCCGAACACCGCGGTGACCACGAAGATCGCCGCCAGTACCACGCGCGGGCCGGCATCGCCGACCAGGTCCAGCAGCAGGTCGGCGGCCAGGTCCACGCCGCCGGTGCGCTGCAGCGCCAGCGAGAACGGCAGCATCCCCACAATCAGCACCAGGCTGGGCCAGTGGATGGCGCGGTAGGCGCTGCGCAGGTCGATGCAGCCGGCCAGGCCCATCAGCAGGCAGCCCAGCAGCGCCGCGTGCACGTTCGGCACCACGCCCGAGACCATCAGCATGATCGTCAGCGCCAGGCAGGCCAGCGCCGCCGGCGCGCGTCCGGCCGCCGGCGCCACCTCGTCCGCCTCCGACGGCATGCCCAGCAGGATCAACCCGTCGGCGCCGGATCCCAGCGCGCGGATCGCCGGCCACGGCCCGGCCACCAGCAGGGTGTCGCCGATCTCCAGCGGCTCGTCGGCCAGGTCGCGCACTTCGGCGGTGCGGCCCTTGCGCAGGCCGACCACGGCCAGGTCGTGGCGGTCGCGCAGCCGCGCGCGGTTGGCGCTGGTGCCCGCCAGCGGCGAGTTCGCGCCGACCATCAGCTCGGCCAGGCCGATGTCGTTGGCGTACCCGCAGAAATAGGTGCCTTCCAGCGGCAGCACCTGCAGTCCCAGCGCGGCCAGGCGCTGCCCGGCGTCGATCCGAGGATCGCCCAGGTCCAGCAGCAGCACGTCGCCGGCATGCAGGCGCCGCGTGGGCGAACGCAGCCGGCGCTGGCCGAAGCGCCCGGCCTGCTCGACCGCCAGCAGGTTCCAGCCGGCCAGCCCGGCTTCCTCCAGTCCGGTGCCGGCACGCCCGACCAGCGGCGACTCCGCGCCCACCCGCGCCCGGAACGCGCGTCCTTCCAGGCGGTACTGGCCGATCCAGTCCTGCAGCCGCGGCGCGCGGTGCGATGCCGGTGCGGCGCCGGTGCACAGCCAGCGCCGCGCCAGCAGCATCCAGCGATCGCCAGCAGCAGCACCGGCAGGCCGAACGGCAGGAAGTCGAAGAAGGCGAAGCCGGCGTGGCCCTCGCGCAGCAGTTCGCCGTGCACCACCAGGTTGGGTGCGGTGGCGACCAGGGCCAGCATGCCGCTGCACAGCGCCGCCACGCTCAACGGCATCATCAGCCGGCCCGGGGCGATCCGGCTGGCGCGGGCGATGCGCAGCACGATGGGGATGAAGATCGCGACCACGCCGGTGGAACTCATCACCGAGCCCAGTGCCCCCACCGCCAGCATCAGCGCCACCACCAGGCCGGTTTCGCTGCCGCGCGCCACGCGCAGGATCAGCAGGCTCAGCCGCTGCGCCACGCCGGTGCGGACCAGCCCTTCGCCGACCACGAACAGCAGCGCGATCAGCACCACGCTCGGATCGGCGAAGCCGGCTATGGCCTCGCCGATGCCGATGACGCCGGTGAACGGCAGCAGCGCCATCACCAGCAACGCGACCACGTCGGCGCGCGGCCGCCCGCGCGAGAACAGGAGGATGGCCAGGCCCAGCAGCCCCAGCACCAGGGCGAGTTCGACGCTCATCGGCGGCTCCCGGTCGCGGCCATGGCACCACGCGCTACAGCTGCGACTCCACCGGCAGCCAGCCGATCGCCCGCGCCGCGGCGCGCTGCCACAGGCTCGCCTCCGGCTCGCGGTCCCAGGTTTGCGGCGGCTCGGCCGCGTCGTCGTGCCAGCGCAACCCGCCGTCGGCCAGCTCCAGGCGGTAACTGGTCTGTGCCGAGGTCTTGGCCGCGTACAGCGCCTCCAGCTGCTTCGCCGCGTCGCGGTCCTCGAACAGCAGGCCCATCTCGGTGTTGAGGTTCATCGAGCGCGGGTCGAGGTTGAACGAGCCGATGAAACCACGCCGGCCGTCGATCACGAAGGCCTTGGTGTGCAGGCTGGCGCCACTGGACCCGAACAGGCTGGCGTTGGTACTGCCATGCGCCTTGAGTTCGTACAGGGCGATGCCGCGCTCCAGCAGCTGGATGCGGTAGCCGGCGTAGCCGCCATGCACGGCCAGCACGTCGTTGGCCGCCAGCGAGTTGGTGAGGATGCCCACGTCCACCCCGCGCCGGCGCATCCCCGCGAACCATTCCACGCCCTCGTTGCCCGGCACGAAGTACGGCGAGATCACCTTCAGGTCGCGCTCCACCGAGTTGATCTCCTGCACCAGCAGCGGGGTCATCCAGTCCGGCTGCGGCGTTGCGCCTTCGGCCTTCTCCGGCGGATCGGCCACCAGCGAGGCGGTGCGCGTCCAGTGCATCGGGCGCTTGCCCTGCAGCAGCTCGCGCACGCCGGGGGAGCCGCGCAGCCGCTTCGCGTACGGCCCGGCGCGGTCCGACGTGAGGCCGGCGCCGAGGTTGCGGCGGGCCCGGTCCAGCGCCCCGGGCTCCGCTTCAGCCAGCGCTGCCAGCGGGATCGCCGAGACGCTGTTCCAGTACGTGTCGAAGATCTCCTCGGCCTGGCGCGCCGCCGGCCCGACCACGGCCACATCGGTGTCCATGAAGTTGATGTCGGCGGCCGCGTCGAAGTACTCGTCGCCGATGTTGCGCCCGCCGACCACCGCCACCCGCCCGTCGGCCAGCCAGATCTTGTTGTGCATGCGCCGGTTGAGGCTGAGGAAGCGCAGCAGCAACTCCACCCCGCGCGCGATCGTGCCCTCGCGCGCCCGGGTCGGGTTGAACAGGCGCACCTCGATGTTCGGATGGCTGTCCAGCGCCGCCAGCACCGAATGGCTGCCGTGCACGTTGAGGTCGTCCAGCAGCAGCCGCACGCGCACGCCGCGGTCGGCCGCGCGCAGCACCTCGTTGTGGATGATGTTGCCGGTGAAGTCGGCGTGCCAGATGTAGTACTGCAGGTCGAGGCTGCGCCCGGCGGCGCGCGCGGTCATCGCCCGGACCGCGAAGGCGTCGAGGTTGTCGCCGAGGATCAGCATCCCGGTCTGCCCGGGCCGCGCCGCGGTCAGCGGTTCGACCGCCCGGTCCAGGGCGGTGGCCGCCGGCTCCACCGGCAGCGCCATGCTCACCGGCCCGCGCGCGCGTTCGGCGAAACGGCCGTAGGCATAGAGCGACAGCACCGAGGCCAGCACGAACACGGCCAGGCCGATGGCCAGCCACTTGAGCACCTTCTTCGCCTTTGCCTTCATCGCGCCTGCCCGCCGGGGAATGGGCGGATTCTAGGTGCAGGCCGCGAGAAGGCCGCGTGGCGTCGCCGGTAGCCCATGCTCACTCGGCCATCAGCCGGTGCAGCGGCGCGGCGCTTTCCTGCCGCGCCTCGTCGGCGATCCAGGTGGCCACCGCTTCCACTTCCGGGCGCAGCTCGGCCTCGGCCTGCAGCAGCCAGTAGCCGTGGCCGGACGCTTCCGGTGCGGGCAGGTCATCCAGCACCACCAGCCTGCCCTCCTCCAGCAGCGGCCGGATCGGTTCGCGCCGCCCCAGGGCGATGCCCTGCCCGGCCAACGCGGCCTGGATCACCAGGTCGTACTGGTTGAAATGCAGGATGGCGCGCGGACGCGCCTCGCCCCAGCCGACCGAGGCCAGCCATGGCAGCCACTGGATCCACGGATAACCCGGCTTCTCGAACTCCAGCAGGGTCAGCCCGGCCAGCGACGCGGGACCGTCGAGCGCGCCGGGCTCCAGCTCGGGGCTGGCCACCGGGACCACGGTCTCGTGGAACAGCAGGCGCGCACCGGGCGGCGCCCGTCCGGCGCTGGTGTAGCGGATCGCCAGGTCGACCCCGTCGTTGCGCAGGTCGACCACGCGGTTGTGCGCCGAGACGCGCACGTCCACGCCCGGATGCCGGGCCTGGAACCGGCTCAGCCGCGGCAGCAGCCACAGGCCGGTGAAGCCGATCGTGGCGCTGACGGTGACCGGGCGGGTGCGGATGCGATCGCGCAGCGCGCCCATGGCGTCCTGCAGCTGCTGCAGGGCGGCGTCGGCGCTGCGGAACAGGCGCTCGCCCTCGGCGGTGAACGCGAGCGGTGGCCGCGGCGGAACAGGCGCACACCGACCTGCGCTTCCAGCGCCTGCACCTGGCGGCTGACCGCCGACTGGGTGAGGCACAGCTCGCGCGCGGCCTCGGTGATGCTCATGTGCCGCCCGACCGCGACGAAACCGCGCAGCAGGTCCAGCGACGGCAACCGGTGCAGGTCCACTGGCATTCCTCCCACGAAAGCGAACAGTCCGAAATGTCGTTTGCGGCGGGCGCGGTGACCGCGCTCAACTACGGCCACGGCAGCTTACACGGATCGCGACGATGGCCAACGGCATCCCCGGGGATTCCACTGTTGCATGCCACCCGGCCCAGGACCGGGGCCGCGCGTGGCGGGTGGTGCTGGCCGCCGGCGCGGTGATGGGCCTGGCCCTGGGCATGCGCCACGTGCAGGGGCTGTTCCTGCTGCCGGTGACCGGCACGCGGGGCTGGTCGCGGGAACTGTTCGGCTTCGCCCTGGCGGTGCAGAACCTGGTCTGGGGCCTCGCCCAGCCGCTGGCCGGAATGGTGGCCGACCGCCATGGCGCCGGCCGCGTGGTCGCCACCGGCGTGGTCCTGGACGTCCTCGGGCTGTATGGCATGACCCAGGCCACCAGCGCCGGCGGCTTCGTGCTGGCCGCGGGCGTCGCCATCGGCCTGGCCCTGGCCGGCACCGCGTTCGGCGTGGTCTACGCGGCGGTCAGCCGCAAGGTGCCGGCGCCACGCCGGGCGTGGGCGATCGGCATGGCCGGCGCGCTGGGTGGGCTCGGCCAGTTCCTGATGGTGCCGGCGGCGCAGGGCCTGATCGTGGCCATGGGCTGGCAGGCGGCGCTGCTGGTGGTGGCGGGCGTGTTCGCCTTCATGCTGCCGCTGGCCCGCGTGCTCCGCGAAGGGCACGCCGCGGAGGACGATGCGGCGCCGCCGCAGGGGCTTGGCGATGCGCTGCGCGAAGCCTGCCGGCACCGCGGCTTCTGGCTGCTCAACCTCGGATTCCTCGCCTGCGGCTTCCAGCTGGCCTTCATCGTCAACCACCTGCCGGCCTACCTGGCCGATCGTGGCCTGGCACCCGGGGCGGCGGTGGCCGCGCTGGCCACGATCGCGCTGGCGAACGTCGCCGGCATCTACGCCTGCGGCGTGCTTGGGGGGCGGTACCGGCCCAAGTACCTGCTGGCCGGGATGTACCTGGTGCGCAGCCTCGCCATCGCCGTGTTCGTGCTGCTGCCGCCGGGTGCGCTGACGCTGTATCCGTTCGCGGTGATCATGGGGCTGCTGTGGCTGGGCACGGTGCCGCTGACCAATGGCGTGCTGTCGGGCGTATTCGGGCTGCGCTACCTCGGCACGCTGTTCGGCCTGGTGTTCATCGGCCACCAGCTGGGGGCCTTCCTCGGCGTGTGGCTGGGCGGCTACGTGTTCGAGGCGACCGGCTCGTACCGCATCGTGTGGATGGTGGCCATCGCCCTGGGCCTGCTCGCCGCCGCCCTGCACTGGCAGATCGACGACCGGCCGGTGGTGCGCGTCGCGCCCCGCCTGGCCGGCGCATGAAACCGTTCCGCGCCACCGCCGCCGTCCTCGCCATGGCCGCCGCCTTCGCTGCCTGCGCCGCGCTGTTCGCGGCCTGGCTGCACCCGCGCGTGGTTGCCGCCTGGCTGGGCGCGTGGACCACCGCCCTGTGCGGATGAACCGACCGAACCCGATCCCGACACCCTGGAATCCACATGCGCATCCACTACGACAACGAATCGCACGCCGCCGACTTCATCCGCCTCAACGAGGCCTGGATCAGCGAGTACTTCGAGCTCGAGGAAGGCGACCATGCGCTGGCACGCGACCCGATGCGCATCGTGCGCGAGGGCGGCTCGATCCTCACCCTGACCAGCCGCGGCGCGGTGATCGGCGCCTGCACGGTGCTGCGCGAGGACGCGGACACCATGCTGCTGGCGCGCATGGCGGTGGCCGCCAGCGAACGCGGCAAGGGCTGGGGGCGGATCCTGCTTGCAATGGCATTGCAGCGCGCACGCGACCTGGGCGCGAGGCGGGTGCGCCTGCTTTCGAACACGCGCCTCGCCGCCGCCATCCACCTCTACGAGGCGGCAGGTTTCCGCGCCGTGCAGCGCGGCCCGCACCCGGACTACGCCCGCTGCGACATCGTGATGGAACGCGAGCTGCCGCCGCCCGATCCGCACGACGGCGCCCTGCCAGCGGGTCCGGCGCAGGAGGTCGAAGCATGAGCAGGAAGGACCCACGCACGGTGGCCATCGTCACCGGCGGCAGCCGCGGCATCGGCCGCAGCATCGTCCAGCGATTGCACGCGGACGGCTACGCCGTGCTGTTCACGCACTCGTCTTCCGACGGGGACGCCGCCGAGCTGGTCGCATCGCTGGATCCGGAAGGCCGTACCTGCCGGGCGCTGCGCCAGGAGGTGACCGCCATGGATGCCGCTCCGCTGCTCTTCGATGCGGCCGAATCGATGGGACAGGTAACCGCGCTGGTCAACAACGCCGGCGTGACCGGGCCGCCAGGCGCTGCAGGACGCCGACCTCGACCGGATCGTCGCGGTGAACCTGCTTGCCCCGGTGCGGCTGTGCCGCGAGGCGGCGCGCCGCTGGTGCGGCCGCGAAACCCGTTCCAGCATCGTCAACATCAGCTCGATCGCGGCGCGCACCGGTTCGCCCGGCGAGTACGTGGCCTATGCCGCCTCCAAGGCCGCGCTCGAGACGCTCACCATCGGACTGGCGCGCGAACTGGCGGCCGACCGCATCCACGTCAACGCGGTGGCGCCTGGCACCATCGACACCACCATCCACGCGCGCGCCGGCGAACCCGGTCGTGCCGCACGCGTCGCGGCGCGGATCCCGCTCCAGCGTCCCGGCCAGCCGGAAGAGATCGCCGACGCGGTGGGCTGGCTGCTCTCGGACCGCGCCACCTACGTCACCGGCACCGTGGTCGCGGTCACCGGTGGCCTGTAGCACGAGCGCCCCACCATCGTAGAGCCGGGCTTGCCCGGCTCCCATGCCTGATTCCCCTCGGCGGATGAGAAGCCGCGCCGCGGAGGCGCTGGCGCGTGGCGACGCGCCAGGCGTCGTCAGCGCCCCCGCCGTTCCCGCGGGCTTACCAGATCACCACCCGCTCCTCGCGCACCATCGGATCGCCGGCCTTGCAGCCGAACGCCTGCGCGAACGCCGGCATGTTCGAGGGCGCACCGTTGGCGCGGAAGTTCGCCGGGGCGTGCGGATCGGTCTCCAGGCGCACGCGCAGCTCGTTCTCGGTGAAGTTGCGACGCCACACCGTGGCCCAGTTGGCAAAGAAGCGCTGGTCCTGGGTCATGCCATCGACCACCACGTCCGCGTCCGGGTTGCGCGACAGCGCCATCCGCATCGCATCGTAGGCGACGGTCAGGCCGCCGAGGTCGCCGATGTTCTCGCCCAGGGTCAGCCGGCCCTTCACGTGCTTGCCCGGCAGCGCCTCGTAGCCGTCGAACTGCGCCACCAGCCGGTCGGCGCGCTCTTCGAACAGCTTGCGGTCCTCCGGCGTCCACCACAGGTCGAAGTTGCCCCTGGCGTCGAACTGGCTGCCGGAGTCGTCGTAGCCGTGCATCATCTCGTGGCCGATGACCGCGCCGATGCCGCCGTAGTTGAGTGCCGGATCGGCCTTCGGGTCGAAGAACGGCGGCTGCAGGATCGCCGCCGGGAACACGATCTCGTTCCTGGTCGAGTTGTAGTAGGCGTTGACCGTCTGCGGGGTCATGCCCCACTCGGTGCGGTCCACCGGCTTGCCGATCCTGTCGAGCATGTAGCGGTGGTTGAACGCGCGCGCCGCGCGGACGTTGGCCAGGTAGCCTTCGCTGGTCGTCTCCAGGCCGTCCCAGGAACGCCACTTGTCCGGGTAACCGATCTTCGGGGTGAAGCTGGCCCACTTCTCCAGCGCGCGCTTCTTCGTCTCCTCGCCCATCCAGTCCAGGTTCTCCAGGCGCACCTTCAGCGCGGCCGAGAGGTTCTGCACCAGCTGCTGCATCTGCGCCTTGGACTCCGGCGGGAACGCGGCCTGCACGTACAGCTGGCCCAGCGCCTCGCCCATCGAGGCGTTGACCACGCCCAGCACGCGCTTCCAGCGGGGCAGCATTTCCTTCTGCCCGCGCAGCGCCTGGCTGTGGAAGGCGAAGTTCGCTTCCTCGAACGGCGCGGCCAGGTACGGCGCGGCGGCGTCGAGGGTGTGGAAGCGCAGGTAGGCCTGCCAGGCCTCGACCGGGGTGTCGACCAGCATGCGGTCGAACTCGGCGAAGAACTCCGGCTGGGCCAGCGAGAACTTCTCCTTCGCCGGCACCTGCAGGGTGTCGAAGAACGCGTTCCAGTCGAAGTTCGGGGTGATCCGGTTGGCTTCGCCGGCGCTGACAGGGTTGTAGCGCTTCGCCGGATCGCGCAGCTCGATGCGCGACAGCGAGGCCCTGGCCAGGCGGGTCTCGAAGTCCAGCACCGCCCTGGCCTGCTTCGTCGCTTCGTCGGCATCCACGCCCGACAGCGCCAGCAGCTTGCCGATGTACTCGAGGTAGGCCGCGCGGATCGGGGCCTTGTCCTCGTCGAAGTAGTAGCCCTTTTCCGGCAGGCCCAGGCCGCCCTGGCCGGCGTAGCCGATCACGGTGCCGGAATCCTTGTAGTCGGCATTGGCACCGAAGGAGAACACCGGGCCCAGGCCGATGGCGTGGCGCTCGCGCAGCAGGCCGACGATCCCGGCGCTGTCCTTCAGGCTGGCGATCTCGTCCAGCGCCGGCTGCAGCGGCGCCAGGCCGGCCGCGTCGATCGCCGCCTGGTCCATGCCGGTGCGCCACAGGTCGCCGAGCTTGGCCTCGATCGAACCGGCCGCCGGCTGCGCCGCGGCGACCTGCTCGACGATGGCGTGCTGGATCGCCAGCGAACGCTCGCCCAGTACCTCGAAACTGCCCCAGCTGGTGCGGTCGCCCGGCACCGGGTTCGCCGCCAGCCACTTGCTGTTGACGTGGCCATTGAGGTCGGTGCACGCCGGGATCGAGGGCTCCAGGTCGGCCACGTTGAAGGAGGTCACCGGCGCATCGACCTTCGACAGGTCGAAGGCGGCCGCATTGCCGGCGGAGGCCGCGTCCGCGGGAGCGGACTGGCTGCAGCCGGCCAGCGCGGCGGCGACCGCCGCCGACAGGACCAGGGGAACGAGGGTGGAACGCAGGGACATCAGGGACTCCGGAACGCGGGACGCGGCCCGCAGGTGTGGGGAAAGCCCCGCAGCCTAGGCGACGCTGCCGGTGCGGAGATAGGCCAGAAGTCATGGTCGCGAAGGTGTGCGAGCCTCCGCCGACGCGTTCCGGGACACGGCTCCCCTCTGGCCTGACTGCGTCGTCCGCCGCGTTGACCGGCATCGCGGGCTCTCCGATCCAGCGCCGTTTTACGGCACACTCGCCGGCGGCGCCCCGGGGAAGGCATACGGCGCCGGCCTGCCGGTAGCTCACCATCGGCAGGACGGCTTCGCCGTGGCAGCACCGTCATGCCGGCCCCGACCCGAACCGGGTGCCCGGCGATCACCGAGGGGAAAGGCATGGCCAGGACCGAAGCACTCGTGAAGCTGGTCGCCGCGGCGCTGCTGGGCCTCGCTGCCCTCCCCGCGCCCGCGCAGGATGCGGAACCGGTATCGGAGTTCTGGGCCGCGCGCGAGGCCACGATCGAAGGGCTCGAATCCGCGCCGAAGGTGAGGATCGGGATCTGGGACAGCGGCGTGGAACCCGCGCTGTTTCCCGGCCAGGTGGCGCTGGGCGCCGACGGCGCTCCCATCGTCCGCGGCTACGACGCCTTCAAGCAGCACCAGGACACCGCGCTGGCGGTGCTGCCGGCCGCCCTCTCCGAGCGCGCGGCGGAGCTCAACGACATCCTGCGCGCCCTGGACGACCGCGACAGCGGCGTCGACAGCCCGCAGGCGCGGGCGGTCGCCGAGCGGCTCAGGCAGCAGACGCCGGCCGAGGCCGCCGGGTTCGACGACGCGCTGGGCCGCTGGAGCGGCTACGTGCACGGCACCGGCATCGCCGACATCGCCCTGGCCGGCAACCCGCACGCGGAGATCGTGATCGCGCGGATGGAATGGTGGCATGGCTCGTCACCGGAGCCGTGCTGGAGCCGCGAGCTGGCCGAGCGCGAGGCAGCCTCCATCGCCGACCTGCTCGGCTTCCTCGTCGACAACGGCGTGCGCGTGGTGAACATGTCCTGGGGCCGCGCCGAGCGCGCCTACCTGTCCAACCTCGAGGCCTGCGCGCCGGACATGCCCGAAGAGGAACGCCTTGCGCTGGCCCGGTACACGGTGGAAGCGATCCGCGTCGCGCTCATCGAGGGCATGACGGCGGCGCCGGGCGTGCTTTTCGTCGGCGCTGCCGGCAATGCCGGCAGCGACATGAAGACCGCCAACCCGGCGACGCTGTTCGCGCTGCCCAACTTCCTCCTGGTCGGTGCGGTCGACCGCCACGGCAAGGCCACCGGGTGGACCAACAGCGGACCGGAGGTGACGCTGTACGCCAACGGCGACCGCGTGCCGGCACGCCTGCCCGATGGTGGGCCGTCGTACCCGTCGGGCACCTCGATGGCCGTGCCCCTGGTGGTCAACGCGGCGGCAAAGGTGCTGGCGGTGCGGCCGCAACTGGACGGCGCTGGACTGCGGACCCTGCTCGAACGGACCGCGACCCGCAACGGCACCGGCCAGCCGCTGCTGCACCCGCAGCGCGCTGTGGAGACGGCCAGGCAGATGCCGGGAAACTGAGCGCCCGACCGGCACGCATGCATACCCTGCGCTGGCTCCTCCTGCTCCCTGCCATCATCTGCGCCTGGTCCCTGGTGCTGGTCCTGGGCGTGGGCGCCTGTGCCTTCGTGAACGCGCAGCTGTGTCCTCCGCAGGAGCTGGTCTCGGGCCTGTGCGGCAACGCCACGATCCGCACGGTGCTGGCGTGGCTGCAGCACGTGGCAGCGGCGGCATCCGCGCTGGCGGTGCTGGCCACGGCGGTCGCGATCGCACCGGCCCGCAAGCAGGCGACGCTGTGGACAACCCTCGTGGCCGGGCTGGGTATCGCCACTGCGCTGGCGTTCGTCACGGAGCAGTGGTTGCTGTCCGCGGCAGCCGCGCTGGGTGGCATCGCCGGCGCGGCACTGATCGCCGGTAGACTTCGCCGCAGAGCAGACGCGAACACGCCACATGGGCCTTGAGATCCGCCACGACGACCTTTCCTCGCCCGAGGTGCAGGCGCCGGTCGCCGAGCACCTCGCCGGCATGCACGGCAACTCGCCACCCGGCCACGTGCATGCGCTGGCGATCGACAGCCTGCGTGCGCCAGGCCTGACCTTCTGGACGGCCTGGGACGAGGGCGCCCTGTGCGGCTGCGGCGCGCTGAAGGAACTGGACGCGCGCAGCGGCGAGATCAAGTCGATGCGCACGCGCACGGCCTTCCTGCGCCGCGGCGTCGGCCAGGCGCTGCTGGACCGGATCGTGGCCACGGCCCGCGAACGCGGCTATGCTCGCCTGCTGCTGGAGACCGGCACCGGGCCGGCCTTCGATGCGGCGCATGCACTGTACCTGCGCAACGGCTTCGCCTGGTGCGGGCCGTTCGGCGACTACCAGGCCACCGACTTCAACGTGTTCATGGCCCGCGAACTGGATTGAGCGTTGCACCGGCGCGGCCACGGCGGACATGCCGGCCGGCGTATCCTGCGGCCCTGGCCGCGCACAGGAGAGCCCCGATGCCCCTCGTCACCGTCACCGTCCGCAAGCCGAAGACCGCGGAGTTCAAGGCCGGCGTGCTCGATGCCGTGCACGCGGCGCTGGTCGAATCCGGCGTACCGGCCACCGACCGCTTCCAGCGCGTGCTCGAGCTGGACGCCGACGACTTCCGCTACGACCCCGGCTATCCCGACGCGGCCACGCCACGCGGGGATGACTTCGTGCTGATCGAGATCCTGTGGTCGGTCGGCCGCAGCGTGAAGGTGAAGAAGGCGCTGCTGGCCGGGTTGATGCAGCGGCTGTCCGCGCTCGGACTGGATCCGGAGCACGTGATGGTGTGCTTCAAGGAAACCAGCTGGGAAAACTGGTCGTTCGCCGGCGGGCGGCTGATCCACGCCTGAGGGCGGGCTCGCCCTCAGGCCGCGCGGCGCACCCACGGCGCCAGCGCGCGCAGCCAGCGCGCGCGCCAGGCCAACAGCATCGCCACCGCGAGCGCGCCCACCGCCAGCGCCATCACCCACACCAGCACCGCCATCGTCGGATGGTCGGCCAGCAGGCACAGCCACAGTCCGGCGGCCAACGCGAGCGCGCCCGTCACGCGCAGGCCTGTCGCCACGGCAGGCGGAAGTGCCCTGCCCCAGACCTGGCGCGCGTGCGCGTCCATCGCCAGCGCCAGCCAGCCCATCCCGGCCAGGCAGGCCAGCATCGCGCCCAGCAGCAGCCAGCCATGTGCGATCTGCGGCTCAGGCATGGGCAGCCTCGCCGCGGTGGGCGCCGATGCGCGTCGCGGCTTCGGCGCGGCGGCCGAGGCGATGCCCCGCCGCCGCGGCGATCGCCGCCACTGCCAGCAGGGCCAGGTCCAGACCGGCCACCGGCCAGTACCCGGCGGCGAGCGTGCGCAGCAGGTGGTCGCCGGTGGTGATCCAGTTCAGCACCGGCGCTGCCACCGCCAGCACCGCGATCGCCCAGCACTGCTCGCGCCAGGCCGGGTTGGGCAGGCCGCGCGCGACCGGCGCGCTGCGCCAGCCGGCATGCACCAGGGCCAGCGCCCAGGTGCCCCAGAACGCGTAGCGCTCCCAGTCGCCGCGGCCCGGCAGCGACTCGGGCAGCAGCCGGTTGGCGACGAGGATGCCCAGCGCCGCCAGGACCATGCCGGTGACCGTGGTCACCGCCAGCGCGTCGACGATGCGCACGCCCTGGCTGCCCACGCGCGCGTGCTGGCGCTTGCGCTTCTCGACGAAGAACACGAAGCCGGTGGCGATGCAGACCGCACCCATCAGGCCGCCGAAGACGTACAGCCAGCGCAGCAGCCAGTGGCGGAAATGCTGCAGGTGCAGGCCGGTCAGGAACTCGGCCACCCGCGCCACCGGCGTGGCCGGCGGGTCCTCGCGCAGCAGCGCGCCAGTGTCGGCCTTGAAATGGATGCCCTGCCCGACCAGGGCGATCCGGTCGGTGCCGGCACGGTACACGCTGACGTAGCCGTTGGCGTCACCGACGTGCTGCAGCACCAGGAAGCCGACGTCGCCCGCCATGCCGCGCGCCTCCCAGCGCCGTTGCGCTTCGCCGACCATCGCGTCCACGTTCGCCAGCCCAGCCGGCACGCCGGAGCGTCCGTGCGGCAGCCCCAGCGCGGCGGCCTCGTGCTTCTCGTGCAGCTCATGCAGCTCGTGCAGCTGGGTATGGCCCAGCGGGAAGTAGTACGTGGCCGCGAAGATCACCAGCCCGGTGAAGGCGAAGAAGAAGTGAAACGGCAGCGCTACCACGCCGGTGAGGTTGTGCAGGTCCAGCGCGCTGCGCAGGCGCGCCTTGCCGGGGCGGAAAGTGAACAGCTCGCGGAACAGCCGGCGGTGCATGACCACGCCGCTGGCCAGCGCGGCCAGCATCACCAGCGCGGAGAAGCCGACGATCCAGATGCCCAGGTTCTTCCAGTCCAGGGTCAGGCCGTAGTGCAGCGGGAAGAAGAAGCCGCTGCCGATCTTCAGGCGGTCGTCCGGCAGCGGCGTGCCGTCGCGCGGATCGATGGTGCCCACCGCGAACAGCTGCTCGTCCGGGTTCTTCGCCCCTGGCACCTCCCAGCCGGCGTAGATCGCCAGCACCGGGTCGCGGTGGGTGGTGTAGGCGCTCCAGTAGGCGATCCGGTCGAAGCGCTCCGGCATCGGTCCGTCCACCCGCGGGCGCATCGCCTCGACCATCTCCGGCGGCGGCTGCAGGCGCTCGAACGCCGGCCGCAGCACCTGCTCGAACGAGGGCATCGGCTGCGGTTCGAAGCGCGTGGCCGGGATCGCCCAGCGGTCGATCTCGCGGTCGAACACCGACAGCGCGCCGAAGAAGAACGCCGCCATCAGCACGAAGCCCAGCACCAGGCCGAACCAGGTGTGCAGCCAGGCCATGGCCTGGCGGAAGCTGGGGAACATCGCGTCGGCTCCGGTACGTCCCATGGCGGTCACGCGATGCTGGCCTGGAGCAGCGAGCCGGCCGCCGCCAGCAGCGCACCGCCACCGAGCAGCGTGCCCCACAGCAGCAGCGCACCGCGACGGCTGGCGATCGTGCCCATGAACACGGCCAGGAACAGCAGCAGGCCCAGCGCGCTGGCGAGGAACTCGGCGTCGTGGAAATCCATGCCCAGCTTCACCGCCAGCGCGGTGCCCGCGGCGATGAAGCCCCAGGTGAGGGCGTAGCCACCGAGCACGGCGGCGCCTACCCGCGCGGCGATGCGCAGGCGGGGATGGCTGGTGGGAACGGGCGTGGCGGACATGGCTGCGTGGTTCCGTGGGGAGCGTGATCGATCAGAAGCGCCAGTCGAGGGTGACGCTGTAGTTGGCCGGAGCGCCGTAATAGCCGCTGTAGCGCAGGGTGTTGATGTACTTCTCGTTGAATGCGTTGTTGACGTTCAGGCGCAGGCTGGCGTTGTCGAGGAAGTCCCAGGCCATGAACGCGTTGACCACCGCGTAGCTGCCCTGGCGCACGCGCAGGCCACTGCTTTCGACGTTGGAAACCCCGCCCTGCCAGCGCCCGCCGATGCCGTAGGACAGCGGCGCGTAACCGGGCGCACGCGCGCTCAGCACCAGGTTGGCCGAGCGCCGCGGCACCCACGGATAGGTGTCGTCGCCGTTTAGGCCATCCAGCTCCAGCGCGGTATAGCCCAGCACCAGGTCGACGTTGTCGGTGAGCCGCCCGACCGCTTCCAGCTCGATGCCGCGGGACTCCACGTCCACCGGCGCGTAGATGCTCTGGCCGTACTGGTTGTACTGGCCGGTCGGCGTGGCCAGGCCCTGCTGGTCGGCCTTGAACACGGCCACGGTGGTCAGCAGGCGCCGGTCCAGCCATTCGGCCTTGATCCCGGCCTCGTAGTTCACGCCCTTGCTGGGATCGAGGTAGCGGTCGTTGGCGTCGACCTGGTCCTGTGGCTGGTAGATGTCCGAATAGCTGACATAGCCCAGCACGCGGTCGCTGAAGTCGAAGGTCACGCCGGCATAGGGGCTGGTATGGCTGGTGGTCTGGTCGAACTCCAGGGCGTAGGACCAGCCGGCACGACGGTAGCGCGCGTGGTTGGCGCCGAGGATGAGGTTGAGGCGGTCGCCCAGCGAGATGCGGGTGGCACCGAACACGCGCGCCAGGCGCTGGTTGAGCAGCGAGTACTGCGACGGTTCGCTCCAGGCCGGCTCCGGGATCGCGTCGGTCGGGTACGGGAACGGCGGCAGCGGCCCCCAGGCCGGCGAGGAGAAATCGGCGGTGCGCTCGTTGTTGATGGCTTCGCTGCGCGAGAGGCTCACGCCGACCATCGCCTGCTGCTGGCGCCCGAACAGCTCGAAGCTGCCATCCAGGCTGACCTGGCCCAGGTGCGCGGTCGATTCGTCGTCGCCGCCCCACGGATAGCCGACCAGGCCCAGGCCGGTGCCAGGTTCCAGCCCGGTGCCCTGCCCGTCGTAGGCGTAGAACATGCGCTCGTCGCCCGAGCCGCGGCGGTAGTTGTAGGTGGCCTTAAGCTGCCAGTCCGCGCCCAGCCGGTGGGTGTACTCGATGAAGGCGGTCTGCTCGGTGGTGTTCCACCAGGTCCAGTCCTGGGTGGTGGTGGCGTCGCGCGGCCACTCGTTCTGGCTGCCGGCGCTGTCCATGAACACCAGCGCGCCCCACATGATCCCGTCGGACTTGGCCCGCTGGTACGAATAACCGAACGCCAGCGTGCCGTTGTCGCCGACCTGGCCGTCGACCACGCCGTAGGCGAAGTTGCGGCTGTTCTCGTTGGCGCGCAGCCAGGAATCGCCCGATTCGTGCGCGGCGACGATGCGCCCGGCCCAGGTGCCGTCGGCGGTGAACGGCGTCGAATAGTCCGCTTCGGCGCGCACGGTGCTCCACGAACCGTGGCTGAGGCCGAACACGCCCTGCTTCTCGTTGGTCGGCCGCTTGCGCACGTAGTTGATGGTGCCGGCGGCGTTGCCCACGCCGGTCAGCAGGCCGTTGGCGCCGCGGATCACCTCGACCTTCTCGTAGCCGAAGGCGTCCATCGCGCCAGTCGCGATCCCCCAGCTGTTGGGCATGCCGACGCCATCGATCTGGGTGTTGAGGATGTCGAAGCCGCGCGCGCTGTAGCTGGTGCGGTTGGTTTCCCACTCGTCCACGCGCACGCCGGTGGCCAGGCGCAGCGCGTCATTGACGCTGTTGGCACCGAACTGGCGCATCAGTTCGCCGGACACCACGCTGATCGACTGCGGGGTGTCCTTGATGTCCAGGTCGAGGTTGGTCGCGCCGGTGCTGGTGCGGCTGGCGCGCTGGGCGACCACCAGCACCGCGTCCAGCACCGCGTCCAGTTCGGTCGCATCCGGCGCCGCGGCCTCCTCGGCCAGCACGGCGGGCGCGGGAACGGCCAGGACCAGGCCGGCCAGGGCGGCGCGCACGGCCAGGGTGCTGCGGCGCAGGGCCAGGTGGCGCATCGGGGACTGTGGGGAACGGCAGGAACTCACGGAAACTCCAGGAAGGCGGGAAAGGTGGCCGGCCGCCGGTTCCTGCCCACGCACCACGCGAGGCCCGCGACCGGCGCGCGGGCGCGGTCACGCAGGGGCTGGGACGTGGCGATGACGGTGGACATGGTGGCTGGCAGCGGGAGGGCACATCCGGGCCATCAGCGTCGCGGGCGATGCGGATGCCGGATCCTGTGCAGTACGGCTGCCTGGGCGGGTCGGGGGCGGGAGAGGAGACCCCCTTCCGGGCCTGGCACGGGTCCGTGCGCGGCCTTCCTGGGTGGAACTGCCCGCGCATTAGATAAGAATTATTCGCATCTTTCAAGCAGTCCCGGGCGCGCCGGCGTCCTGCAAACAGAAAGGGCGCCCGCAGGCGCCCCTTCCGGTCCAGCTGGCAGGCCGCCTCAGCGGGCCTTGCCCTGGTTGGCCACCGCCTCGGCAGCGCGCCTGGCCGCCTCCTGGTCGCCCAGGTAGCGGTGCGAGACCACCGCCAGCTCGTCGTCCAGTTCGAACAGCAGCGGGATGCCGGTGGGGATGTTGAGCTCGAGGATGTCTTCCTTCGAGACGTTGTTGAGGTACTTGTACAGCGCGCGCAGCGAGTTGCCGTGGGCGGCGACCAGCACCGTCCTGCCCGCCTTCAGCGAAGGGGCGATGGCGTCGTGCCAGTACGGCAGCACCCGGTCCAGGGTGGTGGCCAGCGACTCGGTGGCCGGCAGCACGTTGCGGTCCAGGCCGGCGTAGCGCGGGTCGTTGGCCGGGTGGCCCGGATCGTCCAGCGCCATCGCCGGCGGCGGGATGTCGTAGGAACGGCGCCAGATCTTGACCTGCTCCTCGCCGTGCTTTGCCGCGGTCTCGGCCTTGTCCAGGCCCTGCAGGGCGCCGTAGTGGCGCTCGTTGAGGCGCCAGCTCTTGTGCACCGGGATCCAGTCCTGGCCCAGCTCGCCCAGGGCGATGTTGAGGGTGCGGATCGCGCGCTTGAGGGTGGAGGTGTAGGCCACGTCGAACTGCAGGCCCTCCTCGCGCATCACCTGGCCGCCGGCGGCGGCTTCGGCCCGGCCCTGCTCGGTGAGGTCGACGTCGACCCAGCCGGTGAAGCGGTTCTCGAGGTTCCACTGGCTCTGGCCGTGGCGCAGCAGGACGAGCTTGCGGGTCACTTGGGGAATCTCCGGTGCGAGAACGAGGGAAAGGAAGCGCGATTGTAGCGGCTCGGCCCGCCCCGACGCCCCCGCCGGAACGGTTGCGTGCGCGACCGTCCCGTGCCGGCCGCATCGAAAGCGCACGCCCGTGCAGGATCCAGGGCGCCATTCCATGCAAGGCTGCGTGCCAGCGGCGGAACTGCCGGCGCGCGCGTTCCATGCCATCCTGCGCCGCACCGCCACCAGGGAGACTGCCATGACCACGATCATCGAGCCGCGCGTGCACGACCTCGGCGACGGTTTCATGGTGCGGCGCTCGGTCCCCACCCTGCAGGCGCGCAGCGTCGGCCCCTTCGTGTTCGTCGACCACTTCGGCCCGGTGGTGTTCGAGGCCGGCCGCGGCCTGGACGTGCGCCCGCATCCGCACATCGGCCTGGCCACGGTCACCTTCCTCTGGGCCGGCGCGATCACCCACCGCGACACCCTCGGCTCCGAACAGGTGATCCGCCCCGGCGACGTCAACTGGATGACCGCCGGCCGCGGCATCGCCCATTCCGAACGCACCCCGCCGGCCGAGCGCGCCGCCGGCAGCGAGGCGCTCGGGATGCAGACCTGGGTCGCCCTGCCCAGGGCCCACGAGGAAACCGACCCCGCGTTCTACCACTTCCCCGCCTCCGCCCTGCCCCAGCAGCAGCGCGATGGCGCGTGGCTGCGCGTGATCGCCGGCCGCGCCTATGGCGAAGAATCGCCGGTGAAGGTGTTCGCCGACACGCTCAACGTCACCATCGACCTGCAGCCGGACGCCGAGGTGGTGCTGGATGACAGCCACGTCGAACGCGCGCTCTACATCCTCGAAGGCGAGGCGCAGCTGGACGGCGTCGACATCCCCGCGCGCCACCTCATCGTGCCCGACCGCGGCACCCGGCCGCGGCTGCGCGCCCGCACCCCGCTGAAGGCCATGCTGCTGGGCGGCGAGCCGCTCGACGGCCACCGCCACCTGTGGTGGAACTTCGTGTCCAGCTCCAGGGAACGCATCGAGCAGGCCAAGCAGGACTGGGTCGAGGGCCGCTTCGGCAGGATCGACGGCGACGACGAGTTCATCCCGCTGCCGCAGCGCTGACCGGCCCGTTTAACCGGAACGCAACGTCGCCGTCCCCGCGCGGCGTACGCTCGCCCCCGCCCATCCCGGGCATTGAAGGGGACGACCATGGCTCTTTCGAAACGCTGTGTGGCCGAGTTCCCCGGCACGTTGTGGCTGGTCCTGGGCGGTTGCGGCAGCGCGGTGCTGGCGGCGAAGTTCGGCGGCGATGGCAACCCGCTGGGCATCGGTTTCGTCGGCGTGGCGCTGGCCTTCGGCCTCACCGTGCTGACCGGCGCCTACGCCTTCGGCCACATCTCCGGTGGCCACTTCAACCCGGCGGCCAGCCTGGGCCTGTGGGCCGGCGGCCGCTTCCCCGCGCGCGACCTGCTGCCCTACTTCCTCGCCCAGGTGCTGGGCGCGATCGTCGCCGGCTTCATCCTGCTGCAGATCGCCCGCGGCGGCGGCGGCTTCGCCATCGATCCGGACGCGGCCGGCGCCTTCGCCAGCAACGGCTACGGCGTGCGCTCGCCCGGCGGCTACACCATCGGCGCGGCGTTCCTGTGCGAACTGGTGCTCACCGCGTTCTTCCTGCTGATCATCATGGGCGCCACCCATGGCCGCGCTGCCGCCGGCTTCGCCCCGATCGCGATCGGCCTGGCCCTGACCCTGATCCACCTGATCAGCATCCCGGTCACCAACACCTCGGTGAATCCGGCACGTTCCACCGGCGTGGCGCTGTTCGCCGGACCGGGCGCGATCGGGCAGCTGTGGCTGTTCTGGCTGGCGCCGCTGGCCGGCGGCGCGCTGGGCGGCATCCTGTACGCCTGGCTGCGTCCTGCGGACGAATGAATACGCACGCCTGAGCCGGCATGCATGGGGCCGGGCAAGTCCCGGCCCCTATTCACTTTTGTCCCCTGCCGGGACACTGCGCCGTTGCTGCTTCGCTCACCCGATTCCGGGTAGGATTGTGCGATGCAACACCCCAACCGGAAGCGTGGCCAATCCATGCTGTACCAGCTCCACGAACTCAACCGCGCGATGATGGCGCCCTGGGTGCACCTGGCCGAGGCCAATTCGCGCATCTTCTCCGACCGGTCCAGCTGGGTCGCGGCCCTGCCCGGCGCCGAGCGCATTGCCGCCGGCAACGAACTGGTGCACCGGCTCGGCAAGGACTACGAGAAGCCGCCCTGGAACATCCACGAGGTGGAGATCGAGGGCCGCAAGGTCCCGGTCCTGGAACAGGAAGTGGTGCGCAAGCCGTTCTGCCGGCTGGTGCGCTTCAAGCGCTACAGCGACGACGCGGCGACCATCGCCGCGCTCAAGGACGACCCGGTCGTGCTGGTGGTGGCGCCGCTGTCCGGCCACCACGCCACCCTGCTGCGCGACACCGTGCGCACCCTGCTGCGCGACCACAAGGTCTACGTGACCGACTGGATCGACGCGCGCATGGTCCCGGTCGAGGAAGGCGCGTTCGGCCTGGACGACTACATCGCGTACGTCGAGGACTTCATCCGCCATATCGGCGCGGCCGACCTCAACGTGATCAGCGTGTGCCAGCCGACCGTGCCGGTGATGGCGGCGGTGTCGCTGATGGCCGCGCGCGGCGAACCGGTGCCGCGTTCGCTGGTGATGATGGGCGGCCCGATCGATGCGCGCCGCAGCCCCACCGCGGTCAACAACCTGGCCACGCGCAATCCGCTGTCGTGGTTCGAGAACAACGTCATCCACACCGTGCCGCAGCCCTACCCGGGCCAGGGCCGCGACGTGTACCCGGGCTTCCTGCAGCACGCCGGCTTCATCTCGATGAACCCCAGCCGCCACTTCATGTCGCACTGGGATTTCTACTCGGACCTGGTCAAGGGCGACCTGCAGGATGCCGAGGCGCACCGCAAGTTCTACGACGAGTACAACGCGGTGCTGGACATGCCGGCCGAGTACTACCTGGACACCATCCGCACCGTGTTCCAGGAGTTCCTGCTGCCGCGCGGCGAGTGGGTGGTCAGCGGCGAGCGGGTGAACCCGGCGGCGATCAAGGGCACCGCGCTGATGACCATCGAGGGCGAGCTGGACGACATTTCCGGCCTCGGCCAGACCCAGGCCGCGCACGACCTGTGCACCGGCATCCCGAAGACGAAGCAGCGCCACCTCACCGTCGAGGGCGCCGGTCACTACGGCATCTTCAGCGGCCGCCGCTGGCGCGAGACCGTATACCCGCAGGTACGCGAGTTCATCGCGAAGTACGCCGGCTGAGGGCGCTCCCCCCCGGCATGGCCGCCTCCGTATGGCCGCCTCCGTAGAGGGGGGCTTGCCCCGCTGCCCCGTGTCCGTCGCTTCGCCAGGGGCGGGAGCCGGGCAAGCCCGGCTCTACGGGGACGCGCCGCAGCGCTGGAGGCACAGACACGAACAGCCCCGCGTCGCGCGGGGCTTTCCGTTTCCGGTGCTTTGCAGCGCCTCCCGTAGAGCGGGGCTTGCCCCGCTGCCTCCCTCCGTCGCTCCGCCGGGCGTGGGAGCGGGGCAAGCCCCGCTCTACGGGAACCGCCGTGCCGCCGGGCGGAGGGCTGCCGCGCCGGATGAGCCGGCGCGACGGGCGATTCACACCACCGGGTCGCGGACCAGCAGGTGCTTGGCCAGCCAGCCGTGGAAACGGCCGACCAGGCGCGCCAGGTGCAGGATCGCGAACAGCAGCAGGAACCCGGCTACGAAGGCGACCAGCGCGATCGACCAGTGGTCGGTCAGCGACACGCTCAGGCCGTCCAGGTGGATGCCGCTGCCGGCATAGCCCAGGATGGCCGCGAACGGGCTGATCAGCAGCGACGCCGCCACCGTCAGCAGGACCACCGTCGTGGCGAAGTAGGCCACGCCCAGCGGCATCATCAGCACCATGTAGGCCATCGCGCTCCAGGTGCGCCAGTCGGTGAACAGCTCGCCCAGGCGCTTCAGCCACGGCTTGTCGCGCTGCGTGTACAGCGGCCGGCGCGGCATGCGCACGCCCAGCAGGGTCTCGACGATGCGCCCCTCCACCAGCGACAGCAGCCGCACCGACATCAGGAACAGCACCAGCAGCGGCACGCCGATGATCATCACCAGCAGGCCCGCCGACAGGCTGGCGCCGGCCGTCACCCAGGTGAAGTAGAAGATGCCGGTGGCCATCGACAGCAGCATGTAGAACAGCGCGCCGTAGGTGTGCGGATCGGCGGCCACGCCGAAGAAGCGGCCGGCCAGCGAACGCCGCTGCGGCGGCCGCGGCTGGCGCAGCGCGCGGTTTACCGTCACCTCGGTCTCGCGGTAGATCTCCGCGACCTCCTCCGGCGCGCCGTAGCTGCCGGCGACCGAGGCGATCACCTCGGCCTCGCTGCGGCCGGCCTGTTCGGCCAGTTCGGAGCGCAGGTATTCCTCGGCGTCGTAGAGGGCGTCCTGGACCATGGCCGGGTCGGCGCCCTTCAGCGCCGCCCGCAGCTGTTCCAGGTATTCGGGGATGGTGGTCGGCAGCGGCCGCGCGTTCATGGGAGCGGTGGCGTTCATGCGGGGATGCCCTCCAGGGCGGAATCGACGGAGTCGCGGGTGGCGCGCCAGGCGGCGGCCCAGGACTGCAGGACCTGGCGGCCTGCCTCGGTGATGCGGTAGTAGCGTCGCGGCGGACCGGACACGGAGGGTTCGACGAAGCTGTCGAGCAGGCCGCCCCCCTCCAGGTTGCGCAGCACCGGGTACAGCGCGCTCTGCTTGCCGGCCAGCACGCCGTCGCCGGTGCGTTCGAGCTGCTTGGCGATCAGGTAGCCGTAGAGCGGCTCGCCGGCGCGGGCCAGTACTGCCAGCAGGACCAGCGAGACAGTGCCCGCGCTGAGCTCCTTCTGGAACTTCTTCAGATGGGCGTCCGAATCGACCATGGCGTTCTCCCGTGCGGACCCGCCGCTAGGTTGGAGGCCATGCTATTGCGAACTTTGATATAGCGGATGTGCCACTAGTCACCCAACTGCTGGCAGACACCTCTCCCGTGGCCGCGGCGTTGTCGCCCGCCCCGGCCGCCGGCCAGAATCGGGTCATCCCTTCCGAGAACCGCCATGCGCCCGCCACCCGTCGCGTCCACCGTGCTGCCTGCCGCCCTGCTCGCCCTCCTGTCCGTCGCCGGCCCGCTGGCCGCGGCCGACCCGCCGCCGTACCGCAGCGCGCAGCAGATCCTGGACGCGTCCCCGGCCGCCGACTGGCGGCCGATCGAGCCGGAAAACACCCTCTACCTGGAACTGGACGCCGGCCGCGTGGTGATCGAGCTGGCCCCGGGCTTCGCGCCGGAACACGTCGCCAACATCCGCACCCTGGTGCGCGAAGGGTTCTGGGACGGCACCGGCATCTACCGCGTGCAGGACAACTTCGTCGCCCAGTTCGGCGATGCCGACGCCGACGATCCGGCCAGGGCGAAGGACCTCGGCCAGGCCCGGCGCAAGCTGCCGGCCGAGTTCGAACGCGATGCGCGCGGGCTGGCCTTCGACCGGTTGCCGGACGTGGACGGCTGGGCGCCGGAAGTGGGCTTTGCCGACGGCTTCGCCGCCGGCCGCGATCCCGAGGCCGGCAAGGCGTGGATGGCACACTGCTACGGCGTGGTCGGCGCCGGCCGCAACCTGGAGGCCGACAGCAGCCTCGGCGCCGAGCTGTACGTGGTGATCGGCCAGTCGCCGCGCCAGCTGGACCGCAACATCACCCAGGTCGGCCGCGTGATCCAGGGCATCGAGCTGCTCAGCGCCCTGCCGCGCGGTCCCGAACCGATGGGCTTCTACCCGGACCCGGCGCAGCGCACCCCGATCCGCGCGATCCGCCTGGCCAGCGAAGTGCCCGAGGCCGAGCGCACCCGCCTGCAACTGCTGCGCACCGACACGCAGAGTTTCCGCGACGTGGTCGAGGCCCGCCGCAACCGCCGCGACGATTTCTACAAGCGCCCGGCCGGCCACATCGACCTGTGCAACGTGCCGCTGCCGGTGCGCGTGGCGAAGGACTGACCCGGCTCAGTTCGCGCGCTGGCTGATCGCCACGCTGCCCAGGATCAGCCCGCCCGCCAGCAGCATCTTCACCGTCACCGGCTCGTCCAGCAGCAGCCAGGCGAACAGCGCGCCGAACAGCGGGATCAGGTAAGTCACCGTGGAGGTGCGGGCCGCGCCGATACGGTGGATCAGCCGGTAGAAGTAGATGAAGGCCAGCCCGGTGCACAGCACGCCCAGGGCCACCGTAAGCTCCCCCTGATCCCGGACACCCCGGAAGTAGAACTTTCTGGCATCTTTTCAGCCAGGAGGTTCCATGAAGAAGTCGAAGTTCAGCGAGGCTCAGATCGTCTCGATCCTCAAGCAGGGTGATGCCGGGATTCCGGTGAAGGATCTCTGCCGGCAGGCGGGGATCAGCACGGCGACGTACTACCAGTGGAAGTCGAAGTGACCTGAGTATGGAACTTGTAGCCAATCAGGCAGTGAGTCCGGGGTGGATGGTATCGGGTTCGGACCAGTTCCGGCGAACGGTTGCCGGCGGTTTGTAGCCATGGGCGCTGTGCGGCCGCTGTTCGTTGTAGAACTGCCGCCAGCGTTCGATCAGCACCTTGGCCTCGGCGCGGCTGCGGAACCATTCCCGGTTCAGCAGCTCGTCCCGCAGTTTGCCGTTGAAGCTTTCGACGAAGCCGTTCTGCCACGGGCTGCCCGGCGCGATGAACGCCGGGCCGATCGCCGCGTCGCGCAGCCAGCGCATCACCTTGGCTGCGGTGAACTCGGCGCCGTTGTCGGAGCGGACAAAGGCCGGCTTGCCGTAGAGCCGCATCAACCGCGACAGGGTCAGGATCACGTCCTGCGCCCGCAGGCTGGCCCCGACCTCGATGGCCAGGCACTCCCGGGTGTATTCGTCGATCACGCACAGCATCTTCAAGGCGCGCCCGTCGACCATCTGGTCGTGGACGAAGTCGTAGCTCCAGACGGCATTCGGGCGAACCGCGCCCGGAAGGCGGATATCGTTGCCGGATCCGACGTCCCCCCGGTTTTGAGTAGCGCTGCGATCTGGAGTCCAATCCCCAACAACAAGGAGATTGGACGTGAAGAAGCGTTTTACCGAAGAACAGATCATCGGCTTCCTGCGTGAGGCCGAGGCCGGCGTGCCGGTCAAGGACCTGTGCCGCCGGCACGGCTTCAGCGAAGCCTCGTACTACCTGTGGCGCAGCAAGTTCGGCGGCATGAGCGTGCCCGACGCCAAGCGGCTCAAGGAGCTGGAGGCGGAGAACACCCGGCTGAAGAAGCTACTGGCCGAGCAGAT
>NZ_AZVB01000011.1 GCF_000513995.1 Pseudoxanthomonas sp. J35
CCAGCCTGCGGGCGAAGGTTGAGCACCCGTTCCGGGTGGTGAAGCGGCAGTTCGGTTACACCCAGGTGCGCTACCGGGGCTTGGCGAAGAACACGGCGCAGGTGCTGACGCTGTTCGCGCTGTCGAACCTGTGGATNGCGCGGCGACGTCTGTTGCTGCCGACGGGCTAAATCCGTCCGTTGGACGGGGAAACCCGTCGAAAAGCGCCAGAAATGGCGAGAAAGTGATCACATCGAGGTCGATCAGGCGCCTTGGCGCTGAAATCCAAGCATCAGCGCGCTTTGATCAGACCTTCCCTAGGCTCGTATCTCTCCCGTTCCCGTTGGCGATCACGACAAGCGAGGCAAGCCCGCACTCGGCTGCTTCAGACTGAAGGACTGGTTTCAACATTCCCATTGCCACACCATAAACGTGGGAACACCCGAATGACTTGAGCCCCCTCGGCGATCTCGCTCCCGGAGTCACGCTCCTTGGTTTAATTGGGATAAGATCAGAAGAAAAACAAAATTCCCGATGTTATATGAAAAATGAAAGATATAGCACGCCAGAAATCCAAGTCTTACATAAACAAAAGAGGCAATTAACGAAAAGGCGAAGACAGATAGCCACCGATCAGGATGCGCTGCGGCAAACATCGAGCTTGCGACTATGGCCGAGAGCAGCGCCTCCTTCCCGTTCGATTTCCAAATGGCGACACCACGAAAGAAAAACTCCTCAATCAGCGGCGCGATAAGCGAAGACAACAAGATACTTGAGAAAATGAATTTTCCATCGAAATTCCAGCCAGCTATCCTTTCCACATCCATGTTACTTAAAAGCACGTAGCACAAATGGAAGGCGACGCCCCCGGCACACGCCAGCACAAGGTCGAACCCGTAGGGGTTCTCATCAAGTCCACTCCCGCCCCCAGATACGCAAAAAGGGCCCCTTGTGGGGGCCCTTTTTGCGTATCTGGCGGAGAGAGGGGGAAGCCCCTAACCCGATACTAACCCCATGATTTCCCGAGAAAAGCGGCCGGGTGAGAGTTTGTACCAACTGGCGTACCAGCGTCAGGGCATAGTCTAGCAGCCCTCATGCGCGGCGCGGAAGCGCCCGCGCCAAGCCCTGGCCCCAGGCCAGGACACGGTCGCCGCAGGCGGCCGCACCGGCAGCCCCCTGGGGGGCGTCCGCCAGGCGCGTAGCGCCGCAGCGGGCCGGCGGGGGCGGCTTGGTCTCTTACCTGTTCTATCTCTTACCCCCCTCACGAAACACCGCAAAACAAGCCTTTCAGGCTCATTTCCCCCTTGTTTCCACAACCGCTAAAGGTAGTAAAAGCCACAGCCCCTGAAGGTTGTAGCCCTACAACCCCTGAAGGTTGTTGCCGAGGTTGTAGCGCCGACAACTTTCGGTTGTTTCTCACCGCGGATGACATTGAAATGCGGCTGGCATAGGATCGCCCCACAGGGGCTGACAGGGTGATTTTCATGCGCGCATTGCTGATCGTATCGGCGTTCCTTTTGCTGGCAATGGTGGCTGGAGACGCCTCGGCACGACTTTGCCGGAAGAACACAAACTTCCCCTTGATCGACAAGGGGATGACGCTGGATGAAGTCACCAAGTTGATTGGCAAGCCCGTCAGCGCAGAAAGCGGACCAGAGGACTCGAAGGTTCTGTTTTACTGCCTTGCCTCGTCTTTCCTGGATACCGACGGCAGCGACACCCGCGAGTATTGGGTACAGATGATGGATGGCAAAGTCATTGGCTACGGGGAGCGCAGTGACGCCGCCGCCATGCAACGTGCACAGCGCCAATATGCTGCGGCGTGGGGAAGCGCGAACATGATTGTAAACAGCGCTAATCAAGCCGCAGACAGAATGACCTACACGGGCACTCCGGCCGTGAGTACGCAAGTCAATGTTCAGCAGAACACCGTTATCCAGCAGGCGGCTCCTGCGCCCGAAGCCACGCAATCAGCGGACGACCAATCAAAACCCGATTGGCGCAAGTGGAAGCCGCTCTAACCTGCGCGAACATAGTTTTTCACGCTTGACAGGTTGTGTTTATTTCGCCTAATGATTGGGCGAGGCTGGCGGGCTGCCTTCCTTCGCACTCTTGCGCGAAGGAACATTTATGTCATTACAGACCCGAACCGAAACCGTCTCCGCCGCAGAGGTCCGCTACGAGTTGGAAGCAGATAGCGGCTTATCCGATGAAGCAAAACAGGCCCTGGCTGGCGCTGCCGCTGCCGGCGGTGTGCTCGAGAAGCGCACGACCTACCGCGAGACCTCGCCCATTGCCATCGAAAAAGGCGCGGGCTGGGTGCTGGCATTTCTCGACAATTTCCGCCAACTGCTCAACGCGGGCATTACCACCCAGGAGATGAGGATCGTCGCCTATGTCCTGGACAAGATGGAATACGGCAACCTGGTTTGTTTGTCGCAAACGGCCACGGCCAAGGATTTCAACTGCTCCCAGCAAGCCATCTCCAAGCACTTCAAATCGCTTGAAAAGCGCGGGTTTTTCGTCAAAAGCGGTGGACATCTGTTCGTGAACTCCACCATCTTTGCCAAGGGCTTGGCCACCAGGATGGACGAGGAAAGGCGGCAACACTTGGCAGCCGCGCAGGACACGCGCGGCGGGCGGTTCAAGACGACGCTCAAGGTCAAGAAAGTCAAGACCTAAACCCTGTAGCGGTTTAGACTAGACCTATCGACTGGCGGGGGGGCGTATGGCGTTCTGGCTATTGACACTTCTCTACTTGGCTGTGGCGGTTGCTGTTGTTCGGTGGACCCTGATCTCGGCGCTAGGCCTTTGGGTCTGTACCCCGCACGCGTTCATCAAGTACCCAACGGTATACAAGTTGGTACCGTTGGTGCTTCTAGCGATTGCGGCGATTGTTGGCCTCTCCTCGGATATTCCTTGGTATCTAGTGATCGTTGTGCTCTTGATCGCTAGGACGCTAAGCATGTGGGTTGGGAAGAAACTAGCTTTTCAAAAGGTTCGGAAGGAATACGCAGAGTTTTCCGAGTCTGACGATACATGGGACCCGGCAAAAGCTAGCGATAGTGAGCTATGGGAGCTGGCCAAATCTAAACTCAAGTACGATCCCTGAGCGCACGTTCCCCCCCCAACTATGTGCCCAGCGCTTCGACTTTTGGAAAAGCCCGCGTCTTTGGTGCGGGCTGTTGTTTTGGTGTGAGGGGAGGAGATAACAAGCGCTCCGCGCTTGCGCCTCCGGCCTGGTCTGTTAGTTGTGGTTACTCCCGCCCGGAGTACGCCCATGCCCGACAACACCAAAGCGACCCACGCCGTCCTGCGCGCCCTGCTGGACGAAATGGCGAAATCCCTAACCGCGACGAAACCGCAACCCGTCGAGCCTGGCCCCGGCTATCGCACGCGCGTGAATGTGCGCGAGTTCCTGCGGGGCCAGGAGGGGGAGGATAGTTGGTGGGACGACAGCGGCGATGAGGATGCTTTCATCGGTTTGCGCCCCCGCCCGAAACCACGCGCGAAGCGCCGCCTCCGTTGACTACCAGCGCGGGCGCGGACTGCGCCGCCGAGTCGGCGCATTGTTCGCAGTCTGCAAAGAAGTACGCGCGGCCAGCCGAGTAGCCACCTGGGCGAACCGTTCGGCCAGCGTGGGCGGTAGGGTTTTGGTCTGCCGAACCGGGCGCGACGCGGCGGCGGCTTTGATCGTCACTGCGCCCCTGGCGCTGCGAGCATGCCCGTAGCCCTGCTGGCTGCGGTCATTGGCATGACCGAGCCAGGCCGCCGCCCCTGTGCGGCTCTGGGTGGCTTTCGCGTCTCCGGCTCGCGCATGCCTGTACGCATAGGGCGATAGACCAGGCTGGGCCTGGCGCATAGCGCGACGCACCGCCACCACGTCGGTAGGCGTGGCGGCCAGGTCGCCGCCCGTGTCATCGACATAAGCCCGGAGGAAGGCCACCGCCAAGCCCGACAGGCCGCGCCGGGTTGGCTCCACATCCAGCACGCGCAGGGGCTGGCCACGCGCAGCGTCCACCTTGGCCCCGGCCACGGCTAGGCGCAGGCCCGTGGCGGTGTTTTCCAGCACCACGCCCCGCACCAGTTCCGCCGGGCGAATGCCGAACAGGGCAAAGACGCAGGCCAGGGCTTCCACCCGGGTACAGCGCCCAGGCTGACGGGCCAAGGCCACCAAGAGGCGATCCGGCGAGAGCGCCCGGCGGCCGGCCTGGCGCTTGGATTTGCTCGCGGGACGCTGGCCGGCCGCCCGTAGGGCCGCCGCCTTGTGCGCCCAGGTGGGGCGATCCGGGGCCAGGTACAGCGCCCGGAAGACGGTAGCCCGCTCGAAGGCAGCCAGGGTGTAGGCCCGCATGGCGTCGGTGTCCTTGGCCTTGCGTGCCGCCTCGGCCAGGGCACGGAGCCGGGCAATTTCCTGGGTCTCCACCCACCGACAGGCGCTGCGCAGGCGGTCGAAATGCGCCCGCGTGCTGGCCACGTCCAAGGGCGTGGCCCCGGCGGCCCACAGCCGGGCATGGTCGCGCCCGTAGGCGCTCCGGCTGGCCGGCGAGGGGTTGGCCCCGGTCGCGCCCGCCTCGTCCAGGACCGCGCGGATGGCGCGATCCTGGGCGACGCCCACCGGCACGCGCAGGCGTAACCCCTCGGCTTGGGCGACGGCTTGGGCTTGGGCCAGGGTGTCGGCGTAGCGTGCCCGTAGTTCCGCTGGCAAGCCTGCGCCCAGGTTCTGGGTCGGCGGCGTGCTGGCCTGGGGGTTGTGGCTTTTCATGCCCTCCCACCCCCAGAGCACCGGGACGGCGGAGCCGTTCCGCGTCGTCGGGCGCCAGCCCGACGACAGACCACCGGCGCTCGCCGGTGGTCAGCGGCCAGCGCTGGCGCGCTGTCCGTCGCCCGGTCGCTCCCGCTTCCCCGTCGCCGCTGGACGCGGCAACGGGCCGGGCGGCCATTCTCCGGTCCTGGACTCGCGCGCGATGACTCGCGCGCCCAGGTCCTGCGAATGGCCACATTGTCGGCCAGTGAGGCCGACAATGTGCGAGACAGCCAGCCAGAGAGAAACGCCATCCGGCCAGGCTAGGCGCGAAACCTGGGCAGGCAATGGCCGCCCAGGTCCAAGAGCGCGAGCCAGCACGCAGGCCGAGCGCGCGGGGTCTGTCAGGCCATCGCTTTCGACTGCTTCCGGCGGCCGCTCGTTGCCGTCTCCGGGGCCGCTCCAACGGCCAGCAAAGGCCGCAGGCCGTCCAGGTCGATGACTCCCTCGGCGGCCCAGTTCAGGGCCGGCAGGCAGGCGGCGGCCGTCGCTTTCAGCGCCGAACCGCCGGCCCCGTACGTGGCGGCGTGGTCGGTGTCCAGCGTGCTAGGCCCTTCGCTGCTCTCGTGGCCGACGAAGCGCTCGCGCCAGCCCTGGGCCACGCCTTTGCGGGTCATCGTCTGGATGACGGTGGCGCGGAAGGAGTGAAGCCCCATCCGGCCCTTGCCGCGCGGGGCAATGCCCCACGCTTTCAGGGCCGACAGAAACGCCTTCTGACTGGACGCGGCCGGGCCGTTCTGCGTCAGCAGGTTGCCTGGGAAAAGCCGAGACTCCCCGGCGGCCTTCCTGGCCTCCACCCGATCCAGCAGGCCCAGGGCCAGCAGGTCGGGGTGGATTGGCACCAGGCGAATGCTGGCCTCGGCCTTTACGGCCTTGTCTTCGGCCAGTTCGTTGATGTCCAGGACGGGCACACCCTCGTGCTCGTCCGGCCCCACGTCCACCAGCTCCAACCGGGCCAGCTCGTTCGACCTGGCCCCGGTGTAAAGCGCCAGCACGGCCAGCCAGCGGTCTTTGAGCGTGGGCAGAACGGCGAACGCCTCGGGCGTAAACATCGCCTTGAGTTGCTCCGTCTTGAACGCCTGGAAGCCGGTACCGCGCCGGCTAGCCTTGTCGGCCCGGGTCAGGCGGATATGCCCGGCGGCCGGATTGGCTTTGTCGTCGGGGTAGTAGCCGCTGGACGCGGCCCAGGTAAAGAACCGTTTGAGGTAGGACTGGACGGACTGCGCGGTCTTGCGCGCCAGGCCGCCGGCCATCAAGTGGTTGTAGAAGCCTGCGCAGTCCGCGCGGCCCAGTGTGTAGAGCCGGGTTCCCGGCTTGACGTAGGCGGCGAAGGTTTCGCCGGTCTTCTTCAACTTGTGGTAGGTCTTCAAGCGGGCCGGCGTGGTGAAGTTCGGCCGCTCGGCTTTCAGCCAGAAGTCCACGGCGCTGTCTGTCCGGCTGTTGTGGACGCCAGGCGGTGGGCCAGGTGGCGGCGGTACCGGCAGGGCCGACGGCGGCGGCTGGTTCGCCAGTGGGCCGGCCCCGCCGTACAACTCGGCCAGGAACCTGGCCGCCTCCTTGGCGGCCGCCATGTCGGCCGCCCTGTCGTCGGTGTCCGGGCCTTCCATCGACATGCCGGAGGCGGCATGTACCACCTTCCACTCTTTCGGCTTGCGTCCGCCAGTCAGGCCCAGCGCTTGCGCCAGGTCGTCATCGTCCTGTTTCCGCCACACCATCCCCGACGCCTCCACCCGTGCGATAGCCGCATGGTAGGCGAGCAACAACGCGCCTGACCATGCCAGCGCCAGGCGCGGATCATGCGTGCGAAGGCTGCGCCGGATCTCGCCGCGTCCGTCGAATTGGCGGCGCAGGTGCTTGGGAACAACCAGGCGGAAGGTGTAGCCGCTAGGGCGGTGGAGCAAGTAGCGAGGCAGGCGCATGAATGTACCAATCCATGTACCAGGCGCGTTCTCTCCGAAAAAAGAAAAACCCCTGTAAAAACAGGGGTTTAGGCGTATCTGGCGGAGAGAGGGGGATTCGAACCCCCGAAGCGGGGTTTAGCCGCTTACACACTTTCCAGGCGTGCTCCTTCAACCACTCGGACACCTCTCCGGAACCTGGCGGGGTCGCTTGGACGCCCGTTCAGGGGCGGGAATTCTATAGCTTGCGGGCACTTGCCACAAGCGCGGTCCGGGACGGGGACGGGGACGGGGACGGGCATGGCACAATGCCGGTCCTGGTCGAAACGGTTGCCCGATGTCCTATCTCGTCCTTGCCCGCAAGTGGCGCCCGAAGCGGTTCTCCGAGCTGGTCGGGCAGGAACACGTCGTGCGCGCGCTGGGCAATGCCCTGGATACCGGGCGGGTCCACCACGCCTTCCTGTTCACCGGCACCCGCGGGGTGGGCAAGACCACCATCGCCCGCATCTTCGCCAAGTCGCTGAACTGCGAGAAGGGCACCAGCGCCGAGCCGTGCGGGGTCTGTCCGGCCTGCACCGACATCGACGCCGGCCGCTACATCGACCTGCTGGAGATCGACGCGGCCTCCAATACCGGCGTGGACGACGTCCGCGAGGTGATCGAGAACGCCCAGTACATGCCCTCGCGCGGGCAGTACAAGGTCTACCTGATCGACGAGGTCCACATGCTCTCCAAGGCGGCGTTCAACGCGCTGCTGAAGACCCTGGAGGAGCCGCCGGGCCACGTGAAGTTCCTGCTGGCCACCACCGACCCGCAGAAGCTGCCGGTCACGGTGCTGTCGCGCTGCCTGCAGTTCAACCTCAAGCGGCTGGACGAGGGCCAGATCGAAGGGCAGATGACGAAGATCCTGGCCGCCGAGGGCATCGAGGCCGATACGGCGGCGATCCGCCTGCTGGCGCGGGCCGCCGACGGCAGCCTGCGCGACGGCCTATCTCTGCTGGACCAGGCCATCGCCTATGCCGGCGGGGCGCTGCGCGAGGACGTGGTCCGGGCCATGCTCGGCAGCGTCGACCGCACCCAGGTCGCGGCGCTGCTGGACGCGCTGGCCGAGGGCAACGGCGCGGCGCTGCTGGATACGGTGGCCACCCTGGCCGGGTTCGCCCCCGACTGGGGCAACGTGCTGGAGGCGCTGGCCGAGGCGCTGCACCGGATCCAGGTGCGGCAGCTGGTGCCGGGCGCGGCCCAGGAGAACGAGGGGCTGGACCTGGACCGCTACGCCTCGGCGCTGCGGCCGGAAGTGGTCCAGCTCTGGTACCAGATGGCGGTCACCGGCCGTCGCGACCTGGAACTGGCCCCGGCGCCGCGGGTGGGCTTCGAGATGAGCCTGCTGCGGATGCTGGCGTTCCGCCCGGAGGCCGATGCCGGTCCGCTGGGCAGCGGCGGTGCGGGGGCGGGGGCCAGCGGCAATGCCGGCGGTGCCGGTCCGCGTCGCGCGCCGGTCTCGGCTGCGGCCGGCGAGGGCGGGGCGGTGGCGCGCGAGGCTGCGGCGCCGGACCCTGAGCCAGTGCCGGCCCCCTCCATGGCCGCCCCGGTCGAACCGGCGCCCGTGCGCCCGGCCCCGGCCCCGGCCCCGGCCGACGATCCGCCGCCGTGGGACCTGCCCGCGCCGCGCCAGGCGACGCCGACGCCCGTGGTGGCCCCGGAACTGGCCGCGGTGCCGCCGCCGGCCGCCTCGCGCGCGCCCACGATGGAGGAAATCGACGCGCCGGCGCCCGCTAACGGAACCGCGAAGCCGGCCGCCGCCGAGACGCTGGCGCCGGGGATCGTCGTGTCGCCGTCGCCCGCGCCGGTGCAGGCCGCGCCGGCCGCCAATGCCGATGCCGGCGGGGTGGTCGTGGCCGACGCCGAGGACTGGCTGCAGCGCGTGGCCAGCTGCGACCTCAAGGGCCCGTCCAGGGAACTGGCCGGGCACACCGCCTTCGTCAGCCACGCCAACGGCGTGCTGACCCTGGCCCTGGATCCCGGCTTCGAATACCTGCGTACCGAACGCTCCACCGCGGCGCTGGCCGATGCGCTGGCCGCCACGCTGGGCGAGGCGCCGAAGATCGTCTTCACCACCGGCGACGCGCCGGCGGAGACACTGAACCAGCGCCGCGAGCGCGAGCGAGGCTCGCGCCAGGCCGCGGCCGAGGAGACCTTCCTCAACGATCCGGCGGTCAAGCGCCTGATCGAGAAACACGGCGCCCGCGTCGTGCCCGACTCCATCCGACCTTCAGACGGTAACTGACATGCGTGGCAACATCGCCCAACTGATGCAACAGGCGCAGAAGATGCAGGAAAACCTGCAGCGCGCCCAGGAAGAACTGGCCAGGCTCGAGGTCACCGGCAACGCCGGCGGCGGCATGGTCAGCGTCACCCTCACCGGCACCAAGGAGTGCCGCAAGGTGCGCATCGATCCTTCGCTGCTGTCCGACCAGGAGATGGTCGAGGACCTGGTGGCCGCGGCGTTCAACGACGCCTCCAACAAGGTTGACGCCGAGTCCAAGGCGAAGATGGCGGCCGCTTCGGCCGGCATGCCGCTGCCGCCGGGCATGAAGCTGCCGTTCTAAGGGCCGTAATTCGGGATTCGTGATTGGTGATTCGAGAGCCGTGATTCGGGATTCGTGATTGGTGATTCGTAACAGCAAGAGCAGGCGTTCGGTCCCTCTGGCGGAAACCGCAGGAGCGGATGCCTTGGTTCTTCGAATCACTAATTACGAATTACCAATCACGAACCCACCAATCACGAACCCAATCACGAACCACCAATGACGGCTCTTCTCGAACAGCTGATCGAAGCCCTGCGCGTGCTGCCGGGCGTGGGGCGCAAGAGCGCCCAGCGCATGGCCTACCACGTGCTGGAGCGCGGCCGCGATGGCGGCCGCCAGCTGGCGGCGGTGCTGGCCGAGGCGGTCGAGCGCATCGGTCATTGCAGCCAGTGCCGCGACTTCAGCGAGACGCCGGTGTGCGCCACCTGCGCCAGCGCCAGCCGCGACCGCCAGCAGCTGTGCGTGGTCGAGTCGCCGGCCGACCGCCTGGCGATCGAGACCGCCACCGGCTACCGCGGCCTGTACTACGTGTTGCAGGGCCGGCTGTCGCCGCTGGATGGGATCGGCCCGCGCGAACTGGGCCTGGATGCGCTGGCCACGCGCCTGGCCGGTGGCGAAGTCGCCGAGCTGATCGTCGCCACCAGCGCCACGGTCGAAGGCGAGGCCACCGCGCATTACCTGGCGCAGCTGGCACGCCAGCACGGCGTGCGCCCCAGCCGGCTGGCCCAGGGCCTGCCGCTGGGCGGCGAGCTGGAGTACGTCGACCGCGGCACGCTGTCGCACGCCTTCGGCAGCCGCGGCGAGATGCGCGAATAGCCCACGCCGCGTGGGCCGGCGCGGGGCAGGGCGCTATGCTTGCGCCTTCCTTCGGCGAACCACGGACCGGAACACCATGAGCGACACCCTCTTCGGCAAGATCATCCGCCGCGAGATTCCCGCCACGATCGTCTACGAGGACGAGGACATCCTCGGCTTCCGCGACATCGCCCCGCAGGCGCCGGTGCACGTGCTGTTCATCCCGAAGCAGAAGGTCATCCCGACCCTCGACGACGCCACTGCCGAAGACGCCGAACTGCTCGGCAGGCTGATGCTGGCCGCGGCCCGCTGGGCGCGCGACGAGGGCCTGGCGCAGGACGGCTACCGGGTGGTGATGAACTGCCGCGAGCATGCCGGCCAGACCGTGTTCCACCTGCACCTGCACCTGCTCGCCGGTGCGCACCTGGGACGGTTCGGCACGCCGGGCTGAGCGCGCCGCGACAGGCAGGCCGCAAATGAAAACGCCGCCCCGGAGGGCGGCGTTTTCATTCGGGTCAACGAACAGGGCGGCTTACCAGCCCCACCAGCTCCAGCGCCCCCACGGACCGCCCCACGGGCCCCAGGGCCCCCACGGGTCGTGGTGGATGACGCGGACCTCGTTGACCACCGGCCACAGGTAGACCACGTCGGCGGCCATGCGCGGCAGGGTGTAGTCGTACTCGCCGATCTTCACCTTATCGGTGCCCTGCACGCGGCCGACGAAGGTGACCTCGCGGCCGGGGGTGAACACCGCCGGGTCGTAGAAGCCGGAGCGGCAGGCGAGGAAGCGGCCCTGGGCCACGTCGCGCGAGCCGCTGGCCGGGCGGCCGCTGGCGTCCAGCGGGATCGACACCACCTGGAAGCAGGTGCTGTCCGGGCCCGGCGTGGTCTGCACGATGCGCCCGCCCCAGCGCACGCTGGCGCCGAGCTGCTGGCCGGCCACGGCCTGTTCGGGCGTGAGCGGGAGGAAGGCGCCCTGCAACGGCTGGGGCGCGGTAGCGCAGGCGCCAAGCAGCGCGAGGGCGCTGGCGGCGATGGCGATGCGGAACGGGATGCGTAGCGACATGGCGGCCTCCGGAAGGTCAGGGGCGGTGCCGTTCCAGCGCTTCCCGCAGCCGGCGCGTCCCCCCATGCGCCGGAGCGTATCGCGCGGCGACGAAACGCCGGCTGAGCGCCAGCAGCTCCTCGGCCGAACGCGGGTGCGCGGCGGCCACGCGCTGCGCCCAGGCCAGCGCCGGCTCGTGCGGGGCGCGGCCCAGGCCCAGCCGCGCGTAGCGGCGGCCGAGGCGGTGCCAGGCGCGCAGCAGCGGATCGCGCTCGCGCTCGCCGCGGGCCAGCAGCCAGATCATCCCGGCCATGGCCAGTGCGGCGAAGGCGGCGAACAGCAGCAGCAACTGCGAAGGCTCCAGCCGGCCCAGGCCCAGCGGGCTGAGCAGGGCCTGCTGGCGTTGCGCGTCGAAGCCCAGCACCAGGTCGTTCCAGCCGCGGCGCATGAAGTCGACGAGGTCGCCGAGGCGTGCGCCGCGCAGTGCGTCGATGCCGTCGGCCGCCGGGCCGCCAGCGCCCAGGCGCGCGTCGAGCGTGTCGTAGATGCGCTCCGGCGCCACCGCCGCGGTCGGGTCCACGCGCACCCAGCCGCGTCCTTCCAGCCACACCTCGCTCCAGGCGTGGGCGTCCATGCGCCGCACGATCCAGTAACCGCCGAACGGGTTGCGGTAGCCGCCGGCATAGCCGGTGACCACGCGCGCCGGGATGCCGGCGGCGCGCATCAGCACGGTGAAAGCCGAGCTGAAGTGTTCGCAGTAGCCGGTGCGGGTCTCGAACAGGAACTCGTCGACCGCGTGGCGGCCGGGCAGCGGGGTGTCGAGGGCGTAGGCGAAGTCGGCGCGGATCATCGCCAGGGCGCGCTCGATGATGGCCTCGTCGTTGTCGCCGAGTTCGCGCCGCCACTGCGCGGCCAGCGCCCGGGTACGCGGATCGCGGTCGCGGGGCAGGGCCAGCGCGTGCTGGCGCAGGATCGGGCGCAGCTCCGTCTCGAAGCGCCGCGGTGGTGCCGATTGCAGGCGCCAGCGGCTGGGCGCGGCCAGCGGGCGGTCGGTGCGCAGGCCGCCGCCGTGGCCGGGATGGGTGCCTTCGGGCGCGATGAGCGGCAGGTCGAGGGCCGGCAGGTCGCGGCGGTCGGTGGCTTCCACTTCCAGCGCGTAACTCCAGCGGGCCGGCGCGGGCTCCCATGACGGAGGGGGCAGGTCCTCGATCCAGCGGTTGCGGGTCCAGGTGCGGCCGTCGTAGTCCAGCAGCACCGGCCCGCGCCAGTACAGCTGCTCCACCGGCGGCACCGGGCCGTCGAACTCCGCGCGCAGCGCCGGCGCGTCGTCGGTCATCAGGTCCAGCCAGCCGCCCGGGCTCATGCTGTCCGACAGTCCGGGCCGGCCCAGCGCACGTTCGGGCACGCCCCACAGCGGCGTGGACAGGCGCGGGAACAGCCAGAACGCGACCAGCGCCAGCGGCAGGCCGATCGCCACCAGCCGGCCCATCGTGCCCAGGCGCTGCTTCACCGGCGGCGCGGCCACGCCGGCTTCCAGGTCGGACAGCCGCTGCAGGGCGAGCAGGCCGGCCAGCACCGCGGCCAGCGCCGCGGCCATCACCTGCGGGCTCTGGTCGAGCAGGAAGGCGGCGAACGGCGCGAACAGGGCGAAGCCGACAAGGCTGCGCGCATCGCGTAGGGTGCGCAGTTCGGTGGGCTTGATCGCCAGCATCGCCGCCAGCAGCGCGCTGCCGGTATCGCGGCCCAGGCGCGTGCCCATCATCGCCAGCACGCCGGCGATCACCGCCAGCGCGATCACGCCGCGCAGCAGGCCGGGCATCGGCCGCCGCCATGCGATCGCGGCCATCGCCGGCGCGGTCAGGGCGAAGCCGACGCCCAGTGTCGGCGGCAGGTTGATCAGCAGGGGCAGCAGCGCCAGCGCGGCGGCGGCCAGCGCCCAGATGCGGCTGCCCGCATCCAGCGGCGTGGTCCCGTCCTGCGGCGGAAGCGGCGGCACGGTGCTCATGCGGACGGCAGCAGCGCGAGGGCGCGCAGGCAGGCGTGGCGGTGGTCGGGACCGCGGCCCGGGCCCAGGGCGAGGCCGGGCAGGCGCAGGTGGTAGCGGCGGCCTTCGCGCTCGGCCTGGTCGACCCAGGCGGCCAGGCGCGAGATCCGCGCCTCGTGGCCGAGGTGGCGCAGCGCGTTCCAGTCCAGCAGCACGTCCTGCTGGCGCGCGCGTTCGTACTCGCGCACCACCAGGCTGTCGCGGCGCGCGCTGTGCTTCCAGGCGATGGTGCGCGGCGCATCGCCGCTGCGGTACGGGCGCAGCTGGTGCGGCTCGTCGCCGAGCGGATGCACGCGGCTGTGCTGCACGCCCTCGCCGCTGTCGGGCAACGGCGGCGGCTGCGGCTCGGCGCGTGGATAGACCAGCAGGCGCTGCCGTGGCCAGGCCCGCGACCAGGCCCGCGCCAGGCCCAGCGGCTGGGTGGTGGAGATGCGGAGGCGGCCCGGTTCCAGCCAGCCGCGCTGGCGCGTCGGCAGCGGCAGCGCCACGTCGGCCAGGCCGTCCTCGCCGGTGCTGGCCCCGGCGACGGTGTGGTCGTGTTGCAGGCGCAGGCCGCGCCGGCGGCGGCCGTCGCGGGTGGAGAAGGTCATGCGCAGCCACAGGGTCTGGCCGGCGGCGACCGGGTCGGCGGACACCGCGTCCAGCTGCAGGCCCGACAGCTGCAGGTGCGCGGCGACCAGGCTGGCCAGCCCGGCCGTACCCAGCAGCAGGGCCAGCAGCAGCGCCGGGTTGTTGTTGTAGTTGAGCGCGCCGAGCACCATCGCCAGCACCAGCAGCCCGTAGAACAGGCCGAAACGGGTGGGCAGCACGTAGATGCGGCGGCGGTCGATCCGCAGCGGCAGGGACTCGGGCGCGCGCGGGCGTTCGAACGACTCCAGCCACGTGCGCAGTTCGCGCCACGTGCGGGGCATCAGTCCACCGGCACCGCGTGCAGTACCGACTTGGCCAGCGCCGCGCCGGTGCCGGCTTCGGCCTCGCCGACCAGGCGGTGCCCGGCCACGGCGATGAACAGTGCCTGCACGTCTTCCGGCAGCACGTGGTCGCGGCCGAGCAGCAGCGCGTAGGCGCGCGCGGCGCGCAGCAGGGCCAGGCCGGCGCGCGGCGACAGGCCGACACGGATGCCCGGTTGCTGCCGGCTGCGCGCCAGCAGCGCCTGCACGTAGCCGACCAGCGCGTCGCTGGCATGCACCCGCGCGGCCGCGTCGCGCAATGCGATCACGTCGCCGTCGCCGAGCACCGGCGTGGCCTGCGCGATCAGTTCGCGGCGGTCGCTGCCGGTGAGCAGGGCGCGTTCGGCGTCGGCGCCGGGATAGCCCAGCGAGAAGCGCAGCAGGAAGCGGTCGAGTTGCGAATCCGGCAGCGGGAAGGTGCCGGACAGGTCGACCGGGTTCTGCGTGGCGATCACGAAGAACGGATCGGGCAGGCGGTGGGTGGCGCCGTCGATGGTCACCTGCTGCTCGGCCATCGCTTCCAGCAGCGCGCTCTGCGTGCGCGGCGGCGCGCGGTTGATCTCGTCGGCCAGCAGCACCTGGGTGAACACCGGACCGGGATGGAAGCGGAACTGGCGCGTGGAGGCTTCGTAGATGGACACGCCCAGCACGTCGGCCGGCAGCAGGTCCGAGGTGAACTGGATCCGCTGGAAGCCCAGGCCCACGGTCGCGGCCAGGGCGTGGGCGAGGGTGGTCTTGCCCAGTCCGGGCAGGTCCTCGATCAGCACGTGGCCGCCGGCCAGCAGCGCGACCAGGGCCAGGCGCACTTCATGCGGCTTGCCCAGCACCAGCGCGTTGACCTGGCGCTGCGCCTGCTCCAGCGACTGGCGCAGGGCGTCGGTTAGGATGGGGCTCGAGGGCGTGGCGATGTCCGACATCGTCTTCCTGGGTACCGGGTCCGGAGGGAGTGTAGCGGCTGATGGAGGCGGAGTACCGCGCGCAACGCACGTTCATTGTCTGGTGGATGCTGGCCTGCGTGCTCAAGCTGGTGGTGGCGGCGCGTTTGCCGCTGTTCGTCGACGAGGCGTTCTACTGGCAGGAAGGGCGGCACCTGGCGGCGGCGTACTCCGACCTGCCAGGGATGACCGCGTGGCTGGCGCGGCTGGGTACGTCGCTGGGCGGCGACCACGTGCTGGCGCTGCGGATGCCGTTCCTGCTGATGGGCGCGCTGCTGCCGTGGTGGGTGGCGCGGATCGGCCGGCGCTGGTTCGGCGCGATCGCCGGCTGGCGCGCCGGCACCCTGGCGGTGCTGCTGCCGCTGCTGGGCATGCTCGGCGTGCTGGCGCTGCCGGACGTGCCGCTGGCGCTGGCCACGGTGCTGTGCCTGCATGCGGGCATGCGCATGCTCGAGGAGGTCACGCCGCTGGCGGTGATGGAGCTGGCCTTCGGCCTGGCGCTGGGCGCGCTGAGCCATTACCGCTTCGCCGGGGTGTGGGGCGCCGGCATCGTGGTGCTGCTGCTGTTGCCGCAGGGCCGGCGGCTGCTGCGCGACCCGCGCGTGCTGCTGGCCGGCGCGTTCGGCCTGCTGGCCTGGCTGCCGCTGCTGCTGTGGAACCTGGAGAACGGCGAGGCCGGCCTGCGCTTCCAGCTGGTCGAGCGGCATCCGTGGGCGCTGCATGGCGGCGGCTGGGCCTTCGTCCCGGTGCAGGCCCTGCTGGTCACGCCGCTGCTGGCGGTGGCGCTGCTGCAGGCGGCGTGGGTGACCGGCTGGAAGCGGCGCCCGGCGCGGCCGCAATGGCGGTTCCTGGCGCTGTTCGGTTCGATCATCCTCGGCGGGCTGTTCGTGCTGGGCTTCGTCGCCGATGCCGAACGGGTGAGCTTCCACTGGCCGGTGCCGGCGTACCTGGCGCTGCTGCCGGCGGCCGCGCGGGTGCTGGAAACCTGGCCGGTGCAGTGGCGGCGGGCAACGTGGACCGTCACCGGGCTGGGCCTGCTGGCCGCGCTGGGCTGGTGCCTGGCGGTGTCGGTGCCGGCGCTGCGCGAGGCCAGTGCCGGGTCCAAGCATTACCCGCGCAACTTCGCCGGCTGGGAGCCGCTGGCCAGGGCGGTGCGCGAGGAGCTGGAGGCGATGCCGCCGGGCACGCAGCTGCTGGCCGACGACTTCAAGGTGGGGGCCGAGCTCGGCTTCGCGCTCGGCGATCCGGACATCGCGGTGCTGGACCACCCGCTCAACCATGCCCATGGCCGCGCGCCACAGCTGCGCAAGTGGGACCTGCTGGCCGAGGGCCTGCCGCAGGCGCCGGCGCTGCTGGTGCTGGCACCGGGCGACGTGTCGTTCCGTGACCTGCTGCGCCGCTACCACGCGCTGTGCCAGCGCCTGGGGCCGTTGCCGCCGCCGTCGCGCACGGTGCTGGTCGACCATGGCGCCACGCGTTTCCTGCTGGTCCGCCTGCCGGGTGGCAAGCCGGTGCCGGCGGCCGGTTGCGTCGCCCCGGCCCTGGCCTGGATCGATGCGCCGGAGCCGGGCGCGCGGGTGTCGCCGCGCTTCGAGGTCGGCGGCTGGGCGTTCAGGGAAGGCATCGGCCTGTCCCGGATCGAGGTGCTGCTGGACGAGGCGGTGGTGGCCGAGGCCGAGTACGGGCTGCCGTTCGACGTTTCCGGGCACTTCCCCGGCTCGACGGATCCGAACCAGCCGCGCGTGGGCTTCCGCGCGCAGGTCGACCTGCCGGCAAGCCAGGCCGGCACGCGCTGGCTGGGCCTGCGCCTGCACGGGACCGATGGCAGCGTGGAGGAATGGCCGCGGCAGCGCGTGCGGATCGTGGCGGGGGACGACGGCAGGTAAGATGCTGCCGGTTTTCCAGGAAACGCCCGATGCAAGGTCCAGGGGAAGGGTCCAACGCCGAGGCCGCGCAGGGCTTGCGCATCGCGTTGCTGGTCCCGTGCCATAACGAGGCGGCGACGGTGGCCGCGGTAGTGGAGGCGTTCGCCCGCAGCCTGCCTTCGGCGCGCTGCCACGTGTTCGACAACCGCTCCGTCGACGCCACCGCCGAGATCGCCCGCGCCAGCGGTGCGCAGGTGCACCCGGTGGCGCTGCGCGGCAAGGGCAACGTCATCCGCCGCGCCTTCGCCGACATCGAGGCGGACGTCTACGTGATGGCGGACGGCGACGCGACCTACGACGCGGCCGCCGCTCCGGAAATGGTGCGGCGCCTGGTCGAGGACGGCCTGGACATGGTGGTGGGCGCGCGCGTGGACCAGGACCCGGCGGCGTACCGCGCCGGCCACCGCTTCGGCAACCGTCTGCTCACCCGCTGCGTGGCCATGCTGTTCGGCGACAGCTTCGACGACATGCTGTCCGGTTACCGGGTGTTCTCCCGGCGCTATGTGAAGTCGTTCCCGGCGCACGCGGCCGGGTTCGAGATCGAGACCGAGCTGGCGGTGCACGCGCTGCAGCTGCGCATGCCGGTGGCCGAGGTGCCGGCCGCCTATGGTGCGCGGCCGCAGGGCTCGACCAGCAAGCTCAACACCTGGCGCGATGGCGCGCGCATCCTCGGCACCATCGGCCGGCTGGTGATGGCCGAGCGGCCGCTGCTGTTCTTCTCCGCCTGTGCCGCGGCGACGTTGCTGCTGTCGCTGCTGCTGGCCGCGCCGCTGCTGGCCACGTACCTGGAGACCGGCCTGGTGCCGCGTTTCCCGACCGCGATCCTGTGCGCGGCGCTGGTGCAGCTGGCGGCGATGCTGTTCGGCTGCGGCCTGGTGCTCGACACGGTCACGCGCGGGCGCATCGAGGCCAAGCGCCTGGCCTACCTGGCGATCCCGGCCACGCGCGGGCACCTGCCGGCGGCGGAAACGCCGCTGGGGCTGCCGGTCGCTGGCGTGCCGGTGGCGGACGTGGCCGTGGCGGGCATGCCGGTGGTCGCGCCGGAGCCGGCGCCTCCGGCGACGGGCGAGGGCGGGGAATGAGCCTGGTGGACATGCGCGCGCGCCGGCGCGGGGCGCAGGCGGCATGCGTGCGCGTTTTCGGCTTCGGTTCGCGTGCCGGCATGGTGCGGGCCGCCGTGGCGGTGGCGCTGCTGGGCGCGGTGGCCTCGCTGCTGCGCGGGCAGGACGCCAACTGGGACCTGCGCAACTACCACCTGCACAACGGCTGGGCCTGGTTGCACGGGCGGCTGGGCATGGACCTGGCGCCGGCGCAGCTGCAGACCTGGTTCGTGCCGTTGATGGACGTGCCGTACTTCCTGCTGGTTCAGCATGCGCCGGCGCCCGTGGCCGGCGCGCTGCTGGGACTGGTGCACGGACTGGCGTTCCTGCCGGTGGCCTGGATCGGCTGGCGCGCGCTGGCCGGCGACCCGCGCCGCGACTGGCTGGCGCCGCTGCTGGGCCTGGCCGGCCTGGCCAGCGCCGCGTTCCTGTCCGAACTGGGCACGACCATGGGCGACAACACCACCGCACCGCTGGTCCTGGGCGCGCTGGCGCTGTGCCTGCCGGTGGCGGGGCGGTGGCGCAACGGCCGCACCGTGCTGGCCGGCGTGCTGCTCGGTGCGGCGGTCGGGTTGAAGCTGACCAACGCGCTCTACGCGGTCGCCCTGGGCCTGGCGGTGCTGGCCGCACCGCTGCCGTGGCGCGCGCGGCTGCGCACCGGCGTGCTGCTGGCCGGCGTGGCGCTGCTGGTCTTCGCCGTGCTGGCCGGGCCGTGGCTGCATGCGGTGTGGCAGGCCTATGGCAATCCGCTGTTCCCGCAGTACAACACCTGGTTCCAGGCGCCGCTGGCGTCGCCGGAGGCCACGGCCGACCTGCGCTGGCGGCCGCATGGCCTGGGCGAGGCATTGCTGCGGCCGCTGCTGTTCACCGCGAAGCCGCATCTGGTCAGCGAGCTGGCGTTGCTGCAGGCGATCTGGGCGGTGCTGTACATCGTCGCCGTGCTTGCGGCCGTCGCCTGGCTGTGGCGGCGTTTGCGCGGACGCGCGCAGGTACACGCGCAAGGCCGCGATGCGGCGGTGCTGCGCATGCTCGGGGTGTTCTTCGTGGTCGGCTTCGTGCTGTGGCTGTGGATGTTCAGCATCCACCGCTACCTGGTGGTGCTGGAACTGCTGGCGCCGCTGGTGCTGTGGTGGCTGCTGCGCACGCTGCTGCCGGGGCGCGCCGGTTCGCTCGTGGCCGGCGCCGCGGTGCTGCTGTGCGCGGTGGTGGCGCTGGTCGGCTGGAACGACTGGGGCCATGCGCGCTGGACCCGTGAGGCCTTCCGCGTCGAGGCCCCGGCTGGGCCGCCGCCGGGCCTGGTCCTGCTGGCCGGGGACGATCCACAGTCCTGGCGCATCCCGTTCCTGCCGAAGGGGCCCGTGTATGCCGGCGTGGCGACCAACTTCCCCGAGTCGCCGGCCTATGCCGCGCAGGTGCGCGCGCTGGTGGCCGCGCACGACGACGTGCGGGTCATGCTGCCGGCCGAAGCCGATCCTTCCGGCGGCGGCAAGCTGATGGAGAAGCTCGAGCGCGCCGACCGCCAGAACCGCTGGGCCGGGCGCCTGGGCCTGGATCGCGACGACTGTCCGGCGATGCGCTGGATCGTCGAACGCAGCCGCAATCGTGGGCTGCTGGGATCCGGGGAGTCGCCGACCGGCCGCTGCCGTTTCGTTCCGCTTGAAGGCGGGAAGCCGCTCGATCCGCGGGCGACGCAGGCCCTGCGCGAGGCGCAGGACCGCGAACGCCTGGCGGGCATGGCGGCGACGCTCGAACAGCGCTACGGCCTGCACGTCGACCGCGACAGTTGCCAGGTGCTGCGCAGCTGGATCGGCGCCAAGGCGTTCCCGTACCGGTTGTGCCGGGTGGGCCTGGTGGAGGCGGCCGGCTGAAGCCGCCGCCCGCGCCAGTCAGGGCAGGGCGTAGCCGGCCTCGCGCAGCAGGCCGGACAGGGCGATCAGCGGCAGGCCGATGAGTGCGGTCGGGTCGCGGTTCTCGATCGCCTCGAACAGGCTGATGCCCAGGCCCTCGCACTTGAAGCTGCCGGCGCAGTCGAACGGCTGCTCGGCATCGACGTAGCGTTCGATCTCGTCGGCGGCCAGGGTCCGGAAGTGCACCTGGGTCAGGTCGACCGTGGCCAGCTCATGGGCGCCGCGGCGCAGGCATACGGCCGTATGGAAGCGCACCGTGCGCCCGCTCATCTGCGTCAGCTGGGCGATCGCCGCCTCGCGGCCGCCGGGCTTGCCCAGCACCTGCCCGTCGAGTTCGGCGGCCTGGTCCGAGCCGATCACCCAGGCGTCCGGGAACCGTTCAGCCACCGCGTCGGCCTTGGCCTGGGCCAGGCGCCGGACCAGCTGGGGCGGGCTCTCGGCGCGCAACGGGGTCTCGTCGATCCCCGGGCTGGCGCATTCGAAGGGCAGCCGCAGGCGCTGCAGCAGCTCGCGGCGGTAGCGCGAAGTGGAAGCGAGGATCAACATATGGGGGTACGGCAGGTGGGCCGGCCAGTGTCGGCCGCGCCGCGGCCGCCGGCAATGGCCCGTTTCCACGCCCGGGCCGGGTTTGACATGGCCCGGTCCGGTCCTTAACATTCAGCGGCTTATGTCCGCAGGTGCATCCGTCGTGCAGGTCCCCGAAACGCTGGATGCTTGGAGGATGGTCGCCGCGAGGCGGCAGTTCGAAGGGCGGATGCCGCTGTCGGCGATGCCCCGGCTGGGCGGGAGCCTGGCCGACACGGATGGCGAATGCCGCTTCGCGCTGGAGTTCGGGCACGACGCGTTGCAGGTGCCCTACGTCGAACTGTCGATCGATGCCGGTCTGCCGCTGGTGTGCCAGCGCAGCCTGGAGCGGTTCGTGTTCCCGGTGAAGACCGTGCAGCGGCTCGGTCTGATCCGCGACGAGGCCGGGGAGGCCGCGTTGCCGCCAGGCTACGAGGCGCTGCTGGTGCCGGAGGACGGCCTGTTGCGGCCGGCCGAGCTGGTCGAGGACGAGCTGGTGCTCGCCCTGCCGGTGGTGCCGGTGGCCCCGGGCAGCGAACCGGTCGAGCAGACCTGGTCGGCGGGCGAGGAAGAGTTGCAGGCGGCCAGCCCGTTCGCGGCGCTGGCGGCCCTGAAGAAGAAGTAACAAGCAGGACACACGGTCGCGCCGCCGCCGAAGGCGCCCTGGAACGGCACCGGCGGGTGGCTTCGAGGTCCAACAAGACACGCACTACAACGAGTTTGGAGCAATCCCATGGCTGTGCAGAAATCCCGAGTCACTCCGTCCCGCCGCGGCCAGCGCCGTTCCCATGACGCGCTGACGGCCAAGCAGCTGGCGACCGACCCGACCACGGGCGAGACCCACCTGCGCCACCACGTCACCGCCGACGGCTACTACCGCGGCAAGAAGGTCATCGCCACCAAGACCTCGGTGGTCGAGGAAGACTGATGCCTGGCGGGCGCGCCCCGTGCGCGCCCGTCCGCGGTGAAACACATCCAGGTCCTCGCCGAGGGCCGCAAGCGGGAATGCGCATGAGCGAACGGATCTATTCGCGCATCGCCGGAACCGGCAGCTACCTGCCGGCGAAGGTGGTGACCAACGACGACCTGGCCAAGGTGGTCGACACCAGCGACGAATGGATCCGCACCCGCACAGGCATCGCCGAACGGCGGGTCGCCGCCGAAGGCGAGACCACCAGCGACCTGGGCCACCAGGCCGCGCTGCGTGCGCTGGAAGCCGCCGGCGTCGAGCCGTCCGAGATCGACCTGATCGTCGTCGGCACGACCACGCCGGACGTGGTGTTCCCGTCCACCGCCTGCCTGATCCAGCAGAAGCTGGGCATCGCCGGCTGCGCGGCGTTCGACGTCAACGCGGCCTGCTCGGGCTTCGTGTTCGCGCTGAGCGTGGCCGACAAGTTCATCCGCACCGGCGCGGCGAAGACCGCGCTGGTGGTCGGTGCCGAGACCCTGACCCGCATCGTCGACTGGAGCGACCGCACCACCTGCGTGCTGTTCGGCGACGGTGCCGGCGCGGTCGTGCTCAAGGCCGACAGCGAGACCGGCATCCTTTCCACGCACCTGCATGCCGACGGCAGCAAGCGCGACCTGCTGTGCTGCCCGGCGGGCGTGTCGGCCGGCTTCAAGCCGGAGGAGACCAATGCCGGCGTGCGCATCCTCATGGCCGGCAACGAGGTGTTCAAGCATGCGGTCAAGGCGCTGGACGGCGTGGTCGACGAGACCCTGGCCGCCAACGGCCTGGACAAGCGCGACCTCGACTGGCTGATCCCGCACCAGGCCAACCTGCGCATCATCGAAGCCACGGCCAAGCGCCTGGACATGCCGATGGACCGCGTCGTCGTCACCGTCGACCGCCACGGCAACACCTCGGCCGGTTCGGTGCCGCTGGCGCTGGACGAGGCGGTGCGTTCCGGCCGCGTGCAGCGCGGCCAGCTGCTGCTGCTGGAGGCGTTCGGCGGCGGCTTCACCTGGGGCTCGGCGCTGCTGCGCTACTGAGCCGCGCGGCCTGCAGGCCGCGGCTGCTTCAACCCGCATTCCGCGAACACCGCACGGCCTCCAGGGCCGCGCGGCGTCGTCGTGCGTGTCCACCGGGCGCATCCCGCGCCGCAGGAGGCATCAGGCATACGCAACAGTACAGACGAAGCACCGCTTTCGCCCGTATCATCGGCATTCGTTCCTGATCTGCGACAGCGCGTGACCGACCCGACGCTCGCCTTTGTTTTCCCCGGCCAGGGCTCCCAGTCCGTAGGGATGCTGGCCGAACTGGCCGAACTGCACCCGCAGGTGCGCGAAGCTTTCGCCGAAGCCTCCGAAGGCGCAGGCGTCGACCTGTGGAGCCTGTCCCAGGGCGGCCCCGAGGAAATGCTCAACCGCACCGAATACACCCAGCCGGCGCTGCTCGCCGCGGGGATCGGCGTGTGGCGTGCGTGGAACGCGCAGGGCGGCGCGCAGCCCTCGATGCTCGCCGGGCACAGCCTGGGCGAATACACCGCGCTGGTCGCCGCCGGCGCGCTGTCGCTGGCCGACGGTGCGCACCTGGTGCGCCTGCGCGGCCAGCTGATGCAGGATGCCGCGCCCGCCGGCACCGGCGCGATGGCCGCCGTGCTCGGCGCCGACGACGCGCTGGTGCAGGAGGTCTGCAACGAGGCGTCCGGCAGCCAGGTGGTGGTGCCGGCCAATTTCAATTCCCCCGGCCAGATCGTCATCGGCGGCGACGCGGCGGCGGTCGACCGTGCGCTGGCGCTGCTGGCCGAGCGCGGCGTGCGCAAGGCGGTGAAGCTGGCGGTGAGCGTGCCTTCGCACACCCCGCTGATGCGCGAGGCGGCCAACCGCCTGGCCGAGGCGATGGCCGGCCTGCGCTGGCACGCGCCGTCGCTGCCGGTGGTGCAGAACGTGGACGCGCAGGTGCACGGCAGCGTCGAGGCGATCCGTGACGCGCTGGTGCGGCAGCTGTACCTGCCGGTGCAGTGGACCGGCTGCGTGCAGGCGCTGGCCGCGCGCGGCGCGACCCGCGTGGCCGAATGCGGCCCGGGCAAGGTGCTGGCCGGCCTGGTCAAGCGCATCGACAAGTCGATCGACGCGCGCGCGCTCGGCACCGCCGGCGACTTCGGCGCGGCGCTGGACGACTGGCGCTGATACCTTTGCGGCGGCGCGCCGGCCGGCGCGCCACGCCCTCCACGAACGCGAGAAGAAGAGACCCACCATGACTGCAAGCAGCCTGCCCCTGAGCGGCGAAATCGCCCTGGTCACCGGCGCCAGCCGCGGCATCGGCGCGGCGATCGCCGACGAACTGGCGGCGCGCGGCGCCACCGTGATCGGCACCGCCACCAGCGACGCTGGCGCCGCGGCCATCGGCGCGCGCCTGGCGGGGCAGGGCGGCCACGGCCGCAAGCTGGACGTCACCGACGCCGCCGCGGTCGAGGCGCTGATCGACGGCATCGCCAAGGAGTTCGGTGCGATCTCCATCCTGGTCAACAACGCCGGCATCACCCGCGACAACCTGCTGATGCGGATGAAGGACGAGGACTGGCAGGCGATCATCGACACCAACCTGACCAGCGTGTTCCGCACCTCCAAGGCGGTGATGCGCGGGATGATGAAGGCGCGCAAGGGCCGCATCATCAACATCGCCTCGGTGATCGGGGCCACCGGCAACGCCGGCCAGGCCAACTACGCCGCGGCCAAGGCCGGCATCATCGCCTTCAGCAAGTCGCTGGCCAAGGAGATCGGCAGCCGCAACGTCACGGTGAATGTCGTGGCGCCGGGCTTCATCGACACCGACATGACCCGCGAGCTGCCGGAGGACGCGAAGAACGCGATGCTCGGCCAGATCGCGCTGGGCCGTTTCGGCGAACCGGCGGACATCGCCCGCGCGGTGGCGTTCCTGGCCGGACCTGACGCGGCCTACATCACCGGCGAAACCCTGCATGTGAATGGCGGCATGTACATGGCCTGAGCCTGGCGCCCGCCAGAAGAAGGATCTCAAAAGCCACGTAAGCTTTTGATCCGGCTGCGGTTCCCGGCCAGTGCCAGGCCCGCGGCTTTTGACTACACTATCCGCCCTGTGGAAAGTGATCCTCCCGTACCGGCGCGTGCCGCGGCGGTCCGAACAACAACCACTCCATCCGGAGCAGCAAACCCATGAGCACCATCGAAGAGCGCGTCAAGAAAATCGTCGTCGAACAGCTCGGCGTCAAGGAAGAGGAAGTGACCAACAGCGCATCGTTCGTCGACGATCTGGGCGCCGACTCGCTCGACACCGTCGAGCTGGTGATGGCCCTCGAGGAAGAGTTCGAGTGCGAGATCCCGGACGAGGAAGCCGAGAAGATCACTTCCGTCCAGCAGGCGATCGACTACATCAAGGCCCACGTCAAGAGCTGACGCGAGCCGTGCCTCCGGGCCGCCTGGCGGCCCGTGGCCAAAAACCGTCCGGGGCCGCCGCGTGCGGCCCCGTGCGCGTCCGGCCAGCCGCGCCGGGTGCGTCCGCTACACCTCATCCGCCGTATACGCAGGAGCCGTCTATGAGTCACCGTCGCGTCGTCATTACCGGCATGGGCATGGTCTCGCCGCTTGGCAACGACCTGGCCAGCAGTTGGGACGGCATCATCAACGGCCGCTCCGGCATCGGCCCGGTCACCCATTTCGACGCGTCGGCCTTCACCACGCGCATCGCCGGCGAGATCCGCGGCTTCGACCCCACCGCCTTCGTGTCGCCCAAGGACGCGAAGAAGATGGAGCCGTTCATCCACTATGGCCTGGCCGCCTCGTTCATGGCCCTGGACGACTCCGGGCTGGAGATCACCGAGGCCAACGCCGAGCGCATCGGCGCGATCATCGGCTCGGGCATCGGCGGCATCCTCGGCATCGAGGAGCAGACCGCCAAGTACCTGGAAGGCGGCCCGCGCAAGATCTCGCCGTTCTACGTGCCCAGCACCATCATCAACATGCTGCCGGGCCAGCTGAGCATCATCCGCGGCCTGAAGGGCCCCAATTTCTCGGCGGTGTCGGCCTGCGCCACCGCCAACCACTCCATCGGCACCGCCATGCGCATGATCCAGTACGGCGACGCCGACGTGATGGTCGCCGGCGGCGCCGAGCGCGGGTCCTCGCCGACCTCGATGGGCGGCTTCTGCTCGATGAAGGCGATGTCCACCCGCAATGACGAACCGGCGCGTGCCTCGCGCCCGTGGGACGCCGAGCGCGACGGCTTCGTCCTCGGCGACGGCGCCGGCATCCTCGTGCTCGAGGAGTACGAGCACGCCAAGGCGCGCGGCGCGCGCATCTACGCCGAGCTGGTCGGCTTCGGCGCCAGCGCCGACGCCAACCACATGACCGCCCCGAGCGAGGACGGCGACGGCGCCGCGCGCTGCATGCTGGCCGCGCTGCGCGACGCGAAGCTCGACCCGTCCGCGGTCGGCTACCTCAACGCGCACGGCACCTCGACCCCGCTGGGCGACCTGGCCGAAACCCTGGCGATCAAGCGCGCCTTCGGCGACCACGCCTACAGGATGATGGTCAGCTCGACCAAGTCGATGACCGGCCACCTGCTCGGCGCCGCCGGCGGCGTGGAGGCGATCTTCTCGGTGCTGGCGATCCACCACGGCATCGTCCCGCCGACCATCAACCTGGAGAACCCGGGCGAGGGCTGCGACCTGGACTACGTGCCCAACGTGGCGCGCGAGGCCAGGGTCGACGTGGCCGTGTCCAACGGCTTCGGCTTCGGCGGCACCAACGGCACGCTGGTGTTCAAGCGGATCTGACCCGGGCGCGGCGCATCGCGGCCGCACCCACAGGACGACCAGGGGCCGGCGGCTCCGCCCGCAGCGAGGGCGGGCGCCGGCCCCGTCCATTCCACCCAGCAGGACGCATGCTCCGCCCCCATCCGCTTCCCGCCGACACCGACCTGCTGGCGCTGCACCGGCTGGCGCCGGCGCGCTATCCGCTGCTGCTGGAGTCGGTGGCCGCCGGCACGGTGCAGGGGCGCTGGGACCTGCTGCTGGCCACCGGCGGCGAAGGCCTGCGCCTGGATGGCGACGGGACGACCCGCGACCTGCGCGGGCAGGCACAGGCCGGCAGCTTCCTCGAGGCGCTGGACGCCCAGTGGCGCCAAGCGCGCATCGAGCCGGAGGAGCCGCGCTGGCCGTTCCGCGGCGGCTGGGCGCTGCTGCTGGACTACGAACTGGCCGCACAGGTCGAGGCGGTGCTGCGCCTGCCGCGGCGTGCCGGCGACGGCCGCCCGCAGGCGCTGGCGCTGCGCTGCCCGGCGGCGGTGCTGCGCGACCGCGCCAGCGGCGAATGCGTGGCCCTGGCCGAGGACGGGCACGCGCCGCTGCTGGACGCGATCCTGGACGACCTGCGCGCCTCGGCCGCGCTACCGCCGCTGCCGCAATGGGCGCCGCCGGCGAGCGTCACCGAAGACGAACCGCGGCGCTTCATCGACGGCGTCGAACGCATCCTCGACTACCTGCGCGCCGGTGACGTGTTCCAGGTGAACCTGTCGCGCGCGTGGCAGGCGCGGTTCGACGCGCCGCTGGACCCGGCCGCCCTGTACGCGCGCCTGCGCCAGGCCAACCCGGCGCCGTTCGCCGGCCTGTTCGCCGGCGACGGCTGGGCGGTGGCCAGTTCCTCGCCGGAACGGCTGGTGTCGGTGCGCGGGCGCGTGGCCGAGACCCGGCCGATCGCCGGCACCCGCCCGCGCTTCCCGGGCGACGACGACGCGGCGCGGATCCGCGAGCTGGTCGGCCATCCCAAGGAGCGCGCCGAGCACGTGATGCTGATCGACCTGGAGCGCAACGACCTGGGCCGGGTCTGCACGGCCGGCAGCGTCCAGGTCGACGAACTGATGACGGTGGAGAGCTATGCCCACGTCCACCACATCGTCAGCAACGTGCGCGGCATCCTCCGCGACGACGCCACGCCAGGCCAGGTGATCGCCGCGGTATACCCCGGAGGCACCATCACCGGCTGCCCGAAAGTGCGCTGCATGCAGATCATCGCCGAGCTGGAAGGCGTGCCGCGCGGCGCCTATACCGGCGCGATGGGCTGGCTCAACCGCGACGGCGACCTGGACCTCAACATCCTGATCCGCAGCGCCGAAGTGCAGGGCGCCGACGTGGTGTTCCGCACCGGCGCCGGGATCGTCGCCGACTCGGTGCCGGAGCGCGAACTGGACGAGACCCGGGCCAAGGCGCGCGGCCTGCTGCGCGCCCTCGAACCGCAGGCATGAGCGGGACCTGGCACACGACAGGGCTCCGGCGTCGCGCGGTATGCTGGGCGCCGGTCGAGCGAAGAGGTGGACGTGGCTGGCGGATGTAGGAGCGCGCTGCGCTGGATGCTGGGAATCGCGGGCGTGGCGGTGCTGCTGGCGGCGCTGCTGGCCGGCTGGGGCTGGACCCGTTACCAGGCCTTCGCCGATGCCCCCGTGGCCAGCGGCCAGACCGCCGACAGCGTGCGCATCGAGCGCGGCGACGGCTTCGTCCGCGTGCTGGGCCGCCTGCGCGCGGCCGGCGTCGATGCCGGCCATGACCTGGAATGGCGCTTGCTGGCGCGGCAGATGGACGTGGCCGGCCGGCTCCGCGTCGGCGAGTACGCGCTGTCGCCCGACCTGACCCCGCGCCAGCTGCTGCAGCGCATGCGCGACGGCCGGGTGATCCAGTACCGGGTGACCATCGTCGAAGGCTGGAACTTCCGCCAGCTGCGCGCGGCCCTGGCCGCCGCCGAACCGCTGCTGCACGAGACCGCCGGCATGGACGACGCGGCGGTGATGGCCGCGCTCGGCCATCCCGGCCAGCATCCGGAAGGTCGCTTCCTGCCGGAGACCTACCTCTACCAGCGCGGCGACAGCGACCTGGACATCCTGCGCCGCGCCTACGAGGCGATGGAGCGTGCCTTGGCCGAGGCCTGGGAGGCACGCGCGGCGGACGCGCCGCTGAAGTCGCCGGAGGAGGCGCTGATCCTGGCCTCGATCGTGGAGAAGGAAACCGGGCAGGCGCACGAGCGCCCGCAGATCGCCGGCGTGTTCGCGCGCCGCCTGCGCAAGGGCATGCTGCTGCAGACCGACCCGACCGTGATCTACGGCCTCGGCAGCGCCTACGACGGCAACATCCGCAAGCGCGACCTCACCACCGATACCCCCTACAACACCTACACCCGCCCGGGCCTGCCGCCCACCCCGATCGCCATGCCCGGCCGCGCCGCGCTGCAGGCGGCGGTGAACCCGGCCCCTGGCGACGCCCTGTACTTCGTCTCGCGCAACGACGGCAGCCACGTGTTCTCGGCGACCTATGCCGAACACAGCGCCGCGGTCGACTGCCACCAGCGCCGGCGTTGCCGGCCGGGCACGGCGGCCGCGCCCGCGGCCGGCGATGCCGTCGGCGAGGCGAAGCCGGAGGCGACCGACGGCAAGGACACGCGTCGATGAGCAGGCTTCCCACCCACCCGCGCTTCATCAGCCTCGAGGGAGGCGAGGGCGCGGGCAAGAGCACCGCGCTGGCGTCGCTGCGCGAGGCCTTGCAGCGCCACGGCCACGACGTGGTGCTGACCCGCGAGCCCGGCGGCACGCCGCTGGCCGAGAAGATCCGCAGACTGATGCTCGACAACCGCGAAGCCCTGCGCGGCGAGGCCGAGGCCGAACCGCTGGCGGCGGAGACCGAGCTGCTGCTGGTGTTCGCCGCCCGCGCCCAGCACGTGCGCCAGGTGGTACTGCCGGCGCTGGAGCGCGGCGCCTTCGTGGTCAGCGACCGCTTCACCGATTCCAGCTACGCCTACCAGGGCGACGGCCGCGGCCTCGATCCGGACTGGATCGCCGACCTGGAGCGCCGCGCCGTCGGCCTGCGCCCGGGCCTGACCCTGCTGCTGGACCTGGACGTGCGCGAGGGCCGCGCCCGCACCAGCGGCCGCGACCTGTGGCCGGACCGGATCGAGAGCGAGCAGGACGAATTCTTCGAGCGCGTGCGCGCCGGCTTCCGCCGCCGCGCCGGGGCCGAGCCGGAACGCTTCCGCGTGATCGACGCCTCGCGCTCGCCTGCCGAGGTCGGCGCTGCGGTCGCCGCGGCGGTGGACGCCTGGCTGGAGGGGCAGGGTCGATGAGCACGGCGCTGGCGCCCTGGCAGCAGCGCATCCATGACCAGGCGATGGCCTCGCTGGCCGCCGGCCGGCTCGGCCATGCGCTGCTGCTGTGCGGCCCTGCCGGGCTGGGCAAGCGCGCGGTGGCCGAACAGCTGGCCGCCTACGTGCTGTCCGGCGGCGACCCGGCCGCCGATGCGCGCAACCGCCCGCTGATCGCCGCTGGCACCCATCCGGACCTGCACGTGGTCGGGCTGATCCCCAACCGCGAAGGCACGCGGATTCGCACCGAGATCGTGATCGAGCAGATCCGCGAACTCGGCCAGCAGCTGGCGCTCACCCCGCAGTACGGCAGCGCCCAGGTCGCGATCATCGATCCGGCCGACGCCCTCAACACCGCCGCCTGCAACGCGCTGCTGAAGACCCTCGAGGAGCCGGCCCCGGGCCGCTACCTGTGGCTGGTCAGCAGCCGTCCCGGACGGTTGCCGGCGACCATCCGCAGCCGCTGCCAGCGCCTGGAGTTCCGCCTGCCGCCGCGCGAGGAATCACTGGCCTGGCTGGCCTCCCGCGGCCACGCCGCCGCCGGGGCGGCCGAGGCCCTGGACGCCGCCCGCGGCCACCCCGGGCTGGCCGACGAATGGCTCAGCGGCGACGGCCTGGGCCTGCGCCGCGAGGTCGGCGCCGACCTCGACGCGCTGGAAACCGGCCGCGCCGACCCGCTGGAGGCGGCCCTGCGCTGGGCCGGCGACGAGCGCGCCGCCGAACGCCTGGCCCATGCCGCCGAGCACGCGCGCGACCGCGCCGCCGCGCTCGGCTTGACCGATCCGGAGCGATTGCACAAGCTGGCGTCCTGGTTCGACGATGCCAACCGTGCCCGCGAACTGTTGCGCAGCACGGTGCGCGCCGACCTGGTGGTCGCCGATCTTCTGCTGGCCTGGCGCGACGGCGCGCGGGCCCAGGCAGGCAAGGGGGAAATCCGATGAGTGCTGTAAGCGGACGCCAGGGCATCCTGTCGCTGGCGGTGAAGGACAAGGCTGCCCTGTACAGCGCCTACATGCCGTACATCCGGCACGGCGGCATCTTCGTGCCCACGCCCAAGCGCTACTTCCTCGGCGACGATGTGTTCCTGCTGCTGACCCTGCCCGATTCCAGCGACCGCCTGCCGATCGCCGGCAAGGTGGTATGGGTCACCCCGGCCGGCGCCCAGGGCAACCGCACCGCCGGCATCGGCGTGCAGTTCCCGGAAGGCAACGAGGGCGAGATGGTGAAGAACCGGATCGAGACCCTGCTGGCCGGTACCCTCAACGCCGACAAGCCGACCCAGACCATGTAACCCGGCCCCGCCGGGGAGGAGTGCCTCGGATGCGTCGCTGGATCCTTGCCGTAGCGCTGCTGGGGTCCCTGCCGGCCGCCGCCCCCCTGGTCGCCGCGGAGCCCGCGTCCCCGGCGCGCGTGCGCCTGGAGAACCCGTCGCTGGTGCTGGAGGTCTCGCCGCGCCTGGGCGGGCGCATGCTGCATGTCGCGCTGCCCGGCGCGCCGAACCTGCTGCTGGTGGGCGAAGCCGTCGACAGCCAGCCGGATCCGCGCGTGGGCGCGGATGCCGGGAACATCCCCTACATGGGCCACGAGGTCTGGGTCGGCCCGCAGGCGGACTGGTGGAAGTTCCAGGCGCTCAACCCGGCGCGGCGCAAGGCCGCGGCGGTGTGGCCGCCGGATCCGTGGCTGGCCTACGCGCCGGCGAAGGTGCTGGAGCAGGGCGCGGACCGGCTGCTGCTGGAAGGCGCGGCCAGCCCGGTCAGCGGCGTGCAGCTGAGCTACGGCTTCGAGCTGCCGCCGGACCGGCCCGGTACCGCCGGGTTGGCGGTGGAGATGCGCAACATCCGCAAGGAACCGGTCGCGCGCGACATCTGGTTCAACTCGCGGGTGCCGCCGCAGACGCGCGTGTACGTACCGGTGGCCGCCGACGGCGGCGGCGTGCGCGTGCGCTCCGATACCGAAGACGGTTACGACAGCCTGGTCAGCCGCCACGAGGACGGGCTGTTCTCGCTGGAGCTGCTGCCGCCGGGCGAGGGCCTGGTGGGCCGGCGCGGCAAGGTCTTCATCCAGCCCGAAGCGGGCTGGCTCGCCGGCTTCCACGCCGGCCAGGCCTTCGTGATCCATTTCGAGCGGCAGCCGGCCGAGCGCATCCATCCGGACCAGGGCCAGGTCGAGCTGTACCTGGACTGGCGACCTGATGCGGCCTATCCGGGCCTGATGGAACTGGAAGTGCACGCGCCCTACGTCACCCTTGAACCGGGTGCCTCCACCAGTGCACGCGAGTGGTGGCTGGTGCGCCGCTACGACGGCCCCGACCGGCGCGACGCGCAGGTGGCCTTCCTGCGGCGGATGCTGGACGAGGCGGGTATCGAATGAGCGCGGCGGTGGCGGGCGGGCCGCAGGACCGCACGCCGGCGCCGGCCAGGTCGCGCAGCCGCTGGCCGTGGCGCGCGATGGGGCATGTTCCGTGCTGTGGGCGGGAGCAGCGGGGCGAGCCCCGCTCTGCAGGGGCGGCGGACATCGCGCTGTCGCACTTCGATGCGTGCCGGCTGCAAACGGAATGGCCGGCGCATTGCGCCGGCCATTGTCGTGGGGCGTGACCGGCTTGCGGGGCCGGTCACGACCATGTGCCGTGGCCGCTTACTCCGGCGGCTGGCGCAGCAGCGGGTTGTCCCAGCCCGGGCGCGGGGCGAAGCGGTCGCCGTAGCGGCCCTGCAGGGTGCGCAGCTTCTCCAGCAGGCCGTCCACGCCTGTGGCGCGGATGTGCTGGATCGGGCCGCCACGGAACGGGGCGAAACCGGTGCCGAAGATCACGCCGGCATCGAGCAGGTCGGCATCGGCGACGACCTTGTCATGGAGGCAGGCGACCGCCTCATTGAGCAGCGGCAGGATCAGGCGGTCCTCCAGATCCGAAGGCGCGGTATAGCCCTGCGGCACCTCCGGCTTGACCGCCTTGCCGTTCTCCCACTTGTACAGGCCCTGGCCGTCCTTCTTGCCGCGCTTGCCCGGCTCGACCGTGGACAGCGCCGCCGGCAGCTGCAGGCCGAGGAACGGCGACAGCTCCGCGCCCACGCCCTGGGCCACGTCCAGGCCGACGGTGTCGATCAGTTCGATCGGGCCCATCGGCATGCCGAACTTCACCGCCGCCTTGTCGATCACCGCGCCGGGGATGCCCTCGGCCCAGGCGTGCGCCGCCTCGAGCATGTACGGGAACAGCACGCGGTTGACCAGGAAGCCCGGGGTGCCGGCGACCGGCACCGGGAACTTGTCCAGCGCCTTGCAGAACGCCGCCAGGCGTTTGACCACCGCCGGATCGAGGCGGTCGTGCTGGACGATCTCCACCAGCGGCATCTGCGCCACCGGGTTGAAGTAGTGCAGGCCGGCGAAGCGGTCCGGGCGGGCGATGTGCTCGCGCAGTTCGTCCAGCGGGATCGACGAGGTGTTGGTGGTCAGCAGCGCATCGGCCTTCAGGCGCGGCTCGATCGATTCGTACAGGGCGCGCTTGGCTTCCGGGTTCTCGATGATCGCCTCGATCACCAGGTCGGCCTTCGCGACGCCGTCGCCGGCCAGGTCGCCCTGCAGGCGCGCGGCCACCGCCGGGCGCTTGCTCTCGTCCTTGACCCGCTTGGCGAACAGTTCGCTGGCGCGGCCCAGCGCGCCGTCGATGAAGCGCTGCTCGCGGTCCTGCAGGGTCACGTTGAAGCCCTTGTAGGCCGACCAGGCGGCGATGTCGCCGCCCATCACGCCGGCGCCGACCACGTGCACGTGCGAGATGCCGTGGTCCTTGCCGCCCAGGCCCTTCAGGCGCTCGGTGAGGAAGAAGATGCGGATCAGGTTGCGCGCGGTCGGGCTGGCGGCCAGCTTGACCACCGCGCGGCGTTCGGCGTCCAGGCGCGCCTGGATGCCCGCGCCGCCGCTGCGTTCCCAGGTCGAGATCAGCGCGTACGGGGCCGGGTAGTGCTCCTTGCGCGCCTTGCGCGCGACCTGCTTGGCCATCTGCGGGGCGAGGATCTTCCGCGCCAGCCAGGTGTTCGTGGCCCAGCCCTTGAAGCGCTGGCCGAACGGACGTTGCAGGCCCTTCAGCGCCAGCGCCGCGGCCGCGTCCTCCAGCAGCGCCGGTTCGACCACCTTGTCGACCAGGCCGATGCCGCGCGCGGCCGACGCCGACAGCGTGCGTCCGGTCAGCATCATGTCCATCGCCGCCGGCGCACCGACCAGGCGCGGCAGGCGCGCGCTGCCGCCCCAGCCGGGGAAGATGCCCAGCTTGACCTCGGGCAGGCCGATCCGGGTGGACGGGTCGTTGCTGGCCACCCGGTAGTCGCAGGCCAGCGCCAGTTCGGTGCCGCCGCCCATGCAGAAGCCGTGGATCGCGGCCACGGTCGGGCAGGGCAGTTCGGCGACCTTCTGGAACACGGCCTGGCCGCGGCGGATCGCGTCGTTGACCGTGCCCTTGCGGTCGAACTCCTGGAACTCCTTCAGGTCGGCACCGGCGATGAAGCCGGAGGGCTTGGCCGAGCGGAACACCACGCCCTTGGGCGGGTCGATCGCCAGCCGCTCGAGGATGTCGTCCAGCTCGATCAGCACGTCCTGCGAGAGCGCATTGACCGGCGCGTCCTGCCGGTCCAGCGACAGCACCACCACGCCGTCGTCGCGCTGCGCGGCTTGCCAGTGGCTGAATCGCAGTCCATCGAAGCCTGGGAGCATGGCCTGACCATCCGGTTGTGTATGGAGTAGGCCGCTATCATCCCGAGGTTGTTTCGGCGGCGTCAAATCCCGATCCGGGATCCGGCCCATCGCGGACGGCGGCGTGCCCGACCATACTGGGCGCGCGGTTAAGGTCACGCATGAAGCGCCTGCGGGTGGCGCGGCGCGGCGCGCGGACGGGCACGACGCCCCCGTCCGGCCCATCCGGACAGCGGCTTCCGCCGGCCGCTGAACTTTTTCCGGCCACGGCGGTCACAAGCCCCGGAACGCCGGGACGACAGGAGTGTGGCCCGGCATGGCCGAAGGAACGCCGAAGGATCCGACCCAGGAGCTGGACCTCGAACTGGTCCGCCGCGCGCAGCGTGGCGACAGCGCCGCATTCGACCTGCTGGTGCGCAAGTACCAGCACCGGATCACCGGGCTGATCGGGCGCTACATCGCGGACTGGAGCGAATGCCAGGACGTGGCCCAGGAGACCTTCATGCGCGCCTACCGCGCGTTGGGGAATTTCCGCGGCGACGCCCAGTTCTATACCTGGTTGCACCGCATCGCAGTGAATACCGCCAAGAACCACCTGGTCGCCCACAACCGCCGTCCGCCCACGGACGACATCGACGCCAGCGACGCCGAGCAGTACGAGACCGGCGCGCGCCTGCGCGACAACGACACGCCCGAGCGCGAAGCCATGCGCGAGGAGCTGGAGCGGACCGTGATGAAGGCGGTGGACGCGCTGCCGGAGGAACTGCGGACCGCCATCACCCTGCGCGAGGTCGATGGGCTGAGTTACGAGGAGATCGCGCGGAAGATGGATTGCCCGATCGGGACGGTGCGCTCGCGCATCTTCCGGGCGCGCGAAGCCATCGATGCCGAACTTCGGCCCCTGCTTGATGTCCAAAGCGCCACACGCGAACGAAACCGTCCATGAGCCACGATCCCCGCAACACCGACGACAAGTTCGAACTCCATTACCGGCAGCAGCTGTCGGCACTGGTCGACGGCGAACTGGCCCCGGACGAGGCGCGCTTCCTGCTGCGTCGCCTGGAGCACGACACCGAGCTGTCCGGCCGCTTCGAGCGCTGGCAGCTGTGTGGCGACGTGCTGCGCGGGCAGGTCCGGCGCGCCGCCGGCCCCGACCTGGCCGACCGCATCGCCGCGGCCGTCGCCGCCGCACCGATGGGCGCCGAGGCGGCCGCGGCTGCCGCGCCGCAGCGCCGCCGCCAGCTCTGGACCCGCTGGGGCGGGGGCGCCGCGCTGGCCGCCTCGGTCGCGGCGGTGGCGATGTTCGTCGGCCGCCCGGCCCAGACCGGCCCGGATTTCGCGCCCGCGCCGGCGGTAGCGGTGCTGCCGTCGACCGAGGCGGTCCTGCCTGATGCCGCCGCCGCGCCGGCCACCGCCATCGCCCAGGCGGCGGAAGTGGCGGCCGCCGCTGCGGCGCGGCTCGCCGCGTCGCGCCCGGCGCCGCGCCAGGTGGCTTCGGCCCCGCGCCCGCGTCGCGCCGCCACTGCTGCGGCCACCCCTGCCGTGTCCGCGCCTGCTTCCCCCATCGCGCCGCTGGCCGACGCGGTGGCCGAGGCCCCCGTCGCCGCCCCCGGGACGGCCCTGCCGGCCGATCCGTTCGCCTCGGCGGTGCCGCTGGAAGCCCGGCCGTGGCCGCGCGCGGCGCTGCCGCGCACTGGCAGCGCCTATACCGCCAGCTTCGGCCAGGCCGGTGGCGGCAGCCCGTTCTACCCGTTCGAGCCGAGCCTGGCCGCACCGCAGGCCAGCGAGTCGGCGGAGGAGCCCGGCCTGCCGGAACCGCCGCCGCAGGACCTGCAACGCTGATCCCGCCGGCGGCCCGGGCCATCGCCCGGGACCGCCTCCCGTTCCGTCCCAAGGTGCGCCCGCACGGCCACTCTCCCCCTCGCTCTGAAGGCAAGCATTTGATGAACCCACGAGTCCGTCCCAGTCTTCTCGCCGCCCTGGTCCTGACCGCGCCGCTGGCCGCCTGCGCCCGCGCGCCCGAAGCCGCCGATGCGCCCATCGCGACCGCTGCCCCGGCCGCGGTGACCGCGCCGGCCACCCCGCTGGTCAGCGGCCTGCCGGACTTCACCCGGCTGGTCGAGCAGGTCAGCCCGGCGGTGGTCAACATCGAGGCCAAGGTCGGCGCGCGCCGCTCCGCGCGCTCGGCCGGCGGCATTCCCGAGGACCAGATCCCGGAGATCTTCCGCCGCTTCTTCGGCCCGGACTTCCCGGGCGGGCCCGGCCAACCGGGTCCGGGTGGCCCGTCGGCGCGTTCCGTCGGCTCGGGTTTCATCATTTCCGATGACGGCTACATCCTGACCAACCACCACGTGGTCGACGGCGCCGAGGAAGTCACCGTGCGCCTGTCCGACCGCCGCGAGTTCACCGCCAAGGTGGTCGGCAGCGATCCCACCTACGACGTGGCCCTGCTCAAGGTCGAAGGCAAGGCCCTGCCGGTGCTGCGCCAGGGCAAGTCCGCGGCGCTCAAGCCCGGCCAGTGGGTGGTGGCGATCGGCTCGCCGCTGGGCCTGGACCAGTCGGTGACCGCCGGCATCGTCAGCGCGGTCGGCCGCACCACCGGTGCCGGCCAGCAGTACGTGCCGTTCATCCAGACCGACGTGGCGATCAACCGCGGCAATTCCGGCGGGCCGCTGCTCAACACCTCCGGCGAGGTGGTCGGGATCAACTCGCAGATCCTGAGCAACTCCGGCGGCTACATGGGCGTGAGCTTCGCCATCCCGATCGACCTGGCGATGAGTGCGGTCGACCAGATCAAGAAGACCGGCAAGGTCAGCCGCGGCATGCTCGGCGTGACCATCGAGCGGATCGATTCGGCCAAGGCCAAGGCCCTGGGCCTGAACAAGGGCGCGCTGGTCAACCGGGTCGAGCCGGGCAGCGCGGCGGAGAAGGCCGGCATCGAGATCGGCGACGTGATCGTCTCGATCAACGGCCAGGAAGTGGCGACCAGCGCTGACCTGCCACCGCTGGTGGGCATGCTGCCGCCGGGCACCAAGGCCCGGGTCGGCATCATCCGCGACGGCAAGTCGCGGACCCTGGACGTGGTCCTGGGCGAGCTGCCGATCGACGGCCAGCAGGCCTCGGCGAGCCCGGACAGCGGCCAGGGCGGCGCGCCGGCGCCCGCCTCGAAGGTGGACCTGCTGGGTCTGAGCGTGACCGAGATCGACGCGCGCAGCCGCCGCCAGCTCGGCCTGGAGGCCGGCGAGGGCGTGCTGATCACCGGCGTGGATGGCGCCGAGGCCCGCGAGGCCGGGGTCGAGCCGGGCATGGCGATCCTGCAGGTCGGGCGCACCCCGGTCGGCAGCGTGGCGGCGCTGGAACGGGCCCTGCGCGACCTGCGCAAGGGCGACACGGTGATGCTGCTGATCCGCGGCGCGGCCGGCGTGAACCAGTTCGTCGCCATCACCGTCGGCGCGGAAGACTGACCGCCAGGCGCGGCGTCCCCCCGGGGCGCCGCGCCATTCCGGGGGCAGGGGCGGGAGCCGCTCCGGGCATGCGATAATCCGCCGTTACCCGACGACGGCACGAGACCGCCGCCCCCACATGTCTTCCGATCCGATGCGGTTCATCCGCAACTTCTCCATCATTGCCCACGTCGACCACGGCAAGTCGACCCTCGCCGACCGCATCATCCAGCTGTGCGGCGGCCTCGAAGCGCGCGAGATGGAAGCGCAGGTGCTCGATTCGAACCCGATCGAGCGCGAGCGCGGCATCACCATCAAGGCGCAGTCCGTGTCCCTGCCGTACAAGGCCAAGGACGGGAACACCTATTTCCTGAACTTCATCGACACCCCCGGGCACGTCGACTTCTCCTACGAGGTCAGCCGCTCGCTGGCCGCCTGCGAGGGCGCGCTGCTGGTGGTGGACGCCGCCCAGGGCGTGGAAGCCCAGTCCGTGGCCAACTGCTACACCGCGGTGGAGCAGGGCCTGGAAGTGGTGCCGGTGCTGAACAAGATCGACCTGCCGACCGCCGACATCGAACGCGCCAAGGCCGAGATCGAGGCGGTGATCGGCATCGACGCCTCCGACGCGGTCGCGGTCAGCGCCAAGACCGGCCTCAACGTCGACCAGGTGCTGGAGGCGATCGTCCACCGCATCCCGCCGCCGAAGCCGCGCGACACCGACCGGCTGCAGGCGCTGATCATCGACTCCTGGTTCGACAACTACCTGGGCGTGGTCTCGCTGGTGCGGGTGATGCAGGGCGAGATCACCCCCAGGAGCAAGATCCTGGTGATGTCGACCGGCCGCACCCACGAGGTGGACAAGGTCGGCGTGTTCACGCCCAAGCGCAAGGAACTGCCTGCGCTGAAGGCCGGCGAGGTGGGCTGGATCACCGCCTCGATCAAGGACGTGCACGGCGCCCCGGTGGGCGACACCCTGACCCTGGCCAGCGCGCCGGCGGCGGCGCCGCTGCCGGGCTTCCAGGAGATGCAGCCGCGCGTGTTCGCCGGCCTGTTCCCGGTCAACGCCGAGGACTACCCGGACCTGCGCGAGGCCCTGGAAAAGCTGCGCCTGAACGACGCGGCGCTGCGCTTCGAGCCGGAGAGCTCGGAGGCGATGGGCTTCGGCTTCCGTTGCGGCTTCCTCGGCATGCTGCACATGGAAATCGTGCAGGAGCGCCTGGAGCGCGAGTACGACCTGGACCTGATCACCACCGCGCCGACGGTGGTCTACGAGGTACTGAAGACCGACGGCACGGTGATGCCGCTGGACAACCCGGCCAAGCTGCCGCAGGCCAACCTGATCTCCGAGATCCGCGAGCCGATCATCCGCGCCAACATCCTCACCCCCGAGGAGTACATCGGCAACATCATCAAGCTGTGCGAGGAAAAGCGCGGCGTGCAGATCGGCATCACCTACATGGCCAGCCAGGTGCAGATCAGCTACGAGCTGCCGATGGCCGAGGTGGTGCTGGACTTCTTCGACAAGCTCAAGTCGGTCAGCCGCGGCTACGCCTCGCTGGACTACCACTTCCTGCGCTTCGAGGCCGGTCCGTTCGTGCGGGTGGACACGCTGATCAACGGCGACCGCGTCGACGCGCTGAGCATCATCGTCCACCGCAGCCACGCCGACCGTCGCGGCCGCGAGCTGTGCGAGAAGATGAAGGACCTGATCCCGCGCCAGCAGTTCGACGTGGCGATCCAGGCCGCGATCGGCTCGCAGATCATCGCCCGCTCCACGGTCAAGGCGCTGCGCAAGAACGTGCTGGCCAAGTGCTACGGCGGCGACATCACCCGCAAGAAGAAGCTCCTCGAGAAGCAGAAGGAGGGCAAGAAGCGGATGAAGCAGGTCGGCCGCGTCGAGATCCCGCAGGAGGCCTTCCTGGCGGTGCTGCAGGTGGACAGCAAGTGACGTCCCGGGCGACGCTAGCGGCCGCGTGGCGTGGCGTCGCCTGTTCCCCCGTTCCCCGTTCCGGTTCCGACCCGCTAAGGACATCGAATGAAATGGTTTGAGCTCGGCCTGGTCGTGCTGACCTTCGCCACCGGCCTGATCTGGCTGCTCGACAGACTGTTCCTGGCCAGGCGCCGCGCCGCCCGCGACGGACTGCTGGCCGAGGAGCCGGTGGTGGTGGACTACTCGCGCGCGTTCTTCCCGGTGCTGGCCGCGGTGCTGGTGCTGCGCAGCTTCGTCGCCGAGCCGTACAAGATCCCGTCCAGCTCGATGATGCCGAACCTGCTGATCGGCGACTTCATCCTGGTCAACAAGTTCGCCTACGGCCTGCGCCTGCCGGTGACCAATGCCAAGTTCGTCGACCTGGGCGAGCCCGAACGCGGCGACGTGGTGGTGTTCAAGCCGCCGCACGCCCCGGACCAGAACTGGATCAAGCGGGTGATCGGCCTGCCGGGCGACCGCATCGGCTTCCACGGCGACACCCTGTACGTGAACGGCGAGGCGGTGGAATACGTGGAGCTGGGCGAGTTCATCGGCCAGGGCCGCGGCGCGGAGATGAACGGCGCGACCCTGCTGCTGGAGAAGCTGCCGGGCCGCGAGCACGAGGTGCTGGAGTGGCTGGGCCGCGCCAACCCCGCCGGCCAGGGCGAATGGACCGTCCCCGAGGGCCACTATTTCGTCATGGGCGACAATCGTGATAATAGCGAGGACAGCCGGTTCTGGGCCCAGACGCACTTCCTGCCCGAGGAAAACCTCCGCGGCCGTGCGTTCCTGATCTGGCTCAACTGCGAGGGCTGGTTCTGCAAGGGGAGTTTCGATCCTTCGCGGATCGGGACGAAGATCAAGTAACGGGCGGCTGCGCCGGCGTAGGGTATGCGCCGGTCTCACCCAGCATCGAGGTCACGGGGAAATGGCAAACAAGCGCAAGCAAAGCGGTCTGAGCCTGGTGGGGTTCCTGGTCGTGCTGGCCGTGGTCGGCTTCGCCGCCTACGTCGGCATGAAGCTGTTCCCCATGTACCAGGAGTACTACGCTGTCACCTCGGCGATGAAGGGCCTGGCCAACGAGCCGGGCGTGGCCGACATGGACCCGGCCCGGGTCCAGGACCTGTTCTTCCGCCGCCTGTACATCAACTACTCCGAGAACGTGAAGCCGCAGAACGTCAAGTTCGAGCGCACCAACGGCGGCTGGAAGATGCGCGTGAACTACGAGGTGCGGCGTTCGCTGGTCGGCAACCTGGATGTGGTGGGCAAGTTCGACCGCACCCAGGAACTCACCCGGCGCGGTGGTGGCGAGTGACCGCACCGTGATGCGCGACAGGATCGGCCACCGGTTCGCCGATCCGTCGCTGCTGGCCCAGGCGCTGACCCACCGCAGCGCCGGCACGCCGCACAACGAGCGGCTGGAATTCCTCGGCGACGGCGTGGTCAACCTGATCGCCGCCGAGGCGCTGTACCGGCGCTGGCCGCAGGCTGACGAGGGCGTACTGACCCGCGCCCGCGCCGAACTGGTCCGCGAGGCCTCGCTGGCCGCCATCGCCCGCCAGCTGGACCTGGGCTCGCGCCTGACCCTGGGCCCGGGCGAGCTGAAGTCCGGCGGCTTCCGCCGCGATTCGATCCTGGCCGACGCGCTGGAGGCGGTGGTCGCCGCCATCTACCTGGACGCCGGCTGGGACGCCTGCCGCGAGGTGGTCCTGCCCTGGTTCGAGCAGTCTCTGGCCGCGCTGCCGGCCGGCAAGCCCGAAAAAGACGCCAAAACCCGCCTGCAGGAATGGCTGCAGGCGCGGCAGCGGCCGCTGCCGGGCTACGAGCTGGTTTCCGAGAGCGGGGAGGAACACGCCAAGGTGTTCCTTGCCCGGTGTACCCTGAGCGAGCCTCCGGTCAGCGCCGAGGGGCAGGGCACGTCCCGCCGGCTGGCCGAACAGGCCGCCGCGGCGGCGGTGCTGGAAAGGCTGGAGCCTTCGCCCCGGCATCCATAAGCGGTCCCATACGTGAATTCCGAACACACCGAAGATTCCCACCGCTGCGGCAGCGTCGCGGTGATCGGCCGGCCCAATGTCGGCAAGTCGACCCTGGTCAACGCCCTGGTCGGTGCCAAGGTCAGCATCGTCTCCAACCGGCCGCAGACCACCCGTCACCGCCTGCTGGGCATCGCCACCGTGCCGGGCGGCCAGCTGCTGCTGGTCGACACCCCCGGCCTGCACCGTAGCGAGGGCCGGTTCAAGGCCTCGGCGATGAGCCGGGTGATGAACCGCGCCGCGCGCGGCGCGCTGGAAGACGTGGACGTCGGCCTGATGGTGGTCGAGGCCGGGCGCTGGGACGAGGAGGACAGCCTGGTGTTCAACGTCCTGCGCGACGCCGGCATCCCGGTGGTGCTGGCGGTGAACAAGGTCGACCGGCTCAAGGACAAGACCGTGCTGCTGCCGTTCCTGGCCCAGGTCAGCGAAGGCCGCGACTTCGCCGCGATCCACCCGCTGTCGGCGCTCAAGCGCAAGGGCCTGGAGGCGCTGGTCCGCGACCTGCTCAGGCTGCTGCCGGAGGCCCCGCCGGTGTTCGACGAGGACGAGATCACCGACCGCAGCCAGCGCTTCCTCGCCGGCGAGCTGGTCCGCGAGCAGCTGATGCGCCAGCTCGGCGACGAGCTGCCGTACGCGACGACGGTGGAGATCGAGCGTTTCGCCGAGGACGGCGAGCTGCTGCGCATCGGCGCGGTGGTGTGGGTCGAGCGCGAGGGCCAGAAGCCGATCGTTATCGGCAAGGGCGGCGCGCGCCTGCGCGAGATCGGCAGCAAGTCGCGCCAGCAGATGGAGCGGCTGTTCGGGCGCAAGGTGTTCCTGGAGACCTGGGTGCGCGTGCGCGAAGGCTGGTCCGACGACGAGGCGGCGCTGAAGGCCTTCGGCTACGGCGACTGAGCCGCCACATGCGGAGGAACAGGTGACGGCGACCGTCGGACCGCTTCCGCTTTCCAGTCCGCGACGGTGCTGACATGCGCCTGGAAGGCGAGACCGGCTTCGTCCTGCACGCCCGGCCCTGGCGCGAGACCAGCCTGCTGGTGGAGGTGCTCAGCGCCGGCCACGGCCGCATCGGCCTGGTCGCGCGCGGGGTGCAGTCGCCGAAGCGGCAGGTGCTGCGCGCGGCGCTGCAGCCGCTGCAGCACATCCGCTTCGACGCGGTGATGGCCGGCGAACTGGCCCAGCTGCGCGGCGCCGAGGCGCTGGACGCGGCGCCGCAGCTGGCCGGCGACGCGATCCTCGCCGCCTTCTACGTCAACGAGCTGGTGCTGCGCCTGGCGCCTCGCCAGGACCCGCTTCCCGAACTCGACGCGGCCTACGCGCGCACCCGCGCCCGCCTGGCCGGCGACGCCCCATTGGCGTGGACCCTGCGCCGCTTCGAGCGCGACCTGCTCGGCGCGCTGGGCCTGGGCTTTGAACTGCACGTGGACGGCGACGGCGAGCCGATCGATCCGGCGGCGCGTTACCGCCTCGATCCGGAGCACGGTCCGCGCCGCCTGCTCAGCGACCGCGGCCAGTCCGATCGCAGCGCCGCCGCCACCGGCAGCGCGCTGCTGGCGCTGGCCGCCGACGAACGCCCCGGCCCGGCGGACCTGGCCAGCCTGCGCCTGCCGCTGCGCGCGGTGCTGGCGCACCACCTCGGGCCGCGCGGACTGAAGTCGTGGGAGATGGCCGCGTCGCTGGGGCGCATCGCTCCGTCGCGCTGAGCGTCGCGGTGGCCTCGCCCGCGTGCGTCGCCGGCGCGCGCGCCGGCTAGAATCCACGCATGTCCACGATTCCCGAAATCCGTCGCCTGCGCGGTGCCGAGATCGCGCCCTGGCTGGACGACGTCGCCCGCCTGCGCATCGAGGTGTTCCGCGAATGGCCCTACCTCTACGACGGCGACGACGCCTACGAGCGCGAGTACCTGACCGCCTACCTCGAATCGCCCGGCAGCGTGCTGGTGCTGGCGCTGGATGGCGACCGCGTTGTCGGCGCTTCTACCGGGCTGCCCCTGGCCGACGACCAGGAAGCGTTCCGCAAGCCGTTCGAGCAGGCCGGCCTGCCGGTGCGCGAGGTGTTCTACTTCGGCGAATCGGTGCTGCTGCCGGCGTACCGCGGCCGCGGCGTCGGCCACGCCTTCTTCGACCAGCGCGAGGCGCATGCGCGCGAACTGGGCGGCTTCCGCTGGACCGCGTTCTGCGCGGTGGACCGCGCGCCTGACGATCCGCGCCGGCCACCCGGCTACCGGCCCAACGACACGTTCTGGCACGGCCGCGGCTACGCGCGCCTGCCGGGGATGACCTGCATGCTGCCGTGGAAGGAGCCGGGCGACCACGAGGAAACCCTGCATCCGCTGACCTTCTGGCTGCGCGACTGGGCGGCTGCGCCATGAAGGTCGCCGCCTGCAAGTACCCGGTGGGCAAGCCGGCCTCGTTCGACGAGTTCGCCGGGAAGCAGCGCCGCCTGCTCGGCGAGGCCGCCGCGCGCGGCGCGCAGGTGGCGGTGCTGCCCGAATACCTGTCGCTGGAACTGGCGGCGACGTTCCCGCCGGACATCCACGCGGACCTGCATGCCTCGCTCGCGGCGATCCAGCCACTGCGCGCGCAGTGGCTGGCGCTGTTCGCGGGCCTGGCCCGCGAGACCGGCATGTACGTGGTCGCCGGCAGCTTCCTGCTGGCCCAGGCCGATGGCCGCTACCGCAACCGCTGCGACGTGTTCGCGCCAGACGGCAGCCATGCCTGGCAGGACAAGCTGCAGCTGACCGGTTTCGAGAAGGCCACCGGCGTGATCGACGGCGGCGACGCGCTGAAGGTGCTGGACATCGCCGGCGTGCGTACCGGCGTCTCGATCTGCTACGACAGCGAGTTCCCCCTGCCGGTACGCGCGCAGTACGAGGCCGGCGCACGCCTGCTGCTGGTGCCCAGCTGCACGGATACCGGGGCTGGTGCGACGCGGGTGCGCGTGGGCTGCCTGGCGCGCGCGCTGGAGAACCGCATGTTCGTGGTGCAGTCGGTGACCGCCGGGTCGGCGCCGTGGAGCCCGGCGCTGGACGAGAACACCGGCGAGGCGGCGCTGTTCGCGCCGATGGACGCCGGCTTCCCGGCCGACGGCGTGCTCGCCAGCACGCAGGGGGACGAAACCTGGGCCGTGGCCGAACTGGATTTCGGACTGCTGGAAGGCACCCGCGGCAAGGCGCAGGTCGCCAACGACCGCGATTGGCCCGGACAGCTGGCGCCGGCGCTGGTGCGGGCGCGCGTGGCGGGTTTCGAGTCAGGTTTCGAGGCGGGGCCGCCGGCGGAGTAGCGCTGAAGGCTCTGCAAGCGTCGTCCCGGATGCGCTTCGCTTATCCGGGCTACGCATTCGACCGGCCCCCGTAGAGCGGGGCTTGCCCCGCTGCCTTTCCTTGCCCCGCTGCCTTTCCGGCACGCCGCTTCGGTGGGCGCGTAGTCGGGCAAGCCCGACTCTACGAGGGGCGCTGCGCTCTAGCGGTTCTTGTCGTCTTCGCCCGGCTGCACGGCCTGCACCGTCAGTGCCAGGCCGCCGTCGCGCAGCCGCGCCTGCAGGCGGTCGCCAGGGGCGACCTGCTGGACCGACTGGACCAGGTGTCCGTCGTCGGCGCGGGTGAGGATCGAGTAGCCGCGCGCGACCGTGGCCAGCGGGCTGCAGGCTTCCAGCGAACGGGCCAGGCCGCGCAGGCGCAACGCGTCGCGCTGGAGGACGCGCGTGATGCAGGCCTGGGGACGCGGTTGAAGCTGCTGCAGGCGTGCCCGCAACTGGGCGAGGCGGCGCGCGGGATGATGCGCGCGCAGCACCGCGCCGGCATGGCGCAGGCGCGAAGCGCGCTGCTGCAGTTGGCGCTGCCACAGCGCGTCGATGCGCCGCTGCAGTTCGGCATGGCGCTGGCGCAGCAGGTGCAGGCGCGCCTGCGGCGACTGCGCCTGCAGGCGCAGCGCGGCGCGGTCGGCGCGCTGCATGGCCTGGACCAGGCGCTGGCGCTGCAGGGCGCGCAGCCGCGACTGCAGCATGCGCAGGCGCTGCGCCAGGTCGCGCCGGTCCGGTACCAGCAATTCGGCGGCGACCGAAGGCGTGGGCGCGCGCACGTCGGCGGCGAAGTCGGCGAGGGTGAAGTCGGTCTCGTGGCCGACCGCCGACACCACCGGCACCGGCGAGGCGGCGATCGCACGCACCAGGCGTTCGTCGTTGAACGCCCACAGGTCTTCCAGCGAGCCGCCGCCGCGGGCCAGCAGGATGGCGTCATAGCGGCCGCTGGCGCCGGCGCGCTGCAGCAGGTCGGTGATCTGCGCCGCGGCGGTGTCGCCCTGGACGAGGCTGGGCAGGATTTCCACGTCCAGCAGCGGCAGGCGGCGGCCGAGCACGCTCAGCACGTCGCGCACGGCGGCGCCGGTGGGCGAGGTGATCACGGCCAGGCGACGCACCCAGTGGGGCAGGGGGCGCTTGCGGCCTTCATCGAACAGGCCTTCGGCGGCGAGCTTCGCGCGCAACGCTTCGAACGCGCGGCGCAGGGCGCCTTCGCCGGCTTCCTCGAGGTGGTCGAACACCAGCTGGTAGTCGCCGCGCGCTTCGTACAGGGTGAGGCGGCCGCGGCCGAGCACCTTGAGGCCTTCGCGGGGCGCGAACTTCAGCCACTGGCTCTTGGGCCGGAACATGGCGCAGCGCACCTGCGCGCGCGCGTCCTTGAGGGTGAAGTACAGGTGGCCGGAGCCCGGGCGGGTGACGTTGCCCAGCTCGCCCTCGACCCACACCAGCGGGAACGCGCTCTCCAGCAGGTCGCGCGCCAGGGTGTTGAGCTGGCTGGGCGTGAGGATGGGGTTCTGCTCGGACATCGGCGGGTGGGGCTTGGCGGGACAGGATAGCGCGGTGGAGTGCGTGGTGCCGGACGGGGGCGCGGCGTCAGCTCTCGCCATGGCGCGGCGGAAGGTAGCGGTAGCCGCAAAGGCAAAGGCGTCCAGGGGATCGGCTCCGTCCGAAGCCCATGCCCTGGACGCCTTTGCCGTTGCCGTTGCCGTTGCTGTTGCTGTTGCTGTGTTCCTGCTGTGGATGTTCTCACCACGCCAACGCGTGCAGTGCAGCGACATCAAGCCCCGTGATGCCGTTCCAGCGCCCACGCCACGTGTTCCCGCACCAGCTCCGACGGATGCTCCCGGCGCGATTCCAGCGCGGCGATCACTTCGGGCTTGGACGGTGCGTTGCCCAGCGCCACGGCGATGTTGCGCAGCCAGCGTTCGTGGCCGCTGCGGCGGATCGGGCTGCCTTCGGTGCGGCGCAGGAACTCGTCTTCCTCCCAGGCGAACAGCTGCGGCAGGGTGGCCACGTCCAGGTCGTTGCGCGCGCGGAAATCCGGCTCGTCGGTGCGGCGGGCGAACTTGTTCCAGGGACAGACCAGCTGGCAGTCGTCGCAGCCGAAGATGCGGTTGCCGATCGCCGGGCGCAGTTCCTCGGGGATCGGGCCTTCGTGCTCGATGGTGAGGTAGGAAATGCAGCGCCGCGCGTCGAGCCGGTACGGCGCGACGATCGCACCGGTGGGGCAGACCTCGATGCAGCGCGTGCAGGTGCCGCAGTGCGCGCTGGCCGCCGCGTCGACCGGTAGCGGCAGGTCGACGTAGATCTCGCCGAGGAAGAACCAGGAGCCGCCGTCCTTGTCGATCAGGCAGGTGTGCTTGCCGATCCAGCCCAGGCCGGCGTTGCGTGCCAGCGCGCGCTCGAGCACCGGCGCCGAGTCGACGAACACGCGGTGGCCGAACGGACCGATCTCGGCCTGGATCCGGTCGGCCAGCTTCTGCAGGCGGTTGCGCATCAGCTTGTGGTAATCGCGGCCAAGCGCGTAGCGCGCGACATAGGCGCGGGTCCCGTCGGCGAGGGTCTGCCAGGCCTCGTCGCCGTCGTTGCGGCCATAGTCCAGGCCGACCGAGATGACCCGCAGCGTGCCGGGCACCAGCTCCTGCGGGCGGCTGCGGCGGTCGCCGTGGCGGGCCATCCATTCCATGGTCCCGTACAGGCCCTGCTGCAGCCAGTCGCGCAGGTAGGCCTCGTCCTCGCCCAGTTCCACGCCGGAAATGCCGCAACGCTGGAAGCCGAGCTCGCGCGCCAGCTCGCGCACGCGGCGGGCGACGGCCAGCGGGTCGGCGTGGGCGGCAGGGGCGGCGGGCAGGAACATGCGCGGATTATAGGGAGCGGCCGCTACACGCCCGCGAAACGGCGCCCTGGGCGGCGGTAGAATCCACGCATGGCCTTCCTCCATTCCGCCGCCGCCGCGCGCGAGATCGACCGCCTCGCCACGGCCGCGCTCGGCGGCGACGGCTACCGGCTGATGCAGCGTGCCGGCCAGGCCGCCTGGCGCGTGCTGCTGCAGCGCTGGCCGCGCGCGCAGCGCATCGTGGTCGCCTGCGGCAGCGGCAACAACGGTGGCGACGGTTACGTGCTGGCGCGGCTGGCGCTGCAGTCCGGCCGCCAGGTGCGGGTGGTGCATCCGCCCGGGGGTGGTCCGCGCAGTGGACTGGCGCAGCGCGCCTGCACCGATTATCTCGCCGCCGGTGGCCACGTCGAGCTGTTCCCGTCGCCGCTGGACGATGCGGACGTGCTGGTCGATGCGCTGTTCGGCATCGGCCTCGAACGCGCGCCAAAGCCCGAGTACGCCGCGCTGGTCGAAGCGCTGGACCAGGCGGAGGCGCCGCTGTTCGCGCTGGACGTGCCCAGCGGCATCGACGCCGATCGCGGCTGCGCGCCGGGCGTGGCGCTGCACGCCGGATGCACCTTGCAGTTCATCGTCGAACACGTGGGCCTGCGAACCGGCATCGCCCTGGACCATGTCGGCGAGCTGCTGCTCGACACGCTGGATGTGGACGCCGCGGAATACGCGGAGACTGCGCCGGCGAGCGCCACGCTGCTGCGCGCCGACGCATTGCGCCAATGGCTGCTGCCGCGGCGCCGCGATACGCACAAGGGCGAATCCGGACGCGTGCTGTGCATCGGCGGCGAACTGGGCGGTGGCGGCGCGGTGCTGCTGTGCGCGGAAGCCGCGTTGCGCGCCGGCGCGGGCCTGGCGATCATTGCCACGCGCGAAGCGCACGTGGCGGCGATCCTCGCGCGGCGCCCGGAAGTGATGGTGCGCGCGGTGCATGACGCCGGCGGGCTCTCGCCGCTGCTCGCGAACGCAGGCGTGGTCGCCTGCGGCCCGGGCCTGGGCCAGCAGGCCTGGGGCGAATCGCTGTTCCGCGCCGCGCTTGCCAGCAACAGGCCGCTGGTCCTCGATGCCGACGCGCTCAACCTGCTGGCCGCATCCGGCCTGCGCCCACCGGCCGACGCGATCCTGACGCCCCATCCGGGCGAAGCCGCGCGCCTGCTCGATACCGACATCGCCGGCATCCAGCGCGATCGCTTCGCCGCCGCCGCGGCGCTTGCAGCGCGCTACGGCTGCACCGTGGTGCTGAAAGGCGCCGGCACGATCATCGCCTCGCCCGGCCGGATTCCCGCCGTGCTCGACGCCGGCAATCCCGGCATGGCCACCGGTGGCATGGGCGACCTGCTCACCGGTACGATCGCGGCGGCGCGTGCGCAGGGCCTGTCTGCGTTCGAAGCGGCCTGTGCCGGCGCGCTGCTGCATTCGCTGGCCGGAGACGCGGCCGCCAGCGAAGGCGGGCAGCGCGGCCTGCTGCCTTCGGACCTGCTGCCATGGCTGCGCCGCCTGTCCAATCCCGAGGAAGCCTGATGCAGTTCGTCCTGCCCGACAGCGAAAGCACCGAAGCGCTGGGCCGCGCCCTGGCCGCGACCCGTCCGCCCCGCGCGGTGGTGCACCTGCACGGCGACCTCGGCGCCGGCAAGTCCACGCTGGCCCGCGCCCTGCTGCGCGCGCTCGGCGTGCAGGGGCCGATCCGCAGCCCGACCTACACCCTGGTCGAACGCTACCCGGTGCCGGGCGGCGAGGCCTGGCACCTGGACCTGTACCGCATCGGCCATGCCGGCGAACTGGATTTCCTGGGCCTGGACGGGGACGAGGCCACGCTGTGGCTGGTCGAATGGCCGGAGCGGGGCGCCGGGGCGCTGCCGGCGGCCGACCTGCGGATCGAGCTGGCCCAGGAGGGGATGGGGCGCCGGGCCGGGCTGCTGGCCGGGTCGGAAACCGGGCGGGAATGGCTGGCCGCACTGGCCGAAACCGGCGGTTTGCGGCCCCTTGTTGCCGGGTGACCCTAGGAAGGTATCCCAGGCCTCGGATTATTAAGGAAAAAAGTTCTTGCAATCCCCGGGCCGCGGTGCTTGAATCGCGCCATGCGCCAGCGGATTGCCCGGACAGGATGCCTCGGGGTGGGCTTGATGCTCGCCGCCCTCGCGTTCGTCGCGCCGGCCTGGGCCGGCCAGGTCCGCTCGTTGCAGCTCGAGCAGGGCGCCACCGGCACCCGCGCCGAGATCGACCTGCAGGGCGCCGGCAAGTACAAGACCCTCTCGCTGACCGGACCGCACCGCCTGGTGGTGGACCTGCCCGATTCGCAGGCCGCGCGCGGGCTGAAGCTGCCGGCCCCGGCGGGAGTAGTCACCGCGGTCCGCACCGGCCAGCCGGTGCCGGGCACCTTCCGCATCGTTTTCGAACTGGCCCAGCCGGTGGCGGCGCTGCCCGCCCGGATGGAGCCGGCGGCCGACGGTGCGCGCCTGCTGATCGAATGGCCGGGCGATGGCCCGGCGCCGGCGACTGCCGCGGCGACCAGGTCGCCGGCCCCCGCAACCGTCGTCACCGCTCCCGTGCCGACCCAGGCGCCGGCCGTCGACCCGGAAGAGGCCGCGCGCGCCACCGCGCTGCTGGCGGGCCAGGCTGCGCAGGCGGCCCGGATGCAGGCAACGCCGCCGAACCCGCCGGCCGCCATCCCGGCGGCGACCGTCCCGGCCAGCGCGACCGCGACCACCACGGCCGCCAACGCCGGGCCGTCGCCGCGCGAAATCCTCGAAGGCCGCGCCAACGCCCCGGTCGTGGCCGAAGCAGGCCCGCCGGGGAGCATCCCGACGGCTGCCAACCCGGCAGCCACCGCCCCGCCGCCGGCGGCCGGCCCCTCGTCCGCCGTCGCCACCGGCCCGTCGGCCGAGACCACGCCGGCGCCCGCGGCCACCACCGCCCCGGCACCGGCCAAGCCGGCCGCACTGGGCAAGGGCATGCGCCCGCTGATCGTGGCCATCGACGCCGGACATGGCGGCCAGGACCCGGGCGCGATCGGCCCGACCGGCAAGCGCGAGAAGGACGTCACCCTGGCCATGGCCCGCGAACTGGCCCGCCAGGTCAACGCCACGCCCGGCCTGAAGGCCTTCCTGGTCCGCGATTCGGACGTGTTCATCCCGCTGCCGATGCGCGCCCAGCGCGCGCGCCAGGCCAAGGCCGACATCTTCGTCTCGCTGCATGCCGACGCGGCCGAGAACCGCAGCGCGCGCGGCTCGTCGGTGTACGTGCTGTCGACCAAGGGCGCCTCGTCGCAGCGCGCGCGCTGGCTGGCGGACAAGGAGAACGCGGCCGACCTGGTCGGCGGCGTGCGCCTGCAGCAGACCGAGAACGTGCTGGCCAGCGTGCTGCTGGACCTGGCCCAGAGCGGGCACATGCGCGCCTCCGAGGACGCGGCCAACCACGTGCTCGGTGGCCTCAAGCGCGTCGGCAACAACCACAAGCCGAACATCGAGCGCGCCAACTTCGCCGTGCTGCGCACCTCCGACATGCCGGCGATGCTGGTGGAGACGGCCTTCATCTCCAATCCGGAGGAGGAGAAGCGCCTGGTCGACCCGGCCTACCAGCGCAAGGTCGCCAGCGCGGTGGTCGACGGGCTCAACACCTATTTCAGCCGCCAGCCGCCGCCGGGCACGCTGTTCGCCGCGCGCGCCGAAGCGGCGACGGTGGCGATGGCCGGGGGCGGCACGCCCTGAGGCGCGGGCCGCGACGCCGGTCGCGACCCCATTCGCCGCTACGGCGGCTATCATCGATGCACTACTTTGCAGCCGGCGCATGACGCCGCGATCCAGTGCCGATCCGACAGCTTCCGGACACCCTCATCAACCAGATCGCCGCCGGCGAAGTCGTCGAACGGCCCGCTTCGGTGGTCAAGGAACTGGTCGAGAACGCGCTCGACGCCGGCGCGCGCCGCGTCGACATCGACCTGGAGGAGGGCGGCATCCGCCTGATCCGGATCCGCGACGACGGCGGCGGCATCGCCCCGGAGGAGCTGCCGCTGGCGGTCAGCCGCCACGCCACCAGCAAGATCGCCTCGCTCGACGACCTCGAGGCGGTGGCCACGCTCGGCTTCCGCGGCGAGGCGCTGCCGTCGATCGCCTCGGTCAGCCGCTTCATGCTGGCTTCGCGCCGCCGCGACGACGAGCACGGTGCAGCGCTGCACGTCGACGGCGGCCGCGTCGGCGAGGTGGAGCCGAAGGCGCATGCGCCGGGCACCACGGTGGAGGTGCGCGACCTGTTCTACAACGTGCCGGCGCGGCGCAAGTTCCTGCGCGCCGAGCGCACCGAGCTGGGCCACATCGAGGAATGGCTGCGTTCGCTGGCGCTGGCGCGCCCGGACGTGGAGCTGCGGGTCAGCCACAACGGCAAGCCCTCGCGGCGCTACCGTGCCGGCGACCTGGACGCGGCCGCGCGCCTGGGCGAGACCCTGGGCGACGACTTCGCGCGCAGCGCCCTGCGCATCGATCACGGCGGCGCCGGCATGCGCCTGCACGGCTGGATCGGCCAGCCGCACTATTCGCGCGCCAGCGCCGACCAGCAGTACCTCTACGTCAACGGCCGCGCGGTGCGCGACCGCAGCGTCGGCCACGCGGTGAAGCTGGCCTACCAGGACGTGCTCTACCACGGCCGCCAGCCGGCCTACGTGCTGTTCCTGGAACTGGATCCGACCCGGGTCGACGTCAACGTGCATCCGGCCAAGCACGAGGTGCGCTTCCGCGACGCGCGCCTGGTCCACGACTTCGTGTTCCGCACCCTGCAGGAAGCGCTGGCGCAGACCCGCGCCGGCGCCGAGGTGGGCGGCACGGCGGCGGTGCCGGCGATGCCGGCCGCCGGCCAGCCGGCGATGGACGGCGGCGAGGCGCGGCCGTTCCAGCCGTGGACGCCGCGACCGCAGCCGCTGGGCCTGCGCCTGGACGAGGCGCCCGCCGCCTATGCCGCGCTCTACGCGCAACCGGCGTCGTCCACCGGGCCCATGCCGGCGCCGACGCCCGGCGCGCCTGCGCCCGCGTTCGAGCGCGGCCTGCCGGCGGACAACGGCGAGGTGCCGCCGCTGGGCTACGCCATCGCGCAGCTGCACGGCATCTACATCCTCGCCGAGAACGCCGAGGGCCTGGTGGTGGTCGACATGCACGCCGCCCACGAGCGCATCGGCTATGAGCGCCTGAAGGCCGCGCACGACGGCATCGGCCTGCGCGCGCAGCCGCTGCTGGTGCCGCTGGCGCTGGCGGTGGGCGAGCGCGACGCCGACGTCGCCGAACGGGAGGCGCAGACCCTGGCCGAACTGGGCTTCGACGTGACCCGCAGCGGCCCGCAGACCCTGGCGGTGCGCAGCGTGCCGGCGCTGCTGGCGCATGCCGACCCGGAAGCGCTGCTGCGCGACGTGCTGGCCGACCTGCGCGAGCACGGCGCCACCCGCCGCGTGGCCGCCGCCCGCGACGAGCTGCTGTCGACCATGGCCTGCCATGGCGCGGTGCGCGCCAACCGGCGCCTGACCATCCCGGAAATGAACGCCCTGCTGCGCGACATGGAAGCGACCGAGCGCTCGGGGCAATGCAACCACGGGCGTCCGACCTGGGCGCGCTTCACGCTGGGGGAGATCGATCGATGGTTCCTGAGGGGAAGATGAGGCGGTTCTGCCGCGCCGCGGGGACGGCGTTGCTGGCAGGCGTGCTGCTGGGCGCCTGCGGTGGCGGCGACGGCGACGACAAGGCGAAGACGATCGCCGACCCGGCCTTCCTGGCCGAGCAGCAGGCCTGGCGCGACGGACGCCTCGAAGACCTGCTGCGGCCGGACGGCTGGACCAGCCTGGTCGGCCTGCACTGGCTGGAACTGAAGGCGCACTACATCGGCAGCGGCGAGCGCATCGGCAATGGCGTGCGCCTGGCCTTCGGCCCTGAAAAGATGGGCCTGCTGCAGCTCGGGCGCGATGGCAGCTGGAGCTTCACCCCGGAGCAGGGCGTGGAGCTGACCTTCGACGGCGAGCCGCTGAAGGGCAGGGTCGTGCTGCGCAACGACCGCGATCCGCAGCCGAGCGTGATCGGCTTCGACGAGGGCAAGGGCCTGGTGACCCTGCTGCGCCGGGGCGATCGCGATGCGCTGCGCGTCAAGCATGCCGACGCGCCGACCCGGCTGCAGTTCGCCGGCCTGGAATACTGGCCGGCCGACCCGTCGTGGCGCATCGAGGGCCGTTTCATCCCGCACCCGCCGGGCAAGACCCTGCCGATCGGCGACATCGTCGGCACGCTCGGCGATTCGCCCAACCCCGGCGTGGTGGAATTCGAGCGCGACGGCCGCACCTTCCGCCTCGAAGCGCTGGGCGAACCCGGCGGCGAGCTGTTCTTCGTGCTCGCCGACCGCACCAGCGGCCATGGCAGCTATCCGGCCGGACGCTTCCTCGATGCGGCCTGGCCCGGTCCCGACGGCAAGGTGGTGCTGGACTTCAACCGCGCCTACAACCCGCCGTGCGCCTTCACCCTGTTCGCGACCTGCCCGCTGCCGCCGCCGGAGAACCGGCTGGACCTGCAGGTGACCGCGGGCGAGAAGAACTATGTCTCGCCGGTGCACTGACCGCCTTGCATCTGTGCCGGCCTTCATGGAGTGCTGAAACGATGAACCGTGCCGCCGGCTGGTGCGTGGCCCTCCTGCTGGTCCTGGCCGGAGCGGCGCCCGTGCATGCCGAGCCGCCGGTGCCGCTGCTGTGGAAGGTGTCCGACGCCGACAACGCGGTCTACCTGCTCGGCTCCTTCCACCTGCTGTCGCAGGAGGACTATCCGCTGTCGCCGGACGTGGATGCGGCCTTCGCCGATGCCGAGTCGCTGCTGTTCGAGCTGGCGCCGGGCGAGGCGGATTCGCCGGAGCTGGCCACGCGCCTGGCCCGGGCCGGCACGCGCAGTGGGCCGGGCTCGCTGCAGGAGGACCTGGGTCCGGAGCTGTGGGCGCGCCTGGAGCGCTACGCGCGCGACAACCAGATGTCGCTGGAAGGGCTGGCGCGTTTCGAGCCCTGGTTCATCGGCCTGAGCATCGGCATGGTCGAGATGGGCCGCCAGGGACTGGATCCGGAGCTGGGCCTGGACCGCCACCTGATGGCCGCCGCCGTGCGCGCGGGCAAGCCGGCCGCCGGCCTGGAACGGGCCGAGGACCAGCTGGCGGTGCTGGCCGGGATGGCGCTGGAGGAACAGAAGCAGTTGCTGGCCGAGGCGCTGGACGAGGCCGGACAGCCGTCGCAGTCGCGCGAGCTGTACAAGGCCTGGCGCGCCGGCGACGCGCAGCGCCTGTGGCAGGAAATGGCCGCGGAGATGAAGCGCCGGTACCCGGCGCTGTACCGGCGCATCAACATCGAGCGCAACGATGCCTGGGTGCCGCAGCTGGAGGCGCGCCTGGCGCTGGGCGAAGGCCAGGACACCCTGGCCGTGGTCGGCGCGCTGCACCTGCTTGGCGAGGACGGCGTGGTCGAGAAGCTGCGCGCGAAGGGCTACCGGGTCGAGCGGATCTGCTCGGCCTGCGCCGACTGAGCGGTGATACCCGCCGGCGGTGCCGGTTCCATCACGATGCAGTCCACCGGGCAGGCCGGCACGCACAGTTCGCAGCCGGTGCACAGCGGATCGACCACCACGTGCATGAGCTTGGCGGCGCCGACGATCGCGTCGACCGGGCAGGCCTGGATGCACTTGGTGCAGCCGATGCAGTCCGGCTCGACGATCACCGCGACCTGCGGCGGCTTGCACTCGCCGCGGCGGCGGTCGAAGGGTAGGGGCGGCACGCCCAGGAGCAGGGCCAGCGCGCGTGCGCCCTCGTCGCCGCCGGGCGGGCAGCGGTCCGGGCCGGCCTCGCCGCGCGCCATCGCCTCGGCATAGGGCCGGCAGCCGGCGTAGCCGCACTGGCCGCACTGGGTCTGCGGCAGCAGGCGATCGAGGCGTTCGACCAGGTCGGCGGGGGCGGAGGACGGGACCATGCGTGGCTGTACGAGTGCCGCGGCGCGGGCGCGGGCAGGCATTATCGCCTGCCTGCGTGCGCGGCGGGTTCAGGCGATACGCTTGCCGCGGTACCAGCGTTCGTGGGCGAGGGACAGCATCGGCAGGTCCTTGCGCCTGTCGCCGTAGGCATGGATGCGCGTGTAGCGGGACAGGTCGTAGCGCGCGCGGATGTCGGCGGCCTTGTGCGCGCCGCGGTCGCCGCCGAGGTGCCAGTGGGCCATCAGCCGGCGATAGCCGACGAAGTACCCGGCCAGTTCGGCCTGGTCGTAGGAGAACGGGTACATGTTGAAGAACAGCGTCTTGTACATCGCGTAGCAGCTGTCCAGCGGGTCGCGCACCAGGTGGATGATCCTGGCCTCCGGCAGGGCCTTGAGGATCGCGCCGCAGAACATGAAGTTTGCTGGCATCTTGTCGATGAACAGCGTGCTGCCGGGAATGATCTCGCGCAGGCCGCGCATGTACTCGCGGCCGATCGCGGCCAGGTCCAGGCCTGTGCTGGCCTGGGCCAGGGTCCGGGTGGTGTCGGCGCCGCGCATGCGGGCGCTGTTGTACAGCAGCAGGTGGCCGAAGTCCTGCGGTTCGCCCGCCGAAACCACCTGCCCGGACTGCACCAGCAGCCGTTCGACCAGGGTCGTGCCGCTGCGCGGCATGCCGACCACGAAGACCGGGCCGGCCTCCTGGTGGCCGGGTGTGGGCGCGGCCATGAAGGCCGCGTCGTAAGCCTCGGCCATCTCGGCCATGCCGGCGCACTCGGCGGCGACGTCGAACTCGAAGGTGCCGCGCATCAGGCGCGCACCTTCCTCCAGCGCCTGGAACGACGCCGCGTCCTGGCCCAGGTCCTCCACAGTTCCTTGCCCAGCGCGTACAGCGCGGCGGCGCGGTCGTTGGGCCGGGCCGAAGTGCTGCCCTGGAGCCGCTGGCGGAGGTCGGCGACGTTGTTGCGCTCCGGCGTCTGCTGGCGCACGCAGGCGCGGAGGTAGAGCGCCGATCCGCAGCCCGGATCGCGTGCCAGCAGGCGGTCCAGGTCGGCTTCGGCGGCGGCGAAATCGCCGCCGTAGAAGCGGGAGAACGCCAGTTCGTAGAGCAGGGCGGGCGGATGGTCGAGGAGCCTGGCCGCGTCGGCCAGGCAGGCGATCGCCTCGGCCACCAGGTCGTTGCGGAAGCAGAGGGATCCGGCGTGCCAGAGCAACTCGCCGTTGCCGCCGGCCATCGCGCGCACTTCCGCGACGATGTCGCGCAGTTCGCGCCGGCGCCGCATCGCGGCCAGCACCCGGGCCTTCCTCAGCTTGACCGACGGGGCGCCGCCGCTGCGCGTCAGGGCGCGCTCGGCCAGCGCCAGCGATTGCCGGGGATTGCCCGTGGCCAGCATCGCGTCCGTCCCCAGCAGCAGGACGTTGACGTCATCCGGGTGCAGCTGCAGCAGCTGCCGGGTGAGCCGGACCGCCTCGGCATCACGGTGCTGCCTCAGCAGTCCGAAACGTGGGCGAGCTGGCGCTGGAGCGGGCTGGGGGTGTCGGGGACGGTCGCGGTCGGCATCGATCCAGTGTATGTGGCCGACTGCGTTTGCGGCACCCACCGGCCGTCACGGTTCAGCGCACCGGCATGCCCGGCTGCGCGCCGGCGTCGGCATCCAGCAGCGCCAGGGCGCCGCCGTCGAAGCCGGCCGACAGGATCATGCCCTCGCTGATGCCGAAGCGCATCTTGCGCGGGGCGAGGTTGGCGATGAACACCACGTTGCGGCCGACCAGCTTCTCCGGTTCGCCGTAGCTGGCGCGGATGCCGGAGAAGATCTGGCGCTGGCCCAGTTCGCCGGCGTCCAGCAGGAAGCGCAGCAGCTTGTCCGAACCTTCGACGAAGCCGCACTCCAGTACCTTGCCGATGCGCAGGTCGAGCTTTGCGAAGTCCTCGATACCGATGTACTGCGGCGCGTCCGTGGCCGGGGCGGCCGGCGCGGCCTCCTTCTTCGCCTCGGCCTTCTTCCCCGGCTGGGCGGCGGCGGGAGCGGGGGCGAGGGTGTCCTTGGAGGCTTCGGTCATGGCGTCGATGAGCTTGGGGTCGATACGGGTGAACAGCGGGGCGTAGGCGGCGAGCGTGCGTCCGGCCAGGTCGATGCGGCGGTCCACCGCCAGCTCCGTGCCCAGCCAGCTTTCCGCGCGGGCGATGGTCGCCGGCACGATCGGCTTGAGCACGCCGGCGATGTCGGCGAAGGCCTGCAGCGCGGTGGTCAGCACCAGGTGCAGGTCGGCGCGGCGCGCCGGATCCTTGGCCAGCGCCCACGGCGCGGTGCGGGCGATGTATTCGTTGGCCAGGTCGGCGGCGGCCATGGCGTTGCGGGTGACCGCGGCGTAGTTGTCCTGCGCGTACAGCTCCGGCGCGGTGCCGAGCAGGGCGCGCACCTGGTCCAGCAGCTGCGCGGCGTCCTGCGCCCAGCCTTCGCTGGCGACCGCGTCGTCGCCGGCCGCGCGCAGCACGTTGCCGAAATGCACGTCCAGCAACTTCGCGCAGCGGCTGGCGATGTTGACGAACTTGCCGACCAGGTCGCTATTCACGCGGGCGACGAAGTCGGACAGGTTGAGGTCCAGGTCGTCCACGCCGCCGGAGGTCTTGCAGGCGAAGTAGTAGCGCAGCGCGTCCGGGTCCAGGCCCACGTCCAGGTAGGTGCGGGCCATGATGAAGGTGCCGCGCGACTTGGACATCTTCGCGCCGTCCACGGTCAGGTAGCCGTTGACGTGCAGGCGGTCCGGCTTGCGCAGGCCGTTGCCTTCCAGCACCGCCGGCCAGAACAGGCCGTGGAAGTTGACGATGTCCTTGCCGATGAAGTGGTGCAGCTCGGCGTGGTCGCCCGGCTTGAGCAGCCGTTCCATCGCCGCTTCGTCGAAGCCGGCCTTGTCGCCGCTGCGGGCCAGCGCCAGCAGGCTGGAGAAGTAGCCGATCGGCGCGTCCAGCCAGACGTAGAAGTACTTGCCCGGGTGGCCGGGGATCTCGAAGCCGAAGTAGGGCGCGTCGCGGGAGACGTCCCAGTCGCGCAGGCCGCCCTCGCCCTCGATCCATTCGGCCAGCTTGGCCTTGACCCCGGGCAGGGCGACGTCGCCCTTGAGCCACTCGCGCAGGCCTTCGGTGTACTGGCCGAGCTTGAAGAAGAAGTGCTCCGACGCGCGCAGTTCCGGCGTGGCCCCGGACACCGCCGAATGCGGGTCGATGAGGTCGGTCGGCGCGTAGGTGGCGCCGCAGACCTCGCAGTTGTCGCCGTACTGGTCCGGCGACTTGCAGTTCGGGCAGGTGCCCTTGACGTAACGGTCGGGCAGGAACATCTGCTTGACCGGGTCGTAGAGCTGCTCGATGGAGCGGCGCTCGATGCTGCCGCGCGCGTCCAGGGCCGCGTAGAAGCGCTCGGTCAGGGCGCGGTTCTCGTCCGAGTGGGTCGAGTGGTACCAGTCGAAGGCCACGCCGAACTCGCGGAAGTCGCGCTCGTGGCTGGCCTTGATCGCGGCGATGAAGGCCTCCGGGGTGACCCCGGCCTTCTCGGCGGCCAGCATGATCGGCGTGCCGTGGGTGTCGTCGGCGCAGACGTAGTGCACCGTGTCGCCGCGCATGCGCCGGGCCCTTACCCAGATGTCGGCCTGGATGTAGCCGACCAGGTGGCCCAGGTGCAGCGGGCCGTTGGCGTAGGGCAGGGCGTTGGTAACGAGCGCGGAACGGGACATGGGAGGCCGGGTGCTGGGGGACCGCGATTATCGCACGCGGGCGGGCCCGGCCCGGCTCCGGTGGCTTTCCGGGACTGGAAAAAGCGGCGACCCGGCAGGGGCCGGGTCGCCGGGTCATGCGGGGCGGCGCGGGAGTCCTACTGCCGCAGCCAGGTCTGCGACTTGCAGATGAAGGCCACGCAGCCGGACACCTCCAGCTTCTTGCCGCCTTCGACCAGCTCCATCTTCGACTTGTAGACCTTGCCCTCGTCGGGCTTGAGGATGGTGCCGCCGGAATACTGGCCACCGCCCTCGGCCTTCATGCCGCGGATGATCTCCATGCCGGTGATCGGCTGGTTCTTGCGGTCGTCCTTGCACTTGTCGCACACCGGGTTCGGCTTGCTCGGGTTGAGCAGCTCGACGATGCGGCCGGTGATGGTGCCGTTCGGCGCCTGGGTGATCTCCACGATCGACTTCGGCTTGCCGGTGTCGCCGTCGATGGTCTTCCAGCGGCCGACCACCGGGTCGGCGGCCAGGGCCGAGCCGGCGGCGAACAGCGCCGGCAGCAGCAGGGCGATGACGGAAAGCTTCTTGGAACCGGTACTGCGCATATCCCCTCCAGGACGTGGAAAGCCCGGCCATCGCGGCCGGGCCGTGGCCCCACTCTAGCGCAGGGGAAGCGCTCTGCCTACGCCCGCGTACGGTTCGCGCGGGCGCGGCATGAACCCCGGGTTAAGGGGTCTCGCGGGCCGGCACTTCCGGCTCCGGGGCGTCGCTCTGCGGCGCGGTCGGCGGCACGCGGCTGGCCTCGACCGTCTCCACGCCGCCGACCTCGACCTTGCCGGTGCGCGGTTTCATCCACACCTCGTCCTGCCACTGCCGGTACTGCACCGGATCCCAGTACCTGTCGTTGTAGAAGTGGGTGCCGTCGATCTGCATCGGCACGTCGCCGGGGCCGGTGACGTAGACCTTCACGTTGCCGGCGAAGCCGGTGAGGCTGCCGGTGCCGCGGCGGCGCTCGCGACGCAGCGCGGTGGCCAGGCGTGGCTCGGCCGCCGCGTCTCCGTAGCGGGCGTACACCTCCTGGCCGACCTCGATGGCCCGCTTCTGGCTGGCTTCGTCCAGTTCCTTCCAGTAGCGCTCGCGCAGCACCAGGAAGCCCTCGTAGCCGCGTTCGGCGGCCAGGTCCATCCAGGCGTAGGCCAGCGGGCGGTCCTGTTCGACGCCGCGGCCGTCCCACAGCATCTCGGCGACCATCGCCTGGGAGGGCTTGTCGGCGTACCAGGCGGCGCGCTTGAAGTAGGCGAAGGCCTCCTCGGGCTCGTCCTGCCTGAGCGCCTCCTGGGCGAGGTTGCGGAAACGCAGGTCGGGGTGGCCGGACAGGAATGCATCGGTCGACATGACCTCGTCGGCCATGGCCGGGGTCTTGGCCTGCTGGGGGGCGGCGTACGCGGCCGGCGCGCAGAGCGCGGCCAGCAGCAGCCAGCCGGCGTTCAGGACGTGCTTGCGGTCCATCGGTGTGTCCTCCTGGACGAGGCGCCTGCCGGCGCCAATGCGGGCATTCTCCGGCCGCCACGGGGGCGGCCGGAATGGCCATTGGTCATTGCGACGAGGGTCACGGATGGCCGGCGTGGCCGGCCATCCGCGCCCTGGGTCAGTCGGCGCGGGTCGGGGTGCCGACGGTGGCCTTGCCGCCGATGTGGCGGCCGAAGAAGTCCAGCATCTTCGTGTACAGGTTCACCCGGTTCGGCACGTCGTAGAAGCCGTGCATCTCGCCGGACTGGATGATCATGCCCTCCGGCGGGTTGCCCGCCGCGATCAGCGCCTTGTTCATCAGCTCGGTCTGCTCGGGCACGGCGCGTTCGTCGCGCGCACCGGCGGCCAGGTAGACCGGGATCTTCACCTCCGCCGCGCGGCGGGCCGGCGAGTTCTCCGCCCACTCCTTCGTGTCGGTGCCGTGGGTGCGGCGCAGGTAGCGCAGGCCCGACTCGCGCTGCGGGATGTCGCCCTTCTTGAACAGCATGTCCACGTCGTACACGCCGACGTAGCCGAAGGCGCACTTGAACAGGCCCGGGGCGCGGATCGGCGCCATCAGCGCCGAATAGCCGCCGAAGCTGCCGCCGTAGATGCAGATGCGCTCCTTGTCGGCGTAGCCGTTGCTGATCGCCCAGTGGGTGGCGTCGACGATGTCGTTCTGGATGCCCTGGCCCCACTGGCGGTGGCCGGCATCCTGGAAGGCCTTGCCGTAGCCGCTGGAGCCGCGGAAGTTCACCTGCAGGACGGCATAGCCGCGCGAGGCGAACAGCTGGGTTTCGCCGTTGAAGCGCCAGTGGTCGCGCGGGCCGATCGGGCCGCCGTGCGGGTTGACGATCAGCGGCAGGTTCCGGCCGTCCGAGCCGTTGGGGATGGTCAGGAAGCCGTGGACCCGCATGCCGTCGCGGGCGGTGAAGCTGAACGGCTTGACCGTGGCCATCCCGGCCTTGTCCAGCTGCGGGCGGCTCTGCATCAGGAAGCGCGCCTGCCTGGTGTCGCGGTCGTACAGGTACAGCTCGCCCGGATTGCTGTCGCTGTAGACGGCGACGATGATCTTGCGGCCGTCCTGGGTGTGGCTGGAGAAGTCGACCATCTCGCCCGGGAACGCGTCGGCCAGCGACACGTACAGCTCGGCGTCCGGATGGGTCTCGTCGATCAGCTGGACCTGCGGCGCGCCGGCCTCGGTGACTACGCCCAGCAGGGTCTTGCCGTCGGTGGACCACAGGTAGTCGGAGATCTCCGCGACCGGATCCTGGAACAGCTGCCTGAACTCGCCGGTGGCCACGTCCAGGGTGCCGATGGCCGGCGGCGACTTGTTGTCGCTCTGGATGGCGTAGACGGTGCCGTCCTCGGTGACCTGCTCGACCCACAGGTGCTTGCCGTCGGTCCTGGAGGCATTCACCAGGGTCCATTCGCGGCCGTCGCGGCGGTACAGCTCGGTGCGCTCGTCGTATTCGCCTTCCTCGTCGCGGCTGGACGAGCACACCGAGAAGCGCGGCTGCTTCTGCGCGTCGAGGACGATGTCGCAGTTTTCCTTGGGCGCGCGGGCCAGCGGGGTGCGGCGGCCGCTGATGGTGTCCAGCAGGACCAGCTCGGTGCCGGCGCCTTCGGTGGAGCGCGGCGTGGACGCGCGCATGACCACGTTCACGTCGTCGTCCTTGAGCGTGTCGACCAGGCTGAAGCGGGCGCTGCCGACGGCCTTGCTGCGCTGGGTGGCGTCGCGGGTGCCGTAGAAGATCAGCGGGCGGGGCAGGGTGCCGTCGGCGTTGACGGCGAACCATTCGCCGGTGGAGAACGGCTGCGCATAGCCGCCCATCTTGCGCACGGCGTTGAACATCAGCCGTTCCGGACTGACCCAGTAGAAGGCGCCGACGCTCTTCTTGTCCGGGAGCTGGTTGACCTTGAGGATCTTCAGGTCGGAGGTGCGCATCACGGTCAGCACGTCCTGGTCGCCGTAGTCGACGGTGATGGCCAGGTAGTCGCCGTTGGGCGAGATCTTCGCGGTGCTGTACAGCGGATGCTTGACGAATTCCTCGACCGGCAGCGGCTGGGCCGCGGCGGCCACGCCGGGCAGGAGGGCCAGCGCCAGCAGGGCTGCGTGCATCTTCTTCATCGGGAGTCCTTTCGATGGTGGGTGACAGAGAAAAGCCCGGCTTGCACCGGGCTTTTCCCTTGTTGCAGGTCCTTCGCCGGGGCTTAGAACCGGTACGCGATGCTCACGTAGTAGCGGCGACCCAGCGGGTCGGCGCCCAGCCAGGGATTGAAGAACGGATAGGCGGTGTAGCTGTTGTCCTCGCGGTACTGGTTGTCCAGCACGTTGACGACCTGCAGCTGGGCCTGGACGTTCGGGCCGAACTTCTTGGCCAGGGTCAGGTTGTACAGCATGTACGGCTGCAGGCGCGGACCGTAGTAGCCGCCGGCCGAGTTGCGGCCGGCCACTTCGGCGCGCGACCAGGCCGAGCCGTAGCGGGTGCCGAACACGGTGGTGGTCCAGTCGCCGTACATCCAGCTCACGCTGCCGCGGGCGCGGCTACGCTCCGGATACCAGTAGTTCTGGCTCGGCGGCAGGTCGCGGTAATCGACCAGGTCGTCCGTCGGCTCCTGCTTGAACTTGTTGCTCAGCTGCAGCGAGTACGACAGGTCGAAGTTGAACGAACCCAGGCGGTCGGTATTCAGACGGTACTTGTAGCTCGCGTCGATACCGGTGGTGTCCTGCAGCGCGGTGTTGATGTACGAGTTGTTGATCCGCTGGATGCGCAGGTGGTCCGGGGTGCCGGGGGCGTCGATACGGGTGATCAGGCCGTACAGGCTCTGGCAGAACGCGTTGTCCGGAGCCGGCGAACCGTCGGCGTAGGTACCCAGGCGGCAGGCGGCTTCGCGCTGCAGCAGGGTGCCCGCGTCGAACTGCGAGGCAGCGTCCTTCAGGCGGATGCGGTACCAGTCGACCGACAGGGACATGTCGTCGACGATGTCCCACACGAAGCCGGCGGTCCAGGACTCGCCTTCTTCTTCCTTCAGGCCCGGGTTGCCGGCGATGAGGGTCTGCGACTGGTAGATGGTCGGGTCGCCGGTGACGTTGCACTGGGTGCGGGTACGCGGCCCCAGGGCCTGGGCGACGCCGACGCCGGCACGGCAGGCGTACTCGTCGAGGATGCTCGAGTACGAGGCAGCACCCTGCGCGTAGATCAGCTGCATGTCCGGCGCGCGGAAGCTGGTGGCGTACGAACCGCGGACCAGCAGGCGGTCCGCCGGACGCCACTCGAGGCCGAAGTTGTAGGTGGTGGCCGCGTCGACGTCGGAGATGTCGTCGTACTTGTCCCAACGGGCCGCGATCTGCGCGCTCAGCGAGTTCAGGATCGGCACGCGGACTTCGGCGCCGATGGCGTAGCGGTCGCGCTCGCCGTGGGTCTCGCCCGAGCTGGTCAGGTTGTAGATCGTCTGGTCGTCGAGCGGACGCAGCTGGTTGGTACGCGGGTCGCTCAGCAGGTCGGTGGTCTGGCGGTTCCACTCCAGCACGCCGGCGAAGCCGACCGAGCCGGCAGGCAGCTCGAAGAGGTCGCCGCTGACGTTGAAGTTGACGTTGGAGACGGTGCTCTCGCCGCGGTTGACCACGCGCGTCGCGAACGAGCGGTAGATCTCCGGGGTGATCGGGCTGTTCCAGCGGTCCAGGTTCAGGGCGTGGGCCGCGTAGCCGCTCACGTAACCCAGGCGCGGGCCGAGGAAGTAGTCATGCACGGCCTTGGCCAGCAGGCGCGGGCGGTCGGCTTCGTAGTTGTACAGGCCGTAGCTGGCGCTCAGTTCCCAGTCGAAGCGGTCGGCGAACACGCCCTGGATGCCGGCGGCGACGTCGTAGCTGTACTCGTCGTACAGGGTCGAGGCCGCTTCCGGGCCGCCCAGCTCTTGCGGGGTGAAGATGCGCTGCAGCTGCAGGAAGTTCCGCGCCTGGGTGTCGTAGTAGTACACCGAGGTGCCGCCCGACGCGGTGGTGTTGAAGCGGTCGCCGCTGGTGCCCCAGAACTCGGTGCCGCCGCTCGACTTGGCCTTCGTCGAGTAGTAGTTCGCGCTGGCGAACAGGCGGGTGGTGTCGGTGATGTCGAACGTGCCGTAGCCGTAGGTGGAGTAGAACTGGCGCTTGTTCGAGATCGAGCGCGAGGCGCTGGTGGTGAAGGAACCGCAGATGTCGCCGCGGGTCGCGCTCTTGTAGGCCACCATGTTCATCGCTTCGCACGCCGCGGCGCCCGGGAAGAACGCGTTGGTGCCGACCGCGCCGTCGCCCACGTTGGCGCCACGGATGGCGATATGCGACAGCGACGGGGCCGCCAGGTCGCCCAGCGGGCCGTGGCGGGTATCGGACATGAAGTGGCGCTGGTCGGCGAACACCGGCTCGCGGTCGGAGTACTGGAAGGCCCACACGGCGCTCCAGCGGTCGCCGGTCTTGCCGCCGGTGAACTCGAGGTTGACCGAGTCGCCACCGCCCTCGGCAGTGGTGCCGGTGGTCAGGCGGACGAAGTTGCCGTCGTAGTTCTCGCGCAGGACGATGTTCACTACGCCGGCGACGGCGTCGGAACCGTAGATCGCCGAGGCGCCGCCGGTCAGGACTTCGATGCGCTCGACGATCGAGCTCGGGATCGCAGCGACGTTGACGATGTTGTTGTCGCGGTTGTACGGCTGCGGGTACTGGGCCGGGCGGCGGCCGTTGATCAGGGTCAGGGTGTAGCCCGGGCCCAGGTTGCGCAGGTTGACCACCTGGGCGTTCGGGGTGAAGCCGGTCACGCCCAGGTCGCCGGTGAACGAACTGGTGGTGTTCTGGCTCAGCGTCTGCAGCATGTCGCCGACGGTCTGGAAGCCTTCACGGTCGATCTCCGCGCGGGTGATGACCATGACCGGCGCCGGGCCTTCGATCTCGGAGCGCTTGATGCGCGAACCGACCACCGAGACGCGGTCCAGGGTGGTGGCGCCCTGGCTGGAGGTCTGCTGGTTGGTGGAGGTGTTCGACTCCTCGGTCTGGCCGTCCTGGGCGAACGCAGCGCCGGCCAGCGGCAGCATGAGCGCGGTCAGGAGGGCGGCCGAGAGACGGTGCCTTGCGGGTGCAGGCGCGTATTTCATTATTTAGGTTCCCCTAAGTCATTGATCTAACATCGGCCACCACTCCCGAGGCCGAACCTGAATGAGGCCCCAACAGCGGGCCTGAACGGACATTAACACGCTTTTAATTCCATTTGTATCCGTTTGTCACAATGACCTTGTGACTACCTCCGCGACAAAGCCATGACCCCCGTGACCGATTTCATCCAGTCCCTCCAGAACCTCCATGATCCCGTCACGGGACTGGCCCTGGCGCCGCCCCGCGCGCGCTGGGAGGCCAGGCCTTCCGGCAGCGCCTGCCAGGTCGAACTGACCACCGGTTGGCCGCTGGGCCCGGTGCCGCAGGCCCTGGTGGCGCAGGTCGAGGCTGCCGCCGCGGCCCATGGCTTCGCTGCGGCCAGGCTCGAGGTGCACAACCGGGTTGCCGCCCATGCGGTGCAGGCCGGCCTGTCGCCGCTGCCGCGGGTGCGCAACGTGATCGCGGTGGGCTCGGGCAAGGGCGGGGTGGGCAAGTCCACGACCGCGGTGAACCTGGCGCTGGCGCTGGCGCGGCTGGGTGCGCGGGTCGGCGTGCTGGACGCCGACGTCTACGGGCCGAGCGTACCGGCCATGCTGGGCCTGTCGGGGCGGCCGGAGAGCCCGGACGACAAGTCGATCGAGCCGATGCGGGCGTTCGGGGTGGAGGCGATGTCGATCGGGCTGCTGGTCGACACCGACACGCCGATGATCTGGCGCGGCCCGATGGCGACCTCGGCGCTGACCCAGCTGTTCACCGACACGCACTGGGGCGACCTGGACTACCTGCTGATCGACCTGCCGCCGGGCACCGGCGACATCCAGCTGACCCTGGCGCAGAAGATCCCGGTGGCCGGCGCGGTGATCGTCACCACGCCGCAGGAGATCGCCACGCTCGACGCGCGCAAGGCGCTGAAGATGTTCGAGAAGGTCAATGTGCCGGTGCTGGGCATCGTCGAGAACATGGCGGTGCACGTGTGCAGCAATTGCGGGCACGTGGAGCACCTGTTCGGGCAGGGCGGGGCGCAGACGATGGCCGAGCGCTACGGCGTGCCGCTGCTGGGTTCGCTGCCGCTGGACCTGCAGATCCGCGAGCAGGGCGACGTTGGCACGCCGGTGGTCGCGGCGGCGCCGGATTCGGCCCCGGCGCAGGCCTACCTGCGTGCGGCGCAGGCCATGGCGGCGCAGCTGGCCGGCCGCCCGCGGGCCTCGATCCCGATCGCCTCGACGCTGGCTTGATCCGGCGGCGTCGGGCGGAAGGGCGGAGACAGCAACGGCAACGGCGTTGCGGGCGTCGGCTTCGGACGGAGCCGCGGCGCTCCGCGGGGATGGCGCATCACGCGGTTCCGCCATCCATGGCTCCAACGCGCGAGCGCAGCACATCCATGTGCTGCTTGTGCCACGCCCCCGGAGCACCGCGTCCTCGGGGACGTCCGGGTCGTGGCTTCGTTCTTTAGCTCCCCCTTCTGGACGAGGGGCCATCGAAGGCGTGCGGTGCATCCTGTAGAGCGGGGCTTGCCCCGCTGCTTCTCATGCGGCCGGGGACATCCACCGGCCGCGGGCATCCGCCAGCCCGTGAAGGCCAATGCGCGCGCATGTGCAGCCGGCCCGGCGGCCCTCTACAATCGCCCGTTCACGGGCCAGGCCCGCAGGGAATACCGCATGAGCATCAAGAGCGACCGCTGGATCCGGCGCATGGCCGAACAGCACGGGATGATCGAGCCGTTCGAGCCGGGCCAGGTGAAGCACGCGGCCGATGGCCATCGCATCGTCAGCTACGGTACCTCCAGCTACGGCTACGACGTGCGCTGCTCGCGCGAGTTCAAGGTGTTCACCAACATCAACTCCACGATCGTCGATCCGAAGAACTTCGACCCGAAGAGCTTCGTCGACATCGAGGCCGACGAGTGCATCATCCCGCCGAATTCCTTCGCGCTGGCGCGCACGGTCGAGTACTTCCGCATCCCGCGCGACGTGCTGGTGGTGTGCCTGGGCAAGAGCACCTATGCGCGCTGCGGCATCATCGTCAACGTGACCCCGCTGGAGCCGGAGTGGGAAGGGCACGTGACCCTGGAGTTCTCCAACACCACGCCGCTGCCGGCGCGGATCTACGCCAACGAGGGCGTGGCGCAGATGCTGTTCTTCCAGTCCGACGCCGACGACGTGTGCGAGACCTCGTACAAGGACCGCGGCGGCAAGTACCAGGGCCAGACCGGAGTGACCCTGCCGCGGACCTGACGGTCCCGGCTGGTCGAGGGAAGGGCGCGGATTTCCGCGCCCTTTCATGTTGCGTCGGCGGTGGCTGGTCTGGTGTAGAGCGGGGCTTGCCCCGCTGCTGCCCGCCGTCGATCCGCCTGGAGCGGGTGAGGGCCCGGGTGTGGGTTCGCCGGGCGTGGGTAGCGGGCAAGCCCCGCTCTACGGGACGACGTTGATCCGCCTGCCGGGGCGCTGGTGCCGTCCCGGGTGTGGTTTCGCCACGCGTGGGTAGCGGGGCAAGCCCCGCTCTACCGGCGCTTGAGCAGCATGCCGACGCCGACGGCGACCAGGATCGCCGGCCACCAGGTGGCCAGCAGGGTGCCCAGCCCGCTGTCGATCCATCCCAGGTTGCGGGCCAGGAAGAACAGGCCCAGGACGATCAGGACGAGCGCGGCGAAGACGTTGGAGCCCATGGTGGCGAGGTCGGCGGTCGGGGAAGGAGGGCGCCTATCCTAGCCGCGAACGCCACAGCGCCGCACGCGCCTGCAGCGCGTCGGCCTCGAAGCGCTGCATCGGTCCGCTGCCCCATACCGGGCCCGGCCAGGCCGCGTCGCCGGCATGGCGGCCGACCAGGTGCACGTGCAGCTGGCGGACGATGTTGCCGAGCGCGCCGATGTTGAGCTTCTCCACGCCCGGTTCGGCGCGCAGCAGCTGCGAGACCCGGTTGAGTTCGGCCAGCAGCAGGCGCTGCTGGCTGCCGTCCAGGTCGATCCACTCCGCCGCGCCGGGCACGCGCGGCACCAGCAGCAGCCACGGGAAGCGCGTGTCGTCCATCAGCCGCACCTGCGAGAGCGGGCCGTCGGCGATGAACACGCTGTCGGCCGCCAGACGGGACTCCAGTTCGAACCCGCTCACCGCAGGTGCTCCGCCAGGAAAGCGAGGCTGCGTTCGCGGGCCAGCTCCGCGCTGGGCGCGTGGTAGGCCTTCGGATCGACGTCGCGGTTGAAGGCGTGTCCGGCCGGATAGGTGTACACCGGCATCGACGGCAGGGCCTCGCGGTGCTTCTGCACCGCCTCGGCGGTAATCGACGGGTCCTGCTCGCCGAAGTGGAACATCACCGGTGCCCTGGGCTTCGCGACCAGGGCGGGGTCTTCGAGGAACGGCACGTCGCGCGCGCCGTAGTAGGACACCGAGGGCAGGCCCAGGCGCAGCGCCGACAGCATCGCCACCGTGCCGCCCCAGCAGTAGCCGACCGTGCCGACCGCCTGCGGCGCCTGCGACGCGGCCAGGTGCCTGCGCAGGTGTCCGGCCGCCGCTTCGACGATCTGCATCGCCGCGTCGATGCCCAGCTGGGCGACCAGTTCGCGGCCGCGGGCGAAGCCGGCTTCGTCGTAGCCCAGTTCGACGCCGCGCTCGACCGGGTCGAAGAACGCCGGTGCCAGCACCGCGTAACCCTCCGCGGCATAGCCGTCGGCCACCGCACGCACGTGCGGGTTCACCCCGAAGATCTCCTGGATGACGACCAGGCCGCCTTTCGGCTGGGCAGGAGGTTCGGCCTGCCAGGCCGCGATCGTGCCGGCGGGCGTGTCGAGGGTGGTCCATTGGCCCATGGCTGGCTCCCGTGGAGGGTGGGCCTTCCATTATGGACGCTGGGCGCATGTAGGCCGGAAGGCCGAAGGGAGCAGCCGGCAGCGGACGGGCGTCATCGCCGGCATGCACGCCTACGCCCCGGATGCGCTTCGCTTATCCGGGCTACAGGAACGGAAGCCCCTGCCGGTGGGAGTGCTTCGTAGAGTCGGGCTTGCCCGACTCCCACCGTCTGGGGGAGCAGCGTGGCATGAGGCAGCGGGGTAGGCCCCGCTCTACAGGGGCCCGCCGGCAGCTTGTCTTACGGTCAGGGGCCGGAAGGGCCGGCCGGGTATAATCCCGCGCCCCCGGCCATGCCGGGTCCGCCACCGTCCCGGCCCCAGTCCAGCGTCCATGTCCCTGCAGAACCCCAAGGTGGGCTTCGTCAGCCTCGGCTGTCCGAAGGCCCTCGTCGATTCAGAGCGCATCCTCACCCAGCTGCGGGTCGAAGGCTACGACATCGTGCCCAGCTACGACGCCGCCGACGTGGTCGTGGTCAACACCTGTGGCTTCATCGATTCCGCCGTGGCCGAATCGCTGGACGCCATCGGCGAGGCGATGAACGAGAACGGCAAGGTCATCGTCACCGGCTGCCTGGGCAAGAAGTCGGAGATGATCCGCGAGCAGTATCCCGACGTCCTGTCGGTGTCCGGCCCGCAGGACTACACCAGCGTGATGGAAGCCGTGCACAAGGCGCTGCCGCCGAAGCACGACCCGTTCCTGGACCTGGTGCCGGACTACGGCCTGAAGCTCACGCCGCACCACTACGCGTACCTCAAGATTTCCGAGGGCTGCAACCACCGCTGCAGCTTCTGCATCATCCCCTCGATGCGCGGCGACCTGGTCTCGCGCCCCGTGGACGAAGTGCTGCGCGAGGCCGAGCGCCTGGTGAAGGGCGGCGTGCGCGAACTGCTGGTCGTCTCCCAGGACACCTCCGCCTACGGCGTGGACATGCGCTACGCACCGGGTACCTGGCGCGGCAGGGAATACGCCACCCGCATGAAGGCGCTGTGCGAAGGCCTGTCCGAGCTGGATGCCTGGACCCGCCTGCACTACGTCTACCCGTACCCGCACGTGGACGAGGTCATCCCGCTGATGGCCGAGGGCAAGGTGCTGCCGTACCTGGACATCCCGTTCCAGCACGCCAGCCCGCGCATCCTCAAGCTGATGAAGCGTCCCGGCGCGGTCGACAAGACCCTCGAGCGGATCCAGCGCTGGCGCGCGATCTGCCCCGAGCTGACCCTGCGCTCGACCTTCATCGTCGGTTTCCCCGGCGAGACCGAGCAGGAGTTCGAAGAGCTGCTGGATTTCCTCGACGAGGCCCAGCTGGACCGCGTCGGCGCCTTCGCCTATTCGCCGGTGGAAGGCGCGGCGGCCAACGAGCTGCCCGGCGCCGTGCCGGAAGAAGTGAAGCAGGAACGCCTGGCCCGCTTCATGGAGCGCCAGGGCGAAATCTCGGCCGCGCGCCTGGAAGCCAAGGTCGGCAGCGTGCAGCGCTGCCTGGTCGACTTCCTCGACGGCGAACTGGCGATCGCCCGTTCCATGGCCGATGCGCCGGAGATCGACGGCGTGGTGCAGATCCAGGACGGCCGCGACGCCGGCCTGCAGCCGGGCGAGTTCGTCGACGTGCGGATCATGGGCAGCGACGAGCACGACCTCTACGGCGAAGTCGAATACGCCGAAACCGGCGACACCCCGTCGCTGTCGCTGCGGGTGCTCTGAGCGACGGATTCCGGCGGCTGGGGCCGTGGCGCGCTCGTCGGCGCGCCATCGCCATCACACCTCGTAGTCCACCGCGACGATCGCGAACCGCGCCGGCCCGCCCGGCAGCTGCGCCTCGACCTCGTCGTCGATGCGCTTCTTCAGCAGGGCCCGGGCCAGCGGCGAGTCGATGCTGATCCAGCCGGCGCCGGCGTCGGTCTCGTCCGGGCCGACGATGCGGTAGCGCGCCACCTCGCCGGTGTCGAGCCGTTCCAGTTCCACCCACGCGCCGAAGAACACCGCCTCCGGATCGGCCGGCGCCTGGTCGACCACGCGCAGCGCCGGCACCCGCTTGCTCAGGTAGCGTACGCGCCGGTCGATCTCGGCCAGCTGCTTCTTGCGGTAGGTGTACTCGGCGTTCTCCGAACGGTCGCCCTCGGCCGCCGCCGCGGCCAGCGCCTTGACCACTTCCGGGCGTTGCACCCGCCACAGCTGGTCCAGCTCGGCCTTGAGCCGTTCGTGGCCTTCGCGGGTGATCAGGGCGGTGCTTTTCTCGGGAGGGGGACGCCAGCGGGACATCGGATTGCGGGGACTGCAGGTGGGAAGGATCAGCGGCGGCCGAAGATGCCGCCGAGGATGCCGCGCACGATCTGGTTGCCGATCTGGCCGCCGTACTTCTTGCCGGCCTTGCCGGCGATGCTCTCGCCGATCGAGCTGCCGACGCTGCGGCCGATCGAGCCGCCGACGTTGCGCGTGGTCTGCTTGGCCACCGATTCGACCACACCCTGGCGGCGTCTGGTGCCAAACAGGAATTCGTTGATCTTCTGGCCGAAACCGCCTTCCGCCGGGTCCTTGCCGGCGGCCGGTGCGTCCTGGGCGGCGGCCTGCACGCGCGCGGCCAGCAGCTCGGCGGCCGATTCGCGGTTGACCGCGGTGTCGTAGCGGGTGCCGACCGGGCTGCCGGCGCGCACCTTCATCCGCTCCGATTCGGTGATCGCGCCCATCCGGCAGCGCGGCGGGGCGATCCTCGTCTGCTGCACGGGCGAGGGGACGCCCTTGTCCTGCAGCGTGCTGACCAGCGCCTCTCCGGTGCCCAGCTGCGAGATCGCCGCGGCCACGTCCAGCTTCGGATTGGGCACGAAGGTCTGCGCCGCGGTCTTCACCGCCTTCTGGTCGCGCGGGGTGTAGGCGCGCAGCGCGTGCTGCACGCGGTTGCCGAGCTGGCCGAGGATGTTGTCCGGCACGTCGTCGGGGAACTGCGAGCAGAAGTACACGCCCACGCCCTTGGAGCGGATCAGGCGCACGACCTGCTCGATGCGCTGCTTCAGCGCGGCCGGCGCGTCGTCGAACAGCAGGTGCGCCTCGTCGAAGATGAAGGCCAGCTTCGGCTTGTCGAGGTCGCCGACCTCCGGCAGGGTCTCGAACAGCTCGCTGAGCAGCCACAGCAGGAAGGTCGCGTACAGGCGCGGCTTGAGGATCAGCTGGTCGGCGGCGAGGATGCCGATCACGCCGCGGCCGTCGTGGTTGACGCGCATGAGGTCGGCCAGCTCCAGGGCCGGCTCGCCGAAGAACCGTTCGCCGCCGTCCTGCGCCAGGCGCAGCAGGGCGCGCTGGATCGCCGCCACCGACTGCGGGCTGACCAGGCCGTATTCGGCCGAGATCGCCTTGCGTTCCTCGGCGACCAGGTTGAGCAGGGCGCGCAGGTCGTCCAGGTCCAGCAGCAACAGGCCGCGGTCGTCGGCCAGCTTGAACACGATGTCCAGGACGCCGGACTGGGTGTCGTTCAGCTCGAGGATGCGGCCCAGCAGCGTGGGCCCCATCTCGCTGACGGTGGTGCGCACCGGATGGCCCAGCTTGCCGTACAGGTCCCAGAACACCACCGGGCTGGCGGCCGGGGCCCAGTCGGCCACGCCGATCTCGGCGGCCCGCGCCTGCAGCTTCTCGCCGCCTTCGCCGGGCACCGCCAGGCCGGCCACGTCGCCCTTCACGTCGGCCATGAACACCGGCACGCCGATCCGCGAGAAGCCCTCGGCCAGGGTCATCAGGGTCACCGTCTTGCCGGTGCCGGTGGCCCCGGCCACCAGGCCGTGGCGGTTGCCGTACTTCGGCAGCAGGGTGACCGCGACGTCGTCGGTGACGCCCTTGCCCAGCAGGATCGGGTCCATTCGTTGCCCCAGTGGATTCCAGTTCGTCCGGGGATTCTAGCGGGCCGGGCCGGGTTGCCGCGCCCCGCCGCGCAGGGCTACCCTGCCTGCCGCTCCGTGCCGCAGAAGTCCCGATGTCCGCTGTGCTGCTGAAGACGCGCTGGCCGCTGGCCGCGCTCCTGTTCCTGTCCTGCCTGCCCGCCCCAGCCCTTGCCCAGCGGGTGTCCGCCAAGGACCGCGCCGCTTCCGAGGCGATGGTCCAGCGCATGGCCGCCGCCGAGCAGCGCTACAAGGACGCCGTGGTCCTGGTCCGCAACGGCGACGCGAAGGGCGTGGAGGAGAGCAACGCCGCGCTCGAGGACATGGAGGACGTGGTCGACGCCTGCGCCAAGCAGAAGGGCTGCCCGATGTCGGACATGCTCGCCGCGTGGAAGCGCCTGCTGAAGACCGAAGTGGACGTGGCCTCCGCGGAGGACGAAGGCCTGGAGGAGGACGAGCCGCTGGAGGCCGATACCGCCCTGGCCGCGGACATCCCCGAGGCCGCGCGCACGATCCGCCTGCTTGGCGACGACCGCCGCCACGCCTTCGACCACATGGTCCAGTTCAACCCGGCGATCCAGGCCGGCATCCGTCGCTGGCTGACCGACATGCGCCCGCAGCTGATGACCAGCTACGAGAACTACCAGTACATGCGCCACCTGATGTGGCCGGAGTTCGAGCGCCGCGGCCTGCCGGAGGCGCTGCTGTTCGGGATCATGGCCAAGGAATCCAACGGCCGCGTGCACGCCACCTCGCGCGCCGGTGCCGCCGGTCCGCTGCAGTTCATGCCGGCCACCGGGCGCCGCTTCGGCCTGGGTCCGGACGGCACCGGCTTCGACACCCGCTACGACCCGCGCAGCGCCGCCGCCGCCAGCGCCGCCTACCTCAACGAGCGCCTGAAGCAGCTCAACAACGACCTGGAAATGTCGCTGGCCGGCTACAACGGCGGCGAGGGCCGCGCGCTGCGCGTGCACCGCAACTACGGCGGCACCGGCTTCTGGAACGTCTCCGCCTACGAGCAGTTCCCGATCGAGACCCGCGACTACGTGCCGATGGTGATCGCCGCGGCGTGGATCTACCTGCACCCGAAGCAGTACGGCGTGGTGTTCCCGAAGGTCGAGCCGCATCCGGCCACGCTGAAGCTGGCCGCGCCGGCGAGCATCTACGAGCTGACCATCTGCCTGGGCAACAGCGGCAGCCGCGACGGCTACATGCGCGCCCTGCGCAACCTCAATCCGCGCTACGAGGCCGACAGCTGGATCCCGGCCGGGACCGTGCTCAACGCCACCAGCCACATCGTCGGCCTGTACCAGCGCCATTGCACGGGCGGCGCGCGTGCGCAGCTGGCGCAGGCGCTGGTGCGCGCCGATCCTACCGCCGCCCTGGTCCGCGACACCCCGGCCGGCACGGTGGCGGTGGGCGACCTGGTGCCGCTGCCGGGCGCCGCGCCGGTGCCGGCGTCGCCGGCCAGGGCGAAGCCCAGGCCGGGCAGCTACCGCGTGGCCAAGGGCGACACCCTAGGCCGCATCGCGCAGAAGCACGGCTGCGACGTGAAGTCGCTGGCGCGCGCCAACGGGCTGAAGGCGCCGGGTTACAGCGTGCGCGCCGGGCAGCAGCTGAAGCTGGAAGGCTGCCGCGGTTGAGGCACCACGCCGGATGACCGGCAGCCGGCACGACGGGCGCGCGTGCCGGCGGGTGGCCGGAGGACAGCAGCGGGGCAAGCCCCGCTCTACGGGGCGGTCGCGGACGGCGCGCAGGCGCGCGTCAGCGGCGCAGGTGGGCGAGGGCCTGGCCCAGCTTCACCGGGGATTCGGCGGCCAGGCCCGGGGCCAGGTCGGCCACGCCCGGCGGCAGCAGCACGATCACCGTGGAGCCGTAGTTGAAGCGCGCCATCTCGGCGAAGCGCTCCAGCACGATGCCCTTGCCGCGCCAGTCCTTGCGGGTGATGTCGTCGCCGTACTCGGGGATCTCGACGCCGCTCCACACCGTTTCCACGCCCGAGACCAGCAGCGCGCCGACCATCACCGAGGCCATCGGCCCGAAGTCGGTGTCGAAATGGCAGACCAGCCGCTCGTTGCGCGCGAACAGGCGCGGCACCGAGCGCACCGCGGCGGTGCCGACGCTGAACAGCCGGCCCGGGACGTGCACGGTCTCGCGCAGCACGCCGGTCCACGGCATGTGCACGCGGTGGTAGTCGCGCGGCGACAGGTACACGGTGGCGAAGCTGCCACCGGCGAAGACCCGCGCCGCCTCGGTATCGCCGAGCAGCTCGGCGGCGGTGAAGCCGTGGCCCTTGGCCTGGAAGATGCGGCCGTCCTCGCCGATCGCACCGAGCTGGCTGATGTGGCCGTCGGCCGGCATCAGGATCGCGCGCGGATCCGGGTCGGGCACGCGCGCGCCGGGCTTGAGCGCGCGGGTGAAGAACGCATTGAAGGTGGGGTAGGCGGTCGGATCCGGCTCGGCGGCTTCAGCGAGGTCGACGTTGAAGCGACGGATCGCCGTGTCGATCAGCGTCTGCTTCAGCCACGGGTTTTCCGAGTACGCGGCGCTCCGGGCGATGGAGCTCAGCAGGCGGTGCGGCAGGGCCCAGGTCAGCGCGGTGATCAGGCTCAAGGCGCGGCCTCCACCTGGTTCAGCACTTCCAGGTCGCGGGCGATGGCCAGCGGCTGGAACGGCGGGCGGATCAGCCCTGCCAGGCGGCCCTGCGGGTCGAGCAGGGCGATGTTGGCCGAGTGGTCGACGCTGTAGTCGTTAGGATTCGCGGCGTAGCCCTTGCCGGGCACCTTCATGAACACGAAGCCGAGCGAGGTGGCGAACTTCTCCAGCGCGGGGATGTCGGCCGTCGCCGCCAGGGTGTCCGGGTGGAACGCGTGGGCGTACTCGCCGGCCTTGGCGGGCGTGTCGCGCTCCGGGTCCACGGAGACGAACAGCACGCGCGGCCGGGTCGATTCCGGCAGCGCCTCCCACTGCTTCTGCGCCTGGGCCAGCTCGGCCAGGGTGGTCGGGCACACGTCCGGGCAGAAGGTGAAGCCGAGGAACACCAGGGTCCAGTGCCCGGCCAGTTCGCCGGGGACCAGCGGGGTGCCGTCGGACTGGCGCAGGTTGAAGGCCGGCAGCTGGCGCGGCTGCGGCAGCAGGGTCACGGTCTGCAGCTCCGGTGCGGGCGCGGCGGCGTCGCGGTCGAGCAGGTGGAAGGCGGCCAGCAGTCCCAGGCCCGCGGCGAGCGCGGCGGCCAGGATGTAGGCGGTGGTGCGGTTGAACATGCGCAGGTCCGGCGTCGTTCGGGCCGGACATGATACCGGCCCTGCGGGCGCGGGACGGTGAATGGCGGGCGCCTGGCCTATAATTCCCGGCCCCTTTCCGGTTGCGCCCGCGCGGCGCCGCGCCATGACTGCCGATTCGGCCGCCGAGCTGCACACCATCATCGACCTGATCCGCTACGGCGGCAGCCGCTTCAACGAGGCCGGGCTGACCTTCGGGCACAGCTACGACAACGCGATGGACGAGGCCACCCAGCTGGTCCTGCACGCGCTGCACCTGCCGCACGACCTGAGCCCGGTGTATGGCCAGTCGCGCCTGACCACGGCGGAGAAGCAGAAGATCCTGGGCCTGTTCCAGCGCCGCATCGACGAGCGCGTGCCGGCGGCCTACCTGACCGGCGAGGCCTGGTTCGCCGGGCTGAGCTTCAAGTCCGACCGCCGTGCGCTGGTGCCGCGTTCGCCGATCGCCGAGCTGATCGAGAACGGCTTCGAGCCGTGGCTGGGCGGGCGCGAGGTGCGCCACGCGCTGGACCTGTGCACCGGTTCCGGCTGCATTGCCATCGCCATGGCCCACTACAACCCGGACTGGCAGGTCGACGGCGTCGATATCAGCGACGACGCGCTGGCCCTGGCCGCGGAGAACAGGGCGCGCCTGCACGCGGACAACGTCACCCTGGTCAAGTCGGACCTGTTCGCCGGCCTGCAGGGCCGCCACTACGAGCTCATCGTCACCAATCCGCCGTACGTCACCGACGACGAGACCGACGCGCTGCCGAAGGAATACTCGTACGAGCCGGAGCTGGGCCTGCGCGCCGGCCCCGACGGCCTGGACCTGGTGCTGAAGATCCTGCGCGACGCGCCGCTGCACCTGTCGCAGGACGGCCTGCTGATCTGCGAGGTGGGCGAGTCCGAGCGCCACCTGGTCAAGCTGCTGCCGGAGCTGGACCTGGCCTGGATCGAGTTCAAGGTCGGGCAGATGGGCATCTTCGCGGTCGAGTGCCGCGAGCTGATCGCGCACAACGCACGCATCGCCGAGCTGGCCGCGGCGCGCGGCTGATCGGGCCGTTCGCGATCGACGCCCAGGCGGGAACGGGAGCAACCGCAAGAGCCTGACGGCGCGGGCTGCGGCGGGAGTCCGCCGCCGTACGGGTCCGCCCCTTGGGACGGCATCCTGTCTCTGCGCGGATCCGTGGCACCTCCATATGCCACGCGGTCCATGCCCCCGTGCGATGACGGCTTTCGGGGGGGGGGGGGGCGGGGTCTGCGGTGCCGCCAGCGTCGGAAACGCAGAACAGGCGCAATACCGTTACTGCGGCAACGGTTCCGCTGCACTGCAGCAGGCGTCGCCGATATGCGATGCTTGCACGTCTCCCATCGGAACCCCGCGCGGGGCGCGCCTTGAGCAGCAACACCTTCGGCAAGCTGTTGTCGGTCACCACCTTCGGCGAATCGCATGGTCCGGCCATCGGCTGCGTCATCGACGGCTGTCCGCCGGGGCTGGAGATCGCCGCGGAGGAGTTCGCCCACGACCTGCAGCGCCGCGCCACCGGCAAGTCGCGCCACACCTCCGCGCGGCGCGAGGCCGACGAGGTCGAGATCCTCTCCGGCGTCTACGAGGGCCGCACCACCGGCACCCCGATCGCGCTGCTGATCCGCAACACCGACCAGCGCAGCAAGGACTACGCGAACATCGCCGCGCAGTTCCGCCCCGGCCACGCCGACTACAGCTACTGGCGGAAGTACGGCATCCGCGATCCGCGCGGCGGCGGCCGCAGTTCCGCGCGCGAAACCACCATGCGCGTGGCCGCCGCGGTGATCGCCAAGAAGTGGCTGAAGCAGCGCCATGGCGTGACCGTGCGCGGCTTCATGGCGCAGATCGGCGAGGTGGTGCCGGCGGGCTTCGACTGGAGCGCGGTGGAGGAGAACCCGTTCTTCTGGCCGCACGCGCCGCAGGTGCCGGAGCTGGAGGCGTACATGGATGCGCTGCGCAAGTCCGGCGATTCGGTCGGCGCGCGGGTGACCGTGGTCGCCGACGGCGTGCCGCCGGGCTGGGGCGAGCCGATCTACGGCAAGCTCGACGGCGAACTGGCCGCGGCGCTGATGAGCATCAATGCGGTCAAGGGCGTGGAGATCGGCGACGGCTTCGGCGTGGTCGCGCAGAAGGGCACCCAGCACCGCGACCTGATCTCGCCGGAGGGCTTCGCCAGCAACCATGCCGGCGGCATCCTCGGCGGCATTTCCACCGGCCAGCAGGTGGTCGCGTCGATCGCGCTCAAGCCGACCTCCAGCCTGCGCCTGCCGGGCCCGACCGTCGATGTCGATGGCAACCCGGTCGAGGTCGTCACCACCGGCCGCCACGATCCCTGCGTGGGCATCCGCGCCACGCCCATTGCCGAGGCGATGGTGGCGCTGGTGCTGATGGACCAGGCCCTGCGCCACCGCGCGCAGTGCGGCGACGTGGGCGAAGTGGGTCCGCGCATCCCCGCCGGCGCCGGCGCCCTCGGCGAAGGGCAGGGGAGCTGAGGTCCGCGCCATGCCTGCCCCGCGTCCCCGCGTATGGGTTTCGCAGCCGCTGTTCGACGACATCGTTGACCAGCTGGCGGCCCATTGCGAGGTGGACGCCGTCGTGGAGGTCACCGAACACGACCCGGTCGCGATCGCCGCCGCGCTGCGCGAGGCCGATGGCGCCCTCATCACCCTCAACGAGCGCATCGGCGCCGCCGAACTGGCGCAGGCGCCCAGGCTGCGCGCGATCGCCAACGTCGGCGTCGGCTACAACAACCTCGATATCCCCGCGCTGGACGCGGCCGGTGTCATCGCCACCAACACGCCCGACGTCCTCACCGGGACCACGGCCGATCTCGGCTTCGCCCTGCTGATGGCGGCCGCGCGCCGCGTCACCGAATCCGAGCGCTGGCTGCGCGAAGGGCAGTGGAAGCAGTGGTCGTTCTCGACCATGCTCGGCGCCGACATCCACGGCAGCACCCTCGGCATCCTCGGCATGGGCCGGATCGGCCAGGCCATCGCCCGCCGCGGCCACCACGGCTTCGGCATGAGGGTGCTGTACCACAACCGGTCGCGCCTGCCCGAGGCGGTGGAGCAGGGCGTGGGCGCGAGCTACGTCGACTTCGACACCTTGCTGGCCCAATCCGACCACCTACTGCTGGTGCTGCCGTACTCGGCGGCAAGCCACCACATCATCGACGCGGCCGCCCTGGCGAAGATGAAGCCCACCGCCACCCTGGTGAACATCGCCCGCGGCGGGCTCGTCGACGAACCGGCGCTGGCCGATGCGCTGGCCAACGGCCGCCTCGCCGCCGCCGGCCTGGATGTCTACGAGGGCGAGCCCGTCGTGCGCCCGGAACTGCTGGCGCTGCGCAACGTGGTCCTGACCCCGCACATCGGCAGCGCCTCGCTGGCCACGCGCCGGGCGATGGTGCAGCTGGCCGTGGACAACCTGCTGGCGGCGCTCGGCTTCGGCCCGCGCGCCGGCCATCCGGCCAATCCGGTCACCGCGACGAAGACGCGCACCGCGAATACCGCGGCCGATCGCATTACCGGCATTACCACCATTGCCGGCACCGGCAAAACCGCGGCCGGCAAACGATAGGGAACCTCCATCCGCGCCCGCAGCACATCGCAGGCGCCGCCCGGAAGGAGGTTCCCCGAACCCGGCCCCGCGCGCAGCCGCGCTCTTCCACCGAATCACGAATCCCCAATCACGAATCACGGATCTCAAATGAGCACCACAGAACGTCGTTTCACCGTCGCCGTCGTCGGCGCCACCGGCGCGGTCGGCGAGACCATGCTGGCCATCCTGGCCGAGCGCCAGTTCCCCGTCGGCGAGATCGTCGCCCTGGCCTCCGAGCGCTCCGCCGGCGGCGAGGTCGAGTTCGCCGGCCGCAAGGTCAAGGTCCAGGACCTGGCGACCTTCGACCCGGCCGGCGTGGACATCGCCCTGTTCTCGGCCGGCGGCAGCGTCTCCAAGGAATACGCGCCGAAGTTCGCCGCTGCCGGCGCGGTGGTGATCGACAATTCCTCGGCCTTCCGCTACGACGACGACGTCCCGCTCGTGGTCAGCGAGGTCAACCCGGAGGCGGCGAAGAACCGCCCGCGCGGCATCATCGCCAACCCCAACTGCTCGACCATGCAGATGCTGGTGGCGCTGGCGCCGCTGCACCGCGAGTACGGCATCGAGCGCATCAACGTCGCCACCTACCAGTCGGTGTCCGGCGCCGGCCGTTCGGCGCTGGAGGAACTGGGCCGCCAGACCGGCGCGCTGCTCAACTTCCAGGACGCCGATCCGCAGCGCTTCCCGGTGCAGATCGCCTTCAACCTGATCCCGCACATCGACGACTTCCTGGACAACGGCTTCACCAAGGAAGAGATGAAGCTGGTCTGGGAGACCCGCAAGATCCTCGGCGACGACAGCATCCAGGTGAACCCGACCGCGGTGCGCGTGCCGGTGTTCTTCGGCCACTCCGAGGCCGTGGCGATCGAGACGAAGAAGAAGGTCACCGTCGAGGCGGCGCGCGCGCTGCTGGAGAAGTCGCCGGGCGTGGAGGTGGTGGACGAGCGCAAGCCGGGCGGCTACCCGACCCCGGTCACCCACGCCTCGGGCAACGACGCGGTCTACGTGGGCCGCATCCGCGAGGACTTCTCGCACCCGCGCGGCCTCAACCTGTGGATCGTCTCGGACAACATCCGCAAGGGCGCCGCGCTCAACGCGGTGCAGCTGGCCGAGCTGGTCGCCGCCGGCGGCTGACCGTCGGCGCCCGGCCGGGCCGGTCGACGGCCTGGCCGGGTGCTGCGCCGCGGCGCGCGCCGGCTGCTACAAACGCAGGGCGTCCGTTATAGTGCGCCGCATGAAGAAGAGGGGACAGGGCGCCACGCGCCCGTGGCATTGGCTGCTGGCGCTCGCGCTCGCGCTGCCGGCCGGCAATGCGCTGGCGCTGGGGCTGGGCCAGATCCGGGTGCTGTCGGCGCCCGGGCAGCCGCTGCTGGCCGAGATCCCGATCATTTCCAACGAGCCGGGCGAGCTGGAGAACGCGCGGGCGCGCCTGGCCTCGCCGGAGACCTTCGCCCGCGTCGGCCTGCAGCCGCCGACCGGCCTGGTCAGCGACCTGCAGTTCGAGATCGCCGCCGACGCCCAGGGCCGGGCCGTGCTCCGGGTCACCAGCACGCGGGCGGTGGACGTGCCGGTGGTGGGGTTCCTGGTGGAGGTCGACTGGGGCCAGGGCCGGCTGGTGCGCGAATACTCGGCGCTGGTCAACGCGCCGCAGACCGCCGCGGCGATCGAGGCGCCGGTGATCGAGGCGCCGCAGGCGGCGCCGTCCACTGCCATCGTCCGTGCCCCGCAGGTGGAGGCTCCTGCCTCCGCGGCGCCTGCCGCGCCCCCGGTACAGCCGGCAGCGCCGGCGGCCGCACCGGCGCCGCAGCCGCGCAGCACCCCGCGCGCCAGCGCCGCGCCGGGCGAGGTGCTGGCCCGGGTCGAACGCGGTCAGACGCTTTCCCATGTCGTCGCGGCGATGGACCGCGGCGGCCACAGCTTCGACCAGGCCATGGTGGCGCTGCTGCGCGCCAACCCGGAGGCCTTCATCGGCGGCAACATCCACCGCGTCCGCAGCGGCGCGGTGCTGCGCATGCCCGGGGCCGACGACTTCGGAATGGACGCGGCCGCAGCCACCGCGCTGGTGCGCGAACACACCGCGCAGTGGCGACAGGCGACGCCGGTGCCGCAGCCGGCCGACGCCGGCACCGCCACGGCGGATGCGGCGGCCGCGAAGGCTGTGCCCGCGGCGCAGGCGCCGGCCGCGGCCGGGCAGGGCGCGCGGCTTGAAATCGCACCGGCCGTCGCGGCGGCGGGCACCCAGGCGACTGAATCCGGACTTGGCGCCGGTGGCGAGGGCGACATGCTGGCAAACGAACAACTGCGCCAGGCCCAGGAAGACCTGGCTGCGCGCGACAGCGAGCTGCAGGAGCTGCGCAGCCGCGTCGAGGAGCTGGAGAAGCTGCAACAGCAGCAGGCCAGGCTGATCGAGCTGAAGGACAGCGAGCTGGCCGCCGCGCAGCAGGCGCTGGCGAAGACCAACGATGCCGGCGCCCAGGGCGCCGGCGGCGGCAGCCCGGCGTGGCTGTGGGGCGGTCTGGTGCTGGGGCTGGTGGTGATCGGCGCCTGGTGGCTGGCGCGCCGGCCCAAGCCGAGTCCGATCCCGCTGCAGCGCAACGGCAGCTTCGACGCCGCCGCCCTGGCCGCGGCGATGCCGCAGACCCAGCAGGATCCGGTGCTGGCCGCCGACACGCCCGACCTGGCGCACCACGCCCACGAGGACGCGTTCGCCGCCGCAACCGCCGAGCAGGAACTGCCGGCCTGGCACGTGGACGACCCGGCCGCCGAAGTGATGCCGATCAACCCGGCCCCGGCCGGCCGCGAGCGCCTGGAACTGGCGATCGCCTACCTGGACCTGGGCGATGTGGAAACCGCGCGCACCCTGCTGCACGAGGTCGCGCTCGGCCACGATCCTTCCGCCCGCGACGAAGCGGCCCAGCTGCTGCGCGAGATCGGCTGAGCCAGGACGATCATGCGTTACGCGCTCGGCGTCGAATACGACGGCGGCGGATTCCAGGGTTGGCAGGGCCTGGGGCCGTCCGGGCCGCCGACCGTGCAGGCCACCCTGGAGCAGGCGCTGTCCTCGGTCGCCGACCAGCAGATCACCGTGACCTGCGCCGGCCGCACCGACGCCGGCGTGCATGCCGAATGCCAGGTGGTCCACTTCGACAGCACCGCGCTGCGCGACCCGCGCGCGTGGACGCTGGGCGTCACCGGCCGGCTGCCACCCCAGGTCTGCGTGCGCTGGTGCGTGCCGGTACCGCTGGAATTCAATGCCCGCTTCTCGGCACGGGCGCGCCGCTACCGCTACCGCCTGGTCAACCGCCAGGTGCGGCCGGCGCTGTACCGCCAGCTGATGGCCTGGGAACGGCGGCCGCTGGATGCCGAGGCCATGCACCGGGCCGCCCAGGCGCTGCTGGGCGAGAACGACTTCAGCGCCTTCCGCACCGTGCACTGCCAGGCCCCGCACGCCCGCCGCGACCTGCAGGAGATCCTGGTACGACGGGCCGGCGAGGTGGTGGAGATCGAGGTGCAGGCCAATGCATTCCTCCATCACATGGTTCGGAATATCGTGGGCTCCTTGCTGGAGGTGGGCGCCGGCGCGCGGCCGGAATCGTGGATCGCCGAGCTGCTGGCCGGGCGCGACCGCACCCTCGCCGGGCCCACCGCGCCGCCGCAGGGACTGGTGTTCCTGCGTCCGCTGTATCCGTCCGAATGGGGCCTGCCCGCGGAGGTGACGTTGTGAGCCGCATCCTCTATCGCACCCGGATCAAGTTCTGCGGGATGACCCGTCCGGGCGACGTGCGCCTGGCCAGCGAGCTGGGCGTGGACGCGGTCGGCTTCGTGTTCGCCGAAAGCAGCCCGCGGCGGATCACCGCCGGCGAAGCCCGGCAGCTGCGCACGGCGCTGGCGCCGATGGTCAGCAGCGTGGCCCTGTTCCGCAACAACACCGCCGCCGAAGTGCGCGACGTGGTGCGCCAGGTGCGGCCCTCGCTGCTGCAGTTCCATGGCGAGGAAGAGGATGCGTTCTGCCGCACCTTCCGCGTACCGTTCCTCAAGGCGGTGCCGATGGGCGGTGGCGAGACCTGGGATGCGCGCGCGTTGCAGCAGCGCTGGCCGCATGCCGACGGCTTCCTGTTCGACAGCCACGGCACCGGCGGCTCCGGCGGCACCGGCCACGCCTTCGACTGGAAGAAGCTCCCGACCGGGCTGCACCGGCCGTTCGTGCTGGCCGGCGGCATCACCGCCGACAACGTCTACGACGCGATCCTCGCCACCCAGCCGTGGGCGGTGGACGTGGCCAGCGGCATCGAGCTATCGCCCGGCATCAAGGACGGCGACAGGATGCGGCGCTTCGTCGCCGAGGTGCGGCGGGCGGACTGCAGCTTCAACTAGCGCCCTCGTAGAGTCGGGCTTGCCCGACTCCCCCGCATGATGCGCCCGCGCGCACGAACAGCGCGTCACGCCCGGTAGAGTCGGGCTTGCCCGACTCCTCCGCCTGATGTACCCGCGCGCACGAACGGCTCGGCACGCCCCGTAGAGTCGGGCTCGTCCGACTCCCCCGCCCAATATCCCCGCCCACGTGAGACGCAGCGGGGCAAGCCCGGCTCTACAGGGGCTGTCCCTTTCGCGCCGGGGCGGAGAGGCCGTTGTGCACCATCGGGCTGCCGCCTTCAGCCGCTCCTGCGCACGCGCGAAGAAGCCAGCTGCGCTTCGGCCAGGCCCAGCAGCATGCGCCGGGTTTCGCGACCGGCGGTCCGGAAGGCCAGCAGCAGGCGGCGCTCGAGCGGATCGTCGACCAGCTCCGCATCGGCTGGCGGTTCGGCGGCAGGGGATTCGTCGTAGGCCAGCGGGCCGCGGCCGGTGGCCAGCCATTCGAAGCGCACGCCGGTCACGCAGGCCAGGCGCTCCAGCCGTGCCGTTGCCGGCATCACGCCGACGGCGCTTTCCCAGTTCGCCACCGCGCCACGGGTCACGCCCAGTTGCGCGGCCAGCATTTCCTGCGACAGTCGCGCCCGCTGGCGCGCGATGCGGATCCGCATTGCAAGGTCCATATGCCACCGCCTGCTCGTCCGTGCAGTCCGCCCAGCCTAGTCCCGGCGAACCGGGCCCCGCAAGCGGAGGTCCGGGTGCAAGCGATATTGGCGATTCCTGTGCAGTTCCGCTTGCAGGCTCGGTCCGGCCGAAGCGGCAGTGCAGGCGTGCGCCGCCATGCAAGCGGAACTGCCGTCGGCCGGGCAGTTTTCCGACTTGCGCGCGAGGCCAGGGCGGCGGGAGGATCGGTCGCCCCTCGCTGCCGGATCCGCGCGGCGGGGCGGAGCGGGGCGAAGGATCGCGCCGGATGCGTGCAAAGGAGTGCCGCATGAGCGAAGGGCTTTTCCGCAGGGAAGCACTGGACGCGCGCCGCAGCAGCTGGCTGGGCGGCATCCAGCTGGCGCAGCCGGTGCGGCTGTGGATGCTGACGCTGGGCGCCGCCATCGCGGCCTCGGCGGTAATCCTCTTCCTGGTGCTGGGCACCTACACCCGTCGCTCGACCGTGACCGGCCATCTGGTGCCGACGCGCGGGCTGTCGACCGTCGTGGCGCCGGCCCGCGGCGTGGTCGGCAGCGTCGAAGTGCAGGAAGGCGACCGCGTGCGCGCCGGGCAACCCCTGGCGGTCGTCACCGTGCCGCGCGCCACGCCTGGCAACGGCGATACGCTCGCGGCGCTGGAGGAGCGCCTGCAACGCCGGCAGGAAGGCCTGGACGCCGGCCGCTCCGCGCAACTGCAGCAGTTGCGCGTGCAGGAGGCGGGGTTGCGGTCGCAGCTGGCCACCGCGCGCCGCGAACTGGCGCAGGTCGAGGCGGAGATCGCCACCCGCCGCGAGCAGGTCCGCATCGCCCGCGAGACCCTCGATCGCCTGCGCCAGCTGGAGGACGTGCGTTACGTGAGCCTGCTGCAGATCAAGCAGCAGGAATCGGCGGCGCTGGCCCAGCTCGGCGAGATGCAGGTGCTGGAACGGCAGGCCACGGCGACCCGCCGGATGATCGCCCAGCTCGAACAGGCCCTGGCCGAGCTGCCGGCGCAGCGCGGCAGCACCAACGCCGGTTACGCGCGCGAGCTGGCGGCGCTGGAACAGGAACAGGTGGAAACGCGCGCACGCGGCGAACTGGTGCTGACCGCCGCGGTGGACGGCATCGTCACCACGCAGCTGGCCAAGCCCGGCCAGGCGGTGCAGGCCGGGCAGCCGCTGCTCACCGTGCTGCCCGGCGACGGCGTTCTCGAGGCGGAACTGCTGGTACCCAGCCGCGCAATCGGCTTCATCGAACCTGGCGACAGGGTGATGCTGCGCTACCAGGCATACCCGTACCAGAAATTCGGCCACCAGCAGGGGCGGGTCGAACGCATCAGTCGCAGCGCGCTGGGGCCGGGCGAACTGGGCGACGCGCAGGCGGCCGAGCCGTCCTACCGCGTCACCGTGGCCCTGGCCCGGCAGGCCGTGGTCGCCTACGGCAGGGAAGAGCCGCTGCGGCCGGGAATGCTGCTGGACGCCGACATTCTGGGCGAGCAGCGGCGGCTGGTCGAATGGCTGCTGGAGCCGCTGTACTCGCTCAAGGGTGTCGGCTGAGCCGGAGGAATGGAATCCCCGATGTAGTCCCGGTCATGGCGCAGGAAGCGCCGCAACGAAGAGGAGAAGAGTGATGGACACACTTGGAATGGAATGGTCCTGCATGATGACGGGCACTGACTTTACCGGGACAAGACGCCTGTCCACCCCTAGGAGGCACAGATGAAAGCCGTGGCCATCGTTCTGCTTGCGGGATTCGCTGGCGGCTCTGCAATCAGTCCTTCCGCAGGGCGAGCCCTGGAGTTCTGCAACTCGAACAATCTTCCGGACAGCACCAGGATCGAGATCTCGGTCAGCACCGGGGAGGGCTCGGTTGGGGCTGGAGGTGGCGCTCGACACAGCGCTACCGTGACCGTGAAAACGAGCTGCGGCGAGCTTCGGGAACTCGCCGACGGGAAGAAGCCCCGTGAGGGAAGAATGGTTCAAGACCAAGGAGAGAATGATGCGGAACATTGACATGATCGAAGCCGAAGCTGTCTGTGGTGGGTACCAGGAGGAATCTCCACCCGTATTCAATGAGGCGGTATGGAACCAGTTGCTGCGTTTACTCGAATGGCAGGAAAAGGATCCTTATCGTCGGGAGAAGTGATGCGCTTCATGATCCCTGTCGCGCTTCTGCTCCTTCCTGCGCAGGTTCCGGCGCAGGAGGATGTGGATGCGCCGCCCTTCTATCCTGCTGAGGACGCCAGACGCCTCGCGTACGAGCCCATCGCCTACATGGTGGACGATGAGACTTGCGAGCGGGTCGAGGGTCATCTTCTCGCGGACGGGAGCCTGGCAGGAGAAGGTAAGAAAGGTGCGCTGTTCCGCCTGGATAGTCCCCAGCGACCATTCATGCGGGTCGCGACGCGTGCGGATGGGGTCTATGTGGCAAGGTTTCCAGCCAGTCCTGGCGAAGTCACCCTGGCGAGGGCCTACGTGGTTGACCGTCGTTCAAGGCGATACATCTATGGCAAGGCCACCGTCGCGAAGTGCGTAGAGGGGCGAGCCGAGGTTGGCTTGCCACAATCAGCCGATGGCGGCAGCGGTATTTGAGTCGGAAAGGATTGCCAGACGGACTGGCGACCCATGGACACAGGGAATGTGTCGTAGATCAAGGAGGACACCATGCGCATCGTCGATGTTGCCGACATGGAGCTCGTGGCCGGTGGGTACGAACCTGGCGACTTTCCGGAGCACGATTACGAAGAGGTCGAGAGGCAGCTGCCGCAACTGGTCGATCTGCTCGAGGATCAGGTCCGGCGTAACGGCCCGCGGCATGGTTGACGCACAGCGGCCAGGCTGGACCAGCCTGCTGTTTCTGGTGGGAATTCACGCTGCACAGGCAGCAGTGCCTGTGCAGCTGCCCACATACTCGCGGGCTGTCGATCCGGCGGGATTTCCTGCGGCGCGCATGATCGATGATGCGAACTGCGAGGTCGTCTCCGGCGTGAGGCGCCGCGGCAATGACGGGGTCTTCAGGCTGGTTCCCCATGCCTCGGCCGCCCTGTATCGCAAGGGCAGTCCCGGTATGCCGTTCATGCGGGTCCAGTCAGGCGAGGACGGGATCTTCGCTGTCCGTTTTCCGGCGGTTCCCGGCGAGGTGATCCGGATGCGAGCGTACGTCGTCGAGGAGAAGACCGGGACTGTCCGCTACGGGAATGCAAGAACGATGAAATGCATCAAGGCCAAGGTATCGGTGGGCGAAGTGTTACCGGCGGCAGGGGGAGGGGAACCGCACCCGTTGGCGGCAGAGGAGTAGCCGCAGGACGCACCGGGAGCTTGTATTCGCAAGGAGGCGAGGCAGGTGGGTACGGGATCGTTGAAGCCGGTCATCCAGAGCGAGGCCGCCGAGTGCGGGCTGGCCGCACTGGCCATCGTCGCCGGTGCGCATGGTCTGCACCTGGGGATTGCCGAGCTGCGGCACCGATTCCCGCTTTCGCTCAAGGGCGCGCGCCTGGACCAGCTGATACGCATGGCGCAGGCGCTGGGTTTCTCGACCCGGCCACTGCGTCTGGACATGGAGGACCTGTCCAGGCTGCGCCTGCCGTGCATCCTGCACTGGGACCTCAACCACTTCGTGGTCCTTGCCCGGGTGGATCGCAGGACCGCGACCATCCTTGACCCTGCGTTCGGCGAGCGGCGGATGCGCCTGGGCGAGGTGTCGGACCATTTCACCGGGATCGCGCTGGAGCTCGGGCCGGCGGCCGGATTCCGGCCACTGAAGCCGAAGCCTGCGATCACGGCGCGGCAGCTGACCGGGCCCGTGCGCGGCCTGTGGGGCGCACTGGCGCAGATCCTCGCGCTGTCGGTCGCCCTGCAGGTCTTCGTGGTGCTGTCGCCCTTCTTCATGCAGTGGGTCGTGGACCAGGTGCTGGTGTCCGCGGACCGCGACCTGCTGACCGTGCTGGGCCTGGGCTTCGGTCTCGCCCTGCTGCTGCAGATCGGCGTCGGTGTGCTGCGCGGCTGGTCGGTCGTGTACCTGTCGTCGCGGCTGGGCCTGCAATGGATGGGCAATGTCTTCGCCCACGCGCTGCGGCTGCCACTGGACTTCTTCGAGAAGCGCCACTTGGGTGACATCACCTCGCGCATGGGATCGGTGCAGGCGATCCAGCGCACGCTGACCACCAGTTTCGTCGAGGCGATCATCGACGGCCTGATGGCGCTGGTGACCCTGGTGCTGATGCTGGTGTACAGCTGGAAGCTGGCGCTGGTGACCCTGCTGGCGGTGGCGCTGTACATGGGCATCCGCGCGATCGCCTACCGTCCTGTGCGCGACCGGACCGAGCAGCAGCTGGTGGCGGCGGCCCGCCAGCAGACCCACCTGCTGGAGTCGTTGCGCGGCATGCAGAGCCTCAAGGTCGCCGGCGAGGCGCCGCAAAGGCGCGCCACCTACGAGAACCTGATGGTGGAGACGGTCAACCACGAGGTGCGGCTGGCACGTATGGGCCTGGGCTTCAGTGGCGCCAGCCAGCTGGTGTTCGGCGCCGAGCGGATCGCGGTCATCTGGATCGGCGCGGTGCTGGCCCTGCAGAACGTGTTCTCGGTCGGCATGCTGATCGCCTACCTGGCCTACAAGGACCAGTTCGCCTCGCGGATGGCGGCGCTGGTCGACCACTGGATCGAGTTCCGCATGCTGCGCCTGCATGGCGAGCGCCTGGCGGACATCGTGCTGACCGCGCCGGAAGACGACGGCGTCGAGGCGGAGCTGCCGCCTCCGCCGGACACGCGCATCGAGGTCGAGGGCCTGTCTTTCCGTTACGGCGAAGGCGAACCGTGGGTGCTGAGGGATTGCAGCTTCACCATCGACCCCGGTGAATCGGTCGCGATCGTCGGCGCCTCCGGTTGCGGCAAGACCACCCTGGTCAAGCTGCTGCTGGGCCTGCTCAAGCCCACGGAGGGACGCATCTGCATCGGCGGTTACGACCTTGCGAAGGTCGGTGCGCGCAACGTGCGCCCGATCGTCGGTGCGGTAATGCAGGATGACCAGCTGTTCGCCGGCAGCATCGCCGACAACATCAGCTTCTTCGATCCCCGCTACGACCTTGCGCGGGTCGAGGCGGCGGCACGGATGGCAGCCATCCACGACGAGATCGCGGCCATGCCTATGGGCTACCACGGCCTGATCGGCGACATGGGGAGTTCGCTCTCCGGCGGGCAGAAACAGCGGCTGATCCTGGCACGCGCGCTGTACCGCCAGCCGAGGCTGCTGTTCCTCGACGAGGCCACCAGCCACCTGGACGTGGCCAACGAGCGCCTGGTGAACGAGGCGGTGAAGGCGCTGAGGCTGACCAAGGTGATCGTGGCCCATCGCCCGGAAACCATCGCCAGTGCCGACAGGGTGCTGGTGCTGGATGGAGGGCGCATATGCGAAGCCGCAAGCGATCGCGTGCGCGCCGAAGCCCGGGTGGTGCTGGCCTGAGGTGCCGTCCGGCCGGCGTCCGGGTTCGTCAGTGCCGACGGATCAACTCCGCAGCTCACGCTGGAGCCATCCACCCAGCGCAGTCACCCGCGGTCCTTCTTCGCCCCGGCGGGTGCACAGCGCCCAGTGCCCGCCGGTGTCGATGAAACCCCATGGTGCGACCAGGCGCCCGCTTTCCAGGTCGGCCTGCACGAGTTCCTGCGGCGCAATCGCCACGCCCAGCCCGGCGGCCGCGGCTTCCAGCAGGTAGGTGAGGTGGTCGAAGCCGGTGCCGGCGCGCCAGCGGCTGCCGTCCAGTCCCTGCGCCTCGAACCAGCGCGGCCACGCCTGCGGGCGGGAAGTGGTGTGCAGCAGCGGTTCGTCCAGCAGGGCCTCCGGGGCCACGTCGCGCAGGGTCTCGAAGCGGGTATGGCGCGGGCTCAGCACCGGCCCGATCCGCTCCGGGGCGAGCCGCTGCACGTCCCATTCCGGCGGCCAGGGTGCCTCGCCCAGCAGCAGGGCCGCATCCAGCCCCGACAGCAGGGCGTCGAATCCGGACTCCTGCGCCGACAGGTGCAGCTTCAGCCCGGGCAGGTCGGCACCCAGGCGCTCCAGACGCGGGATCACCCAGCGCGCCAGCAGGCTGCCCGGGCAGCCCAGCACCAGCGCGGCCGGGCGCTGTCCGCGCTGCAGGCTGGTCCAGGCCGCCTGCAGGGCGTTGAAGGCGTCGCCGGCGGCGTCGCGCAGGCGCAGGCCGCTGGGAGTCAGCGCCAGGCCACGACCGTCGCGCAGGAACAGCGGCGCGCCCAGTGCCTCCTCGAGGCTGCGGATCTGCCGGCTGACGGCGCCGTGGGTCACGTGCAGTTCCCCGGCGGCGCGGCTGACGCTGCCCAGGCGGGCGGCGGCCTCGAAGGCCCGCAAGGCATTGAGCGGGGGCAGCGGGCGTGACATGGGTGTGAGTTTATCTCACATGTCTGTTCGAATTTGTCGATTTATCCGGGGCTGACCTGTGCGTTAGGCTGAGGCATCGCCCGCTCACCGACGCCTGCCATGACCGCCACCGTCCAGGACTTCCATGCCTACCCCGACGCCCAGGGCCACTTCGGCCGTCACGGCGGCCGCTTCGTCGCCGAGACCCTGATCGGGCCGCTGCAGGAGCTGGCCGCGGCCTACGACGCCGCCAGGGTCGATCCGGCCTTCATCGCCGCCTTCGAGAAGGACCTCAAGCATTACGTCGGCCGGCCCAGCCCGATCTACCACGCCGAGCGGCTGAGCCGCGAAGTCGGCGGCGCGCAGATCCTGCTCAAGCGCGAGGACCTGAACCACACCGGCGCGCACAAGATCAACAACACCATCGGCCAGGCGCTGCTGGCCGCGCGGATGGGCAAGAAGCGGATCATCGCCGAGACCGGCGCCGGCCAGCACGGCGTGGCCAGCGCCACCGTGGCCACCCGCCTGGGTCTGGAGTGCGTGGTCTACATGGGCGCCACCGACATCGAGCGGCAGAAGATCAACGTCTACCGGATGAAGCTGCTCGGTGCGACGGTCGTGCCGGTAACCAGCGGCTCGGCCACGCTCAAGGACGCGCTCAACGAGGCGATGCGCGACTGGGTGACCAACGTCCAGGACACCTTCTACATCATCGGTACCGTCGCCGGCCCGGACCCGTATCCACGCATGGTGCGCGACTTCAACGCGGTGGTCGGACGCGAGGCGAGGGCGCAGATGCTGGCCGACTACGGCCGCCTGCCGGATGCGATCACCGCCTGCGTCGGCGGCGGCAGCAATGCGATCGGCCTGTTCCATGCCTTCCTCAACGATGCCTCGGTACGCATCGTCGGCGCCGAGGCGGCCGGCGACGGCATCGAGACCGGGCGCCATGCCTCGTCGCTGGCCGCCGGCCGCGTCGGCGTGCTGCACGGCAACCGCACCTACGTGATCTGCGACGACGACGGGCAGATCATCGAGACGCATTCGATCTCCGCCGGCCTGGACTACCCGGGCGTCGGCCCGGAGCACGCCTTCCTCAAGGACAGCGGCCGCGCCGAGTACGTCGGCGTCACCGACGAGGAAGCGCTGGAGGCCTTCCACCGGCTCACCCGCACCGAAGGCATCCTGCCGGCGCTGGAATCCAGCCATGCCGTCGCCCAGGCGATCAAGCTGGCGCGCGAACTGCCGAAGGACAGGCTGGTGCTGTGCAACCTCTCCGGCCGCGGCGACAAGGACGTGCACACCATTGCCGCGCGCGAGGGCATCGCCCTGTGATGCGCGGTGCCGTGGCGCGCGTGGTTGCCAGCGAGGCGGCGGTCCGCGCCGGCCGGCGCGCACGCATGGCCGCCGGCGCCCACGCTGGTGCGGTGCGCCCGCGATGGTCGTGCGTCGGCAGCGCCCCGGCTTCCTCCTTCTTCCAGAACCAGAAGAGCCTCCTCCCATGAGCCGCTTCGAACGCAAGTTCTCCCGCCTCGCCGCCGAAGGCCGCAAGGCGCTGATTCCCTTCGTCACCGCTGGCGATCCGTCGCTGGAGGCCACGCTGCCGGTGATGCATGCCCTCGTCGAAGCCGGTGCCGACTGCATCGAACTGGGCGTGGCCTTCTCCGACCCGATGGCCGACGGCCCGGTGATCCAGCGCAGCTCCGAGCGCGCGCTGGCGCGCGGCGCCGGCACCGACTACGTGTTCGACTGTGTGCGCCGCTTCCGCGAGCGCGATGCCGACACGCCGGTGGTGCTGATGGGCTACCTCAATCCGGTGGAGATCCGCGGCGCGGCGCGCTTCGCCGGCGAAGCGGTGGCGGCCGGCGTCGACGGCGTGCTGCTGGTCGACCTGCCGCCCGAGGAAGCCGAGGACTTCCAGGCGCCGTTCAACGCCGCGGGCCTCGCCCTGGTGATGCTGGCCTCGCCGACGACCAAGGCCGAACGCGCGGCAATGCTGTGCGCGCACGCCCAGGGTTATCTCTACTACGTCAGCTATGCCGGCGTGACCGGCGCCGACCGCCTCGACACCGGCGCGGCCGGACGGCGCCTGCAGGAACTGCGCGCCGGGGCGAAGGTGCCGGTGGTGGCCGGGTTCGGCATCAAGGACGCGGCCAGCGCCAAGGCGATGGCGGCCGATGCCGATGGCGTCGTGGTCGGCAGCGCCCTGGTTTCGGCGCTGGCCGACGCCACCGGTGCGGAGGATGCAGCCGCCCGCGCCCGCGCCTTCCTGGCGCCGCTGCGCCAGGCCGTCGACGGCTGATGAACTTTCCCCTCCCTCCGCGAGAGGGCGGGTCGTAGCCGGACAAGGCCGCAAGGCCGCATCAGGGAACGGGTTGCATCCGCTGCCCGGAGAACGACGCCTTCCGCAAGGTTGTCCCGCTCTCCACCGTGGGAAGGGCAGGGCGGGGAGAGGCTGCGACGCCGCGGCTCACCGGCATCTCCGCGACACCTCCCATTCTCGGATAGGGGCTTCAAGCCCGCGCAGGGATGCGGCTCGCGGCCATCAGGGGTTCCCGCGACTGTTGTCCCCGGATGCGCTTCGCTTGTCCGGGCTGCATCCCAGGCTCCTCCATCACCAAACGCTGGCTACACCTTCGCTGCAACCTCCGGGACGGTGCCTGGTGGAGACCCGAAAAGGTCCCGCGCGATCTCCTCCGTCGGGATCGCGCCTTCCAGCTGCAGCAGGAAGCGCTTGGCCGGCAGGCCACCGCCGAAACCGGTGAGCGAGCCATCGGCGCCGATCACGCGGTGGCACGGCAGCACGATCGGCAGCGGGTTGCGGCCGTTGGCGGCGCCGACCGCACGCGTGGCGGTGGGACGTCCGACCCTCGCGGCCTGCTGCGCGTAGCTGGCGGTGCAGCCGTAGGGAATCGAGGCCAGCGCGAACCAGACCTCGCGCTGGAACGGCGTGCCCTGCGGTGCCAATGGCAGGTCGAACGTGCGGCGGGTGCCGGCGAAGTATTCGTCCAGCTGCGCCTGCGCGCGGTCCAGCAGCGGATGGTCGCCTTCGCGCCAGTCGCTGCGGCGCTGCGGGTGGCGGTTGCTGGGGAACTCGATCGCGTGCAGGCCCGCGTCGCTGGCGGCGATCGTCAGCAGGCCGAGCGGGCTGGGAATACGGCGGAAGTGGATCGTGTTCATTCGGTGTCCTCCGCGGAAGCGGGTGGCGACGCCGCGGCGTCGCGCCACAGGTGGATGACGGCGTAGCCGCGCCAGGGCCGCCAGGCGTCGGCGCGCGCCGCCAGCTCGCGTGTCGGCATGCGGCTGCCGTCGTCCGGCACCGCCTTGCGCAAGACCAGGTCGCCGGCCGGGAATGCATCCGGATGGCCGAGCGCGCGCAGCGCCAGGTACTGCGCCGTCCACGGGCCGATGCCCGGCAACGCGCTCCAGCGGTCGACGAACTGCTCGAGCGTCTGTTCCGGCGCGAAGCCGATGCGCCCGTCGAGCAGGGCGCGGGCGATGCCGCGCACGGTGAGCACGCGGGTCGGCGTCAGCCCGGCGCCTTCGAGATCGCCTTCGAGCAGCGCCTCGGCCACCGGGAACAGATGGCTCAGGCCCGCCGCCAGCGGCGCAGGCAGCGCGTGGCCATGGCGCCGGGCGATCCGCGCGCAAAGCGTGCGCGCCGCGGCGACGCTGACCTGCTGCCCGGCCACCGCGCGCACTGCCACCTCGAACCCATCCCAGCCGCCGGGCAGGCGCAGGCCCGGGCGCTTGCGCAGCAGCGGGCGCAGGCGCGGGTCGGCGGACAGCACCGTGGCGATCGCATCCGGATCGGCGTCCAGGTCGAACATGCGCCGCACCCGGCCGACGATCGCCGCCAGCTGCGCCGGGGCTGCGCCCTGCAGTTCCAGCTTCAGCGCATGGGTGCGTCCGTCGCGGCCGGCCGGCCAGGCGCTGACCCGCAGCCAGCCCGGCGCTTCCGGCGTGCCGAAGGTGCGCGCATAGCTGCGTGCGTCGACGTGTTCGATGCCGGGCAGGGCGCGGGTGCGCAGGAAGTCCAGCATCGCCGCGAAGTCGTACGGCGGGCGGTACGCCAGCCGCAGCACCAGTGGCTGCGCGGGGTCGGCGGCCGGCGCGTCATCGGCGGCGTGCCTGCGCAGGTCGCGCGGCGCCATCCGGTACGCCTCCTGGAACGCGGCGTTGAAGCGGCGCAGGCTGCCGAAGCCCGCCGCCAGCGCGACCTCGGTGATCGGCAGCGGGGTCTCGGTCAGCAGCTGCTTGGCGAACAGCAGGCGGCGGGTGCCATGCACGCCGGCCGGGGCCGCGCCCAGGCGCTGCACGAACAGGCGGCGCAACTGGCGTTCGCCCAGGTGCACGCGCGCGGCCAGTTCGGCCAGCGGGCGCTCGGCGAGGAAGCCCTGGTCGATCAGTTTCAGCGCCCGCGCCACGGCCTCGTCGCCGCGCCGCCAAGCGCCGTCACCGGGCGACAGCTCGGGCCGGCAGCGCAGGCAGGGGCGGAAGCCCGCCGCCTCGGCGGCCGCCGCGCTGGGGTAGTAGTCCACGTTCGCGCGCTTCGGCGCCGGCGCCGGGCACATCGGCCGGCAGTAGATGCCGGTGCTGCGCACGGCGGTGAAGAACAGGCCGTCGAAGCGCGGATCGCGGCTCAGCCGCGCCCGTTCGCAGATCTGCGGATCGGGCAGGCGGCTGGCATCGGGAGCGGGGGAGGACATGGACGCAGGCTAGCACCGCCCACGCCCCCGGACTCGCCGTTTCCGGACATGACTGCCCGGGGCCACGCGGGGGTTCAGGGCGCGCGCAGCGCCGGTCGCAGCGTGGCCGGATCGCCGTCCCCCGGTCGCGCCGGCAGGCCCAGCAGCGAGGCGAGCAGCGGGTACACGTCGACATTGTCGAACGGCGGCAGTTGCGCGCCTTCGCGGAATGAGGGGCCATGCGCCACGAACACCGCGCGCATCGACGGCAGGTCCGGGTCGTAGCCGTGCGCGCCGCGTTCGTGGGGTCCGGCCGCCGCGCGGCGCTCCAGCATCGCCCGCGGCAGCGCGTTCCAGCCTTCGTCCATCTGGCAGACCAGCGGCGGGATGCGCGGGTGGGTGCCGTAGTGCAGGCGCTCCGGCAGCTCGCTCTTGCGCCAGCACTGGTAGTGGTCGTGGCGGCCGAGCAGGCGCGCCTCGACCGCGGCCTCGAAACCGGGATTCGGCGCCAGCCCGATCACCTGGCCGATGCTCACCACCCGGGCTTCCTCGATCGATGCCATGTCCTCCACCGCGATGAAGTGGGTGGGTGGCACCAGGGCCATGCCGTGGTCGGAGACCACCACCACGTCCAGCGCGAGCCCGGCGGCCTGCGCCTTCGCCAGCACCTCGCCGATGGCCGTGTCGACCGCGCGTATCGCCGCCCGGGCCTGCTGCGACCACGGCCCGTGCTCGTGCGCGGCCTGGTCGACCTGTTCGAAGTACACCGCCACGAAGCGGGCGCGGCTGGCGCCGGGGGCGGTAAGCCAGCCGGCCACCGCCTCGACGCGCTCCGCGAGCGGGATCTCGTTGACGAAGATCTGGTTGTGGCGCGGCACCACACCGTCCCGCGGCGCGGAAGCGCCCGGCCAGGCCCACACGCCGGTGACGATGCCGGCGCGCTCGGCGGTGGTCCACAGCGGTTCGGCCTGCCACCAGCCCGGCACGGCCGCCTCGTCGGCATCGCCGACGACGAAACGGCCCAGTTCCGGGTCGTTCATCGAGTTGTGGACGATGCCGTGGTGGTCCGGGCGCATGCCCGTGGCCAGCGTGTAGTGGTTGGGGAAGGTCAGTACCGGGAACGAGGGCCGCATCCATTGCGCGCGCACGCCGCTGGCGGCGAGGCGGTCCAGGGTCGGCGTGTCGCCGCGGCCGAGCGCGTCGGCACGCAGCCCATCGACCGATACCAGCAGCAGCGGTACCGGCGTGCCGGTGGCGGAAGAAGGGCTATCGGAACGATGCGAGGCCGCGCAGGCGGACAGCGACAACAGCAGGAACAGGGCGACGATACGGCGGAAGGACATTGCGCGGCGGGGGAAGGAAGACCTGTAAAGCTTGGCAGAACCGGAGCGTTCCCGCATGCTCGGATCTCATTGCGCGCGCTTGACGACAGCCTCCAGGTCTGCCCATGCTCGACTACCGTCGCCAGCAGGACCGATGAAGATGAAGATGGCAAGCACGCTGTCCCTCGGTCTTTGCCTGGCGCTGTCCGCGCCGGCGCATGCCGCGATCGCCGACCAGAAGCAGGCCCCGGCGCCGCTGCCCGCGGTGAACGCCGGCACGGATGACACCGCCGTTCCCGAAGCGCCGCAGCGCGCCCGCCGCAGCCGCCTGGCCGATCCCGGGCCCGGTGATCGCCCGGCGCTGAAGCTCTCCGCGTTCTACCAGGTGAGCGAGCCGGACATGTCGAAGAAGGACCATTGCCTCAAGTACACCGGCACCCGCACCAAGCGTGAGGAAAGCGGCAAGGGCGCGTGCACGATCGGCGGCGGCCAGGTCTTCGTCCCCGAACGCTGACCGGCCATGCACTGCTGGCGCACATCCGTGCTGATGCTGGCGCTCGCCGGGGCGCCTGCCCTGGCCGCGCCCCGGCGACGACGTTCGAACAGGCGCGTTGCGAGGTGTGGGCACGTGAGCTGTCGTTCGCGCAATCGGTCGCCGAGAATGACCGGGCCGCATTCGCCGGGCACCTGCACCCGCAGGCCGTGTTCGGTGCCACCCGGGCGCGGCCGCAGCGTGGCCGCGACGAGATCCTCGCGGCCTGGACGGGCCTGATCGACGGCACCGCCGCGAAGCTGTGGTGGTATCCGCAGCGCGTGCGTGCCGGCGGGGACGGCACGGTGGTCTCTTCCAGCGGACCTTCGCTCTACCAGGATACGGCGACCGGTGCTTATCGCATCGGCCGCTTCAATTCGGTCTGGCAGCGCGGCGACGATGGCGTCTGGCGGATCGTGTTCGACGACGGCCAGGAGCCACAGCCGGCGGACGAGGCCCAGGTGCAGGCCTTCCACGCCGGCCGGGTCACGGACTGTCCACCGGGCTGACGGGGCGCTGAAGCCCACGGCCGCTGCACGTGCAGCCGCGCTGGCACGTGGCACCATGGCTGCATGGCTACCTGCTTCGAACGTTCGCGAATCGCCCGCGTCGCCGTGCCGGCCCTGCTGCTCGCGCTGGCGGCGGTCCCGGCGCTGGCGCAGTCGGTGCAGCCCAACCGCTACGGCACCCAGCCGCAGCCGAGGCCTTCGACCGACACTCCGTACCAGCGCCAGCAGCAGGCCACCGAAGACGCCCGGCGGCAGCAGCAGGACGCGGTGCGCCGCGGGGAGCAGGACCGCATCGGCGTGGCCATCGACGCCAACCGCCGGCGGCTGGAAGCCGATCGCGCGCGCACCGAGCGGCAGCGCGCCGCCGCGTCCAGCCCGGCCGAATCCGAACGCCTGCGCCAGGACTACGAGATGCGCCGCCAGGCCTACGAGCGCGAACTCGAGGAACTGGAGCGCCAGCGCGCCCAGGCCCCGCAGGCGGCGAAGCCCTCGCGCTGAGTTCCTGCATCCGCGGCACGCACGGGGCGGGTTTGCACGCCGCGCCGCAGCATCGCACGATGTGACCGGAGAGGGCAGCCGCGCCCGCACCACCTGCGATAATGCCGGCTTCGAAATCCGAGGCCTCCGGCATGTCCGATCCGCGTCACGATCCGTCCCGCGTCGTCCGCGCCCCGCGCGGCACCGAGCTGAGCTGCCGCAGCTGGCTCACCGAAGCCCCGTTCCGCATGCTCCAGAACAACCTCGACCCGGACGTGGCCGAACGTCCCGAGGACCTGGTGGTGTACGGCGGCATCGGCCGCGCCGCGCGCGACTGGGCCAGCTTCGACGCGATCCTGGCCACGCTGAAGACCCTCGGCGACGACGAGACCCTGCTGGTGCAGTCGGGCAAGCCGGTGGGCGTGTTCCCGACCCATCCGGACGCGCCGCGCGTGCTGATCGCCAACTCCAACCTGGTGCCGCAGTGGGCCACCTGGGAGCATTTCAACGAGCTCGACCGCAAGGGCCTGATGATGTACGGGCAGATGACCGCCGGCTCGTGGATCTACATCGGCTCGCAGGGCATCGTCCAGGGCACTTACGAGACCTTCGTGGAGATGGGCCGCCAGCACTACGGCGGCGACCTCACCGGCAGGTGGATCCTCACCGCCGGCCTGGGCGGCATGGGCGGCGCGCAGCCGCTGGCCGCCTCGCTGGCCGGCGCCTGCTCGCTGACCATCGAATGCCAGCAGAGCCGCATCGATTTCCGCCTGCGCACGCGCTACGTCGACGAGCAGGCCACCGATCTCGACGACGCGCTGGCGCGCATCGCCAGGTACACCGCCGCCGGCGAGGCGAAGTCGATCGCGCTGCTGGGCAATGCCGCCGAGGTGCTGCCGGAGCTGGTGCGCCGCGGCGTGCGCCCGGACTGCGTCACCGACCAGACCAGCGCGCACGACCCGGTGCACGGCTACCTGCCGGCCGGCTGGACGGTGGAGCAGTGGCTGGCCGGGCAGAAGGCCGATCCGGAGAAGGTGCGCGACGCGGCGAAGAAGTCGATGCGCACCCACGTCGAGGCGATGCTGGCGTTCCACGCGCAGGGCATCCCCACCGTCGACTACGGCAACAACATCCGGCAGATGGCTTTCGACGAAGGGCTCCGGAACGCGTTCGACTTCCCCGGCTTCGTGCCGGCCTACGTGCGCCCGCTGTTCTGCCGCGGCGTCGGCCCGTTCCGCTGGGTCGCGCTGAGCGGCGATCCGGAGGACATCGCGAAGACCGACGCCAAGGTCAAGGAGCTGATCCCCGACGATCCGCACCTGCACCGCTGGCTGGACATGGCCTCCGAACGCATCGCCTTCCAGGGGCTGCCGGCGCGGATCTGCTGGGTCGGCCTGGGCCAGCGCCACCGCCTCGGCCTGGCGTTCAACGAGATGGTGCGCAATGGCGAGCTGAAGGCCCCGGTCGTGATCGGCCGCGACCACCTCGACAGCGGCAGCGTGGCTTCGCCCAACCGCGAGACCGAGGCGATGGCCGACGGCTCCGATGCGGTCTCCGACTGGCCGCTGCTCAACGCCATGCTCAACGTCGCCGGCGGCGCGACCTGGGTGTCGCTGCACCACGGCGGCGGCGTCGGCATGGGCTACAGCCAGCACAGCGGCGTGGTCATCGTCTGCGACGGCAGCGAGGCGGCCGACCGCCGCATCGCCCGCGTGCTGTGGAACGACCCCGGCACCGGAGTGATGCGCCACGCCGACGCCGGCTACGACATCGCCAGGGAATGTGCGAAGGAGCAGGGCCTCAAGCTCCCCATGCTCGGCTGACTGTAGAGTGGGGCTCGCGCACTGCTCCCGTTACGGCGTGCCGTACCCGCGCGCCGGAGGCGGCACCGGCCAGAGGAAGAATCCAATGCCCCGCGTGAGCTTCCAACTGCCCAACATCTCCTGAAAGCTGGCGTCGCGCTGCTCGTGCTCGCGTTGGCCTGCGGCGTGGCGCTGTTCGCGCCCGGGCCGCTCGCCGAGCCCGCGCGCATGGGGCTGTCCTGGGGTGTGCGCGCCGGATTCCTTGGCGGGGTAGTACTGTTCACCGGCCGGATGGTGCACGGCGTCCGGGCCGTGGCACGGCATCGGGCCGGAGGCTGATACCAGGCCGGGAAGGGAATGTTCCCGAGGATCAACGGCGCCGAATGGCACACATGGAAGGAGGCTGCAATGACGCACAGGGAAAAGGTCCAGGCGTTCCACCAGCACATGCGGGCCGTCGGCGTGTCGCCGTTGAGTGCGGACCCGCCGCTGTGGCGGCTGCTGCGGCTCTGCGGACTGGAGCTGGCGCCGCCGCCGTTCCAGCCATTCGCCTGGAACGCACGGCTGATGGGCGGTTTCTTCGGAGTCGGCTGGGGCCTGCTGATGTGGCTGGTCATGTGGTGGATGCAGGGCATGCCGCTGGCGCGGATGGTGGCGCCGGCGCTTACGGCCGGACTGCTGTTCGGCGTGTTCATGGCGATGTTTTACGCCCGTCTCGCCCGCAAGCACCGCTTGCCCGGGTGGGAGGAATACACCGGCATCGCGCAGGAACGCGTGCGGAGCTGAGGCCCGGCGTGTTTCCCCGGTTCGCGCACTGGCGAGCGGCCGGGCCCGTCCGGCGCTAGAGTGCGACGGTCGGTGCGCGGACGAGGTCCCTGGCCATGTCGTTCCTGCTCCCGTTCGCAGCGTTCCTCGCCATCGCCATGGGCGTGGCGCATTCGGTGCTGGGCGAACGCTACATCCTGATGCGCCTGTTCCGGCGCCCCGGCCTGCCGAAGCTGTTCGGCGGTACGGAATTCACCACGCGCACGTTGCGTTTCGCCTGGCACGTCACCTCGATCGCCTGGTTCGGCTTCGCCGCGCTGCTGCTGCAGGCCGGCGGAGAAGGGGCGGCGGATTCGCGCGTGCTCGCCACCGTCGGGCTGACCTTCATTGCTTCCGGCGTCCTGCCGCTGGCCTGCACCCGCGGCAGGCACCTGTCCTGGCTGGTGATGTTCGCCATTGGCGGCATCGCGCTGTGGTGCGCGCGCTGAAGCGCGCCACCGTTCGCCTGTTCCACACGGAGGAACCGCCATGAACCTCGAGCGCCTGGTGCCGATGCAGCCGGTCAGCGACCTGGAGGCGGCCGTGGCCTTCTACGGCAAGCTCGGCTTCCGCGTCGAACAGCGCGACGACGGGCTGGGCTGGGCGCGCCTGCGCTGCGGCCGGTACGAACTGATGCTGGACCGCTCGATCGGCCTGCATCCGGGTATCCCGCGGACCGCGGTGCTGTACCTGTATCCGGAAGACGTCGTCGAGTTCCACCCGCCAGGCCCGGGCAAACGGACTTGACGCGCCGGACCTGGAGACCACGTTCTACGGCATGACCGAGTTCCGCATCGAGGATCCGGACGGCAACCGGCTGTGGATCGGCCAGGGCCGGCGCGCGCCAGGCCACGGCTGAGGCGCGGCCGTATCGCCACGCGCCAGGCGAATCAGCCCGGTTGGCGCGGGAAGGCCTGCAGCGCCGGATCGATATGCGCCCACGGCGACGCCGAACTGGTCCAGATGGCCATGGTCGGGCGGATGCCGCTGGCGTCGTCCAGGGTGCCGACGCGGACCACCACCATGTATTCGAGGTTGCCGCTGTCGGCCACGCTCTCGAAGTGGCGCGGCGTGCCGGTCACCTCGACCGCCGCGCGCGGCACCATGATGTTCACCGCGGCATTGCCCAGCGCCCAGTACTGGCAGTCGCGGCACCAGCACAGCCGGGTGGCGACCGGCTCGGCCGACAGGGTGTAGCGCACCGCACCGCACCGCATCTGCATCCGCCGCTACGGACCATCGGAGTCCTCCCATGGGAAAAGCGCCACTGTAAACCGACCTCGCGGCCATCGCGGCGCGCCCAGGCGTAGTCGCACGCCCGCAACCGGGCCAGCAGCCCGCGGTTCCGTGAGCGCATGCACGCCCCGCGGCGCGCGGGCTTGCGCGCGCCTGGCAGGCCGCGCAAGATCGCCTGCATTCCAGAGGGGGGAGCGGGGATGAGGCCTGGGCGTGCGTGGGCGTGGCTGGTGGCCGGGCTGCTGTTCCCGGCGTGGGCGCAGGCGGCCGTGGAACCGGCCGGGCAACAGGCGGGCGCGGACCGGGCATGTCCGCCGCCGCTGCGGGTGGAGCCGGCCTATCCGGCGGACATGATCCAGGCCCAGCGCGAGGGCGAACTCCTGCTGGCGCTGGCGGTGGACGACTGCGGGCGGGTGACCAACGCCGCCGTGCGTCGCGGCAGCGACCAGCCCGCACTGGACGCCGCCGCGCTGGAGGCGGCGCGGCAATGGGTACTGGCGGAGGACGCGCGCCTGCCCGCTGGCGACGGGCGCGTGCTGGTTCCGGTCGCGTTCCGGATCCCGCCGGCGAAGGCGCATGCCTATGGCGGCCCCGACTGGCCGGAGAGCCACAGGCGCGTGCGTTACGTGGCCGAACTTCTGGATGGATACGCCACCCCGACGGAAGTCCTCGATCGCTATCCGCTGGATCCGGAAGCGATGATCACCCCGCCGTACCCGCGAGTGCGCAGCATGTTCTTCCGCCAGCGCGGCGCCGATCCACGCGAGTACTGGCTGTTCCTGTACCTGCAGGGCAGGCCGGCCGTCGCCGCGCGCTACCGCCTGGTGCACGAGGGCGGCGAGCCGCTGGTGCGGGTGGCGATCCTCTGCGACAACACCGGGTCCGCCTGCACGCGCGACAGCCGTCTGCTGATGCGCGGCCTGCCGTTCGCGAAGGCGCGCTGAGCAGGCGCGGCGGCCGCCGCGCCTACAGCTCGAGCACCGGAGCTAGGCCGCCGAAGATCATCCGCTTGCTGTCGAACGGCGGCGGATTGGTCGCCGGATCCATCGGGTCGCTCTCCATCGGCTTCTTCACTCCCGCGTCGCGGGAGGTTTTGTCCGACGGTTCGATCCAGGAGAACACCACCGATTCGGCCCGGCGTGCCTGCACCGCGCGGAAGGCATCGGTGGCGACATCCCGGTCCATGAGCCGCCGGCGGCCAGCAAGGAGCCGCAGCGACAGGCCGGGCGGACCTGTGGCGGCCTCAGTTCCCGGATGTGCGGGCACCGGCCTCCGCCGGCCGCAGCTGCCGCTGCAGGAAGCCATGCAGGTCGCCCAGCTCCTGCGCCAGCAGCGGAGGAAGCGAGGGCAGCGGAGCGGGCGGGCGCAGCTGCAACCAGGCACGGGCCAGCGCCTCCAGCGCCTCGTCGGCGTGCGCCGCGTCGCTGGCCGGCAGCGGCGCGGCGACCGGGTGGCGTTCGGTGTCCCAGCACGCCGCCAGCACCCGGTAGGCCAGGCGCTGGCAGGTCGCCACCGCCGGCCACCAGGCTGTGGCGGTGCGGCGGTCGGCCTCGCTGCCGGCCAGGGCCTCGTCCACCGACTGTTCGAGCACGAAGATGCGGTGCTGCAGGTCGCGGCGTGCGGCGCGCGCGCGGCAACCGTGGTCGCGTCGCCGGCGGCCAGGTGCCGGCAGACCTCGCGCAGCGCCAGCAGGCACTGGCCGATGCCGTTGGCGAGGGTGCGGCGGTCGGCGCGCGGCGGCAGCAGGCGGAAGGCCAGCAGCGCGCAGGCGCAGCCGAGCACGGTGTCGACGCCGCGGGCCAGCAGCATCGCGCCGATGTCGTCCACCGGCTGGCCGCCGCTGGCGATGGTCAGGGCCACGGCGGTGATGAACACCACGGCGATCGCGTAGTTGCGCACCACCGTGATCTCGATGGTGAACTGCAGGACCATCACCATCACCATCAGCGCCAGCCACGGGCCGGTCGGGTGGATCCACAGGACCGCGCCGGCCAGCAGCAGGCCGAGCCAGGTGCCCAGGGTGCGTTCAAGGCTGCGCAGCACCGTGCGCGGCCAGTCGAAGCCCTGGTAGAGCATCAGCAGCGCCGCGGCGATCGCCCAGTGGGCGCGCTCCAGCTCCAGCGTGCCGGCGACGATGCCGGCCAGCAGCGTGGCGATGCCGATCCGCAACACCATCCGCAGCGCGTTCGAGCCCGGCGCCAGGCCTTCGCGCAGCCGGACCCACGAACGCGGATAGCCGTGCGGCACCGCGTCGGCCGGCAGCGACGGCGGGCGCCGGATCGGCGGCTGCCGCGCTTCCCCGGCCAGGCGCGTGGCGCGCGCCTGCAGGGCGGCGCGATGCTCCGGCGGCGGCGCGGTGGCCAGGGTCGAGGCGAACAGCAGGTGCAGCTCGCGGTTGAGCGCGCGCAGCCGGGCCAGTTCGCCATGCGCACGCGCCGGCACCGGCTGGAAGCCGACCAGCATCTGCCAGCTGTCGTGAAGCGCCAGCGCCGCCTGGCGACGCGCCAGGCGCGCGCCGGCGTCGCCGGCATGGCCGACCCAGCGCGCCACCGCCGCGGCCGCCGCCGCCACCGCCTTGCGTTCCGGTCCGCGCGGCTGCCACAGCATGCCGGCCATGTGCAGCAGTCAGGCGAAGGCACCACCGCCGAGCACCCGCGCGCCGGCCTGCAGCGGCGTGAGGTGGTCCGCCGGGATCGCCGTGCCGGCAGCGCAGGCGAGCACGAACAGGTAGGCGCCCGGCGGGCCGGTGCGGGTGGCGCTGCACAGCCAGGCCGCGAGCATCGCGACCATCGACAGCACCGGCACCACCACCAGCCAGGACAGGTGTTCCAGCCACAATCCGAACGCCACCGCGGCGGCGAACGCGCTGGCCACCACCGCCAGCATCAGCGCGCGGGCGCCGTAAGGGCGGCCACTGCCGTACAGCGAGGTGAATCCGCCGATCGTGGCCATCATGCCCGCGGCCGGCTCGCCGGCCAGCCAGCCGGCGAGGATCGGCACGCCCATGGCCAGGCCGGCGCGCACCGCGAAGGCCCCGCGCTGCGGCGGCAGCGGTCGCACCTGGCGCATCTCCCCCAGCATCTGGCGCACGCTTGGCCGCGGCGGCGGGGCGGGCGGGGGCGGCAGGTTCATGCGCATATCGTAGCGCCGCCGCGCGGGGCGCCGGATGACGCGGACCGGAATGCGCGGGTTTCACCGCGCGTCTGCCAGTCTGCAGCGCATCGGCAAGGAGGGCAGGCGATGGCGATCGAACTGAAGTTCCTGGCGTGGGCGGTGGTGCTGGGTATCGCGCAGCTGCTGCTGGCGGCGACGCTGGCGACCGGCCGGCGCGGCCTGAAGTGGAATGCGAGCGCCCGCGACGCCACGCCGGCGTCGCTGGAGGGCGTGCCCGGCCGCGCCGACCGCGCGTTCCGCAATCTGCTGGAGACCTTCCCGTTCTTCGCCGCCGCGGTGCTGGGCGTGGTCGCCGCCGGGCGCACCGGCCACGGCACCGCGCTGGGCGTGCAGCTGTACCTGTGGGCGCGGCTGCTGTACGTGCCGCTGTACCTGGCGGGCATCCCGTACCTGCGCTCGGCGGTGTGGGCGGTCTCGATGCTGGGCCTGCTGATGGTGCTCTGGCCGCTGCTGCGCTGAACGCGGGAAGCGCGTTTAGCGCCGGTTGTCCCTCGCTGGCGGGCACCGCCTAGACTGGGCGCTGCTTTCGTCACCGTGGTTGCCGTCTGCCGTGATCCCGCGCCTGCGTCCGCTGTACCTGCTGGCCTTCGGCCTGTTGCTGCTGGCCGGATGCCGCAAGCCTGCGCCGGAGGCGGAGCAGCCGATCCAGACCCAGACCGTGGCCTCGCCCGAGGAAGGCGGTGCGGTCAGCCGCGACCCGGTGGCCACGCCGGCGGCGACGCCCGCCGCGCCGGTTGCCGCGCCGCCGGCGAAGAAGGCGCCGGACTGGTCGCCGCTGGAGCTGGCCTCCGGCCAGGCCTGGATCGACTGCGGCCTGGACTACCGCCAGGGCGACGGCGAGCCGGTATCGGCCCCGGACCGCGAGACCCTGCGCCATCTGCTCGAACCCTGCCGCGAGGGCGACGTGGTGCGCCTGCGCTACCGCGGCCGGATCGCTTCGGACTTCACCACCCTGGTCGAACGGGTGACCCGCGTGGCCGACAGCCTGGGCATCGGCAGCCGCGTGCTGGACCTCGATTCCACCGGCGGCCAGGTCGAGGACGCGATCCGCGCCGGCGACTGGATCGGCGGCAACCGCTGGACCATCTGGGTGCGCGAGGACTCGGTCTGCCACAGCGCCTGCGTGTTCGTGCTTGCCGGCGGCGACAGCCGGCGCCTGACCGGGCGGGTCGGCATCCACCGCATCATCCGGCTCAGTTCCACCGCTACCAGCCGCACCGAACTCAACGCCGAACTGCAGGCCGTCTACGCCACCGTGCGCGAGTACCTCGAACGCAACGGTGCCTCGCCGCTGCTGGCCGACGTGATGAAGACCGTGCCCAACCGCAGCCTGCGCCTGCTCACCGGCGACGAGCTGCGCATGTACGGGCTGGACGGCAACAATGCCGCGCAGGACGACCTGGACCGCGTGCGCCTGCTGGACAAGTGCGGCGACGACTTCATGCGCCGCCGCGACGCCTGGGTGCGCGCCTTCGACGAACGCTGCCGGGTCCAGGACCGGGTCTACGCGTTGAATGCCTGCGGCCTGGAACTGCGCCGCGACTTCGGCTTCCCCGACGACGACTGCCCGGCGGAGAGCCCGCTGGCCGAATTCAACGAGCTGCCCGATGCGCTGGGCGAGGTGCCGCAACCGGAGGCGGCCAAGGCCGGCGACGAGCCGCTGCCGACGGTGGGCACGACGGCCGGCGAGGGCGCGTCTGCGGCGGCGCCATCGGCAGAGCAGGGCGGCGGCTGAGGCCGGACCGTACGCCGGCGCGCCCGCCGGCTGAACCGATGCGGGGCTCCTATTCAGCTGCGACGCGACAAGGGCCGGCCGCGGGCGCACAATAACGGCTCTTATTGCCTCGCCGCGCCGTCCCGGCGCGCGCCGCCGGAGCTCCGGATGTCCGCCCCCGACCAAGAATCCCCCGCCGCGCCGAACTTCGGCGACCTCGGCCTCCCCGAGCCGTTGCTGGCCGCGCTGTCCGCGGTCGGCTACGAATCGCCTTCACCGATCCAGGCCGCGACCATCCCCGCGCTGCTGGCCGGCCGCGACGTGCTGGGCACCGCCCAGACCGGTACCGGCAAGACCGCCGCCTTCGCCTTGCCGGCGCTGGCGCGACTCGACCTGTCGAAGGGCAAGCCGCAGGTGCTGGTGCTGGCGCCGACCCGCGAACTGGCCATCCAGGTCGCCGAGGCCTTCCAGCGCTACGCGGTGAAGCTGCCCGGCTTCCAGGTCCTGCCGATCTACGGTGGGCAGGGCTACGGCCCGCAGCTGCACGCGCTGCGCCGCGGCGTGCACGTCGTCGTCGGCACCCCGGGCCGGGTGATCGACCACCTCAACCGCGGCACCCTGGACCTGTCCGAGCTCAAGTGCCTGGTCCTGGACGAGGCCGACGAGATGCTGCGCATGGGCTTCATCGACGACGTCGAGGCGGTGCTGCAGAAGACCCCGCCGCAGCGCCAGGTGGCGCTGTTCTCGGCGACCATGCCGGCGCCAATCCGGCGCATCGCCCAGACCTACCTGCGCGACCCGGCCGAAGTCACCATCGCCGCCAGGACCACCACCTCGGCCAACATCCGCCAGCGCTACTGGTTCGTCAGCGGCATGCACAAGCTGGACGCGCTGACCCGGATCATCGAGGCCGAGCCGTTCGACGCGATGATCGTGTTCGCCCGCACCAAGGCCGGCACCGAGGAGCTCGCGGAGAAGCTGCAGGCGCGCGGCCAGGCCGCTGCCGCGATCAATGGCGACCTGCAGCAGCAGCAGCGCGAACGGATCATCCAGCAGCTCAAGGACGGCAAGCTCGACGTGCTGGTGGCCACCGACGTGGCCGCGCGCGGCCTGGACGTGGAGCGCATCAGCCACGTCCTCAACTACGACATCCCGTACGACACCGAAAGCTACGTCCACCGCATCGGCCGCACCGGCCGCGCCGGGCGCAGCGGCGAGGCGATCCTGTTCGTCACCCCGCGCGAGAAGGGCATGCTGCGTGCGATCGAGCGCGCCACCCGGCAGCCGATCGAGGAAATGCGCCTGCCGACCGTCGAGGCGGTGAACGACCGCCGCGTCGCGCGCTTCTTCGAGCGCATCTCCGGCGCGCTGGAAGCCGGCGACCTGGACGACTACCGCGAGCTGGTCGAACGCTACGCCGGCGAGCACGACGTGACCGTCACCGAAGTGGCCGCCGCGCTGGCCAGGCTGCTGCACGGCGACACCCCGCTGCTGCTGGAAGCGCGTGAGGAGCCGGCGCCGCGTGCGCGCTTCGAGCGCGAACCGCGCGAACCCCGCGCCCCGCGCGAGCACCGCGGTCGCGACGAGGAGCCGTTCGGCCAGCGCGTCCCGCGCGCGCCCAAGCCGCCGCGCGACGCGCCGCAGCCGGGCATGGAGGCGTACCGGGTCGAGGTCGGCCACGTGCACGGGGTCAAGCCGGGGAACATCGTCGGCGCCATCGCCAACGAAGCCGGCCTGGAAGCGCGCTACATCGGCCGCATCGACATCCACGAGGACCATTCGGTCCTCGACCTGCCCGAAGGCATGCCGCCGGAGATCCTGCAGCACCTGCAGAAGACATGGGTGGTTGGCCAGCAGCTGAAGATCAGCAAGTGGGACGGCAGCCACGCCCCGTCGGAGAACGCGCCGAAGGGCCGCTTCCGCCCGCACGGCGCGCGTCCGGGTCGCGCCGGCAAGCCGCCGGTCCGGCCGCACCGCAAGGGCCCGTCCGCGCCGCGCTGAGCCGCGGCGCGGGCCTCGTCCCGCGTTCCCTCCCATGTGATGGCGCCGCGTCGCGCCGGTCCGAGGCCGGCGCCGCGCGCGAACCCGCACGCCGATCCGCGATAATGCCGGCATGACCGTCCGCCTCAACAAGCACATCGCCGAGACCGGCTTCTGTTCGCGCCGCGAGGCCGACCGCCTGATCGCCGAACGCCGCGTCACCGTCAACGGCCAGCCGGCCGGCGTCGGCGCGGTGGTGGGCGAGGGCGACACCGTGCTGCTCGACGGCCAGCCGCTGAAGGCGCGCACGGCCAGGGCCGGCAAGCGCCGCCACGTCTACATCGCGCTGAACAAGCCGGTCGGCATCACCTGCACCACCGAAAGCTCGGTCAAGGGCAATATCGTCGACTTCGTCGGCCACGAGCAGCGGATCTTCCCGATCGGCCGCCTCGACAAGGATTCCGAAGGCCTGATCCTGCTGACCAGCAACGGCGACATCGTCAACCAGATCCTGCGCGCCGAGAACCGGCACCAGAAGGAATACCTGGTGGCGGTGAACAAGCCGGTGACCGACGAGTTCCTGCGCGGCATGTCGCGCGGCGTGCGCATCCACGGGCAGATGACCCTGCCGTGCCGGACCAGCCGCATCGCAAAGTTCGGCTTCCGCATCGTCCTGGAGCAGGGCCTCAACCGGCAGATCCGGCTGATGGCGGCGGCGTTCGACTACCGCGTCACCCAGCTGCGCCGCGTGCGCATCGACAACATCAAGCTGGGCGCCCTCAAACCGGGCCAATGGCGCAACCTCACCGATTCCGAACTGCGCGGCCTGCTGCCGCAGCACAGCGACTGGTAAACCCGGCCCGCTTGAGCGCAATCAGCGCGTCCCGGCGCGGCGTCCCGCTAGAATCCCACCGCACGCCTTGTACATCCCTCGGAGACGAACGATGAAGATCCTGCTTGCGGTGGACGACAGCCCGGTGGCCGCGGCCGTGGTACGCCAGGTCGCCAGGCTGGCCAAGGGCATGGCGACCCCGCCACAGCTGCACGTGCTGACCGTGGTCCCGCGCCTGTCCAAGGCCGCGGAAAAGGAATTCGGCGCGGCTGGCCCGGGCGCGTACTACGAGCGCGAGGCCGAGCGCGCGCTGGCGCCGCTGCGCCCGCTGCTGCGCCGGACCGGGCTGAAGGTCACCGAGCAGAAGGCCATCGGCGAGGTCGTGCCGACCGTGCTGGAAGAAGCCAAGGCTAAGAAGGCCGGCCTGGTGGCCATCGGCAGCCACGGCAGGAACGCGCTGCAGACCCTGCTGCTGGGCTCGGTCGCGCAGAAGGTGGTGGCGCTGAGCCCGGTCCCGGTCCTGGTCTGCCACTGAACCTGCACGCGGCGGCCGTGCCAGGCCGCCGCTCAGCCAGCGTCGGGGGTACGGGAGCCATACTTGGATGAACCGAAGGGACTCCCGTGAACAAGCCCATCCGCCCGGACAATGACGCCGAGCGCCTGGCCGCGCTGCGCGCGGCCCGCCTGCTCGACACCCCCCGCGAACAGGCCTTCGACGACCTGGTCAACCTGGCCGTCGCCGTGGCCGGCAAGTCCATGGCCGCGGTGTCGCTGGTGGACGAGGACCGGCAGTGGTTCAAGGCCAGCCACGGCTTCGACACCTGCGAGACCCCGCGCGACCGTTCATTCTGCCAGTACGCCATCCTCGAGCCGCACCGGCTGATGCTGGTCGAGGACGCCGAACAGGACGAGCGCTTCGCCGGCCGGCTGCCGGTGATCGGCGGGAAGAGCATCCGTTTCTACGCCGGCGTGCCGCTGCTGGACGGCGAGGGCATGGCCCTGGGCAGCCTGTGCGTGTTCGACAGCGTTCCCGGCACCCTGGAAGCCTCGCAGGCCGCCGCGTTGCGCGCGCTGGCGCGCCAGGCAGGGCACGTGATCGAACTGCGCCGCGTCACCCGCGCGCTGGACCAGCAGGTGCGCGAGTCGACCTGGTTCGAACGCGAGCTGGCCCGGTACGCCGAGCTGCTGGAACGGCAGAACGCGCAGCTGGCCGAGCAGGCCCGCACCGATCCGCTGACCGGCCTGAGCAACCGCCGCGCCTTCTCGGCGGCGCTGGCGGTGGAGATCGAGCGGGCGAACGCCTCCGGCAGCCCGCTGTCCGTGGCCCTGCTGGACCTGGACCATTTCAAGAGCATCAACGACGTGCACGGCCACGTCGAAGGCGACCGGGTGCTGGCCGAGGTGGGCAAGGTGCTGCAGGCGCACTTCGCCGCGGCGGGCGTGGCCGCGCGCTACGGCGGCGAGGAGTTCGCCCTGCTGCTGCCAGGCACCACGCTGGATTCGGCGCGCGCGCAGTGCGAGTTGCTGCGCCAGGCGGTCGGCACGCTGCCGCTGGGCGCGGTGGTCAGCGCCAGCATCGGCGTGACCGCCTACCGCCCGGGCGAGACCTACGCATCCCTGCTCGAACGCGCCGACGAAGCCCTGTACCGGGCCAAGCGCGACGGCCGCGATCGCGTCGAATCCAAGGCCTGACCGCCGCCCGCTGCGCGGATACCGCTAGTCCACCACCTGCCGCGCTTCCGAGGTCCCCAGTACCTCCGGATGCTGCACGTCGCCCGGCACCGGCGCCCTGGCCGTCGTGCGCCGCGCCAGCAGCGGATCCAGGAAGGCCGCGCCCAGGATCACCGCCACGCCCAGGTAGAACAGCGGGGTCAGCTCGCGCTGTTCGCCCAGCAGCAGCGCGGCCAGGACGATGGCGTAGACCGGTTCGAGGTTGGTCACCAGCTGCACGCTGTAGGCGCTGAGGTGGCGCAGCGCGACCAGCGACAGCGCGAACGGCAGCAGGGTACAGCCCAGCGCCAGCACCAGCAGCAGGGTGCCGTCGTACAGCCCGGGCACCGCCAGCAGGTCGCCGTCGAAGGCCGGCATCAGCGTCGGCAGCAACGGCGCCAGCGCGGTAAGGGCGAGGGTGCCCGCACCCAGCTCGATGCCGGTGACGGTGAGCGGATCGGCGTGCTCGACCAGGCGCTTGTTGAACGAGCCGAACACCGCCACCAGCAGCGCCGACAGCGCGCCCACGGCCACGCCCAGGCGCATGCCGTCGGGCACGCCGCCGACCACCATCGCCACGCCCGGCAGCACCGCCACGCCCAGCGCCAGTTCGCGCGGACGGAACGGCCGCTTCGCGACCCACGGCTCGATGACCGCGGTGAATACCGGCGCCAGGGCGATGCAGGTGGCCGCCACCGAGGCGTTGGCCAGCTTGATCGCGCCGTAGAAGGTCAGCCAGTGCAGCGACACCACCACGCCGATGCCGGCATAGCCCAGGAACAGCCGTGGCGGCAAGGCGCTCAGCCCGCGCCACACCCGCGGCACCAGGGCCAGCGCCGCCACCACCAGCAGCATCCGCCACCACACCAGCGGCAGCGCGGGCAGGCTGATCAGCTTGCCGAGGATCGCGGTGAAGCCCCAGAGCAGGACGCAGAAGTGGATCTGCAGCTGGGCGCGGGCGGTGTCGGTCATCGGCATGCGCGCATTATCGCCCGGTGGCAGCCCTGCGACGTTGGCCGCATGCGATTTTTCCCGGTCGCGCGCCGGGATCAGCGCCGCGGCGACAGCCAGCCCAGCATGCCGAGCACGGTTACCGCCAGCATCGAGCCCAGGGTCGCCATCAGCATGTCCTTCTGCGCATCCCAGACATCGCCCTGGGTGCCGAGGTAGGCCTGGCCCAGGTCTCCGCCGAACACGCTGGCGGCCAGCCACTCGAACATCTCGAACAGCAGCGAGTGCGACATGATGAAGCTCACCGGCATCACGTAGCGCCAGATCCCGCGCGGCGCCGCCACCCGGTCCAGCAGCTCGATGCAGGCCGGGGTGACCAGCAGCCCGTAGAGGAAGTGCACCAGCCGGTCGAAGGAATTGCGCTGCAGGCCCAGTGCCTGGTCCAGGGAGAAGCCGAGGTGGCGCTGGAACCAGGCGTCGTACGGCACCTCCGCATAGGTGTAGTGCGCGCCGACCTCGTGCAGCATGCCGAACACGAACAGGCAGGCATAGCTCAGCGCGGTCAGCGGCATCCGCCGCCAGCCCCAGGCCAGCGCGGGCACGGCCACCAGCACCAGCACGTTCTCCAGCGCCCAGTCCTGGCGGTACCAGGGCGAGATCGCCAGTGCGATCCAGACCGCCACGAACAGGGCCAGCAGGGTCTTCGCCAGGCGCGGCGAGGCGGGCGTGCGGAGGGCGGCGTCGGTCATGGCGCCGCATCCTCGCACGAACGCCGGCCGGCGTGGATGCCGGCCCGGGCTAGGCGAGCCGCTGCAGCAGGGCCTGCGCCGCCGCGGGATTGCGTTCCTTGGCGCTGGCGATGAAGAACACGAAGGCCTCGCGCGGCGTGTCGCCGGCGACGGGCGCCTCCACGTGCGGCAGGTCGTCCGGGTCGCCGCCGTCGGCCCATTGGCGGGTGCGGCGCGCCCAGGCGTCGAGCTCCGCGTCGGGGTAGCCCTGGGCCAGTCCGCCGCGGGCGAGCATCAGCCGCGCGTAGGTGAAATCGGCGGTGATGTCGGCGGAGGAGGGGTGCTCGTCCGAGCCGGCGAACACCAGGGCGATGTTGCGCGCGCGCAGGAGGGCCAGCAGCTCCGGGGTGAACAGCGCGCGGTCGCGCAGTTCCAGCGCGTGGCGCAGGCACCGTCCGCCGGCTTCGGCTGGCAGCAGGTCGAGGAAGGCGGCCAGGTCGTCCAGCGCCGGGCTCTGGCCCCGGTCGAACTGCCACAGCAACGCGCCGAGGCGGTCGCCGAGGGTGGCGATCCCGCCGACGAAATCCTCGACCTGCGCGCCGCTGGCGGACAGCTTGCGGCTGGCCATGATCCGCTTCGGCGCCTTGGCGGTGAACAGGAAGCCCGGCGGGGTTTCGTCGCGCCACTTCGCGTACGTCTCCGGCTTCTGCGTGCCGTAGTAGGTGCCGTTGATCTCGATCGCGGTGAGCTGGCGGCTGGCGTATTCCAGCTCGCGCCGCTGCACGAGCCCCTGCGGATAGAACACGCCGCCGCGCCAGGGCGCGAAGGTCCAGCCGCCGATGCCGACGTGGATGCGCGGATGGCGCGCGGGCGGGGTCGAGAACAGGTCGTTCATGCGCGCAGCGTTTCCGTCATGGCCATAGGGTGTGCCTGCATCCGCTTCATGCCTTCCAAGGGTCGTAACTCCCGAACCACCACAGGTGGCCCTCGATGTCGCGGCAGGAATAGCCGCGTCCGCCATAGCCCTGGTCGGCGATGTCCTGGACGATGGTCGCCCCGGCCGCCTTCGCGCGGTCGTAGTGGGCGTCGACGTCTTCCACGATGACGCAGGGACTCTGCGTCTCGCGCATGCCGGTCTCGTCGGGCTGGGCGATCAGCTTGCCCCATTCGCTGGCGGCGCCGGTGGAACCGAGCATGACCATGCCGTTGCCCCAGGTCAGCTGGGCATGCAGCACGACGCCGCCTTCGGCATACACCGCGTTCTTCTCGAAACCGAAGGCCCGGCACAGCCATTCGATCGCCGCCTCGGCGTCGCGATAGCGCAGGCAGGGGATGATCGTGCTGGTGGTGCGGGGCGGGCGGGGCATGGCGATCTCCATGGCGAGCGGTGCGATGCAGCCGGGGGCAGCGTGGCCACTCCAGCGTAAAGCACCGGTGAGGTGGCGTGCGGCGGACGGGACTTCCGCCACTCCGGAGACGGCCGGCAATGTCTAGAATCGACGCTTTCCGACCCGGACAGCCCGCATGCCGCCACGCCTCCAGACGCTCCGCCTCCGTTGCCTGTTCGCCCTCGGCCTGTCGCTGCTTGCGCCGTTGCCGGCGTTGGCCGCGCAGGAGGCCGCGACCGGATCCGCCGGCACCGTGCAGTCCGCTGCCAGCTTCGACGCCACGGCGCTCGATGCCTGGGTGGAGGAGGTGCGCGAGCGCTTCGAAGTCCCGGGCATCGCCGTAGGCGTGGTCAAGGACGGGCAGGTCGTGTTCGAGGGCGGCTGGGGCGTGCGCGAGCTGGGCCGGCCGGAGAAGGTCGACGCGCAGACCCTGTTCGCGATCGCCTCCAACACCAAGGCCTTCACCGCCGCCTCGCTGGCCATGCTGGTGGACGAGAAGAAGCTGTCCTGGGACGACCGCGTCACCGACCATCTGCCGTGGTTCCGGATGTCCGACCCGTACGTCACCGCCGACATGCGCATCCGCGACCTGCTCACCCACCGCAGCGGCCTGGGCCTGGGCGCCGGCGACCTGCTGTTCTGGCCAGGCAGCGACTACAGCACCACCGAAGTCGTGCAGCGCCTGGCACGCGTCCCGCTGAAGACCGGCTTCCGCGAGCGCTACGCCTACGACAACATCCTCTATGCCACCGCGACCCTGGTGATCGAACAGGTCTCCGGCCAGTCCTACGCCGACTTCCTGCAGCAGCGCTTCTTCGATCCGCTGGGCATGTCCGGCACCCGCTTCAATGTCGACGCGCTGCGCCCCGGCGACCCGGCCGCCACCGGCCACGCCAAGGCCGACTTCACCACCCTGCGCCCGACCTTCCCGCTGACCTGGCACAACGCCGCCGGCGCCGGTGGCATCTATTCCAGCGTGCACGACATGGGCCGCTGGATGCGCGCGCAGCTGGCCGGCGGCAGCTTCACCGACGGACAGGGCAGGGAGCACGCGCTGTTCACCCCGGCAAGGCAGAAGGAAATGTGGTCGCTGGTCTCGCCGATCCCGATCGCCGAACCGGCAGTGCCCGAACTGGCGCCGTCGAAGCCGGACTTCCTCGGCTACGGCCTGGGCTGGATGACGTCCTCGTACCGCGGCGAGCGGCTGGTATGGCACACCGGCGGCTGGCCCGGCATGGTCTCGCGCGTCACCCTGGTGCCGGGTCGGAACCTCGGTGTGGTGGTGCTGACCAACCAGGAATCCGGCGGCGCGTTCAACGCCCTGACCCTGCAGATCCTCGACGCCTTCCTGCAGCCGGCGGAGAAGAACGACTGGATCGCCGCCTACGCCGCCGCGGCGGAGAAATCGCGCGCCAAGGCTGAGGAGGCATGGGCGAAGCGCGTCGCCGCGCGCGACAGGCGCTCGAAGCCCTCGCTGCCCGATTCGGCCTGGACCGGCACCTGGCGCGATGCGTGGTACGGCGACGTGGTGATCGAACAGGAGAACAGCCGCCTGCGCATGCGTTTCCCGCGCAGCCCGCTGCTCACCGGCACCCTGGAGCACTGGCAGCACGACACCTTCCTGGTGAAGTGGGACGACCGCACCCTCAACGGCGACGCCTTCGTGACCTTCACCCTCGATGCCGATGGCGAGCCGCGCGAAGCGCGCATGGAAGCCGCCTCCGACCTGACCGACTTCAGCTTCGACTTCCAGGACCTGGTGCTGAAGCCGGTGGAGTGATCCCTGTAAGGCCGAAGGCCGCATCCGGGGAGACGCGCCTGTCTGAATCCGTTTCCCGGATGCGCTTCGCTTATCCGGCTACGAGGCAAGCCCCTCCCCCTCCGGGGGAGGGGTTGGGGAGAGGGTAGGTATGCCAGCGTGGCTTGAGGTCCCGACCCTCTCCCCCGGCCCCTCTCCCGGTGGGAGAGGGGACAGGAACGAAGCTGCGACCTCAACGGGCCGAAAGACGTGGTAGCGCGGGGGTATGCCGCAAGCAGCACATGGATGTGCTGCGTTCGCGCGTTGGAGCCAGGGATGGCGGAACCGCGCGATGCGGCATACCCCCGCGCTGCCGCGGCTCCCTCCGAAGCCTGCCCGCCTAACGTCGTTGTTGCTGTTGTTGCTCTTCCTCTTGCCTTCACTGTTTCCCAGCGCCCAACAGAAGAAGGGCGCCGTTCTCACGGCGCCCTTCAGTCTTACTGGATCGGCTCGTCCAGCATCAGCTGGCGGACGAAGCGGACCGGCGGGGCGCCGTAGGACAGGACCTGGTCGTGGTAGGCCTTCAGCTTGAAGCCATCGCCCAGCTTCGCCTCCACCGCCTTGCGCGTGTCGAAGTGCTCCTGCGCGCCGACGAAGTAGGTCGGCAGCTGCGCCGAGGTCAGCTGCGCGCGCACCCACTTGCCCGCGGCCTCGCGCTCCTGCTGGAAGGTCTGGTTCACCATCAGGTCCATCGCCTGCTCGCGCGTCCAGCCGTCCACGTGCACGCCCTGGTCGAGGATCGCGTTGCCGATGGTGCGCAGGTAGAACTTCAGCTGCACCAGGCGGAACAGCGGATCGTTGTCCAGGTAGCCCGCGTCGGCCATCATTTTCTCGGTGTAGACCGCCCAGCCCTCGGCGAACATGCCCGAGCGCAGCACCGCGCGCAGGGTCGAGGGGTGCTTGGCCGAGTGCCAGCCCTCCAGGTAGTGGCCCGGGGTGCCCTCGTGGATGCTCAGCAGTTCGATCATGCGCGAGTTGTATTCGCGCAGGAACGAGTCGACCTGCGCCTGGCTCCAGTCCTCCGGGATCGGCGAGACCGCGTAGAAGGTCTTCAGGTGCTTGTCCAGCGGCCCCGGCGAGTCGGCGTAGGCCACCGCCACGCCGCGCTGGAACTCGGGCATCTCGATGATCTCCACCGGCGCGTCGGGCAGGGTCACCAGGTCCCTGGCGCGGACGAACTCGGTGGCGCGGTCCAGCGCGGCCTGGGCGTCGGCCACGACCCGGTCGCGCGCCGGGCGCTCGGCGTAGGCCAGCTCCAGCGCCGCCTCGATCGCCGCCTGCTGCTGCGCGGGCGTGGGGTCCCCGGGCAGTTCGGGCGCGTCCGGCCGCTCGGCCAGCACCTGGCGGGCGATGCCGTACATCTCCCCGCGCACGCGCGCCAGTTCGGCCTCGGCGCGCTGCTTGATCTCCGCGCGCGACAGCGAGGACAGCAGGGCGAACTGCAGCTTCTGGTCGTACAGTTCGGCGCCGATGCGGAACTCGCCCTTCGCATTGGGCACCAGGGTTCCGTCCAGCCATTGCTGGTGCTCGGCCACCGCCCGCTCCAGGCCTGCGATCGCCGCATCGGCCCGCTGCCGGTCGGCGCCGTCCAGCTGGTCCAGGTTCGGGGCGATGTAGTTCTCGACGATGCGCAGGATGCCGGCGTTCTGCCTGGCCACGGTCTCGGCATGGACCTTCGGCACCCGCGCCGGGTCGAGGTTGGCGCGCGCCTGCGCCAGCAGCGCGGGGATCTTCTCCATGCGCGCGGTGGCCGACCGCAACCGCTCGGGCAGCGGCGCGAACTCGCGCGCCATCAGGCCGTAGATCGCGCCGCCGGCCAGGCTGTTGTAGATCTGCGGGTCGGTGGCCCAGCTCTGCAGGGTCTCGCCGATCCATAGTTCGTAGCGCAGCTGGTTGCGCAGGATCGCGGCGTCGACCTGGTTCTCGCGCGCCAGCGCGGCGATGTCCATCGCCTCCAGTTCGGCGAGGATCGCGCGGGCGAACTCCAGGCGCCCGCGCCGGGCCTCTTCGCCCAGGTCGTCCAGCTCGCCGTCGTAGCGGTGCTCGCCGATCCGGGTGGCGCGGACCGGCGAGGAGCGCAGCCAGCCGTCGAGCGCGCGTTGCGACAGGTCGGCGAAGGCGGCGTCGGCCGCGCTGTCGGCGGCGGCCACGGTGCTGCGGGTGCCGGCGGGCGGGGTGGGCGATTCGGCCTTCTGGCAGGCGGCCAGGCCGGCGAGGAGGGCGGCGGCGAGCAGGGTGTGGCGCATGGGAGGGTTCCAGCGGGCGGAAAGCGCCAAGCATAGGCCGCGGCGGCGGCCCGGCGCACGTGCCGGAGGAGGGGACTGGTGCGCGGGCGCCAAGCGGTTACCCTGTGCGCCCGGCCACGGAGCACAGCCATGAAGTACGCGGGAAGCTGCCATTGCGGCCGCATCGCCTTCGAACTGGAAACCGGCGAACCGATCGCCGAGGCCTACGACTGCAACTGCTCGATGTGCCGGCGCCGCGGCGGCCTGCTCTGGTTCGGCACGCGCGAGGCGCTGAACCTGGTCTCGCTGCCGGAGGACGTCGCCACCTACCGCTTCAACCGCCACCACATCGACCACCACCACTGCACGGCCTGCGGCATCGCGCCGTTCAGCGAGGGCGTCGATCCGCAGAGCGGGGCGAAGACGGTCGCGGTCAACGTGCGCTGCCTGCCGGACGTGGACCTGGCGACGCTGAAGATCGTGCCGGTGGACGGCGCCAGCTTCTGAGGCGCCGGTCGAAGCGGGGTCACTCCCCGTCGGTCTCGAACTCCACCACCAGGCCCAGGCGGATCGCCAGCTCCTCCACCGCCTCGCGCACGCGACCGGCGGTGTACTCGTTGGGAGCGTCCACCTCCAGTTCGTGGGTGCCGGGGCCGACATCGTCCGACAGCCCGGCCGAGCTGGAATCGTCGTCGTCCATGCGCGGCATCAGGTCGGCCACCTCCTCCACGTGCTTGATGCCCTCCACGCTCTGCAGCAGGTCGGCCACCGCGCGCAGGTCGTCGTCGCTGCCGGTGATGCGGATGCGGAGCTGGGGCATGGCGTCGGTTCCGTGCGGGACGTGGCCAGCCTGCCGCCGTTCCCATCAAGGCCGGGTGATGGTGTCGGTGCCCACGCTATACCGGCCCGCCGTCCGTTTGCGATCTTCGTGGCAGCGGGATGGCCTGGCGGCCCATTAGCCCGCTGCCCCGGCCCGGTTCGATTCCCGCCTGGCGTGCGCGCTGGCCGAATCGAGGCGCATATCACAAAAATTTGGCCTGCCTCCGGCTAGCTTGGGTGCCGGGCAAGCGCATGCGGCGCTTGGCCTAGGGGATGGGGTCAAGCGGGTCCATGAAAGAACTAGAAGCCGGCTCGCTTGCTCGAGAAGGTGCGATAGCGACTGGGAGTGTCCTGAACGCCGAGGCGTCGATCATCGATGCCTTGGTCGCGTCCGGTCGGCTGAAAGCTGGCGACCTGCAGCGAATCCAAAGTCTGGGTTCCGGGGCGGAGGCCGGTCGCCTCGGGCTGCTGGCCCGGCTCGGGTTGTTGTCGGAGCAGGACAAGGCGGCAGCCTGTGCCGATATCCTCGGCCTCCCGCTGATCGATGGCGCGGTGCTCGGTTCGCTGGAGCCGGGTGATGGCCTGAGTCTTGAAAGCCTGGGCATCTCGCTGCGATTCCTGCGCCAGTTCCGGATATGTCCCATCGCTTCACGCCATGGCGTCGTCGAAGTGGTATTGGCCGATCCCCATGACCCATACCCCGTGGACGCGATTGCCCTTGCGACCGGCCTGCAAGTCGCGCCCAAGGTCGGCATAGGGACAGAGGTGGACGCATTGATCGAGCGCTTCTTCGGTCAAGGGCGCACCACCATGGGTGTGATCGTCGACACGGCCGATGGCAACGACGGAAGCAGTGTCGACGACATCGAGCACCTGCGCGACCTGGCCTCCGAGGCGCCGGTCATCCGCCTCGTGAACCTGATCATCCAGCGTGCAGTGGAGCTGCGCGCCTCGGACATCCACATCGAACCGTTCGAGAGCCGGCTGAAGGTGCGCTACCGCATCGACGGCGTGCTGTCCGAGGGCGAAAGCCCGCCAGCCCAACTCACCGCCGCGGTGCTCAGCCGGGTCAAGATCATGGCCAAGCTCAACATCGCCGAACGCCGGCTGCCGCAGGACGGGCGGATCATGCTGCGGGTGCAGGGCAAGGAGCTGGACCTGCGCGTGAGCACGATGCCGACCGCGCATGGCGAAAGCGCGGTGATGCGCCTGCTCGACCGCGAGACGGTGGTGTTCGATTTCCGGCAGCTGGGCTTCACCGACGCACTGCTGTCGCAGTTCCAGCGTGCCCTGGCACATCCGCACGGGATCCTGCTGGTGACCGGCCCGACCGGCTCGGGCAAGACCACCACGCTCTACGCCGCGCTGTCGCGACTCAACACCCCGGGCGTCAAGATCATCACGGTCGAGGACCCGGTCGAATACCAGATCGAGGGCATCAACCAGATCCAGGTCAAGCCGACGATCGGGCTGGACTTCGCCAGCGCCCTGCGCGGCATCGTCCGCCAGGACCCGGACATCGTCATGATCGGCGAGATGCGGGACCTGGAAACGGCGCGCATCGCGATCCAGTCGGCGCTGACCGGTCACCTGGTGCTGAGCACGCTGCATACCAACAGCGCCGCCGGCGGGATGGCGCGGCTGCTGGACATGGGCGTGGAGGACTACCTGCTGACGTCCACCGTCAATGCCATCCTGGCCCAGCGCCTGGTCCGGCGCCTGGAGCCGACCCACGCCGAGCCTTATCCGGCCTCGCCGGAGGAGATCGAACGCTTCGGTCTGCGCCGCTTCCAGCCGCAGGGCGAGATCCGGCTGCACCGGCCGCGGCCGTCGACGCTGACACCCACTGGCTACCTGGGGCGGACCACCATCATGGAGCTGCTGGTCATGGACGACGCCCTGCGCGCCGCGACCATGCGCCGGGCCGGCGCCGACGAGATCGAGCGCATCGCCCGCGAAGGCGGCATGCGGACCATGTACGAGGACGGCGTGGCCAAGGCGTTGCGTGGCGAGACGACCCTCGAGGAAGTGCTGCGCGTGACGGAGGAAGGCTAGGCGCATGGCCTTCTTCGACTACAAGGCGATCGATTCGCGCGGCGGGATGCTGGAAGGGCGCATGGAGGCGGCCAGCGATGCCGAGGTAATCGCGCGGCTGCAGGAGCAGGGCCATCTCCCGGTGGAGGCCTGGCCTGCCGGCGCGGCTGGTGGCGGCGCGTGGTTGCGGACCCTGGCGCGCCGCAGGCCGCTGGCGGGCGATGCACTGCCGCAGTTCACCCAGCAGCTGGCGACCCTGCTCGGCGCCGGGCAGCCGCTGGACCGGGCGCTATCGATCCTGCTCGAAGTGCCGGACGACGACCGGACGCGGCGGCTGATCGCCGATGTGCGTGAGGCGTTGCGTGGCGGCGCGTCGCTGTCGTCGGCGCTGGAACGGCAGCATGGCGTGTTCTCACGGCTGTACCTGAACATGGTCCGCGCCGGCGAGGCCGGCGGAAACCTGCACGAGAGCCTGCAGCGCCTGGCCGAGTACCTGGAGCGCAGCCAGGCCTTGAAGACGCGCGTGGTCAATGCCCTGATCTACCCGGCGATCCTGCTGGTGGTGGTGGGACTGGCGCTGCTGTTCCTGCTCGGCTACGTCGTGCCGCAGTTCGCGCTGATGTACGAGAGCCTGGAGGTGCCGCTGCCATGGTTCACCCTCCTGGTGCTGTGGCTGGGGCTGGTCGTGCGTACGGGCTGGCCGGTACTGCCGGTGGCGCTGGCCGTGGCGGCGTGGTGGCTCGACCGCCAGCGACGCGATCCCCAGGCCCGCCTGCGCCTGGACGCCTGGCTGTTGCGCCGCCGGTCGCTCGGGCCGTTGCTGGTCCGGCTGGAGACCGCGCGCCTGGCGCGCACCGCGGGCACGCTGCTGAAGAACGGGGTGCCGCTGCTGGGCGCGCTGGGCATCGCCCGCAACGTGCTCGGCAACCGGGCACTGGCCGCGGACGTGGGCATGGCCTGCGACCGCGTGCGCGATGGCCTCGGCCTGTCCGCGGCGCTGGCCGAGGGCGGGCGCTTTCCGCGGCTGGCCCTGCAGATGATCCAGGTAGGCGAGGAATCGGGTGCGCTCGACAGGATGCTGCTCAAGGCCGCCGAGGTCTTCGAGCAGGAGACCCAGCGCGCCATCGACCGCCTGCTCGCGGCGCTGGTGCCTGCGGTGACGCTGGTGCTGGCGTCCGTGGTGGGCCTGGTGATCGTCGCGGTGCTGGTGCCGCTGTACGACCTGACCGGTGCCTTGGGATGAGTGCGACGCGCCACCGAAGAATGCAATCCATGGAGAAGACCGCAATGCGAACCATCGCCCGGCCGCGCCCCGTACGCAGGGGTTTCCGGCAGGCGGGCATGAGCCTGCTGGAAATGATCATCGTGCTGGTGCTGATCGGCGGGGTGCTGACCCTGGTCGGCAGCCGGGTGCTCGGCGGCGCGGACCGCGGCAAGGCCAACCTGGCACGGTCGCAGATCCAGACCCTGGCGGGGAAGGTGGAGAACTACCAGCTGGATACCGGGCGGCTGCCAGGGAAGCTGGAGGATCTGGTGACGTCGCCCGGCAATGCCGGCGGCTGGCTCGGACCCTACGCCAAGGCGGCCGAACTGAACGACCCTTGGGGCCATCCGATCCAGTACCGGGTGCCGGGCGAGTCACAGCCCTTCGACCTGTTCAGTCTGGGCAAGGACGGCAAGCCTGGCGGCGACAGTTACGACGCGGAGGTCCGCTACGAATGACTGGAGCGGTGCCGCCGGTGCGCAACGGGACGTCAGCGTGAGCATGCGGGTCTGCCGCCGGCGTGCGAACGGCATGTCGCTGCTCGAACTGCTGCTGGTGATGGCGCTGGTTGCGCTGGCCGGCACGCTTGCCGTGGCGGCGTACAGCGGTGGCCTGGACGGCGTGCGGATGCGCGGCAGCGCCAAGGAGATCGCCGCGCAACTGCGTTACACCCGGGCGCAGGCGATCGCCAGCGGACAGATGCAGCGGTTCGAGATCGATCCGCAGCAGCGGCGTTGGCGGGCGGCCGGCGCGCGCCAGGGCCGGGTTCCGGATGCCGTGGAGATCGGTTTCATCGGCGCGCGTGAAGTGCAGCCAGGTCCCGGCACCGGCGCGATCGTGTTCTTCGAGGACGGCGGCTCCACCGGCGGACGCGTGCGCCTGGCGTCGGGAGGCGCCGTCTGGCAGGTCGACGTGGCCTGGCTCACCGGCGAGGTGACGCTCAGCCGCCTGTCGGTGGAGGGCGTGCGGTGAGGCGGCGGCTTCGCCGCGCAGGCCGAGCCGGTGCCGCGCGTTGCGCCGGCTTCACCCTGTTGGAGGTGATCGTCGCTTTCGCCCTGCTGGCGCTGGCCCTGACGATGCTGCTGGGCGCACTGTCGGGCGCCGCGCGGCAGGTGCGTCATTGGGAGGAGCTCAGCCGCGCCAGCCTGCACGCGCAATCGCTGCTGGCCCAGGCCGGCGTCGGCGAGGCGCTGGAGCCCGGACGGAGGGAGGGCACCTTCGACCGGGATCGCTACCGCTGGACACTGGAGATCGCACCCTACGCCGACCCTGCGCTTGTCCAGGCGATGCCGGAGCGGTCCGCCTCGCCGCAACTGCGGCAGCTGACCCTGGAGGTCCGCTGGGGAGACGGGCCCGCCCAGGCAATGCGCTGGCACACCCTGCGGCTGGTTCCCGCGGAAGGTGTCCGCTGATGCCCGGTCCATCCATCGCTGCCGGTCCGGTCGCCGTGCGCGCGCGAGGCTTCAGCCTGATCGAAGTGCTGTTGGCCATGGTGTTGCTGGCGGCCGGACTGGCGCTGGCCTTCGCGGTGATCCGGTCCGCCCAGACCGTCACTGCACGTGGCGAAGCCATCGCCGCGCGCAGCGAGCGCATGCGCGCGGTCGAGGGCTTCCTGCGCTGGCGCCTGGCCGGCGCCTTGCCGATCGCGTTCGACAGCAGCGACGGCGCACGTCCGCTGCGCTTCGTCGGCGAACCGGAGCGGATGCGCTTCGTCGCCGATCTGCCGCCGTACCTGGGCCAGGGAGGGCCGTATCTGCACGAACTGCAGGTGGACGGCAACGGCAACCGGCGACAGCTGCTGCTGGACTTGTCGATGGTCCAGGCGGGCAGGGTGGTCGCCGGGACGGCCGCGCGTCCACCGGAGATGCTGGCCGATCGGTTGCTGGCGGTGCGCTTCCGCTATCGCGGGATCGACCCGCAAGGCGGCCTTGGCGACTGGCAGGCGCATTGGCCCTGGCCGGAGCGGATGCCGTTGCAGGTCGAGGTCGTGATCGAGCCGGACGAGGGGGAGGCGTGGCCACCGATGGTGGTGTCGCTGCCCAACGGCGGTGCCGGAGCCACGCCATGAGGCGGACGGGTGCATCCCTGCCGGGCCGGCTCAGCTGGCTCAGCCGGCAGGTCGGCGGCCGGCCAGGCGGTCATGGCGCAGGCGTGCAGCGCGGCGCAGCGCTTCCGCTCGTACTGTGGCTGATCGTGGTGATGGTGGCGACGATCGGCGCTTTCGCACTGGCCTCGCGCGTGGAGATGCTGCAGGGGAAAGTGCAGGCCGACGGTGCACAGGCCCAGGAGGTCGCGCGCGCCGGCATCGAGTACGCGATGGCGCGCCTGGCCGATCCGCATCCCCAGCGCCGATGGGCAGCCGACGGCCGACCCTACGCCTGGTCCTTCGCGGGCGCCTCCGTCGAACTGCGGATCGTCGACGAGTCGGGCAAGGTCGACATCAACCAGGCCGATCCGGTACTGCTGGCGGCGTTGCTGCGCGCCGTGGGCACGGAGCCGGCGGCGGCCCAGCAGCTGGCCGGCGCGATCGCGGACTGGCGCGACCCGGATTCGCTGGTCCAGCCCGGTGGCGGCGCCGAGGATCCGGCGTACGCCGCCGCCGGCCGGGCCTACGGCGCCAAGAATGCACCGTTCCAGAGCGTGGCCGAGTTGCACCGGGTGCTGGGCATGACACCGGAACTGTTCGCCGCCCTGGCGCCGCACTTGACGGTGTTCAGCGGCATGCCGCGCCCGAATGCCGAGTTCGCTCCCGCGCCGGTGCTTGCCGCGCTGGGGCCCGATGTCGCGCGCATCGGCCACGAACATCGGGATGCACAGCCGATAGCCGGTACCGGGACCTACAGCATCGACAGCCGCGCTACGTTGGTCGATGGCCGCGAAGCAGTGCTGCGGGCGACGGTGCGGAGCAGTGGCACGGTGCCGGGTGCGACCTATGCGGTCTTGCGTTGGGAAAGGGGGACATCGACACGATGAACACGGCGGGCGTTGGTCCCGGAGGCGTCGGCGTGCGCCGGCTTCCGGGCCTGGTTGATTTCTGGGACTGGTGGCGAGGCTGCCTGGCGGCGTGGCTTCCCCGCGATTGGCGCGACCTGCTGGGTTGGGCCCACGACCGCCTGCTGCTGTGCAGGCAGGCCGATGAGCTGCTCGTCCTCTGGGAGGGGGACGGACGATTGCGCGAACTGGCGCGCATCCCCGTCGTGGGCGACTCGCTCGATCTTGACCGACTGCTGGCTGCGCGTGCGGCCGCCCTGCCGCGCTGGTGGCTGCTGCCGACCGCATCGGGATTGCGTCGGCGCCTTCGCCTGCCGGCGTCCGCATCGCGGCACCTGCGGCAGGTCGTCGGATTCGAGATCGACCGGCAGACACCGTTCGCGGCCGGCGAAGTCCACTACGACGCCCGCACGATCGGCCATAGCGACGACGGACAGATCGATGTGGAGATCGTCGTCGTGCCGCGGCGCGTGCTGGATCGGGAACTGGGCGGGCAGGGGGAAACCCCGGCAGCGCTGGCCGGCATCGACCTGGCCGATGCGCAGGGCCGGCCACTGGGGTTCAACCTGCTGCCGCCGGCGCAGCGGCGCCGCCGGACCGATCCGCTGCGGCGCTGGAACCTGCTCCTGGCCGCGGTCGCGTTGCTCGCCATCGGCGGTGCCGGCCACCAGGTCCTGAAGAACCGGAGTGACGCCGCCGACGCATTGCAGCGCCGGGTCGAAGCCGAGTCCGCGCAGGCCAGGCAGGTCGCGGCGCAGCGCGGCCGGCTCTCGGCACTGGTCGAAGGTGCCGCATTCCTCGACCGGGTCCGTGCCGCGCGGCCCACCGTGGTGGAAGTATGGGACGAGGCGACGCATCGCCTGCCCGAGGGCACCTGGCTCGAGAAGTTCTCGATCGAGGGCGACCAACTGCTGCTGGTCGGGTCCAGCGGCGATGCGCCGTCCCTGATCGAACGCATGGAGGGCGCGCCACTGTGGCGCAAGCCGGCGCTGGCCGGCACGCTCCAGTCCGACCCGGCGTCCGGCCGCAACCGCTTCACCGTGACCGCCCAGTTGGCGGGCGGTGCCTCTTCAGCAACGGAGACCGCCGATGGCGACCCCGGCACCGAGTAGGCGCGAGCGCTGGATGGCGCTGGCCTTGCTCCTCGCCGTCCTGGCGGCGGCCTACGCACTGATCGTGCATCCGGCCTGGACAGGGCCGATGCGCGAGGCCGACCAGCGGATCCGGGACCTGCAGGAACGCGACCAGCGCATCCAGGCGCAGCTACGGCAGGCAGCGCAGGTCGAAAGACAGCTGCAGGAAGTCGCCGGCGCGCTGGCCGGACGTCCCGGCTTCCTGCCCGAGCGCAGCGCCGAACTCGCCAGCGCGGGCCTGGCGCAGCGCCTGGAAACGGCAGTGCTGGCCGCCAGTCCCGACGGCCGCACCTGTGCGATCCACAACCGCTCCCCGTTGCCGGCGGAGACCGAAGAAGGCCGCTTCATCCGCGTGTCGCTCCGTGCGCACCTGCGCTGCGGCGTGCCGGCACTGGCCGCAGTGCTGCATGCGCTGGAGAGCGGGCAGCCACGGCTGTTCGTCGACAAGGTGAGCCTGCTGGCCCAGCGGACTGCGGACGGCCGGGACAACAGCGGCGGGGTGGAAGCCAGCTTCGACCTCAGCGGCTATCTCGACCAGGAAGGGGCCACCGGCGTCCCGGTGGAGGTCGGCGATGCGCCTTGAAGCATTGAATGCCCGCACCTGGCTGCTGGTGGTGGTGGCCGGCTGGGCGGTATCGGTATGGCTGTTGGCCATGACCGGCCTGGGCGGGCGGATTGCGCCGGCGGCCGGGAAGGAGGCCGGCGCGGCGGCGCTGGCCATACCGGCGTTGCCCGAGCAGGCGCCGGAGCGGTTGCGGGATTTCGATCGCTACTCCGGCATCGCCGCACAGCCGCTGTTCTCCGCGGACCGCCTGCCCAAGGCCTTCCAGCTCGTTCCCGACGCCGAGCCGGCCGCGGCCGAAGACGTCCGCCTGACCGGCGTGCTGATCACGCCGGGCCTGCAACTGGCGACCCTGCAGACGCCGAACGGCGCCTCGCTGCGGCTGCGCCTGGACGGTCCCGAGGTGGCGGGTTGGCGGCTGCTTTCGTTGCAACCCCGCGCGGCGGCGGTGGCCGGGCCCGGCGGCACCCGTTCGTTGGCGCTGCAGACCTACGAAGGCGGCCGCTCAGGGCGGGGGGGGGCTCCCGGTTTCCCCGCGCCTGCGTCGGCGGCCACGCCCCCGGTGCCACCACCGGCCACGGGCGCCAGCGTGACCCTGGCGCAGCCTGCGTCGCCAGTTCCCGCTGCCGGCACGCAGCAACAGATCGAAGACATCCGGCGGCGGATCGAAGAACGCCGCCAGCGACTCAAACAATGAGGCCTGGGACCCGCATGGCCTCAACGACACACTCCAAGAGCACCGGCATGACCTTGCGCACGATCGCCACCCTTCTTCTCATGTTCCTGCTCGCGGCCTGCAGCAGCGTTCCCACCGCCGATATCCGTCGCAACAGCGATCCACGGACTACAGCCGTCCCTGATGCGCCAGGTGCGGAGGATGTTGCCGCGCGTCCCCAGCCGCTGATCCGTCGCGGCAGCGGCCAGGTCATCAACGAGGCCGCCCTCGCGCCGCCGTCGCCCAGCGACGCGGGCTCGGGCCTGGCCACCTTCAACTTCGAGGGCGAATCGCTGCACGCGGTGGTCAAGGCGATCCTGGGCGAGATGCTCGGCCAGAACTACGTCATCGCGCCCGACGTCCAAGGCACCGTCACCCTGGCCACGCCCAACCCGGTATCGCCGGGCGAAGCGATGCGGCTGCTGGACATGGTCCTGGGCCAGAACAACGCACGCCTGATCTACAGCGGCGGACGCTACAACGTGGTCCCGGCCGACCAGGGCATGAACGGCAGCGTGGCACCGCGTGCGGGATCGGCCGCGCGAGCCCGAGGCTACGAGGTGCGCGTGGTGCCGCTGCGCTACATCGGCGCGGAGGAAATGAAGAAAGTGCTGGAGCCGTACGCACGCACCAACGCGGTCGTCGCGGTCGACCCGACCCGCAACCTCATCACCTTGGGCGGGACCGCAGCCGAGTTGGAGAACTACCTGCGCACGGTACAGGTGTTCGATGTCGACTGGCTGTCGGGCATGTCGGTCGGGGTTTTCCCGCTGCAGTCGGGCCGCGCCGGACAGGTGGCGGCGGACCTGGAGAAGGTGTTCGGCGACAGTGGCAAGACGCCCAGCGCCGGCATGTTCCGCTTCCTGCCGCTGGAAGCCGCCAACGCGGTGCTGGTGATCACCCCGCAGGCCGCCTACCTGGACCAGGTCCAGCAGTGGCTGGATCGGATCGACAGCGCCGGTGTGGGGGCGCGCCTGTATTCCTACGAACTCAAGTACATCAAGGCGCGCGATCTGGCCGAACGCCTGGCCGAAGTCTACGGCGTCGGCACCGGCGCCCGAAGTGTCACCGCCGGGCCCACGCTGGCCCCCGGCGCCACGCCCATGCAGCTGGACAGCGGCGGGCTGGACAGCCGTGGCGGAACGGTCGGCTTCGGCGGCCAGGGTGGTGGAGCCAACGAAGGCATGCTGCAGCTGAGCCCGGCGGCCAGCGGCAACGCCAGCCTCAGCCTGGAGGTGGACGGCGACCGGGTCGGCGTGTCGGCGGTGGAGGAAACAAATTCGCTGCTGGTCCGCGCGCGTCCCTCCGCCTGGCGTTCGATCCGGGAAGTGATCGACAAGCTCGACGTGATGCCGCTGCAGGTGCACATCGAGGCGCAGGTCGCCGAGGTCAAGCTCACCGGCGAACTGAGCTACGGGGTGAACTGGTATTTCGAGAACGCGGTGACCGCCGCTCCGCCTGCGGGTCCCGGCCTGCCCAGCGCGCTGGGCCGCGACATATGGGGCGGCATCGCCGGCAGCGTCACCGGCAACGGCCTGGGCTGGACCTTCCTCGGCCGCAACGCGGCCGCGGTCATCAGTGCGCTGGACAGGGTCACCGACGTGCAGCTGCTGCAGACGCCCTCGGTGGTGGTCCGCAACAATGCCGAGGCCACCTTCATCGTCGGCAGCCAGATTCCGGTGACCTCGGTGTCGGTGATGCCGGGAACGGGCGAGAGCCGCTATACCCAGGTGCAGTACCTGGATACCGGCATCATCCTCAAGGTCCGTCCCCGGGTGACCCGCGACGGCATGGTGTTCCTGGACATCGTCCAGGAAGTCAGCACGCCAGGCTCGCAGACCGACGCCGACGAGAACGGCAACGTGCGCATCGATACCCGCCGGTTGAAGACCGAGGCGGCGATCCGCGCTGGCGACACGATCATGCTCGCCGGTCTGATCAGCCAAGGACAGGACACGGGTTCGTCCGGAGTGCCTGGTCTGAGCCGGCTGCCGGTCCTGGGCGGTCTATTCGGGCGCCAAGTCGTGAACGACAGTCGCGAGGAGGTGATCGTGCTGTTGACGCCGACGGTAATCCGCAATCCGCAGGAAGCGGCGAACCTCACCGACGAATATGGGAGGTCGTTTCGAGCACTCGAGCCGCTTCGCAGGCCATAGGCGTAAATATTTCACTTGCGCAGGTGTGCGAGTCCGATCACAGAATGTCAAACAGGCTTGGGCTAACGTTGGAATTGCAGAAGTCGTATGGCTCGTGCAGAGGGGCGCGAGCAGAGTGATTCTTGGGGAAGTCTAGCGCTCGCTCAGCGCTAGAAGATTGGGGGTGCGTCAATGGGGTTTGGCCCGCGACGCCAGCAACTAATATCTAGATGGGGGATATCTTGATCAACCGAGATAAGCAGGCCGTACCTGTAGGCCAGGTAGTTCTTAATTTGCCTCTTTTGAATTCCGAGTGGATGCCGGGCAGGATTCGGCTCTCCTTATCTGAGCCCTGACCCCATGGACGAGAGGCTGCTTTTCGCGTCGGCCCTCAATCTGGCCCAGCCTTGGTACGTGAGCGGTACGCGCTTCGATGCCCAGGCCAGGTCGTTGACGATCCTCATCGATTTCACTGCGGGCAGCCGCTTCGCGCACCCTGCCGCATCGGGGCAGCACCCGGTGCATGACACCCAGATCAAGCGCTTCCGGCACCTGAAC